>NZ_SGOM01000016.1 GCF_022113815.1 Vibrio cincinnatiensis
AAGGAGAGACTTGAACTCTCACACCTTGCGGCGCCAGAACCTAAATCTGGTGCGTCTACCAATTTCGCCACTTCCGCGTCTCGGTATCAAACGTCATTTATCAAATAAATAACGTTAAATAAATGGTGGCTACGACGGGATTTGAACCTGTGACCCCATCATTATGAGTGATGTGCTCTAACCAGCTGAGCTACGTAGCCATCTTTTCAGAGCGAGAAACTATAATACAATCTCGCTTTGAGTTCCAATAGTTTTTACACATTGAAACTTAAGGAATAATGGCAGGTCTACCTGGATTCGAACCAGGGAATGGCGGCATCAAAAGCCGCTGCCTTACCGCTTGGCGATAGACCTACAGCAGTCATACTTTAACAAAAAGTTTGACCTAATTATGGTGCGGAAGGAGAGACTTGAACTCTCACACCTTGCGGCGCCAGAACCTAAATCTGGTGCGTCTACCAATTTCGCCACTTCCGCATTTTTCCTAAAAACTCTAAAAAAGAGCGCTTAGGAAATGGTGGCTACGACGGGATTTGAACCTGTGACCCCATCATTATGAGTGATGTGCTCTAACCAGCTGAGCTACGTAGCCAAGACAATAGTGTTTTATTTGCTATTGTTATTCCCAGTGATGAATTGCCTTATCGCTGAGAACGGTGCGCATTATGCGGATATGGCCTCAGAGCGTCAATAGTTTTTTTGAATAAATTCTCTGAAATCAGCCGTTCGAGTTTTTTTTAAACAAAGAGCGCCGTTTCTGATCAAAAACGGGTGTTAAAGCGACAACTTTATTACTTTTAACTCGATACTATTTTTCAATCTTTGCGCAATATATAAACGATAAAAGCCAACACAAGGTTGGCTTTGTTATTCGGAGATAAGTTTAGACGTTAAAACGGAAGTGGATCACATCGCCATCTTTGACAATATAATCTTTTCCTTCTAGACGCCATTTACCCGCTTCTTTAGCGCCACTTTCTCCATTGTATTGGATAAAGTCATCGTAACCGACCACTTCAGCGCGAATGAAGCCACGTTCAAAGTCGGTATGGATTTTACCCGCCGCTTGCGGAGCGGTTGCACCAACAGGAATCGTCCAAGCACGAACTTCTTTGACACCTGCGGTAAAGTAAGTTTGTAAGTCCAGCAGTTCGTAACCAGAGCGAATGACTCGGTTTAATCCAGGTTCTTCAATACCTAAATCGGCTAAGAATTCATCACGTTCTGCATCTTCTAATTCAGACAATTCTGATTCAATTGCTGCACAGACAGCCACGACGGAGGCTTGTTCTTTTGCTGCGTGCTCACGAACCGCGTCGAGATAAGGGTTGTTTTCAAATCCCTCTTCATTGACGTTAGCAATATACATGGTGGGCTTAAGGGTTAGGAAGTTTAGGTAACCCACTGCCGCGAGTTCTTCTTTTGTCAGTGGTACTGAACGAGCTGAACCCCCTTCAGTCAGAACCGGTAATAGTTTTTCTAACACGGTCAGTTCGAACTTCGCGTCTTTATCTCCGCCTTTAGCACGTTTCGCTTGACGCTGAATTGCACGTTCGCAACTGTCTAGGTCGGCGAGAGCTAGCTCTAAGTTGATGACTTCAATGTCTTCAAGTGGTGATACTTTACCGGCTACGTGTACGATATTTTCATTCTCGAAACAACGTACGACATGGCCAATGGCATCGGTTTCTCTGATGTTGGCTAAGAATTTATTTCCTAAGCCTTCGCCTTTGGAAGCTCCAGCCACAAGGCCTGCAATATCCACAAATTCCATTGTCGTTGGTAGAACGCGTTGTGGATTAACAATTTTTGAAAGCGCATCAAGGCGCAGATCAGGAACCGGAACCACACCTGTGTTTGGTTCGATAGTACAAAACGGAAAGTTTGCCGCTTCAATACCTGCTTTTGTTAGTGCATTAAAAAGAGTGGATTTACCAACGTTAGGTAAACCGACAATGCCACATTTAAAACCCATGCTTTGTAACCTTATTCAGCTTTGAACGTGTGTAAGCGATTTTGCGCTTTTGTTAGGCCATCTTTGAGTAAAATATCTAGGCTGCGAACCGATTCATCGACCGCAGCTAGTATGCACTCTTGCTCTTTGCTGGGAGCTTTGCCTAGCACATAGCCTGCTACTTTATCTTTATGTCCCGGATGACCGATGCCAATTCGAAGACGGTAAAATTCTTTATTGTTGCCTAGTTTACTGATGGTGTCTTTTAAGCCATTGTGACCCCCATGTCCACCACCTTGCTTAAACTTGGCAATACCTGGAGGAAGATCAAGTTCATCATGCGCGATCATGATCTGCTCTGGATTGATTTGATAAAACTTCGCCATAGCGGCAACGGCTTTACCGGATAAGTTCATAAAAGTGGTGGGGATCAGTAAACGTAGATCTTCACCATTAACCATGATTCGACCCGTTAAACCAAAAAACTTTGGCTCATTTTTTAGTACGCAGTGGTGGACTCGAGCCAGCTCTTCTACCACCCATGCTCCGGCATTGTGCCGAGTATTTGCGTACTCTGGTCCCGGGTTGGCCAGTCCGACAAGTAATTTAATTGGTTGACTCAAGGCTAGGATCCCTTCGGAAACGAAAAAGCGCGGTATGATAGCATAGAAAAGCGCAATAGGGCGAGATAGCTCCCTATGTGGTCAGTGATGAAATAAAACGCCCCATCATTGATGAGGCGTTTTCACAGTAGTGAGTGTTATCGGACTGTTAGTTAAACATTGCCGAGATAGACTCTTCGTTGCTGATGCGACGAATCGCTTCCGCTAACATGCTAGAAAGCGTCAACTGAGAAACTTTTCCTGTTGCGGCCATTTCTTTTGATAAAGTGATGGAGTCAGTCACAATGACTTGATCAAGAACGGAGTTTTTGATGTTCTTAGCGGCATTACCAGAGAATACAGCATGCGTTGCATAAGCAAATACTCGCTTAGCTCCTCTTTCTTTAAGTGCTTCAGCCGCTTTACATAAAGTCCCACCAGTGTCGATCATGTCGTCGACAATCACACAGTCACGACCTTCTACATCACCGATTAAATTCATCACCTCAGACACGTTGGCACGAGGACGGCGCTTATCAACGATAGCAATATCAATGTCACCCAGTGCTTTTGCTGTTGCGCGAGCGCGAACGACGCCACCCAAATCTGGAGAAACGACAACAGGATCTTCTAAGCTACGCGCTTTCATATCTTCTAGTAGTACCGGGGTACCGAAAATATTGTCAACAGGGACATCGAAGAAGCCTTGTATTTGTTCTGCGTGTAGGTCAATGGTTAACACTCGGTCAACCCCAACGTTAGAAAGGAAATCTGCAACAACTTTTGCAGTAATCGGTACACGAGCAGAGCGCACTCGGCGATCTTGGCGGGCATAACCAAAATAAGGAATAACGGCAGTAATACGGCCTGCTGAAGCGCGGCGCATTGCGTCAATCATTACCACCAATTCCATTAGGTTGTCATTGGTTGGCGCACAGGTAGATTGAATAATAAATACATCGCTACCACGAACATTTTCGTTGATCTGCACTGCCACTTCTCCATCAGAGAAACGTGAAACAGTAGCATCACCAAGGGAGATGTATAGACGATCAGCAATACGTTGGGCTAGTTCAGGTGTGGCGTTACCAGCAAATAGCTTCATATCAGGCACGGTGGAAACCTCAGGGTTGCGTCCAGTTTTTAATTAGGTTGGGTGTGGGCTGATTGGTAGTCAGCCAGTGTCTCTTTTAGCGGTGATGTATTGCGCCCTTGGGCCACAAACGCTGAGACGTCGTCAGGGAGTCTGGCAAGGACAGCTTCTGCATCTTTCTTGCTCACAAACTCAGCAAAAACGCAAGACCCCGTCCCGGTCAATCTTGACGGCGCGTATTGTAGCAGCCATGAAAGTTGCTTATCAACCTCTGGGTAAAGCATTCGGACAATTTTTTCGCAATCGTTTTCGTATTCGGTGGCGAGAAGTGTCGTAAAATCACGCTTTGGCGTGTTTCTTGGCAAATTGGGATGAGTAAAAATATCTTTAGTGGCAATACTGACATTTGGACGGATGATCAAAAACCACTTCTCATCGAGCGCAACCGGATGCAGTTGTTCACCAATACCTTGAGCAAAGGCTGCGTTTCCATGAATGAATACTGGAACGTCAGCTCCTAGTGCCAATCCAATCTTGGCTAATTGTTCATCAGTTAAATTGGTTTTCCATAATGCGTTTAGAGCGACCAATACGGTTGCAGCGTTTGATGACCCACCACCAATACCTCCGCCCATCGGTAATCGTTTGGTGAGATGAATATGAGCGCCCTGTAAGCACCCAGTTTGTTTCTGGAGAGCTTTTGCTGCTTTCCAAATGAGGTTGTCTTGCTCAGCAACGCCAGGCAACTCTGGGGTGAGATGAATTATTCCATCGGAAGTGGGGGTAATGGTGAGCTCATCACCGTAGTCGATAAATTGAAACAGAGTTTGTAATTCGTGGTAACCATCGGGTCGTTGTCCGGTGATATAGAGAAAAAGATTCAGTTTAGCCGGAGAGGGCCAAGTTGTGGAGTGCGGGTTCATGGGGTTAACGTCCATTGCGAAATCACTAAATTGATGGAGGTCGTCTCTTGCGATAGCGTGAGTTTATCCGGTAAAGGTAGGCTCATTTGTTGCCATGGGTATTCACGATAATGTTGATAATTTACTCGCCAAGTCCGATGTTCAGCCGTTTTATCTAGCCAAGCCAGTGTATTATGGCGATTGAGTTCAAATTGATCGGCTTGGGACGGTAGCCCTAATATCCAATCTTGTAATAATTCAATGGGAATATCTAAGCCCGTCAACTGCTGAACCAATTGCTGAGCACTGGCTGCTCGATAGCGGCGATCATGAGTTTGAACCTCAGCTCCGTGTTCATTGATCGATAAGTTCAAGACGGTTTGTCCAAGAAAGGTGGTGAGCCTTAATTGGGTCCCTGTGAGGCTTTTTTGCCACTGAAAATTGAGTGACTGGCGCTGATCGGGTGAACGATAACCTAATTTACCCACCAACTGGAACTGTCTGATTTGCTCTAGCTGAGCCAGATGCGTTTGCCATTGGACATCACCGATCGGCTGCGAAATGGTGCTACAGCCAGTTAAGACAGCAATGAAAAAAAACAGCAGGAAAATACGTGGCTTAGTAGTCATGGTGTGCTCGTTATTTATCCATTCAATAGAGGTTAACTCGCCCGATTTTTAGCAACACTCTCGTTGGTTCTGCGAACGTTTATTCTCATCACAGCCATTCCATTATGTACATAGCGGCTTTTATTCGGATTGTTATCTGTCACTTTACGTGTTTTGAGTCTGAAAGTCGCGTTTACTATATCACTGATATCACGAACTCGGGAAAACAAATCCTGCTGGCTCTTTCAATAACTAGGTGCATCAAGTAAAATTCGTCGCTTAATCCATTTCTTACCTGAGAATCCTCGATAGATGTCCTTGCTTGCTATTGGTATCAATCACAATACGGCTTCGGTTGAGTTACGAGAAAAAGTGGCCTTTGGACCGGATAAGTTGTCTGAAGCGTTACGTGATCTCTCAAACCACCCTTATGTAAACGGGAGTGTGATCCTGTCTACTTGCAACCGTACCGAGCTTTACTGTGATGTAAAAGCGGCAAGTAAGAATAAATTAGTTGAATGGTTATCGCAGTTTCATCAGGTACACCCTGAAGAATTAAAACCCAGCTTATATATTCATGAAGAGCAAGCGGCGATTCGCCATTTAATGCGAGTGTCGTGTGGATTGGATTCACTGGTCTTGGGTGAGCCTCAGATACTGGGGCAGGTTAAGCAAGCTTATGCGGACTCTAAAGAGAGCCGCATGGTCGATTCAGCGTTAGAAAAGCTATTCCAAAAAGCGTTTTCCGTTGCGAAGCGTGTTCGTACTGAAACAGAAATTGGTGGGAGTGCCGTTTCTGTAGCCTATGCCGCGTGCACTTTAGCTAAACACATTTTTGAATCGCTTGCCGAGGCGACGGTGTTACTGGTTGGTGCTGGAGAGACAATTGAGCTGGTGGCAAAGCATTTGGCCAGTCATCGCTGTAAACGAATGATTGTTGCTAACCGAACCCTTGAGAGAGCAAAGGTGTTAGCGCAGGATTTTAATGCCGAAGTCATTACTCTTAATGAGATTCCTGACTACTTGGTCCATGCGGATATTGTCATCAGTTCAACAGCAAGCCCATTGCCCATTATCGGGAAAGGGATGGTAGAAAGCGCTCTTAAAGTTCGTCGTCACCAACCGATTTTGTTGATTGATATTGCGGTTCCTCGTGATATTGAACCTCAAGTTGGAGATTTGGATGATGCATATCTCTATTCAGTCGATGATTTGCAGTCGATCGTGGATAGCAATATACAGCAGCGGAAAATCGAGGCGATTCAAGCTGAAGTGATTGTGAGCGAAGAAAGCGCGGACTTTATGAGCTGGTTACGCTCCTTACAGGCCGTCGATAGCATTCGAGATTATCGCAAGGCTGCAAATGAGATTCGCGAAGATCTACTCGGCAAGAGTTTACAAGCGCTGGCGGCAGGGGGGGATCCTGAGAAGCTGCTGATCGAACTCAGTAATAAATTGACTAATAAACTCATTCACACTCCGACTCGGGCGTTGCAAATGGCCGCCGAGCAGGGGGAGCCAGCGAAACTGGCTATTATCAGACAAAGTTTGGGTCTTGATGACCCGCAATAATTCGTCATTCCTTACCTATTTTTATTAAAGAAGACACTATGAAAGCATCGATTTTAGTTAAGCTTGAATCTCTGGTGGAGCGCTATGAAGAAGTGCAACACTTATTGGGTGATCCAACCGTAATCGGTGATCAAGACAAGTTCCGTGCACTCTCTAAAGAGTATTCACAACTTGAAGAAATCACCCAATGTTTCCAAGCTTATCAGCAAGCTCAAGAAGACTTAGTCGCCGCCGAAGAGATGGCCAATGAAGACGATGCTGAAATGCGTGAAATGGCGCAAGAAGAAATTAAAGCAGCCAAAGCGGCGATTGAACGCTTAAGTGAGGATCTGCAAGTTCTTCTATTACCTAAAGATCCGAATGATGATCGGAACTGTTTCTTAGAAATTCGAGCTGGTGCTGGTGGTGATGAAGCCGGGATTTTTGCCGGCGATCTATTCCGTATGTATAGCCGATTTGCCGAGAAGAAAGGATGGCGAATTGAAGTGATGTCGGCCAGTGAAGCGGAGCATGGTGGTTATAAAGAGATGATTGCCAAAGTCAGTGGCGATGGTGCCTATGGTATTTTGAAATTTGAATCAGGCGGTCATCGCGTGCAACGGGTTCCGGCGACAGAATCTCAGGGGCGAGTACATACTTCAGCATGTACGGTTGCCGTGATGGCGGAAATTCCTGAAGCTGAAATTCCAGAAATTCGTTCAGTTGATCTTAAAATTGATACTTTCCGTTCATCGGGCGCGGGCGGTCAGCACGTTAACACGACCGATTCTGCCATTCGTATTACCCACTTACCAACCGGAATTGTGGTGGAATGTCAGGATGAACGTTCTCAGCATAAGAATAAAGCCAAAGCGATGTCTGTTTTGGCGGCTCGTATTGCTAAAGCAGAAGAAGAAAAGCGAGCGGCGGAAATTTCGGATACCCGACGTAACCTTTTAGGTTCAGGGGATCGCAGTGACCGCATTCGTACCTATAATTATCCACAAGGGCGAGTTTCAGATCATCGTATTAACTTAACCGTTTATCGATTAAGTGAAGTGATGGAAGGCGATCTACAAGCCTTGGTTGATCCGGTTATACAAGAGCATCAGGCCGATTTATTAGCGGCCTTGGCAGAGCAAAATTAACGGATGTCGATGAGTATTGAGGCGTTAGTCGCCTTAGCAAAAACACGCTTAGCCGAGAGCGGCAGCGACTCGCCGTCGCTTGATGCCACCGTATTACTTTGCCATGTGTTGCAAAAACCACGCTCTTATTTATTAACTTGGCCCGAAAAAATGCTCACACCTGAGCAGCGAGCCGAGTTTGATGCACTATTAACCCGACGCCTTAGCGGTGAGCCAGTGGCTTATATCATTGGTGAGCGAGAGTTTTGGTCATTGCCGCTCAAAGTGGCACCGTCTACGCTAATACCTCGCCCTGATACTGAACGTTTAGTGGAATTGGCTCTAGAAAAAGCAGAACAAATACCGGGTGACATCCTTGATCTTGGGACGGGAACCGGTGCCATAGCATTAGCATTGGCGTCTGAATTACCTTCTCGTCAAGTTATGGGGATCGATCTACGCCATGAAGCACACCAGTTGGCGATAGAAAATAGCCAACGTTTGCAGATTACCAATGTCACATTTTTGCAAGGTAGTTGGTTCTCCCCACTGGCAGACGGTATAAAGTTTGCTTTGATTGTCTCAAACCCACCCTATATTGAAGAACATGATCCCCATTTAATTCAGGGCGATGTTCGGTTTGAACCGAAAAGTGCATTAGTTGCTGCGGACAATGGGCTGGCTGATATCAAATATATCGCTAAAACTGCGAGAGAGTATTTATTAGCAGATGGATGGCTGCTTTTTGAACATGGTTATGACCAAGCTATCGCTGTTCAAGCGATTCTAAGAGAGTTAGGTTATCAATCTATTACAACAGAGCAAGACTATGCGGGTAATGATCGAGTGACCATCGCTCGATTTTGATTTTAAGAGGAAAATATGTACGAAGGACTCAAACATCTCCATTTATTGACGATTGCGCTCAGTGCTTTTTTATTGACGGTTCGTTATTTGCTTATGATGATGGACTCACCATGGTTACAGCATAAATTCCTCAAGGTTTTCCCTCATATCAATGATAGTTTACTCCTTGGTACAGGGATTGGTCTGATTGTGATCACCGGGTTTATTCCTTATACCTCGGCCGCGCCTTGGATGACAGACAAAGTAACCTGTGTCCTTGCTTATATCACTCTGGGCTTTTTTGCGCTCAAGTTTGGTCGAAATAAATTACTGCGCACCTTTGCTTTTCTTGGAGCGATGGGCTGGTTAGTGATGGCTGGGAAAGTGGCCATGAGTAAAGCCCCGATGTTTTTTAGTTAATTCCATAAGCTAGAGTAATACTATGTTGAACCTATTTGATGAAGATTTTGATGCGATGGAGCTGGTGGAAGGGGCTCTCGCTTTAAATAAAGCCATCAATCCAGAGACAAAAGTAGAATGGGCTCTGGCTGAGTTACGGACATTATTGCATCAGGCAAAAGAAACATTACCTACAGCTCTTGAACCGAAACAACGTTTTGCGGCGTTATTAGCACTGTTTTATCGTCAGTGGGGGTTTTGTGGTGATAAAGATGCTTATTTTGATTCACGAAATGGTTTTATGGATAAAGTGTTAGAGCGTCGCCAAGGGATTCCCGTCAGTTTGGGCGCTTTATTACTTTATTTTGCTCGACAGTTTGATTTTCCTGTTCGTGGTATTACCTTCCCAACTCAGTTTTTACTGGAAGTGTGCTGGCCCGAAGAAGAGCCTTTGTATCTTAATCCTTTTTCTGGAGAATATGTGTCTGCTCATATTCTTAATGCTTGGCTTGTGGGGCATCGGGGGCCATTAGCCCAGTTACAGCCAGAACATCTTACTCCAGCCGACCACCCAACGATTATTGGTCGCTGGTTAGCGTTGCTGAAAAGTGCGTTACTGCGGGAAGAGCGTTATACTTTGGCGTTGCGATGTACCAATTTAGCGTTAACGTTTGTGCCTGACGATCCGTATGAAATCCGCGATCGTGGCTTTATTTACCAACAGTTGGATTGCCATCAGGTTGCTCTCTCGGATTATCAATATTTTATTCAGCATTGCCCTGAAGATCCGGCGGCCGAACTGTTAAAGAATCAAATGAATGCACTCACTCATAACCCAGTGACGCTGCATTAATCACAACGAAGAGAAATTAAACATGGAACAAAAAATTGTTCACATCGGTGATATTCCGGTTGCTAACGATAAACCTTTCACACTATTTGCAGGGATGAACGTTTTGGAATCGCGCGATCTTGCGATGCAGATCTGCGAACACTATGTAAAAGTGACGGAAAAACTGGGTATCCCGTATGTCTTTAAAGCTTCGTTTGACAAAGCGAATCGCAGTTCAGTGCATTCCTATCGTGGCCCAGGTTTGGAAGAAGGTATGCGTATCTTCCAAGAATTAAAAGAGACGTTTGGTGTGAAAATCATTACTGATGTTCATACTGAAGCTCAAGCTCAGCCTGTTGCTGATGTGGTTGATGTTATCCAATTACCGGCGTTTCTTGCGCGTCAAACTGATTTAGTGGAAGCCATGGCAAAAACTGGGGCAGTAATTAATGTCAAGAAGCCTCAATTTATGAGCCCAGGTCAGGTGGGGAATATTGTTGAGAAGTTTGCCGAATGTGGCAATGATAAGATTATTCTCTGCGAACGAGGTTCGTGCCATGGCTACGATAACTTAGTGGTTGATATGCTGGGTTTCGGGGTCATGAAAAAAGCGTCAAAGGGCAGCCCTATTATTTTTGATGTCACTCATTCGCTACAAATGCGTGACCCATCAGGGGCGGCATCGGGTGGCCGCCGTGAGCAAACGGTTGAACTGGCTAAAGCTGGTCTCGCAACCGGTATTGCCGGGTTGTTTATTGAAGCGCACCCCAATCCAGATCAAGCACGATGCGATGGCCCTTCTGCATTACCACTCGATAAGTTAGAGCCTTTCTTGGCGCAGATGAAAAATTTAGATGACTTAATTAAGAGTTTTGCCCCGATCGATATTCGTTAATTGGGCATTACGAGGTAAAAACGAGTGAGGCTTCCTTACTCGTTTTTTATTTTTGGGTGATAAGGAGCGATGGATTATGACCCCTGCAATTAATTTGGCTAAGAAAAAGAAAGTGGCTCACACCATCCACCAATATGAGCACGATCCTAGCCATCCTAGCTATGGTTTAGAAGCCGCAGAAGCGCTTGGGCAAGATCCCAATACGGTATTTAAAACGCTCCTTTTTTGTTTGAATGGAGAAGAAAAAAATTTAGCGGTCGCGGTAATTCCTGTTGCGCAAAAGTTAAATTTAAAACTAGCTGCAAAAGCAGCCAAGGCAAAAAAAGCAGAAATGGCGAACCCTGAAATTGCGCAAAAAACGACGGGTTATGTGGTGGGGGGGATCAGCCCACTAGGGCAAAAAAAATTATTGCCGACGTTTATTCACAGCAGTGCTAAAAATTTACCAACCATTTGTGTCAGTGCGGGTAAACGAGGGTTAGAAATTGAATTGGCCCCCAATGAGTTAGCACTGCTCACCAGAGGCAATTTTGCCGATTTGTGCCAAGAATCTTAAAGGGAATACAAGGCGCAACTAGCAGCCGTCAGAACATTAATTATTATTGATGTTCTTCAATCTGAGTGTTATCCACCACCTGATTCTCACCAAGGTCATTAGGTAGAATCAGGTTTAAGATAATAGCAACAATACCGCATAGGCTGACCCCTTGCAGGCTAAAGTCGCCAATACCAAAGGCCATACCCCCAATACCAAATACGAGCGTAACGGCAACAATGACTAAGTTTCGAGATTTATGCAGGTCCACCTGATTTTTGATCAGGGTATTAAGCCCCACGGTTGCAATAGAACCAAACAGCAAAATCATAATCCCGCCCATAACAGGAATCGGAATGGTCTGTAGCAAGGCCCCTAGCTTACCAACTAGCGCTAAAATGATCGCCGTGATCGCAGCCCAAGTCATAATGACGGGGTTAAACGCTTTAGTCAGCATAACCGCGCCAGTGACTTCACTATAAGTGGTATTCGGTGGCGCTCCGACAAAGCTGGCTGCCATGGTTGCAATTCCGTCACCAGCAATCGTGCGATGTAGGCCCGGTTTTTTCAGGTAATCTTTTCCGGTGACATTGGAAATGGCGAGCATATCGCCCACATGCTCTACCGCAGGAGCAATGGCGACCGGAATCATAAATAAGATGGCATTAATATTAAACTCAGGGAAAGTGAAGTTAGGTAAAGCAAACCATGCCGCTTGTTGAACGGGGGCAAAACTGACCACACCAAAATAAAGCGAAGCGCTGTAACCTGCGGCAATACCTGCACAGATAGGAATCAGCTTTAAAAAGCCACGAGCAAAAACACTCATCCCTACGGTGACTAATAAGGAAATCGCAGAAATCCATAGGGCGGCTTGCGCATCGACCAACTGCACAGAACCATCACCAGTTCTTCCCAACGCCATATTGACAGCCGTAGGCGCAAGGCCTAAACCAATCACCATAATGACTGGGCCGACCACAACAGGGGGCAGTAATTTATGCACAATAGCAACGCCACGCACTTTGATGATTGCGCCCAGTAGAACATAAACCACACCGGCGGCCATTAGTCCTCCCATGGTTGCAGCAATTCCCCATGCTTGAACACCGTACATAATAGGAGCAATAAAAGCGAAGGAAGAGGCGAGGAAGATAGGGACTGAACGGCGGGTGATAAGTTGGAATAAAAGAGTACCGATACCGGCACCGAACAGTGCTACGTTAGGGTCGAGCCCAGTAAGCAATGGAACCAGAACCAACGCTCCAAATGCAACAAATAACATTTGTGCGCCTTGAATGGCATTTTTCATCGTATTTTCCCTGATGCTGAACAAAATTCGCGGGATTTTATCACTTTTGCAAACGATTGCCATGGAAAACAGATCAAACTTTTGCCATTCCGGTTTTCTTTGTAAGTAATCAAAAGTTGGAGAAAATTTGACAAGGGCGTGAGTGGGGTGCCTTGCTCGAAGGGGGATAGTTGCTTATCATCAATGCTTACTCGTGAGGAGATGGGAATACTATGCGCTATTTACTGTTGTTGGTTATGGGATTAATGAGCCTACCTGGGCTTGCTTCTTCTAAAGTTAACCTATATCAAGCTGAAGTTGTGATTGATGAGCAACAAAGTGATGCAGAAACCAACGCCAGAATGAGAGGTTTACAGGAAGTCATTATTCGTGCTTCCGGTGATAAGGACTCGGTTAATAATGAGGTTGTCCAAAAAGCATTACGGCAAAGCGCTCAATATTTAAATCAAATGAGTTATGGTCAGCAAGGAGGCAATAAAACCCTTAAAATGGCTTTCAGTGCTCCTCATGTCCGCACTTTATTGACTCAGGCTCAATTACCGTTTTGGCCAGAGACTCGAACCAACCTCTTAGTGTGGTTGATAGAAGAGTCAAACTATGACCGCCATATCAGTTGGGAACATTCAAATAGCGAATTAATGCAGCAACTGAAAAGTCGAGCTCAGCAGCGTGGGTTGCCATTAACCATGCCTGTTGGCGATTTTGATGATATTACTGGGATTCAAACCTCGGATTTATGGGGAGGTTTTACGCAACCTATCAGTTTTGCTAGTCAACGTTATCCGACCGATGCTGTTTTAGTGATACGAGTACAAGGAACACAGCTGCGTTGGACGCTGTATGATCAACCTGCTGAACAGATGTTAGCATCGCCGAAAAAACCATTGGTTGGCCAAGCCAGTGGTGCGCAAGCCATCACTACCTTGATTGATGAGATTAGCGACTATTATGCGCAGAAAGGAGGGGTATTGGTCAGCAGTGAATCTTCTCAAAAATTGTTGGCTGAATTTAAACCCGTTCGTAGTGCTCAAGCTTTCTTTGCCTTAGAAAGGGCACTGATGCGTTTAAGTTCTGTCGCTTCATTAGATGTCGTTAAAATTAAAGGGGATGAAGTCACCTTTAATGTACATTTATTGGCCGATGAAGATGGGTTTGTACAAGAAGTGTTACGAATGAAACAGATTACTCAACGAGCAGCCCCCGTGATGGAAAGCCCATTCACGTCGCCTTCTCAGCAAGAGGTATCAAGACCATCCCATTCATCAGAAACGGATGAGTCATCATCAGAGTGGGTTGAGCCCGATCTGCCCACAACGGCGCAGCCACAAGAGACAATGCTTTATTTTTCTTGGAAAGATTAGCCACGGATGACAGCGACTTGTAGAGGAAAAGGTAATGAACGAACACAGTGAGCAGACATGTTCATGTTGCAGTGACACGATGAGTAAAATTAATGAGCGCTTAACCATTAGCCCTCAAGAGTCACAAGCTATCTATCAGCACTTATCTCAATCGCTGACCTCAACGTCTTCATTGATGAGTGAAACACAATATTGGCTGATTAATGCCAAATTATTTGATGGTGAAACGTTAACGATCAAAGATAATGTGAGCCTGTTTATCGATGGAGATAAAATTGGCCAGATAGTCGTCGGGCAAGAAGCAAAGATTGAAGGGTATAAAACCTTAGACTGTCAAGGGTATACGCTAATGCCGGGTTTGATCGATGCGCATTGGCATTCTCTGTTATGTGCCATTACTAAGCCTCAAGCGATGATGGAAGAAATGACATATATTCATCTAGTGGCGGCGAAAGAGGCAAATAATACTTTAATGAGAGGGTTTACCACCATCAGAGATGCGGGGGGGCCTTGTTTTTCCTTGAAAAAAGCGATTGATCAACAGATATTTAATGGACCTCGGATTTACCCCTCGGGAGCGATGATCTCTCAAACCTCTGGTCATGCTGATTTTCGAATGGCTTCAGAATTATTTGCCTGCCACTCATTGAGCCGTATCGAACGTGAAGGCATCGCTTCAATTGCTGATGGAAATGATGCTGTTCTGAAGTCAGTTCGTGAACAGTTAATGCAAGGTGCTTCACAAATTAAGCTGATGGCAGGGGGCGGTGTCGCTTCACCTCATGATCATTTATTTACCAATCAATATACGGCGAATGAGCTTAAAACAGCAGTCGATGCCGCAAATGACTGGGGCACGTATGTCATGGTTCATGCTTATACAACACAAAGTATTCAGCGTGCGATCGAATGTGGTGTGCGTTGTATTGAGCATGGTCAGCTTTGTGATGAAGAAACTGCGCAGTTAATGGCCGAGCGCGATATTTGGTGGAGTTTACAGTCTTTCCTCGCGGATGAAGATGCCAATGTTTATCATGATGCAAATAACATTAATAAACAGCGGCTCGTTTCAGAGGGAACGGTACGAGCCTATGAGCTGGCAAAGAAATATAAGGTGAAGCTCGCTTGGGGAACGGATATTTTATTTACCCCTAGTAATCTGACTAAGCAAGGGAAAATGTTATCTAAGCTGACGCGTTTCTTTAAACCGTTAGAAGTATTGAGAATGGCAACCAGCAGTAATGGGCAATTGCTGAAACTATCTGGCCCCTGTGATCCTTACCCGGGGGAACTTGGAGTAATTAAAGAAAAGGCGCTGGCTGATTTGCTATTGGTTTCTGGTAATCTAAATAATGATATTAGTTTTTTAGAGGATCCTGAGAATAAGATTGCGGTGATTATTCAAGGTGGAAAAATTAAGAAACTGACTCTGTAAAATAGAAGATGGTTTAATAGTAAAACAGCCCCAGTTTTTGAACACTGGGGCTGTTTTATTTTGGTTACTTATCTCGATTAAATTGAGTTTTTTCTGCCCTTTCTACTTCGGAAAGTTTGGTTAATTTTAATCCCAGTTCTTTACCTCGCAGGCGCGCATAGAGCGTATTGCCAACAAAGGCACAACTGGTAAAAAGTAATTCTATCGCAGCCAACCAGCGTTCACCGTTATCGATATATAAAAGGGTAAACGCATGCAGAAAATACAGCATGAGCACAAAGTTTGCCCAAGCATGAGTGTAGGGTTTTCCTTTTATGATACCTGGCAACGGCAGTAATAAAGGCACAAGCCAACCAATGGTGATCGCCACTGGCGAAATATGTGGGTGTGGAGACCAAATTAATTGCCAAAGTGCAATCCAAACTATTAGCGAGAGTATTCCCCCAAGTGCCAGCCAGCGTACCAAACGAGTTTGAGGGAGTTGGTGGGTTGTCATTATCTTTCCTTGAGTTGACGTGCAATCTGAGCAAGCCGTTGCCCAAGTTTTCGGGCTAATTCATTTTCATCACGAGTTAATTGTCCTGATGATGAAACATAGCTTGCTCCGTAAGGCGTTCCGCCAGAACGCGTTGTATGAAGTTTAGGCTCTGAATAGGGAATACCGACAATCAACATACCGTGATGGAGTAAAGGGAGCATCATGGTGTGTTGGGTTGTTTCTTGCCCACCATGTAAACTTGCCGAGCTGGTAAAAAGACAAGCGGGTTTATCGATGAGGTCTCCATTGAGCCATAACGGCGTCGTTTGATCCCAAAAATGCTTCAAGGGGGCGGCCATATTGCCAAACCACACCGGGCTACCAAGGGCTAAACCGTCACATTGTTGGAGTTCTTCCATCCTAATAATAGGATCACATGTTTGAACGAGGGTTTCATCTAGCGGTGCGACTGTGCGTAGTAAGGCCTCACAACCAGCAATTGACTCAATCCCTCTGGCTATCTGCCGAGCCAGAGCGAGTGTTCCTCCGTGGCGGCTATAATAGAGAACAACTAAACGTATACTCATAAAATTTCAAGAATTTGCTCTGGTGGCCGTCCATGTCTTGCTTGACCATTAGCGACAACGATTGGGCGCTCAATAAGTTTAGGATTTTCAGCCATAGCTTGAAAGAGAGCATCATCAGAGAGCGTTTCATCGGCAAGGTTAAGCGTTTGGTAAAGGGCTTCTTTGGTGCGCATCATACTACGGACATTGGGCAGACCAAGCTGACTATATAATTGCTTTAATTGGTCAACATTAGGTGGGGTTTCTAAGTATTTAATAATGGTTGGCTGTATTTGTTGAGCTTCAAGCAATGCTAGTGTTTCTCTACTTTTAGAGCATTTAGGATTGTGATAAATGATGACAGACATAACTTTTCCTTTACGTGATTATTATAGTAATCGTGGTTAACATCCGATTATCGCGGATTATTTAAGTGATAAAAAGCGTTCTCTTTGTACCATGAGTTGATCAATTCTTGCATCATAACGGGCTTGCTCTAAGCTTCCTAATGAAGCCAATTGGCTGGCCTGAGTATAATATTGAATGGCTTTATTCCAGTTTGCCCCCAGGGCGAGAAGTTCGGCGCGAGCCGCCAACTCTTCGGGTTCATTGCCTTGATGATGATTAGCTTCAGCGAGCAAGTTCCACCCATTGCTATCATTGGGGTTGTCGTGGGTATAGCGTTGCAATAACCGGATTGCCTCAACATATTTCTCCCCTTTAAAAAGGGCATTGGCATTGTTAATGACTAACACTGGGTTATTCGGCTTTTGTTGAAGCGCCTGCGCCAGAAGTTGCAGCGCTTCATTGACTCGCTCCGTTTCGATGAGTAAATCGGTCATCGTATCAAGGTAGAAATTGTTGTCAGGATGGCTTTTTAATAGCGTTTGTAATAGCGGCTCCGCTTTTTTGTACTGTTTCGTATCGAGATAAACCAAAGCTTTACCATAATCAAAAGCATCATTAATGCTTTCTTGCGATTTTTTCTGGGTGCGGGTAAACCAATCTAAGGCGGCATCACTGCTGATTCCAGCATAACGGGCAACGACTCGGGAGCGAGCTAGATGATAATTGAGTGAGGGTGAGACTCGAACATCCGGATATTGTTGAGCTCTTGCTCGGCTATCGGTGATGCGATCTTCGGGCAATGGGTGAGTGAGAAGCATGGGTGGGGGCGTGCTAGCATAACGGTATTCATCGGCTAGGCGACCAAAAAAACGAGGCATAGCCTGAACATCAAACCCAGCTTTGGCTAAGGTTGCAATACCAAAGCGATCCGCCTCTTTTTCATTACTTCGAGTGTAGTTGATTTGGCTTTGCATACTGCCTGCGGTTGTCGCAGTGATCGCCGCAATACCGGCTTGTGGAGCGGCAATGGCCAGTAATAGTGACCCCGCTAATGCCGCGATGGTGGCTGGTGAGCGGCGCGCTTGCTCTTCCATACTTCGTGCTAAATGACGCTGTGTCACATGCGCGATTTCATGCGCCATAACAGAAGCCAACTCACTTTCTGATTGAGCATGGAGCAGTAAACCGGAATGCAGAGCAATATAACCGCCAAAAAAGGCAAACGCATTGATGTTTCGATCTCGGATCATAAAAAAGGTGAACGGAGTTTTAACATCATCCGCATTAGCGACTAACCGGTGGCCTAGTGTATCGATGTACTCATTGATGACAGGATCGTTAATGATGGGCTTACTGCTTCTTAGCATTCGCATATAAGCATCACCATAAATGCGTTCTTGATCTATGGTTAATGTTGAACCTGCAACCGTGCCAATATCCGGTAATTCAATACTATCGACTCTTGACACATCCGCATAAGAGAGCGATGGAAGGCTTAGCGTTGCCACTAAGCAAAGGCTAATTAGTGAACGTGACCGTTTTATTATCATAACTGTGTGGGAAACTCCGAACTCATCTTTCACTAAGACCATGCCTTGTTCGATAGGTTTCGCTCGTTGTTTTTCAAAGTAAACACAACGAATCGTTACCACGAGAAAATAATGGCACCCAGAGCAAAAGCCGATACAATGTGGCATTCCCAAGTGACCTCAATACATTGAGTTGCGTAAGATGTTTCGTTCGATATGTTGAGATGACTCGGATATGCCTATATTAAGGATTGAGCTGAAGAATGGAACCCAATATTCTCGATTTACGCCAACATCGATGCCCAATGACACTTTTGCTTGCGAAACGTCACATCTTAATACTTGATCACACGCAAAGTACCATTATTCTAATCAGCGACATCAGCTCGGTTCGTGATATTCAATCTTATATACAGCAACAGGGGTTCATCAGTAAGTGCCAACCTGTGGCTGATTATTTCTCGCTTTATGTTTCAAAGGAGACTCCTCTCGATGTTTGAAATGCTGAATCGTTGGTATCAACGACGTTTCTCCGATCCCCATGCCGTCAGTTTGGTGGCGATTCTTTTCTTTGGTTTCATTACCATCTATTTCTTCGGCCACTTAATTGCCCCTTTATTGGTCGCATTGGTGCTGGCTTATCTGTTGGAGTGGCCCGTTGTTCAATTATGCCGATTAACCATTCCTCGTACCGCCTCGGTTGTGCTGGTTATTTTACTGTTTATCGGGCTCATGTTTTTGGCGATATTTGGATTGGTTCCAACAATTTGGCAGCAAGTTGTTAACTTAATCAATGACATACCAAACATGTACAATGGGCTTCAACTCTTTATTGCTAGCCTTCCTGAACGTTATCCTGAATTAGCCAACTTACAGATTGTCGAATCATTGATTAATAACGCTAAAAATCAAGCGCTTAGCGTGGGTGAGTCGGTAGTAAAAGGTTCTCTGGCTTCACTGGTGAGTTTAGCAACCTTAGCGGTGTATTTGATTTTGGTGCCTATGTTGGTGTTTTTCTTACTCAAAGATAAGCAGGAAATGCTGAATGTTGCCAGTGGACTTTTGCCAAGAAATCGCAAACTAGCCACCAAAGTATGGGTGGAGATGAACCAACAAATCTCGAATTATATTCGTGGTAAGGTACTAGAAATTCTTATCGTGGGTGGGGTAAGTTACGTCACGTTTGCTATTTTAGAACTGCGCTATTCCGCTTTGCTTGCCGTTGCGGTTGGCTTTTCTGTACTCATTCCTTACATCGGTGCGGCAGCTGTCACTATTCCTGTTGCGATTGTGGGCTTGTTCCAATGGGGAATGACCCCGCCTTTTTACACATTACTGATCGCTTATACGATCATCCAAGTGCTGGACGGTAATGTTTTGGTTCCTGTTCTTTTCTCTGAAGCTGTGAATTTGCATCCTATGTCGATCATCGTTGCTGTGTTGGTTTTTGGTGGCTTGTGGGGGTTTTGGGGCGTCTTTTTTGCTATTCCGCTTGCGACACTGGTTAAAGCGGTTTGGCACGCCTTGCCTAGCAATGATGAAAATGTTTCCCCTACGGAATAATGTGAGGAAGAGGGCGTAATCATCAACTAAAGTATTTAAGACGATCACTGAAGTTTTCATTTGGCTTGTCGATATAGAAATCATAACAATAAAAATATGGAATAAAAGTCGAGGGAAATTATGAAATTTAGTCAAAAAATTGTAGCCGCTTCATCTGCGCTTTTACTGGTTATTGTGGTGCTTTTGTCTTTACAACAATTAGCAACGGTACGTTCTGAAGTTCAATCTTTAGTTCAAAATAGCTTAAAAGAGATGGTATTAGGGGTTAAAAATACCATCTCATCAGAAATGAGCAGTAAAAAAGGCTTAGCCAAAGCGATGACCGAAAGTCTGGAGTTGGATCCGACCAATCGACAATATGTACAGGATGTTTTAGAAAAACCGACCCTTAAAGGCAGTTTTTTATCGATCGGGCTTGGCTATGAAGCCGATGGTTCGATGATTGAAAATGATGATAATTGGAGCCCAGACAGCAGTTATGATCCACGACAGCGCCCATGGTATACCGGAGCGAAAAATCAGCAATCGCTAATCGTGACCGCTCCATATGTTGATGCGGCAACAAAAAACATGATCATCTCAATTGGTACCCCTGTACGCTCTGGGGGACAGTTTATTGGTTCAATGTTTTATGATCTCGAGCTGACAAAACTTGCCACATTGGTCAACGGTATTAACTTATTTGATGCTGGGTATCTATTTATTGTCACCGCGGAAGGGACGACGATAGCTCATCCTGATGTGAATAATAATGGGCAGCCCCTTTCTAGCTATCTTCCACAAATTACGCTCAGTGAAGGGATTCAACAGATTGAATTAGAGGGGCAACCTCACCTTGCTTACTTTAGTCAAGTTCCTAATGAAAATTGGTATGTTGGGGCGGTCATCGATGAGTCTTTAGCGTTTTCTACGCTGTCTACGTTACGAAACAGCTCGATTATCTACACCTTAATTGGCGTGATTTTAAGTGTGATTGGCCTGAGCGTGTTGATTAAAGTTCTTATGCGTCCGCTTGGGTTATTAAATGATGCGATTCAGGATATGGCTTCAGGGCAAGGGGATTTGACGAAACGTTTAAACACCAATACTGATAAAGAGTTTGCTGAGCTTGCATACGGATTTAACGCATTTACCGAAACTTTGCAAAAACAGATTCAGCAATCTAAAGCGATTGGTGAAGAAATTATGCGAGGAGCGGAGCAAACCATGTCTAGTGTTGGGGGCTCTTCGGCGGCAATGCGCGATCAACTGCAAGAGTTAGAGCAACTGGCAACAGCGATGCATGAAATGTCAGTAACCGCAACGGAGGTTGCCAATAATGCTCAAGGTGCCGCTTCGGCAGCAAAAGAGGCCGATGAGGCGACACAAGAAGGTTCATTAGTCGTTAGTGATACTACGCAGTCGATTGACCGTTTATCAGCACACATTGAAATGGCCGTTGAAGAAGTACGAGGCCTAGAATCGGCAACTGCGAATATCGAAACCATTTTGAAAGTGATTAATGATATTGCTGACCAAACGAACTTACTTGCGCTTAATGCGGCGATTGAAGCGGCTCGAGCGGGAGAGTCTGGGAGAGGTTTTGCGGTAGTGGCCGATGAGGTCAGAACGTTGGCTCAACGAACTCAGCAATCGACAACCGAAATTCGTACCATGATTGAGCAGCTACAGGTTGGCTCCAACTCTGTATCGGTGGCGATGAATGAAAGTAAAACCACGGCGGAAGATGCCGTCGCTAAAGCTCAGTTGGCAGATGCCGCATTGCAGCGTATTCGCAATGCGATTCAGCAGATCAGCGATATGAACTTACAGATAGCCTCTGCTGCTGAACAGCAAAGCTTGGTTGCGGAAGAAATCAATAACAATACGGTTAAGATTAAAGATCTATCGACTCAAGTATCAGAATCGGCAGAAGAAGCGAATATTGCGATGCAGGTTCAGGCTGAAAATGTTCGTGAACAAGATGCCATTCTCAGTAAATTTACGGTTTAATAATGTGATGGTGAGCAGGCCCTAGATGCTTCACTGAGCATGCTAATCTAAAAAGCCATCCTCACTAGTGGGATGGCTTTTCTGAATAGGGGGAAACCTTATCCATCAGAAGGCGAATTCATGGAGACCACTGGTTATGAATGTTGGGCAAGGTAGTCTAAAACGACTTGGTGGTGATCTTTTGTTTTAAATTTGTCAAATACCTGCTCAATGATACCTTGTTCATTGATTAAAAAACTGATGCGATGTAAACCATCATAGGTTTTTCCCATAAATTTTTTCTCTCCCCATACGCCGAATTGTTCGGCGACGTGGTGATCTTCATCTGACAATAGCGTGAAGTTAAGGTTGTCGCGTGCGATAAATTTACCAAGTCGTGCAACTGGGTCGATACTGACACCTAAGACGACAATATTATAGTTATCTAATTCAGCTTTGCTGTCTCGTAACCCTTGAGCTTGTACGGTGCAGCCAGGAGTCATGGCTTTAGGATAAAAATAGAGCAGCACTTTTTTATCGCTAAAGTCGGCAAGAGAAACGGTTTTTCCATCTTGATCTTGAAGTGAAAAGGTGGGTGCCGGCGAACCTGCTTTTAATGTATTCATGGTCATTCCTTTCCTTTTATTGGCTGTTTTTTATAAAGTTTAATGCACCTCGAACGTCTAAGTGCAGACACAGAGTGTCGAAGTCTTCTTGCAACTGCATTAAATTACACTCACCATTAACTTGAGCGGTGATCGCAATATGAAAGTGATCCGTTTCCGTGCCTAATTTGGATTTGTGGATGGTTTGTGCACTGAGCGATGCCATCCCTATGTGGCGTTCGGCAAAAAACTGGGTAAATTTTTCGGTCAACCCCAGTTTGTCATCAGATTCCACATACACTTCAACGGTGTAAGTACTTGCTTGCTGGTTATGTGGTGAGGTGCGTTTCATCATAGTGATTAACTCCTGCTCTTGGCCCAACAATGGCAGGGTTGTTTCAACTCGGGTAATACTGTTAGCTTTTCCCGATACCAGCATTATTAATGTGAATTCATTGCCAAACAGTGCAATGCGGCTGTCAACAATATTACAGCCTGCCTGAGTAACCAGTTGGACGACTTGGTTACAGATTCCGGCTCTATCTGAGCCGATGGCGGTGATCACAAGATGTTGAGTCATAAGGTCGCTTCACTTGATGTTTTCGTGCATGTTAACACAGTTATGAAATGATAGAGAAACCGTTGTGAAATGTCAGGATGTAAAGCAATCAAGGTCATTTTTTGCGAGAAAAAGCGGCGTATTTGTCTTTGGGATGGGTAATTATCCTCAAAATGACCGGTTATTGACATGAGTGAATGGTATCGGAGTATAAATTTTGTTGCCTTGAGAGTTGGTGGAATCTCAAACATCTGATAAATATTCACGGATATGCGCGGTTTAAGCGGATTTCCCCCCTTGTCTTTTTTAAGTGCCATGCAGTACCATGCAAAAGTTATCAATCTAGGGAGATAGACATGTTTTCAGGAAGTATGGTTGCGTTAATAACCCCCTTTCACCAAGACGGTGAAGTTGACTATTCCAGTTTGCAAAAATTAGTAGATTACCATATCGCAGCCGGTACTGACGCGATCGTTTCGGTAGGGACCACCGGTGAGTCAGCGACACTCTCGGTTGAAGAGCATGTCAAAGTTGTCGAGAAAACCGTTGAGTTTTCAGCTGGGCGTATTCCTGTGATTGCCGGCACAGGAGCAAATGCCACTCATGAATCCATCACCTTTAGCCGTTTATTGCATAATACGGGCATTCAGGGATTTTTGAGTGTGACTCCTTATTACAATAAGCCGACCCAAGAAGGTTTATTCCAGCACTATAAAGCCATCAGCCAAGAAACCGATGTCCCGGTGATTTTATATAACGTACCAGGACGTACTGCTGTAGATTTACGCCCTGAAACGGTGGCTCGTCTCGCGGAACTAAATAACATTGTTGCACTCAAAGATGCTACGGGTGATTTAAGCCGTGTTGCATTGCATCGGGAATTATGTGGCGATGACTTCATTTTGCTTAGTGGTGATGACGCAACCGGGCTTGAATTTGTCAAACTCGGTGGACGAGGCGTGATTTCTGTCACGAATAATATTGCGGCGGCTGATATGGCAACAATGATGAAGTTAGCTCTGGCGGGTAAATTTGAAGAAGCTGAAATCATTAATCAACGTTTAATGCCGTTGCACAAAGACCTGTTTGTTGAATCAAGCCCAATTCCTGTGAAATGGGCCGCCCAAAAACTGGGGTTAATTGCCGAGGGGCATTTACGTCTGCCGCTTACTGAGCTTTCAGAACATGCTCGTCCAGTCGTTGCTCAAGCAATGACCGAAGCTTGTATTTTATAAAGAGTTACAACGATAGTGCTGAGCCTTTCGTTTCGGCCATTTAGGAGTTTCAATGAAGTTATCCCGCCAGCTGGTTGTTGGTTCACTGGCTGTTTTGGTTTTAAGTGCCTGTTCAAGTAGTCCGGCGCAGCGTCGTCAAGCGAAGAATGATTTTACTTACTTAGAAACAAAACCTTTTACACCTTGGGTTTTGCCCGAAGGAGCGACCCCTCAGTATTATCCGAATTATGAGATGCCTGAAGGTGAGTATGTAGGGGGTGTTGGACGTGACGTTGATGTTCGCCCTCCTCAGCAGATCCTTGAGTTGATTCCTGGCGCACGTGCTGAGCGGCACGATGGAGAAGCGACATTGTGGATGATTCGCCAAGATGAAGTGGATACCGTCTGGCAGACCGCATTGACGATGTTGCAAGAACGTGGTGTGAAGATCAGAAAGCAGACTGATAACTCTCTAGAAACGGATTGGATTAATTGGCGTTCGGAAGACGAAGATACCACGCTAGGTAGCCGGTATGAATTTTCACGGGTGGCGTCAAATAATCGATTTGGCTTTAAAGTATCACTGATTGATTGGCGTGAAAATGGCAAAGTTATGCCTGTAAGTACGACCAATAAAGAGCGTTATAATACCTTTATGACTAACTTGGTGACGAGTCGTTACGATCAATACCGACGTGAAGAAGCTGCACGCCGAGCCGAGGAATTGGTTAAACAGATTCCGATTACCATGGGAGCGGATCGCAGCGGTTTCCCGGTTATTATTGCTCGTACTCCTTATGAAGTGCTGTGGCAACGTATACCAACTTTGATGCCAAGCATGGGCTTTACGATTGAAGAACGTAACCAGTCGCAAGGAACTGTGAAAGCGAAATATGCTTCTCCTGATGATGAATTTTGGCATCAGATTGGGGTGAAACCGATGAATTTAAAATCGGGGACTTACACCTTCCTATTAGGAGATCTTGGTAATCGTACATCGATCAACGTGACTAACTCTGCGGGTAAACCGGTAGAACAGGAACTGTTACAAGAAATGGTTCCTGTATTGGCTGCCATGGTTCAGTCAGAACAGTAGAACATTGGCTTTATCAAACATACTTAGAGGACGCGAATGGCGTCCTCTATTTTTTGGTTTCGCCCGATTTTTTGGTATGCGTTGCGGGTATTTTTTTATCCTCTGATTGTTTAGACAAATGAGGGTAAAGTTTTTTATCCAGCTCATTGAGCTTATCTAAATCACTTTTTTCTTTCCGTTGAAAGCGAATTTTAGAAAGATACTTTAATGCTGCTAAATTACCGATAATTACGCTCATCGCTATGATAGATATCACCCAAGGGTTGAGTAAAAAATCCATATTAATTCGCCTTTGCGATATTAATGATGTACTGATTGTAGATCATCTCTAGGTTTTGCAATACGGTTTGTTTTCCTTCAATCAATGCTTTTGTCAGCTCGGTTTGTAGTGTTTCTTGTGTAAGAGCCGATAAGCAGTCGTCAGCCGTATGTTTATGACTAATATGCCAAGGTTCGAAAGCGACACCACTGCTATTTGCTTGATAAGGAAAGAAAAAGCCAAACTCGGTGAGATGAGTTTTTAACCAAGCATAAAAAGGGGCTTGATGAGCTTGTAAATATTCCCAAGGTTCCAGTTGTAGTGACGTTCCTTCCGGTAATGCCTGTCTATCAAAAATATCAAAATCAGTGCCCCAATGGTGGCGACTGGCACCGGGTAAGGCAGACCAACGCAAAATGGCCAATATTTTCTCTTTTTCTGAGCATGTTGATATGGCTAATGGTTGGCCACTATCATCTAAAATGGCCATTTCTCCTTTCATTTTTCGATCCCAGATACTCTGCTGGCGAGTAAAAGAGCGAAAACCGCTGGCAATATTGAGATTAAAGCCAGCGAGATCGGCGGCCTGCTTTAACGCCAGCAAATCCTGGCTTACTTGGGGATGAACCCAAAAGGCTTTTTGCCCGATGATCACCGCGGTAAGGTGATCATCGGCTTTGCCCGTCAACTGTTCTGGTGACATCATTCGACGAATAGCTTCTCTAAGATTTTTGTATACATATCCGTAAGTTTCTCTAGATCAGCAATGCTGACACACTCATTCACTTTATGAATCGTGGCATTGACAGGACCAAGTTCAACCACTTGAGCCCCCATTTTGGCAATGAAACGCCCGTCAGAGGTCCCTCCCGTAGTTAATAGTTGTGGTGCTTGATGATTGACCTCTGTCACGCCATGAATTACTGCGCCTAATAGATCACCCGTGTCGGTTAAAAAAGGATGACCACTCAAGGTCCATGTGAGCTCGTAATCAAGTCCATGAGCATCAAGTATGGAGTGTACTCGGCGTTTGATCTCTTCATCGGTGAGTTCGGTACTAAAACGGAAATTAAACTGGACATCAAATTCCCCCGGAATGACGTTGGATGCCCCTGTTCCTGCCTGTAAATTTGGAATTTGGAAGCTGGTTGGTGGGAAATAAGCATTCCCTTCATCCCAGGTGGTCGCGGCTAATTCTGCCAGAGCAGGAAGAGCATGGTGAACCGGGTTATTGGCTAAGTGAGGGTAGGCAACGTGGCCTTGAACCCCTTTAATTTTTAAATCACCCGTGATAGAGCCTCTACGACCATTCTTGACCACATCACCCACTTTTAAGGTGCTGGATGGCTCACCCACAATACACATATCAATGAACTCATTACGGGCCATTAAGGTATCGACAACTCGAGTGGTGCCATTAATAAACGGACCTTCTTCATCTGAAGTAATTAAGAAACCGATGGAGCCTTTATAAGTTGGGTTCTGTGCCAAAAAGCGTTCTATTGCGACAACCATACAAGCCAGTGAACCTTTCATATCTGCGGCCCCCCGTCCATGTAAATAACCATCAATGACGGTTGGTTCAAAGGGAGGAGTATGCCACTGAAAAAGTGGCCCTGCTGGAACGACATCGGTATGTCCGGCAAACACAAAGAGTGGGGCTTCTGTTCCTTTTCTAGCCCAAAAGTTGGTGGTGTCATCAAAGATCATTTCCTCAATGGTAAATCCCAACGCTTTTAACCTCGCGATCATGACTTGTTGGCACCCTGCATCATTGGGAGTGACCGATTCACGGCGAATTAAATCTTTTGCTAGAGCCAATACTGGGCTATCTGTCATCCTTGAAATCCTTATAGTTAAGAAAAAAGTTCACTGTATTGCTGGGCGCTAAAGCCAAGATAGAGTGTATCTTGCACACGCAAAATGGGCCGTTTGATCATCGCTGGCTGTTCAAGGAGAAGTGCGAGGGCATGGGTTTCATTCAAGCTCTCTTTCTGTTCTTGGCTTAGCTGGCGGTAGGTGGTTCCCCGTTTATTCAGTACATTTTCCCAACCTAACGACTGAAAAAACTCGTTCACTAATTCGGGAGTAATACCATTTTTTCGGTAATCATGAAATTGATATTCGATCGCTTGTGCTTCTAGCCATTTGCGAGCTTTTTTTATGGTGTCACAGTTAGGGATACCGTAAAGCGTGATGAGCATATTATTCCTTTGACATTGATGGTTATTGGCCTTATCAACCCTTGTTTTATGAGGAGATCCTAACAGGAAGTGAGGGGGGTGACAAAATCAATACTGTGAGTTTTTATGCGGCGAGTTCATCGGCCAATGGATAAGGTCTAAAGCGTGGGTAACAAAAGAGGTAGAAAAGTGCTTGATAGACTGGCCGATTAGCAAGTTCTTGATCAATCTCAACAAACTTACTGGTAAAACAGAAATAATGTGCTTTGCACTATTTAGGAGGTATCAATGGAACTGAGTCCTGTTTTTGCGAGGCGATTATATTTAGCCTTATTAGTGGAAAGCCTTGAGCGACCCAACGTCCCGAAATTAATTGAGAAAACGGGATGGCCTCGTCGCACGATTCAAGATGTGATTAAGGCTATGCCGGGGATCGGTATTGAGCTCAATTTTGTACAAGACGGTCGACGACATAATGATGGGTACTATCGTCTGTCTGACTGGGGGCCTTTTGATAGCCAATGGGTGATTGAGCGTAAGCGAGACATTGCAGCTAGCCTTGGGTTTCATGCTTAATTTATAGCGTTACTTCCCATTTTAGTTAGGCCGTGTAACAGGGGGAGCTCTGTGCTAACTCTTGTTCTCCATCCTTTTGAAGCCAGCATTGCTGGCTTTTTTGCTTTTATCATGCGCCGTTTCTTCCTTTTTTCTATGATGACTATTCCCTTTGTTCTCGTTTGATTTGTTATGTAAACGTTGAACATTTTTTCTGGTATTTTTTATTCTTTCCTGATCGTCTGTCGGTGTAATATTCGATGAATGGCTTTATGTAAACGTTTCCACTTTTGGGGTTTTTATCACAGAAATACCTCAACGTCTGCTGATAGACTTATTGCCACTGGATTCAAGTTGGAAGAGTAAGGGGGGACGTGTGAGTGTTTTAATTACAGGAGGGATGGGCTATATCGGTAGTCACACTTGTGTGCAGATGATTGAAGCCGGTCTTGAACCCATCATCATTGATAATTTATGCAATGCAAAAACGGAAGTATTGAACCGAATTGAAGCATTAACGGGTAAGAAACCGACCTTTTATCAAGGTGATGTGCGTGATGAGGCGTTGTTAGATTCCATTTTTTCGGCACATACCATTCAAGCCGTTATTCATTTTGCTGGGCTAAAAGCCGTAGGCGAATCCGTCAGTAAACCGCTCGAATATTACGATAACAATGTTAATGGGTCATTAGTTCTGCTGCGCAGTATGCGTAAAGCTGGAGTGAAAACCATCGTCTTTAGTTCATCTGCCACGGTTTATGGTGACCCTAAAGTGGTGCCTATCACGGAATCGTCCCCGACAGGGGCAACGACAAACCCTTACGGCAGCAGTAAACACATGGTTGAGCAATGCTTAAGTGATCTGTTTGTTGCTGAAAAGGACTGGAGTATCACTTTGCTGCGCTACTTTAACCCTGTTGGGGCTCATCCATCCGGTTCGATGGGCGAAGACCCGCAAGGTATACCGAATAATTTGATGCCGTTTATCGCCCAAGTTGCGGTAGGGCGGCGAGAAAAACTGTCGGTATTTGGTGATGACTACGCCACTCCTGACGGAACGGGGGTGCGAGATTATATCCACGTCATGGATCTAGCGGATGGTCATATTGCTGCGCTTAATACGGTGGGGGAAAAAGCGGGATTACACGTTTATAACTTGGGAACAGGAAAAGGTTCCAGCGTATTGGAGATGGTTGCCGCCTTTAGTGATGCTTGTGGTAAACCCGTTCCTTATGAAGTGTGTCCACGTCGTCCTGGGGATATCGCTCAGTGTTGGGCGAGCACCGAAAAAGCAGAGCGAGAACTGGGATGGAAGGCCCAATATACCCTTGCCCAAATGACCGCAGATACTTGGCATTGGCAGGTTAAAAATCCGAATGGGTACTCCCCTGTGTAATTGCAGCCATAGCATTGTTGCCGAATAGCCATTCCCACTTTATTGGAAGGCAGAGAAAAATTTAAAAGTTGAGTAAGTAAGATGTCGAATGTTGAATTTAACCCAGTGGATCATCCTCATCGCCGTTATAACCCATTAACGGGACAGTGGATTCTGGTTTCTCCGCACCGAGCCAAACGACCTTGGAGTGGGGCAGATGAAAAGCCATCCATGGATGTGCTTCCCAGTTATGACGAAACGTGCTTCTTATGTCCGACGAATAAGCGCATCTCTGGTGATATAAACCCTGATTATCAAGGAACGTACGTATTTAACAACGACTTTGCTGCATTGATGACGGATTCTCCGGATGCGCCGGAATCAAAGAATCCCCTTTTTAAAATCCAAGGGGTTCGTGGTTTGAGTCGGGTTATCTGCTTTTCTCCGGATCACAATAAAACCTTGCCTGAACTGCCCGTTGAAAAAATTCGCGGTGTGATTGATACCTGGAATGAGCAAATTGAAGCGCTAGGTAAAGAGTATATTTGGGTTCAAGCCTTTGAGAATAAAGGCGAAACGATGGGCTGCTCTCAGCCTCATCCGCACGGACAAATTTGGGCAAATAGCTTTTTACCCAATGAAATTGAACGTAAAGAGCACCACCTAAAAGCCTACTACCAAGAAAATAGCAGCAATTTGCTGGTGGATTACGTGCAAGCGGAGTTAAGAGATGGCTCTCGCATCGTCGTTGAAACCGAACATTGGGTTGCACTTGTCCCATATTGGGCGGCGTGGCCATTTGAAACCCTGTTATTGCCGAAAACACATATTCGCCGAATGAGTGAACTTTCCAATGAACAGCGGGATGACTTAGCCGTGGCGATCAAAAAATTGACCAGCCGTTATGACAATTTGTTCCAATGCTCTTTTCCTTACTCAATGGGCTGGCACTACGCGCCGTTCTTTGAAGAGGGGACCAACATTGATCATTGGCAGCTTCACGCGCTGTTCTACCCGCCACTACTACGCAGTGCAACCGTTCGTAAGTTTATGGTGGGCTATGAAATGTTGGCTGAAAGCCAACGCGATTTAACCGCCGAGCAAGCCGCACAGCGTCTGCGTGACGTCAGTGATGTTCATTACAAAGAACAATAACCTCTGTCATATTTGAAGCTGTAGTGTTGTTGACGGCACCAATTCCCCCTGACCACATAGAGAATCTATGTTCATAGGACTGAAGGCGTTTGTCGCCTAGCTGCAACTCCAACTATTTAAGAGGCGTCATAATAGTGGCTTGAGATTCAAGCTGGTCTTAAAGAATTAAACCGTTTGAGAATTTACAATGTCTGATCTAATCCAAAATGTGAAAGCCTCTTTTGAGCAAGTATGGGGCTATACGCCAAGCCACATTATTCAGGCTCCGGGGCGTGTCAATTTGATTGGTGAACACACCGATTACAATGATGGTTTTGTCCTACCCTGTGCCATTAACTATCAAACCGTGGTTGCAGCCGCAAAACGTGAAGACAGCCTCGTGCGGGTGGTCTCTGTGGATTATGGCAACGCATTAGATGAGTTTGATATTACCCAAGAAATTCAGTTTCAAGAAGATAAAATGTGGGCAAACTACATTCGTGGTGTCGTGAAATGTCTTCTTGCTCGCGGCTACCCATTTACCGGTGCGGATATTTCAGTCAGTGGTAACGTGCCTCAAGGGGCGGGTTTAAGCTCATCTGCCGCTCTTGAAGTGGTGATTGGTCAAACGTTCAAAGCCCTGTTCAATCTTGAAATCAGCCAAGCAGAAATCGCGCTAAACGGTCAACAAGCAGAGAACGAATTCGTTGGTTGTAACTGCGGCATTATGGATCAAATGATCTCTGCTGAAGGCTGTGAAAACCACGCCATGCTTTTAGACTGTCGCAGTCTAGCCACTCAAGCGGTCCCTATGCCGGAAGAGATGGCGGTTGTGATCATCAATTCGAACAAAAAACGCGGTTTGGTCGACAGCGAATACAACACTCGTCGTCAGCAGTGCGAAGAAGCCGCTCGAATCTTTGGCGTGAAGGCGCTTCGTGATGTGACGATTGAGCAGTTCAACGAGAAAATGTCTGAACTGGATGAAATGGTCGCAAAACGTGCACGTCACGTGATCACCGAAAACGACCGTACCATGGAAGCGGCACAGGCACTGAGAACACACGATATGAAGCGCATGGGCGAGCTTATGGCCGACTCTCATGCGTCCATGAGAGATGATTTTGAAATCACCGTGAAAGAGATCGATATTTTGGTTGAAATGGTTAAAGAAGTGATTGGCGAACAAGGCGGTGTTCGAATGACCGGCGGTGGTTTTGGAGGGTGTGTGGTTGCGTTGGTGCCACTTCTATTGGTAGATAAAGTGAAAGCGACAGTCGAGGCGCATTACCAAGCTGCGACAGGCTTACAAGCGTCGATTTATGTTTGCCAAGCCACACAAGGGGCTGGCTTGGTTAATGAGTGGTAAGGAAAATTGAGCATGTCAAACTTTGAACAACTTGAGCAATCTATGGGCCAAACTCCATCATTTGATGGTCATCCAGCTAAATTAGTCCATTTAACGAATGCTCAGGGAATGACCGTATCCTTTATGGATATAGGAGCCACTTGGCTCAGTTGTACACTGCCAGTCAATGGTGAACGCCGGGAAGTACTATTACGTTCACCCAACATGGCAGAGCATATAAAGCAGAACGCTTATTTTGGGGCAATTGTCGGTCGTTTTGCTAATCGCATTGGCAAGGGACAATTTATCCTTGATGGGCAAACTTACCAAGTGGGTATCAATAACGGTGAAAACTCACTACACGGTGGATTGGAAGGGTTTGATAAACGCCGCTGGAAGGTTGAAGCGCAAAATGATCAACAGGTCACTTTTTCACTTCGCTCCCCGGACGGTGACCAAGGCTATCCGGGAAATCTCGATGTGAAGGTGACGTACACGCTCACTGACGAGAATGAATTAGCTATCGCCTATGATGCTAAGACCGACAAAATATCACCAGTGAATTTAACTAATCACGCCTACTTTAACTTGGCTGGTGAGGCGAGCTGTGCGAAAAGTTTGGATCATACTTTACAGCTCAATGCTGGGCATTACTTGCCAACGGATGCGGGGTTAATTCCTACCGGTGAACAAAAGCCAGTTTCGGACACCAGTTTCGACTTTACCGAGCCAAAATCAATTGGCCAAGAATTTCTTACCGATAAAGATCAGAAAGCTGCTGGTGGCTACGATCACGCCTTTGTGTTCATGCCTGAAGTGACCGATGGTGTGTCTGTCGTTGCAGTTTTAATTGCACCAAAAGAAGATGTGGTGATGAAGGTGAAAACCACCAAACCTGCCATCCAGTTTTATTCAGGGAATTTCTTAGCCGGTACGCCAGGTGCAAGTAAAACTTACGAACGCTATGACGGCCTAGCATTGGAAACACAATACTTTCCAGACGGGCCAAACAAACCAGAATGGGGACTCAACAATGGGGTGTTGAGCTCTGGGGATTGCTATCAGCATCAAACTACTTATCAGTTTGAATTTTAGATAGCATATCTGCCCTTTGAACTTGCAGCGGCAGCGATGTGCTGCAACTCCAACGACTTTGGGTGTTATGGTGGGCTACATGCCCACCTTTTTTGTTTTTGTCGAAGAGGTTCGGACGATGAGCTCACCCTCTACTTTGCGTTTGTTAGAAAGCAACGGTTGCCCTTCAATCAGTGCCATTAACGATTCGATTGCGAGTTTACCCATGTCTGAGTAGGGCAGTTCAACCGACGTTAATGCTGGAAAGCTTTCAGAGGCGATTTGCTGATTATCGTAACCAACTACGGCAACATCGTGAGGAATCTTCAACCCCAACTCTGCTATCGCTTGATAGCACCCCATCGCCATATAGTCGCTACCGCAGAAAATGGCTTCTGGTGGTTGTTCCATGTTCAGTAGTTTTAGTGTTTGCTGATGAGCTTCTTTTAGCGACCAGTTCGCGTCGACTAAATAACTAGAATTAGGAATGATGTCTGAATCGATCAAGGCCTGACGATAGCCATCTGCACGTTGTTTACTGGCTAGCATCCAACTTTCACCGGACAGCATGGCAATACGACGATAACCTTGCACCGTGAGGTGTGAAACCGCTTTGTAAGCTCCAATCATATCGGCCGGTAAAATACTTGGCGTTTCGGTGTGTTCTTCGTTGGTGCAGTTCAGCAGCACAGTCGGTAAGGAAGTTGTGACGCGTTGCTGCTCCAACTCTCGCGTCATGCTGGATGCGTAAATCAAACCTGCGTAATCACCGCCGTTGATCTCCGACTCAATCTTGCTTGCCAACACTTCATCATGGCTGTAATTGAACGTTACCAATATGTAGTCGTTCGACCACGCCTCTTCTCTCGCTGCATTGATGGCATCGATAAATGGGTCATAACTGGTTAAGCCGTTGATCACTAATGCGATCTTTTTAGGGCGTCCCAAAGCATGGGCAACCTTTTTGTTTTTGTAGCCAAGTGATTCTGCGGCTTCGAACACTTTACGTTTGGTCGCTTCCGCGATTTTTACGGAAGTTGAGCCATTCAATACCAGCGATACGGTCGACTGAGAGACGCCAGCCGCCGCCGCAATGTCACTCATGGTGATTTTTTTAGCCATTCTGATCTTTTATTTAATTTCGTTAGCTAAAGATATTAGCTAAAGATTAAGTTCGGATCATCCATTAAAGATTAAGATCACAAAAGTAAGTCAGAACAACTTAAAAGTTGTGATTCTCACCACGTTTATTCTTTGAGCACCTAGCTATTAAACTATTAATTAATATATTAGCTAATATTATTAGTTAATAATTTAGTTTTAAGGTGAGTAAGATGAAAAGATGGTCGGAAGAGAAAGCGTGGCAATGGCAAAAAGAGCATGGCTGGCTACGTGGCTTTAACTATTTACCGCGCACAGCGGTTAACTGGAATGAGATGTGGCAAGCGGAATCTTTTGCACCTGAGGTGATGGAACAAGAGTTAGCTTGGGCACATGACGTGGGTTACAACACTTTACGCACCAACCTACCATTTATTGTTTGGCAAGCGGATCGCGACGGTTTACATGCGCGAATTGAGTGTTTTCTGGATATCTGTAAACGCAATCAAATCAAAGTGATGCTCACGCCGATGGATGACTGCGGTTTCTCGGGCGATCATCCTTATCTTGGTGAACAAAAAGCGCCTGTACCGGATTTGCACAACAGCCAAGCGGCAGCAAGCCCTGGTCGCAATGTGGTGATGGACAAATCTATGTGGCTTGACGTCGAAGCGTATATTCGCGACATCATCTCTACCTACAAAAATGATCCTCGAATTGCTATTTGGGATCTCTATAACGAGCCAACCAACCGCATGATTTTCACCACCACGGGTGAGATCGCTTATGACGAAGAAATGGAAACCTTCAGTCATGAGCTCATGGAAAAAGCGTTTGAGTGGGCTCGTGAAGAAAACCCAACTCAGCCACTCACCGTCGGCGCTTGGCATGCGCCAAGTATTCTTGACCGAAGCCTACCAATTTATGAACACCCAACTGATCGCAAAGCGATGGAGCTGTCGGACATCATTACGTTTCATGCTTACTTACCACTCGATCTATTCCATAAAGCCGTTGAAATTGTAGAAAACTACAACCGACCAATGATGTGCACTGAGTGGCTTGCTCGTCATGCGCAATCGTACATGCACGAACAGCTTCCGATCTTTAAACAGAAAAATATTGGCTGTTACCAGTGGGGATTGGTGAAAGGAAAAACACAAACGCATCTGCCGTGGCCAGAAATAAAACGTAACGATGCAAATTATGCGAGTCAATGGTTCCACGATCTGCTTGATGAGCAAGGACAGCCGTATGACGCAAGCGAAGTGCAACTAATCAAAACACTCGCAGAAGTGGATTAATTGCCTGTGAACCGACCCTGAGAAATGGGGCGGTTTCTTATTTACAATAAAATCAATTGAGGCGTGAACAATGACTACTCTACAAAACAAACTCACCAATAAGGAGCTGATGTCTTACTTCGGCTACGGGGTAGGCCAGTGCTTTAGCTTTGGTCTAGTCGGCTCTTTTATTCTCTATTTCTATACCGATATTCTGGGCATTTCACCGATTGCGGCGAGTACGATCTTTTTGATTGCTCGCGTATGGGATGCAGTCAATGATCCGCTCATTGCAGGATATATGGACACCCTAGAATCTCGTTTCGGTAAATTCCGTCCTTATATGTTGTTTACCCCAATTTTGATTGTTCTGGTCACGGTTGCCGCGTTCTACAACATCGATGCTGATACTTCGACAAAAGTGATGTACGCCGCTATCACTTACATTCTTTGGGGGACGCTTTACACCATTTCTGACGTGCCATTTTGGTCCATGTCTTCTGTTATGACGGATGAACCGCAAGAGCGATCAAAAGCGGCAACGTGTGCCATGTTAGGGGTAAATGCGGGGATCGGCGCGACCTTGGTCGTATTTCCTAAACTGAGCGCTTACTTCGCTGAAGGCCGAGCAGATCAGGGATACTTACCAGCGGTGATCGTGTTGATGATCGCCGGTTTATTCTTCATGTTGAATGGTTTTTATCATACCAAAGAACGTATCTCGACAAAAAACTGCGAAAAAGTTACGTTAAAACAAACGTTCCAAGCTGTTCGTAAAAATAAGCCGCTATTTTTTATTTTGGCTGCTTTCTTCATGAATGTGTTCTTCAACTTAGTCAACGGCCTGTATATTTTCTTCTTCACTTACAACATGGGGGATGCGGGTTTAGTCTCTTTAATAGGTACCATCACTTTGGTTAGTGCGATTGCGTGTTTGGCCACGCCTGTACTGACAAAGCGTTTCAAAAAGCGTGACATCTTTATTGCGTTGTGTGTTTTAGAGATCATCGCTCGTATTGGATTCTATTTTACAGGCTATGATAACCCGACGGTTGTGATGGCATGGTTAGCAGTGATCACGGGCATCTTTATGATGACCAACCCTTTGATCTCAGCCATGATTGCAGACACGGTAGAATATTCGTACTACCACAGTGGTAAACGTACTGCTGCAATTACTTTTTCTGGACAGACTTTTACTGGCAAGTTTTCTGTTGCGGTGGCGGGGGGATTAACAGGGGTTATTCTAACGATGATTGGTTACGTACCAAATGCAGAGCAAACAGAAACGGTGCTCAGTGGTATGTTCTTTTGCGTTGCGTTGCTTCCAGCACTAGGGGCACTGGTGCGTATCTTCATTATGTCTCGCTACACGTTTACCGAAGATCAACACACGATTTTACGAGAAAAATTACAGCGTGGTGAGTTTGCAGAAGGTGTAGAGGTTAAGTCTGTCAATCCACATGAAGCGTTGAACTAGATAGGCTATCGCCAAACTAAATATACGTATAGAAAAAGCCCGTTCAATACCTGAGCGGGCTTGGGTTTTCGACTCAACGAAATATTGACTATCAACAACGTTCAACAGAGTTTCTACGGACTAGCGTTGGGGTAAATATAGCTGTTTCTTCTTCAATTATTTCATCACGTGATAGTGCCAAGGCTAAACGAGCAGCACGTTCAGCCATCATCTCGATTGGGTAGCGAATTGTAGTCAGGCTTGGATGAACAAAGCGAGCAATTAAGCCATCATCAAAGCCAACGATAGAAACCTTACTTGGAACGTCAATACTATTTTGATCTAATGTTGCTAATGCCCCTGCCGCCATATGATCGTTATACGCAACAACGCCCGTTATCTCTAATGACTTTGTTAACAAGTTCGTCATGGCGAGTTCACCTCCATCACTATTGGGGTCTCCATATTCAATATAGCTTTTGGGGAGTTCAATGCCATATTCTTTTAGAGCCGCTTGATAACCTTGCAGACGTTCATCGGTATCTTCAATCTCATGAGAGGAAGCAATACAAGCAATTTTATGGTGACCATGACGAATCAAATATTCTGTTGCTAAGAATGCACCCTTACGGTTATCGAGTGAAATACAGCGTTCAGCCAGTTCAGGAATGTGGCGGTTGATAAGTACCATTCCTTTGACTTCTTTGGCGTAACTTATCAACTCTTCATCGGATAAGCCTTTAGAGTGAATAACAAGGGCGCCACAACGATTGTTGATTAACAATTCTAATGCTTGACGTTCATCTTCTGGGTTGTGATACCCATTACCGATCAAAATATGCTTACCATTTTCTCGGGCAATCGTATCTACGGCTTTGACTAAAGTACCAAAAAAAGGATCAGAAACATCAGAAACTAATACTCCCATCGTATTTGTGCTCTGGCTAACAAGAGCACGAGCTGCTGCATTTGGACGATAACCAAGTGCTTTCATTGCCTTCGTTACTGAATCAATCGACGATTTGCTGGCTTTTGGTGAGTTATTGATTACGCGAGAAACGGTAGCAACTGATACTCCTGCAGCCTTTGCGACATCCTTAATTGTAGCCATGGATTATAGAACCTTTATCTAAATGGTGATGGGCTACTCATCCGACTATCGGTGAGTAGGCCAAATTAGTCGTCTAAAGAGAAGCTCTCATTAGCGTCTCTAAAGGAACGAATTCTTTAGCAAATAGCCGTTTCAACTGGGCAAGATAAAGCTCAGCGGTTGCTATTGCATCGGAGAGTGCATGATGTGCCTGATATTCAGGTAACTGGTAACTTTTACGTAGGTTACTTAATCGCCAATCTTTGCTTGCTCTCGAAGAGATAAACGACGAATGCAGGCTGTATTTTTGTTCAATTTTTAGTGTATCTAACCAGATTAATGGTAGCTCTGGCCAACCTCGTTGTTGTGTATAATGAGCAAGAAATTGACGTTCGATAACACTACCGTGAGCTAATAATATTTTTCCGGCTAATTGGTCGAATAATATATCAATTACTTGTTCAAGTGGCATCCCTTGTTGCTGCATTTCAGGGAGAATATGGTGAATAACGGCTTGTTGCGTGTTTTTTTGTGATAACGATTTCACTAAAAAATATTGAGCTCCAGATAATTGGATGACATTTTGGGTTATGGGGACCCAACCTACACTGATGATTTGATCTTGCTTGGGGTTTAATCCGCTGGTTTCAAAGTCTAAGGATATCAGAGTGTTCTGGCGTAAATCATAATCTGGACCTGGGAGTGGTGCTGTGAGTAACTGGTATATTTGAGGTGGTAGGTCGCCTTGTTCTTTAATACTTTGCAGGCGTTGTTTTGCCAATAGTTTTAAGGGAGAGTGAGACAGTAACATAACATTATTGACCAAATTTCATGCGCATTGCATCTTGCAGCCCAGAAATAATGCGAAAGGCATCTTTAAAATGTTGTCTTTCAAAGCTTCCAAATTGGTTAGGGAGAAGTTTGTTGTTTATTGCTTGACCATTTTGCAACGCTTGTACCTGATGTTGATGGCGTAAATTTGTTAAATATTGATAAATACCCAAACAGTCTTGATAGGAGCTATGGCTGAGTTGTGATTTCTGGTATGCAAATTCTAATCTGGTTTCGGTACTTAACATGTTCCCTCCCTCATTGAGGGCATAGATCCTTGCCATATCAACTAAGCAATTGATGGCTGAATGTTTTATATCCAGTGTTTTTTCACCGCTATTTCCATCTTTTTGTAATACGAGATTATTAAAAATGCCCAGAGGAGGGCGTGTTCTCAATGCGTTGCTGACTAAAGCTGCCATCAATTTACTATTATGAGTCACTTGTTCATGTCGATAGGTATTGAGTTGTTCAAATAACCTCCTATTGCCAGCCACGTATCGAATTTCAATAAAAACATTGAGATTAAGTAACTGATCATATTCTGGTGTTCTTGCCCATTTTCGATAGTACTCTTGCCAGACTTTTAATGGCTGACACCACTTGCGCGTGACAGCCATAAAACGCCCAGAGCAAAGTGAATATCCGCATTCTGCTAAACCTTTGCACATATACATAGCGAGATGGCTGAAATAGATTCGATCCTTGTCAGTGGCATGATTATCTAAAACCAGTGCATTATCTTGGTCTGAACTGAGATGAATTTCATTTCGGGCGTGTGAACCTGCGACAATCCAAGAGTAAGCACAAGGGGCTAAACCTAAATGTAGTTCCCCTAGTTGTAATAATTTACAAGTAAACGCATCGTAAATGATCGACATAACCTGACCGACAATACTAGCAGATGCTCGGCTTTCAACCAGTGCTTCAAAAATAGCATCTCGTTCATGGGAAAGAGTAATAAGTGACTGAACAGAGTCAACTTGGCTGATTTTTTCAGTAAGAAAGATGGCTTGAATGCTATGTTTTTGTATTAATTGCTGAGGTGTAATGATGCCAGTAATTTCTTGGTTATTATTAATCACGGGAATATTTTGAATCTGGTATTGCATCATCAATTCAGTGGCTTTAAGAACAAGATCATTCATGTTAACGGTATGTAAGTCAGTCGTCATGATACTGGAAATAGGGCGCTGAATATCCCACCCTTGTGCGACGACTCGTTTAGTCATGTCTTTATCTGTAACTAAACCGATCAGTTTCTTCTTATTATCAACGATAGCCGCACATGAACTTCGTGATTCATTGTGCATACGGTATGCAACCTGCTGTATTGGTGTCTCTGGCGTGACGATAACGATATTTTGATTCAGTACATCAGTGACTCGTTGCAAAAAAATATCTTTTGATTGTGTTGGTACTGTTGAACTCGAAGAGTGAGATAAGCGTGTTGGAATATTGGGGGCTAGCTGAGAAACGACGTCAGGATACGAAGAAACAAGAGAAAGTAATGTATTATAGTTGACGCGGTAAAGTAACGTGTTTTCAATCGCTGTTACTTGATAAAGATTTTGGGTATTCGTTTTCCAACTGAAACCAAATATATCGTATTCGCCCAATTTCGCACGAAGGCTATTATCTGAATACCGCTGCTCAATAACTCCCGCTCGAATGATATAGAGGCTGTGATCCTCTGAACTTTGCATGGGTTCGAGGTGTTCGAATTGTCCTAGATAGAGAATATCTACCGATTTTGCTACCTGATTAAGAGTATCGGGTTTGAGCTGTTCAAAAGGTGTAATTGATTGTAGGAATGACACAATATTAGGGAGTAATTCTTGGTGCATACTCAGCTCACTTTGGTAAGGATAAAACCCCGTGGTGAACACGGGGCTTTACTGTATGACATTGACGGTTTACCAAAAAATGGTATAGAGCACCGCGAGTATAATGGTAATCGCATAGGCTGCGATGTTAAAGCCATGGGTAGTGATAAACATTGATGATGTTAGAGTGATACCCTTCGGATCATCATCATTAATTGATGTGCTCAAGCTGGTAAAGGCGATCACCACCATCGTAAAAAGTAAGGTGTATAGCATTTGATCCATAAATGGCATATTGAGAGGCATAAATTTAAGGAACAAAGCAAATGGAATAGAAAGGACAACCCCAGTGATGGCACCTTTACTGGTGGTTTTTTTCCAGAAGAGGCCCAGTAAGAATACGGCCAGAATACCAGGGCTAACTAAGCCGGTATATTCCTGAATGTATTGGAATGCTTGACCAATGCCACCGAGCATTGGAGCAACTAAACAAGCAATGAATAGTGCTACAATTGCGGTAACTCGACCCACGTTAACCAGTTTATGATCGCCCGTTTGTGGCGCAATATATGCTTTGTAAATGTCCATAGTGAAAATGGTGGCTGTTGAGTTAAGCATGGAAGCGAGTGAGGAAACAATCGCTGCTGCAAGCGCCGCAAAGACCACGCCTTTTAAACCAACAGGCAAGAACTGTGTTAACCAAGGATAGGCTTTATCCGCGTGTGCTGCGGTAGGAATATTATTCATCGCGAGTTCACCCATATTAGCCATTAATTCTGGCGAATTGGTGATGACATAAGCGGCAATACCAGGAATCACAACTAAAAATGGAACAATCAATTTTAGAAAAGCAGCAAATAAAATCCCTTTTTGTGCTTCTTGAATTGATTTTGCTGCCAAAGTGCGTTGAATGATGTATTGGTTAAATCCCCAGTAGTATAGGTTTGCGACCCATAAACCCCCGATGAGTACTGCAATGCCTGGTAAGTTCATATATTGAGGATTACTTTGATCGAGAATCATCTCAAAATGGTTTGGTGCAGCTTCTACCATGAGTGATAACCCGCTAAACCAACCGTCATCTCCCCCAATAAAACCGACGGCCATATATGTGGTAAGTAGGCCACCTAACACAAGGAAGAATACCTGAATAACATCTGTCCATACAACGGCTGACAGACCACCATAAATCGAATAGACCAGTGCAAAGAGTGCAAGTCCTGCAATCGAATACATCAATGGAATACCGAGGATGGTTTCTAAAGCTAAGCCACCGAGATAAAGGACAGAGGTGAGGTTAACAAACACATAAAGGGCAATCCAAAAAACCGCTAAAATAGTTTTAAGGTTTTTATTGAAGCGTTTTTCAACAAACTCAGGAATAGTATAAATACCTTTATCAATAAAAATGGGTAAGAAATATTTACCCACGATAATTAAGGTAATGGCTGCCATCCATTCATAAGAAGCAATCGCAAGGCCAATAGAGAAGCCTGAACCTGACATGCCAATAAACTGTTCTGCAGAAATGTTGGCAGCGATCAACGAAGCACCGACTGCCCACCAGGGAAGAGACTTACCCGCTAAGAAATAGTCTTCGGTACTTTTCTCTATTCCTTTTTTATCACGGGATACCCAAAGACCAACACCAATGATGATGGCAACATAGATTGCAAACACCATTATGTCGATAAAACTCAAACCATTTTGTATGTGGGACATCGTTTTTTCCTAAAGCGAAGAATGTATTATGCGGAAAAGTGTAAACGATAACACTTGTTGTGAAAGTAATATTCATCACACTTTTATTAATGAAAAATCCTGAGATGTAGGTGTTTATTTTAAAATTCGTTTATTTTCATTTGGTTATATTTGTGTTTTTTGGACTATTCCTCTGTTGTTGCTTTCTGTTTCTGCGGGATTACAGTTTAAATGGTATCGTTTACAATTTGTGGGTGCTTAATAAAAAAGAAAATGGGAGCCTGAATGTAACAATGAGAGGGGAAATGATGGCTTTGATGAAGCTACAGTATAATTAACGTGAACAACCTAGCATCCTGTTTTAACCCGGCAGGATGCTATTGAGACTTGTAAAAGCAATATTTGTAGAGTTTCTCAACGTATTCTGTGCCTAGTTTGCCCATTGTACTTGGTTGTTACCGCAGCCAAAATGCGGCAAACCCGAGCCAACTGGCCAGCAGCAGTGCCCAGGGTAATAAAATCAGATAACGTGATGTTGCCGTAACGGAGTGGTTGGTGAGGTGGGTGTTATCATCTTCGTTAGCTGAAGGAGACTTATCTTTCAATAACTTTTTACGTGCTTTATCTGCCTGTCGGTTTTTCTCCTTTTGCTGCTTCTTATAGAGTGCAATCCCTTTCTCTATTCCTTGCGCAATCAGTTTTGTCTGTTCTTTGGTTTGGCCTGGTTTTTGAGTGGCTTTAGCTATCGACATGGCTTCTTGTTGAGTTTGTGGTGAGGGTATGACGTTTTTTTTCATGGGAGCTCCTTTTGCCTTGTCGACAGGTTAGCATGCTGCAACGTTTTTCCTCAAACGGCAAGGTATTCAATCATTCAGTGATCAAAAGAGGATGATGCACTTTGCGGTGCTCTTTCTCGTGTTGGAGTAGGTTATTTCTGATGATTGCGTTAAAGTATTGGCAGTGATTTTATCAACCATCTAAGACAGTGCGCTATTCTTTCGAACAGTATGATTCTCATGGTTACTTAAAAGCTTCCTTATGGCTTTGGCTTGGGTGGTTATTTTTAGCTCGAGCTTGGGTGGTGTTTGTGGTGGCTGGGGTGAGCCGAGAAAACGGTCCAACGATTCTTCGTTTTGTTTACCCTGATACACAAATGCTTTACTTAGGATTAGTGGCTGGGCTACCGAGCCTGATCTTGATGTGGCTGATCCATTTACGACATATCAAACGTTGGTATGTTGGGTGTTGGGTTGGCTGGGGCCGAACGTTAACCTTGTTAACGCTAGTCATTCAATGGCTGCAAACGCTCTACCATGTTTATCTGCAACACGGCGCTTTTCAGTGGGCCCATGCTTTAACATTATTAATTTTATTGTGGTTTTTCTTGTATCTTACTCGTAGTCAACGAGTGAAAGACTGCTTTGATTCTTTCTCCTCTTCTGCACATTTGTCTCGAGAGGTATGTCGAGCGACAGAGAAGCCATGATCGGTATCAAAACCATAGAATCTCTTTTTATTACACTGTGTAAAACAGCAAAGTGAGGACACATTATGTCAACGCCACAGTCGGCCATTTTACCGGATGCAGAGCCCTTTGCTCTGTACAGCATTTTGAAAATCAAGCATAACCATGCGCAAGTACTGGCTCAATTACAAACGCTTCCCGCGTTCGTTGAAGAAATTAACCGCACACAAATGGGGGCAGACTTGACGCTATCGCTTGCCTTTACTCAAGCTTTTTGGCAGCGAGTGAATGCCCCGATGCCGGAAGCTCTGATCGATTTTCCAGTCCTTGGTGAAGGGGAAACCGAAGCGCCAAGTACAGACGTAGATGTGCTTATCCATTGCCATTCAAAACGGCATGATCTGCTGTTTTACGTGATGCGAAAATGCTTAAGCGAGATTGCAGAATCTGTGGATGTGGTAGACGAAACCTATGGTTTTCGTTATTTAGATGCGCGGGATATGACGGGGTTTATTGATGGGACCGAGAATCCAAAAGATGAACAGCGCCGTGAAGTTGCGATTGTCCCTGAGGGCGAATTTGCTGGTGGCAGTTATGTAATGGTGCAACGTTTTGTGCATAACTTACCCGCGTGGAATCGGTTGAACATGGCGGCGCAGGAAAAAGTGATCGGCCGTACTAAACCCGATTCCGTTGAATTGGATAAGGTTCCCGCCGCTTCTCATGTCGGTCGGGTGGACATTAAAGAAGAAGGCAAAGGGTTGAAAATTGTTCGTCATAGTTTGCCTTATGGCAGTGCCAGTGGTGAGCATGGCTTATTATTCATTGCTTACTGTCAAACCCTGCATAACTTTAAGGTGATGCTGGAAAGTATGTATGGTGTTACCGATGGTAAAACGGACCAGTTGCTACGCTTTACTCATGCGGTGACGGGAGCATATTTTTTTGCGCCATCACAAGAGATGCTAGCAGCATTAACGATTCAGTAGTTTAAGTGTTTTCCTTCCTTTCAGCCGGGCATTCGTCCGGCATTTTATTTCAAGTTTTTTCATGAGTGGTCGATAACGGAGTTATGTCAAAGTAACCGTTAAGTGGGAGTGGTAATACCGAATGTCAATGACGGTGAATACCAATGTTTCTGCGTTAATGACTCAGCGTCATCTCAATAACGCCACGGAAAGGTTAAATCAATCGCTAGAACGGCTATCTTCCGGTTCTCGAATCAATCGAGCTAAGGATGATGCGGCAGGGCTGCAAATTTCTAATCGTTTAGTGACACAAATGCGAGGGTTAGATGTGGCTGTACGTAATGCCAATGATGGGATTTCAATCATGCAGACCGCAGAAGGGGCCATGCAAGAAACCACCGCATTATTACAACGAATGAGAGACTTGTCTTTGCAATCGGCAAATGGTTCAAACAGCCATGCAGAGCGTCGAGCACTGCAAGAAGAGATGAGCGCTTTAGATGATGAAATTAATCGAATAGCAGAAACGACCTCTTTTGCGGGAAGAAAGTTACTTAATGGTTCGTTTGGGCAGTCATCTTTTCAAATTGGTGCCGCATCTGGTGAGGCGGTTTCCCTTTCTCTAAAAAATATGCGCTCAGATACGCTGGATATGGGGGGATTTAGCTATGTCTCAGCCCGATCAGCTAACGCTCAGTGGGTCGTGAGCCAAGAACGTCGAGATTTGACGATCGACTATCTTGATGCCTCAGGAAATAACCAGCAAATAACCGTGCAAGCCAAGGCGGGAGACAATATTGAACAACTTGCCACTTATATCAATGGCCAAACAGAAAGCCTTACTGCTTCGGTAAATGAGTCTGGGCAGTTACAACTTTATATGCCCGGAAAAGAAACGGCTGGTACCTTATCATTGAGTGGGGGGTTGGCTGATGAGCTACAACTTAGGCTTGATCGCTATGATTCTGTGCATGATCTCGATATTACATCGGTGGGCGGGGCTCAAAGAGCGGTATCGGTGTTAGATACCGCACTACAGTATGTTGATAGCCATAGAGCGGAGCTTGGCGCACTACAAAATCGCTTTAGTCACGCGGTGAATAACCTAGATAACACACATGAAAACTTAGCAGCCTCCAATAGCCGGATTAAAGATACCGACTACGCAAAAGAAACCACTCAAATGCTTAAACAGCAGATTCTTCAACAAGTCAGTACTTCGATTCTTGCCCAAGCAAAAAAACAACCGAACTTGGCCCTCTCGTTACTTAATTCATAGAAAAATTGGGATGTATCGGCATTTATAGGCAGAGCTTGAATGAAAAGAGAGACATGATTGAATTTTTTCATCGCTTTGCTCATTTTTTACAGCTAAAGGGATTTTTTTTAAAAAAAGACATTTTTTTTCTAAAGCTTTTTTCCCCTACGCCGTTAAGAGAATAACTTTGAGAGAACTACTTGGTTTTACGAGACGTCGGAAACCGGAAACATCGGAAAATCAATTGGAGAAACCACCATGGCAGTGAATGTAAATACCAACGTATCAGCAATGACCGCACAACGTTACCTAAACAGTGCGAACAATGCGCAACAAACTTCAATGGAACGTCTATCATCAGGTTTTAAAATTAACAGTGCAAAAGATGATGCAGCCGGCCTACAAATTTCTAACCGTTTGAATGTTCAAAGCCGTGGTTT
>NZ_SGOM01000017.1 GCF_022113815.1 Vibrio cincinnatiensis
GGAGCGACACACGAGGTTCGAACTCGTGACCTCAACCTTGGCAAGGTTGCGCTCTACCAACTGAGCTAGTGTCGCATCAACAACGTTTTGCGCTGTTTAGGGCTGCGAATTATAAGAGCATTTTTTTGTGATGCAAGTAGTTAAAGCAAAAAAAAATGATTTTTCACTCATTTGCTGACAAAACCAGCAATAAAGCGATAGTTTGTACAAAAAAAGAGGATATAACTAGCAGTGCTCAATTACTCATGACAGGTTCGAGGTAAAAGCCTCTCTAAACATCAAGAGGCTAAGGTTAACTCATATATTAAACACGGTTGAACGATAAAATTTCAACTCAGCGATTGATTCTCGAATATCATCTAAGGCTAAATGCGTACCTTGTTTGGTAAAATGATTCAGTACTTCGGGCTTCCAACGTCGAGTTAACTCTTTGATCGTACTCACATCAATATAACGATAGTGGAAGTAACTCTCTAATTCCGGCATATGCCGATACAGAAAACGTCGATCTTGACCGATGCTATTCCCACAAATAGGTGAAGCGCCGGCAGGAACCCATTGCTGTAAAAAATCAATCGTCAGCTTAACGGCTTCTTGCTCATTAATCGTACTTTGACGCACACGCTCCACTAACCCACTTTCGCTGTGCGTACGGGTACACCAATCATCCATTTTATCCAACTCTGATTCAGGCTGATGAACAGCCAACACCGGGCCTTCGGCAAGAATCGTTAACTGACTATCCGTTACTATGGTCGCAATTTCGATAATTTTATGTTCATCAGGATCAAGCCCTGTCATTTCAAGATCAATCCAAATGAGGTTTTGTTCGCAAAAAGACATATAATAAGTCCCTATATGGGTTTACTCATAAAAAAGGTACTATAACCCAAATTCATATCACCAAGATACCTAATGTGGCTCACGATCTCCGCCATTGTGCAGACCTTATCAACGCCAATAACTGAAAGTAGAACAGAGTGACTAAGAAGAAAAAACTGACCAAAAGCCAAGTGCGCCGAGTGAGAACCAACCAGCATAGAAAACTCAAACAAGAAGAGTCTGTAGCTTGGGATGAATCTATGTTAGAAAATGCCAAAACAGGCTTAGTGATTAGCCGTTTTGGTCAGCATGCGGATATTGAGGATCCCACAACGGGGCTTGTTCACCGCTGTAACTTACGGCGCAGTATTGAAAGCCTAGTATCGGGTGATAACGTGATCTGGCGACCCGGCATTGAAACATTAGCTGGCATTTCTGGCGTCGTGGAAGCCGTTGAGCCAAGAAGATCAGTTTTAACTCGCCCAGATTATTATGATGGGCTTAAGCCTGTTGCCGCTAACGTCAATCAAATGGTCATCGTTTCTTCTGTTCTCCCTGAATTGTCACTTAATATTATCGATCGCTATTTAATTGCCGCTGAAACGTTGTCAATTTCCCCCTTAATTGTCTTAAATAAAGTGGACTTACTCTCACCAGAGCAGCGTTCACTCTATCAACAACAGCTTGATAATTATCAAGCTGTTGGCTACGACGTCCTTTTGGTAAGTAAGGAGAGTGGTGAAAATATAGATAAGCTAGAGAGTAAACTCCGTGATCGAATTAATGTGTTTGTTGGCCAATCAGGCGTTGGAAAATCGAGTTTAGTTAATGCATTAATGCCACAGTTAGAAACGGAAGTCGAAGAAGGTGAGGTTTCTGAAAACTCAGGGTTAGGACAACACACCACAACGGCCGCTCGCTTATACCACATTCCATCCGGAGGCGATTTGATTGATTCTCCGGGAGTTAGAGAATTCGGTTTATGGCACTTAGATGCCGAAGATGTGACCAAAGCCTATGTAGAGTTTCGCCCTTACCTCGGGGGATGCAAATTTCGAGACTGCAAGCACCTTGATGACCCTGGTTGTTTGCTGAAAGAAGCGGTCGAACGAGGCGAAATTAGCGCTCTACGATTTGAAAATTACCACCGAATCATTGAAAGTATGTCGGAAAATAAAGCCAACCGGCAATATTCAAGAAATAAGAAAGCTGATATTTCATAATGCCATTCGCTTTACATAACGATGGATAACTGCTGACATGAGAAGCGATTTTCAGTAACATCTCGCGCCCAAAGATGAAAAGACATTGGAATAACACACGATGGATAAACTAAAAGTTAGACTGCAATATTGGATTCCACAACATGGCTTAACCCGTTTAGTCGGAAAACTCGCTTCAGCGAAAGCGGGCGGTCTAACTACAGCCATCATTCGCTGGTTTATTAAGCAATACAACGTCAATATGGATGATGCATTGCACTCAGACCCTAAATATTACTCAACATTTAACGAATTTTTTGTTCGAGAACTCAAACCTGGTGTTCGTCCTGTCGCTTCTGGAGAGGATGTTTTGGTTCACCCAGCTGATGCTCGTGTCAGCCAATTTGGGCCTATCACCAGTGGACAACTTATTCAAGCAAAAGGCCATCACTTCTCAGCTCAAGAATTACTGGGGGGCGATGCGGATCTAGCACAAGAATTTGAACAAGGCGAATTTGCAACCTTGTACCTTTCGCCGAGTGATTACCATCGCGTGCATATGCCTTGTGATGGCACATTACGCCAGATGATTTATGTGCCCGGCGATCTGTTCTCTGTTAACCCATTAACCGCTGAGAATGTACCGAATTTATTTGCACGTAACGAACGCGTTGTCTGTATTTTTGACACAGAATTTGGCCCGTTGGCCCAAGTTCTGGTTGGAGCGACCATCGTGGGAAGCATTGAAACGATTTGGTCTGGCACCATGACTCCTCCTCGAGGAAATACCATCTATCGCTGGAATTATCCCGCAGAAGGAAATGATGCTGTCGTACTGAAAAAAGGCCAAGAAATGGGCCGTTTTAAACTGGGATCAACAGTGATTAACTTATTTGCGAAAGAGGCCATTCGCTTTGATGACAGTATGCAGTTGCAATCTCCCACCTTATTAGGCTCTCCCTACGCCCATAAAGCTTAACTTTGTCGTCGCCATTTCAATTATACTGGGATGGCGACTATGATGTCCTGCACACTTCTTTAGATGTGCCTAGCATAAAATACAAAAGTTTTATCCCTCTCTAAGACCTTTCCTTGTCAATGATTTACCCTAGGTCAGTTTCGGATAAAATTTGCAAAGGAAGCTTTTATGCATACGTTACCTACCGGGCTTCTGACTCGGTTAGCGGTCTGTTTTTTTATCCCGCTAGGAGTACTTTTACTCCCTATTGATCTGATTCCTATTCAAGAACTGACCTTAGTTCAACATCGGCTTTTAGCCATTTTCCTTCTTGCCGCCCTCCTGTGGGTGCTTGAACCTGTCCCTGTTTTTGCGACCTCTATTTTGATTATCGCTCTTGAACTCATCATGATTTCTGATAAAGGCCTACATTGGTTTCGCTCACCTCTTGAACAGCATGAAGTCGGCCATTTAATCCCCTATACCGATATTCTTGGGGCTTTTTCATCACCGATTATCATCCTCTTTATGGGCGGATTTGCGCTTGCCATTGCTGCCTCAAAATATGAATTAGATAATAACTTAGCCCGTGTATTACTGCGTCCATTTGGCCACCAGCCCAAATTCATTATGTTGGGTTTAATGCTTATCACCTCTGTGTTCTCTATGTTTATGTCCAATACGGCAACTACGGTTATGATGCTTGCGCTACTCGGACCAATTGTCGCCTCAGCCCCTAAAGGGGAATTAGGTGTAAAAGCACTGGTCTTGAGTATTCCGATTGCTGCGAATACAGGAGGTATTGCAACCCCGATTGGTACCCCCCCCAACGCGATTGCTCTACAATATTTAACCGGTGAGAATAGCATTGATTTTCTCTCTTGGATGATGATGGGGCTACCTTTTGTGTTGATCCAACTAACCATTGCTTGGTTTTTACTACAATACTTCTTCCCCTCTTCTCAACCCACAATGACCTTGAAGCTACAAGGTACTTTTCAACGTTCTTGGCGAGCGATTGTGGTTTATTGCACCTTTGCTGCTACGATTGTGTTATGGATGACCACTGCGTTGCATGGTATGAATACTTACGTGGTTTCCATTATTCCATTAGCCGTGTTCACTTTAACGGGGATCATGGGGAAGGAAGAACTAAAATTAATTAACTGGGATGTGCTTTGGTTAGTTGCTGGTGGAATTGCGATTGGTATTGGTCTAGAACATACAGGCCTAGCTGAAGCTCTCGCCCATGCAATTGATTATGAAAGTTTATCACCAATGTTTGTGGTGATCTCACTATCACTCGTATGCTGGTTAATGGCGAATTTTATGTCCAATACAGCAACCGCTAACCTATTAATGCCGATTGCGGCTGCCATTGGGGTGTCAATGAACAGTTTAATGGAAGTGGGTGGGCTGCAAGGCTTACTTGTTGTGGTGGCCTTTTCTGCCTCATTAGGCATGATTCTTCCAGTATCGACACCGCCGAACTCACTGGCCTATTCGACAGGGTTGATAGAAAGTAAAGACATGGCCAAAACCGGCCTCATTCTTGGTTTAATTGGTTTAAGTATTGTCTACCTTGCAGCTTGGGTTCTCACTTAGTCAATTTTGATCAATAGGCAACGTTTTGTTGCATTGATAGGGAGAATCATTGATCTTAACCTACTGCAAAGGGTACAAAGTGTAGTAAAATTACGCTAGTTTTTACTTTCTAATTACGATGAATTTAATGAGGTCATAACTATGTCTGCTAAGAAGCCAATGGCTCTAGTGATTCTTGACGGTTGGGGTTACCGTGAAGACAATAATAGCAACGCCATTAACAATGCAAATACACCAGTGCTGGATGGCTTAATGGCCAACAATCCACACACGCTCATCTCTGCATCAGGCATGGATGTGGGCCTTCCTGATGGTCAAATGGGTAACTCTGAAGTTGGCCATACCAATATCGGTGCAGGTCGAATTGTTTATCAAGATCTGACACGCATAACTAAAGCCATTGCTGACGGTGAATTCCAACAAAATGAAGCCATTGTTACTGCAATAGATAAAGCCGTTGCTGAAGGTAAAGCTGTACACCTTATGGGCCTTATGTCTCCAGGTGGTGTGCATTCTCATGAAGATCATATTTATGCGGCGGTAGAATTAGCCGCAGCTCGCGGAGCTGACAAAATCTACCTCCACTGTTTCCTCGATGGTCGTGATACACCACCTCGTAGCGCAGAAAACTCTCTGCAACGTTTCCAAGATCTATTTACCAAACTGGGTAAAGGTCGTATTGCATCTCTGGTTGGTCGTTACTACGCGATGGACCGTGATAACAACTGGGATCGTGTTGAAAAAGCGTACGATCTACTGACTCAAGCAAAAGCAGACTTTACCTATGATTCTGCAGTTGCTGGCCTTGAAGCGGCTTATGCACGTGAAGAGAATGACGAGTTTGTACAAGCCACTGAAATTCGTACCGCAGATCAAGCATCTGCAGCAATGCAAGATGGTGATGCCGTACTGTTTTTGAACTACCGTGCTGACCGTGCTCGTGAAATCACTCGTACTTTTGTCGCTGATTTTGATGGCTTTAAACGCAGCGTTTTCCCTGCGGTCAACTTTGTTATGCTGACTCAATATGCGGCTGATATTCCATTAGCTACTGCTTTCCCACCGGCTTCACTTGAAAATACTTACGGTGAATGGCTATCAAAAGCGGGAAAAACCCAGTTGCGAATTTCTGAAACGGAAAAATATGCTCATGTGACCTTCTTCTTCAACGGTGGTGTTGAGAGTGAATTTACGGGTGAAGAACGTCAGTTAGTCGCTTCTCCAAAAGTCGCAACTTATGACTTACAACCAGAAATGAGTTCAAAAGAACTCACTGATAAACTGGTTGCCGCAATCAAGTCTGGTCAATATGATGCAATCATCTGTAACTATCCTAATGGTGACATGGTTGGTCATACGGGCATTTACGATGCTGCCGTTAAAGCGTGTGAAGCTGTAGATGAATGTATAGGTCGGGTCGTTGAAGCAATCAAAGAAGTGGATGGTCAATTGCTGATCACCGCCGATCATGGTAACGCTGAAATGATGGTAAACCCAGAAACAGGGGGCATCCATACCGCTCATACTAACTTGCCAGTTCCTTTGATCTACGTAGGTAGCAAAGCGATCACGCTAAACGAAGGTGGAAAACTCTCCGATCTCGCCCCCACAATGTTGGCACTGAGCGATATGGAGATCCCAGCCGAAATGTCTGGTCAAGTTCTTTACTCTTAAGTGCTTTTCTCCAGCAATAAAAAAGCCCCACTTGGGGCTTTTTTATTGCTATGTCATCACAACAAGCGAGAAGAATTGAAAAACATTGCAAAGTTTTCATCATCTTGCTCGCCTCATTTGTCACTTTGAGTATACTGAACGCTCACGAATTTCCACGGTGATGACGGCGAAAAGATGATCTTCTCTATTTTTAAACGGATGACTCACACCTCTCAAGTAATGATTTTTTTAGCGGGTGCTCTATTTTCTATTATGGGTTATGCCGCATCACAGCAAGAGTTATCTGGTGTCAAAAGCGAAATCTCACGCCAACAACAATCTCTGGGACAAAGACAAAAACAGCTAGATCAACTGCAACAATCTTTGAAGCAACAAGAGTTGTCCATCTCGCAGTTAGAAAAACAGATCAAATCCACGCAAAATGACTTAACACATACGAATAAAAATATCGCTAACCTTCAGAAAAACATCTCTGAACTTGAACTGCAACGCCAGCAGCAAGCAGAAAAGCTGACGGAATTATTGCAAACCTATTATGTTACCCGCCGAACTTTAGCCAGTGGTGATTTACTAAAAGATGGGGTTGAACAAGATAGAATTAGTCAATATTACCAACATTTAGCCACAAGCCGAGCGAGGATGATTCAGCAGCTTGAAACAACTCGACAATCACTGAATGAGAGTGAACACCAGCTTCAGTTAGAACGGGAACAAATAACGGCGTTACTGCAGCAGCAAACCCAAAAGCGTGACCAATTAACTAAAACGCAAAAGGAACGTCGCCAAACTGTCACGGCTATAAGCAAAAGTATCTCGGGTGACAAAGTCTATCTCGCAGAATTACAACGCAATGAAACTCGCTTGAAAGCAGAAATTGCCAAAGCGGCAAAACGCAATGCCGTGCCAATGGATGGGCTTGCCAAGCAGAGGGGTAAGCTTCCATGGCCCATTAAAGGACAAGTTTTACATCAATTTGGTGAGCGACAAACTGGGCAAGTGGACTGGAAAGGTATGGTAATTGATGCCAATTACGGTCAAGCCGTTAAAGCCGTTTATCCTGGAACCGTTGTCTTTGCAGAGTATTTACGAGGCTATGGGTTAGTGATCTTACTGGACCACGGTAAAGGCGACATGACGCTATATGGCTATAACCAATCGCTGATGAAAAAAGAAGGAGATAAAGTCACGGCAGGGGAAACGCTTGCATTAGCGGGCGATACCGGAGGCCAAGCTCGCCCAGCACTGTATTTTGAAATCCGCCGCAATAGTAAAGCAGAGAATCCTCGCCACTGGTTAAGCCGGTAACCCAGCTTAAGAGCGATAGAACTGCTCCACCACAGTAATAAATTGAGCCAGTGCTTGCTGCGGTAACTGATTAATCCCACCTGCTGCTTCACGACCGCCACCAGAAGAAAACTGAGCACAAAGGCTTCCTGCTCCCTGCTTATTTGTTAATGGAGCTCTCAGTGAAACTGAATAGCTATCTTGTGCCAACCGAGTCAGTACTATATGTGCCTTCTGGCTTTGTTGGTTTGCCAGCAAATTGCTGTATACCCCACTCACTCGATACGATAAAGCTTCTGCTGGTAATTCAAAAACTCGTAATATGTCACTTTCATAATACGCAGAAACAGCAAGGACTTGTTCCATATCCTGCTGATAAGCTTTATCAAGATTCAAATAAGGTGACTGGGTATCAGCAATAAAATCAAACGGAGAGGGATAATGCAGTAAAGCGCGAAACAACTCTGCTGGATGATAATGTAAATCTTGTAGCGATTGTCCATAACCATTGTAATTCATCAAAGTTCCCAATCGCTTTAACTGCTTTGCTTGTAACCGGCTTAATCCTGCTTGCTTGGCGAGATGATCTCCCATTTCAAGCAAATTATCACCATATGCGGCAGTGATTGCCCAATGGTGATACTGACCATTTAGCAAGCGATCAACAATCAATCCGGTACAAATATTGGCACTTAAGTCTATCGCTGTGGTGAGATTGGGATGCTCTGGTATAGCACCCGCTTGATGATGATCTGCATAAAAAACCTGAGCTCCACTGTCCAAAATCCGCCATAAATCTGTGACGTTTTTTGCCAGTGAAATATCCAAGACCGTCACACTATCCTCAGCCGTAACAGATAAAGAATGCAATAATTGAATATCACGTTTTACCCCAGTAATCAGCTGACTATCACAAGGCTTAGCTAAACGCAGTTGCAGCAAGGCAATGATGCCATCGGCATCACCATTAAAAACATCATAATGCATGAAGAAACGACTAAGGCCGGTTAACGAATAGAGACAATGTAGTGGTATTCACACTCAATGGACAAGATAAAAAGGTTATATCTCATGGCATTTAGACATGCATAACTCGAACACCATCTTCTAATAACTGCAGTTGCTCCGCCCCTTGCTCAGTCGCATTCGATTTCATAACAGAGATAATTTGCAGCATTCCTTGATGAATGACGGATTCAGTAATTTGCGAAGTTAAAGACATCGCCGACTGGTAAGTCAACCAGCTGGAAGCGATCAAATGTAAGGTAGTCACCATTTTTTTCATTTCGTCACGATTGAGTGTTAACAGCTTCATCTCAACAAATACCTGCATAATATTGACTAAATTCGCCTGCAGCTTTTCTTGTACTTGAATATATTCTGCATGCAACTGCTCATCTCGTTGCAAAATCTCAGGTAAATTGGCGTAGAAAAAACGGTATTTCCACATTAGAGTAAAAACAGAATCAAAGTAATGCTTCAAAAGAGTAAGGCTTTCATAAGGACGCTGCCAAGGAGTAAAACGTTCAATTAATTCTGCTGAATAAAGAGCAAAGATTTCTCGCACAATTTCTTGTTTATTACGAAAATGATAATAGAGATTACCCGGACTAATCTCGAGATGAGCAGCAATATGATTTGTCGTCATGGATCTTTCTCCATGCTCATTAAATAGTTCTAATGCTGCATGAACAATTCGATCTCTTGTTTTCATCTATCGGCCACATTCTTGTTTGAATCACTTACTCGCAGTATAAATGAGTCAGGTAAGTAAGTCAGTTCAGCACATAAAACGATGTTTGACTTAATGAAGTGCATCATAAAAAAACGCCTGACAAGCAGGCGTTGAATCCATTATTGATGGAACGGTAGAGAGAGCTCATGCACCGCATCAACAAAAACGCCAGCATTTTCTGGTGGAACATCCAAATGGATACCATGCCCAAGGTTAAAGACATGACCCGTTCCTTTCCCAAACCCTTGTAAAATTGTTGCCACTTCTTCTCGAATTCGCTCATGAGGAGCATACAACATTGAAGGATCCATATTTCCTTGCAAGGCTACTTTATTCCCCACTCGCACTTTCGCATCAGCAATATTAATCGTCCAATCAAGGCCAATAGCATCACAGCCTGTAGCTGCAATTTGCTCTAACCACATACCACCATTTTTAGTAAACAGCGTGACAGGAACCTGACGACCATCATTCTCACGAATTAACCCATCAACAATTTTATGCATATAGCGCAATGAAAAATCTTGGTAATCGCGGGGAGTTAAAACACCGCCCCAAGTATCAAAAACCATGACAGACTGAGCCCCTGCTTTAATCTGAGCATTTAAGTAGTCAACCACGCTGTCTGCCAGTTTATCCAATAACAGATGCAAAGTTTGTGGTTCGGCATACATCATTTTTTTGATCTTAGTGAAGGCCTTCGAGCTTCCACCTTCAACCATATAAGTCGCAAGTGTCCAAGGGCTACCCGAAAAACCAATCAGCGGCACTTCACCTTTGAGATCTTTTCTGATCTGACGAACGGCATTCATCACATATCGTAATTCACCTTCAGGATCAGGCATGATCAGCTTATCGACATCTGATTTACAAGTAATAGGCCGCTCAAATTTTGGCCCTTCACCCGCCTCAAAGTAAAGACCAAGCCCCATGGCATCAGGAACCGTTAAAATATCAGAAAATAAGATCGCAGCATCAAGGGAAAAACGACGTAATGGCTGTAATGTCACTTCAGAAGCTAACTCTGCATTTTTGCATAGTGATAGAAAATCCCCGGCTTGAGCTCGTGTCGCCCGATACTCCGGTAAATAACGCCCTGCTTGACGCATCATCCACACAGGGGTGCAATCCACAGGTTGTTTGAGCAATGCACGCAAATAGCGGTCATTTTTTAATTCAGTCATGGCTTTTCCACTTCTTTTATTTGGCTGTACTTTGTTAAGCATTCTAACATTGATTTCTCTTCCATCGTGGATAGCTTTGCAACCGAGATCAAGTTATTAACCTCTAAATCAATGCTTAATTTGCGTACACACTCATTCAATGTTACAAATTTGTTCGCTAGCGAAAACTACAATAATAACTGAGTATTTTTACTCAGCATCTCATAACGACATCTTACTTACCCCCTCCCTCTGTGGAGGGTTTTTTTTATTATTGCTTAATCCAGACGTCCCATTTTATCTTGCTGAATATCGGATAATGTTTGCTCAATTAATGCCCGAGCAATCGTTCCTTGAGGAGCCACAGGTGGTAAATTTTCTGCAGAAAACCACTGGGCATCGGTTAATTCAGAATAATCTGGCTTCAACTCTCCTTCCGCATAATCAGCTAAAAAAGCCATCATCATACTAGAAGGAAAGGCCCAGGGTTGGCTTCCAAAATAACGAATGTTGGTGACTGATATACCGGTTTCTTCTTTAATTTCTCTGGCAACACATTGCTCAAGAGTCTCTCCGGCTTCCACAAACCCAGCGATGACAGTATACATGCCACCACGATGACGAGGATGCTGAGCAAGTAAAATCTGTTTTTGGTGACGAACTGCAACAATAATACAAGGGAAAATACGTGGATAATGCAGGGTTCGACACTCTTGACACTGCATGGCAAGTTGATTGTGATTCAGATGATTTCTCCCCCCACATTGAGGGCAAAAACGCATCGTCTGGCTCATATAGCCATATTGAATAGCCTTACTCGCCATTAAGAATAACGATTCTTCTAGATGCAGTAATTCACGTAGATTGACCATCTCTAATGCCATATCGACATCCTGTGCATTGATCCAATACACAGGCAAATTCTGCAAGTAGCCGATCTGTACCGCATGTGATGATGGCAATTGCCATTGCTCAGCACGCCCTTGTGGGATCGTTCCATTTTCTATCCAGATCTCACTTCCTGATACCACACACCAATAAGCGGATTTTTCATCACTATTTTCTAACATACTCACTCCTGATTGCTTGCAGTTCAACCATTTTACTGGCAATCTAATTTCATACCAGAGTTTGTAGTCATTTGATTTTCAAACCTATAAATTCTTGTTCAGGCAAAGGATGGTGGTCTTCACCACACATATGCAGACATGATCATCCAATCGATGATCCGATCATGAGGGCGTGGCCATGCTAAAAAAGTTAAAAAAAACACAGGAACAGTGGGGTGGTTCAAGTGATGTTATTGATCATTGGTTAGATAAGCGACAACAATTAATCATTGAATACTGCAAACTTGTCGTAACCCAACCGCTGCCCGACAATACCACCCTGAGTGAGCTCCCCTCCCCCCAAGCATTACAACATTTTAGCCAAGAGTTGGTCGACTACATCTCCGAAGGTCACTTCAAAATCTATGACATGGTAATGGATAAATGGCACGCCACTGGCTTTAAAGCGACCGATGAGATTAATCATACTTATGCACAAATCACCGACACGACGGATCCACTGCTCAATTTTGCAGATCAATACGCCACGGTGAGTAACGAAGACGATCTTGAAACACTTGATGATGATCTCTCGAAAATGGGAGAAGTACTCGAATCACGATTTGAATTAGAAGACTATCTTATCCAATTAATTGCCGATAGCTTATCCATTCCACCCGGAGCATAAGCTTTAACTCGATTGCCCTTTTCACATCTTCTTTTTATCCATTCCAAACATACAAAAAAGGCACCCGAAGGTGCCTTTTTTCATTCAGTTATCCGATTACTCGTCAGAAGAGAAACCCGCATTTAGCAGGGCGGCTAAATTATCAGTCGCTTGCTCTGCAGATGGACCTTCTTTCTGAGCTTGACGCTTAGCTTGACGGTCTTGATGATACGCAAAACCCGTACCAGCAGGGATCAATCGACCAACGATAACGTTCTCTTTCAGACCACGTAGATCGTCACGCTTACCCGATACCGCAGCTTCCGTTAGTACGCGCGTCGTTTCTTGGAACGATGCCGCAGAGATGAACGATTCGGTTGCCAAAGAAGCTTTGGTAATACCAAGTAGTTCACGCTCAAAACGGGCCGGCTCTTTGCCTTCCGACTCTAATAGACGGTTAGCAATCTTCACTTGTGAGTATTCAACTTGCTCACCAGGTAAGAATTCAGAGTCACCAGCATGGGTAATGGTACACTTGCGTAGCATCTGACGAACGATAGTTTCAATATGCTTATCGTTAATCTTAACGCCTTGCAGACGGTAAACTTCCTGAACTTCGTTAGCGATGTATGTCGTTACGGCATGAATACCACGTAGGCGCAGAATATCATGTGGAGACTCTGGGCCATCGGCGATAACATCACCACGTTCAATACGCTCACCTTCAAACACGTTAAGCTGACGATGCTTAGGAATCATCTCTTCGTAAGTGTCACCACCATCACGAGTAATGATCAAGCGACGCTTACCTTTGGTCTCTTTACCAAACGAAACGGTCCCTGTGTGTTCAGCCAAAATCGCAGGCTCTTTAGGCTTACGAGCTTCAAACAGGTCAGCAACGCGAGGCAGACCACCGGTAATATCTTTGTTACCACCAGATTTCTGAGGAATACGTGCAAGAGTATCACCAATGTTTACTTCTGCACCATCTTCGATATTAACGATCGCTTTACCCGGAAGGAAGTATTGTGCTGGCATATCTGTACCAGGGATCAATACATCTTTTCCTTTTTCATCAACAAGTTTGATTGCTGGACGCATATCTTTACCCGCAGCAGGACGCGCCGCAGGCTCAGTCACTTCACTAGATGATAGACCAGTTAAATCATCTGTTTGACGAGAAACGGTGACGCCATCGATCATATCAACAAATTGGATACGACCTGCTACCTCAGTAATGATAGGCAGTGTATGCGCTTCCCAGTTAGCAATGACTTCACCAGCGTCAACCGCTTGGTTATCAGCTTTACTTAACAACGAACCGTATGGCAGTTTGTGTTTCTCTTTGGTACGACCAAACTCATCAATAATGGTAAGTTCAGAAGCACGTGATGTGATCACTAACTTACCATCTTTATTGGTAACAAATTTCGCGTTATGCAGCTTCACAGAACCTTTGTTCTTCGCTTGAATGCTGTTTTCTGCTGCCGCTGTCGATGCCGCACCACCGATGTGGAACGTACGCATCGTTAACTGTGTACCCGGTTCACCGATAGATTGAGCCGCAATAACACCAACCGCCTCACCTTGGTTAACCAAGTGACCACGCGCTAAGTCACGACCATAACACAGTGCACAACAACCAAAGTCAGCATCACAAGTTACAACCGAACGAACACGAATGCTGTCAACTGAATTGTCATTCAGGATCTGACACCATTTTTCATCAAGCAGTGTATTACGTGGGATCAGAACTTCTTCTGTACCTGGCTTCAGAATATCTTCCGCAACAACACGACCTAATGCTAATTCAGTCAGTGCAACTTTAACATCACCACCTTCGATATGAGGCATCATGTCAACGCCTTCATGAGTACCACAATCGTGCTCAGTAACAACGACGTCTTGTGCTACATCAACCAAACGACGAGTCAGGTAACCTGAGTTCGCAGTTTTCAATGCGGTATCGGCTAGGCCTTTACGCGCACCGTGGGTTGAAATAAAGTACTGAAGAACGTTTAGGCCTTCTTTAAAGTTCGCAGTGATTGGCGTTTCAATGATGGAACCATCTGGACGTGCCATCAGACCACGCATACCCGCCAACTGACGAATCTGTGCAGCAGAACCACGAGCACCCGAGTCAGCCATCATATAGATGCTGTTAAACGATTCTTGACGCTCTTGTTCGCCTTCACGGTTTACAACAAGTTCAGATGAAAGGTTTTCCATCATCGCTTTCGCTACGCGATCATTGGTGGATGCCCAAATATCGATCACTTTGTTGTAGCGTTCACCTGCAGTCACCAAACCAGACTGGAATTGCTCTTGAATTTCGCGTACTTCTTCTTCCGCTTCAGCAATTTCAGTGTACTTAGCTGCGGGAACAACCATATCGTCAATACCAACCGATACACCAGACAGTGCTGCATAAGCAAAACCGGTATACATGATTTGGTCAGCAAAGATTACCGTGTCTTTCAGACCAAGCTTACGGTAGGCTTCATTCAGAAGGTTTGAAATTTGTTTCTTGCCTAACTTTTGGTTCACAATGCTAAATGGCAGACCTTTCGGTACGATTTGCCATAACATCGCACGACCCACAGTGGTATCAACCATCTTAGTTTCAGTCGTACGGTTACCATCTTCATCAACCACAGTTTCAGTAATACGTACTTTCACACGGGCGTGGAGTTCAGCGCTCTTAGTGCGATATGCCTTTTCAGCCTCAGCAGGGCCGGCTAGGTACATACCTTCACCTTTCGCGTTGATTTTTTCACGCGTCATGTAGTACAGACCCAATACCACGTCCTGAGAAGGAACGATGATTGGATCACCTGACGCAGGTGACAAGATGTTGTTAGTCGACATCATTAGGGTACGAGCTTCAAGCTGTGCTTCTAAAGTTAGAGGCACGTGTACCGCCATTTGGTCACCATCGAAGTCCGCGTTATACGCCGCACAAACCAATGGGTGAAGCTGGATCGCTTTACCTTCGATCAGTACTGGTTCAAATGCTTGAATACCCAAACGGTGCAGTGTTGGCGCACGGTTAAGTAGTACTGGGTGTTCACGGATAACTTCATCTAGGATATCCCATACCACCGCTTCTTCACGCTCAACCATTTTCTTCGCAGCTTTGATCGTTGTCGCAAGACCACGAGTCTCTAACTTGCTGTAGATAAAAGGTTTGAATAGCTCAAGCGCCATCTTCTTAGGAAGACCACACTGGTGTAGACGAAGGTATGGACCTACTGTGATTACAGAACGGCCAGAGTAGTCGACACGCTTACCTAGAAGGTTCTGACGGAAACGACCTTGTTTACCTTTGATCATGTCCGCAAGCGATTTAAGAGGACGCTTGTTCGAACCAGTGATCGCACGACCACGACGACCGTTATCAAGAAGCGCATCAACAGATTCTTGCAACATACGCTTTTCGTTACGTACGATGATATCCGGAGCAGCAAGCTCTAAAAGGCGTTTCAAACGGTTGTTACGGTTGATCACTCGACGGTATAGATCATTCAGATCAGACGTCGCAAAACGACCGCCATCTAGAGGTACTAGTGGACGTAGATCAGGCGGAAGCACAGGTAGAACCGTTAAAATCATCCATTCTGGCTTATTACCAGAGGCTAGGAAGGCTTCAACCAGTTTCAAACGCTTAGTGACTTTCTTACGTTTAGTTTCAGAGTTAGTGGTATCCAACTCTTCACGCATTTGCTCTGTTTCTACTTGCAAATCCATGGAAGCTAAGAGATCTTTGATCGCCTCTGCACCCATTTTTGCAGTGAATTCATCACCCCACTCTTCCAAGCGATCTAGATACTCTTCTTCAGTCAACATCTGACCACGTTCGAGATCTGTCATACCTGGTTCAGTCACGACATACATTTCGAAGTAAAGAACACGTTCGATGTCACGTAGTGGCATATCCATCAATAAACCAATGCGAGATGGCAATGATTTTAAGAACCAGATGTGTGCAACAGGTGAAGCCAGTTCAATGTGGCCCATACGGTCACGACGAACCTTAGTTTGGGTCACTTCAACGCCACATTTCTCACAGATCACACCACGGTGTTTCAGACGCTTATATTTGCCACAAAGACACTCATAGTCTTTTACTGGACCAAAAATACGCGCACAGAACAGACCATCGCGTTCAGGTTTGAACGTACGATAGTTGATGGTCTCAGGTTTTTTCACTTCACCAAATGACCATGAACGAATCATGTCAGGTGAAGATAGACCGATTTTGATTGCATCAAATTCTTCGGTCTTATGCTGTGCTTTTAGAAAGTTTAATAAGTCTTTCACAATCAGCTCCTGTAAGGAGTTAAAAGGGCCCGCTGCATAATGTAGCGAGCGCCTTCCTACCAGAAAACCGGTTAGGCTCCCCGATGTTGGGGAACCTTAAGGTTTACTCTTCGTCTTCCAACTCGATGTTGATACCTAGTGAGCGAATCTCTTTCAACAATACGTTGAACGATTCAGGCATACCAGGTTCCATCGCGTGGTTACCATCTACGATGTTCTTATACATCTTAGTTCGGCCATTAACGTCATCTGACTTAACAGTGAGCATTTCTTGTAGTGTATAAGCAGCACCATATGCTTCCAGTGCCCACACTTCCATCTCACCGAAACGCTGACCACCGAACTGAGCTTTACCGCCCAATGGCTGTTGAGTGACCAAGCTGTAAGAGCCAGTTGAACGTGCATGCATCTTATCATCCACCAAGTGGTTCAATTTCAGCATGTACATATAACCAACCGTTACAGGACGCTCGAAAGCATCACCAGTGCGACCATCAAACAGAGTCAACTGTCCAGAACTTGGTAAATCAGCAAGATCCAACATAGCTTTGATCGAGGTTTCATTCGCACCATCAAAGACCGGAGTTGCTACTGGTAAACCATTACGTAGGTTATTCGCTAAAGTACGAACTTCATCGTCCGATAATGTAGCAATATCGACTTTCTGACGCGTTTCACCCAGATCATACACTTTCTGCAAGAATTCACGCAGTTTCGCCAGTTCTTGCTGCTCTTTGATCATCTGGTTGATCTTGTCACCAATACCTTTCGCTGCCAGGCCTAAGTGAACTTCTAGGATCTGACCGATGTTCATCCGCGATGGTACACCCAGTGGGTTCAATACGATGTCAACTGGCTGGCCATTTTCATCATATGGCATGTCTTCAACTGGGTTAATCTTAGAGATAACCCCTTTGTTACCATGACGACCCGCCATCTTATCACCCGGTTGGATGCGACGTTTAACCGCTAAGTAAACTTTAACGATCTTCAGTACGCCCGGTGCTAAATCATCACCTTGAGTGATTTTGCGACGTTTGGCTTCAAATTTCTTATCGAAATCGGCTTTTAATTCATCCCACTGCTCAGCAAGCTGTTCCAGTTGAGATTGTAGCTCGTCATCGGCAAGAGTTTGTTCTAACCATTTCTTACGCTCAATCGCATCGAGCTTCGCTTCAGAGTAACCACCAGCTAACAGTACTGAACGTACACGAGCAAGCAAGCCACCTTCCAAAATTTGGAATTCTTCGGTGAGATCTTTCTTCGCTTCTTTTAGCTGCATGTGCTCGATTTCAAGCGCACGCTTATCTTTCTCAACACCATCACGAGTGAAGACTTGTACGTCGATAACCGTACCCGCAACCGAGTTAGGCACACGTAGAAAAGTATCTTTAACATCCGATGCTTTTTCACCGAAGATTGCACGGAGCAGTTTTTCTTCAGGCGTTAGTTGTGTTTCGCCTTTAGGCGTCACTTTACCAACGAGAATGTCGCCACCCTTAACTTCAGCACCAATGTAAACAATACCTGACTCATCCAGCTTAGATAACGCCGCTTCACCCACGTTTGGAATATCTGCGGTGATCTCTTCAGCACCTAGTTTGGTATCACGAGCCACACAAGACAATTCTTGAATGTGGATAGTGGTAAAACGGTCATCTTGAACAACACGCTCAGACACTAAGATCGAGTCTTCGAAGTTGTAACCATTCCAAGGCATGAATGCGATACGCATGTTTTGACCTAACGCCAGCTCACCAAGGTCAGTTGATGGACCATCTGCCAGAACATCACCACGAGCGACTGGTTCACCAGGCATCACACATGGACGCTGGTTAATACAAGTATTCTGGTTAGAACGGGTGTATTTCGTTAAGTTATAGATGTCGATACCAGCTTCACCAGGAATCAACTCTTCTTCATTCACTTTTACAACGATACGTGAAGCATCCACTGATTGGATAACACCACCACGCGTTGCAACTGCTGTTACACCAGAGTCAACCGCGACGTTACGTTCAATACCTGTACCGACTAATGGCTTTTCAGCACGTAGAGTTGGTACGGCTTGACGTTGCATGTTCGCACCCATCAAGGCACGGTTCGCATCATCGTGTTCTAGGAACGGAATCAGTGATGCCGCAATAGATACAACTTGGTTTGTCGCAACGTCCATATAGTTGACGTGTTCACGTGGATGAAGACCAGACTCACCTTTTTGACGAGCAGTAATGAGCTCATCAGCAAAGCGACTTTCGTCAGTCAGTTTTGCGTTCGCCTGAGCGATAACAAATTGACCTTCTTCAATCGCAGACAGGTAATCAACTTCATCAGTGACAACACCATCAACCACACGGCGATAAGGGGTTTCTAGGAAACCGTACTCATTGCAACGTGCAAACGCAGACAACGAGTTGATCAAACCAATGTTTGGACCTTCAGGTGTTTCGATAGGACATAGGCGACCATAGTGGGTCACGTGTACGTCACGGACTTCGAAACCTGCACGTTCACGAGTCAGACCACCCGGACCTAAAGCAGAAATACGACGTTTATGCGTGACTTCTGATAGCGGGTTGTTCTGGTCCATAAACTGAGACAGTTGAGAAGAACCAAAAAATTCTTTTACTGCAGCAGAAATTGGTTTCGCATTGATAAGATCTTGAGGCATAACGTTATCGAGATCGCCTAGACTCAGACGCTCTTTCACGGCACGTTCAACACGGACAAGACCAACACGGAATTGGTTTTCTGCCATTTCGCCAACACTACGGATACGACGGTTGCCTAAGTGGTCAATATCATCCACTTCGCCTTTACCATTACGGATCGAGATCAGCTTTTTCATCACTTCGATGATATCTGTTTCATCGAGAGTGCCTTGTTCTTCAGCGTCATCACGTTCAATAGAACTATTGAACTTCATACGACCGACAGTTGAAAGATCGTAACGCTCTGGAGAGAAGAACAAACTTTCAAACAATGATTCTGCGGCTTCTTTTGTTGGCGGCTCGCCAAGGCGCATCATGCGGTAGATCTCTACTAATGCAGAAATACGATCCGATGTGCTGTCGGTACGCAAGGTTTCCGACATAAATGGACCGTGATCAAGATCATTAGTAAAGAGAACTTCAAGTTTCTTATATCCCGCTTGAGACAGGTTAGCTAACGCTTCAAGGCTAACTTCTTGGTTAGCAGCAACAATCACTTCGCCAGTGGCTTCATTGATATAATCTTTTGAGGATACTTTGCCGACAATATAGTCAACAGGCACTTCAATGAAGTTAACACCATCTTTTTCTAGCTGGCGAATATGACGCGCGGTAACTCGACGGCCTTTCTCAACATAGACCTTACCATCAGCTTCGATATCGAACGTTGCCGTTTCACCACGCAAACGCTCAGGGACCAATTCCATCATCAAGGTTTGGTCTTTGACTTCGAAATTCACTTTTTCGAAGAAGATATCGAGGATCTCTTCCGTCGTTTTACCTAGTGCACGAAGAATGATCGATGCTGGTAGCTTACGACGACGGTCAATGCGGACGTATAGGTTGTCTTTAGGATCGAATTCAAAATCGAGCCATGAACCACGATAAGGGATAACACGTGCGTTATAGAGCACTTTACCAGAAGAGTGGGTCTTACCCTTATCGCTGTCGAAGAACACGCCTGGGCTTCGGTGCAGCTGGGATACGATAACCCTCTCGGTACCATTAATTACAAAGGTACCATTATCTGTCATGAGTGGAATTTCACCCATGTAGACTTCTTGTTCTTTAATATCTTTGACAGTACCTGCTGGCGCGTCTTTATCAAAGATTACTAGGCGTAGTTTTACACGTAGAGGCTTTGAATAAGTTACACCACGGATTTGACATTCTTTAACGTCAAAAACTGGTTCACCAAGACGGTAGCTAACGTATTGCAGCTCTGAATTGCCGTTATAGCTCTGAATTGGAAAAACAGAACGAAAAGCAGCTTCAAGACCGTATTGCCCTTCTGGATCCTGTTCGATAAATTTTTCGAACGAATCAAGCTGGATCGATAGCAGGTATGGAATGTCCAACACTTGTGGACGAGTACCAAAGTCCTTACGGATGCGCTTTTTCTCGGTATAAGAGTAAACCATGGGGTTCCTCAGCTCGCTGATAAGTGACCCAAACTGTCCGCCTTTGTTTATAAAGGGATAGGACAGTGACTAAATCGCTGTTTACTGTAGTGACATCTTATTTCGTTAGAATGAGATGCTTTTTGCATGAATATGGAACGCTTAAACAGCGGGAAAATTCGCCCATACCCTACAGCGCAAAAAGGCCGGTGGTCAACAAACCACCAGCCGTTAGCCTTTCGGCTAAACAATTAAGTAATAATTACTTAATTTCAACAGTTGCACCAGCTTCTTCTAGCTGAGCTTTAAGAGCTTCAGCTTCAGCTTTCTCAACGCCTTCTTTTAGAGGTGCTGGAGCGCCGTCAACTAGAGCTTTAGCTTCTTTCAGGCCAAGACCAGTTGCGCCACGTACTGCTTTGATTACAGCAACTTTGTTACCGCCAGCAGCAGTTAGGATTACGTCGAATTCAGTTTGCTCTTCAACAGCCGCACCAGCAGCAGCGCCACCAGAAACAACTGCAGCAGCAGCAGAAACACCGAACTTCTCTTCCATAGCAGAGATCAGTTCAACAACTTGCATTACAGACATTTCTGCAATAGCGTCTAGGATTTGCTCGTTAGTAATAGACATAACAATTCTCTTTTAAGTCAACAATAAGTTTATTTTGCAATCAATAAAAAGCAAGGCAATTAAGCCGCTGCTGCTTCTTTTTGATCGCGGATAGCAGCGATAGTACGCGCCAACTTGGCCGCAGAAGCTTCTTTCATGCACATCATTAGGCGTGCGATTGCTTCGTCGTAAGTTGGTAGTGTCGCTAGTACTTCAACGTCAGTAATTGCGCCTTCGTATGCAGCTGCTTTGATTTCAAATGCTTTATTCTCTTTAGCGAAGTCTTTAAATAGACGCGCTGCAGCACCTGGGTGCTCGTTAGAGAAGCCGATCAAAGTAGGACCTACGAATACGTCTTGTAGACATTCGTAAGCTGTGCCTTCTACCGCGCGACGTGCTAGTGTGTTACGAACAACTTTTAGATAAACACCCGCTTCACGCGCTTGTTTACGTAGAGTTGTTAACGCAGCCACTTGAACACCGCGAGAGTCAGCAACAACTGCAGAAAGTGCACCACTGGCCGCTTCGTTGACTTCAGCAACAATTGCTTGTTTGTCTTGAAGATTTAAAGCCATCTTGGATTGCTCCTGGTTGTCATTACACCACTCACCATTATCAATAATAGCGAGAGCTTATTAGGTGCAGTCCCAGAAGAAAGTTAACTTATAAAAATTAGAGCTTTCTGTCAGTTCGGGCACCATCTACGTAGGTTTTATTAAGTTATCTAATGATAACGCCTACGGTCTTGGACGGAGACTGGGTCATAGTTCAAAGAACCAAAGTTCAGCCCCAACCACAAATATTAGGCGCAAAATTATACATTAATTTTACGCCTAAGCAAAGGAATTATGCTTGAGTGCTCAGAGTATTCTGATCAACAGCAACACCTGCGCCCATAGTCGTAGAGATGCTTACTTTCTTAACGTAAGTACCTTTAGCTGACGATGGTTTTGCTTTCTTAAGAGCAACAAGAAGAGCTTCTAAGTTCTCTTTTAGTTGTTCAGTTTCGAAAGACACCTTACCGATAGTAGTATGGATGATGCCATTCTTGTCGTTACGGTAACGAACCTGACCTGCTTTCGCGTTTTGTACTGCTTCAGCAACGTTAGGAGTTACAGTGCCAACTTTTGGGTTTGGCATTAGGCCACGAGGACCAAGAATGGTACCTAGTTGACCAACAACGCGCATTGCATCAGGAGAAGCAATCACAACGTCAAAGTTCATTTCGCCTTTTTTCACTTGCTCAGCAAGATCTTCCATACCTACTAGTTCTGCGCCCGCAGCTTTTGCCGCTTCAGCATTTGCACCTTGAGTGAATACTGCAACACGGATATCACGACCAGTACCGTGTGGTAGTACTGTTGCACCACGTACGTTTTGATCAGATTTACGAGCGTCGATACCAAGATTAACAGCAACGTCAACAGATTCTACGAATTTAGCTGTTGCTAGTTCTTTTAGAAGAGCAACCGCTTCGTTAATTTCGTACTCTTTAGTTACATCCACTTTTTCACGGATAGTACGCATGCGCTTAGTTAGTTTTGCCATTATCTTAACCCTCAACCACTAGGCCCATTGAACGAGCAGTACCCGCAATAGAACGTTTCATCGCTTCAATATCAGCACCAGTCATATCAGCAGCTTTGGTTTCTGCGATTTCTTGGATTTGAGCGTCAGTAACGGTACCCACTTTCTCAGTATTAGGGCGGCCTGAACCAGACTTAACGCCAGCCGCTTTCTTAAGTAGAACTGCAGCAGGTGGAGTCTTAGTTTCAAACGTGAAAGAACGATCGCTATATACAGTAATTACAACTGGAATAGGTAAGCCTTTCTCTAGAGATTCTGTTTTTGCGTTAAATGCTTTACAGAATTCCATGATGTTAACACCACGTTGACCTAGTGCTGGACCAACTGGTGGACTTGGGTTAGCCATACCAGCTGCAACTTGCAGCTTGATATAAGCTTCAACTTTCTTTGCCATGATATTTCCTAAATTATGGGTTCAAACGCTAATCAACCGATCAGCTCCCCGCTTATTTTCTTAACTTTAAAGGCCATTACTAGAATAATAAAGACCTATAAAAAGGCGCGAAATTATAGTCAAATTCCACGCCTTAAACAAGACTAAAAGCTGTTTTTTTAATCAAGCTTTTCCACTTGACCAAATTCAAGCTCAACTGGTGTTGCACGACCAAAGATTGAGACCGATACTTTCAAGCGACTTTTCTCGTAATCTACTTCTTCAACCGTACCGTTAAAGTCTGCAAATGGACCTTCATTAACGCGAACCACTTCACCCGCCTCAAACATGGTTTTCGGACGTGGAGCTTCACTCGCTTTTTCCAGACGGTTCAATATCGCATCGGCTTCTTTATCTGTGATCGGTGCTGGACGATCTGACGTTCCACCAATGAAGCCCATTACACGAGGAACGCTACGTACCAAGTGCCATGACTCGTCATTCATGATCATTTGTACCAGCACGTAACCTGGAAAGAATTTACGTTCGCTCTTGCGACGTTGGCCCGCGCGCATTTCAACGACTTCTTCCGTTGGAACAAGAACTTCACCGAAGTGTTCTTCCATCCCATGCATTTTGATATGCTCACGAAGTGATTGAGCGACACGACCTTCAAACCCAGAGAAGGCTTGAACGACATACCAGCGTTTTTTTGGAGCTTCACTCATGTATTAAACCCTCTATACTCCAGTTACAAAGGCAACAAGACGAACCATAATGCCGTCAATGCCCCAAAGAACCAAAGCCATTACAATACTTACAGCTAACACGATCAGTGTTGTTTGCATGGTTTCTTGCCGTGTTGGCCATACCACTTTGCGAACTTCCATTCGAGATTCGCGTGCAAAAACAATCGCAGCTTTACCTTTAAATGTGGTTGCAGCAACGCCAAGAGCCGCCGCAATTAACACAATAACACCCGCAGCACGAGCCACAACAGACCACTCACCATACAGGTAATTACCCACAACAGCAGCCGCTAGTAATACAAAAGTGACTACCCACTTCACTGTATCTAGCGCATTTGAGCTATCAGGAGTTTCAGCATTATTAGCTTTCATAAACCAACCTGTCACAAGTCTAACTATAGACGACAACAGCCCCGCTGTTGCAGGGCAAATCCATTTCATCAGCGATCAAGCCGATGTACTATTTGACCAAGAATATTCTCAGCCCCAAAATCCATGCTAGCGTTTGAATAATCAATGAAATAACTAGCAGTGCAGAAAAAGGGCATCAAATGATGCCCTTTTTACTACTGTATAGTCAAATCATTCTTCACAGAAACTGTGATTAAGCGATGATCTTAGCTACAACACCAGCACCAACTGTACGGCCACCTTCACGAATCGCGAAACGTAAACCT
>NZ_SGOM01000018.1 GCF_022113815.1 Vibrio cincinnatiensis
GGTTTTACCGTGGTCAACGTGGCCGATAGTACCAACGTTTACGTGCGGTTTCGTACGTTCAAATTTTTCTTTAGACACGATCGTGTTCCTTCCTAGTTATGATTCACCTTGAGTAACGTACACTCAGGGCGCGCCAGAAATTGCTATTTTATGCGCCAACTCCCGTTAGCGCAATAGATTCGTTATTAATCAAATAACAGCTAACCACGTTCTGCAATAATTGCATCAGCAATATTCTTGGGAACCTCAGCGTACTCAGCAAACTCCATAGAGTAAGAAGCACGTCCTTGGGTTGCAGAACGAAGATCCGTTGCGTAACCAAACATCTCGGCGAGAGGTACTCGGCAACGGATGATTTTCAAGCCAGCAGGGCCTTCATCCATACCTTCGATAATGCCACGGCGACGGTTTAGGTCACCGACAACATCACCCATCCAATCTTCAGGAGTGGTTACTTCAACCTTCATCAACGGCTCAAGAATAACAGGGCTTGCTTCTAATGCCCCTTTCTTGAATGCCATAGAGCCGGCGATCTTAAACGCCATCTCACTTGAGTCGACATCGTGGAATGAACCATCAAACAGTGTTGCCTTGACATCCAGAATAGGATAACCAGCCAATACACCATTGTTCATTTGTTCTTCGATGCCTTTCGCCACCGGGTTGATGAATTCTTTAGGAATTGCACCTCCCACGATTTCGTCAACAAAGACGAAGCCTTGACCAGGCTCAGCAGGTTCTACTTTCAGCCATACGTGACCGTATTGACCACGACCACCTGACTGACGAATAAACTTGCCTTCAACTTCCGCTTTACCACGAATGGTTTCACGATACGCAACCTGAGGTTTACCCACATTGCAATCAACGCTGAATTCGCGCTTCATGCGATCAACGATGATGTCTAGATGAAGTTCACCCATGCCAGAGATCAGCGTTTGACCGGTCTCATTATCGGTTTCAACGCGGAAAGATGGGTCTTCAGCAGCCAGTTTACCTAGTGCTATGCCCATTTTCTCTTGGTCGGCTTTAGAACGAGGCTCAACTGCGATCTGAATCACAGGTTCAGGAAATTCCATCCGTTCAAGAATCACTTTGTGATCTTGATTACATAGAGTGTCGCCTGTCGTGACATCTTTCAAACCGATCGCCGCCGCAATATCGCCAGCACGAACTTCTTTAATTTCTTCACGTTTATTGGCATGTAACTGAACAATACGCCCAAAACGTTCTTTCTTCTGTTTCACTGAGTTGTAAACAGCATCTCCGGAATTCACAACACCAGAATACACTCGAATAAACGTCAATGAACCAACAAAAGGATCGGTGGCAATTTTAAATGCTAATGCAGAAAATGGTTCGTTGTCATCAGCATGACGCTCAACTTCATTTTCACGCTCATCGATCCCCTTAATAGCAGGAACTTCAACCGGTGATGGTAAATACTCAACAACCGCATCCAATACCGCTTGTACACCTTTGTTTTTAAATGCACTACCACAAGTGGCAAGTACGATTTCGTTGTTCAGTGTACGCTGGCGAAGCGCTTGTTTGATTTCAGCTTCGGTTAATGCACCTTCTTCAAGGTATTTATCCATCAATTCTTCGCTCGCTTCGGCAGCGACTTCAACTAAGTTGTTGTGCCATTCTTCAGCCAGCTCTTGCATATCGGCTGGAATTTCTTCATAAGTGAAGGTCATGCCTTGATCGGCTTCATTCCAGTTGATCGCTTTCATCTTGATAAGGTCGATGACACCTCTAAACTCTTCTTCCGCACCAATGTTTAATTGGATAGGCACTGGAGTGGCACCAAGACGATGTTTAATTTGGTCTACAACGCGTAGAAAATCTGCCCCTGTACGGTCCATCTTGTTAACAAATACAATGCGTGGAACATGGTATTTATCCGCTTGACGCCAAACAGTTTCAGATTGAGGCTCAACACCAGACGAACCACAGAATACAACCACAGCACCATCAAGCACACGTAATGAACGCTCTACTTCAATGGTAAAGTCAACGTGCCCTGGGGTATCAATGATATTAATGCGATGATCTTGGAATTGGGCATCCATACCACGCCAAAAGGCGGTGGTAGCAGCAGAGGTAATGGTGATACCACGCTCTTGCTCTTGCTCCATCCAGTCCATGGTAGCAGCACCATCGTGAACTTCGCCAAGTTTGTGAGAAAGGCCGGTGTAGAACAGAATACGCTCAGTAGTGGTTGTTTTTCCTGCATCTACGTGAGCACAGATACCGATATTACGGTAGCGCTCAATAGGAGTTTTACGAGCCACGATTGTATCCTCTTACTAAGGTTAACCTTAGAATATAGAAATGTGCTGCGAGAGAACCTCGCAGCACAGAAGGTATTACCAGCGGTAATGAGCAAACGCTTTGTTCGCTTCTGCCATACGGTGAACGTCTTCACGTTTCTTAACAGCAGTACCTTTGTTTTCTGACGCGTCTAGCATTTCAGCAGCTAGGCGAGCAGCCATAGATTTTTCACCACGCTTACGCGCAGCTTCAACCAACCAACGCATAGCAAGTGCGTTACGGCGAACCGGACGAACTTCTACAGGCACTTGGTAAGTTGAACCACCCACACGGCGAGATTTAACTTCGACCGCTGGGCGAACATTTTCAAGAGCTTCTTCAAATACAGCTAAGTGATCTTTACCAGATTTCTCAGCCATAGTGTCTAGTGCAGTATAAACAATTTTTTCTGCAGTAGATTTTTTACCGTCAACCATTAGGATGTTAACGAATTTTGCCAGCAATTCAGATTTGAATTTTGGATCTGGAAGGATCTTACGCTGACCAATAACGCGACGACGTGGCATGGAATATTCTCCGTTGTCTTCTTCAGGTTTTTTCCAAAACTTTGCAGTTTTTTCAAAATAACAAATTAATTGAGTGTTTGGCCTTACTTAACGGAATCCATTAAGACTTAGGACGCTTCACACCGTACTTAGAACGACCTTGTTTACGGTCGTTAACGCCTGAACAGTCAAGCGCACCACGAACAGTGTGGTAACGAACACCCGGAAGGTCTTTTACACGACCGCCACGGATAAGAACGACACTGTGCTCTTGTAGGTTGTGACCTTCACCACCGATGTATGAAGTAACTTCAAAACCGTTAGTTAGACGTACACGACATACTTTACGTAGTGCTGAGTTAGGTTTTTTAGGGGTAGTTGTATATACGCGAGTACATACACCACGTTTTTGTGGGCACGCTTCGAGTGCAGGCACGTTGTTTTTTGCAACTTGCTTCACACGTGGCTTGCGTACCAACTGGTTAATCGTTGCCATTAGCTAGCTCCTGAATTTACTTAAAGTAAGCTTTGTGAAAAATCTAGCCCTGAATGCTTTACGCAAATAGGGACGCAAAATTCTATGCAGCAGTGAGAGGTGTGTCAAGAAATATACAGATCTTTTTTCTGTAACTAAAAAGGGGGTGTCAATCTAAATGCACAACTGATGATAAACAAACTACCAACTTATTGATTTTTCGATATTAATTGTCATTTTAACAAATTCAGCGATATTAATAATATGGACTGGTTCAGCACACATATCTAACCATCCTCGAGCTGCCAGATCTTCTTGCAACGCATAGACAGCACTATCAGTCGGAAGATAATGGTAATAAGGAGAATGTACCTTGCTCGCATAAACAGCTTGCTCTACCAATAGTAACGCATCACCGCGCTGTAAATAGCGAGGAAGCCATGTGAGTTGCTCTAGTTTTTTGACAATATGCAGCATCCCATTCCCCTTTAAAACGTCAGTACTTGATCAAAACCTTGCCACCGTTTCGCTATCTCAACTGGCGTTAATGGTTGAATATCAATAAGTAAATCACCTGTCTCCATACCCCATTCAGCTAAGCTTTGCTGGCAAATATAACGCTGTTCAATATCGTAAAGGTCGAGCAATTTAAATGCCGAAAGATAATCACGACTCAGAATATGCTCCGGTTGCTGATTTTTTACCAACTGCAACACGCCTTCTGCGACAAAAAAAACCGCCAAATTATCGTGATAAGCTGAAGCCGCTAATAATGCGTCCAGACCTTCTCGCCCTGCACTGCTTGCATGAGGGGAAGAATGAAATATAAAGGCAATATTCTTCAAAACTGTACTACCCTATCATCACTCAGTAACGCTTCCGCTAAACTCCCCAACCCTGTCTGCAAGAAAGGCTTGGCAAGATTCGCAGAACAGCGTTGATGCAACGAGGCTTCACTATCGCTTAATATTCCTCTTCGTAGTGCAGCCGCAACACACGTTTCCAAGCTGACATGATGCTGTTCAGCCAGTTTTTGCCATCCGTTAACTAAGTCAAACTCATCATTTGCAGGAACCGTCAATGCCGATCCATTCAATACTCCATCTTGGTAGAAAAACACTCGTTTTAGATGGTGCCCTTGCTCAATCACATTCAAAGCGAAGAGGTAAGCATTACGAGCAGATTGCGTGCCATAACTCGGGCCATTCACCAACAAAGTAAAGGTTAATGCATGGGTATCCACGGTTTACTCATCTCCAGTTTTACGTTGGCGAATATAGAGATAAACGGTGTGTTTAGAAATATTTAACCGATCTGCCACTCGATTAATCGCATCTTTAATATCAAAAATCCCTTTATCAAACAGTGCCATAACAATTTGACGATTCTTGGTATTATTTGAAACAGACTTATCCGCATTGATTTCTTCGATAGTCCGCTCAACCGTTTGATCCACCAACTCCTCCACATCGCTCGCAAAATTTACGGAAGAAGCGGCTTCTTGAGCCTCTTGTGTCGGCATAAACGATTGAAGAACTTGAGAGAATGGAGCATCTAAATTGACGTTAATACACAGTAAGCCAATCACGCGGTTATCACCATTACGAATAGCAACCGTGATGGACTTCATTAACACTCCACCTTTTGCTCGAGTAAAATAAGAACGCGAAAAATTACGCTCAGACCCTTCAATATCTCGCAACATTTTTAGCGCTAAATCGGTGATAGGGGAGCCCACTTGACGCCCAGTGTTCTCTCCATTGGCAATCTTTATTGCTGAAGTATTTAAGTCTTCCAGTGAATGCAACACAATTTCACAAAATTGGCCAATCAAACTGGCGATACCATCCACAACCGCTTCATAAGAACGTAAAATCACTTTATCGTGCTCAGTAAAAGGTTTTACATGTACGGATTCAAATTCTAGCAGCATGTCAGCATTAATGTTTTCTGTCGTTGTCACTGTACCTTGACCTTAAAACGAAAAATCAACAAATTTCTGTAAGTTTATCAGATAATTTTAGTCTATGACTGAGCTATCTCATTAACAAGTGATTTAAAGCAAGTTCTTAGGATATTTCATTAACAGGCTAATCGAACCAAAACATGATGATACCAATGAATAATCGTGGAATAAGAAAGCAAAAGGGCCTGAAATCAGGCCCTAAAGTATCATGGTGTCATCACGATTATTTCGCATCTTCACCATTGTCTATTTTCAATAATTCAACTTCAAAAATCAGCGTCGAATTGGCTGGGATGGTTGGCGTATCTTGCTCACCATAGGCCAGTTCTGGTGGAATGACGAATTTATATTTAGCCCCCACTTGCATCAGTTGAACCCCTTCTGTCCAGCCTGGGATCACTCGATTTAATGGGAAGGTCGCAGGTTCACCGCGATCATAAGAACTGTCAAATTGAGTACCGTCGGTCAATGTGCCTTTATAATGTACTTGAACCGTATCGGTATCTTTCGGTGAATCCCCTTCTGCCGGTGTTAATACCTGATATAAAAGGCCAGACTGAGTTTGTTTCACCCCTTCTTGTTTAGCAAATTCAGCACGGAACTCGTCACCCACTTGCTTGTTTGTTTCTGCTTTTTCAGCCGCTTTCGCTTGCATAATGCTAGCAACACGTTTATCTAACGACTCCAATGCCGCACGTGTTTCTTCTTCACTCATCTGAGCATTACCAGAAAAAACATGTTCAATGCCTTTCAACACAATATCTTTATTGAGTTCGACGCCAATTTCACTAGGCTTATCAATACTGGTAGTGAGATAGTTAGCAAATGAAACACCAATTGCGTAAGCTGCTTTATCATCTTCTGAATTGAACGTGATATTCTCAACGACAGGTTGAGCTTGTTCGCTCACGTTAACAGCAGAGTCATCTTTCTGACAACCAACGGCAAGCATAACCGTAGCTGCAAGCAGCGATACTTTAAACAGTGATTTCATTGAATTCTCCAAATTTGTAGGTAAACCTTTTGTTCTTGTGCACAAATCTGCTCTTTACTCTGGTGCACAATGTCATGTTGTACCAATATAACGGTATGTTTTGTAATTGTCTTTACTACTTAACGGATAATTAGTTTTGATGCGAATAATTTCTCATTCCATCTTGCAGCTCATTGTCATTTTGCTGTTAAATGGCTGTTTTTTCTTTGACAAAGACGTAGAACGTTGGGTGCTAGAGCCCAATGGTTCCACCAGTTTTGGGCTCAGTCGTGATGGGCGTTTTGCTCTTATTTATTCTCAGGAACATCAATTGGTTCTCTGGGATTTAGCACAACGTCAACGTTTAGCAGAGCTAGGCGCGCAAGATCCCCAAGCCAGTACAGTGTCGCATATCCGTTTATCCGATAATGGTCAATACGCGGTTACTGCCAGCCAAATTAACTTTGCCGTCTGGCACTTAGGCTGGACCCAAGCAAAAGGACTTTGGTCCATCTCTGATGGGTTAATTCGAGATATCGATATCAGTAACCATGGTGAGCAAGTTCTTATCGGACTCTCCAATGGTAAAGCTATTTACGTAGACTTAGTCTCTGGAAGACGCCTTGAGTTCCTCGCTCACTATGAAAAAGTGAATTCCGTCGCTCTTTCTCCCAATGGACGCTACGCCTTAACAGGGGGAAATGATCATATGGCTTACCTTTGGGATACCCAAACAGGGCAAATTATCTACCGCTTTGAACACAGCCAACGGGTCAACCGAGTCGCACTCCAACGCGATGGCGCATTAGCATTTACTTCAGATAGTGGAAACCAATCGATTATCTGGAATTTAAAAACAGGACAACAACAAACGAAATTACACAGCTTTTCACGCCAGTTAGTTTTTTCGACTGCTCGCTTCTCTGATGATGGCCGTTACCTTGTTACAGGAACGCCTTCAAGCCTAATTGCCATTTGGCGTACCGATACAGGAAAACAGCAAGCTCGCTTTGAAGTTGAAGCGAGAAAAGATGCCCGACCTCCTAGAGCCGTGGTGTATGATGCCACCTTTAATTCACAACAACGGGTCATTTCCGGAACATCTGCCGGAATCGCTCAAGCATGGAAATTTAATCAGTAACCATGAATGAAACTACGATAGTACATCTACAAAAACGCGTTGAGGACTTGGAGTGCCAATTGGCTTTCCAAGAACAAACCATTGAAGAATTGAACGAAGCCTTAGCTCAGCAACAGCTAGTGATCAGTAGGATGCAAGACCAGATGAAATATGTGGTTGGAAAGATGAAAAATATGGATAGCTCAAATCTTGCTGATCCAGCGAATGAAACACCCCCACCACATTACTAGAAAAGAAATAAAAGGCGCCTGACTACCGGATGAACGCGTAGACAATGACCACTCCAGCCACAACTAAACAGCCACCAATGCGCCGCAATTGGCTATCAGGCTGCTGTGCCAGTTGAGCGACCATATTACGCCAGCCATTAGGAGCAAAAAACGGCCCAATACCTTCTGCGACAAGCAGTAATCCTATGGCTATCCATATTGCATTTGACATAGTGATCTCCAAATAAGAAAGGCTCCTAAGGAGCCTTTCTTCGATAAAACGACTTATTACTTCGCCGCTGCACCTTTAGCGCTATTCATGTATTGGAAGAAATCACTTTTCGGATCCAGTACTAAAATATCGCTTTTCTGACTAAATGAATTTTCATAAGCTTTTAATGAGCGTAAGAAGCTAAAAAATTCAGGGTCTTTATTATACGCATTCGCATACACTTTAGCGGCGGTAGCATCAGCCTCACCACGGGTTACACGAGCGGTTCTGTCGGCTTCAGCGATAATCGTTGCGACTTCTAACTCAGCCTGAGCTCGGATAACTTCCGCCTTTTCACGGCCTTGTGAGCGGTGACGACGCGCAACCGATTCACGTTCAGCTCGCATACGACGATAAATAGACTCACTGATCTCATCCGGTAAATTGATTTTCTTCATTCTAAAGTCAACCACATACACGCCCAGATCTCGGCTAGCATTAACGCGAGTTTCCTCTAACACCTCAGCCATGATTTCATCACGTTGACCATCAATTTCAAGCGCTTGTTTCGCCGCTTCAGTAGCCACCGCTTCATCATCCGCACTATCGGGTAATACATTACTATTACGTGGACCTGAGACAATTTGCTTAATTTCTCTTGAACCGATTTCTGAACGTAGAACGTCAGTCACACGGCGTTCAAGTAATGCTTCTGCCGTTAATGCGTTACCGCCTCCTGTCGCCAAATAGTACTGACCAAAATCTTCAATACGCCATTTGACATAAGAATCAATAATTACGTCTTTTTTCTCAGAAGTAACGAATCGGTCTGAGCGGCTATCCATGGTTTGAATTCGAGCATCCAGTGTTCTGACTCGATCAAAGACAGGCATTTTAAAATGCAATCCAGGTTCATAGATCTTTGAAACATCATTGTTATCTTTCAAGATACGACCAAAACGAATCACAATACCACGTTCACCTTCTGGGATGACGAACATAGACATTAATATCAATGCCAGTAGAACGACAACCACAGGGATCATTAATTTACGCATAATTAGTATCTCCCTTGACGTGAACTGGTTGAGCGAGGTTGAGAAGTGTCGGTGTTACCTGACGTTGTTGCACGCTTAGATTCCAACTCGATTTCATCATAAACTGAAGATGAACCACTTTGTTGACGCTTACTGGTCGCTTCATTTTGCCCCGCCAATTTATCAATCGGCAAGTACAGTAAGTTACCACTTGATTCTGAGTCGATAAGAATTTTTGAACTATTGGTATACACTTCTTCCATCGCATCAAGATACAAACGATCCCGGGTAACTTTAGGAGATGCCTGATATTCAGGTAGCAATTTCTCAAATTGAGCGACTTGACCTAAAGCTTCATTAGTAATGCGTTCACTATAACCAAGCGCTTCTTTCTTCAAACGCTCAGCACGACCGGTTGCTTTAGGTAGAATTTCATTCTTGTAGGCTTCCGCCTCACGAATAAAACGTTCTTCATCTTCCCGAGCGGCAATCGCATCATCAAACGCATCTTTTACTTGCTCTGGTGGTCGTGACGACTGGAAGTTGACCCCCACCACAAATAGCCCCATATCATAGCCATCAATGATTTGATTCAATGTTTCTTGTGTGCTCTGCCGGATCTGTTGACGACCACTGGTCAAAATACTATCCATCAAAGAGTCACCCACAACGGCACGAAGTGCAGAATCTGTCGCTTGGCGTAAGCTATCATCCGCATTGGTGACTTTATAAAGATATTTATAAGGGTCTGCGACTCGATACTGAACATCCATGGCGACAGTAACGACATTTTCGTCTTTGGTCAGCATAAGACCTGAAGCACGTAATGAACGAATTGCTTGTACGTTAACAGGTGTTACTTCATCAATAAAACGAGGACGCCAGTTTAAGCCGGGATCGACGATTCGATCGTATTTACCTAAACGTAAGACCACCCCACGTTCTGCTTCGCCGATAGTATAAAAACCAGCAAAAAACCAAATAGCGATGGCAATCACAGCAATAATGCCTAATCCAATTGCTCCACCGCCAGTGAAAGAAGGTCCTTTGCCTGACCCCCCTTTATTACCAAACTTCCCCCCCAGCTTCTGACTCAGCTTATTAAACACTTCGTCTAAATCTGGCGGACCTTGCTCACGGCCACCTTTTTTACCACGATTATTATTCCCCCAAGGGTCATTATCGCGGCCATTGTTGCCGTTATTATTTCCGGGCTCATTCCACGCCATTAGAAAGCTCCATCATTTGATATGACGTTATACTCTAGCAGTCCTTTAAGTAACGATAAAGTCACGTAAAACTGCCTGTTCTCTTTTCTCTAGTCTAGACCAGTCAACCTGTTGCATCCGTATTGATATCAACAAATTGCCTGCTGGATCATACTCTTCCTGTTGAATCGCATTCATTTGGAAAAATAGGCTACGAATCCGACCTTGATATTGCGGCGGAATCGATAAACGATATTGAATGATTTGGCTGGCTAAGCGCTCTGTTAACGCTGAAAAAAGCAAATCAATCCCCACCCCTTCCATTGCAGAAACCCAAACTGCTTTGGGCACCCCTTCATCATCTCTCTCGATACGAGGTTGCTGGCCTTCGAGGTTGTCAATTTTATTCATCACTAGCAGAGTAGGGACTTCGTTCGCCTCAATCTCTAGCAAGACATCCTCCACAGCTTGGATATTCTCACGAAAACGGTCATCACTCGCATCCACAACATGTAACAAAATGTCAGCTTCCTGAGTTTCTTGTAACGTTGCTTTAAATGCCGCCACTAAATCATGGGGTAAATGACGAATGAATCCAACGGTATCGGCCAAGATCGCTGGGCCAACATCCGCAAGTTCAATTTTCCTTAATGTAGGGTCTAACGTGGCAAATAACTGATCAGCGGCATAAACGCCAGCAGCAGTAATCTGATTAAATAAGGTTGATTTCCCGGCGTTAGTGTAACCCACTAATGAAATGGTCGGGATCTCGGCACGGTTTCTTGCTCGACGCCCTTGCTCACGCTGTTTAGAGACTTTCTCTAGGCGGCGTAAAATCGCTTTGATTCGTTCACGCAATAAACGACGGTCGGTTTCTAACTGAGTTTCCCCTGGCCCTCGCAAGCCAATCCCACCTTTTTGTCTTTCTAAGTGGGTCCAGCCTCGAATTAAACGGGTAGAAAGATGACGTAACTGAGCCAATTCGACTTGTAGCTTACCTTCATGCGTCCGAGCTCGTTGAGCAAAGATATCTAAAATAAGCCCAGTTCGGTCGATCACTCGACATTGGCAAAGCTGTTCAAGATTACGTTCTTGAGCAGGAGAAAGGGCATGGTTAAAAATAACCACATCCGCCTCAACCAATTGCACTGCGTGCGCAATTTCTTGGGCTTTACCCTCACCGACATAATATTTAGGGTGAGGAGACTGACGGCTACCCGTAATCACTTGTAGTGTCGAGACACCAGCAGAAGAGACAAGCATCTCACACTCGCTGAGATCTTCCCACTCACCCTGTTGCGTGAAGTTGATATGAACAAGTACGGCTCGCTCACCGGCTTCATAACGGTCAAACAAGCGCTCAACTCCCTAATATATGATGAAATAACGACAAATAATTAATCGTCTGATTTTTCTGTTGTACGTTCTGCTGCTGGTCGATCGGCATTATGATGGCTTACTGGACGAGCAGGAACAACTGTTGAAATGGCATGCTTATAAACCATTTGATTGACGGTGTTCTTTAATAGAATCACAAACTGATCAAATGATTCAATTTGGCCTTGCAGCTTAATGCCGTTTACTAAATAAATAGAAACTGGAATACGCTCACGGCGCAGTGCATTTAAGAATGGGTCTTGTAGAGATTGCCCCTTAGCCATTTTATTTTCCTTATTTTGTATTTTGTTGTAGTTATTTAGCTAGCGGTGCACGTCTATTGGTGCGGCCTTTACATCTGAGCTAAACGAATAAAAACACCCTATGTTACTCATCAGAAGGATTCATTACCCAATCAATCAGTAACGGATCCTTTACAGGGCACATCACGCAAAAGCGATCACATTATACACAGCTAACTCAATCCGATGCTATGGCATTTGAAAGAGTTTCTAACGCTTGATCAACATGTTCGCTATCTAACCAAGTTAGATCATCCCAGCTGCGTAACCAGGTGATTTGTCGCTTGGCCAATTGACGGGTGGCACAGACTCCGCGAAAAATCGCCTCATCCAAACTGCTTTTCCCATCTAAGTACTCCCACATTTGTCGATAACCAACACAACGAATCGACGGTAAATCAGGATGAAGATCATTTCGGGCATAAAGCGCCTTCACTTCTTCCTCAAAACCTGATTGGACCATCTTTTCGAAACGAAGTTCAATTCGACGATGGAGTTCTGCCCTATCCTTGGGAGCAATTGCGAACTGCTTAATACGAAAAGGAATCGGATCCCCTTTCGTTTTTGTCAGCTCTGTAAGAGTTTTACCTGAAATTCGATAAACTTCCAATGCCCGTGACAATCTTTGTGGATCATTTGGATGAATTCTTGCCGCGGAAATTGGATCAATTTGTTGCAACTCGGCATGCAGCTCTTCCCAACCTCTCTTTTGGGCTTGAAGCTCGATCTCCTGTCTGATATGAGGATCCGCCGCAGGTAAAGGCGACAAACCTTCCAACAAGGCTTTATAGTACAGCATGGTGCCACCCACTAAGAGCGGTATTTTTCCCTCACGGGCGATCGCTTTCATTTCACATAGCGCGTCTTGTCGAAAGTCCGCCACTGAATAGGCTTCCCTAGGATCTAAAATATCAATCAGGCGATGAGGTGCTTGTGCTAGCTCCTCCGCTGAAGGTTTAGCGGTTCCAATGTCCATTCCTCGATAAATCAAAGCGGAATCAACACTGATGATTTCAACCGGATATTTTTTTCGAAGCTGAATCGCTAAATCTGTCTTTCCTGAGGCCGTTGGCCCCATTAAAAATAGGGCAAGAGGTAATTGTGTTGTCATGAATGTAATGCTGCAATCGTGGTGGAAAAATCCACCAACTGAATAAAGTGGTGATCATTAAAGGGAAGTTGACCTTGCCATAACTGTTCAATTTCAGCAACTAACTGAATTGCTTCAGACAAAGTGTAGTCGTTTTTTGTGGTCATCACACGTTGACTCAGCCAATGAGTTAATTGAGTCAGCGTCAACTCTGAAGATGCATTCGCTTGCTGAGTGGAGATATAGCTGAGTAACTCTGGAATTAAGGACTGTAAGTTTTGCTGTCTCAATGGCTGAGGCACGCCCATGATCATGAGTGATGAGGGCGAGCGAATTGTCAGATCAATGCCTAATCTTGATAATAATTCGTGGCTTTGCTGTAATGCCGCCTGTTCATGTTCATCCATCTTCACCGCGAGCGGAACCAATAAGGGCTGACTTTTTAACGCGGCTTGCTGAGCATTTAATTGCCCGAAGATTTTCAGCTCAAGTGCTTGAGTTAATGCAAGTAAAACGCACCCTTGATCCGATGTCATCAACAAGTATTGCCCTTCAACAACCGCGATTGCTTTGCCTAAAGTCACTTTATCCAAAGAGGGGGACGTGGCCTGAATAGAAGGAGTGCCGAGCATATTCTCATCAGAGGAAACCGGTTCTACCGTCTGCATTAAGTGCTGATAAGCCTTTGTTTGCTTTAGGGTAATAGAAGATCGCTCTGGTAATGGTGCCGTTTTTTTTGATACGGACCGATCCCACGCGTTCGGGGCCTCTTTTTCTCGAACAAAAGAAGACGGCTCCTGTCGTTCCACTGCCGCTTTACGAGGATAATCGGGTGTTTTCTCTATCGCTTGCCAGACATGTGAAAGACGCTCTGCTGATAAGTCTGAAGAGACTTCAGATTGTTCATGAAACGCGGCCTGATTTCGTTCAGGGACATCAATATGCTCACTTTCTGATAGTGCACGACTGAGTGCTTGATAAATAAAGTCGTGCACTAAACGCGCCTGATGGAAACGAACTTCATGCTTAGCAGGATGCACATTCACATCCACAAAGTGAGGATCTAATTCAATAAATAAAACATAGGTCGCAAACTGATCAGGACGCAAGCTATTTTCATAACTTTGGCGAATGGCATGATTGATCAGCTTATCGCGCATCATTCGTCCATTGACATAGCAGTATTGCAGGTCACTTTGCTGGCGAGCCCCCTCTGGTGTCGTGATCCACCCCCGCAAGGTTAATCCTTGATGTTCAAGTTCAATACGCAGCATGTGGCGAACAAAAGCAGCACCACATACGGCTGCAAGTCGTTTCTCTTGCTGTATTTCTGTTTTCGCCGCTCGATACTGGCGAATGATATGACCATTATGACGAAGGGTAAGCGTGACATCAAAGCGGCTCAATGCAATGCGCTTAAGAAGCTCATCAATATGAGTAAACTCGGTTTTATCAGTGCGCAAGAATTTTCGCCTTGCGGGAGTGTTAAAGAAGAGATCCAGCACTTCCACTGTCGTGCCAACCGGATGAGCAGCGGGCTGAAGTTTTACCGCCATATCTCGCCCTTCACTGTAGGCAGACCAAGCTTCTTCCTGTGTAGCGGTTCGAGAGGTTAAGGTTAACCGTGAGACAGAACTGATACTGGCGAGTGCCTCACCACGAAACCCGAGGCTAATAATCGCTTCTAAATCATCCAGAGACTGTATTTTGGAAGTGGCATGACGACTTAAGGCTAACCCTAATTCATTTTTATTGATCCCCACACCATTATCCCGAACCCGAATCAGCTTTGCGCCCCCTTTTTCGATATCAATATCAATCCGAGTTGCGCCTGAGTCTAAGCTATTTTCCACCAGTTCTTTTACCACTGATGCGGGCCTTTCTACTACCTCGCCAGCTGCGATTTGGTTCGCTAAGCGAGCAGGTAGAATACGGATAGTCATACTCTCCTCACTACTTATTAGGGATGATCAGTACTTGTCCAACCGCTAGTTGATCCGAACGTAATTGGTTTGCCTCACGAACACTTTGTACGCTGACATGGTACTGATTGGCAATTTTACCTAAAAACTCACCACGCTGAACTTTATGTTTTCGTAAAGGTTTATCTTTAAGGCTCACAGTAATGTTCAACTTCTGCCCAACGGACAAAGTGTCAGACTTCAAACTATTCTCGCGGCGAATGGCATCCACAGACACTTTATAGGTGGCTGCAATTTTACCTAAAAACTCCCCCGACTTAACCGTATGAGTAAGGTTTTCTGTCTCAACAGGATTATTCACCACCGGAACAGGAACAGGGCCACGTTCTCCCCCCGGAATGGTTAATCGTTGCCCCACAGAAAGACGGGAATCTTTCAGTTTATTTGCTTGCATGATCGCTTGCACACTTGCTCCATACTTCTGTGCAATCACTGATAACGATTCACCTCGTTGAACTTTATGCTGCTGAGTTTTATTACGATTAGCAAACAATGTTCCCTCAGGCGGGTTCTCTTCAAAATATTGAACTAAGGCTTTGGCAATCGCCCTGGCTAACTTATCTTGATGACTCCGCTGAAATAACAGTCGCTCTTCCGTGACGTTAGAAATAAATCCCGTTTCGACCAATACAGAAGGGATATCCGGTGACTTTAATACCGCCAAACTCGCATTCACTGGCTCACTTTTATGCAAATACGCAATTTTACCCATTTCACGTAAGATATTGGTTGCGACTTTGTGCCCTTCTTTCTGAGAATGACTAAACTGTAAATCTAATAAGGTTTGGCTCACATTTCGATCATTATTCGTTTTAGCTAGCACTTCTCCAGCGCCACCAAGTAATTCCGACTGCTGTTCATGATTTTCAACCCAGCGTGCAATTTCTGTATTTGCACGTCGAGTGTTGAGGACAAAAACAGAAGCTCCTCTTGGTTGAGGAGTATGGAATGCATCGGCATGAACAGAGACCAGAAGATGAGCCTTACTTTTCCTTGCAATTTCTGTACGTTTATTAAGGTTAACGAAATAGTCACCAGAACGGGTTAATACGGCTTTCATCCCCGGTACAGCATTGATTTGATCGGCAAGCTTTTTAGACACGCTCAGAGTGGCATCTTTTTCAAACTTACGAGATGGGCCGATAGAGCCAGGATCTTCCCCTCCATGCCCAGCATCAATGGCCACAATAATATCAGCAGTCCCGATCAACTGAGAAGCATCACGACTAACGGTTGTACTTGTTTTCGGAGTAGAGGCCGATGAAGCCTTAGTTTGCCGATGCGGTAAATCAATCACCAACCGGTGTCCATATTGGCCACCAGGCGTAGGGGCGAGCTTAAAAAGTTGTGGCGTTGATTTATTTTTCAGTTCAAAAACTAAGCGAAAGGTGCTGTTTTCGGGAGGAGAGCTGGCACGAATCTTCGTTAAGATCGTACTATCGGTCACCAAAAGAGGAAGGCTAGTTGCTAACGAGGTCTTTTTCAGATCGACGACTAATCGCTCAGGGCTACTGAGCGTAAAATAGCTAAAGTCCACTTCGGCTTTAAGATCTACCACCACACGAGTTTCATCCGGTGATGGCCACACCCTCACCCCTTCCAATACATTGGCATACGAACTCGTACCAAACAAGGTCAGTACCAAGACGAGAAATACACGCCCCAAATAACAGCGAAAATTGATCACTATAACTCCAACTGGCTCAGTAAAGTATGTCCATATTCATTATTGGCCTTCAAGGTTGCCTCCCGGTGAGAACCTTGATAATGGATTTCGATATCAAGGTCTGACATAGGCAATAAACCATTCCCTTTCTCTGGCCATTCAACCAAACAAATCGCATCATCCGTAAAATAATCACGAATCCCCATAAATTCGAGTTCTTCCGGATCGGCCAAACGATAAAGGTCAAAATGATAAACCTGCCAATTGACTAACTGATACGGTTCAACCAGAGTATAAGTTGGGCTCTTTACATTTCCTTGATGGCCTAAAGCACGAATAAAGCCTCGGCTGAATGTCGTTTTCCCAGCACCTAAATCTCCATAAAGATAGAGTGTTGTACGCTCAGAGCATAGCTGTGCCAACATCGTACCTAGTTTTATCGTGTCTTGTTCATCTTTTAAAGTAAAGGTCTTGCTACTCATTGAAAGGATCTCTAACGCGTCAGATGTCGACTATATAAAAATAAAAAGAGAACGAATAGTAAACTGGGTTAGATTTAAGAGACAAGCACTGTTCTGTAAGTAAACCGAAAAACTTTTCCTACATACACAAGAATCTCTCTGTTTTATCTAGATCAGCCAGATTAGATCCGTTAAGATCCTCCGCCCATTCGATAACCAAAACTCACTATGGACTATCAAGCACTCGCCGACCAAATTAAACATTGGGCTAAAGAGCTTGGCTTTGACAAAGTCGGGATCTGTGACATTGATTTAAGTGAGCATGAACCGGCGCTACAACGCTGGCTTGATGCAGGTTATCACGGAGAGATGGACTGGATGGCTCGCCATGGTATGTTGCGTGCACGCCCAGCAGAACTTCTTCCCGGAACCCTGCGTGTCATAAGCGCCCGAATCAACTACCTTCCGCCTCAAGCTCAGTTTGCGGCAAACTTATCCGAACCATCACAAGCCTATATCAGTCGATATGCTCTTGGACGCGATTACCATAAATTAGTTCGTAATAAGCTAAAAAAGTTAGCAGAGAAAATTGAACATGAAGTCGGGCAATTAGGATATCGACCGTTTGTCGACTCCGCCCCCCTTCTCGAACGCCCTCTAGCCCAAAAGGCAGGGCTGGGTTGGGCAGGAAAACATTCTTTAATTTTAGATCAAGACGCCGGCTCTTGGTTCTTCCTCGGTGAACTTTTAGTGGATATCCCATTACCGATTGATTCTCCGAGCGAAAACCAATGTGGAACCTGTCGGGCTTGTATTACCTCTTGCCCCACTGGCGCCATAGTAGAAGAAGGGGTCGTTGATGCACGGCGTTGCATTTCTTACTTAACCATTGAATATCCGGGCATTATTCCTGAAGAATTTCGACATGCGATGGGAAACCGCATTTATGGCTGTGATGACTGTCAATTGGTATGCCCATGGAACCGCTTTTCAGACTTAACTCAGGAACCTGATTTTCACCGCCGAGATAAACTCAATAATGCCGATTTAATCCATCTGTTTGCTTGGGATGAGCAGACCTTCTTACGTTATATGGAAGGCTCCCCCATTCGGCGTATCGGTCACCAGCAGTGGCAAAGAAATATCATCATCGCGATGGGCAATGCTCCCTATTCACAACAAATCATTGACACGTTAGAAAAAAAACACGGAGAGAGTCAATTATTAGATATCCATATTGACTGGGCTTTAAAACAACAGCGACAACAAATAACCTATATCACCAATAAACATCAGAGACTTATCCGGATCGTGCAAAAAGGGCTACCCCGCGATGCCTAGCCATGACTTAGCCCGAAATAGATTTCGGCACATAATTTGACACACTTCGCAAATTATCAGATGTGGAAAAAAATTTTAATGACATAGCGTTTGATAAACTTCAAAAAAGTTAGTCACACTAGCAGGAAATGATTAGGATCAATAAAAATACAGTTAATGATCGTTTTTCTCTATCATCATCTTACATAAAACAAATTAATATCAATAAAAATCAATTAGTTATAAAAAAGCAGCCAATCCACCTCATTAATTTATCGTAAAAAGATCCAAGCGGTAGCGTTTCTTTGACTCACTAGAAACACTTTATTCACCAAGTTATCCACAAAATAAAATCTGTGGATAAGTCTGTTGATGAATATGAATAGCCTAGGCTGAACATATGTTAGCCTAAAAGGGAAACGAACTGACCTGAACACTTTTCTAAAAGAAAAATCGCGGATAGTGAAAGTTGACTGATTGTGATGAGTTTATGCTTCACAGCATGAACAAAAGAGCATCGGCATAGAGCCAAAAATGAGCAGAGCGCAAAATAAAAATCTGCGCAAATGCGCAGCAAGATTATTTCCGAAATAAATTGGTTGCGGGGGCCGGATTTGAACCGACGACCTTCGGGTTATGAGCCCGACGAGCTACCATGCTGCTCCACCCCGCGTCCGTATTGTCTTATCGTTAAGCACGATAAAAGCTTGAAACTTTGCGATTAAGCTTATCACTTACCGCCGATCAGCGCATGAAGCCCTGAAAGAAAATTGGTTGCGGGGGCCGGATTTGAACCGACGACCTTCGGGTTATGAGCCCGACGAGCTACCATACTGCTCCACCCCGCGTCCGTATTATCTTATCGTTAAGCACGATAAAAGCTTGAAACCTTGCGATTAAGCTTATCACTTACCGCCGATCAGCGCATGATGCCCTGAAAGAAAATTGGTTGCGGGGGCCGGATTTGAACCGACGACCTTCGGGTTATGAGCCCGACGAGCTACCATGCTGCTCCACCCCGCGTCCGTACTATCTCATCGTTAAGCACGATGAAAGCTTAAATCATGCAATACACATAATCCTTTCATTTAAAGGATTATCTCAATATTGAGAGATGTTGCTCTGATGAACTGAGCTTGTGCTGCATTTTATCGTTAAGCACGATAAACACTCTAGAACTGGTTGCGGGGGCCGGATTTGAACCGACGACCTTCGGGTTATGAGCCCGACGAGCTACCATGCTGCTCCACCCCGCGTCCGTATATCTCATCGTTAAGCACGATGGGGCTATAGAACTGGTTCGCCACACGAGGTTTCCGTCTTTAAAAACAAAAAGGCGTGACCTCAACCTTGATAAGGTTGCGCTCTACTAACTGAGCGAGTGTTGCATTTCACTGTTTAGCACAATGACAAGCTATCAATCTGGAGCGACACACGAGGTTCGAACTCGTGACCTCAACCTT
>NZ_SGOM01000019.1 GCF_022113815.1 Vibrio cincinnatiensis
CAGTTCATCGATAAATCTTTTTGATTATCATCAACGAGTGCCCACACAGATTGATTGGTTTAAATTGTTAAAGAGCGTTCTTACCGCTTGGCTTACACCGTATCGGAAGAGGCGGCCATTTTAGCGAAAAACTTTTGCGTGTCAAACACTTTATTAAAAGTTCTTTCTGGCCTAGTTGACTACATCTCGGCTTGTTAGCCCTTGCTGTCTCAACGGGAGCGGATTATAGACAACTGACTTTTTCTGGCAAGCTATTTTTGAGAAAAAATACCAAAATAACGCTTAACTGCTGAATTAACCGCCAAGGGCTTATTTATCCCATTTTATGCAGGTATTAATACCAACTTATCCACAGAGTTATTCTTTTCTTTCATCGGAATAATATAAGTTTTGAAAAGGTCAAAAACTAAATACTAGTCTTTGACCTTTACTTATATAACCGAATTAAGCGCTCTATCTATTTGTTGTCCAGCTTAACAAATTACTCATGAAGGCCACACTCTCGTTTAAGCCCAAAAAAGCGGGTTTCCTCTTCATCCATTCCAGGTTCCCACTTTTGTGTTGTATGAATATCCCCGACAGATACATATCCTTGCTCCCAAAGTGGATGGTAAGGAAGAGCGTGTTCTTTTAAATAGTAGTGAATATCTTTGTTGCTCCAATCAATAATAGGCAAAAATTTAAAGGTATTATTTTGAATCGCTAAGATAGGCAATGTGGCTCGTGACTTCGATTGCTCTCGTCGTAAACCAGAGAACCATGTTTGCACTCCTAATTCATCAAATGCTCGCCGCATTGGCTCCACTTTATTTAGGTGGTTATACTGTTCAATGCCACTAATACCTTGCTCCCATAACTTACCTAATCGTGCCTCTTGCCACGCACTGGAAAGCTTTGATCGATAAATTTTCAGGTTTAATGACAGACGCTCCACGAGTTCATCAATAAATTGGTAAGTCTCAGGGAAAAGGTATCCTGTATCCGTCAGAACGACAGGAATATCTTTCTTTTGATCAGTCACAAGATGCAACATGACAGCAGCTTGAATACCAAAACTCGATGACATTACATGAGTTTTTGGCAGAGTCTCCAAAGCCCAGCTTATTCGGTCTTGAGCCGTTAACGCTTCTAGATGATCATTGAGTTCTGCTAATCGAAGCGTTTGTTCTGTCTTAGTCAACATCAAGAGTTCTGATAACTCGGGAAGATCGTTGGATTTAGGCATAAAAATCCCTCTTAGCAATGATCACTTCTTCAATAATTCCAGTGCGAATAGTGAAATCACCAAAACCTTCATTAGGTTCACGTTCTTTAGCCCAGCGACTAACCAGTTGATCTATTTCTTCTAGAATTTGCTGTTCGGTGATGTTTTCTTTGTACATTTTCGGAATACGAGTGCCTGAACGATTCCCACCTAAATGCAAGTTGTAACGTCCTGGAGCTTTCCCAACTAAACCAATCTCCGCCAACATGGCTCGTCCACAACCATTCGGGCACCCTGTGACTCTTAAGATGATGCTTTCTTCTTTAGGGAGCGCATGCTTGGCTAAAATCAATTCAACTTGATCAACAAACGTTGGTAAAAAGCGTTCCGCTTCTGCCATAGCCAGAGGGCAAGTTGGAAAAGCAACACATGCCATGGAGTTTTTACGCTGTTCACTCACCGAGTCTTCCATCAGACCATGTGAACGGGCTAGTGCTTCTATCTGCTCTTTTTGTTCAGATGGCACTCCGGCAATAATCAAGTTTTGGTTCGCCGTCATTCGAAAATCACCTTGGTGCACTTTGGCAATTTCAGCCACCCCTGTTTTTAGGGGTTTATTGGGATAATCAAGTAGGCGACCATTTTCAATAAATAAAGTCAGATGATGTTTTCCATCAATGCCTTCTAGCCACCCGATACGATCTCCCCGTTCGGTAAATTGATAAGGACGGCTTGCTGCAAACTGTATATCCGCTCGTTTTTCAACTTCTGCTTTGAATACCTCAACCCCGACTCTATCTAGAGTGTACTTTGTTTTGGCATTTTTTCGATTAGAGCGATTTCCCCAATCGCGCTGAGTGGTAACAACCGCAGCCGCTACATCGAGTGTTTTGTGCAAAGGAATAAAACCAAAGTCATCGGCTTGACGCGGATAAGTTGAGGTATCGCCATGAGTCATCGCCAACCCACCACCGACTAACACATTAAAGCCGACCAATTTGCCGTTATCAGCAATCGCAATAAAGTTTAGGTCATTAGCATGCACATCCACATCATTATGCGGAGGAATCACTACCGTTGTTTTGAATTTACGAGGTAAGTACTGACTCCCTAGAATAGGCTCTTCGTCAGTGGCTTCAACTTTCTCACCATCTAACCAGATCTCTGCATAAGCCCGAGTTTTGGGTAGCAGATGCTCACTGATTTTTTTCGCCCATTCGTAGGCTTCCTGATGTAGTTCTGATTCCACAGGATTAGAAGTACATAATACATTACGGTTAACATCACCAGCGGTAGCTATTGAATCAATTCCAATAGAGTTCAACATTTGGTGCATTAGCTTAATATTGGGTTTTAATACACCATGAAATTGGAACGTTTGTCGGGTGGTCAAACGGATACTACCGTACAAGGTATGTTCACTCGCAAACTTATCGATCGCTAACCATTGTTTTGGCTGAATGATGCCGCCCGGCATACGCGCACGCAGCATGACATTATGTAGCGGTTCTAATTTCTGTTTACTTCGCTCATGACGAATATCTCGATCATCTTGCTGATACATGCCATGAAAACGAATCAGCTGGAAGTTGTCCGCAGTAAAACCGCCAGTAATGCGATCTTGCAGATCTTGCTCGATCGTCCCACGTAAGAAATGGCTTTCCTTTTTCAAGCGCTCGTTGTCAGAAAGAGGACCGAGCACTTCACCTAAAACCTGTTGAACATTATTTTCGATCTTTGTGCTCATTAGTAGACATCCCTTTGATAACGTTTTTCTTTGCGCAATTGATTAAAATATTCTTCCGCTTGTTCAGCAGACAAACCACCTTTTTGCTGTGCTACTTGAACAAATGCATGGTGTACATCTTTCGCCATATGAGTTGCATCACCACACACATAAAGATGTGCTCCTTGTTGTAACCACGCCCAAACCTGCTCTGCTTGCTCTAGGATTCGGTGTTGTACATACACTTTTTCATGTTGATCGCGACTGAATGCCACATCTAACCGGGATAAAACCCCAGATTTAAGGTATTTCTGCCATTCGGTTTGATAGAGAAAATCTTGAGTAAACGTTCGATCACCAAAGAACAACCAGTTTTTCCCACTTGCACCACGATTATCACGCTCCTGTAGAAAGCTGCGAAAGGGTGCAATACCGGTTCCGGGGCCAACCATAATGATGGGGGAATGGTCATCTTCAGGAAGTTTGAACTGTTTGTTGTGTTCCACAAAGACTTTAACCGTTTCTCCTTCTTCTAAGCGTTGGGCAAGAAAACTCGAGGCCCCACCTTGACGAAGTTCGCCATGTTTTTCGTATTCCACAACAGCAACCGTCAAATGGACTTCTTCATCCACTTCCGCTTGGCTCGAAGCGATAGAATAGAGACGAGGCGTTAAACGACGTAATAACGAAATCAATTGTTCAGCAGATAATTTTGTTTTCTTTTCTTTTAACACATCAATAATTTGTGTATTCGCCGAATATTCTCTGAGCTTGTCTTTCTCTTCCACCAGCTTGTGTAACTTCTTACTGCCTGAAAGTTCAGCAAACTGAGTAATAAATTGTGGATTTGAGTTTGTGATTTCATACTGCTCAATTAAAGCCTGCAGGATTGGAACTGCTTTCCCATCCACCTCAACCGTTTCACTTTCCGTTAAGCCAACCGCAGCTAAAACGGCTTTGGCTAACGAGGGAGAATTCTTATACCAGACACCTAGAGCATCGCCCGGTTGATAAACGATCCCAGAGTCAGCTAAGTCGATTTCAATATGACGCACATCTTTATCGGAATCTCGCCCGGTTATTTTTTGGCTGGTCAACAAACTGGCGCTATACGGATGCTGCTTCGTATAAGACGAGGAATGAATGGAGGAGTGAGTAACGGGGAGTTGAACAATTTCTGCTTGTGAAGCCAAAGCTTGTTTAACGCTCTCCAACGCTTTGGATCTCCACTCGCTAGCACAAGCTTCATAGTCCACGTCACAATCTATTCGATCAATAAAACGTGTTGCCCCTAATTTCTCTAAAAAGGCATCAAAATCTTTTCCTGTTTGGCAAAAAAACTCATAACTCGAGTCGCCTAAACCGATCACACCATAGTGTAAGTTAGGTAACTTAGGTGCTTTTTTAGACTGTAAAAACTCATGCAGATCAATAGCATTATCTGGTGCTTCTCCCTCTCCATTTGTCGAAGCAACAAAGATAACATGGCTTTCTTTCGCTAAATCTTTTCCTTTGTAATCACTCGCATCAAATAACTGAACGGCAATTCCCGCCGCTTGTGCTTCTTGCTCTAATGCTTCAGCAACTCCTTTAGCATTTCCGGTTTGCGAAGCAAAAATAATGGTGAGTTGACCAGATGGAGCTGAGATGCCTGCGCTAGAGACAGCTTGCTTTATTGGGTTTTCTTGAGCTTGGCTTAGCCCCCAAAAATAGCCGCTCACCCACGCCAATTGTTGTGGGGAAAGTTGTGTTGCACTTTGCTGTAAAAGAGAGAGTTGTGAGTCGTTAATTGGGCTAACTAATGAAGCCAACTCATGGGGTAAGGTATTTCCTGAAGACATTGTCACGACTTCCTTATTCATTGCGTGACGATAGATTAACCACTCTCTTTAATAACAAGAAAGAATAGATGTGAATGTTTTATAACTTTTTGGAAGTAAGGAGGTTGCTAATCCACTCGCCCTTCCACACGTACTTGCTTAAACCCAACCGCCATCGCTGTCTTAGAAGCGGTATCTAAATCTGAATAGTGGCACTCTTCCCCATTCGCATCCGTTAATAAAACAAAACCTCCTCTTTGGTGGCGAAATTCCACAATCCACTCCCCTTCTTCAGAAGATGGCTCTATAACCGCTTCAATAAGAAGGTGTTCTCGGTAAAGATTTCTTAATTCCGTGATCGTCATTGCAGCTCTCATAACTGTTGCTCAATCCGTTATAATAAGAATGGTGTATTTCGAGCAAATTGCGAATTTAACGATCAATAATTTAGCGTGGCTGCGCTTTAGAGTATCGATATAACCAAATACAAAAAACCAATAGAAGAATCCATGGCATAAGTTTTAACAGCATTCCAATAATCCCTAAAAAAAGCATAATAGCGATCACTATCCCACTCGTAAGAAGAACGCCAAATAAGGTAAAACCACTTAGTACAAACCCAATTAACAAAGCCAAAAATAGTAAGATTTCCGTCATTCTTCACACCATATCATTCATTATTTCTCTCCATGATATGGTGCATGATCTATACCAAAAAAATGTATTTATAGCGCATTGATTATATTGAAAAAAGAAAAAGCCAAGTAACGTTAATTACTTGGCTTCAGATATAACATGGTCAATAAAACCAACTATTAGTGATATCTACACATCTAAATCTTGATATGGAATTTTAGCTAACGCTTGCTCTACGACGTCTACCCCTGAACCGGGTTTATGAGCATTTTCACTGATATAGCGTCGCCATTGACGTGCACCAGGCATATTTTGGAAAAGTCCTAACATATGACGCGTAATATGGCCTAAATATACTCCTTGAGAAAGCTGATGCTCAATGTAGGGATACATTTCTTTGACAACTTGAGAACGTTTCTTTACGGGGCGATCCAAACCAAAAATTTGCTGATCAACCTCGGCCAATAGGTACGGGCTTTGATAAGCTTCTCGACCAATCATCACTCCATCTACATGCTGCAAATGTTCTAATGTTTCCGGCAAGGATTTTACTCCACCGTTAATCGCTATCGATAAATGAGGAAAGTCTTTTTTTAATTGATAGGCCCGTGGGTAATCTAAAGGGGGGATTTCACGGTTTTCTTTCGGACTCAACCCACTTAACCATGCTTTTCGTGCGTGAATAGTAAACTGCTCACACCCACCACGTTCAGAGACAAGCGTGACAAAATGAGTTAGAAATTCATAAGAATCTTGATCATCAATACCAATACGAGTTTTCACGGTAACCGGAATATCCACCACCGCTTTCATGGCCGCAACACAATCAGCGACAAGCTGTGGTTCCGCCATAAGGCATGCCCCGAATTTCCCATTCTGTACTCGATCAGAAGGACACCCCACATTGAGGTTTATTTCATCATAACCTCGCTGTTCCGCTAATTTCGCACAATGAGCAAGATCGGTAGGATTTGAACCGCCTAACTGTAAAGCGAGAGGATGTTCCTCTTCGTTATAAGCTAAGAAATCACCTTTACCATGGATAATGGCCCCAGTGGTAACCATCTCGGTATACAGAAGTGCTTGAGATGAAAGAAGACGATGGAAGTATCGACAGTGCCTATCTGTCCAATCGAGCATGGGGGCAACGGATAATTTGGAAGATCGCAGCATAAAAGCTAAAAACCTCTAGAAAGCAAAGTAAAGCCTGTATACGGCGTAAGATTGCCGATTATACCTATCCCATGAATGTGATTCAATGTATGACTAGTAAGGGCTCAGCGTATATAGCTCTCGGCTCTAAATCTGTTGAGCGTTTTTATTTAGCAATAAACAACCACAGATCCCCCATTTTCCACCGAATAAAAAATCAATTTAAAGAAGGTAAACAGTGCCTTATCAAGAACAATAAACGCTAGACAATATTTATCTCTAATGTGAATGCATTGCGCTGAACGAACCTCAACAATTTGGCGCTTTCTTGATAACCATCAAAAATGCACTACTTCCCACACGCTAAGCCGCTTTGAGAGTATCGTTTTTCTGTCAGATAAGGTAACTTATGCCTCACAGGTGAGAAACTCGTTAAGACTGCGTCAATCATGCGTGATTTATTGACGTTCAAAACGATCTTTGGCTTGATATGGTATATGATTACTAGGCGCCAATAGTGATGGTGATGGATTTGGATAATAAGCTTAGCAAACAGATAGAAGAAATATGTGCGGCGAGAGGTGTCAGATTAACGTCTCAACGTAAACGAGTGTTCGATCTGATTTGTGCCAGTAAAAAAGCCTCCAGCGCCTATGACTTGCTGGAAGATTTAAAAATAAGTGAGCCTCAAGCAAAACCACCGACCGTCTATCGAGCTCTGGACTTTTTACTTGAGCAAGGGTTTATTCATCGAGTGGAATCAACCAATAGCTTTATCTCTTGTTGCTCTTGTAATGCTCATAAACACTTTTCTCAATTACTCATATGTGATCAATGTGGTAATGTTATTGAGCTGCAAAATGATAACCTGATTGCCATGCTGGCAAACAATGCGGAGAAACACGGCTTTACAATTACCAACCATGTCATTGAGTCACATGGGGTTTGTCAATCGTGTTCTCAGAAGTAAAGAATGAAACCAATAGAAGAGAGTTATGCGCGCTGAATTTGTCAATCCGTTTTTAGCGTCTTTGCTGAACGTGCTAAAAACGATGGCTTCATTAGACCTGAAGCCTCAGAAGCCTCGTCTTAAAAAAGACGAAATTGCTCGCGGTGATATCTCAGGTTTAATCGGTATGATTGGCCCACAAACTCGTGGCTCTATGTCGATTACCTTTGATGAAGCCCTCGCACTAGAAATTATGCAAAACATGCTGGGTGAACGTCCAAATGGCTTAAATGAAGAAGTCACGGATATGGTAGGAGAAATCACCAACATGGTTACTGGCGGAGCAAAACGGATTTTGGCAGAAAGTGGATTTGATTTTGATATGGCAACCCCAGTTGTGGTATCCGGTCGGGGACATACTATTCGTCATAAATGTGAAGGTTCGATCATTATCATGCCTTTTTCGTCTCAATGGGGAAATGCATTTATTGAGATTTGCTTTGAATGATAGTTCAACTCTCTTTAGGTCTCGATTAAAAAAGGCTGATGCATTGACATCAGCCTTTTTGCTATCTTACCCGGCGAGGATTAGCCACGAAAGGCCTTAAATGCATTGATTAAACCGTTGGTAGAACTATCGTGAGAACGGACTTCTTGCTCATTATCCAACTCAGGAAGAATTTGGTTGGCCAGTTGTTTACCCAGCTCCACTCCCCATTGGTCGAATGAGAAAATATTCCAGATCACGCCCTGTACAAAGATCTTATGTTCATACATTGCGATCAAGTTACCTAGCGTTCGAGGTGTGATTTGCTTAACCAAAATAGAGTTTGTTGGGCGGTTTCCTTCAAACACTTTAAATGGAATTAAAGATGCCACTTCAGCTTCTGATTTCCCAGCTTTAACAAATTCAGCTTTAACCGCATCCGCAGATTTACCAAAAGCCAACGCTTCCGTTTGAGCGAAGAAGTTAGACATTAGTTTTTGATGATGGTCACTCACCGCATTATGACTAATCGCTGGTGCAATAAAATCACAAGGAATGAGCTTAGTCCCTTGGTGAATCAGCTGATAAAAGGCATGTTGTCCATTCGTACCAGGCTCACCCCAAATGATTGGCCCAGTTTGATAGGTTACCGCTTGACCGTTACGGTCAACATATTTACCGTTAGACTCCATATTTCCTTGCTGGAAATAAGCTGCGAAACGATGCATATATTGGTCATAAGGAAGAATCGCTTCAGATTCAGCGCCATGGAAATTGTTATACCAAATGCCAATCAGAGCTAAAATCACTGGGATATTACTTTCGAACGGAGTTTCCACAAAATGTTTATCCATTTCATGGGCTCCCGTTAGAAGCTCAACAAAATTTTCATAACCAATCGATAAAATGATTGATAAACCGATAGCGGACCAAAGTGAGTAACGACCACCAACCCAATCCCAAAATTCAAACATATTTTCGGTATCAATACCGAATTCAGCTACAGCGGTTCCATTGGTAGACAATGCAGCAAAATGTTTGGCTACATGTGCTTCATCACCTGCAACATTCAAGAACCAATCTCGTGCAGAATGCGCATTAGTCATGGTTTCTTGAGTGGTAAAGGTTTTCGATGCCACTAGGAAAAGTGTCGTTTCAGGGTCTACTTTTTTCAGCGTTTCTGCAATATGAGTCCCATCAACATTAGAAACAAAGTGCATTGTCAGGTGGTTTTTGTAAGGTGCTAACGCTTCTGTCACCATATAAGGGCCAAGGTCAGAGCCACCAATACCAATGTTAACAACATCGGTGATGGCCTTGCCAGTAAAGCCTTTCCACTCACCACCAATCACACGTTCAGAAAATGCACGCATTTTTTCCAATACGGAATTCACAGCTGGCATGACATCTTCGCCATTCACCATCACAGGGGTATTGCTACGATTACGCAGCGCCGTATGTAATACAGCACGACCTTCTGTTTGGTTGATTGCAGCACCACTAAACATCGCTTTAATCGCCGCATCAACGTCGGTTTCTTTCGCTAAAGCAAAAAGATGTTTCATGGTTTCTTCATTGATTAAGTTTTTAGAATAATCAACCAAAATGTCATGACCAAATCGTGTGGAATATTGGCTAAAACGCTGACTATCCTCTGAAAATAGTGTTTTTAAGTCCATATCTTGCGCAGATTCAAAATGCGCGGTCAGAGCTTTCCAAGCGTGTGTTTGCGTTGGATTGATGTTTTTCAACATGGTATCTATCCCGATGTTACAGTAGGTTTTATTCCACAATACTTAACCTCATGATTAAGTCAGGAATCCCCGTTAAAGCAAAAAAATAATAACCTTGACTGCTTGAAGCAGAAAGTCAGTCCCTGAATAATAATAAGCCCAATTATGGCTGAGCTTTTGCCTATCGACATTGAGTTAAGTCAGATAAAGTCGCCACAATAAACTTAGCTCAAGCGATCAAAATAGTATCATTCTGATGCCTATTCGTCATGAACACTTCTCTTTCTATAAGTATTGTCGTTCTCTCTGGCATCAAACAAAAACAGGCCTATTGGCCTGCTCCGAAATAACACATCTCTACTCGTGAAGTGAGTTTAGTTACTAATTCATAACCCAATGTTCCAATGTGGCTTGCTACCCGCTCAACAGGAAGTTCACGCCCCCATAATACCGCTTCATCACCGACATGATCGTGTGCATCTGGGCCCAAATCAACGGTCAACATATCCATTGAAACACGACCAGCAATAGGCACCACTCTTCCATTCACAATGACAGGAGTACCGTTAGGTGCTGTACGTGGATAACCATCTCCATAACCAATAGCAATCACCCCAATTTTTGTATCGCGTTCACTGCGCCACAGCGCGCCATAACCAACAGCTTCCCCCGCTTTCACATCTCGAACAGCAATCAGATGAGATTTTAGCGTCATGACGGGTTGATAGCCCATCTCTTGAGCATCTTTATCGAGGAAAGGTGAAACGCCATACATGATAATTCCTGGGCGCACCCACTCTAATTGGCTTTGAGGCCAAGCCAATAATCCTGCGGAAGCCGCTAACGAGCGTTCCCCCTGACAGCCATGAGTCAGTGATAGAAAACATTCTATTTGTTCCGATGTAGTCGATTTATCAAGTTCATCGGCACAGCCAAAATGGCTCATATAACGCAGAGGCTTCGCAACATTAGGACAACGATGCAATCGCTCAACAAACTCGCGATATTGCTCAGGGCGAACGCCCAAACGATGCATACCACTATCCACTTTTAACCACACGACCACCGGAGTATCAAGCTGGGCTTGCTCAAGGGCTTGTAACTGCTCTTCACAATGCAGTACCGTTTGAATGTTATTGGTGACCAATACCGCTAGGTCACCCGAGGAATAAAACCCCTCCAATAATAAAATCGGTTTTACGACACCGCTCGCCCTCAGTTGGAGAGCTTCTTCTATTCGAGCGACACCAAATGCATCGGCACTTTGCGCATGTTTGGCGACTTGATGCAGGCCATGCCCATAACCATTAGCTTTGACAACAGCCATTAATTTGCTTTTTGGAGCTTGCTGTTTGATTTTCTGTAAGTTGTATTGCAAGGCATCTAAATCGATGCATGCTTTTGCTGCTTTCATATAATTCATGCTGTTATTCATCATCAAATGCAGGGCCTGCATAATTGTCAAAACGAGAATATTGTCCTTGGAAGGTCAAACGAACAGAGCCAATTGGGCCATTACGCTGCTTACCAATAATAATTTCAGCAATACCTTTGAGTGGGCTATCTGGGTGATAAACCTCATCTCGATAGATAAACATGATCAAGTCAGCATCTTGTTCAATCGATCCTGATTCCCGCAAGTCCGAGTTAACTGGGCGTTTGTCAGCACGCTGCTCCAGAGAACGGTTTAGCTGAGACAAAGCCACAACAGGAACATTTAACTCTTTTGCCAACGCTTTTAACGATCGAGATATTTCGGCAATTTCGAGGGTACGGTTATCGCTTAATGCTGGAACTCGCATAAGTTGCAAGTAGTCGACCATGATGAGTGATAAACCACCATGTTCACGAGCAATACGACGAGCTCGGGAGCGAACTTCTGTAGGAGTAAGCGCAGAGCTGTCATCAATGAACATATTTTTCTTCTCCATGAGCATTCCCATGGTTGAAGAAATTCTCGCCCAGTCTTCATCATCTAATTGACCAGTCCGAATTTTGGTTTGATCAACACGTGATAATGAAGCAAGCATCCTCATCATAATTTGTTCGGCCGGCATCTCAAGCGAAAAAATGAGAACCGGTTTCTCTTGTTCCATTGCCGCATTTTCACACAGGTTCATCGCAAACGTAGTTTTACCCATAGAGGGACGAGCAGCCACAATAACTAAATCAGAACCTTGTAAGCCCGCCGTTTTCTTATTGAGATCCGTAAAGCCCGTATTCACCCCTGTCACCCCATCTTGAGGGGTCTTATAGAGTAGCTCTATTCGCTCTAAGGTTTTCTCCAAAATAGAGTCAACATTTTGTGGGCCTTCATTATCACTCGTTCTAGCCTCAGCAATGGCAAAAACTTTACTCTCAGCTAAATCAAGCAAGTCCTCTGAACTACGGCCTTGAGGATCATATCCTGCATCAGCAATTTCATTGGCAACCCCAATCAAATTTCGGACTAAAGCTCGCTCTGCCACAATTTCTGCATAAGCATTAATATTGGCGGCGCTGGGGGTGTTTTTAACAAGATCAGCAAGATATGCAAAACCGCCCACGTCCTCCAATTGTTCGCGTAGCTCCAAATGCTCTGATAACGTGATTAAGTCGAGGGGTTGTCCTGCTTCAAGCAGGTGCTTCACGGCTTCAAAAATTAAGCGGTGAGGTCGGCTGTAAAAATCTTGCGCAATGACTCGCTCTGATACGGTATCCCAACGCTCATTATCCATTAACAAGCCACCAATCACCGATTGTTCAGCTTCTAATGAATGCGGAGGAATTTTCATCGCATCGACTTGGGCATCCGTAATTTTACGGTTTCGGTTATCTGTTCGGAGATCCGCCATAAGTTCACTCGGTAATGCTTCAATAACCGTCCATTATAACGAGAATCGTGCATTTGTAATTAACCTTAGGAAAGTTTGTCAGTGATGAAAGTAGAATTAACTTTGGCATGACCGAATTTTTATCACTGGTGCTTATTATTCGGGAATTTACTGACTGATAAGGGGATCTGTGTGTCCAAAGTTTGGCTTCTAAGTATTAGCCTGTTGACAAGTTATAACGTTTACGCGCACGAGAAAACTCAGACGAATAAGGACATAAAAGCCCCCTCACCTTGGCATAGCCAAGTTGAATTTGGTTACCAGTCTCACTCAGGGAATACCGATTCTCAATCTCTTAATGGACGAATTAAGGGGGAGTATATTAGTGGCCGCCATAGAACTAACGGGGAATGGCGCTTCTATAAACTAGATAAAAACGGTAAAGAAAATAAACGCCAATCGAGCTACACACTACAAAGCGACTATAAGTTAGGCCCCAAAATGTACCTCTATAGCAGCTTTCGAGGCACCGACTCTCGTTATAGTGCCTATTTCAAAGACTATACTCTTTCCGGAGGGCTAGGTTATCAATTAACCAATACAGATACATTGCTCATTGAAGTAGAAATTGGTCCAGGTTACCGCTATCAAGAACCGAATTTAGATGAAATTGGCAGCAGTGATGTTGTTTTTCCTAACATGGTCCGAGAACCCATTTATCGCAGCAACCTCAAAACAGAATGGCAAATCCTACGTAATTTTAGGCTTTCTGCTGATGCAACTTTGGTTGGTGGGGAAAGTAACACACGCTTAGATACCGATATTAGTGTCATCAATAACATAACCGAAGATATCGCACTAAAAATCAGCCAGTCTCGTCAATATCACAACCAAGTACCAGAAGGGCTGAGTAAATCAGACAGTGTTTTGGCGGTCAGCTTAGTCTTTCTTTTCTAACCTCAGAATTGAACAATGAACCATAAAAAAACACCAGCCGAAGCTGGTGTTTTTCAACTAATAAGTAAACTGAGATTACTCAGCAACTACTTTTAAGTTCACAGTAGCAAACACTTCTGAATGAAGTTGTACACTAATTTCGAACTCACCAGTGTTACGTAGAGCACCTTCAGGTAGGCGAACTTCGCTCTTCGCTACAGCAACACCAGCCGCAGTAATTGCGTCAGCGATGTCACGAGTACCGATAGAACCGAATAGTTTACCTTCATCACCAGCTTTAGAAGCAATAACCACTGCTTCTAGTGCATTTACTTGGTCAGCACGAGCTTGTGCAGCAGTCAGTTGCTCTGCAACTTTTGCTTCAAGTTCAGCACGACGAGTTTCAAACATTTCAACGTTAGCTTTAGTTGCCATTACTGCCTTACCTTGAGGGATAAGGAAGTTACGAGCGTAACCAGATTTAACGTTAACTGTATCGCCAAGACCACCCAGGTTACCGATTTTATCAAGTAGAATAACTTGCATTGCTTAATCCTCTTTCTTAATAAACGGTGCCGATTACTGATGTTTGTCAGTATATGGCAATAGAGCTAGGTAGCGAGCACGTTTGATTGCACGAGCAAGCTGACGCTGATATTTCGCACTTGTACCAGTGATACGGCTAGGTACGATTTTACCAGCTTCAGTGATGTAATTCTTAAGAGTTGCTACATCTTTGTAATCAATCTCTTGTACGCCTTCTGCAGTAAAACGGCAGAATTTACGACGACGGAAGAAACGAGCCATGGGCTATCTCCTGATCTAAATTTGAATAATGTTGTCGGCCTTATGCATCGTTATCAAAAATATATTTTGATTGGTCAGAAATGCTCTCTGCCCTAATGATGCGACCTAATACTAAATGTTGAGTGAACGCATCGACCGTAGACCATGAACAAGATGCTGTTGATGGTACTCAATTTACCTAGTGATAAATCATTAAGCTATTAAGCTGAAACTCAAACCCGCCTCAAAGGATGGGGAAAGTATCAAATCGGTCTATTGAAATTACTCAGCGTCTGCTTCAAATTTCACTTCTTCACGCTTAGAGCGCTCTTCTTTTGCTTTTAGCATGATAGAAGGTTCAGTGATAGCAGCTTTAGTACGCATGATCATGTTACGTAAAACAGCATCGTTAAAACGGAACGCTGTTTCTAGTTCATCAACCACTGCTTGGTCAGCTTCAACGTTCATTAGAACGTAGTGTGCTTTGTGCAGTTTGTTAATTGGGTAAGCCAGTTGACGACGACCCCAATCTTCTAGACGGTGAACTTTACCGCCAGCTTCAGTGATAGAACCAGTGTAACGCTCGATCATGCCAGCAACTTGCTCGCTTTGATCTGGGTGCACCATGAATACGATTTCGTAATGACGCATTTATTGCTCCTTACGGATTATTCAGCTTCCAGATTTGGCCCGGTCATCCAAAGGAAGCAAGGAACGAATGATAAGTGACCGAGAATTAAGGAGCGAGAATAGTACAGAATGGCGACAATTTTAGCAAGGGAAATATAGAGCTGATCCGTGGGTAAACCTAGCAGGAAGAAAGATGCTTATATCTCCCTGCCCGGTTATCATGACTAACTTTCATCCACAAATTGAGCTTGTAAGTAATTTTCCAGCCCAGTCATATCAATCAGGCCCAACTGCGTTTCTAACCAGTCAACATGTTCTTCTTCGTCTTCTAAGATTGCTTGAAATAAATCTCGAGAGACATAATCTCGAATATCTTCCGCATAAGCGATTGCATCCCGGAGATCAGGAATTGCCGCCATTTCTAATTTTAGATCGCATGACAGCATCTCTTGAGTATCTTCACCGATCATTAACTTGCCAAGATCTTGTAAATTAGGAAGCCCTTCTAAAAATAGAATCCGTTCAATCAAATGATCAGCATGTTTCATCTCATCGATAGATTCATGGTATTCCTTGTCTGCAAGATGCTTTAACCCCCAGTCTTTATACATTCGGGCATGCAAGAAGTATTGATTAATCGCAACCAGTTCGTTACCAAGAATTTTATTCAAATGTTGGATGATGATAGGATCACCTTTCATGACAAAGCCCTCCTCTTTGGCTCTATTAACTGTAGAACCAATTGAGAAGGTGTCAAAATTTATGTAAGACGATTAGCTCGCTTGTGAGTAAATTTGCACCGTATCACTTAAAATTTCTTTTGCCTGCTTAACACACTTACCGCATTGAGAACCTAATGCCGTACAGCGCTTAATGCCTCTAATATCTAAGATGCCTGACTCTAAAGCCAGTTTTTTGATTTTTTTATCCGAAATACCGTGACATAAACAAACGTACATCGTTTATCCTAAGTAAGATTATTAGGATATAAATATAAACAACAATCATTCCTATTTCCATATCAGAAAATAATAATGACAGATTAATTAGTTATAACGTACATCATGATCAGATCACTCATCAATCGAGTTCTGTTACATGGCTTCAATATCACCAAGTAACGGATTGTTTTTAATGATTACTATCAAAGATGATATAAAAAATCATTTATAACCAAAAAACAAAAAGGGAAGCCGAAGCTTCCCTTTTCTATTAGGCTTAGTGCCTAAGATTATCGTGATTAAGCGATGATCTTAGCTACAACACCAGCACCAACTGTACGGCCACCTTCACGAATCGCGAAACGTAAACCT
>NZ_SGOM01000002.1 GCF_022113815.1 Vibrio cincinnatiensis
GTGGTGGATGTGATCAGCAATATTGCCGACCAAACCAATTTGCTGGCACTCAATGCGGCCATTGAAGCCGCTCGTGCCGGTGAACAAGGGCGTGGCTTTGCGGTCGTCGCGGATGAAGTCCGTGCTTTAGCAGGAAAAACTCAGCAATCTACCGGAGACATTGTCACCATTATTCAAAACCTCCAAACCTGTGCTGTTAAAGCTCGTGAAGCCACCGCTCAAAGTAGTGAATTAATGGGACAATGTGTAGAGCAAAGTCACCAAACTCAACAAGCCATCGAGCAAATTAGCACCCAAAGTGCACAAATTGCGGATATGACCATTCAAATTGCTAGCGCATGTGGTGAACAAGATTCGGTGAGTGAAGAGTTAAGCCGCAATATTGAGCGCATTAATGAATCAGCCAAACAAGTGGCTAATGGCTCATCCAGCGCGGCGCAATCTTGCATTGAGCTAGGCCAACTCGCAGCTCAGTTACAAAATACAGTGAACCGTTTCCAAGTGTAACGGACAGTGGGCAAGCACCAGCCCATAATGGTTCAATAAATAGACAATGGCGAGCACAATGCTCGCCATTGTCATGTTGCCTTTAAGGAGCCAGATCCACTTCCACGGGCAAATAATGTTTAGGTTCTAAATGTAACCACTCTGGCAAAACGGTCCCAATCGAAATTGAAGACCATGTCCCTGAAATAATGCCAAGAAACATCGCCGTTGCAAACCCTTGCAATGGTGCCCCACCCATAAGCCATAACGCCGCCACCGTAATCAGTGTGGTTCCCGACGTAACCATGGTACGAGAAAACGTCGCAATCACCGCTTGGTCAGTAATCATGGCCGTGGGGGTTTTCTGTTTAGCAACCAAGAGCTCTCGGATCCGATCTGCAATAATAATGGAGTCATTCAATGAATACCCTAATATCGCCAATATTGCCGCAAACACCGTTAAGTTAAATTCCATTTGTGTTATCGCAAAAAAACCAAGCACTAACACAACATCATGCACCAATGCGACCAGTGCCCCACTGGCTAACCGCCACTCAAAGCGAAATGAAAGATAACCCAATATGGATAAGCAGCAAATCAGTAATGCCAAACCACCTTGATCCACCAAATCGTCCCCAACTTGTGAGCCCACCATACTGTTGCTGATCACTTGAACTGAAGAGGAAACCGTCTTTAATAAGGCTTGTACGTCAGGAGCGGTCTGTGACTCCTCAACCAGTGGATAACGAATCACCCAGCGACCTTCTTCTCCCGATTGGGTGAGCATGGTGGATTCGCCCAAAACCGGTTTAATCACCGCTAGCAATTGATCGTGAGTCAATGATTTCTCTACGCTCACTTCGGTAACCATTCCCCCGGTAAAATCGAGGCCAAGATTCAATCCTTTTATGAAAAAGGTTCCCAATGCTAACAATGTCAATGCGATAGATACAAAACTGGTGATATATCGGATACGACGAATGTGTGTTTTTAAATAGTTCACCATCATTACACCCTCACATCTCGGCGACGATCTCGTCCCCAAACTAAATTAATTAATGCCCGTGATGCAAAGACCCCGGTAAACATACTCGTCAACAACCCTAAGCCAAGAGTTAATGCAAATCCTTGAATCGGCCCATTACCTATTGAATACAGAACGACCGCAGTAATCATCGTCGTAATATTGGCATCCAAAATGGTACTCAATGCACTACTAAATCCACTGTCTATCGCTTGAGCAAAGTTTCGCCCTTCTGCCAGTTTGTCTCGAATACGTTCAAAAATCAGCACGTTAGTATCAACGGCCATCCCCACGGTGAGAACTAACCCTGCAATACCGGGGAGCGTTAATACCGCTCCCGGTAATAGTGCGATAAGCCCCAACAAACACACCATGTTGGTAACCAATGCCACGTTAGCAACCCAACCAAGTCGGCGATACCATAACGCCATAAAGGTCAATGTCATGGCCATACCTAACGCTAATGCGGCAAACCCATTTTCAATGTTTTCAGCCCCTAATGACGCACCGATGGTTCTTTCTTCAACAATCGTAACCGGAGCCGTCAATGAGCCAGCCCTCAATAGCAGAGCAAGTTGCTGAGCTTCTTGATTAGAACCCGCCCCTGTGATTCTAAATTGGCTTCCTAACTGAGATTGAATCGTCGCTACGCTGATCACTCGTTCAGTGCGTTCCGTTTCTCCATGAGCGTTCGTTTTATATTCTCGATACACGGTTGCCATTGGTTCACCGATGTGTTTTGCAGAAAAGTCACTCATCACTTTCCCACCCGCGTGATCCAATGAAATATTGACTTCCGAAAAGCCCATTTTGTCCATGCCAGACCGAGCATTAATAATATGATCACCCGTTAATACTGGCCGTTTATTTAAAATAACAGCCCGGCTCGAATTATCTTTTAAGATCAAATCATCACGAGTGGCATTACTTTTCACTTCATAGAAAGCGAGGCTCGCTGTGGCGCCAATCACGTTTTTAGCTTGAGAAGGATCTTGTACACCAGGCAGTTCGATACGAATACTGTGCTCTCCTTGGCGCTGAACCAACGCTTCGGTGATCCCGAGTTCTTCAATCCGATCCCGCATAATTTTTAAGTTTTGTTGCAAAGTGGCAGATTGAAACTCAAGCTTATTTTGTTTACTCGGCTGAACAGTGATTTGATCTGACGCTGGTTTGATTTCCCAACCCGCATAATTTTCTTTTATAAATTGATGGATCTGGCTTTGAGCAGCACTTGAATTCACCAATACCGTAAATCCATCATTACCGAGATGCTGAATACTGGCACCTCGAATGGATTCACTACGAAGCATATCGCGCAGTTCATCCGTCAGCGCATCACGCTGTTCTTGAAAAGCTTTATCAACATCCACATTCAATAGAAACTGTACCCCGCCACGCAGGTCTAACCCTAATTTGATCGGGTTAAACCCTAACTGAGTCAACCATTCTGGTGCCATGGAGACGTATGAAAACGTAATATTTTCCCCCTCTTTTACCATGGGGTCCAACACTTGACGTGCTTGAGCTTGCTCGGTTTCATTCCTGAAAACAAACGTGAGTACATTGTCTTGTTGGCGGATTTCCTGCGCCTCAATGGCTTGCTCTTGGAGCAAATGGTTAATGCTGACAATATTATTCAGTTGCTGGTTAGACGGTGAATATTGAATTTGAATGGATGGCTGTTCGCCATACCACGTAGGGATCGCGCTTAACGCTAAGATACCAACCGAAATCACAAGAATTAGATATTTCCACATCGAATAGTGATTCATTAAACGAGTGGATGCCTTGCTGCTTTTTTTCTGCATAACTCTCTCCTCGGGCTTATCGCCGAGTTAAAAAATTTAAGGAGTGACGAGGTCACTGATAGAGAAAATTAAGCAGTAAAAAATTGACTATTGAGCGCCACATACATGGCATTGCTCTCTTTCCAACCAGAAAGACGATGAGAGGGGTGGAAATGTTGATACGGTGGCTTTACCCATAATACCGCCGTCATCATTAAGAATGATATGTTGAGACAAGGTATGACATCTAACCCAGAGCGATAAACATCGGCATCTTCCTCATCTTGCCAATGCGTTTCACTCATGAGCCAGCGTGGAGAATACAAAATACCCTGTTGCTGCCCGATTCTCGGTGCTTCGGTGACCGGGGATGAGTCCACCTCTGGTGAGGTGTTTCCTATTTCAGAATCAAGAGGTAACCGCTGAGAGAAAGCAACCGCTTGGTGCCACTCTTGGCTGATTGCTGGTTGATTAGCCTCTGAATTGGCGGCAGCGGTTTGACCCTGCGCAGGAAGCAGAGCGGCAAACAATACAAACCAAAACAAACGCGTCCAACGACTCAAAATAAAATAACCACTAGAAATAAGATGACTCAGTGTAGGTCTGAGAACAAAAGTACTCAAGTAAAATTTCGAGAAAATAGAGAGTTCAGGGGCAACATTGGCTTAGTTGGACAGCATCAGCCAATACAGTGAAGGGCTGACATTCTTCCCTAAAACCCCAAAAAGAATGTCAGTAACATCGGCGGGGCTACTGATAGAACACATGCCCATTTTGTACATTTAAATAAATTTTATTGGTCTGGTTAAACCCTCCGCAATACACAAAATAGACATCTCTATCTTGATAACGGACCGATCGCATCCACCCGCCCAACTCTTTAAAATCGGTTGGAGAACAAGAGCCATCCGTTAATAGTTGCTCTGTCTTCTCAATAAAAATCTCTTCGAATAAGGGTAAGTCATCAGACTCGGCAATATAGCTTAATAAGGTTTTATATCGTTCTTCAGGAGTAATGATCGGTGCTTGCTCTGCAAGACCTTGCAATGGGATCCATTCAGCGACTTCAGGCCCCCCTTCTTGATAAACAAAGTAGGGAGAAAGACGCCCCCACCCTTGTTTTTTTTCATAGAGATGTACTTTTTCACCTCGGTACAATAAACGATGAACAAAAGCCTTCATTTCAGGCAGCTCACGCACACCAACGGTTGCAGCCTCAACATAATAATTCATCACTTCCGGTGGCGTTATCGTACTGGCTTTTTCTACAAGTTTCGGAGCCTTCTCCTTTTTAGAGGCTTTGGCTTGTTTGTCCTGCAACGCATCTTTATCTTTCTGCGCTTGTTCTTGCTGAGGTTTGTAATAGAACAGATAGTAACCCGCACCAGCGCCCGCTAAACCCAACAACAGAATAAAGATCATCAATAGTTTTTTCATTACGGTGCGATCCATATCTAAGTAAAAGAGAATTTACAATGATGATGTTCTATCAACTGCATAAGATTACCTTTTTAGCGGCCTACAAACGGCGAACTTTAAATTTTATTCATCCATTTATGATGATTCGTGTTTTGCTGAACGGTTAGTTAAGAAAACAAGACTGGCCGTCTCGGTTTCTCTCTCGACAAAACCAAGGCCAACACTCACATTTACATTGTAAATCTATCTTAGTTTCCCCAAAAGAAGTTTCCTGCTTGCCTTGCTCTAATTAGGTGCAACTTTCTATAACATTGCGCCTTAAATTGGTGCAATGGCCTCTATTCTTATTCTTATTTTGGTAAATACCTAACCCGACATTTCTGATAACCCGTTAATATTAAAACGATTAAGTAAGATACATGTCGATTCTGATTATTTGGCGTGAAACTTGTACCCCAGATGAAGAGCAAAGGTATTGCACGAAAATAGGGAGCAAGAAGATGCAAGAAACATTAGCCATCGTATTAGCCGGAGGAATCGGCTCACGATTATCACCACTCACCGATGGTCGAGCAAAACCTGCTGTCCCTTTTGGGGGTAAATATCGCATCATTGATTTTACCCTAACCAATTGCCTGCACTCGGGATTACGCCGAGTTTTAGTATTAACTCAGTACAAATCGCATTCACTTCACAAACACCTTCGGGATGGCTGGTCGATTTTTAATCCAGAATTAGGCGAATACATTACCGCCATTCCGCCACAAATGCGCAAAGGTGGAAAGTGGTATGAAGGTACCGCTGATGCGCTTTATCACAATATGTGGTTACTATCTCGCAGTGATGCGAAATACGTTGTGGTTCTTTCTGGAGACCATATCTATCGGATGGATTATGCCGCCATGCTTGAAGAACATATTGAAAATAAGGCGATTCTTACCATTGCCAGCATGGAGGTAAGCCAACAAGAGGCACAGGCTTTTGGCGTCCTTTCGATTGACACTCGTCACTGTATCCAGCACTTTGCTGAAAAACCAGCAACACCAGCAACACTCCCTAATAACTCCAATCGCAGTTTAGCCTCTATGGGTGTCTATATTTTTAATATGGAAACCCTGCAACAAGCACTAGTCGATGATGCCTCTTTAACGTCATCGAGCCATGACTTTGGGAAGGATATTATTCCTAAGCTCATTCCAAGCGGTCAGGTTTTTGCTTATCCGTTTGGCAGTGAAAAAGGCCGCGTCGCAAAAGATTGCTACTGGCGTGACGTGGGCACCTTAGATTCATTTTACGAAGCTAATATGGATTTGCTCGATCCCATACCACCGATGAACCTGTATCAAAAAGATTGGGCCATCCGTACTTATGAACCGCAATTGCCTCCGGCTAGAACGGTTTCTTCTGCAACAGGCAATGAAGGCATTTTTATTAACTCCATCATCGCTAATGGCGTGATTAATTCTGGTGGTTCCGTGCAGCGTTCCATCATTTCTTCTGGTGTGCACATTGATGATGGTGCAACGGTGATGGACAGTATCTTGCTTGATGGTGTTGAGGTTGGATCGGGGTGCCAATTGGCGCGTTGTATTGTGGATAAACATGTCAAAATCCCTCCGAACACTCACATCGGTATAAACCATAACGAAGATAAACAACGCTTTACCGTATCGGAGAAGGGGATTGTTGTTGTACCTGAAAATTATCAGTTTCAACGCCTGTAATATGACAAAAAAGGCCGTGCTTAAGCACGGCCTTTGACTCATTCCCCCATTTACGGGCAAGTCACTTCCTTCCAGAACCAATTGCTCTGAGTTGGCGACTCCCATACTCCTGGGCTATTTTGGGCAGTAAAACATTTATTGTTATAGATCACCGTTGTACCATTGGCGACTTGGCTCACTCCCGGCTGCCATTGTACCACCGAGCCTGGTTGCGTTTCTCCACCTTCACCACCTGGGTTCTCTCCTCCGGTTCCAGTCGAAAGATCGGCAAGCGGAAGATCCGGCTGCTCTGATTGAAAAGCATAGTCCACCCCATTAATACGCACGGTATAGTTTGCTGGGCCGGAAATGGGTAAATAATAAACCATATCCAGCTCATAACTCTCTCCAGACGGTAAGGTTTTCCATGCAGGTAATGAGAAAGCGACACGGTGCATTGTGCCATCAAACCCACCAATATTATCGGCACGAGTATGGCCCGATGCGATCACAGACAGCCCAGCACCTGATTGGTCTTTCGCATTATCAGGCGCAGAAACAGGAATATCAAACTGGAACTCGGTTCCTCCCGGTAGATCAACCCCCGTCTGGTTAGTAAACGTCAATGTCGGGTTGATGGGGTAGTTTTGATCGCCCACTTTAAAACCATCAATCGCGACACGAATATCAACCGCTTCTAACGGTATAACTTCTGTCGCCAACGTATTGCCATAAGGGGTAGCCGACTTAAACTTCTCAAACATGGCTTTGGTCATGGTATTACCCATATGATATTCACCATTACCACTTACACACGCTTGCTCTGTCCGATCCACTTGTGTACGTTGGCCATTTTCATCAAGAATGTAGCAGTTGTAGTCTCCCGCTAGCTCCCAGAACATAATGCCGCCAATCTCTTTGTCGATTACATAATCGGCTTTAATATCAATTGACTGCTTATCTTCTGTAGAGAGGAACACACGTTTATCCGCATTCCATAGCCAAGGTGCAACCGCTACGCTATCAAAATGACGTTGATATTGACCAACCCATGGTGCATTGTCAGGATTCAACCCATAAGCAGCAAGATAGGAGCCCCAAATACCTTTTTCGAGGTTTTTCGCATGCCACATGGGGTTAGAACCTGCACCCATTTCATTGCCATTCGCGTCTAAGTCATGCCACATGTTATCTAAACCGGTTGCACCATATCCGCAATTATTTTTTTCACCTTCTCCAGTTCCAACCGGACATTCACTTTGATTAGGCAATGCAGCGCGTCCCCAAAGCCCATTTTCGCCGCCCGTCACACCTTGCCAGCCTCGGGTATAATAGGGCACACCAATATTAATACGCCCAGCTGGCATTGAGCCGCGAAAATAATGGAACGCCCAATCAGTATTAAGGTAACCGATCCCGCCATATTGAGAAGTCGTATAAACCCCCCATTGTGCTAGCTCTGAATCTTTACCTGTGTCATACAGTGCAGCGTTATGGCCAACATGATCATTCCACGCACCATGTAAGTCATAACTCATAATATTGACATAATCGAGATATTTAGTGACTTCCATAGTTTCCATGCCGCGCAATAGATAAGCAGAGGAAGGCGCGGCAATGGTTAACATATAGTGAACATCATCTTGTTCACTCGCAACATCTAACCGCTCGCGTAATACTCGCATGAGTTCATGGTAAGAGCGCATCAGATGAGGACGACGAGACTCAGCGAAGGTTTTATCGTCTGGATTACCCGCCCCAGCCATGGATGTTGGGTATTCATAGTCAATGTCGAGTCCATCAAAGCGATACTGACGCATCATTTCAATGGCAGAATCAACGAAAGTAGAAATGGCTTGATGGTTAATAGAGCCATCGGCATTGGTTGTCATGGTATAAAAACCACCGTCTGCCACACGTTCTCCATTTTCATCAAAATGGCCGCCAGTTTCAGCCCACCCCCCGATAGAGATCAGCGTCTTAACCCCATAACGTTCCTTATAGGTCGCCAATGCGCCAAAATGCCCTTTAAAACCTAATGCTGGGTCGACATCAACCCCATCCCATTCCTTTCCTACCGCTGGGTTTTCAGGATCATTTACGTTGCCAATATTGACTTTTCCATCAGAGCCAATACTCACAAAAGCGTAGTTAATATGAGTCAGATGCTGCCAAGGGATGTCTTTGACTAAATACGATGTTTGTGGATCATCACCAGAACGCCAACTGGTGAAGTAACCAATCACACGTCTGGGTTGTCCACCCGCCATGATCTCTCGGCCATCTTCATCGTAAATCGTACAATAAGGAACATTGACTCCTTCGGTTTGATATAGTCCATCCGGCCGACAGGTATTGGCGATAGGGGCACGGTTAACCGTCAACGTTACCGTTGCTGACGTTGAAACCGCCCCTTTATCATCAGTGGCTTTTGCTAATACAGCCAAAGCACCTGAACGCTCGGTTGTATAATCATACGTATAAGGTGCTTCCGTTACGCTTGCTATCAGGCTCCCACCAACAAAAAATTCCACTTTTTCGACTTGTCCATCAGCATCATCAGCCTTAGCAGAAAGGGTGACAATTTCACCTTGCTCAACCAAGCTAGACGACAAAGCAACCTCGACCGTCGGTGCTTGATTTCCCGGTACTGATGACTCTTCTACATTAATCGTCACACTGCTGACTTCACTGGCGAGATCTTTATCATCATAAGCGATGGCGCTGATCGTATGTGAACCAGCAACAGCCAGCCATGTGGCATGATAAGGAGACTGTGTCACCTGCTCAACCACCACGCCATCGACGAGAAAATCAACCCTTGAAATCTCACCATCACTGTCAGTAGCCTCAGCCGCCAGAGTGACATCTTGGTTAGCCAAAATTGATAAGCTAGAGGAAGGAGAAGTCAAAGAAATGGTCGGAGCAAGATTGCTGACCTCTCCTGTTGCACAAGTATCAAGAACCCGCCACTGAGCATAATCGCCTGAAAATTGGTCTGGACTATTATTTTGTGTCCAATAATTCGCTTGATAGGCGACGCCTTGATACTGAACCTGATCACCACCGTTATACACCGTCCCAGATTGCCAAGGATTCAGTGTTTCACAATCAATGGCGGCATAGCTGTTAAACGCCATTAAACACGATGCGGTGAGCGTACTAAGAGTAAATAAATTCTTAGGTACTATTGCTTGCTTTAAGCGCATGATATTTTCCTTAAGTTGTTGTTTCCACTTTATTAAAGCTATCAGTCCTTACTCTGACAGCCTTAAATTTTGTGTAAAACTACTGTAGAACAGCCCAATAATTTGGCACTCAGTAAAGTGTAAAACTTAAGAATCACTCGCAAACTACCCCTACCACCTAACAATGATCACAGGGTTATTTTGCAGCAAGCACTAACTTATTGATGATAAAATCAGCAAAAAAATTGCCCGCTATAAAAACGGGCAATAAGTATAAGCATATAAAAAATGCCTATAAGGGGGGAATAATTATCAGGTAAGGAGAGGATGACTAAAAGAGTAAACTTCTTGGTTTCTTTTTCCTCTTTAGTCTACTCCACCTAAGGTCATTGTTCTGTGGGTCATTCAATACCATTAACCAGGAGAATCACAATCGAAGTAACGTTCCTCTCGGCGTTTGATTAAAATGGCGTTTATATTCCCGGCTAAACTGTGACGGACTGCTATACCCCACCAGCCGAGCGGCATCATTCACTCTTTTCCCTTCAACTTGAATCAGCTCTTTGGCCTTGTTTAAGCGAACTTTTTTTATATACTGCAAAGGTGACTCTAACGTAATACCACGAAAAGCTTGATGGAATGCAGAAACGCTCATGCTGGCTTCTTCCGCTAAGGTATGCACAGTCAGAGGCATAGCGTAATCTCGATGTACGCGACTTAGTGCTTTTGCAATACGCGCATAATGCCCTTCATGATGAGCCAGTTCAAAAAGCACATGCCCTTCTGAACTCGTTAGCGCGCGAAAAACCATCTCTTCTAACAAAGAAGCCCCTAATAGCTGAGCTTCTAAACCATTTAGTAATGCACAAATCAGCCTTTGACAACTGGTCAGCATACTGCCATTCATTTTGACAGACTTGAGTCCGCAAGTATTCTCTCTTGGCGTGGTACTAGGCTGAAAACCATATTGTTCAAGTGCAGCAACTTGTTTGAGTAGTAATGAATGATCAATATCTATGGTTAACCCCAATAATGGTTCATTATCTTTTGCGATCGCTTCACACTCTAAAGGCATGGGTACACCGACCACCAAATAATCATTCGGACCATACTCAACGGACGTTGTTCCTAAATGAATCTGCTTATAACCCTGACCCAAAATAATAATTCCAGATTGATAAATCAAAGGTTGTCGAGCATTGCCTTGGCTACTGCGATAAAACCAAACTCCAGGAATCGCAGTTTCAACACAGCCCTCAAGTTGTTCAAGCTGGTACTTATCCACATACCGTTGCATTAACTCTGCAAGTTCCCCCATATCACCACATGGAATCATCATCACCCTCATAGTTATCACATTGTAGAAATAGGCAATAAATTTACAGGAATTGCTCTATAAGTGCGACTATTAGTCTATTATTATGCATTCATCAGCGAAGTAACCCCACCAGCACAAGCCGAGTTTTAGGCTCATTCTTTGGTGGTTATCCTTACAATAAGAGGTGAAAGTAATGCAATTTACTTATGTTAATCCGACTCGAATTTATTTTGGTCAACAACAAATCGCAGCAATAACAAAAGCCATTTCACAAGATAAAAAAGTGCTGGTGATTTATGGTGGCGGCTCAATTAAACGTAACGGTGTGTATGATCAAGTGAGTGATGCATTAAAAAATCATACTTGGTTAGAATTTTCTGGCGTAGAAGCAAACCCAACGAAAGAAACCTTAGATAAAGCCGTCGCTATTGTTAAAGAACAAAATATCGACTTCATCCTTGCGGTTGGCGGTGGTTCAGTCATTGATGGTTCAAAATATGTTGCTGCAGCGGCTAAATACGACGGTGATGGCTGGGATATTATGCTAGGTAAACATACGGTCTCGGATGCAACACCTATCGGTGCGATTTTAACGCTGCCAGCAACAGGCTCTGAATCAAACTCAGGGGCGGTCATTACCAAGGCAGAAACCGCTGACAAACTGGCATTTTTATCACCACATGTGCAACCTCAATTTGCCGTTATGGACCCGGATGTCATGAAAACGCTCCCAGAGCGCCAACTGATTAATGGCTTAGTTGATGCGTGGGTTCATACCTGTGAACAATATCTGACGATGCCAACTCAAGCCATGGTTCAAGATGGATATGCTGAAGCATTATTGAAAAACCTATTAGTCCTTGGTCGTGATTTTGAGCAGCGAGACAATGATGCTTGGCGCGCCAATTTAATGTGGACAGCAAACCAAGCACTGAATGGTTTAATTGGTAGTGGTGTTCCACAAGACTGGGCGACACATATGATTGGTCATGAATTGACTGCATTATGGCATGTTGACCATGCACGTTCTCTTGCGATTGTTCAGCCTTCTCTATTGCGTAACCAATTGACGGTTAAAAAAGCCAAATTAGAACAAATGGGACAACATGTTTTTGGCCTTCCCTCTGGAGAAGATCTCGCCCTTCGCACGATTGATGCTATCGAAGCATTTTACCATCAATTAGGCGTTGAAACACACTTCTCAGCCCCTAATGTTACACCAGAACAAGCGGTGGAAAAGGTTGTTAATCAGCTGCAAGCACACGGCATGGTTGCCCTCGGAGAGCATCAAGCCATTACGTTACAGCAATCACGAGAAATTCTTTCTCAAGCATTGGTCTAAGGTGACCTAACATCAGCACCGCTGGGCTGCTAGATAATAGCTCTCTGAAACCCCTCTTCATTAATGAATGAAGAGGGGTTTTATTCATTAATATCTAAACCGTGCTATTTGCGTAGTCAGATCATTAGTATGTCCTAAAATATCATCGGCAAGAAATTGTAGATCTCTATTCACCTTCTGCATTTCTGAAGAACTGTTATCTAAAAGGTTCATATCACTTGCAACGGTAGCGCTCACATTAGATTGCTCTTCACAAGCAGAAGCAACTGAATCGACCATTTCATTAATTGAGGAAACTGATTTAATAATCAATGACAATGCAGATTGAATTTCAGCCGAACTTTCTTGCGTTTTTTCAACCAAAACCTTAGATTTTTGAGTCGCATTAAACGAGTCTGCCGCTTCCATCTGTAACCGCTCAATAAGGGTTTCAATTTCATTGGTTGACTCATGAGTTTTAGAAGCTAGCGCCCGAACCTCATCTGCAACAACCGCAAATCCTCGACCGCTTTCACCTGCCCTTGCTGCTTCAATTGCAGCATTTAAAGCTAATAAATTTGTTTGTTCTGCAATGGCTTTAATCACTTCAATAACACGACCAATATGCTCGCTACTACTTTTTAATGAGTTTGCACATTTAGCTGCACTTTCTAAACTTTCCACCAGCTCATCAATATTTTGAGCATTAATATTCATCGTTTCACCACTTTGATGACTTAATGTTAAAGCATCATTAGTTTGGTGCAGTGTATTTTCCGTATGAGAAGCAATTTCTTTCGTAGCCAGATTAAACTGCTCTATTTTGTTTAAACTCTCTTGAGTTAATGATGACTGCTGACGAGTTTGTATATTCATTTCATCTCGTAACTGAACAATATTTTCACCATTAGTTTTAAGGCTATCCGTTGTTTTCGCAGTATCAATAATAATCGTTTGTACTGTAGCCACAAACTTATTAAATGATCTTGCTAGCTCCGTAACTTCATCATTACCACTTTCACCAACTCGTGACGTCAAATCCCCCCCTCCAGCAGCAATATCATTCATACGACTCGACATGTTTTTAATTGGAGTAACTACTTTTTTATCTAAAATTAAAACGATTAATAAAAGGCTTACAAAAAATACACTCAATAAAATCAATGAGGAAACTTTCATTGCATAAGATAAAGCGGCTCTCTCTGCATATTGGTTAAATCCAATATGAACCTGACCAACAGGTAGATTATCCCAGTAAATAGTAATAGAAGAACTATGCTCAACCTTGTTTATATCAACTTCAGCTAAACGAACACCATTCTGATCATCCACACGAATAGAGGATATAGCCGGTTTTTTAGCATAAGCATCAATAATATTTTTAATTAAAGCTTTATCATAAACATAAATTGGCTCTTGTAATATAACTGATAATTCAGCTTCTACAGATTGTGCATTGATAGCAGCATCTTTTTCCGATTTATTTTTATTAAGTAAATATTGCCCAGATAGTGTAATAATCGAAACCGTAGCCATCACAAGTGTAGTCATGATGAGTATTTTTTTTGTTAGCTTGTTCATAATATTATTCTCGTTCTGATAGCGGGTCAAAGAAATATTTCACTGGAATAGATTTTGCTTTTTCAGTCAGAAATGGATTATCAAGGTCGATAATTACTCGCTCATTGAGCTTAGCTTTAGATAAAGCCATTTTTACTTCACTATCTGAAAAGAACATTTTTTCATAAGTTCCATCATTAAAAATTTCTTCAATGATTTCCATCAGATGGCTTTGTAATTCAATATTACCTTTACTAACAAAAAGCATATACGGCATTCGATAGCGAAGCATTATATGACTATCCACTGCCATCGGTAAGTGTGGATGATTCTTAACCTCTGAAAATGGTTCCATAACTCCTCGAGCAAAAAAATCACACCGATTGCCAGCAAGCATCATTTCAAAAATGTTGGGATATTTTAGTGATTTTGCTGTTTGTAATTGATTCGCATCCAAAATTGATGTATCCGGCCAAGTCTTACCTGTACAAATTTTAAATTTTTGTAGATCAGATTTACCTCTAATATTAGAAAGTAAACGAGAGTTTTCTTTATGAATAAGTCCAATCCGCATCCCAAGCATGCCTCTATATATAGGGAAATATAAAGGCGTATAACGCTCTTCTAACTCCTTACTGGTTGCCGACCAAATGAGACTTAATTTCCCTAATTCTAAGTCGGCCATAATACGCGATGGCGCAGGGTCTCCTGTCTCTTTATAAATATATTCGATACGATCAAATCGATCAGAACGATGAACAATTTCTTTAATCAAAGTTAGATGAAGTTTATCATCATCAGGTTTTCCTGACAGTTTTAACGATTCACTACCATAAGATGAAGTCGTTAATAGAGTGATCACGATAGCCGTGATTGGTATAAAGCTTTTTAGCATCAGGCTAAACATCCTTGTACATAATTAATACCTCGATAATAGCTTAAATAGAATGATGTAAAGTAACTTGAATAATCACTAATGTGATAATTGTCACTAATGGTAGAACCAATTAACACTAACGATAAACATGTCGTACAAAACATCACCATAAGCAAGCTTCAACCAATTGTTTTTAAGTATGCATCACCATTGTAAAATACAAAAAAAACATGGAATTAAAATTCCAAAATCAATGTATTCTTACATTTTTAGGTCTCTTCTATTCCTTGATAAAATCCCCCCTGAAACTGAACCTTTATTTAATACAACTCTCTCAGATCATCGGCATTGGCAATGTGGACAACCAAACCTTATCTGCCAAATAACCTTCCCTTAACCTTCGAGCCAGCACTCTTGATGGGGCGTTAAACTTTCAAAAAAATTGATTATTTTATACAAGAATTATCAATCGAACTTCGACTTTTCCACCCAAACTTATTGAATAAGCGTATACTTTTGGTTATGAAAGGCAGAACAAATACACATTAGGAACGATTGTTATGAAAAAGACCACACGCACCATGGCGGCAAAGAAGCATGTTGCTCTAGTCGCTCACGATAACTATAAAGGTGAGCTACTACGTTGGGTGGTAGAGAATGAAGAAAAGCTACAACACCATGAATTGTATGCGACAGGCACGACAGGCCACATGCTGACGAAAGAAACGGGGCTTCCAATCACCAGTATGATCAGTGGCCCAATGGGAGGAGATCAGCAGCTTGGTGCAAAAATTGCCGAAGGGCTGATTGATGTATTGATCTTCTTCTGGGATCCCTTGAACTCCGTTCCCCATGATCCAGATGTAAAAGCACTACTGCGTATTGCCAGCGTATGGAATATTCCTGTAGCGACTAACCGTGCAACCGCAAAGTTTTTATTTAATTCCATCTTGATGGGACAAGAAGTTGATATTGAAATCCCGGATTATCATGCTTACCTTGCCGATCGCACTTAATTCCTATCTAAAGGTGTTTGAGTGACGTGCATATGAGAAGTATTAAACTCTCATACTAAAATGGCAGCAGCCTAACCGGCATGCTGCCATTGCTAAATTGAAATGCCCCATTCAAATTTACCCGATGACTCACCTAGAACGTTAGTTATCCTAATTAAACGAATGGAACGACTAAGGCTTATTATCAATTCCATACTGATTTAACTGTACATATATACACCTTTATCGCACAATTCTTAAAAAGAATTGGTATTCATAGGTGATGTACATGCTGAATCAATTAGAAAGTGGAATCAAAGAGTTAGTCGAAAACTTCATAGCAGAAGGAAAACAATGTCCTTCGACTTTTGATATTGATAGTAGAAGGGCTGGTTACCTATCTAGTACTGATTTATCTGGCAGTAGCCCTGAGATGTTTGAAGAATTCATTGATGAGCTTAACGGGGCGACACTAAAAATCTACAAACCAAGTAACACAACTGGTTTACCCATTACCATCTACTTCCATGGTGGCTGTTTCATTAGCGGAGGATTTAAAACTCACGAACAGCAATTGAGACAGATAGCCAGTTTATCGAACAGTATCGTTATTTGTATTCAATATCGTTTAGCACCTGAAAATGGTTATCCAGCAGCACATGACGATGTGTACAATGCCGTGCTTGCAATAAAGGAGTTCGGTAGCACTTACGGTGGTGATACGAACATGATTTATTTCGTTGGGGATAGCGCTGGTGGTCAGTTAGCCTTAACGACATCTTTGCGTTTAAAACAAAACCAAAACTGGCTTCCTCAAAAACAAATTTTGATTTACCCAATGCTGGATCCCTTCGGAAAATCTAAAAGTTACGTCGAAAACGGTACAGATTACATGATTACCGCGAATATGCTGCTTTCAGGGTTTTCCATGTACACGGCGGATATGGGAAAAGAATTGATTACTCAAAACCCAGAGCTAAACCCACTCGAGTGCGCAGATTTTGAAGGACTGCCAGCAACTTACATTATTACCGCTGAATTTGATCCTTTAAGAGATGAAGGTGAGCAATGCTATAAACAATTACTCAATGCTGGGGTTGAAGCGTATTGTGAACGTTACTTAGGTGTTATCCACGGATTCCATCAGTTATCGGGAGTCAGTGCTAGTGCTCGGCGCTGTCTGCGTCATATTTCCGAAGAGATTAAGTAAACAACAAAATCGGTTAGTCGTTAATGACGAAAGACCGCTTAATGAACATGCTTTCAACCAGTCTTGGCTGAAACACTTTTGCCCTCAAATCGGTTACCGATCGAAGTCCGACACAGAGAGTGAAGCTTTATCCTCCTACCAATTTAAGTAGGAAAAAAGAAGTGCTTCCTTTTTCAAAAAGCGCTTCTTTTTAGTGACTGACTAATACCCTTTTTGTAAAAAGGATGATGATACCGTCAACTGACAACCCGCTTCTTGCATTGCACTCCAAGCCGCTTCAACATCACCATCAATAAGGTTAACGCCACGGCAAGCATCTTGAATCACCCATGTTTTAAAGCCTAATGAAAGCGCATCTAACGCGGTGAATTTAACGCAATAATCGGTGGCTAACCCCGTGATATACAGTTCAGTCACCCCGATTTTTTGCAGATAGTCCGCTAATCCTGTGGATTGGTCACGCTGATTATCAAAAAAACCGCTATAGCTATCGATATCAGGGTGAGTTCCTTTATATATTACACGTTCAATGGCATCGAGATTGAGCCCAGTAATAAACTCAGCTCCGTAGGTTTCTTGTACGCAGTGATCAGGCCAAAGTATCTGCTCAATACCAGATAGCTGTATCTTCTCTCCCGGTTGTTTTCCTTGTGTAGAAGCAAAACTAGCGTGGCCTTTAGGGTGCCAATCTTTGGTCGCAATCACATGATCAAAATGGGGCATCAAAAGATTAATAACAGGAACAATCGCGTCACCATCGGGAACGGGCAACGCCCCATCAGGCGCAAAGTCATTTTGTACATCAACTAAAATCAAGGCCTTACTCATTGGTTCCTTCCTTCATATATCATGAGATTACTTTTGTTTGATAACCGGATAGTCATCATCGGCTAATAACTCTTGTACAAAGCAAGAACCATTGCCACTGTAGGTTACCCAAACGTTCTCTTTCGCTCTGGTCATAGCCACATAAAATAAGCGCCGTTCTTCTGCATAAGGGAATGCTTTTTCTGGCTGGCTGAGCGCGCTATCGAGATGAAGGCTTTTCACTCGCGTAGGAAATTGCCCTTCATTCACGGCCAGAATAATCACATAATCCGCTTCTTTTCCTTTACTGGCATGGCAAGTCATAAATTCCAGCTTAAGGGATAAATAACGCTGTTGCCAATCTGATAAGTGCTCAGGTCGATGATAATGATTACGCCCCAGTAATAAAACACGTTTTGTCGTATTGGCTTGTCGATTTAATTGGTCTAATACTTTTTCAACCTGATTACTGGCACAAAGATGTACTGCTCGCTGCTTTTGAGTTTTAAAGCTGTTGAGCGTTTTCGGTAACTGCTGAGGATTTTTCTGTACAAATGCATTTGCCACAGCACCAATCTGATCATTAAACCGATAGGTGGTATCTAAATGATGAAGGGTTGAATGAGGGAATCGCACGGAGAACTCTGTGGTCAAGTTCACATCTGACCCAGCAAATTGATAAATGGATTGCCAATCATCGCCTACCGCAAATAAATTCGGACAAGCTGGTCTTTGTTCACACAAAGCCTGTATTAATTCTAACCGTTGTGGTGAAATGTCTTGATACTCATCGACCATGATATATTTCCACGGCGCCGTGAATTTACCTTTGCGTACATACTCAGCAGCTCGGCTAATCATGATATTAAAATCAATTTGATGGCTTTCTTTTAGCATCTGTTGCCATGCTTGAAAGCATGGCCAGCATAATGCGAGTTCACTATTTAGCCGAGGATAGTCAGGATGATCAATAAGTTGCTGTTGAATCGCTTTCTTACCAAGCGCTAATTGCGCAAGTTGATCAAGCTGCCTTTCCAACCAAGCAATCAATTTAGGATCTTCTACGTGGCTGCCGAGCTCATCATCTCCCGCAAGATAAGCAATCGGCCATTGGGTTAAGTGTTTTTGCCATCGTTTGAAATTTGTGGGCGTCATCCAGTGGCGCTTAAGCCAGTCCATACACCAAGCTTTCTTTTGTTTGTCATCTAGAGCCAACGGAGAGATAGCTACATCCTGCCCCTCCACTTGGTTAATAATGTACAAGCCTAGCTGATGAAACGTATTGACTCGTACATGGTCTGCGGCTAAACCAATGGTATTTTTTAAGCGTTGCGCCATCTCATTGGCGGCTTCTTTACCAAAAGCAATCAACAACATTTCTTCTGCTTGAGCAAGGTGGCTTTGTAGTAAGTAAGCCACTCGAGCCGTCAGCACGCTGGTTTTACCAGAACCTGCGCCAGCCAAGACTAAATTATGATCATCGTTCAGCAATACGGCTTGCTGTTGAGATAAGTTCAAAGGCGAAGACTCTAACTGGGAAAAAAGCACCGTCCAGTTATTTCGTTCAACTTCTAACCAATAGTGATTACGAGTCAATAAGGTTTGATTGGTCTCTAATAGCCAAGGCGTGAGTGAGCCCATGGCTTGGGGTAAATGGTTAATGGCCTCTTCTAAACTCATTCCCATTTTAGTAAGGTCACTAAATACTTGGCTAACCCACTGTTCAACGCGAGAATGTGGTAAAAAGGCCGGCAAATGGACGAGTTCATGTAATGCCTGTTGCCAAGCTGGCAGATGTGTCGATAACTCAACACATTGACGATTGAACCATGTCTGATACGCAGCTACGAGTTTATGCGCAAATTGACGAGCTTGAGGCCAAGGTAACCCTTGTACCAACCATGATCGTTGCGTCACTTGTTCTGGATGAGCAAAGAATTGTAGTTCTGCCCATAATAAACCTCGACGAATTTTTACTTGTCCATTCCACACAGTAAAAGGAATACGCTCTTCACTATGCAATGAGATCAGCACCAGACGCTCGTCTTCTAAGCCAACGTGATGGTATTCATTAGCGATAAAAAATTGTGCAGTTTTGCTTGCACTTAGCTGCATGTTGACGACCCCATGGTTTTAACGGTTCGGTATCATAACCTAAACGACTATTGCAATGAAAAATTAATGTCAATATTTACTCCAGAATCAGCAGCTTTCTTATTTTCGATCAGACCCTTAGCTTAAACTTCTGCTACACTCAGCGTTTTCTTTCTAGCATTGATGATTACCGTGAAAAGACTCAATCAAATTCGGCTCTACTGGGCAAACAGAACCATTAATTATTGCCTACTGATCCTTATCACTTTGTTAGGCGTCGTCATTCCTACTTGGCATTACAACCTCAATACTTGGATTACGCCTCTCATTTTAGGGGTGATTGCTGCAGCTCTCGCTGAGCGTGATGACAGTTTCACCGGCCGGTTAAAATCCATTACGTTAACCTTTATCTGTTTTGCGATTGCCGCCTTTTCTATTGAGATTTTATTTAAAACCCCCCTACTGTTTGCGATTGGGCTTTTTAGCTCAACATTTGGTTTTATTATGCTAGGCGCAATGGGAGCTCGTTACGCCAGCATCGCCTTTGGTTCACTGTTGATCGCCATCTATACCATGTTGGGAGCTCACCAAAGTACCAATATCTGGTTTCAACCTCTTTTACTGCTCAGTGGCAGTGCTTGGTACTATTGTTTATCCATGCTGTGGTATGCATTTTGGCCAATGCAGCCTGTACAGCAAAACTTGGCCTCGGTTTTCATCCAACTAGGTCACTACCTCGATGCTAAATCACAACTCTTTTATCCCGTCTCGGACTTAGTGCCTCAGCCCTATCGAATTGCTGAAGCCAATTTAAATGCAGCTACGGTAAATGCGCTTAACCAATGTAAAGCCACCTTACTGACTCGGGCCAAACGCGGACATGTTGATAGCGCAAGTGACCGTTTTTTAAGTTTGTATTTCTTAGCTCAAGATATCCATGAACGTGCAAGTTCAAGCCACTATCGATATCAGGAACTTGCTGAACATTTTGGCCGAACCGATGTCCTCTTTCGGTTTAAACATTTGCTGCAAGCTCAAGCTCAAGCCTGCCGTGATATTGCACTATCCATTCGTTTGGGACTTCCTTACCAACACCGCGGTGACTCTATTCTTGCCTTAGATGAATTATTACTGTCATTGACCTATTTACAAGAGCAGCAACGCCCAGAATGGAAGCGTTTATTGGCTCAGTTAGGCTATTTATTCAACAACTTAGCTACCGTTGAGAAGCAGCTTAACAACGTAAGTAACCCTGACGTCCATAAATCGGAAGATAATGTTCTGCATGATACCGAGGCACATTCGCTAAAATCTATGTGGCTACGATTAAAAGCCAACCTCAACACCGACTCATTGCTTTTTCGCCATGCCGTTCGAATGTCAATTGCGCTTACAACAGGGTATGCCATTTTGCAAGGATTAGGGTTAGAACGAGGCTACTGGATACTGTTAACGACCCTCTTCGTTTGTCAGCCAAACTACGCAGCAACACGGCAAAAGCTCGTTTCACGCGTCATAGGGACACTCGCCGGACTACTGATTGGTGTTCCCTTATTAACGTTATTCCCTTCACAAGAAAGCCAACTGGTCTTTATTGTTATTTCTGGGGTCATGTTTTTTGCTTTTCGCCTAAACAATTATGGCTATGCGACTGGCTTTATTACCTTATTGGTTCTTTTCTGTTTTAACCAATTAGGGGAAGGCTACGCCGTCGTATTACCTCGCTTAGCGGATACGTTGATCGGTTGTATTTTAGCGGTCGCGGCCGTCATTTTAATCCTGCCTGACTGGCAATCTAAACGACTACATAAGGTCATGGCAGAAGCGATTGAAGCCAATAAACATTATTTGGCACAAATTATTGGCCAATATCGAATCGGTAAAAAGGACAACCTCAGCTATAGAATTGCAAGACGTGATGCACACAACCAAGATGCCGCGCTTTCTGCTGCGGTAAGCAACATGCTCGCAGAACCGGGAAAATACCGAGCCGCGACCGACGAAAGCTTTCGATTTTTAACGCTGAACCACGCCTTATTAAGCTATATATCAGCATTAGGTGCCCATCGAACAAGAATTGATGATGAGCACGTTCATCAACTGGTACTTGATTCACACCGAGTCATTCACCAGCATTTAGAGGTGCTTTATCAGCAATTATTTACCCATTGTGATGAATGTGATACCAGTAATATTGATGATGCAGGGCTAGAAAAAAGGCTAGCAGAATGGAGAGAGGAAGACGATAGCTCCGCAAGAATGGTGCTGCAACAACTGCATCTTATATATCGCATGCTACCAGAGCTGCATTCACTTGCCAGCAAATTTGCGGTACGGGTTAACTAAACTGATCGGATGCTTCTCAATTCTTTGAAGCATCCTTTTTCTTCTGTAACAGCACTTTTATCTTAACGAATCTCTAACATTCATCGGACAACTTTCCCATCAGAATGATTATTTTCTATACTTAGAAAAATAAGAGCATACCCAAACGACTTGGATGTCAACATTCAGGTAGTAGGCAAATGACCGATAACGTAGTCTGGAACATATTTGAACGACTGAATCGCCGCTTCAAATAGAAAAGGGAAATGATTCCCACCGAGCAATCACGTTAAGTTGACCAGGGTAAAGGATGATGACTGAACATGAACAATTGGCAGCCATGACGCTCTCATCCATACATAAACACGGTATGGATAAAGTGCAGTTTGAACGATTAAAATCTCAAGTGAAATTATTGACACCTCAGCAACTAAAGATGCTGCAAGGAGAAATCACTCATTCATTGGTGGAAGGCAACTCAACACTACTCACAGAAGAAGAGATAGAAACACTCTCCCATCTGTTTCGTTAAACTTGCACTTCACTGCACCTAGACATAAGCTTACTAAAACAGTGAGGGAAAAGTGATGTCTATTTCAGCCGTTTCTTCGGGTTATCCCATTCTTCAGCAATCATCAAAAATGGCTGAAGATGCTACGCTGGATATTCAGCACCATCAAACCGAAAATACAAAACAGCCCAGCGCTCTCGATTTTAATAATGTTGAGAATACAGTAACCTCTGACAAACCCTCTTCCACAACCGATACCCATGATGCCTTAATCAAACTGGATCAAGCTCAACAATACAACCGTGTGGGAAGCAGTGTGATTCAGCGAGAGCAAGCCATGCTCGGTAGCCTGCTAGATATTCGCATATAAAGCGATCCATCTTCGATAACGTATAGATCTCGAGCGAAGAAACCCGTTAGACGAATTAAAAATCAAACTGTAAGTAGACAGTATTATAATTACTGCCGCCTTTAATTCGTCCATACTGTGATGCTTTTTCAAAAATCGCCGAACGATGGTGCAAAGAATACCCGAACCAAACATGTTTAAACTCTGGTTGCTGAATCAGATCTCCCACATTCACATCAAAGGAGAAATCAAGATAGTTGAGTAAATGGCTCGGGGTATAACCTTTTTCATCCATTTCTACCTGCTCAATGTAGGTAATATTATCAATATAAGACATACCTTCTGCAAAACCGAAACGCCATGTGGTCGGCCAATCAAAAGTGTAATAGGCTTTGATTGCCGCGATCCACTCCGTACTCGCAGACTGGGCCGTTGATGACCAATGGTGAGCAAGGCCAGAAGTAAAATAAAGATCCAGTGGAAAACCAAACAGTTCATCGGTTAATGGGTGACCGTAAAATACAGAGGTTAATTGATCATGGTAAGGATCTTGCTCAGCATCAAAACTTATGATCTCACCAATATTCGAAGGCGTTGCCCAGCCGTGAGCCAAACGCACATAACGCTTGTTCACCAAGGCTTGTTTTAACGATTTCGTTTTATCATTAAAGAAACCAAAACCCAGTGAAATTTCACCTTGGTAACGTTCATCCACCGCTGTACTAGAATAGGCGTTGTTATCCAAACGAGTCAGACTTGTTGAACCCAACAAGTAGAAATTTGAGATAACATGATAGCGGGCATCAATCCCGACTTTGAAATCCACCCCCGCCCCGATAGCTTCTCCGCCAAGCGGTGAAAACGAATAATAGGTGCTATTGAAATCCGCCTCTTTATATCTAATCGTGACACTCGGTGATAGTTCCCAATCTCCCCCTTCATACTCCGCTGTAGCTCGAAGGTTCGCGTGAAAACGAAATTGATCATCGCTCATAATTTCCGTATCAACATGCCATATCTCATTATGTTGATAGCGAACTTGTACCCCGAAATCTGCGGAGTCACCTTCAATCGAGTTTTGTATCGACTGCGGGACATCCACAAAGCGTAAGCGAGTAAGAGCACTGATTTTAAAAGCCGAATCAGTTGGATTGTAAAGGTACACGCCCCCCTCTAGCCCATCAATAAAAAGGGTTTCATTATGAAAATACATCATGGGTACAAATGTGGTAACGTGAGAGTCTCCGACCACGCTGTTAAAGGGAATGGATGCAAGACGAGACATTGCAGCAATCCCCCATGCTTGCTCACTATTCGTATGAGCCTGAGCCACTCCCATGAATGGAATACTGGCAACGACCCACCAACACGAGTGAGGGATCACAGCACCAAGAGGAAACGCTTTTTTCATACAGGCAGACACATAGGTTTAGTTAATGACATGTTATTGAAATTCTTACTATTGGGTTAGTGATGGCTCAACGCAATATCGCGCTGCGCGATACTTACCCCTTTGATCTGAGCATAGACAGAAGAACCAACCGTCAGTTGTAAATCTTCCAATGCCCATTCCGTAATGGTTGACCATAAAAAACAGTCTTGGGTTAATGCTAATTGTAAAGCGATACTCTTTCTATTCTCCCCATGCTGTAGGTGCTCAATTTTGCTCACTTTAGCAGGCAATATATTACGAATAGACGTTCTCTGCGGCTTTTCTAATGTGACTGAAACATCTGTAGCCCGAATTTTCAGCCGGATGGAGCCCCCCAACTCTCCCTCGATTTGTTGAACCCAGACCCCAACGTTATCCGCTAAGGTGATATAACTCAGGCCATAATCGGCGTGGTGTTGAACAATGCAGCCAGACAAAAGCGTACTTTGCTCACTAAAAGAGTGCCAAGGCCGCATAACAGAAGAGGACCACACTTGTTCTATCGGGCCAGAAATCAACTCTTTCCCATGCTCCAAAACCACTAAATGATCGGCCAAGCGTAAAACTTCATTCATACTATGAGTTACGTATAATACGGGTATATTGACCGTCTGAGTCAGTTGTTCAAGAAAAGGCATCACTTCCCGTTTTCGTGGTAAATCCAGAGAAGCGAGTGGCTCATCCATCAACAATAAATCTGGCTTAGTCAATAGAGCACGTCCAATAGAGACTCGCTGTTTTTCGCCGCCCGATAAAGCATGTGGATAGCGATCTAATAACGGTTCTAACGCCAGCAGTTGTACAACTTGATTAAAATATTCCGTATCTTTCGCGGTCATTCCATAGGTAAGGTTGCCACGCACTCGATAATGAGGAAACAGCCGAGCATCTTGAAAAACATACCCAATTTTTCGTTTTTCAACCGGTAAACTAACCCTGTTTTTCGCATGAAATAAGACGCGATGAGGAAGCCGTACTTGCCCATTATCAGGTGTAATCAAACCACTAATTAGGTTAATCAATGAGGTTTTACCAGAGCCTGAACGGCCAAAAATTGCCGTAATACCAGTAGCCGGTAAATGCAGATCAACACTCAGCGCCATGTCACCGAGTTGCTTGCTAACTTGAACAAATAAGGATGTCATTAACCATTAACCCCTAAACGGCGTTGCATACGTCGATTAACCCATTCCGAAATAAATAACGATAACAAAGCAATCACGATGGAAATAATGCATAAACGAGCCGCTTCCATTTCAGCCCCCGGAGTTTCTAAAAAGTTGTACATGGCTAAAGGCAAAGTTTGTGTTTCTCCTGGGATATTAGAAACAAAGCTAATGGTCGCCCCAAACTCGCCTAAACTACGCGCAAAAGAAAGCATGGTTCCAGTAATGAGCCCCGGTAATATTAAGGGTAAGGTGATGGTAAAAAATACCTTGATAGGGGAAGCCCCTAAAGTCCGAGCCGCTTGCTCTAGTTTAGGATCCACACTTTCAATACTCAGACGGATAGCCCTTACCATCAAAGGTAAGGCTATGACAAAGCAAGCCAAAACCGCTCCCCGCCAGCTAAAACTGAATGAAACCCCCAGCCACGTCTCTAACCACTGGCCAATCACCCCTCGCCTGCCCATACTGATGAGCAGCACATAGCCGATCACCACAGGCGGTAAGACAAGAGGTAAATGTATCAAACTATCTAATACGCTTTTTCCAAAAAACTCTTTGCGAGCCAGCAACCAAGCCAGCACAATGCCCACTGGCAAAAGCCACACAATGGTATATCCGGCCACTTTCAAGCTGAGTAGTAAAGCGCTCCATTCATACTCACTGAGCAAATGTTTCATTTTTCATATCCGTTCTAAACCCATACTTAGCTAGTACTGATTTAGCGACTGGTGAAGAGAGGAACTCGACAAATGAGAGACTACTTGGCTTATCATTAAGCTGTGCAAGGGGGTAATGAATCGTACTGTGAAGTGTGGTATCAAACACGGTGACAATACTGACTTTATCACTCGACATAGCATCCGTTTGGTAAACCATTCCCAGCGGAGCCTCTCCTCGTTCCACCAAAGCTAAAGCCAATCGGACATTATTCGTCTGTGCCAGTTTAGGCCGTACTGTATCCCAAGCCCCCAAATTCGTCAGTACCTCTTTAGAATACATTCCAATAGGAACAGAGTCCGTGTTGCCGACAGCTAAACGAGCCTGAATTAATCGTTGTTGCCACTGTGTCGGGTCTGCCACATTAAACTCCGCTAGCTGAGACGAAGACGGCTGAATGAGAACCACTTGATTTCCAGCCAGTAAAGTGACCTTATCTTTGCGCACATACTGGTTATCAATCAAATATTGTACCCACTCTTCATTTGCGCAAAGAAACACATCAGCCGGAGCTCCATGTTCAATTTGTCGAGCTAACGATGCAGAACCACCAAATACCGCCACAACGTTCGCTTCATGTTGGGGTTGATAAAGATCAATGAGATCATTGACCGCATTCGTCATGGATGAGGCCGCATATATATGGATGGTTTCTTGCGCCCAAATTATCGGGCTCATCAACAGGGCAATTAGTATATAAATTTGTTTTTTCATCGTTTACTCGTTATTCATACTTATTCATTGACCCATAAAAATGCTTTTTGGTATAGATTCTCGGACTGGACAGCGGAGAAATATTGTACAAAACTCTCTTTCTATGCTTATTTTAACAACAATCCCTGCAAGAAGATGGAATAATTTGCATAAATGGCCTGAAATTCGCATAGCATTGTTGTATCTTTACGCTTTCTTCTTTTTAGGATGAATCCAAAATGTTCAAAAGAGCCTCTTTAGTCGGTACTTTACTCTTGGCTACCCTTCTGCCAACCCCTGCTTCAGCAAACAATTTTGACTACAATTTTTTTGAAGTAAGAACCGCCTTAAGCCCAGAATCCATGGGGGCTGAATTCAATACCTACTTCACTGAAAACTCACACGTGGTCGCTCGCATCGATTCTCGCTTTGAAGGTGACTGGGACGCCGCAGGCGGTATTGGCTTTAATGGCCCAATCAACCCATTCACTGATATCTATGGTCAAATGTTAGTGCACAGTGTCCGTGGAAGTAATGATGAAGGCAATAAAAATGATGTCATGATGGAACTCAACATCGGTACTCGTGTATGGCTAACCAATCAAATAGAAGGCCATCTTCGTGTGGGTCGAAATGAAGATCACTCGATTTTTATCGGCGGATTGCGTTTTCACTCCACCCAACAAATGACCATTTCAGCTGAAGCTCGAAACGCTGGGTTATGGGGTCCACAGATCAGCATGGGTGTAAGGTTCCAATTTTAGCCTTTTTCTTACAAAGTAAATCGTTATGCGGTAGTCCGTTATTTATGAACTCGTACTATAATATTATCCTTAAAAGCTTAAGCACTCGCGTATTCTATTCAGTTATGTCGCCTTAATTTTCATGGTGATCGAGAAAATTCTCTTTCTGTGGAACCTTGCTGTGTAGAGATGATGGCTCAGCATCAGGGTGCGCGACATTCTGTTTTTCTATTTGCTAGGATAAAGTATGACAACCTCGGGATCTATCCCATGTGAGAAATTGGGTAATTACCTACAACCAGGTATGAAAATCTCTGCCAGTATTCAATTTGGTCCACAAGATAGTCTCACTTTTTCGACGACCCTCGTTGGTTTTAAAGCAACACAATTTTTATTATTAGATATGCCGATTAAAACGTATGAAAGTTTAGTCATGCGAAAACTCTCTAATGTACAAATTGTGATCAGAGGGATGACAGATACAGAACTTGGGCATATTATTGCTTTTCGAAGTTCTATCTATCAGGTTATTTCAACTCCTTTTAATCTGCTTTTCATTCGCTACCCAAAACACTTTGCCAGCAAAGCGATTCGAGAGCATGAAAGATACAAAATTTCACTTCCGGTGACATTAACAGAACAAAATGATCACTTTGAAAAAAGCTTCTCAGGAACTTTGGTGGATTTTTCTGTCTCTGGCTGTGGGGTATTTATCGATGGAGAAAATGAGCTACAACTGAACCATGCGGTGTCACTCTCATCTGCGCTCGATTCTTGGCTACCGCAAGATTTAGCCAGCCATGTGGTCAGCCTTCGTCGTAAAGATAAAGGCTACCTCGTGGGGATAAAATTTTCTTCGATGATCGAAATGACGGATGACTTACGTACTCAAATTCTGAATTTGTCTCAACACCGAATCTCGTAAATTCCTCAGTACCAATAGCCGCTAGGTAATTGAACATCAAAAATTAAACCGAATCACTGTTGTGATGAGGTTTAATCTCACCCCGCGCATAGGATGATGCTATCACTCCCCAAGGAAATTCAGACAGAGCACTCGTTCCTGCAACGAGGCTCTCTTTCTTATCTTTACTCAGCCGTTTAATACGATACTCCAACTTTAACGCTTGGCTTTTATCTGGACCGACTGCTGATTGCCACACCAAAGTCAGCGGCCCCTTGCCTCTTAATGCCTTAGCCCCCTGCCCGGTTTGATGCTGCTGGAAACGCCGTTGAGTATTCGTCGTAATACCGCAATACAGCGCGTTTCCTGAAGTACGAATTAAATACACCCACCAGAGCGAAGGGGAAGAATTCTCCCTTTCACTTATCGACATTGTGCAAGCTGCGCTCGTAACTCTGCCACCTCTTTACGCAAAGTCGCCACCTCTAATTCTAATGCTTCAATTTGAGCAGAAGCCGACTCAGAAGGTGTACTGGAGGCAAAACTGGTAAGATCAACATCTCCACAAAACAGGTGATGATATCGAGATTCTCGCTTACCGGGCTCTCGTGGTAATTTAACAACCAACTCTCGTTCCACTAAAACTTCTAGAATAGCTTCGGCCTGTTTAACATCACTAAAACTGCACAAGCGATTCGTACGTGTTCTTAACTCGCCCGGTGTTTGAGGGCCTCGTAATAATAAACAGCACACTAATGCCAACTCTTGCTCATCCAGTTTTAAGTCACCAAACTCGGTATTACAAAAACGATGCTGATATTTACGAGTTCGGCTATTAAAGCTGCTTTCATCACTGACTAAACGACGAGCAATTAAGCCTTCAACCGTGTCTTGCACTTCAGCTTCTGACAATGAAAGGACGGGCTCACGGTTACTTTTCTGATTACATGCGGTCGTTAAACTGTTGAGGGTAAGTGGGTAGTGATCAGGTGTCGTGACCGCTTTTTCAATTAAGCAGCCAATCACTCTCGCTTCTAAGTGGGAAAGTTCATTATGCATCTGCGTTTCCTTATTGTTATCTGAGATAGCGTTTATTTCACAAAACACCAAGTTACCTCGGTGATCACCCTTAATCTCCCTAGTGCTCTAACACAAAAGCCAAACGAAGAAATCGGCCATGCTCATCAATCATAACCACTTTGGAGCGGTTTAATTCAATTTCAAGCAAGGCAAGATTTTGCCGTTCATACAAATAGGCTTGGCGGAATTTCTGCTGTTGCACAGTAAAGGAATCGTTCTCTTTCGATGTTGGAACAACAATTTTTGAACCTGACATAATTAAATAGTTGTTTCATCCGTCGTTGAATACATGATATAGCGCCTTTTTATTGATGTACACTAGCGGTGTATATCTAAGGTCATCAAAAACCACACATTCTGGTGATTTATTCAGCAAGATGCAATGAGGTTTGATCTTAGGTCTGTTATGCGCCTTAACGATGTGCTTTAATCTCTGTTAGTGGCATTCATGATAGGAAAAGGGACCTATGAACAGCGTATTTGAAATTGTGAGCTTAGCTCGTCGTAAAAACAAACTAAAACGTGAACTGCTTGATAACGAAAAGAAAGTTCGTGATAACCGTAAACGTGTTGATCTGCTAGAAAACTTAGTGGACTACATCAAACCAGACATGACTCAAGAAGAGATCATTGAGATTGTCAAAAACATGAAATCGGATTATGAAGATCGTGTTGATGACCACATTATTAAAAGTGCTGAAATCTCTAAAGAGCGCCGTGAAATTAGCCGTCGTATTCGTGAACTCACGGAACAAGATAAGCTGATGACTCAGGGTGGAAAAAAGTAACGCCCGCTTAGTAACAAGGCTACTTATGTAAAGTCCGCGATAAGCGGACTTTCTTTTTGAATACAGATTGGCCAGAACATATCAACACATAATGTAATAACAAATTTATTATTAGCGTTAATCGTTTGCGTAATCGCTAACCTTCTCCGAAGCTCTTTTTGAGGGTTTCATCACAGATTAACCGTTGTTATAGTTTTCATTAGAAACGTTAATCCAGCCATTTTCGGTAAGGCTTTGTCCATTTTCATGATGAAAAACAGCGTGCCGCGACTGACCCGGCTTGGGCCAACAGCAAGAGGATACAATAATGGATATGAATATGATTGAAATCATGGGCTACGCTGCCTCAATTATGGTCGCAATTTCCCTCACCATGAAAGACATCGTAAAACTAAGAATACTGAACTTTATCGGCTGCAGTTTATTTGTTGCTTATGCGTTAATGATTGATGCTTGGCCAGTCGTTGCAACCAATGCGTTTATCGCCTGTGTTAACGTCTACTTTTTAGTGAAGATGCAAAAAGCAAAAAAGAATGACGGCGTACAAAACGCCGCCTAAAACGACTGAATCTTTATTCATTTATTCTCCCCTAAATGCCCGGCAGATGTCGGGCATTGGCTAAGAGAGAGTGACTGCCCGTCAATCTTCTTCAGAATGCAGCGCGGCCCATGACTGAGCACATTTCACCGCACGCTTCCAGCCTCGATAGCGGCGTTGACGTTTCTCTTCATCCTGATGTGGCATAAAGGAACGATCAATTTCCGCTTTGTTTTGTAGCTCTTCTAATCCGTCCCAGAACCCTACCGCGATACCAGCTAAATATGCCGCTCCCAGTGCTGTAACTTCTGTCACTTTAGGACGGTGAACTTCCGTATCAAGTACATCAGACTGAAATTGCATTAAGAAGTTATTCGCTACTGCGCCTCCATCGACTCGTAGTGCGGCCAGTTTAATGCCTGAATCGGCCTGCATCGCATCCAATACATCACGCGTTTGATAAGCAATACTCTCCAGCGTTGCACGGATGATGTGGTTAGCATTCACCCCTCGTGTTAAACCCACAATGGTTCCACGAGCATAAGCATCCCAGTAAGGCGCACCAAGCCCAGTAAATGCGGGGACAACATACACACCATTCGAGGTATCCACTTTTGTTGCAAAGTATTCAGAATCATGAGCATCCGAGATCAATTTCAGTTCATCTCGTAACCACTGAATCGATGCTCCACCCATAAATACCGCCCCTTCTAACGCATAGGCAGGCTCACCTTTCGGACCACAAGCCAGTGTTGTGAGCAAACCATTTTTGGACGTGACTTTTTCTTGACCTGTATTCATTAATAAGAAACAGCCTGTACCATAGGTATTTTTGGCTTGGCCCGCTTCCACACACATTTGCCCATACAAAGCGGCTTGTTGATCACCAGCAATCCCTGCAATCGGGATTCGCGTGCCACCTTTCCCCCCGATGTTCGTTTGCCCATAAACCTCTGAGGAAGATCTCACTTCAGGCATCATGCTTAGCGGAATACCGAACGCTTTTAAAATTTGCTCATCCCAATGTAATTCATTGATATTAAAAAGCATGGTACGAGAAGCATTGGTATAATCCGTCACATGAACGCGGCCTTGTGTCATTTTCCACACCAGCCAAGTATCCACGGTTCCAAACAGTAACTTACCCGCTTCTGCCTCTTCACGTGCGCCAGGAACATTATCAAGAATCCACTTAATTTTGGTGCCCGAGAAATAAGGGTCGAGAAGCAGCCCCGTATTCTCCCGAACATAGGCCTCTAAGCCCTCACGCATTTTTAATTCTTCACAAATCTCAGCCGTGCGACGACATTGCCACACAATCGCATTATAAACAGGCTTTCCAGTTTCTTTATTCCAAACAATCGTTGTTTCACGTTGGTTCGTAATCCCGATCGCAGCAACCTCATCACTACGAATACCGGATTTACCAAGCACTTCCACTAAGGTGGAGGTTTGGGTTGCATAAATTTCCATCGGATCATGTTCGACCCAACCCGCTTGAGGATAAATTTGTGTAAATTCACGCTGAGAAACGCTGACAATATTGGCGTTATGATCCAGTACTACCGCTCGGGAACTGGTGGTTCCTTGATCTAATGCAACGACATATTTTTGCTCAGTCATGGTGTATTCCTTATTATTTCACGTTCGAATAAATCGGTTAACTATCATTATGGGATCTGTTTACACGTGTGCTTGTTCGTTTTCTTCCGCTTTATCACACTGGTTAGGAATTGTGCATCCGGTGCCCACCTTCGGGAGATAAACCGCAATAAATTTCGGATACGCCCAAGCCCCAAAACAAGCACCAACAATCGGTGCTACGATGGGAACAATAAAATAGGGAATGTCTTTAGCGCCGCTTAAGGCATAATCCCAACCAGCAAAGTAAGCAAATAGCTTAGGCCCAAAATCCCGTGCAGGGTTCATCGCAAAGCCCGTCAATGGGCCAAGCGACCCACCAATAATTGCAATCAATATACCGATTAATAATGGGTTTAACGCATTACGATGTGCCCCATTATTTTCATCACCCAAAGCTAAGATGCCAAACATCAACACTGCAGTAATCACAAATTCAACGGCCATCCACAAATTCAACGGCCATCGCCCCAGAAAAAGAGAGCGATGCATGGGAATAGGTAGAAAAAATCCCCGCGGTTGCGAGTGCGGCTTGACTATCTCGCGTAAAATTGTGAGCGATTTCGTAATCAACAAAAAGGTTACTGTATAGACTGTAGACTAACGCCGCTGCACAAAAAGCACCTAACATTTGTGCAACGATGTAGGGGATGACTTTCGCTTTATCGAAGCCGTGAAATGCGGCGAGAGCGATGGTCACGGCGGGGTTAATATGGGCACCAGAAACGCCAGCGGTACAATAAATAGCAATCGCTACGCCAAGCCCCCAAATGATACTAATTTCCCATTGACCAAATTGAGCATTGGTTAATACCAAGGCAGCAACACAGCCGACACCAAAGAAAATGAGCAAACCCGTACCGATAAACTCTGCGATACACGCTCCTAAAAGAGTCTGTTGTTTTGTTCGAGCCATAGTAAGAATCCTTGTGTTTATTTACACGTTATTGGTTTACACGTTGTTTGTGTGCAGCAAATCTGCCATAGATAACTTTTATCGAAAACAAACAAAGATTATTAATGAGCGTTCGAGCACAAAAATGTTAACATGAGACTCGTTTTCTGTTAATTGACGCAGTATTTTGATCAATACTCATAATCAAACAGATATTCCATTAATAAAGACTAATTAAGGTTTACCTAAATGAAATGAACGCGACCTTTTAGTCATCGCCTTGTTTATCTTCACGTTATATTACGGACACTTATCCTTAAAAGGGCATTTTCGTTTCCATTTTCCAATCTATTTACCACGCATGGTGTAGCGAAATTGTTACAAAAACCACCGTTGTTATCTAAAATCGTCGATATGTTTCACCAAAAACTGAACAAAAATGAGCTTTATGGCTTATAATTTATTTCGTTCGAGCTTTTGTGAGCAATGTAGCGAACATCAACATTGAGAAATGACACAATGATAGTAAGTGTATAGCCAACCAATAAGGTAACGATCATGACGGCAAAACAACGTATAGAGACGGACGTGATCATCATCGGTGGTGGAGCAACAGGAACCGGCATTATGCGCGATTGTGCATTGCGTGGTATCCCCTGTGTTTTACTTGAGAAAGATGATATTGCTTCGGGCACAACAGGCCGAAACCACGGTTTACTCCACTCAGGAGCTCGTTATGCCGTCACTGACCCTGAATCCGCAAAAGAGTGCATTCAAGAAAATCTGATTCTCAAAAAAATAGCCAAGCATTGTGTAGAAGCGACCAATGGCCTATTTATTACCTTGCCGGAAGATGATTTAACCTTCCAAGAGCGTTTCATTACGGCCTGTACTCAAGCCGGTATTGAAACGTCACGTTTAACCGCTAAGCAAGCGTTAGCATTAGAACCCAATGTCAATCCCGCTTTGCTGGGAGCCGTTAAAGTGCCTGATGGTACGATAGATCCTTTTCGTCTCTGTGCATCGAATGTGCTGGATGCAAAAGAACACGGGGCGAAAATACTTAACCGTACAATCGTCACAGGGCTTATCCGCCAAGGTGACACCATATTAGGCGTGCATTGTTTGCAACTGAGCACCCATCAAGTGTTTGATATCTATTCGAAGCAAGTCATTAATGCAGCAGGGATTTGGGGGCAGAATATTTGTGAATATGCCGATCTGAATATCAAAATGTTTCCGGCGAAAGGCTCTTTGCTCATTCTTGATTATCGAATTAATAACCTCGTCATCAATCGCTGCCGTAAACCTTCTGATGCCGATATTTTAGTGCCCGGCGATACCATCTCCCTAATCGGCACAACCTCTGAACATATCGACTATGATCAAATCGATAACTTACATGTCACCGATAAAGAGGTGGATGTGTTACTCCGAGAAGGAGCAAAACTTGCTCCGATCATGGCGAACACACGAGTGCTGCGCGCCTATGCGGGCGTTCGCCCTTTAGTTTCCGTTGACGATGACGGCAGTGGACGTAATATCAGCCGAGGTATTGTGCTGCTGGATCACCAAGAACGTGATGGTCTGAATGGTTTAACCACTATCACCGGAGGCAAACTGATGACCTACCGCTTAATGGCGGAATGGGCAACGGATCTGGTGGCAAAAAAACTGGGTAATCAACAACCTTGTACGACACATCTTCGCCCGCTTCCTGGCTCAAACGAAACTCCGAAAGAGGTAAAAAAAACCGCCAGTATAGCCAAACCCGTTTATGAGTCTGCAATTTATCGTCATGGAGAAAGAGCCAAACAGTTTTTATCGGATGATATGAAAAACCAAGCCATCATTTGTGAATGTGAAATGGTGACCGCAGGAGAGATTGAATACGCGATCAAGCAACTGGATGTGAACAATTTAGTAGATTTACGCCGTCGAACTCGCCTCGGCATGGGACCTTGTCAGGGGGAACTGTGCAGCTACCGAGCAGCGACCTTATTTTCTGAATATGGTCATTTTACAGGACAGCAATCCAGCCTGTTACTTACTGAGTTCCTTGAAGAACGCTGGAAAGGCATCAAACCGATTTTTTGGGGCGATGCTCTGCGGGAAGCCGAATTTAGCTACTGGATTTATGATGGGCTATTGGGTGCAGGCGATCTTCCACAGCCAAATAATCATGAGGAGAATAACGGATGATGCACTATGACATTGTCGTGATCGGTGGCGGCATTGCGGGATACACCGCCGCCGTTCGTGGCTTACAGGCGGGAAAGAAAACTTTGCTGATCAACCAAGGGCAAAGCGCTCTGCATTTCTCTTCCGGCTCGATTGATGTATTAGCCAAATTACCCGATGGCAGCGCCGTTACCCATCCTTTTGACGCACTGGATAAACTGAAACAACAAAATGATCAACACCCCTATAACATTGTGGGGCAAGCATCGTTAATGGAAGGGCTTCATTGGTTCCAACACATCATGACCGATGCTGGGCTTCCTATGTATCATCAACCCGAGGGAGCCAATCATCAACGCATCACCCCGCTAGGAACGTTAAAGGCGACTTGGCTTTCTCAGCCATTTGTTTATCAGCATCATGCTCCTCTACCGTTTAAGCGCATTGTGGTAATTGCCATTGAGGGTTACCGAGATTTCCACCCACAAATGTTGCAGGATAATCTTCGCCAGCACGTTGATTTTGCCAATATACACATTAAACATAAAACCATTACCTTACCCGGTTTTGATGCGTATCGGCGTAATCCTAATGAACTCCGCTCGATTGATATTGCCCGCTTTCTCAAACAGGAAAAGGCATGGGATCATCTTTGCCGCACATTAATGATGCTGGCAACACCGGAAGATTTGGTGATTCTTCCGGCGATTATGGGCAATGGCGATGGGCTTATTTTGATGAATCAGTTACGTGAAGCCACGCAATTGCATTTTCATGAAGTCCCCACCATGCCCCCGTCTCTGCTAGGTATTCGTATTGAAGAAACCCTTAATCGCACCTTTATTCAACTTGGTGGTATTCAGTTGAAAGGCGATAAAGTGGTGAAAGGAGCATTTTCCAACGGCCAATTAACCGAAATTTATACCCAAAATTTACGAGATATGCCGATTCAAGCGAAACACTTTATCATGGCGACCGGCAGTTATTTCAGCCAAGGGCTGAAAGCCTCACAACAACAGATTTCTGAACCGGTCTTTGAGCTGGATATCACCTATTCAGAACCACGCTCATCATGGCGACATTCGCAATTTTTTGCGCCTACCCCTCACCCATTTATGACCTTTGGCGTTCAGACAAATGCGCAGTTGAACCCTTATCAACAAGGCATGGCGATCAAAAACCTTTATTGCTGTGGTTCGATGCTCTCTGGCTACGATCCCGTGTTTGAAGGCAGTGGGGGAGGTGTGGCGATTGCCACGGCTTACTATGCCATTATGCAAGCGCTAAAAACCGATTCTGTCGCTTATTCGACTCAGGAGGCGCTGATATGAACGTACCCTTTTCGCAAGCTGCACCTCAAAACACCAGCTTTGACCAATGCATTAAATGCACCGTATGCACCGTTTATTGTCCGGTGGCGAAAGCCAACCCTGACTATCCCGGTCCCAAGCAGTGCGGTCCAGATGGTGAACGTTTGCGCATTAAAAGCCCTGAATACTACGATGACGCGTTAAAATATTGTACCAACTGCAAACGCTGTGAAACTGCATGTCCTTCAGGGGTTAAAATCGGCGATCTGATCGCCGTTGCGCGCGGTAAATATGGCAAAAAACCATTGAATCCCAAACTCGTCCGTGACTATGTATTGAGCCACACCGACCTATTTGGCTCCATTGCCACACCATTTGCACCAGTGGTCAATTTCGCTACCACTTTGCCAGTGGTGAAAACCATCATGCATAAAACCATTGGTGTTCACGATCATAAAGCACTACCCAAATATTCACACGGTACGTTTCGCCGCTGGTTTAAACAAAACTGCACCCGCCAGCCGCTCTATCAACGTCAGGTCACTTATTTTCATGGCTGTTACGTCAACTATAACCACCCTCAATTAGGGAAAGATTTAGTGCGAGTGCTTAATGCCATGAATATCGGCGTTCGATTGCTGGAAAATGAAAAATGTTGTGGCGTACCTTTAATTGCCAACGGTTTTCACGATAAAGCGCGCAAAAATGCCCTACTTAATATCAAAAATATTGAATCTGCCGTTGAGGAATATCACACCAAAATCATTTCCACCTCTTCCACCTGTTCATTCACCCTTCAGCAAGAGTATCCTCATGTTCTTGGGGTGAATAACAGTAAAGTGGTCAATGACATTGAATATATCACCCGCTTTTTGCTCAAAGAGTTTATGAATGGCAATGCCCCAAAAATGAAACCGCTTAATTTAAAAGTGGTTTATCACACCCCTTGCCACTTAGAACGAAGTGGTAATGTGATGTTTACCATTGAATTGCTACGCATGATCCCAGGGTTGGAACTGGTGGTGTTAGACAGTGAATGCTGTGGACTGGCCGGAACCTATGGGTTTAAAGAGGAAAACTACGATGTTTCGATGAAAATTGGCAATCACTTATTTCGTGCCATTAATCATTCCAACGCAAATTTTGCGGTGACGGATTGTGAGACCTGTAAATGGCAAATTGAAGAAAATACTCAACTAGAAAGCCTGCACCCCATCACTCTACTGGCCATGGCTCTTGCGTAAAAAAGCGGGTCATTTGACCCGCTCATACGTATACAAATGAGCATGCTCTGAATTCAAGCTACAGCGTTACCGACTACGCGCTCATATCATCCCTCATTAATAGTTACTGAAGATAAGCGATACCAACCGGATGGCTCTCTTCCTTCATTCGCTAAGTTAATAGCGGCTCGGCCATGACGATCCACCAAGGCTAACTCAAGCATGTAGTATCCTGCTTCCAAAGACTCCGGCAGAGAAAAACTGCTGTTAGTGATGTGCTCTCCCGGCAACCAACTGAGCACATCATGGTTAGAAATAGCTAAAAAGGCCATTTCATTTTGATCGTTCATTAACCGAAAGGCCAAATAGTAAGATTGATAAGGCGGAGCATTCCCTTCATTCACCATACGCACTTGTAGATTCAACATATGCCCCGCAGTGGCTTCTGACTGATGTAAGAGTGAATCCACTCGCAACCGATAGCCTATATGTAGCAAAGCTTCATCAAGTAAATCTCGGTACTGACTTGGGATCGGATACGACTTCAGGTTGAGTGTTGAAGCATGTTGTTCAATCGCCCAATCTAAGCTGGCTTTGACTTGCTCTTTGCTATAGTGCTGAGTACTTTGCCACTCACTCATATTCCCACAGGTTTCTAAACTCACTGGTGCCGATTTCCAGCGTTCAGGAAATTGACTATCGTCCTCGGTCGCTTGCGCTAAGCGATGAGGATAATCATGCGTCATATGACTCCATTGCTGCGAAAAATGGTGCCAGTCTCCCCAGCAATCTGCTCGCCAACCCGCACCTTTACCCGTCGCATAGACTAAACTTTCTCCCCCACTGATTAACATCAGTTTCGGGGTTTGTGGAAACGCCGCAAAATGCAAATCCACTAACCGATTCAGATCTTCGTTGGAATAGCGCTGGTGCAATGGCTTTAAGTCTGAAAAGTTACTGTTATGCCATTCGCCCCATGAGCCAACCATGCCAATATCCACATGGCTCAAATTCGGATTACCATCATAACGTTGCCCAAATGCCATCAATAGCTTTTCTACATATTCTAGATAAAGAGAGTCATCTAAATCCGGAATAAAGGTTTTCCCCTCTCCCGTCCATTGCCCTGGAATCCCTTTATTGATCAACCACTGAGGAATTTTACTGCCACTCGATGGTGTTGCGGCGCTCATAAACCGCAAAGCAACCATTCGCGGTGGTGTGTGTGCTCGGTTTTGTGTGAGTAAACGATCAATGGTATCAAACCTATATTGCCCTTCCTGAGGTTCAAGCTCATCCCAGTAAAAACGATAATAGTCAATACCTTCCGTCGGATATTGCTGTTCAGTTAAAGTCTCTCCCCATCCATTATGGAAGCTCTCGACCCCAACACCTGGGTTACGGAGTGGGCCATCAAGTGCGACAGGGTAAGTCAGGATCATCGATTCACTCAAAGAATCAGGGATCTCTGGTACGAAAGCATCGGATTCCTGTTTTCTATCGGCCAGACACGCCGTTAATGGTAAGAGTAGCAGTAAACTCAGGGCTGCTTTAAAGCCATTTTTTCTGTATGCCGGTGTTGCGATTTTCACTGCATTAACCCTTTAAACCAATCCCAGATACCCAACGAAAAATCATCAAAAAGATCGATACCCAGTGCAGATTTTATTAAATATAACGCCAGTAACGCTAAGCCCAACACGGTGACACCACTGATTAAAATCAATAGTGTCATGAGAAAATTCGCTATTTTTGATTCTGGATTGCGTAATTGCTGGCGACGATCTCGTCCCATCAGTAACACCAAATAATAACGCTTACCAAACCAAGGTAAGCTTTTTCTCACATCAAGGGCATGGCGATGATGCAAGCCACTACTGATGATCGCCTGCTCAATCGCCTGTTTTTGATCATCACTGAAACTGTCTGCCACAGTTTTATCTAAGATTTGATAAAACTGGCTAACGGATTGATGCTCTTTTTTTCGAGTCGTCACTTACTGCTCCAAGGCCTTGCGATACACTTGCATTGTCTGCTGTGCAATGGTCTTCCAATCATATTTTTGTAAATACACATCATAATTGATCCGTTCGGCTTCCACGCCTTGTTGTAGCTTATCACTCAAGCGCGCCACATCTCCCACTGGGAAATAACACTCAGGGTTTAGCGCCACTTCAGTATTGGCCGGAATATCACTGACCAAAGCAGGAAGAGAAAATGACATCGCTTCGAGCAAGGCAATCGGTAAACCTTCATGATAAGAAGGCATAACAAATAACCGGGCTTGAGAGAAAACCACCTTTAATTCATCCCCTTTTAAAAAACCCGTCATGATTACGCCCGGTGTCTGTTGAGCTTTCTGTTTGAGAGCTTGGCTATAAGGCGTTTCATGATCCGTGTCGCCCACCAACACTAAAGGTAAGGTGACCCCAGATTGCTGGTACGCATCAATGAGATCGTGAAACCCTTTCTCTTCAACAAACCGCCCGACCGCCACCAGATAATGCTGTGCGGTAAGCGAATACTTACTCAGTACTTGATGAAGAATGGTATCGTTTAAAGGGGGGGCGGGAAGCACGCCGTTATAGATCAAGTTAGCATCATAGCGCTGATACTTTTCTTGCAAAATACGATTGATCACTTCTGAAATAACGATGACTTCATTGGCCCACTTAGCCGCAAACTTTTCCCCCAGCATTAATACTTTCTTGGCGACACCACCCCATTTTTGGCGATCATAATCAGGACCGTGATGGGTAAACACCACTTTCTTACCCAGTAGACGTAACAGCGGTACCACCAACCCCGGTCCGATAGCGTGCACATGCACCACTTGTGAACCATCAAATAAGGTCGATAAAGCCGCTAAAGTGGAATGTACAATAGCCTCTAAAGATTTTTTCTTGGGTGCCCAAATCGATTTCGTCACCACACCTTGATAATTCGAGTGTTGATATTCGACATAAGGAGAGCGAGCAATCACACATACCTCGACGCCAAACTGTTTCACCAATTCGGGATACAAATGTTGGCAATGCGTTTCTACACCACCCAGCACATCCGGAATGCCTCGTGTTCCTAATACAGTAATTTTCATACGGGATTCACCTCACTGAGTAACTGTTGATAGAGGTGCATCAAACTGGCTTGATGCTGAGTCAACGAATATTTATTTAATAAGCGTTGACGCGCCTTGTATCCCATATCAATCACTTGCTCTTTGTTATCCGCTACGCTGTCCATTACCTCAGCCAGCGAATGAGGATCACCAGCCGTAAATAAGCGCCCTTCAATGCCATCTCGTACTTGCTCAGGAATCCCCCCAATATTGGCACCAATGACGGGTTTACCATAAGCCATCGCTTCCAATACCGACATGGAGCAGTTCTCATAACATTCAGAAGGCACAATCACGGCTGTGGAATGCTTAATGAGCGTGTGTAACGCTTCACCACGTTGAAACCCAAGAAAATCAATATTGTGGTAGTTGGCCACCAGTTCATCGAATAGCGGTCCATCCCCCACCACTTTCAAAGGAAGAGCCTGCGCAGAATGCTGGTAAGCCTTAGCAAGGGTCGCTACTCCTTTTTCCTGACTTAACCGTCCGAGATAAAGAAAGTACCCTTGATCGGTTATATCATGGTGGTCAACTTGTTCATCAATCCCATTAACAATCACGTCAATACGATTGTTGGGGAGCTTTTGACGTAACAGGTTTGCCAGAAATTCACTCGGGGAAACAATCACATCTAAAGCCTGATAGTTCTTTGCCCACCTTTGATAGGTGGCTTCCAAAGACAATAACGCGCTTTTGAATAGTGAACCTTGCTGACAACGGTAACGACAGGCATTCCAAACCGAACCGTGTAAACACGCTTCACACGTGTGATTATCCCGATACATGGTGTAGCTTGGACAAGCAATTTTAGTGTCATGAGCCGTCAACACGGTTTTGCAGCCTAAGCTTTTCGCCACCTTAATGATCGAGGGGGTCAATTGATGGTAAATATTGTGAAAATGCACAATATCTGGCTGCTCTTGGGTGATCAAGGCTTGTAGCTTACGACACGCTTCTCGGTTATGGATAAAATCTACCGCGGTTTTGACACTGCTCACTACCCCATGACCTTGATAATAATCAACATTCGGCACAAAAAAGTCATGGTAAGCAGAAGGAAGATTTTTTTCATGTTGCATCGAAAAATCCACCACAACCACACCCGCTTGTTGCAACATTTCTCGTTCTTGAAAAAAGACCGTTTCCGCCCCGCCTTTCATAAAAAAGAATTTATTCACCAGCAGAACTTTCATCACTCTTTTCCTCTGATCACTTGGTTATCGGGTGCTTGACGAGGGTTTTTAAGCGTAGAACAGAGCCCTCTCACCATCCCCGCTGAAAAGAACGACAAATTCACAATACTGAGTAGCGCATCGCGCACAGAGCAATTTTTTACCGCTTTGAGCAGAAAAAAAGCCAGCAATGGCAGAAACGCTATCCCCACCCACATCCACGGTAACGCAATCATGGACACAACGACGCTCAGTAAATAAAGCGTAAAAATCAGTTCATTTTTAACGGTTTTAACCGCATCCATAAAATGTGAGGTCCCCCATGAGGCGCGCAATAACTCCCCTGAGGCTGCTAAATAACGGCTTCGCCAACGATGCTTAAGCAACGCAAAGGTCGACATCACATAAGAGGTGTGATGAAAATAAGGGACGGCTAAGCGATGTAGTTTAAACCCCGCTTTTTGTAAACGCATACCGAGTTCGGCTTCTTCATACGCATGTAGGTTGCGATTCGTTAAATAGCCTAATTGATCAATTGCTGACTTACGATACAAGCCGCCACCTGCAAGGTGGTGACAATCGCCTAAGGGGTAAATCTGGTGCAGCCGCTGCTTACGTGATTTAAACTCATAACTGACCGCCTCATCCATTTCTACCATCCCTGCCACGCCAGCATAATCAGGGTGAGCGTGTAAAAATGCCATACCTTGCTCAATAAACCCAGCAGCCAGCTGCATATCCCCATCGAGCAATAACAAAAATTCTCCTTGCGCATACAGATAACCCAACTGGTGCCCCACCCCACAACACCGTTCTTCGGCATGCACCAAGGACACGACGGTGACCCCTAAATCGAGAGCAATCTGTTGGGTCTGATCCGTCGATAAGCTATCTGCGACCAGAATTTCATGAGGATACATCGCTAAACTATCACGAATACTGGCGATGGTTTTTGCTATCCCCTGCTCTTCGTTATAGGTTTTTATAATGACCGAGATAGTGGGAATTTCATTCATAACTGAACTCTCTAGCAGCAAGGGCAGACTTACGAATAACTAAAGCTGCCCCGAGCGAAAAGAAAAACATAAATTGCATCATAGGAACCAACATCAAAACTTGGCTGTAAGGAATACTCATCAATCCGGCTAATCCAAAAGCAAGGTAGGCTGGTTGATAGGCTACCAGCCGTTTATCAGCCCAGTCCAATTGCTGGGCATCTAACACAGGTTTCGGAATAGAGACCCAAATCACTAGGCCGATCAACAGTAGATATAGGCAAGTCCCGATCAAACCAATTTCCCACAGCATCATACTTAATGAGGTAGAATCGAGCAGTACATTAAACACCTCATTAAGAAACCCCGGTGCCACAGCACTCCCATGGTTCGTCGTGTTTAACCCGTAACCAAACAATAGATTGGGAATGCCATATAAATCACTGTTATTCAACCAGAAAAAAATTGTCGTCATCCGCCCTAACTCACCATTGTCCATGATGTAGTTCGGATCAAAGATATATTCCAGTGAGTCAAGAAAAATGGTCAAGGAGCCTTTGCTCGCATCCGCATCCAACGCAGATTCATAAGAGGCCGCTAACAACATGATTGCGACAAACAGTAAGACGATGATACCTCCCAGCATCATCAATACCATTTGTGCATTGTAGCGTTTCATTCCTCGCATAAAGCTGGGGACAAACCAGACAAAAGCAAGCAACATTGGCGCAATCAAAATCACAAATTTCACTTCACCAAGTACGCACAGGGCAAAAGCGGCCGTAATATGCAGCGCCGTACTGAGTTTACTCGCTACACCATGTTTGTATTCAGACACTTTCAGCAACATGATTAATAAGCAGAAAAGGCCAAGCGCCGCAGTATTTCCGCCTCCCATCGGATCACCACCAAAAGTCCCTACCACAGAATCCCACATTTCAAATTCCCCTTTGATGGCCACTCGCTGAGGAACCACCACCAATAACTGATAAAGCATCACGGGGAATTGGGCGTAGAAAATCCAGTACAGCGATTGCGTCAGTCGGTAAATCTGTGATTCACGACAAAAACCCAACAATAGACAAAAGAGCACAAGCCCAATCGCCAACTCATTTTTTAGGCCAACAATAGTGACAATAAGACCACTTTGTAGCACGGTAGACAGCGTCGACATCACGAATAAGGCGATAAAAATCACCATAATGATGCGTTCTTGATGGTCAAGGAAAAACGGGCTATAGCGGGTTTGCAATAGCATCAGAAGCAACATGACAATGGCAAGCAGAAAAGGCAGCCACAATATCGCGCCAATCCCCGAAAAATACTGCACCATTCCACAGACAACGAGCGTCATCCACAGAAAAACTTGCATGTAGAGACCATTATTGAGCATGTTTGGCCTCTTCTTGCTTGCGCAATAAATTAGCTCGCTGGTTTACTTTTAGATAGATAAAGCCATAGCGGAGCGCAGAAAGCAGCGCAAATGCCAGCACAGAAAGCCCATAATCCGGAATAAAATAAGGCAATACGACAAACGCCACCACCACCACCGCTAACTGTTCAAATTGGATGCGTAGAAAATAGCGTGGCGAACCAAAAACCAGTTCAATCACGGTCAGTGGGCACACCGCCAATGCAGGAAAGAGATACGGCAACATATAACGCGAGGTTGGAACTGACTCAACCCATTCATGGCTCACCCACTGCTGAGCGTAGGCAAAATCCATCACCAGTGGGTAGCAGACAAATACCCCGGCCGTCGCCAGTGAACCCAGTATCAACAAGAGTTTGCGTACCCGCACAAACTCAGCGAAATGAAAACGTTGATGGCGAAAATCTACCGACCATTTAGAGAAAATCGAATTACGGACGGCATTACCGACAATCACCACCGGTGATAAACAAAAACGGCTGACAATGGCAAAGTAACCCGCGGTCACGGAAGAAAACCAAAAGTTAATCAATACCATCGGTAAGTTGTTATTCGCCATCGCCAACACCTCAGCGCTACCCACCCGAGAAATATGGTGGCGATGTTGCTGGAAAAAGCGGTGATTTTCTCGCCAGCCCCATAATTTCCAACGCATGTGTTGGAAAGGCATGGAATAAAATAACCATAGGCTAATGCAGCTCAGCGAAACCACCGCCCAGTGCCAATAAAACATCTGGGCTTGGGAGGAGAAAAAAATTGAACTGACAACAATGACCGACATCGAAATTCGCTGAATAGCGAGCAGTGACATTTTTTCATCACGCAGCAATAAATTTTCCGAAATCAAGACCCAAGCATGCAGTACCGTCAATAGATAAAACAGCACAAAAGGGCGCTCAAAAAGAACGACCACAACGGCAGTAAAAGGTACAGCCAGCAGTAAGCTTTGCAGTAAACAGAACACCAGATTCTGAGCTAAATGCTCCTCAGACTGCTTGGGAAGCAAAAGCTGAGAAGCGAAAGTACAGACCTGCGCGCCGATGAGGACAATGCTGTACGTTAATGCGTAGATCCCCACTTCGGCCATACCATAACGGTCAGAGATCAACCAAATTGAAACCGCACCAATCACTTGCGAAATGATGGACGAACCAGCAATGGTTGAAATGCTTCTGAGTAAACTCATGCACTACTCCGCTAACGCAAAGGTAGCAAAACTGCCTTGCGTAATGTATTGCTGGCTTTCCTCAGTCTGTACATTCTCCGCATTCACTTTATTGAGCACTGCGCCCAACACATGAATGGATTCTTGTTGCAATTTCTGTACATCATGCACGATGGCAGGCGCTTGACGCTGCTCTGCTTCCACCACAATGCAAACGGTATCCAAACTTTGCGCCGCCACTTGGCTATCTTTACTGTCACTGAGTGCCGGTAAATTCACAATGACCACCTCATACTGAGCCGTCAAGAGAGTGAAGAGTTCTGCGTAACGGGAGTTAGCGAATAAAACCAGCGGGGATGATGTCCATTCGCCTCGAGGCAAGAAATCACACTGTGGGCTGAGAGGCTGAATCAGCGATTCTAGCGGTTGTGTTTCATTCACCCATTGCGCCACGCCTAATGCTTCTGATCCGCTCTTGTGAGGTATAGCAAGAGACAGCGCCTGCTCACTGCGATAATCCAGATCAACCAACAAGGTTCGCTGATTATGGCTGTACGCTTTAGCCAGTAGCTCTGCCACCAATGAACTGCCTTCTTGTACGGTAGTGGCCACGACCCCAATCGAACGAGAATCGGGAGAGGTTAAACGGATTGCCGTTTTCAAACCAAGCAGCATTTCCATCGCGTACGGGTTCGTTTGCACCAAGTCACTCAACTGCTCACGGGGTCCATCAAGCGCAAAATCCGGCAAATCCGCTAATGGCACTAAACCCAACTTTCTTTGCACTTGATCTAAGCGATAAATTTTTCTATCCAATGCCACACGAATCAGTAAAAATAGAATGCAAAGTATCGGTGTTAACACTCCCACCATAGTCAAGAGCAACACTTTATTGGGTTTTTGTGGTCGTTTTGCCGCAGTGGCCGGATCATACAGAACCGCATCAGGCTCTTTATATTGTGCGGCTAACGCCAACTCTTTACTGCGCAAGAAAAGATCACGATACAAATCTTCGGTTTTTTCTAAATCGGTTTTTAAGCTCTCGTAATGATCACGTTTCGCCACTAAAGTTTTAAACTCACTTTTTTGAGCATTCAACACACTTCGATAGCGATTTTCTTTCCCCAAATCCGTTTGATATTGTTTGAGTAGCCCCACTTTTAATTCTTGCAGTAAGGCTCGAGTTTGATCTTCAATCGCTTGGATCTGCGCTTGTGCCTCCAAAACCTTATTATGTTTCGGACCATAGCGAAGCTGTAAATCAGCCAAATGACGCTTAGCCTGAATCAAGGCAATACGTAAGTCTTGCATCTGCGGGTGGTTAGAGACTTCAGGCAGTGATGCAATTTCTTCAATCGGCGCATTTAAATTTTTTGCCACTAACTCATACTGAGCTTGCGAGGCCAAACGGCGCTCTTTTGCATCTGCCAGCTTGTTCGTGGTAATGCTCAGCTCTTCGGTTTCATACCCATCAATACCACGAAAAGTCAGTAACCCAGCATCATCAAGAAACTGCTCCATTTCTTTCTTTTTCGCGACAATTTGCTCAGCTAAGGTTTTCATTTGTTGCTCGTTCCAACCTTGTGCTGTCTGAGTTTTTTCCACCTTTTTCTCAACCGAGTAGTCGATAAATGCTTGAGCTATCCCATTCGCCATGCGCGCTGCTTCTTGGTTATCTACCGATTCAAACGAGACATAAACCAATTGAGTTTGGCGAACAACAGTAAAAGTAACGTGTTCACGCACATATTTCAGCGCTTTTTCCATTCGCTCTTTCGCTGAAAGCGTCCACTCAGGATGCGTTTCACTCAGCGGTTGATCGCCGTTATAACGAGCATCTTCTATTAAACCTAATGCATGAATGGCACTTTCCAACACCACACGAGATTGCATTAAATTATATTGCGTTTCGTAATAATGCCCACGGGTGGAATCATAACCATCCACTTGCTCAATAGGCGTGGCATTATCTTCCTGCGCTTTAAGCAATACCGTTGCCGTAGAAACATACTTAGCACTTAATGACATCACTAATGGCACACACAACGCCACCACCAGTACAGTGATTAACACCACTTTCCAAGCGTATTTTTTAAGTGACTTTATTAACGGCATAAAATCAATACTGCTTTCCATTTTTTGGCCGTTTTCTACCATTGCTACTGACATATTAGAAAAAACTCTGCTCGACGATGATAGTATCACCAGGTTGGACAAGATGGGTTAGCGGAACTTTCTTTTGCAATTCATCGCTAGATGAAACGCGAATACTGATATCTTTTCTATCAGCACGATCGGTAAATCCGCCCGCCAAAGCCACCGCTTGCTCAACCGTTAAGTGAGGTTGATACTCATAACCATTAGGTTGTTTGACTTCACCCGTGACATAAATTTGCCGAAAGGCATTCAAATTGATCGTCACCATAGGATTGAGTAAGTAGTCACCACGCAAACGGGTTTCAATTTCGGTTTCGACTTCATTCGCCGTACGCCCGTTGAGTTTCACTTCACCAATATAGGGAAAGTTAACCACTCCCGATTTGCTGATCTTAAACTTCATCGACATATCACTTTCACCATGCACGATAATGTCGATCATATCGCCAGTACCTAAGTGATAATCCTGACTGACAAGGGGAAGGCTCTGTTCTGGCTCAGCCGATGGCTGAGGCGTTACCGCCGCCTGAGCCGGCATCAGAATCAAACAGATCATGGTTAACCACGTAAACATCAATGCTCGCATTTATATTTGTACCTTTAATAGTAACTGAATAAGGGAGTCTTCATAACCTAACAGCCTATTTACAGATTTTTCTGTACCGTCAGCCCCGCTCGAATTATAGTCAGGCTCTTTTAATACTAGCCGACTAGACGGGGTATTTGAGGCTAACTTACTCCACTGATAATTTAACTCTAGCCGAATCGAGGGTCTAAAGTCGTAACCGATTGATGCTTTAGCAACCTGAACTCGGTCTAACCGGTCTTGATTAGGAATGCGATAATCATCGGTTTGATAACGGTAACCCAATGTGGTGGTTAATCGCTCAACCCACCAATGATGTGTCCATGCAAGACCATAATTACTTTCTAAAATATACCCACCCTCTTGCTCAGGATCTTTTACCTTCTGCCAAGTAGAGAATGAGAACGTTGAATGATTCACTGGCTGCCAATCCAGTGTTAAATCCCAGTTAAAGCCGGTAAAGGTTTTGGCATTGTCATCATTGGGAAAATCTTTGTAGAGCAACGCCACATTGCCTTCGATGGTCGTTTTACCGCTTCGCTCACTATTGACGCCAAATAGCAGGTAATATTCATTACTGCGTTTATTGTCTGCTTGTTCATAGTGACGACGGTTAGTAATTAAGCTGTAACGGAAACGACTTTTACTGCTGTATTGATCAAACAGATCCAGCACTAACGTGTCTTCTCGCCACTCTTGTTGCAATAAATGGTCATAGAAGTCTTGATCCCGTTCAAAGTCATCCGTATCCCGAAAAGACAAGGTTTTACGCTGAGCCATAACTTCAAACTTGCCACGCCCTTCTGGTGCACCATAGCTATACCGTACTTGGTTATCTGACAGTGAATTTTTCAACCCCGCCTCAGAAAAACCATACTTGACTAAATCTTCTTGGCTAAATCCTTCGGATATCCCTTGTCCACGACGCTCTTGCCCGTAGTTTTGCGAAAGGTTGACCGACAAGCCATGCATACGACCAAAACGCCACGAAGCTTCCAGCTGCAAAAAATGCTGTTGGTAATCATCCGCAGAAGAGGCGTCATAACGACGAAATTCTCCGCTGTACATTAAGGTATAACGATCTTCCCCTCGTTCACCTATCGCTTGAAGCATCGGTGATACCGTCCAAAAATCAGAATCTACTGCATCGTCAGACCAGCGTTGATACGTCACATTACTCTCATGACCATAGTCCACCCCGAGCTGGCTTTGCACATCAATTCCAGCCAAACCAATATGGGATTTTGGCGTAAGATCAGCATAAGCCACTGGGGTTAAACTCAGGATCAATACAGTACTAGTAAGCCGTTTCACTGACAAAGCCTTTGAAGATAGTCAGAAAAATAATTTTGAGATCCAACCACAAGCTCCAGTTTTGCATGTACTGGATATCATACCGAACTCGTTTTTCCATTTTATCTAAGGTATCGGTTTCACCTCGATAGCCGTTAATTTGAGCCCACCCGGTAATACCGGGTTTAATTTTGTGTCGAATCATATAGTTATCAACAATTTGACGATATTGTTCATTATGAGCTACGGCATGAGGCCTTGGCCCCACTATCGACATCGAACCTTGTAACACATTAAGAAATTGGGGTAATTCATCCAAAGAAGTTCGACGAATAAACGCCCCAAACCGTGTCACCCGTGGGTCGTTTTTGGTTGCTTGCGTGACGACGGCATCATTTTCCATCACTTTCATGGAACGAAATTTCCACACTTTGATCTTCTTCCCACCGAGCCCATAGCGATCTTGCTTAAAGAGCACGGGGCCTGGAGAGCTCAATTTTACACCAATCGCAATCGCAACAAGGATAGGTGAAATCAGCAAGGTAATGATGCTGCCAATCAGCAGATCTTCTAAACGTTTTACCAGTGCCCCCACACCACCGAATGGTGAACTAAATACACTGAAGGTTTGTACGCCATCAATCGTTTTTATCTGTGAAACGCTGAGGTTATACGTATAAAGATCTGGGACTAAAAACGTGTTCACGGTACTGTCAGATAACTCATCCAACAGATAACGGATGCGATCTTTCGCTATCATAGGTAACGCAATATACACCTCATCAAGCTCACCAGCGCGTGCTTTTTCTAATACTGTTGCCACCTTCCCAACCACCGCAGAACGTTTCGGATAAGCAAAACGACTTTCGGCACGATCATCATAAAACGCGATGTCCAGATCACTTTTATGGTGCGTTCGTGTTAAGGCCCGTTCAATGGCTAAGCCACCTGGAGTTAAGCCAATCACTGCAATACGATGTTGTCGATTTAGAATTTTTCTTAATCCACGCACAGACGTAATCGCTAGTACTCGGATAGCTAAAAGTATCGCAAAAGCAAGAGCATACCACTGCTCAAATATCACCGGATTGAGATTGGTAATTCGATAACCTTCAAGATTTTTAAACGTAAACTTCGCCAGCTCCATGACAAGCGCCGCGATCACTAAGGTAAATAGAAGCCGGAAAAATGAAAGACAGATCCGACGCAAAACGGAACTGGAATAGAGATGGAGGTATTCACCTATCAATAAAAAAATTACCGAAAAGAGAAACCCAGCGGTGAGATCAATCGCCGTTTCTTTAAAGCCCAATAGATTGAGCAGTAACATAAGTGTGAAATTAATGGTAATGAAGTCGAAAAATTTTAATACGGTGGCGTAACCATCATCTGCCAACTGTAGCGCTTTTTTGGGTGTCATCGATTGGAGGCCTACTGACTATATATACAAAAGTAAGCATAACATTTACTTATGTATTCAACTATAGAAGAGATAACGTAGCTCTGCCATCCTAGCGCTCTCTGTTTATCTTCCTTGCGGTTGTTGCATAGGGTAGAAGATTTGTAGAAATGACGATGTCAAATCTTTGTCAATATTAGAGTAAAAGCACCACAATGGATACCGTTCATCCATTGTGGTGCCTGATATCTCAGTGAGACTATTCGTCATCAACGTTTGTTAAACGTGTATTACCGCCATGAACTTTTTCTCGCTGGCGTTGCACCAGAGCATAGAATCCAGGAATCAAGAAAGTTCCTGCCAACAGCACACACAATAAGCCTCCAACCAGAGAGATTCCCAATGAGTTTTGACTCACATGTCCAGCCCCTGAGGCAAAGATCAACGGAAATATACCAAGAATGAACGACCAAGACGTCATGTTCACGGCCCGAAAACGCAACTTACCACCATCAATGGAGGCCTGTTCAATGGAAGCATTTTTCTCTTCACGCTCCATTTTGGCAAATTCAACAATCAAAATGGCATTTTTTGCGGCTAAGGCAATCAATAACACTAACCCAATTTGGGCATAAAGGTTAAGTGCTGTTCCAGTCACAAATAATGCGAGGAATGAACCTAACGTAGCCACGGGAACTACCAAAATAATGGCCAGGGGAATACTCCAACTCTCATACTGAGCAACCATAAATAGGTAGATAAAGATCAACGCTAAAGCAAAAGCATAAATGGCTTGGTTGCCAGCGAGGACTTCTTGATAGGCCATGCCCGTCCATTCAAACTGGTAGCCTTGCGGCAAGACCTGAGCCGCCACTCTTTCCATTGCGGCCAGCGCATCGCCACTGGAATACCCCGGAGCCGGCTGCCCTTGTATAATCGCACTGCGATACATGTTGTAACGCCATGCTACATCCGGCTCAAACACTTCACTATAGCTGACCAAGGTATTGAGCGGAACCATCTCCCCCCCAGTAGAGCGAACATGGAAATGTTTCAGATCTGTCATTGAGTTACGGTGTTCACTATCGGCTTGCATAGTCACCCGGAAGTTCTTACCAAACATCGTAAAATCATTGACATACATAGAGCCTAAGTTGCCCTGCAGTGTCTGGAAAATATCCGATAATGAAATGCCTAACTGCTTAGCTTTCTCTCGATCAATATCCAGATAATAATGCGGAACGTTGGCACGAAACGTACTAAAGGCATAAGCGATTTCTGGCTGCTGAGTCGCGGCTCGTATTACATCATCCATCACCATAGCGAGATCGGTTCGGCTACGACCCAAAGAATCTTCTAGTACAAACTCAAACCCTGATGCAGCGCCCATTCCTGGAACCGCTGGCGGCCCCATAGCAAAGACAACAGCTTGAGGTAAGGTTTGCGCAGCTCTGGCATTAATGCGTAAGGCAATGGCGTTTGCGGAGTGATCCCCCGAAAAACTTTGTCGAGTTTCCCAGTCATACAATTTAATAAACATGGATGCGCCATTCGATGCCGCCGCCCCCGTCATAAAGGAGTAACCATTGGCTATCGTGACACCATCAACACCAGGTTCTTCCTCAATCATTTGCATCAATTGTGCTGTCGTTGCTTCCGTACGAGATAAAGAGGCAGAATCTGGCAACTGAATATTCACCAACAAAATCCCTTTATCTTCCTGTGGAACAAAAGCGGTCGAGGTTGTTTTCGCCATCCAGCTCACACTGCCTACCGCGATAATAAAGAAAGCGGCTAACAACACACTTTTTTTCACGAGAAAGCCTGCGATCTGACCATAGCGATGAGTAATATGGTTTAAGCCACGGTTAAAGCTTTTAAACCAACGGGCGGTATTCTCTCCTCCTTGTTTCAATAACAGTGAGCAAAGAGCCGGAGATAATGTCAAAGCATTCACCGAGGAGATCACAACCGAAATACAGATAGTTAATGCAAACTGGCGATACATAATCCCGGTAATGCCAGGCAGCATCGCAACGGGAAGGAAAACCGCCAGCAGAACCAAAGTGGAAGTTATGATTGGGCCGGTCACCTCTTTCATGGCCATCAGTGTGGCTTTACGTGGACTAAGGCTGGGATCTTTCGCCATGGTTGTATCGACGTTTTCAATTACCAAAATGGCATCGTCAACCACAATACCAATCGCCAAAATAAGCCCAAATAATGTCACGGTGTTAATGGTAAAGCCCGTCAGCAACATAAAAGCAAACGTACCAATCAAAGATACTGGAATCGCCACAACCGGAATTAAGGTGGAACGGAAACTGCCTAAAAAGAGATAGGTCACCGCAATGACCAAAACGACCGCTTCCACCAAGGTTTTGACCACCCCTCGTATCGATTCTGAAACGAATAAGGTCGTATCATAGCTAGTTTCATAGGCCATTCCTTCAGGAAAGATGCCGCTCATGCTCTCCAGCTTCTCCATGACTGCTTTACCACTGTCTAATGCATTCGCATCAGACTGTAATGATAAGGCGACAATCGATGATTCCCGGCCACGGAATTGACCGTTACCATCGTAGAATTTTTTACCCAATTCAATACGAGCCACATCTTTTAAGTAAACGCTCGAACCATCGTTGTTGGCCCGAAGAACGATGTTCTCAAACTCCTGAACGGATTCCAAACGCCCTTTTGTGACAAGGTTAAACTGAACATCTTGTGGGTTGGCATAAGGCGCAGCTCCCATTCGTCCGGCCGCAACTTGGGCATTTTGTTCCGCTAAAGCCGCATACACATCCGATGTGGTCAGTTTGAGACTCGCCATTTTTTTCGGATCCAACCACACCCGCATCGCATATTCACCCCCGCCTATAACGCTCACTTCACTGATGCCTTTCACCCTAGCGAGTTGATCTTTCACATTGAGATTAATGAAGTTCGTCAAAAATTGATCGTCATAGCGACCATCCGGTGAATAAAAGTTGAGAACCATCAGAATATCGGGTGAACGTTTTTTGACAGTTACGCCCACCATACGCACTTCTTGTGGTAATTTTGACTCAATCTGCGCCACTCGGTTTTGGACGTTAACTTGAGCCATATCGGGATCTGTCCCGATGTCAAAGGTTACCGTCAAGCTGTAAGAGCCATCATTGGCACTCTTGGATGACATATAAATCATGTTTTCCACGCCGTTGACCGAGGTTTCAATGGGGTCAGCAACCGCTTGCTCAACGACTTCAGCGCTGGCTCCGGTATAAAATGCCGTAACACTGACTGAAGGTGGACTAATCGCGGGATATTCCGTGACCGGCAACAGTAGCAGTGCAATCGATCCTGCTAGCGTTAAAATAATGGAAATCACCAACGCGAACTTAGGGCGCTGGATAAAGAAACGACTTAACATGGCGCGTTATCCTTCTTTTTCCTCGGCGGTTTGAGTTCGTACTGCAACGCCGTTACGAATGCGTTGTAGCCCTTGAGTGACCACAACATCACCAGAATTAAGACCTTGATGAATGATCACCCCTTGTGGTTGCTGAGAACCCAACTCGACATTACGCCGTTCAACAATATTCCCATCGGTTAAGACCATGACAAAATGCCCCTCTAGATCCATCTGCACCGCTTTACGTGGTATGACGACGACCTCATTCGCCAGCTTGCTTCTCAACAAAACTTTGACATGTTGCCCTGGCAATAACCGATGTTCAGGGTTAGGGAGTAAGGCTCGCATCGCAATCGTGCCGGTTTTTACATCAATACGGTTGCTTAAAAAATCTAACGTACCGAGTTGGGGATGTGCTTCGCCATTTTCTAATAATATTTGCACCTCAATATCGTTGACTTCGCTGCGACCATCACCACTGACTTTATCAATGGCATAGATTAAGCGCTCACGCTCACTGACACTAAAGCTGGCGTGAATAGGGTCTAAACTGACTAACGTTGTCAACACGCCCAACGAAGGAGACAGTAAATCACCTTGACTGACTTTACTGCTGCTGATCCGGCCAGTAAACGGTGCTCGGATCTCCGTATAGGAGAGGTTTACTTCTGCCAATTTTAGCTGCGCTTTCGAAGCCTCTACCGCAGCCTCGGCTCCTAACAGATTCGCATTCAGAGTGTCGAATTCAGATTGAGAAATACTGCCGCGAGGCAACAAATTCTGTGCGCGTTTAAAATCTAACGAGGCTTTCTTATGTGCCGCTTCCGATTGCGCAACGGCTGCTTTAGCACTGGCAAGTTGTGCTTGAAATGATGAAGGTTCGATGCTGTATAAAAGCTGGCCTTTTTCTACAATCTGTCCTTCAGCAAAATGGCGTTCTTTCAGGTATCCCGTGATCTGAGCCGTAATATCCGTATCTTCTACGGCCTCAGCTCGGCCAATATAAGTCGCGCTGGGTTGGTAAGAGATCACACTCACGGGTTGAGTCACCACCAAGGGTAAGGTGGCAGAGGGAGCAATAGAAGCGGGTTCTTTACAGCCACTCAGTAACAGTACGGCTGCCAGAGCCGAAACAAGTACGGTTCTTTTCATGACAAATCCTTTCATCGATCTTAGTAAAGACAATCTATTGAACAGATTATCAACAAATATCTGAAAAGCATCAGAAAAATCGGCGTAATTGTATCTCTCTGTAAGTTATGAAACCGCAATGTAAAGGATAATAAAAAGGAGCTATAACCGCTCCTTAACGCATTACAAATACCAATTGTTTAAACCGCTATTCGTGAGATAGAGGACGGTTTTTACAATGCTCAATGGCTTTTTCCAATAATGCTAAAGCACTCTGCTCGCAAGGGGGAAGTTGCGCATCACTGGTGGCGAATGGAGTAACACGTTCACCCCATTTAATGTGGCCCGCACCCCAAGTTAATCCGGCACCAAAGGCCGCGACGAGAAGATCATCACCAGCAGCGACTCGACCTTGCTCAACCGCTTCACAAAGAGCAATCGGCACAGTCGCTGCAGAGGTATTGCCGTAATGTTGAATATTCACAAATGCTTTGCTTTGCTCAATACCAGCTAAGTCACACAACGTTTGAATAATGCGAATATTGGCTTGGTGTGGAACGACCACATCAATATCTTGCTGAGCCAACCCACTACGAGCCAATACCTGTTGCACGGCTGCGCCCATTCCTTTCACCGCCCGCTTAAAAATCTCTTTACCAATAAAATCAAATTCCCAGTAACCATTATCAGCAGCAAAACGGTCCATCGAACTGCCAAACTTAGGCACAGCAAGAATATCTCTCCCTTGAGCATCACACCCAATTTGCGCCTGCTGTAAACCGACTTTCTGTTCAGTTTTACTCAATACAACAGCCCCTGCACCATCACCAAATAAAACTGCGGTATCTCGCTTAGTCCAATCGATATAAAAAGAAAGGTGCTCTGCACCAATGACTAACGCATGGCGATAATGGCTGGCTTGCATCAAACGTGTTGCGGTTTCAAGCCCATAAATAAATCCAGTGCAGGCCGCATTGAGATCAAAAGCGGCAGCGCTATCAATAGCTAAGTTTTGTTGAATTTTAGACGCAATATTGGGAATTAATGAGTCCGGAGAACAGGTAGCCACAATAATCAGATCGATCTCTTGTGCCTCAATCCCCGCACAAGCAATGGCATGCTGCGCCGCAACCGTTGCCAAATCAGACGTGTCCACATGGCTAATACGGCGAGCTTCAATCCCTGTCCGAGAGCGAATCCACTCATCACTAGTATCAAGAAAAGTACTTAAATCTTCATTAGAGAGCGTGGCGGGAGGTAGACACTTACCCCAGCCCGTAATTTCAGCGTAATATTGAGTCATTATCGTCCTGCTTTTTTTGTTGTCATTGTTCAGGAGAAGCGAATAGAGGTGTTATGATTCACACCATCCATATCACTCCCCCTCTAATACAGAAAATGTCGATTTTTTTCTTAAAATCGGGCATAAAGTCCACAGTATACGCCGATTTAGCCACTCAGGTTAAGAGGGGTGGCTAACGATGAGAATAAAGAGGAAGCTATGTCAACATTTACAACTCGCTGTCCAGCCTGCCAAAAACTCAATCGGATCCCCTTAGATCGAGTTTCCGATCGTCCTCGATGTGGAACCTGTCAAGCATCATTGCTGGATGGTGCTCCCATTGAAGGAACCTTAGCTAATTTCGATGCCCTGCTAAAAAGTGATCAACCTGTTGTCGTCGATTTTTGGGCACCTTGGTGTAACCCTTGTATTGGATTTGCCCCCATTTTTACTGAGGAAGCGAAAGAACACCAAGGCCGTATCCGCTTTGTAAAAGTGGATACAGAAGCGCAACCAGAATTAGCTGGAAGGTTTCAAATTCGTAGTATTCCAACCATTATGGTGTTTAAAGAGGGAAAAATGATAAACATGATAAATGGCGCATTGCCAAAAAGTCAGTTTAATCAATGGATAACTCAGGTTATCACTCAATAAATATCGAGTAAAAGCATCTGTCAAGTTGGCCTACCTTGCCAAGTTATGCCAACTTTATTACTATTTATGCAGACTTGATGATTGATAAATAAATTTTATCGTCAAGAGCATTATTTTTCATTTTACCTTTCTATTTTAAAGTCCCATATTCGCCGCAAATTCTCCACTTCCTGCGAGGCGATAACTATGGACATGTCCCCACCTTCCGTTCATCGTATTTCCGTACCGGTTATTGCACTAACCCTATATGCCGTCGCCTCTGGGTATTTGATGAGTGTAATTCCCTTAATGCTTTCCCACTATGGGTTAGAAACGTCACTTGCCAGCTGGTTAGCCAGTGTTTTTTATGCAGGCTTATTGCTTGGCGCTCTATTTATGGAGCCACTGGTGAATCGTTTGGGACATCGCAATGCCTTTATTGGCTGCTTGCTGCTTTTGCTCGCTTCTATCGTGATATTACCACTTAACCACCACGGTGCCGTGTGGTTAACGGCTCGCTTTATTGCTGGCATTGCCGTCGCAGGCGTATTTGTGGTGGTTGAGTCTTGGTTATTACATGGTGATGAATCTGGCCGAGCAAAACGACTGGGCATTTATATGGCATCGCTTTATGGCGGAACAGCCATTGGTCAGCTAGGCATTGGTTTTCTCGGTGTTGCGGGTTGGGTTCCCTTTATGGCGATTTGTTCGCTACTTATGCTCGCCACTGTGGTGTTGATTTATGGAAAATCGGATCAACCTTCCACAGAATCAGGACAAAGCCTTTCTTGGAAACAGATAACCAAACTCAGCCACGCAGCAGTGATTGGCTGTTTAGTTTCAGGTTTAGTCTTGGGTGCTATTTATGGGCTAATGCCGGTTGAACTCGCAGAACGTGGAATTAGCCACTCTGAAGTAGGAACCTTGATGGCTTTAGTCATCCTTGGTGCAATGGCCGTGCAGCCTCTGGTTCCTTGGTTATCAAAACATCTAGGGCGAACGCTACTCATGGCTCTATTTTGTTTGTTAGGCGCAACGTCAGCAGTGCTTCCATTATTAGATAGCCAAATGGGCACTCTCGCCATTAGCTTGTTCATGCTTGGTATGGCAACCTTTGCTCTTTACCCGATCGCGATTAATTTAGGCTGTGACAAACTTGATGCTCATCACATTGTGTCGGCCACTCAAGTGATGTTATTTAGTTATAGTGTGGGATCTGTATTAGGGCCGGTACTGGCCGACTGGTTTATTCAAACGAACCAAAGCTTACTGGGTTATCTGTTCGTCACCTTACTGGCAACGTGTTTGTATATGCTAGCCGCTAGCCTCAAAACCAAACGTCAATGGGTTGCTGGAGAATAACATTTCATAAGGGTAACCTTCGTTACCCTTTTTTCTTATTCGCTTTTAATCGCTGCTGACGGTGAGACTGATTACTTGAGGGTAATTCAGGTAATGCTCGTCGCTCATGCAGTAAGTGACGAATCGCCAGAATGGGATGATGGAGTAACATTCTTGGCCCAGCGTAACGCATCACAAGGCGCATTTTTTCTTTGGGTTCTGGCTTGTAACAGTGGATAGGACATTGGTTACAAGTGGGTTTGTTTTGCCCGTAAGGACAGCGGTCTAGGCGCATTTGCGCGTATTCAATCAAAGACTGACACTCCGCACAAGTACCTATTAATGTGCCATGCTGTTGACGGCAATATATGTGTACCATCCCTTGTACGGTTTTAAATTCCGTCAATAACTGACCACTGAGTATTTTTTCCATCCTATCTCCTACTGATGCATTGAGTTCAGCGATAAAACCCCGTAAGCTCACCGCCCGAAACTTAACCTGTTAGTCACTAAGATGAACCGTAAGAAACGAATCAATCAAATTTTAAAATCCAAACAGAAGAAGCAAAATGCTAAGTTGCATAAAAGTAGCAAACCTCGTTATATTTCCAAGGCTGAGCGAGAAAAAACAGAAACGCGAGTATCCGATGAAATAGTGGACCAAGACACTTCCGCTACCGATTTGGATCGCTCATAAGGCAGCCAAATGGCTCCCCCACCGACAAAGGGTGGGGAAACGAGTATCGCTGGCTTCATCATGGCATGTTGGTGATCACGACATCAACGGATGCAAAAGGGAATGACTAGAGTAATAGAGGCAGTTCAATCGCTTGATACTCGTCTGCTACCTCAATTAAGTTTTTCGCGGTTAACCCTGGTACCCCATACACGATCACACGAGTGCCAAAACGACGTTGAATTCGTTCAACCAACAGCTCAAAGTCACCATCACCGGAAACTAAAACCAACGTATCCACTTGTGAAGCCAGTTCATAAGCATCCAACGCAATGCCAACATCCCAATCCCCTTTGGCACTGCCATCTCCACGTTGAATAAACGGTTTTAATACAACTTCAAACCCGATTCCGCGCAGAATATGGTGAAACTGTCGTTGACGAGGATCTTGGGTAGCAATCGCATAGGCATTCGCCTTCACAACATCTCGCGTTGGAACCACCGTTTGCCAAAATTGATTGTAATTAAAGTGCCGACCATAACGTTCACGGCAGGTGTAATAGACATTTTGTACATCGACCAATATGGCGATCTTTTCCATCAGTATCTTCTTTTTCATTACGATTACACTCATGCCTTCAGCTTATCGCCAAAGTGAGTAAGGTGAGAGATACTGTAACACACTCTTTCTCAGACAAACTATGGCTTGGCAAACCATTGCAGCGTCTTATGGAGTTGAGTCACCTGCCCAACCACAATCAATGCAGGGCTTTGTGCCTGCTTCGCTAAGGAGGCTAATTGGGCTACATTCCCACTCAACACTCGCTGCTGAGGAGTCGTTCCCCGTTCAATAATGGCACAAGGCGTCTCTTCACTTAACCCTGCTTTAATTAATTGTTCACGGATATAACCACTTTGCTTTAGCCCCATATAAAACACAAGTGTCTGATTATGATTCGCTAAGCAGGACCAGTTCAGAGGCGTACCTTCTTTCTTCAAATGCCCAGTAATAAACTGCACACTTTGCGCATAGTCTCGGTGGGTCAGCGGAATACCAGCATAGGCACTCGCTCCGAGCGCAGCAGTAATCCCTGGTACAACTTCATAGCGAATACCGTGTTTGGCAAGGGCTTCCAACTCTTCCCCCCCTCGTCCAAAGATAAAAGCATCTCCCCCTTTTAAACGCACAACACGTTTTCCGGCTATAGCATGATCGATAAGAAGCTGATTGATTTGATCTTGAGGCACACAATGAAAATCGACCTGCTTACCGACGTAGATTTTTTCCGCGCTCGCGCTCACAAGCGCAAGGATTTCCGCCGAAACGAGGCGATCATAAATCACCACTTGCGCCGCCTGAATGACGCGCATTCCTTTCACGGTCAGTAAATCTGGATCACCCGGCCCTGCCCCGACTAAAGAAACAAAGCCTGACTCTGTATCAAGATGCGTATTTATCGGCATAAAACCCTCACTCGATCATGGCTGATAAACTATTTACGTTGACGTTCTGGTAGCGTCTTTCCATGTGTCACATATAAACTCAGCCCGGTCACCAATAAACCGCCGATAAGGTTACCCAGAGTCACGGGAATTTGGTTCCAAACTAACCAATCCATAATCGTAAAATCTGCCCCAAGCATCATGCCAAGCGGAAACAGATACATATTCACCACAGCATGTTCAAAGACTAAAGCAAAGAAGATAAAAATAGGTAACCACATAGCCATAATTTTTCCGCTTACTGACTTCGAAACCATCGCACTGACAACGCCTAAACTCACCATCCAGTTACAAAGAATGCCTTTCACAAATACGGTGATCCAACCGTTGATACCATGCTCAGCAAACCCAAGAGAACGAGCGGTTGAGGCTTTAATAAAAGCTTGTCCGACCGCATTGGGTTCTAGGGTAAAGTTCATGGTGAAAGTGAGTGCAACAAAAAATGCGACAACAACAGCTCCCAACAAATTACCGAGTCCCACTAATGCCCAGTTACGAAATACTCCCCCCCATGTCACTCCTGCTCTTTTTTCAAAGAGAGAAAGAGGGGCTAACGCAAATACTCCTGTCAGTAGGTCAAATCCCATTAAATTTAAAATACAAAAACCAACCGGAAAGACCAAAGCGCCCACGATGGGAACCCCAGTTTGTACCGCGGCAGTTATTGCCACGGCTACCGCAATGGCTAAAATAGCGCCCGCCATCGTGCTTCGAATCAAAGTGTCTCGGGTAGACATAAACACTTTGCTTTCACCGACATTAATCATGGTTTGTACTAATTCAGCAGGTTTAACGTAAGACATAATGCGCCCTTAAGAAAAATAAAAAATCAATAGAAAAAGACTCTGCAACGCACACGTGCGATGACAAAGCCTTTCCCTATTGCCCCTCCTAACCTTAGGAGGGGAATGCATTAAACCGCGATTTCTACCACGCCGTCATTTACCCGCACTTGGTAAGTTTTGACATTAAACCGCTCATCTTCCAAACAACGCCCACTTGCTAAGTTAAAGTGTTGCTTCTTTAAAGGGCTCGCAACCCAAAGTTCATTCTGGTGCTCACAAATCAAGCCACGAGACAACACATTAGAACGAGCAAACGGATCTTGATTACTGATAGCCCATACACTTTGTTCTTGAGAAGGGCGAAATATCGCCACTTGCTCTTGGTTAACTAGCGCACAAACTCCCGTTCCTGGGACAATATCGTTAATATCACAGATAGTTAGCCACTGATTCATACTTCACTCTCCAAAGCGACGTGTAAAATATCGCCACGCTGATTTTCTGGCGCATTTGGGTATTTTTCCGCATACGTTGCCGGACGATGCTGAGCTCGCTCAGTTACAAACTGAACATTGTCATCACGCTGTGGGCTGTTAATGAAATGAGCAAAACGTTTTAGTTGTTCCGGCTGGTTTAAGGTTTCTTGCCATTCACAACGATACGCTTCGACTAAGTGAGCGATATCCGATTCCAACTGAGCATTAATACCCAATTTATCGTTTATGATCACATCGCGTAGATAATCGATACCCCCCTCTAAATTATCCAGCCATACAGACGTACGTTGTAGCTTATCGGCGGTGCGGATGTAGAACATCATAAAACGATCGATGTATTGTAACAGTGTCGCTTGGTCCAGATCGGTTGCAAGCAGATCAGCATGACGAGGTTTCATTCCGCCATTCCCACAGACATACAAATTCCAGCCCGCGTCTGTCGCAATAATGCCAATATCTTTGCCTTGCGCTTCAGCACACTCTCGGGTGCAGCCAGACACGCCAAACTTCATTTTATGTGGGGTACGAATACCTTTATAACGATTCTCGATTGAAACCCCTAGCCCCACACTGTCTTGTACTCCAAAGCGACACCAGGTAGAACCAACACAGGTTTTGGCCATGCGTAGTGCTTTCGCATAGGCTTGGCCTGTTTCAAAACCTGCATCAATCAATTGCTGCCAAATAGCAGGGAGATCATCTTTCTGTGCTCCAAATAAACCGATACGCTGCGCCCCAGTGACTTTGGTATAAAGATGATATTGCTCCGCTACTTGAGCGAGTGCCGCTAGAGCTTGTGGAGTCACTTCCCCACCCGCCATTCTTGGAATCACCGAATAGGTGCCATCTTTTTGCATATTGCCTAAAAAGTTATCATTAGTATCTTGTAATGAGACTAATGACGGATTAAGAACATGCTCTCCCCAACATGAAGCAAGCATAGAACCAATGGTCGGTTTGCACACTTCACAACCATAGCCTTGCCCATGTTTCGCCAATAGTTTATCGAAGCTTTTAATCCCTTCGATACGGATGAGGTGAAACAGTTCTTGACGAGAATACCCAAAATGTTCACAAAGGTGATTTTTAACTTCCACCCCAGATTTCGCAAGCTCCGCATTTAGTACAGAGGTAACGAGTGGTAAGCATCCGCCGCAACCGGTTCCAGCACCAGTGGCTTGTTTCACTTGAGCTAAAGTGTGGCACCCGTCGGCAACCGCTTGAGCAATTTTGGCTTTTGTTACATCAAAACAAGAACAAATGACCGCACTGTCAGGTAATGCCTCCGCACCGAGTGCGGGCTTTTCAGCACCCGCGTGAGCTGGCAGAATTAAGGTGTCGGGATGTTTCGGCAGCTCAATACCATTGAGCTTTAATTGCAATAAATCACCATAATCGGAGGTGTCTCCAACCATGACGGCACCCAGCAATGTTTTACCATCTTCCGAAACAATAATTCGTTTATAAACTTCTTGTTCTTCATTTTGATACACATAGCTTTTACAGCCCGGTGTTCGCCCATTTGCATCACCGATCGAACCTACTTTGACACCCAGCAGTTTCAGCTTGGCACTCATGTCAGCACCAGAAAAGACACTGTCATTCCCCACAAGATGATCAACCGCTACCGTTGCCATTTTGTAGCCGGGAGCGACGAGGCCAAAAAAGGTTTGATTCCAAGAGGCGCACTCACCAATCGCGTAAATATCTGGATCGGACGTTTGGCAATGATCGTTAATCGCAATCCCCCCGCGAGGAGCAATCTCTAATCCCATCTGACGAGCAAGTTTATCTTGTGGGCGAATTCCCGTGGAGAAGACAATAAAGTCAACTTCCAACGCCGAGCCATCCGCAAATTGCATGGTATTACGTGCTTGTTCACCTTGCGCTACAATTTCTAAGGTATTTTTACTGGTATGAACGTGCACGCCCATGCGTTCAATTTTATTTCGTAATTGCAGGCCGCCTTGCTGATCTAACTGCTCGGCCATTAATACTGGAGCAAATTCAACGACATGAGTTTCCACCCCTAACGCTTTTAATGCACCAGCGGCCTCAAGCCCCAATAAACCGCCACCGACAACGGCACCACTACGGCTTTTTTGGGCACAAGCTTCAATCGCTTTAAGATCTTCAATCGTACGGTAAACAAAACAATCTTTACTATCATTGCCCTTTATTGCAGGGACAAACGGATAAGACCCCGTTGCTAGAATCAACTTATCATACTGAACTTCTCGCCCAGTCTGAGAATAAACAACACGCTGCTCACGATTAATATTCATTGCTCGTTCGCCAACATGTACGGTTATCCCATGCTTTTCATAGAAACCCGTTTTAACCAGTGATAATTCTTCGGCGGTATGATGGGAAAAATAGGAGGAAAGATGGACGCGATCATAAGCGATTCGAGGTTCTTCACAGAAAACCGTCACATCAACTTGTGATGTGTCCATTTTCTCCACAAGATCTTCGATATAGCGATGGCCAACCATGCCATTACCGATAATCACTAGCTTCAACTTGCTCATACGGATTCCTAGGTAACTGTCTTTATCATTAAGTCAGAATTGTTGGTTATGAAAGAAAATGAGTTAATGATGTAAATCAATTACCCCTTCAAACTACCCTAAAGGGGTACAAGAGCATTATTTCGCTAATTAACGCCATGAAAGCCCTATACGTATTTCATTAACTTACAGTTTGGAAAATAAAAAACCAGCCACCTTGATTCATAATTCTGCAGACCCATAGCCTTGTATCAGTACGAGTTAGCCCCCCTAACAAACCATTCGTGTACATATCTTTTTTATGTATAAAAACGCGATCAAAATAATGGAACCTAATAAAACTCTAGATAAAAAATGAAACAACGGTATAATTACCGATGGAAAATAATTTGTACTCTAATTATTTACTTCACCTTTAACGTATTCATCACTTCTCTAAAAGTAGAAAAGTGACGAATGCGAAACCGATTGAGTCATACTATGGAAGACGCATTAAAAAAATACAGTATAGAAACCACCGACTATCGGGTGGGACAAGATAACGTGCAGAAATGGGGGTTTGACGTTCATAACCCTGTTTTTGGTATCAGCGCCGGATTGATCATTCTCTTCTTACTTTCCGTCATTTGGGTCGGCCCCACGACAGCGAAAGAAGTGCTCGACACTCTGAAAAACAGCATCATTCAAGAATTTGATGCTTTCTTTATGTGGATAACTAACTTCTTTTTATTTTTTGCTTTAGTCTTGATGGTCTCCCCCTTGGGTAAAATTCGCTTAGGAGGGAAAGAAGCGACACCGGATCATTCACGCCTATCCTGGCTCTCAATGCTTTTTGCCGCGGGAATGGGGATTGGTTTGTTGTTCTGGAGTGTGGCAGAGCCTACCGCCTATTATACTAACTGGTGGGGAACCCCATTTAATGTGGCAGCCAATACTCCTGAAGCGAAATCTTTAGCCATGGGGGCTACCCTCTTCCACTGGGGAATTCATGGGTGGTCAATTTATGCCATCGTTGCTTTATCACTGGGTTTCTTTGCCTTTAACAAAGGGCTTCCTCTTTCTATTCGTTCCGTGTTTTACCCTATTTTTGGTGATCGCGCTTGGGGGTGGCTAGGACACATCATTGATATTATGGCCGTATTGGCCACCTTGTTTGGACTCGCCACCTCATTAGGGTTGGGAGCTCAACAAGCCACCAGTGGTATTAACTACATCTTTGGCACGAATGGCGGCATCGGCATGCAATTTACCGTCATTGTATTTGTGACCTTAATTGCCATTATCTCTGTATTTCGAGGGATCAATGGTGGTGTAAAAGTACTCAGTAACATCAACATGCTATTTGCTTTTGCACTACTGATTTTTATGATCATTGTCAGCTTTGATACCACACTTCAATCCATTCCTGACACATTCATGGCATATATTGAAAATATCATTCCTTTAAGTAATCCGCATGGTCGAGAGGATGAAATCTGGATGCATGGTTGGACCGTCTTCTACTGGGCGTGGTGGATCTCATGGTCACCATTTGTCGGCATGTTTATCGCACGAGTATCAAGAGGACGAACCGTTCGTGAATTTATTCTCGCCGTTGTTTTTATTCCGACCCTGCTCATTCTGGTCTGGATGGCTGTCTTTGGTGGTGTTGCCCTTGATCAAGTCTCAAATCAGATCGGTGAATTGGGTGCCAATGGGCTGACGGATATTTCATTAACGCTGTTCCATGTTTATGAACAATTACCCTTAGGCAGTACGATTTCTATCATGTCGATTGTATTGATCTTGATTTTCTTTATCACCTCTGCCGACTCAGGATCCCTAGTGATTGACAGTATTACCGCTGGCGGAAAAGTCGATGCTCCTGTGCTACAACGTATTTTTTGGGCCACAATCGGAGGCGCTATCGCCGCCGTTATGTTGTGGGTCGGAGGGTCAGAAGCTCTGCAGGCTCTTCAATCTGGCGTTGTCGCTACAGCTCTACCGTTTAGTTTTGTTTTACTGCTGATGTGTGTCAGCTTGATCCAAGGCTTAAGAACCGAACAAGCACGTTATCATTAATATTTGATTCATCAGGCCAGCTATTACTGGCCTCCACCTGTTGACAAAAACTTTCTAGGCGGCACAATCAAAGATACTTAAAAAAATCCCTCGATTAAAATCGAGGGATTTTTTTTTGAAAATAAGGAATAAATGAGGAGATCCAATAGCTGACCTCGTCTCTTTTTTAATATTCCTCAAATGCCAAAGCTTTTCTCTCTATTTGGCGAAATACCAATGTCAGTAACCCATTAACCGTAAGATAAAAAAGCCCTGCCACACCAAATACGGTTAATGTATCGTAAGTTTGAGCGTTGATCCGCTGTGCAAACCCCATCAGATCCATAATAGTAATCGTACTGGCAAGCGAAGTGCCTTTGAATACCAAGATCACTTCGTTGGAATAGGCTGGCACTGCACGGCGAAGCGCATACGGCAATAAAACACGCAGTGTTGACACTTTATTCATCCCTAAAGCTCGACAAGCTTGCCATTGTCCACTTGGGATTGCATTAAATGCACCTTTAAACAACTGTGAGCTATATGCAGCAGTATTGAGTGCCAACGCAACCATCGCACAAAACCATGGCTGACTCAGCCATACCCATAAAATACTTTCGCGGATCCATTCAAATTGGCCGGGGCCGTAATACACTAAAAATATTTGTACAAGCAGAGGAGTTCCAGTAAAGAGCGTAATCACGGCTCGGCTAATCCAATGCAACAAAGGTGTTCGCATGATAAGAGAAACGGTCATGAGTAATGATAACAAACACCCAACCAATAACGATGCCGCGGTCAGTTGTAAGCTTGTTACTAACCCTTCTAACAACTGCCAGAGATGCTGTTCTTTCACGCAGTCACTCCTTCACTTGAACTCATTCCCTGTACGGAAAACTTTTTATCAATCACTTTCACAGCACGCTGAGTAATCAAAGTGATCACCAGATACACAGCGGCTGCCGTTGCATACCAAGTGAATGATTCATGAGTCGCAGCAGACGTCAGCTGTGCCTGCTTAAGTAAATCGGTCACCCCAATAAGTGAGACCAAAGCCGTATCTTTTAGCAGTACTAACCACTGGTTCATTAGCCCAGGTAGCGCATGTCGAACCGCTTGAGGTAGCACAATACGAAAAAAAGTATGGCTAGATGATATACCTAATGCACTAGCCGCCTCACGTTGTCCTCTATCAACCGCCTTCAAAGCCCCACGTAAGGTCTGAGCAGCATAAGAGGCAAAAATCAATGACAAAGCAATAACCCCAGAAACAAAGGGGCTGATCTCAATAAACTCGCCAGTAATAAGAAAGAGAACTTGAGTGGAGCCAAAATAGATAAACAACACAACCAATAATTCAGGTAAGCCGCGTATCACCATAACAAAGAGTGTCGTCGGCCACCGGATCATTTTGAACTTTGCCATTTCGCCACTCGCAAACAGCAAAGCCAGCAGTAACCCTACCAGCAAGCTGGCGAACGCAATTTGTAGCGTCATCCAGCTTGCTTGTACAAGAGATAAAGAATAGCCCGTTAACACCATCTTATTTTCCAAAATACTTGGCAAAGATAGTAGCGTACACCCCATTGTCTTTTACAGCGCTCAGTGCCGTATTTAATTGCTCTAATAACGCTTGGTTGTCTTTATTGACCGCAATTCCAAAACCATTGCCAAAGTATTGAGCGTTCGTCACATGCTCACCCACATAAGTGAGGTTGCTGTCGCCTTTAAACCACTCAGCAACAACGGCAGTATCACCAAAAACGGAATCAATACGGCCATTTTTCATATCAATAAATGCATCTTGATAACTCGAGTATGGTACAGCAACCACATCAGGCAATTGCTCTAGCAAATAACTTTGGTGAGTGGAACCGTTTTGAACGCCAACGCGCTTCCCTTTCAAAGCAGCTTGATCGGTAATTTTACCTGAAAGTGATACAAAGGCTGCTGAGTTGTCGTAATAAGGATGGGAGAAATTCACTTGCTCTAAACGAGCGTCCGTAATATCCATTGCCGAGATAGCGGCATCGTATCGTTTAAATTTCAACGCAGGAATGAGGCTGTCGAATGCTTGATTATGAAAACTACATTTGGCTTCCAGTTGATGGCATAGGGCATTCGCTAAATCGACATCAAACCCTTGAATCTGGTTATTTTCATCCACAAATTCAAACGGTGCGTATGTCGCTTCCATCACAAACTTGATCTCTTGCTGCGCATTCGCGCTTGCCGAGGCCAAACCAATCAAAGACGCTAACAGGATTTTTTTCATTGCAATACTCCAATTGTGCTGCGGTACTGGCAAATTACCGCCAGAGGAAACTAATGTTTTAAGTAATCGGCAAACTGCTGAGTTTGCGGATGAATAAATGCATCATGAGTGCCATATTCTATCATTTGGCCTTTCTCTAGATACAGTACATGACTGGCAATTTTCTTTGCAAAATCAACTTCATGTGTCACAACAACTTGGGTTATTCCTGTGCCACTTAATTCTTGAATTATTTTGACGACTTGATTTGTAATCTCAGGATCCAGTGCGGCGGTTGGTTCATCAAATAATAAGACATCAGGCTTCATCATTAATGCCCGAGCAATGGCAATTCGCTGTTGCTGACCACCAGAAAGCTGCAACGGCCAAGCATCGGCTTTATCGGATAACTGCAATGTGGTGAGAATTTCAAGCGCTTGTTTCTTCGCTTGTGCTTTATCTAAACCCGCGACTTGTATTGGCGCTTCAATCAGATTTTCCATTACTGTCATGTGCGGCCATAGATGGTACTGCTGAAATACCATTCCAACTTTTCGGCGTAATGCTAAGCCTTGTTGTTCTGAAGGTTTCTGAGAAAAATCAAAAGATTGATTAGCGATATGTAGTCGACCACTGTCAGCCATTTCTAACAAATTAAGTACTCGGAGCAGAGAACTCTTTCCTGCACCGCTGGGGCCAAGTAAAACGAGAGTTTCTCCTTTCGCACACTCAAAACTGATATCACTTAATACTTGAGTTGTACCATAAGACTTATTTATGCCATCAATTCGGATATTCATGCTCATATACTGCATTAATTGTCAATTATGGCTAATACTACTACGAAGGCATTTTTATGCAATAAAAATGTATAAAAATGGAATTAATGAGGTTTTTGTATAGCAATGTAGCAATCAGGTAGTAAAAATGACTGATTCAATCCGAAAAATGCAATAAGAGAAAAAGAGAATATTCAGTAACAATGATTGAATGCAAAATAGGAAGTTTTGATAATAAAAAGAGGATGGAGGCGCGTCCCGGAGTCGAACCGAGGTTCACGGATTTGCAATCCGCTGCATGGCCACTCTGCCAACGCGCCTTTATTGTATCTCGATAGATGGTGCCCCGGGCCGGACTTGAACCGGCACGACTCGAAAGTCGAGGGATTTTAAATCCCTTGTGTCTACCAATTTCACCACCAGGGCAACGCGTATTGCTATAGGCTCACACTATCTATTCCCTGTTTGTCTTGGGAACGAGGCGTACTTTAACGCATTCAGCAGCCAGGTCAATAAAAAATTTACTTCAATCAATCAAATGGTTAAGAAACACACCATTCAGTATAGATAGACATCAAATAGGATAATTACCGAACAATTTATTGAGCACTTAATGCCGTTCTCATTCCTAGCGTTGGTTAACGCTAATCTTGTTATTCATTGGCTGATACGTAAAATTATGCGGCTTCGTCTAAAGAATAACCATCAGCGTCATCAAAGCAACAAATAGCAGGCCAATAAAAACCCTGTGCATAATCGGCTTTGGTTGCACGAACCAGTTTTAGATCTGAATCGTTTTCTATACCTTCAATAAGAACCTTATCGCATATCAGATTACAACGCATAATCAAGAAATTAAGCAGTTTCTTATTTTTACGTAATGACCAGAACGTTTCTTTATCAATCTTTCCTCCATAAAAAACAACATCCAAATGGAAAAAGTAGTCAATAAGTTCCTCGTCAAGATCATCCAACCAAAGTTCAACCCCAAGAGCCTGCAATTTTTTGACTTGATACTTAAACTCATTCAGCTCTATATCAGTAAATTGATAAATATCCGGTAAGTTCTGTAACTCAATCGATAATGCTGCTGGAACAATATTCGCTCGTTTAATTTCCAAGATAAAATCACTGCGAAGAAGCTCAGTTATGGATAAATTAATAAAGACTCTCTGCTCATTAATAATATTAATGAGATTCAGTTGTTGATTAAAAAGAACCCGTTTTTTATTCATATCTAAAGAATTAAAGCTTTCTTCAACATCAATCTCAATATCACACAAAGATAGCATTTCATAGGCCACCGTCGAAAGGTTATCCAATTCAACAATCGGTTCAAATTTTAACCCACGGAAGAAAGGTATCGTGGCTCTGATCTTATTGATGATATGAGAGTTTACAATTGAGCGATTCATGCGTATTACCTAACAATTTGAAGACAGTCGACACACTTTTTGTGTGTTCATTTTGTGATGAACAAAGTATCGGAAACCCCCTACAAATAGAACCTTATAAAGACATTAATGTTATATTCAGTGTTTAATCCTGTTTTTTATATTTTTTTTATTGGTTATAACTAAAAAAATGACAGTGTGATAGTAAGATCTCGATAAAGCGTTACTAGGGCAGGTTACTCTTTAGAAAGACTAAAAACAGGCGTTTTTCTGGTGAATAACCCAGTAAGAATCTAATAACTCGCTCACATAAATCACCTATGTAATAAGAATTATTATAGATTAGTTTGACATTTCAGGATAAATTTTCAAATATTAAAACAAGATCTTTTGTTGATAATCAGAAACTTGCTATAATAAAATTCATTCACATGGATTAAATATGGAAAATGAAAACACTAATTAATAATGTTGTACTTTATAACTCAAGTGATGGGACACTACGTCGAATAGATTCCCCTTCCGATGATGAATCTATTTCATTAACACCAACGGCTAACCGACTTCTAGAACTTTTGATTAAACATCAAGGTTCACCAATAGAAAAAGATATTTTACTGACTGAGGCCTGGGATAAGTTTGGGCTCAAAGGTTCATACAGTTCACTCAATCAATATATAAGTCAACTCAGAAAAGTACTACTACAACAAATGGAAAACAACGAAATAATAATTACCATACCTAAAGTTGGTTTCATGCTAAGTGATAACGTTATTATAGAAAAGCTTACAGTAGAAAATATCCCAATCACCGCCTCCCCCGAAATACTCCACCCTTTGACTAAAAGAAAAAAACAGTCTAACTTGCTAAAAATAGCCACAATTATAGGTGTAGCCATTATTTCAACTTTAAGTTCCCATCAATTTTTTTCAAAAAATTCAATAATGAATACATATTATCTTGGTACGATAGAAAGTTGTAAACTTTATAATTTTCAATCCAGCTCTCCGCAAGTGAAAGAATTTTTAGTTCATCTTACAGAAACAAAAATCGCAAATAGTCAAGAAAGCTGTGAGCAAGATGAAGTCTTCTTCGTTTCTGGGCAAAATAGTTTATATTACGGAAATCCAGGACGATTATTCCTTTCAAAATGTTTAAAAGATGATGATGAAATTATAGCCTGTAAAAACTACTATCATTATATATGGGATAATAAATGAACAATTTAAAATTTGGGGTATCCCTAGCGGCAACCTGTTCCGCATCCATACTGGCGGGTTACTTTTACTATCAATCTACCATTTATTTTTCAGAAACTTGCCGAACGACACTTAACTATATAACAGAACAAAATAATGAGAAGTTTTCTATGGATGTCGATCTAGTTATGACATTCCATAAAAATAGGAGAGGAGAACTATATATTTCTGGAAAAGCAGAACTAAATGGGCAACCATCCTTTATCAATAAAAGACAAAGTTTTAACTATAAATATATAGATAATAGAAATTATCACGTTGAAATTAAAGACATCACAAATTTATATAATGATAATATTAGTGAGGATTTTATTTACCATTATCTCCCCACCCTAGCATTAGGAAATACACGCCATCTTTCTTTTGAAAAAATAACGGATAATACTCTATTAATTTCAAATCGCCATGCTCCTATGATAACTTGTGTTATTGATCAATAAAAAAGCGCCATCGGCGCTTTTTTATTGTTGAATAGATTAATAATCCATGACTAATCATAATTAATCACAACGACTGCCGTTGCTGTAATGCTACCCGGTTTAGGATCCTCACCATAAATCGCATAAGTAGCAAACACATACGCTTCATCCGGTTTCGTTTGAAATACTTTTCCTTTTTTTATCTCCAAAATAATGTCAGCATTGTTAGCACTTGCCATACTATCAGAGAGTTTAACTGGCCTTCCAAAATAATCCGTTAATACAATTCCGATATCTTTTGCTGTTGATTGAGGGTTACGCAATACATAACCCTGTCCAATATCGCCTACTCTATCCGCACTATAAAGCCAACTTTGTACATTACGAGTCGCTAAATTATTAATTGTACCTGAACACTGAAACTCCAAAATAAAGGGTTTTCTCGCCGCCCGCCCATGACGAATCGCATCAATTGATGTTTCGGGTAAATTAACAGTTTGATTTTGAGTACTACAAGTCGTATTAGTGATATTAAAGGTTATATTTAAATTCTGATAAGTCAGCCAACGTTTTTTCCCCCAATTATTTGAACTCCATACCTCATAAGCCGCGCTATCTGACCGCTTTTGTCCACTCGATGCGATGGCTCCAATTGTCACCATATTATTCTCTGTCGTAATCAGTGTACTCCCACTCGGCGCACTTTCTACTAGAGTAAACGTCACCGTATAATTTACCTGATAACCTAAAGAGTGGCTTCCCGGCAAACCATTGACCCCTTCATAGCTTTTTTCTGGTTCAACAGTCACATGGAATGTAGTCATATCCCCTGTTGCAGCGTTAAAAAAACCAATATACGTTCCATCAGGAGCACCTTGAATCGGTGAATAATAATAAACATCATCGAGTAATTCGCCAATACCACACCACATCCTGCCGCTCCAACTGGTGCGCAAACTCACGGAGTAATGATCAGAAAAGGTAAACATCGGTGAAATATCAATGTTCGTTGTCGCAGAATAAGGTTCACTGGAAATAATTGCCCCACCAGCGGTGCAAGTATCCGTAATAACACCAGCATAGACTCCAACGGGAAGGGTAAGTAGCCACACACTGAGCAACAATCGCTTAAACTTTTTTATCATCATCATTAAAAACATAGTTTATTCTCTTCATCAGTGTGCAAGTCAACTTGGCATTCAACTAACGCCCCATTTTTTAAGTACTGGATCGACACTTGATTTGGTAAAGAAGCCGCTCTAAAGGTCATTTTTCCACCCTGTAAAACATAACCAATCGACTCTTGTTTTTCATTAAACACATCGGAACCAAAAGGAAGCGCTCGACCATCACTGCCTGTAACTTGGAAAATAAAGCGTTTATCGGTATCCGTCTCGTAGCTAACTTTTGAAATAGTGCCACGTAAAGGTACTAAATATTTCACATTCCCGTTGACATTCCCTTGTTCATCATCGTGTTGAACCGTGTAGGTATTTCTACGATACGGTGAAGCAGTTGCGACAATGGCTTGCCCATCACTGTTGGTCACCGTATTTTTATCATTATTAACAACCGCCCCCTCGATTCCCGGCGTATCAATGATGACAAAGTTATTACCACTTTGTGATGTGGCTAATACGCCACCTTCATAAGCCACAAGGCTGCCACTTGCTCCGAATGCAACTTGACGAGCACTTTCTGATTCTGAATAACTACCATTAATGTACATCTTAGACGCTTGATAAGAAGCATAAGCACTGAGGTAAGACTTTGATTCTTTATCATGACCAACATTAAAACTATAAGTTAAATCGTCTTCATAGCCACTTAAGATAACATCACCAGAACGATACTTATCATCAATCACAGAAAGTCTGCTTGTGAGTGTCATTGAGTTATCAAAAATAGCAAGCGGCATTGAAATAGATACCCCAATTCTGTTTTCTTGCTCGGTCGATTCACGATTAAAATATTCATAATTGGTATATGAACGCCCAAGAGTTAATGAATAATGCACACGGTCTATCGTCTGGTTATAGGTTAAATTAAATTGTTTATCAAATGATCGCATCCCATTTTTTCTAGAAAAATAACCGTCAAAATATAACTGACCCTTACCGATTGGCTGACTTAAATTTAAATTATAGCTTTCCTTTACTCGACTCGTTAAATAAAAATCATCTAGCTGATCTTTTAATTTCAATGATTCTTGCAAAGATAAGTAGTTATCTGTTTTATAAAAATAGCTAGCTAATGTTAAGTTAGTCTTAGTTGAAAAGTATTTACTATAAGAGATGTTAATTTTTTGACCTTGATAACTTCCAAGATAATCCAAATCAGAAAAACTCTGCTCTACATCTAATGAAAACGAGCCAACTTTAGGTATCGAGATAGAGCTTCCAAGCAAGTAAGATTGATAATTATCTGCTAAAGTGATCCCCATATAGCCAGTTAAATAGTTATTAATTCCACGAGTATACTCACCTTGAATAAAGGCATCATCATTACCTACATCTTCGACATGTCCAATATTAATGTTATAGTCAGAGCTTCCTTCTCTCAACATTCCGGAAATGGTGGAATAAGGAACAATAAAAGATTCCGTTCTACCACTACTGTAACTTAACGTCACTTCAAGGTCGGAACGAGAACCTGTCGGCATTAGATTATCAATATAATATTCACCAACAGGAAGATTAATCCTTTCCAGAACTCGGCCATCTTGTTTAATCGTTACAATCGCATTCTCAGCAGCAACACCACGAATGACAGGCATATAGCGGCCATAACTATCGGGTAACATGCGCATATCCTTGCGTAAGGAGACACCAGTATACTTAATAGAATCAAAGTACCCAGTTGATGAAGGCTGCTTTCCAATTCGCAACACGGAATCCCAACTCAGTATCGGTTTTTCAACATAACGATACGTATTCATATAAGCAGCGTCATCCAAACCAGAATCTGAAGTAATAGACCCGACATCGACAAAATGGAAACCCAATAGGTTAAGCCCAGAAGTCAATGACAGAAATAAACTTTCATTGTATTGATTTGAATTTTTTTCATAATTATTAAAATAGTTAGCATGATAGTTAATGTATAGCCCATTAATACCGGGATCCCAATTATTTTTAGTGACCCAGTTTGGATCATCATTTTCAATATAAGCTTGTGGAATTGTTAGGTGAAGGTTAAATTCGTTAGGGTCGAAGTCAAAACTTCCTCCGGCAAGAATAGGTTCGATATTAATATAACCAGAAGTATTAGATATTGACGTATTAGGGTAGCGTTCAAGTTTAAGTCCAAACTCAATGAGATCTTGCTCACGGAAGTAGACACTATTTCTGGTGCCCTCTTTTACGTAAATAGAATAGACACCAAGCCAGCGCTCATTGATATATAGATTAAAATCATAATATCCAGGTTCTATTTCAATCTCTGAATTCCATTTGCTTGCTGCCGCATTTCCGACTAAAAAACTTGTATTAAAAGAATCAGCATAAGTATAAAGAGAATTCATCAATAATAGTAAATATAACCAATACCAATTCTTATACATGAGAAACCTGGAATGACATATAATTATAAATAAGTAACTTGATAACTACCATAGTCATCAAGCCAAGAAATTTTATAGTGGCTTTCGTTATTAAATGTAATTCCTTCGACTTTCTGGCATGAGAATGGAGGAATCATAATTGCATTTTCTAAGATGTTATTTGATTTTTCTTCTATTTTTACAATACTCATATAAAAGGGAGACCGATTATCAAGACAATTATATGAATCGTTGACTTGTAAATTTTCATTCATAAATGATTTAGACAGCAGCAACCCCTTTGGTCGATAAAAAAGTTTAATCCGAGTTCTCAGCGCGACTTGTAAATAATTCCCACCTTCTTGACTTGTCGTTTGAGGTAAAGGAGGAATATCTAGAATGTTAACCCAAAAGACAGATTCTCGATCTTTAGGTAAGTCCATCAAGGTTTCGTCACCTTGAATTTTCATTACCTGGCCACTCTCTCCTGCTATTTTTACGATCGGCGGTAAAATAACAAAGGGGGTTTTTATTTCTTCCGGTGGCGCCTCTGCATCTCCATTGTCAATCCATGCTTGAACTAAGTGTGTCGTTTTACTTTTATTTAAAAGCTGAAATGAAGTTTCTTTCGCCCCCTCCTGATAAATAACTCGAGTACGATTAACCACAACACTTGCATCACATACAGATGCCATCATGCTTATTATCAATAGAAGCAGTTTTTTCATCATTTGCCCTTAAAGTGAAGGAGGAGCAACCTCCTCCCACCATCAAATTACTCGTAACTAAACGTATAAGTTGCATTCGTAATAACAGAACCCGTTGTTACCGCATCTTCACCCGCATAATTGTAGTAGTTAGCGAAGAAGCTCAGCGTACCTTCTGCATCTTGGTCATAAAATTCACCATCAGATGAAGTGGTTTTCAACGAAGTAGCAATCGCTTTATTTAGAGGGTAGATGTTTGATCCATCAGTGATAACGATACCCACACCTTCTGCTGTACCACCATTATTCTCAAGGTAAACTTCGTCCGCAGAAACATTTGCGCCCGTGAAGGTGATTTGTAAGGCTTGAGCTGAATTGCTGCTAGCAACATACCCAGTACAACCCGAAACCATCATTGAAAACTGTTTTGAACCAGATAAAGCCACTCCTGGAGCTTTGATCTCATCGATAGAAATCGGAGCCAAGTTAACCGTGAAATCTTGACCACTGTTAGTGGTGACATTACAGGTTGTGTCCGTCACAGAGCCATTAAATGTGATGGTTCCACCGGCAACACCAGACTCTGTTGCAGCAAAGCTTGTCGATGCCATAAATAGCCCACTGATGATGGAAGCGGCTAGACTTTTTTTCATAAGCTTATTCATTTTTAACCTCTAAATATGATTTTTCATGTCGCAGATAATCCAATGACCACTGCTTGAGCAGGGAGATTAAACAACAGAACAATCACCATGTAAACTCAACATTTTCGGCAATAGAGGCTAATTATTTAAAAATAACAGAACAAAAACCCAAAAAATAAATTAATTTTAGATGATAAGCGAAGTCGAACTAATTTGATCTATTCCAAATTTACTTAAAGAAACGAAATCAACAAAAATTGAGATAGATGATATTTTTTTGTTTTTAGCATTAAAAATCAAACAAAATGCAACAAAAAAGACACCAACCGATACAATTCACTAACACTTTAACCGATAAATATCGCCCTTTGATATGGCTTTACATTACAAAAAATTTCAGACAATACTAAAAAAGGTTTCCTTTTAGTGGTGAGCTTTTAATTAACGTCCATAAGTTAATGACCACGGGATGATACTGACTGTAGATACCGATTAATGGATATCTTTACTCATATATTTATCTAAAATAATGAATCAACGAAGAATGAAAGTAATATTGAAAAAAATCATCAACACCATATTATTATCGCTAACCGCCTTCCCTGTACTATCCAATAGTTATATCGGTGCTAAAATGGGTAAATCTTGGTTAAATTATGCTTGTTCAAGCAATATAAATTGTACTGATGAAAATTCATCAGTAGGTCTTTTCCTTGGGTATGATTTCAGAGACTGGATTTCTTTGGAAGTGGATTACACAGATCTGGGTAACTTTAACATTAAAAGTTTAAATAAAGAAAAGATCACTCAATTGTCACTATCTCCTACCTTTTACTTTGATATCACACCAAAAATTCGGATATTTTCTAAGTTAGGTTTAGTCAGTGTAAGCAGTAAAAATATTGATGACTATCGAGTTCACAGTGCCATTGGCTTTGATTATCTCGCCACAAAAAACTCCTCAATAAGACTTGAATATCAAAGAGTTAACAATATAAACCATCCATTCACCGACCTTGATTCAAACGTGTTAATGCTTGGGTTTAAATATTCATTCCCCACTCATTATTTAACAAAAAAGACAGCCCCCATAAAAGAAACCAATAATGAAAATAATATTACAATCATTCCAGATAAAAAGTTGGAAATCATAAAAAAACAGAAAGTTTACTTAATTAGCAATATTGATTTTGGGAAAACAACATTTGATGATAAGGCAGAAAATGAACTTAACCATGTGGTTAGTTTTTTATATTCGACACCTAATTCTACTGTAAACATCATTGGTCATACGGATTCTATCGGTCCAGAATCCTATAACCAAACACTGTCTGAAATGCGAGCAAAAGCAATTGTGCATTATCTTATTAATAAGAACATTCCTTACCATAGAATAAAAGATGAAGGGCGAGGAGAACGAGAACCCATAGCAACAAATACCACACCAGAAGGAAGAAATAAAAATCGTCGGGTTGAGATTATTATCCAATAATAAGTCATCATCACCCAAAATATAAGACCTCAACAACATCATTCTCCCTGTTATTGAGGTCAATCCATCACTGGTGCCAATGCATTATTATGGATAGCCGACCAGTACATCATCGGCTATGTATAATGAATATAGTCAATAATCACTTGGTTTCCTTCAATGGATACCTGTTGGATTTCGCCATCAATGATCACTCGATTTTTCAAGCTAATCACTTGCGATTCTCCCTGCATCCCTTGCTTTAAGCTGGGTAAAATCGTGTGAGGTTCGACATGAAGATGGCGACAGAATTGGGTGATAAAAGCCATCGATAATGGAACATCGCCCCGTAAAAGGTGTGAGAACTCGACTTGACTGACATGAAGACGCTTTGCCATTTCCATCTGGGTTAAATGCATTTTTGCCTTTTGTGACATCCATACATTGTACAACGCTTGGCGATCTTCAGCGTTAAACTCCATTCTTCTTTTGCTCCGTTTATTTCATAGACACATTGGCCTATCAGGCTCTCAAAAAGAGACCGAAGCGATGTCAGTGATAGGTAAGGCTCTGTTTAGAAACCTTCAAGCAATTTTTTTTGGAAGCCTGATCTCGTTTTGTTGCATCACTCTTCCATCCTCCTGAACGATTTCTTATGGTGAGAAACCTATCTCTACTCAATGAAAGTTAAAACCAACGGACAAATAAACGTTTGAGACTATCTAGCAGACGCTTAAACCAATTCCCCTCTTCCACGCTTTCCAATGCGATGAGTGATGCTTCTCCAACTTGACGGCCCTCTACTTGATAAATCACTTTGCCAACCACCTCTCCTTGCTTCAAGGGGGCTTGTAGATCTTTATCTAGCTCAATAACACCACTAAGCTTCGATAACTCCCCTTTAACCACGGTTAAATAGGTGGTTTGGGCTACCCCGACAGCCACTTGATCTTGTTTGCCCATCCATATCCTAGCGTGCTCTATCACGGCATTCTTCTGATGTGGTGAAAGAGTTTCAAAAAATCGAAAGCCATAACTCAGTAATTGTTTACTCTCTGACTCTCTTAATTTCTGGCTCGTAGTGCCCATCACGACCGAGAGTAAACGCATGTTCCCATGGGTCGCTGAAGTTGCCAGACTGTAACCTGCGCCACGGGTAAAGCCTGTTTTTATTCCATCCACATTCAGGCTGCGATCACGCAATAATCCATTCCGGTTATATTGTGTAATTCCGTTATAGGAGAAGGCTGTTTCGCTATAGAGAGGATAAACTTCCGGTAGATCACGAATGATGGCTTGACCCAGTTTGGCAATATCGTAAGGCGTACTATATTGTCCATCGCTATCTAAACCATGAGGGTTGGTAAAAGAAGTGTTATCCAACCCTAAATTTTTAGCCCATGAATTCATGAGAGCGACAAACGCATTTTCTGAGCCCGCAACATGTTCGGCAATGGCAACACTCGCATCATTACCAGACTGAACAATCAGCCCACGATACAAGTCCATCATGTTGACTTCTTTTCCTACCTCAATAAACATTTTTGAGGAATCTGGAAAATTTTTAGCCCAAGCGTTATGGCTAATGCTCACTTGATCATCCGGGCTAATCTTCCCCTGCTGCATCGCTTGCCCAGCCACATAGGAAGTCATCAATTTCGTTAAGCTCGCGGGATTGAGCTTGTCATGAGCGTTATGTTCAACCAATACCTGTCCTGTGTAGTAGTCGAGCAAGACATACCCTTTTGCTGAAAGTTGAGGTGGGTTAGGGACCACAATAGGTGCTGAATGGCTGGTGATTGGAAGAAAAGACAACCCTATCGTAGACAACACGATTGGCTTAAAATTTTTCATAATCGGTATCCCTAAATTATGCAAAAAATAAATGATAGACCTTAGATTACCCTGTTTCTCGACCTATATTTTGTTCGTTATGTAAATGAACGTAACAAACCTATGTATGAAAATAGCGAACGATTGACTTCCGTTTTCGCCCCAAATGCGAGTGGCGAGGGTTATTATAAAAAGTGTATAAAAAAACCGAGCCTCTACAAGCTCGGTTTTGATCCATCGAACAAGATCTCGTTATTCCGCCGGCTGGCGAGATGCCCAAACATACAGCAGTTCTAAGGCAATCGTTGCTCCCGCTAATGCGGTCACCTCACTGTGATCATAAGGAGGAGAGACTTCTACCACATCCATCCCGACGATATTAATGCCTTTGAGTGCGCGAATAATTTTTAAAATCTTATCAGAATTTAAACCGCCACACACAGGGGTCCCCGTTCCAGGAGCAAACGCAGGATCTAAACAATCAATATCAAAGGTCAAATAAACCGGTTTATCTGCAACAATATGACGAATCCGCTCTACAATCTCCTCAACAGGCATGTCATTGGCTTGCATGGCGTTAATCACATTAAAGCCATGCCCTTCTTGCTTATATTCTGTTCGAATGCCAATTTGTACTGAATGCTTTGGTGAAATCAACCCTTCTTTGGGCGCATGATAAAACATCGTTCCATGATCATAAGCACTGCCATTAGCATAAGTATCGGTATGGGCATCAAAATGAATTAATGCCATTTCACCAACATGTTTCGCATAAGCACGCAAAATAGGTAAGGTGATGAAATGATCGCCCCCTAATGCGAGTAGCGTTTTACCACTTTTCACTATTTCATTAGCAGCGGCTTCTAAACGGTAAGTAAAATCTTCCGCATCACCACAATCAAACACTAAGTCACCAGCATCAATGACCTTAGTTTGCTCAAATAAATTAAATTCCCAAGGGAATTTTTTTCCTTCCCAAGCTAAATTCACCGATGCGCGACGAATCGCATCCGGCCCCATTCTTGCTCCGGGGCGACCAGATGTCGCCATATCCAACGGAACCCCAAGCACAACGACATCTGCTTCAGTATCTACGGGGTTTCTCACATAGGGACGACGGACAAAAGTCATCGCATTGGAGTAGAGTGAATAATCAGTTTTCGTAAACAAATCATTCATTTAAAAATCCTCTAAATAAGTGTAACCACTCAGGCCTTGTTCTAATTCAGCCAGTACGGTTGCTTGTTCTTGCTCAGCGACTCGCTGACTCACTAACTGTCGGTAATTGGTACGAATGGCATCCACATCAATATGCACATAACGCATCATGTCTTCAACAGTATCCCCTTCATTAATAAAGGTAATCTCTGATTCGCCTTGATCATTGATCTGAACCACAACACTATGAGTATCCCCAAATAGGTTATGCATATCACCTAAAATTTCCTGATACGCTCCAACTAAGAAAAAACCCATCAGATAGGGTGTATCTTTTGACCACGCGGGAACGGGTAACGTTGTTTCAATTCCCTGCCCTTCGACGTATTGCTCAATCGCGCCGTCTGAGTCGCAAGTAATATCTAACATCACCGCTCGTCTATCTTCGACATTTTCTAACCCCGACAGAGGTAACACAGGAAAAACCTGATCAATACCCCATGCATCTGGTAACGATTGAAAAAGAGAAAAGTTAACAAAAAACTTATCCGCCAATCGCTCGTGTAATTCATCTAAAATAGGACGATGGAAGCGGTTTTTTGTACTCATTTTCAAACGAAGTTCATGATAAATGCGTAGTGATAACTGCTCCATCCATGCTCGATGAGGCAAGTTTATCACCCCAGATGCAAATAGCGTATGTGCCTCGGATAAATCACTTTGTGTATCGTTGTAAATCTCAATTAAAGCTCGTGCATCCGTCCCTTCACGTAATGTTTCCCAACTACGCCACATGTTTTGCATCAATAATGGGGCGTCATCATCAGGTTCACAAATCGTCTCTGGGCTATAAGCCTCGGTTCCAATCACATTGGTAATTAATACCGCGTGATGAGCAGTAATCGAACGACCAGACTCTGAAATAATGATAGGTTTCGGCTGTTCATAAAGGCTACACATATCCGCCACAACATTCACAATGTTACGGGCATACTCCTGCAAACCATAGTTCATTGAGTTTGAGGACTGGCTACGCGTTCCGTCATAGTCGACCGCCAAGCCACCACCCACATCAAAATAATCAATATGCGCACCAAGCTCTCTTAATTCACAGTAAAAACGAGCAGCTTCATTGACGCCATTTCTGACATCGCGGATATTGGCCATTTGTGAACCAAGGTGAAAATGCACCAGTTGTAAAGCGTCTAGCTGTTGCTCGGCTTTTAGGCGTTCAATCACGGTTAATACTTGCGCCGCGGCTAAACCAAATTTTGATTTTTCTCCACCACTCGACTGCCATTTCCCCGCCCCTTGTGAAGCTAAGCGAATACGTAGCCCCAAGCGAGGTTTAACACCAAGGCTTTTCGCCTCTTTAAGCACCAGCTCCAGTTCCGATAGTTTTTCTAACACAATGAAAACTTTATGACCGAGCTTTTCACCAATTAATGCTAAGCGAATATATTCTCTATCTTTATAACCATTACACACAATCACCGAACTGGCTTGCTGAGCCATAGCCAGTACCGCCAAAAGCTCCGGTTTACTTCCAGCTTCAAGGCCGAGCTGCTTCGTTTCTAGCTCGGCTTGGCTGGCAAGAATTTCATCCACGACTTCTTTTTGTTGGTTTACTTTTATGGGGTAAACCAACAAATATTGATTCGGATAATCGCATTCTTCTATTGCTTGATTAAAAGCATCACAGATACTGTGAACACGTTGGTGCAAAATTTGTGGGAAACGCACCAGAACCGGAAGGTTAAGGTTACGAGCTTCTAACTGTTGAACGATCGCGCTTAATGCCGTTGGGTATGCTCGATCTTTTCGAGGTGAAACATACACTTCCCCTTGGTCATTAATGCCATAAAATCCTTGGCTCCAGTAATGAACATTATAATCTGCCCGAACGCGATCCAGCTTGGATGATTTTTCCACTTCATATCTCACAAAAACAAAGAGAATGTAGTAACCGCTCAATAAAAGCGGTTACCCCTGACACCCTGAATGTCACGCGCTTTATCCGTGAAAAGCTAGGGTGTGTCTAATGATAATAATTTGTCGTTAGGACAACACTTCGTTATGAGTCAAACGTCTAGCCTTCAACCTCCATTGCATAAAATTAGCTTGTACTACTGCTGATCAACGCATCAAAGCGCTTATTGCCGTAGAGTGATTCAAAATCTGGTTCATCGGCAATCAATTCTCGCAGTGAAGGGCTGATATCGGTGGCACGCTGAATATCTTCCAACGCTTGATCTTCAGCCCCTAACCGAGCATAAGCACAAGCTCGCTGGTAAAGTGCTGGACCGTTACTTTCATCCAACTCAAGTACTCGATTACATAAGCTCATTGCCCAATGGTACTCTTGCATCTCCATCACTGCATCCGCTTTGTAAGTTAAGGCTTCTAGATCGCCTGGGCGAATCTTAAGTATTTCATCGTACACTTCGATTCGCTGCTCAGCGGTTTGAACATTCTGTGAACGTAACCATAAGTTATGGATTTCATTAATAATTTCAATTTCTCGGTTGTTTTCACTAATGATGCTACTTTTGCGTTTAAGATCACGCTCTAAAGCCACAAATTTTCGTTCATACTCTTGAGCAATTTTATTGAGCTTTTTATCAGCCATTTCCCGCGTGTTATGCTTCACTTCCCTTAATGACTGCCAACCAATTAAGGCCACCAGAGAAGCTACCCCAGCTATCACATAGAAAAAATAGGTCACCGTCACATTAGAATAGTTGAGAGATTTATCCGCGACGGCCAACTCTCTATCAGTAATCTGAATTGTTAATCGGCGCTCTAAATCCTGTTGTTCCTGACGTAAAGCTTTCAACTCATCTAAAATGTAACGTTCCACCAAGGGTCTATCTAATATTGGAGACTCCGAGTAAGGAACCGCTTCTTGTTCCTCTTGGGCCAATACTTTTGCCGCACTGCTACACAACAACACAACTCCACATAGCACCATCCAAAATTGTCGCACGCGTTACGCTCCTCAATCTTATCGGTTCGGTTTAACGTCCTACATTTTATGACGCTAAACAGGTTGATATACCGAATATTCCCGTCAATACTTCATTCTGCTCGAAACATTCTACCTCAAATTAAAATAATTTTTTTGAATTTTTTATTTTCATTAAAAAACAAAAAGTTAACCATGCATGCACAGCAAGCAACGCAAGAGGTAACTTGAAAAACCGCAAAATAATGTTTAGTGTTCTATGCATATTTACAATTTTTCATTGTGTCATATTGACAAATAGAAAGGATATGAAAGATGTCAACTATGCTGGAAGTGAAGAACCTTTATAAGGTGTTTGGAGAGACACCGGATGAAGCGTTCCCCCTGATCGAAAAAGGGCTGAACAAAGATCAAATCTTTGAAAAAACCGGTCTCACGGTCGGGGTTAAAGATGTGTCGTTATCCATTAATGAAGGGGAGATCTTTGTCATTATGGGGCTCTCAGGCTCCGGAAAATCAACCCTTGTTCGGTTATTAAACCGTTTAATTGAACCTACTCAGGGCAGTGTTTTACTCAAAGGTAACGATATTGCCAAAATCTCAGATAAAGCGCTGAGAACCGTTCGTCGTCAAAGTATTTCCATGGTGTTTCAAAACTTTGCCCTCATGCCACATATGACCGTGATTGAAAACACGGCTTTTGGTCTGGAACTGGCGGGGATTGAGGAGCAAGAACGTCATCGGATTGCTCGCGTAGCACTTGAACGTGTCGGGTTAGAGGCCTACTGTGACTCTTACCCCGATGAGCTTTCTGGTGGGATGAAACAGCGAGTTGGGCTCGCTCGAGCACTCACTAACGACCCCGATATTTTATTGATGGATGAGGCTTTCTCCGCCCTTGATCCTCTTATTCGCAGCGAAATGCAAGATGAACTGATTCGTCTACAAAATGATGACAAACGTACCATTGTCTTTATTTCCCATGATTTAGATGAAGCCATGCGCATTGGGGATCGCATCGCAATCATGCAAGATGGTGTGGTCGTGCAAGTCGGTACACCCGATGAAATTTTGCACCAACCGGCTAATGATTATGTCAGCTCTTTTTTCCGTGGCGTCAATGTCGCCAGCGTGTTCAGTGCAAAAGATATCGCCCGTAAAAAACCTGCGGCCGTCTTTAAAAAACATGACAACGATGGTCCGGCAACCGCATTGCAATTACTCCTGGATAACGATCGAGAATTTGGCATCGTGGTGGATCGCGCCAACAAATATGCCGGCATTGTTTCACTTGATTCATTAAAAGCCGCTAAGCAAGAGCAACGATCACTCAGCAGCGCTTTATTGCCAGACACCATGACCATCCATCCAGATGTTTCTGTCGGAGACCTGATCAGCCAAGTTGCCAATGTTCCTTATGCTGTCCCCGTTGTGGATGAGCAAGGACATTATTTTGGCGTCATCACTAAATCACGATTACTGCAAACTTTAGATAGGGAATAATTATGACCACGGAAACAAGTCATTCAGCGGCTGAAGCCGCAGACCCTTGGGGAGCGGCGGCTCAAACGGTCAGCAACGACCCTTGGTCAACCACGTCAAGTGCTACAGCGGGAAATGATTGGCTCAATGCCGCTCCCGTCACCACTGAACCTTTTGACTGGTTGCACCCATTTAAAGAGGCACATATTCCTTTTGATCACTGGGTAGAAACCGCCATTAATGGATTAGTAGAACACGGTCGACCGCTCTTTCAGGCCATTCGTGTCCCTATTGATTTCATTCTGAGTTCATTTCAAACCGCTCTGATTTCGACCCCTGCACCCATCATGCTGTTGATTGTATTACTCATTACTTGGCAGTTCGCGGGCCGACGTTTGGGAATTGCCTCTTTCGTTTCTCTGCTTGTGATTGGCCTTATCGGTGCTTGGGATGAAGCAATGATCACCCTTGCTCTGGTAATGACTTCAGTATTTTTCTGTCTACTTATCGGCCTTCCCACGGGGATATGGCTGGCTCGTAGTGAAACAGCAGCGAAGGTGGTTCGCCCCATGCTGGATGCGATGCAGACAACCCCTGCATTTGTCTACTTAGTTCCGATAGTGATGTTATTTGGTATTGGTAACGTCCCCGGTGTGGTTGTGACTATCATCTTTGCACTTCCACCCATTGTTCGTTTAACCATTTTAGGCATTCAGCAAGTCCCTGAAGAACTGATTGAGGCCGGACATGCTTTTGGGGCCAGCCCAAAACAGATGCTCTATCGCATTCAACTGCCACTGGCAATGCCAACCATTATGGCCGGGGTTAACCAAACCTTGATGCTTTCTCTCTCTATGGTGGTGATTGCCTCAATGATTGCCGTTGGGGGTTTAGGACAAATGGTTTTACGCGGTATTGGTCGCCTTGATATGGGTCTCGCCGCCGTTGGGGGACTCGGTATTGTCATTCTTGCGATCTTACTCGATAGACTCACTCAAACCATCGGTATTAATAGCCGAGATAAAAAAACGCGTTGGTACGAAAAAGGCCCCGCCTCACTTGTGTACCGACTTAAGCCAAACAAAACACTTGATGGAAATAAAACACTAGGAGAATAGAAATGAATAACGCATGGAAGACGCTGCTCACCGCTGGGCTTACCGTCAGCGCGACTTTATCTACTTCTGCATGGGCCAAACTTCCCGGAGAAGGGATTACCGTGCAACCAGTGCAATCTACGGTTGCAGAAGAAACGTTCCAAACTTTAATCGTCAATAAAGCAATGGAAGCGTTGGGCTATACCGTTTTGCCCACCAAAGAAGTTGATTACAACGTCGGCTATACATCAATCGCTGAAGGTGATGCCACATACCTAGCAGTGAACTGGCAGCCGTTGCACGATGATAAATACCTTGCCTCTGGTGGTGATGAGAAGTTTTATCGTAAAGGCACTTATATCTCAGGCGCAGCACAAGGTTACCTAATTGATAAAAAAACCGCTGAGAAATACAACATCACCAATATAGGTCAGCTCAACGATCCCAAAATCGCGAAGCTCTTTGATGCTAATGGCAACGGAAAAGCGGATTTAACGGGTTGTAACCCAGGCTGGGGATGTGAAAGTGTGGTTGAATACCAGCTCGATACTTTTGGTCTGCGTGATACGGTGACACACAACCAAGGTAACTACGCGGCCATTATCGCAGATACCATCTCTCGTTATAAAAAAGGTGCCCCCATTCTTTACTACACATGGACACCTTACTGGGTCAGTGGTGTTTTAGTTCCGGGTAAAGATGTCGTTTGGCTGGAAGTTCCATTCTCAGCACTGCCAGGAACGCAAAAGGAGATCGATACCACACTACCCAATGGCAAAAACTACGGTTTCCCGATTAATGCCATGAACATTATGGCAAATAAACAATTTGCCATGGAAAACCCAGCGGCTGCGAAATTGTTTGAGATCATGAAGCTCAGTATCAATGACATCAGTGCACAAAACATGCTGATGAGTCAGGGGAAAAACTCCGCCCGAGATATTGAATCTCACGCCAATGGTTGGATAAAAGCCAATCAGGCTTTATTTAATTCATGGATAGAAACCGCCAAAAAAGCGGCGCAATAATCGATGATAGAGGCTGCTTGAGCAGCCTCTTCCTTATGGAGGAAATTTTGGATATTCACGAAGAAGTACTCGTCTCAATGCGACAAATTATTCGCGCTATTGATCTACATTCAAAACAGTTGAATAAAACCTTTGGCCTAACTAGCCCACAGCTGTTACTGATGCGGGCCATTAATACATCACCTAATATGACCATTCGTCAACTTTCGATAGCAACCAACATGAGCCAAGCGACAGCCACCAGTATTTTAGATCGGTTGGAAAAACGGCAGCTTGTCGTACGCACACGAGATACTCATGATAAAAGAAAGGTACATGCTATGCTCACCACTCATGGACAAGCCTTGCTACAAGCGGCTCCACAACTCATGCAGCGCGATTTTATTCAACGCTTTCAGTCACTGGATGGCTGGGAACAGACCCTACTGCTTTCTTCTCTACAGCGTTTATCAAAAATGATGACAGCCTCTGATCTCGCCGGTGAACCTTCTCAATTAACACTCAATAAACCTTCTTTACCGCCACCCAATACTCGATAATAGGGAGAACAAGCATCCATCATGCCATTCCGCTGCTCCTGCTGACTTTCAACATGAGAAATTTCTAGTTGTCATTGATTGAATTTCCGTTATCTTTTGATAAAAACCCGTTTCAGTAAGCATTATGGACTACCTCTATTTATTACCTGATTATTATCAATGGATACTCACCGGACTGGTGTTGCTACTCTACCCTAAGCTGGTCTTCATTAGCTTGCGGCTGTTAGATAAAGCGGTAAGAAGTCAAGAAGATGCACACCGAATAAAGCGAGCCAGATGGCTCGTCAAGGCTCTACTGCTGCTCCTCTGCTTACTGGCAATTATGATGATGTGGGGCGTCGAATTACGTGGGCTATTAGTGGTGGGTTCGTCTTTATTTGCTTTACTTGGAGTGGGGCTATTTGCCAGTTGGTCTTTGCTTAGTAACGTCACCTCATTTTTAGTTCTGTTTGTCCAAAATCACTGTCGAATTGGTTTATGGATAAGAGTCATCGATGGTAGCAATTTTATTGAAGGTAAAATTATTGATATGACACTGCTCAATGTGGTTTTAGAAACCACGGAAGGCCACCGAATTCTTTACCCAAATAATCTATTTATTATTCGTCCTGTTGTAATGCTCAACAAAGCCCCAACAAACACGGTCAAGAAAGTTGAGAAAAAACAACTTCCCAAACTTTCTTGACCGTGGAAACGAAAAAGAGAAGGTCGAATTTATGCCGTCACAAAATGATGGACCTTCTCTCGTAGCTCGCCAGATGCTTGGCTCAGCACTTCACTGACTTCACGCGCCTGCTTGGCCTGTTGCTCTAAATCCTGTGTATCGCCACTTAAACTATGGATACTTTGCTCCGTTTGCTTAGCCACTAAAGCTTGCTGCTCACTGGCAGTCGTAATCGAACGATTCACTTGCGCGACATCTTCAAAAGCTTGTCGTATATGACTTAAAACTTGTTCAGATTGATTAGAAAAATCCACACTTTCTAATGCTTGTTGGTTAGCCGATTGCATCGCACTTACCGCATTATCCGCTCCTTGCTGCAAGCGTGATAACACATCACCAATCGAACGAGTGGCCTTTTCTGTATTACCTGATAAATTTCGCACTTCATCGGCAACCACAGCAAACCCTCGCCCCGCTTCTCCCGCTCGTGCCGCTTCTATTGCCGCATTGAGCGCAAGTAAATTAGTTTGCTCGGCAATATTTTGTATTACCCCTAATACTTGTGCAATTTCTGTTGATTCTTGATGGAGGTGGCGAATAATCTGGGCAGAATGATCAATGGCACTGGCTAAGCTTTTTATCCGTGTACTGGCTTTCTGAACCGTTTGGGCTCCTTGCAAACTAAGCTCATCCGCCTGAATGATCACCGTTTGTGCATATTGCGTATGTTGGCTTACCGCGCTAATGGCTTGGCTCATCTCTTCCATGGCTTGGGTAACCGTTGCCGTTTGTAAAGATTGGTTATTGGATTTCGACTCAACCGTTTCACTGACAATCAGCATCCGCTTCGCATTTTGTCTAAGTTCAACACTCTTATTCTCAATCTCAATGATCAAGTGGCAAAAATGATTCACCATGGTATTTAATGCCTGTGCTGTTTGGGCAATCTCATCTCGACCTTGTACAGCAACTTGCGTTGTTAAATCAGAAGAGTGAGCTAATTGTTGTATCCCCTCACGCAGTTGACGCAAGGGCTGCTGAATAGAATGCTGAATAAACCAACCCAGTAATACTAACAAGGTAACCCAAATCGCCCCACCAAACAGATAAAATTGAACCATAGAATGGGTAAGATTCGCCGCATCTTTTTGTACATCCCCCGCCATGCCAATCTGCTGGCTCACCAGTTGATTCAACGTCTCACCTAATGGAACAAGCACTTGATTGATTTCATTATTAAAAGTGGATTCATTGAGGATCCGAACCGTAATTGCATCAGTGCCCGCTCGAGAGATCCATTGCTGATAGAGTTGAATAGCTTGCTCTAACTGCTCATCCGCTTGTTGGTTCAATGGGTCTACAGCCTCTCCTCTTTGCTGTTGATAGGCGCCCCAGCGCTCTCCAACTTGAGCTAATACGCTTTCAATCTTTTCTACTGTTTCATTTTGACCTGCCCACCCCGTTCGATAGCGTCTTAAATCATCGAGGCCCGTTTGCCTAAGTAATGAATGAGTCGCTAGGATTTCACTAAGAGGCAATAAATGCTGCTGATAAAGGCGATCAAATAAACGATCTTTTTGTTGCGTGACTTGAAAAGAGAGGAAAAGTGCCACCAGTAGGCTAATGATAGGCAACGCACTTAAACAAAATAAACGGGTACTGATTTTGACTTGGTTTAATTTAAACATGCCGATAATCGCTATTGAAAACAGAAAAATCGACGGTACATACCAAACGATATGAAGAGGAGGCTCAGTGATCCCCCTCCCCACCAGGCTATTCAATACAGGAGGAAGACAATCACCGCCAACGCAGCTTCAAGTAGGAAAGTATCACAGATCAATACCTGAGTTTCAGGACAATCCATGCCGCCTTAGATGGCATGGATTATTCCCAAACAAAATGACAATAGCGTTACAATTCATCCAAACAATGAATGGGTGTTTAAAAACTGAACTATTGTGCCAGCTTAGTATTGAATAAAACTTTGACTTTATGCGCTGACTTACGAGCTGCCAGTAAATCTTCTTTACTGAGTATGAGCGAGGTATCTATCGTTTGCTCACAACTAAAAATCAACTCTCGCAAACGACCCGCGCTTAACGAAGGTGGAAAACCATATTCCATTGCTTTTAGCATCATTAATGCCATTTGAGGGCATTGACTTCTTTTGTTAAAACAATCTAAAACGTATCTCAACATTTGCACGCGATTCTCTTGCAAAAGTGTCTTAAATTGACGCCAAATCTCTTTCGTCTCTGTCAAAGTGCTTTGACACTCATCCTGCAATGCTTTTACCTGTGCATAAGATAATAGCATTTCAAAATCCGTATCAGACTCATTCTTCTGAGGGATTTTCCGCAGCAGTGAGCGACATAATTCAGTTTGCTGGCCCAATAATGCTAATCGTGCACAATAAATCTGAATATCGAGGCTCGCAGAAGAAATAGACTTTACTGCTAAATAGAGTTTTTCTCGAAATTGTCGATAATTCCCCATCACCCAGTCACAATGCATGTCCAATAAAGGAAGATAAGCAGATAAGTAAGCATGTGGCTCTTGTGCGAGCTCAATCCCACGCATTTCTTTTTTTACAATCCGCATGACTTTCGATTTATCGGAAGACTCTTCATGGGTTCTAAATAGAATAGCGCGAGTTAAAAATAAATTATTAACGGGCGATTCACGATATGTTCCTTGAGACATCGCAAGATACATAGAAAAAAGATCGTACGCTTTATCGAACACTTTATTCACTTCGCATATCTTGGCAAAGTTTAAAAGACGATCCATATTTTGAGCTTTATCAAACGCATTTCTCATCTCATTAAAGGCGGATGTCAAATCTTCTTTCAGCAAATATAATCTTGCCATGCATTCATGAAGCTTTGGGCTACGCCTAACATTACGCTCTTCCCATTCATTCAAATAATAAAATGCATCGTTGTAATCGCCATTAGCGATACAAGAATTAATAAAACCATACATCGCCCAGAGATGATCCCCTTCCTGTAAACAGCTCAGAAAGAGGGATTTTGCCTCATTACTGTATCCAAATTTCAGTAAAGATTCACCCGCTAACCGTTTGAGGAAACTTTCATACTGTGGGTTCTTTGCTATAGTAAACTCGAAAATAGAAATAACATCTTCCGCGCTCGAATCTAAAGGAATGGTATACATTTCTCGTAAAGCTAACTTACGATAAAAAGCGCGTAGAATCCTATTTTTAACTAATTGAACAGAATAAGGCTTAACAAGATAGTCATCTGGTTCAATATCAACAATAGACTTAACGGTATCCCCTTGTTTTTCCCCAGTCAACATAATGAAGGTACACCAAGGTGGCATTAAACCAAGGTATTGAATTTCCTCATATATTTGTTTTCCATTCATATCATCGCCGAAATTAAAATCGCAAATAATCAGCTCTATTTTTTCTTCACTGAGGATTTTAATTAGGGATTTTGAATCCTTCGCTGTATAAACGTTATGAGAAGAAAAACCAATTTCTCTTAACAACAATTTAAGATTCGATAATACAAGTGATGAGTCATCAGCAACAACGACTTTTGTTTCCTTAATTATTTGCTGTCTCATACTCATAATAAATATTACCTACATTCATTATTAAATTTTCAAATAAAACCAGGCACAGTTTCCCATGTATACCTGAAATATAATTGAACAAATCAATTAATATTTTTTTAATTATTATAAAATGCTATCTTTTAAGTTCATCAATTCAATAATTGATTTTACTTGATATTTTTCTAATATTCTCGTTTTATAAGTACTGATCGTTTTAGGGCTTAGTGACAATATGGTTGAAATTTCTTTATTCGTTTTACCATCTACCAAAAAGCGGAACACTGCAAGTTCTTGCTTAGAGAGTGTGACTACCGGTGACTTTCTATCGACCTCAGATTTAAAATAAGTATAGCCATTAAGAATGGTATCAACGGCATCCACAAGAGTAGAAAGATCCTCTGATTTACTAACATACCCTTCTGCACCGACACGAAAAGCTGTATCAGAATAGATTTTGCTATCATTACCAGACACAATCAATGTTTTTCCTTGATAACCATGAAACTTGATTCGACGTAATAAATCAAAGCCATCGTAGTCAAAGAAATTAATATCTAGAATCAGAAAATCCACATCAAAGTTGCGAACGTATTTAATACCATCAGTAGGATTTTGTTTGATGATAATATTAGAGAAGTAATTTTCCTTTTCTAATAATTGTTTAATGGCCACACACACCAGAGCATGGTCATCAATAATTAAACACGTTAAATCCTTCTTTCTTTCTTGTTCAGTCATTCAACTCACCTTCAGTAATCAAAACATTCTATCGATGTGGCTTTTCAGTCTACTACTTAGAAAATGCATAGACCTCCCTGTTTATCAATCTTCGGTTCCTTCCAATGACTAAACGCATCTTCCTCTTTTTGTCGTTACATTCACGACGTCACCTTTAAGGCCATTTTTCACCCCAAATTGGCCTTAAAGGTTCATAAAAACAGTGGGTAATTTATCACCATGCTTAATAACATAAGTTTTTCTTACCTAAAAGAGCACGAGTGATAAAGTGACAGAATGCTAACAGAGCATTCCTATCATAAAGTCATTACGCGACTACTGTTGCTCGGCAAACCAATCCTTTGCCGCTGTAATGCTCTTCTCTAAACTATTCACGAGCCATTCAAAAGGTTCAGTATAGTCAATACCTTCCGTTGTCGTTAGCGCCTCTAGTTCTTGTGCATAACGATACACAGTCTCTTCCCCCACCGAACTCGCTCCACCTTTAATCCGGTGAGCAATTTGGTGTACTTTCTTCTGATCATTCTGAGCAAGACGTAATAACTGAAGATCCTCACTCATAGTATCAATATAGACTTCCACCAACATGATTGCATCATCCGAATCATATCGATGCCACCAAGTTGATTCTTCATCTGAGGCTTCCTCAGATGAAGATAAATATTTAGCCAACAAGCTATGTAGTCGAGATAGACTATACGGCTTATATAAAATCTCATCAAAACCTGCCGCTGACGCTTTCTCAGATGTTATTCGAGAGTCTTCTGCCGTACAGCCGATAATGGCTTTATCAGCAAACTCTGGAATGGTTTCTCGCAATTTATTCACCAACTCATAACCATCTAAATGCGGCATATGACAGTCGGTAATCAACAAGTCACAACACTCTGGGTCCATGCTGATCTTTTCATACGCTTCACGGCCATCATTGACCACATCAACGTCTAATCCAAAAGAAACCAATTGACGACGCATGACCAATTGATTGATCGGGTTATCTTCAGCCACAAGAATGCGCCCTTTTAACCCAGAAGGCATGGCAAGTTCACCCGTCACTTCTTCATGAGCATTAACCAAAATGTCATAGAGCAAATCAGCAAAAAATGGATCTAAGCTGATCGCTATACATTGCCCTTCACGGGTTCGAAAAGCAGGTAAGTCTTTTCGTAGCACAACATGCAAATCACTAGGTGTATCCATTCCCTCTGGCAATGCTTCATCCCAGATAGAGATGCAATTATTTTTAGGCGCGCATGAGCAGTGAGCCTGCTTTCCATTCCAAATCGCTAACCACTCTTGAATAACCCGATGTTCACCCGAGTAACATACCGTCACGCCATCGAGCTGAGCAGAATAACGGCGCACAACTTGATGAGGGATCGTCACTCGAATGGTCGTTCCTTCTCCAAGAGTACTTTCAATGGTGATTTCCCCGCCCATCACTTGCAGTAAGTCATGAACAATAGCCAACCCAAGCCCTGTTCCCCCATAGCGCCTTGCAATGGTGGAATCCGCTTGAACAAAGGGATTAAACACATTATCCAATAGTTCAGGACTCATACCTTCACCGGTATCAGTAAAGCAAAAATCTAGCGTTTGTTCATTCAGTGAAACATCCACTGAAACTTGTCCAACACTGGTAAACTTAATCGCGTTCGACAGAATATTATTCATAATCTGAGCGACGCGTAATGGGTCAATCTTTACCACTTGAATATCGGTCGGAGCCCAATGTACATGGAATGCCACCCCTTTCTCTTGGGCCGCGCGACAATGCACCCGTAACAGCTCTCCAATGTCTCTTAACACAAAACTTTCTCGAATATCGAGTTCGAATTGTTGCGCCTCTAATTTTGAAAAATCTAAAATATCATTGACTAATAAATGTAAATGTCGAGCTGAAGTAATCACATTACTAATCATAAACAGAGAATCTTCGTTCTTCTCCTGTAACTTCAGCATTTCCAACAAGCCAACCATGCCAGCAATTGGAGTTCTCAGCTCATGGCTAACACTAGCCAAAAACCGTTCTCTCGAAGCGACTGCACACTGAGCCGTTTCATTGGCTAATAACAACTCTTGCTGCTGGTTTTTAAATTCAGTAATGTCATTCATTACTGTTAAAACATATTTTTCACCATTTTTAGTACTGGCAATCGCCGTACGATAGCAATCAAGAATAATGGCTGGTTGCCCTTCTCTGCTAATCGTAATTTCACGGCGAGTCGACCGATGTTGCACCAGCACTTCATCTAAATCTTGGTGGCTACACACTTCTTGTTCAGACAACTGGCCATGATAAGTGCAGTCTAAACCCAAATTCCCCTCTTTAAAGGCATAGTTGGACAGCAGCAAGCGATGATCCCTATCATGAATACACACCAAGTTTGGTAATGCATCAACCATACGCTGCAAGAATAATAACTCGTCTCTACTGCGTTGGATCTCTTTCTTCTTAAATACTAATACCAACTTGATATTTCGATGCCAGAGGAAAAAGATAATCAGCAGCAAACTGATACCAAAAAGCGCAGCGACAAATAAATACGAAACCGCCGTTTTATCATAGCCATACGTCACCTTTATTGGTGCGTAGCTATTTTTCATCCTCAATACATCATCAGGTGAAATATTATTTAGTATTTCATCAACATACAGCTTTAAATCATCTCGAGACTGCTTAATACCTACCGAAAATTCAATTTTCTTTTCGTTGCCCGAAAGGATACTAAATCGAGCCTCTTCAGGATGCGCAAGAATATAGTTAAGCATATCCTCACGAATGTAGGCGCTCTGGATAGCCCCACTTTTTAAATCAGCAATTAACTTATCTAAATTGGTATAGCTTTTAGAGTTAAAATCAAAAATCGATTCCCGCACAAAGCCATAAGAATCATTTTCAGAGAAAAGAACGCCACGAATTCCAGACCGATTAATGGGGGCACCTTTAAAAGCAACATTGATATATTTGATGGTCAAATACGGCTCAGAGACATACATCCAATCTGGGGTATTCACACCTCGAATAATCAGAGGCAGCATATCAATGGCTCCCTCTTGTAACATTTTCAGTGGACTCTCTGTACTTTCAACATACTGAAATGATATTATGGTTCGCGTTTCTAAAAGCTCAACAATATCAACCAAATATCCATCTAACTCTTTATTTTTAGAGCGAAAAAACATCGGAAAGCTATTTTCCCATGCTGAGTAACGCAGGATAATTTGGTCGCTCCCGGCTGCGTTGTCGGCGGTATCGCCATACGCGGCAAAGCTTAGAAACAGGATGAAGGATAAAATTACTTTAATTCTAATTTTCACTATATGCGAACCACTACTAACGGTAGTCCAGAAGTCCAGAAGTCCAGAAGTCCAGAAGTCCAGAAGTCCAGAAGTCCAGAAGTCCAGAAGTCCAGAAGTCCAGAAGTCCAGAAGTATTATTGGGTTTATTCCCTATATTTTATTTGATGGGGTCAGGATGTCAATCTTATTCCCTGTATTCGTTTGCATAATTTATTGATATTTTGCCCAAAAAATAGATTTTAAGAATATTCCCACAAGATAATAGGCAATTTCCATATCATTATCTGCCTTTATGGAATGTGTGTATTTGATAAGATTGTCGAACACAAATAATACACAAAAGAAGAAACATCCTACATGAAGAAGCGTAGGAAAAGAAGTAAGCTTTGATGAAATTTATTCCATCAGACTATAGAGAATTATAATGGATATAAGACCATTACTAAACAACATATCGGTTCGCAATCAAATTATTGCGCCTGTTTTATTTTCTGTTCTAATTCTATTTACCGTGCTTATTTTTGTAAGACAAGCATTAGAAGAATCAGATGAAAAACTCATTGCGAGTGTTAATACTTTAGTTATTCAAAAAGATACACTAGCAGAAATTGATGATTTATTTTATCCATTACGCATTGATGTCGCTTACGGACAAATCGATAGCCGTGAAAACGATACGGTTATAAAGAAAATCAATGATAGTTTTCTGTCTATTACACAACACCTTAATAGTACCTTTAACGAACAACGCTACGCTGTCGATCTACAAAATATCTATGATGCAATGAGTGCATATGCAGAAAATGCCACATTAAGTTTAAATGCTGCAAAAAAAATTAACAGTACCGATTTTGATCATACGCAGTTTGCCCGCTTATCTGATGAGTTACGAATCTCTGGCGATCGCTTAGTTGAAGTATTCAATCAGCTTTCTGAAGATATTAACCAAGCCTCGTTGCAAACCATTATCGATTTAGATGCCGACAGCACCCAAACGCTTAATCACGGTATTGCGGTTATTTTAATTACCTTAGCCCTAGCTGCCGTTTTTGCTTGGTTTATTGCAGGTGTGATTGCAAAACCAGCACAAATGATTCAGCAAGCGATGCAAGAAGTGTCTGAAGGTAACCTTTCAATTCGCATTGAAACATCAGGCAAAAATGAGCTTGCGATTTTAAGCCAAGACATTAACGCAACCATTGAGCGCTTACAAAACACCTTGCGCGATCTCAATATGATCAGTGACAACGTGGCTTCTTCATCACAAGAACTGGCAGCAGTCATGGTGCAGTCAGAAAGTAATTCTCAACAGGAAATCATTGCCGTTGAATCAGTAGCAACTGCCGCTACCGAGCTCGAAAGCATGGCGAAAAGTATGAGTGAAACGGCCGCGTCAGCAGATGAACTGGCACGCAATGCAGGCAAAAAAGTAGAAATTAGCTTAGATATCTTCCAAGAAAATCAACAAGCTAATGAAAAAATCACAAGAGTATTGCATGATGCGGCCTCGATTATTCAAGAGCTACAAGAGCAATCAACCCAAATTAATAATGTCGTAGAAATGATCAGTAATGTTTCAGAGCAAACCAACTTACTGGCATTGAATGCCGCCATTGAAGCCGCTCGAGCGGGAGAAGCAGGACGCGGATTTGCCGTCGTCGCCGATGAAGTTCGTGTGCTCGCTGTAAATACCCAAAATTCCACTCGTGATATTAAAACCATTATTGAACAGCTACAAAATAAATCATCACAAGCAAACCAAAATATGCAAACTAGCATTAGTTTGCTAGAAAATAGTGATAAGTTATCTGAAAAAGCGAATCTTGCTATGCAAGAGATTATCCAAGTGATGAGTCAGATTAACGACACCAATACACAAGTTGCTGTTGGTGCTGAAGAACAAGCCAATGTCACCAGTGAAATCAGCAAAAATATGATGAATATTTCTGACATCGTACAACAAAATTTTGTTGGATTGTCTCAATGTACATCAGCAAGTAATGAATTATCTCATTTAGCTAATGATCAAAAAGATAAAATATCCTTTTTTAAAATATAATCTTTAACACTCCTTATGAGAAAGCATAAGCAGCCTTTATGGCTGTTTATGCTTTTCGTGGCTAATAGCTGTAGGTATAAGATCTTGAACAAGATACAACAAAATCTCGAATTGCTAAAATCACAAGTAGAAGCCAATAATAATTCAGACATATTATTGGAAGCGAATAAACTTCTATTGCAAGCTAAGCAAATTAACTTTGTTTCAGGGATTATTACTGCATTAGTTATTATTGCTCGAATCAATTGGTTACAAGGTGATTACGAGCATTCTATCGAAATGGTCAAAGAAGCAGAAAACTATCATAATACTCAGGATAATGATGATGTCCTTCCTGAGTTGCTTCATTTGTATGCGTTGAATGCTCTTAGTCGCTCCCAACATTATACAGCAAAAAAATATTGGCTAGATGCTCTGGACAAGTCAATGTTTACCAATAATATGGTAATAGAAATTGAAAGCTTACTCGGTATTGGAGAGGCTCTTTTCTCATTAGAGGAATATCCTCGCTCCATTGAAATTTTTGAATTAGCGATAAAAATCGCTAATAAAAGTAAAAATAGAAAATTGGAGGTCAGAGCTTATATTTTACTAGCGACTAGCTATTTAGAGCTTAATCATTATATTGATATGCTCACGGTTCTTGATCTTGCAGAAGAAAAAGTAGATGGAAAACAATGCCCCACTTGGCATATTAAACTTTGGTTACTAAAAAGTACGGCACTGCTTAAGTTAGGTAGAGTGAAAGATGCTAAAAATGCAGCATTTCAAGCTTACAATCTTTCCATGTCATCTAATGCAACAAAACTTCGGATTAATGCTTTAGGCTGTTTATCTAGAATTGCACTCGCAAGTGATAATCAGCCTCGCGCGCTCTATTTATCTGATATCGCTGAAGCTGTTGCGATGAAAATTGATGATAAAGAATCATTAGCACAAATTTATCTTTATCAATCTCAAGTGCATCAAGATGCTAAAGACTATCAAGCCGCCTTATCTTCATTTAAAAAATATAAAACTCATGTTTTAAATGTAGTGAAAAATAAGACAAACAGTCACAACTTAGATAAAAATTATAAAATAAAAAATCAGTTAGCAGTTAGGATAACCAAATCCATTAACTACTTAAAAAATCATCATACCAATGATAATGGTACTCTAAATTCACTCATATCAGAAACAACATGGTGGGAGAAATTGATGTTATTTAAAGCATCAATGAATAATCACTCACACTCCGTTATCATGTTTTACCATGATAACCCTAAAGTCATTGATGAATGTGAAAAGTTAATTTCTCCATTATGTGTCAATGATGACTTTCTCTCTCGTTTAAGTCATAAACGACTAGGATTACTGATCTTCGGTTTAGATGGTTCAGAAACGGTTTATAAAAAAATAAAAATGATTATGCGATTATACCCTTGGGATCGAAAAGGCCTCATTGGAGAAAAGCCGGCCGTCTCCTATCAGGATGTACTTAGTTTTCCATTTACCATTGAACAATTAGATGGTTCATTAAACTTTGAAGAATTAGAAGAATATTAAAAATGGATGCATTGCTCAACAAAATTAGTCAGGCTGGACTTGATATCCTAAACATCGATGAAGAACATAGACTCGATTTTTGGAATCACGTGATTGAACATATTGCGACTAGCCCAGAAGAAAAAGCCAAAGCTTTAATTGGTAAGTCAGAGTTTCTTTTAAAAATAAATAAATTAGAAGAAAGTATTTCTGGGCTTTATGATGCTTTATCTCTGCTATCTGATGATATTGATACTATTTTAATGACAAAGTTTCATTTGATTCATCGTTTGATAGAAAATGGACAATATGAGAAAGCGCTTGAGGAATGTTCACTCTACGCTGAACTGTCGGGTGAATATGGCTATATTACTCATTACGTATTATCTGTGATTACGCTCGGTAGATTATGTGAAGCCTATGGTGATTATCAGCTGGCTATTCTTATCCATAAAAGAATCAGTAAAATAGAGCACCTTCTCACCTCAAGATCAATTCTAACTATTTATAAATTAAGGCTGCTCTGCTGTAACATTGCATTAAAACAATATACTACTGCTGAACATCTGTTAGCCGAGTGTGAAGCTTTATGCACGCTCAATCATAATAGTGAACTTAATTGTCAGTTATTGTTCTATAAATCTCGACTCTATAGAGCAAAGAAAAACTTTCAAGGTGCCTTAAAAGTTTTTGGTTTATTAAACACGGAAACAAAAAGAAAAAATAATAGTACCGTTTCTCATCACTTACATTTAGACCGAGTGAACTATTTAGTCGAATTAGGCCAAACTGTATTGGCAAAATTTTATTTAAAAAACCTTAAGAAACGCGTCAAACAAATTAGCTCACCAGCACTGTTAAAAGAGTTCTATGAAACCTTTAGTCATGTTCATGAACTTAATGATAATTATGAGCAGGCATTATATTATCAAGAAAAAGCATTAGAAATAGAAATTAATCTGATTAAAACAGCCCCCATTTACTATTTAAGTGTTGAGGTGATGAAAAAGCTTTCACAGATAGAGTCTAAACTCACGCTCTCTATCTCTGAGAAACGCTACAAAGAACTGCAAGAGTCTTCTGTACGACAAAAACAGATGCTCACTCAATTACAGAAAGATGTTTATATCGATCCTCTCACTCAGTTGCAAAACCGTCGCTGGTTAGATGGAAAACTTGAACAATTAATTGAGCAAGATCGTTCTTTTGCTTTCTTAATCGTAGATATTGATCACTTTAAATCGATCAACGATGAACTTAGCCATTTAGTGGGAGATAAAGCCATCTCAAATGTATCTAATGAAATTTCTTCTTATTTTATTCCCTATGGCGCTTCTTGCGTACGTTATGGTGGCGAAGAATTCCTCGTCATTATGGAAGATGTTTCATTAATGCAACTGAAAGTTCATGCAGAATCGTTTAGAAAACGAATTGCCAATTTCCCATGGATGGATATCCTCGGAGATAGAAACTTAACCGTCAGTATCGGTATTACCTTGCATCGACGAGGAGAAACGACCCAACGTACTTTCCACCGTGCCGATAAAGCCTTATATCGAGCGAAAGCTAACGGCCGTAACCAAGTCTGTTCTGAGAGTATCTAACTTCGTCGATCAGTCGGTGAAAAATACACCGACATTTCTTCTTATCCATAAAAAAGCGAATCCGTTGGATTCGCTTTTCTTTTTATATACTGACTTTGGTAGTTACAACATTTCTACTGACTGCTGAGCAATCACGAATTCCTCGTTGGTTGGAATAACTAAGGCAAGTTTTGAGTCTGAACGAGTGATAGTACCTGATTGGCCAAAACGAGCATCAGCATTGCCTTGCTGATCTTCTTTATATCCAAAAACAGAGAGGTAACTGAGAATTTCGCTGCGAATCGGTAATGAGTTTTCACCTATGCCACCAGTAAAAACAATGGCATCCACTTCTTCACCAATAGCCACCATATAAGAGCCAATGTATTTCGCAACGCGGTAAGTGAAAATATCAAAAGCTAATTTGGCCCGAGGGTTGCCGTTTTCCATCGCTTCTAATACCCCACGAGCATCGCTAGTCACCCCTGAAACACCTAAGAAGCCTGATTTTTTATTCAGCATGTCAAACAGCTCTTCTTGCTTCCACCCTTTGCGGAATAGGAATTCAATGACGCTTGGGTCAAGATCACCACAGCGTGTTCCCATCATTAAACCGGCGAGCGGTGTTAGCCCCATACTGGTATCAACACATTCACCATGTTTCACCGCTGTAACAGAAGCGCCATTACCTAAATGCACGGTAATAAAGTTACTTTGTTCAATAGGTTTGTTGATCATTTTTGCCGCTTGACGGCTGACATAATAATGGCTAGTTCCATGAGCCCCATAACGGCGCACTTTATGTTTTTCATACAATTCGTAAGGTAAAGCAAAAGTAAATGCTTTAGCTGGCATTGTCTGATGGAAGGCGGTATCAAAAACAGCAAACTGAGGTAATTCTGGGAAGGCTTCCATTGCTGCGCGCATCCCTACCGCATTCGCTTTATTATGCAGTGGTGCGAGTTCAGCTAAACGCTCTACATCTTTAATGACTTCATCCGTGACTCTGACTGTCCCTTTAAACGTTTCTCCCCCCGCGACAATACGGTGGCCAACCGCCACGAATTGAGAACTTAAACCTAAGGTTTCTAACAGTTTCACCACACGGTTCACTGCGTATTGATGATGATCCTCTGAGGTGTTAATGGCTTCCTCTGTTTTTTCTCCTTGATACTTCCAGCTTATGGCGGCTTCTGGGAGACCAAAACATTCACCAAGACCAGTGACCAATGCTTCGCCAGTGGCTGAGTCAATCACGGCAAATTTAAGCGAGGAGCTTCCTGAGTTGATAACCAACACATACGAGTTCGACATGGGGCAGTATCCTGTTTCCGACTAAGAGTTCGAAGCTTATGCTTCTCCATTTCATGTTGACCATTATTCAATAATTTTTGAATCTTTCAACTTTTGTTTTGCTATTTATTGATGGAAAGGTTTTTTTGTTGATCTTTAACAAGGAATGATTTCTTTTGAGCAGAGAAATATATTGTTAACCCTTCCCCCTCCACCTTTGATTGGCTGATGAGAGTAACATAGCAAAAAATAGAGACCATACCTAATCCGAGGGTTTTTAAGCTCAGCCAACTGTCTCGTCCTGAAATGTGTTTATACATTGAGGCCGAGACAAACATTGTAAAAAAGCCGTTGGCACTTACCGCAGGCTAAATGAAATCATCGCAGGAGAGTCTAAGCGGTGTGGTATAAACACATCCGCTTCCCTTCTAGCTCAAGTACTCGAAATGGCGTTTCATAAATCTCGCTAAGGACGCCTTCTTGAATGACCTCATCAACCGAGCCCTGCGCAACAACCTGCCCTTTTTTTAATGCAATGATGGTGTCTGAATAACACGAGGCAAAATTAATATCGTGGATCACGACAACAACAGCCTTGTTGAGTTCGTGGGCTAAGCGTTGAATCGTAGTCATGATCTGCAACGAATGTTTGATATCTAAATTGTTGAGCGGCTCATCTAAGAAGATGTAATCCGTATCTTGCGCCATGACCATGGCAATAAAAGCCAGTTGTCGCTGCCCACCACTTAATTCATCCAGGTAGTGATGTTCTAAGCTTTTCATCTCCAGATAATCAATCGCTTGATCAATAACCGCTTGATCTTCAGCGGTTAACTTACCTTGGGAATGAGGAAAGCGTCCGAATGCGACTAGCTCCCGAACCGTAAAACGCATGGTTAAGTTATTCGCTTGACGCAAGACAGACAGCCGCTTCGCTAATGCTTTAGTATCCCAATCCACCAACTCTCGGCTATCAATCCATACCTTACCTTGATCGCGGGAGATCAAGCGACTAGCCATGGATAACAGGGTACTTTTCCCAGCCCCATTTGGTCCGATGATCGAAGTGACTTTCCCTTTAGCAAAGTCGGCACTTGCTTCATGAACCACTGCTTGAGAACCAAAATATTTAGTCAATTTGTCTAATTGAATCATAAGGGGCCTATACCACTTTATTGCGTAAAAGAAGAGAGAGGAAATAGATACCACCAATGAAATTGATGATAACGCTCAAGGTTGTGCCAAATGAAAAGACGTTTTCCACTACCCACTGCCCCGCCAGCAAAGCCGCAACCGACATTGCAGAGCAAGCCACTAATAAGGTTCGATGCTGATAAGTGTGCAACCATTCTCGTGTCAGGTTGGTCACGAGCAACCCAAAAAACATCACCGGCCCAACAAGAGCAGTCGAAATTGAAACCAAAATAGCACTCAGTAGCATGACGTTGCGGGTCGTTTGCTTTACATCCACACCAAGGCTAATGGCATTATCAGTGTCTAGCCACAATACATCTAAAATTCGGTGTAAACGAAATAAACCATAGCTAACCACAAGTAGTAGTGGTGAAACCACGTAAACCAAATTGACATTAACGTTATTAAAACTGGCGAACATTTTGGCTTGTACCGCTGCAAAATCATTCGGATCCATCAGCATGATGAAAAAAGAGGAAAAGTTGGAGAAGAGTTGACCGAGAATGACACCCAGTAGCAGTAATACGATGATATTGCTGCGCTGACGATGAAAATAAAAGGTAAACAGTAAACTGGAAAACAGCAGCATGACCCCAACGGATAATGAGAAGTTCCAGTAACTATTGAGCATAATATGGCTTAAGCTGCCAAACAGAGCCACCACCAGCACTTGCACCAATAAATAGAGCGAATCAAATCCCATAATACTTGGAGTTAGAATGCGGTTGTGGGTGATGGTTTGAAATGCCAACGACGATTGGGCAATAGCCATTCCAGCAACGATAATCGCCAATACTTTAGGAATACGCCGGGATAAAAAGTATTGATAATTATCGGCGGTTAATCCAAGGCCAACGAAAAGTGCAGAAAATACCAATACCGCCACCAGCATCACGAGTGTCTTACTTCTATCTTGCATGCTTTGGCCCTCTTAAAATCAGCAAGATAAAAGCGATACCGCCAAGAATACTGATGATCATGGAAATGGGGATTTCATAAGGGAAGATAATCACTCGGCTAATCATGTCACACAATAAAACCAGTGAAGCACCAAACAAGGCTGTACGTGGAATATTTTTACGCAAGTTATCGCCGAAAAAATAACTGACTAAATTCGGTACAATCAGGCCTAAAAAGGGCAATTGACCAACAATCATCACCACGGAAGCGGCCATAATCGACACTAAACACACGCCCAACGTTAAAACCTGTTGGTAATTTAGCCCCAGATTCACCGCAAAATCTTTTCCCATACCGACTGCAGAGATTCGCGCCGCATACAGATAACTCAATAACGCGACAGGAATCGCAATGTATAAGAGCTCAAAATCACCATTTAATAGATTAGCAAAATTAGCCACGGCCCAACCGGAGAGATTTTGTAAAGCATCATAACGATAAGCAATAAAGGTCGCCGCCGATTGCACAACATTACCAAAGATAATCCCAACCAATGGCACAAAAACAACATTCTTAAACTGAATACGTTGGATAAACTGGACAAAAATCAATGTTCCGATCATGGCAGTCGAAAAAACAAGCAGTAAACTTTCACCATGTCCAAATAGAACAAGGCTAAGCACATAACCCAACATAGCACATTCGATGGTGCCGGAAGTGGAAGGCGCAGCAAACCGATTTTGGCTGATTTGCTGCATAATAAGGCCAGCTATACTTAACCCGCCACCCGCCAGTAAAACGGCTAACAATCGAGGTAAACGGCTGGTCAACAGTAGTTGCCAAGCAATACTGTCTCCTTGTAGCAATGCGGTCAAAGACAGGTGCCCCACCCCAACAAACAATGAAGCCAGGCTTAAAATACACAATACGAGTAATAACTTTTTCAAAGTTAACCTCAAACGACAAAACTCAATAAAAACGATCGTGCTTAAGAAGGTAAAAAATAACACCGCACGAATAAATAAAGTCAAAGGTTAAACAAAGTAACCTTTGACGATATCTCTCCATACGACTGGATGTACTGTTAGCCATACCATTTATCTACATAAGCTGTACTAAGATTGAGAAGATAAACGCCATCACCGATCATCACTTCAAGTCGTAAAGATATAAGTAATAGGTTATTTACTCTTGGTGAAGTTTTACTTGCATGTCACTCAGCATTTGCTCCGTTGCGGTCACGCCAGCAATCGCTAAATACCAAGCATTGAGGTCAAGAAACACCATTCGATGTTGTTGATAAGCCTGTGTCGCTTTAATCAAATCATTTTCAAACTCTTCACGAGTACGGCTTTCCCCTTTATTGACTAACCTATCGCGATCAATGATAAACAACGTTTGCGGGTTATTTTGTCGAATATATTCGTATGAGATCAAGTTTCCGTGATTGGCCGTTTGCTTCACTGTCGCGGCTTCACTAAAGCCAAAATCTTTATAGACTGCCGCAAAACGCGAATTGGCCCCAAAGGTCGTAATGTTGCCCCCTGAGCTCATCACTGTCATGGCTTTAGCTTGGTGCTTTTGGTTGTAGTTATGCACTTGCGTAAAGGTTTTATCTAATTCTGCAATCTTCGCTTCTACTTTGTCTTCAATGGCAAAAAGCTTACCTAGATTACGCCATTGTGCCTGAGTACTCTCCCAATACGGTTTTTTATCATCAATGGCAAACACGACTGTAGGTGCAATTTTGCTTAGCTCATCATAAGCCGTACGTGCCGCACGAGGTCCTGTGATAATGACATCGGGTTTTTGCGTATAAATTCGCTCAAAATCAGGTTCAAAGAGTGAGCCTGCGGGTGCGTAGTCAGCCCCTTTGTACTGCGCTAAATACTCTGGAAGTTCTGCCACTTTAGAGACAGCAACCGGATTAATCCCAAAATAGTGAACCGCATCCAATGGACCAATACCAATGACCACCACGCGTTGAGGATTCTGCTCTACCGTTGTTTTACCCATTTGGTGCTCAATCGTTACATTGGCAGCCTGTACCGAGAGTGAAGTAAACAGCCCAAATGCGGCCCAACTCATTACTGATTTCATACCCTTCCTTATTAGCAATAAATATTGCGATGTATTTTGATAAGCATTCGCATTAAGTGAGTGGCACTATAACTAGTTCTGTTTTAGGTCGCAATAGCGTCGCAACGATTTCGTAGGCTTATCACACCATTAGGTTATTTTTCGCCAACCACTCACACCTAAATTATATTCTGCCGTGCTAGATTTTATTTCTAAAAAGGCTTACTGATGGATAGGAAAGAGAATCAACAATAGGCTCAATAGGCAAGGCATGCACACACAGAGAAGAAAAACCATTTTTGTCCACTGACAATTTTTCCAATAGCTGAGGATTGGAGCCGCAGTAAATAGGCAAATCAGAACGAGAACAACATGGATCAGTTGTAGTAATGAAAGTCCCACCAGCAACAACGCAAGCGCCAGCAGTCGATCAACAGGAATCGTCAGTTTGTATCCCAACCCCAATAGCAAAAGAAGCGTAAAGATGAGGGCGACCATGAACCACCTTTATGATATTAATTATCATTTACATAAAGAATAACATCGACTCGAGGAAAGACAATAGGTTAACGATAAAAAACCTTACTTTTCCTATGATAAGGATCTCTTATTTTATCAAGTAAAAAACCCACCCTCTCCCCGCAGATTTGATTAGTTTTTCTAATCTAAATTATAGAATTATATCGTGCTAAATAGAGTAAATTAGGATTGATTAAGCACTAATGACACACTACCATCTCGCGCTGAGAGTGTAGCCATGCTTTCATTTCTCATTAGTAAAATTTTTCCTTTTTATTTTAATGTTGTTGGGTGGAGAAAAAGATGTCTGCAACATTTCCATTAGCTAAACTGACCTTCCTTATCGCTATATTGACAGCCGTCGGTCAAATGACCCAAACCATGTATGTACCTTCTGTGGGTTACATGGCAAGTGAATTTTTAGTCACACCCGCCGCTTTACAAGCTGTTATGGCTTGTTACTTGATTCCTTATGGCTTTTCACAGTTTATCTATGGCACGTTATCCGATCGTCTTGGTCGTAAACCTATCATCCTTGCAGGATTAGCCATTTATATTATTGGCACTTTAGTGGCACTTTTTGCCCATCAATATACGATTTTTTTAGCGGGAAGTTTTATTCAAGGGTTAGGAATTGGCTGTGGTGGCGCAATGAGTCGAACACTGACACGAGATTGTTTCAGTGGCGCAAAGCTACATCAAGCAAACAGTTTGATCAGCATGTGTTTGATCTTCTCACCTTTAATCGCTCCCGTACTCGGTGGCTATTTAACTGAAACATTTGGTTGGCGATCCAGCTATCTATTTCTGTCTTTATTTGCTATCGCTGTCATTATTATCATGATGACCTATATGATGGAAACCTTACCAAAAGAAATACGTAAAAAAGAACCCGTACTGAAAAGCTACCACTTTGTGCTCTCAGATCACCGCTTTCAAGGGTACTTACTCTGCTTAGTCGCCACCTTTGCTGGGGTTGCCGTTTTCGAAGGTGCCGCAGGTGTTCTTTTGGGAGGAGTATTAACCTTGCCAGCCACAACTGTTAGCTTACTTTTTGTCACCCCAATTCCCGGCTACCTTACAGGGGCTTGGTTGTCTAATGTGATTGCGCAGCGAAGTGGAGAAAAACAGGCATTGCACGTTGGCTTGATGGCTATCATCTGTGGCTCAATGATTGTTCTCATCCCTGGACTATTTGATCAAACCACCGCTTTGACCTTAATTGGCGGTGCAACCATCTATTTCTTAGGGGCTGGTATTTTGTTTCCTGCAGCCACAACGGGAGCACTGGAACCGCTACCATATCATGCAGGGACTGGGGGGGCGATTCTTGGTGGCATGCAAAACCTAGGCGCAGGCATTGCAACGTTAGTCGCTTCACTTTTCCCCGCTACAAACCAATTGCCTCTAGGCATCATTATGTTAGTGATGTCCATACTTGCTTTGTTCGGGCTAAGACGCGTCTATAAACATCAAGATCCTTCCCAACATATGCCTTTGGCGATATGACCTTCATCAGTTAAAAAATCAAGGTGTACAGTTCTGGGATCTACGTATGAGATACCCAGAACCTCATCAACAAAGTCAGGAATATAACGTTAACGTAGCTGTAATGCTTGAGCACTAAAATGAATACCTTGCCAGCCATAGCGCATGAAATTTCGGATATTTTGGTGGTCATTATTGTGGGGATATTCCAGCACATCTTGTCGATAAAAATCACCAAAACATGCCAACGTGCTCTCTAGCGAAAGCTGATGCAGTAAAGCAAAAGCAAATATCTTGCACGAACCATTATTCTGATTAACCGCATTATGAATATCACCATTGGTAAAAGCCGTAGGTGTAAATAGGTAATGCTCATCAATCGTCGCTATCACGTCTGAAAAAGTGATGCTTTGCGGGCGCTGTTGAATGTGGGTGAGTAACTCGTTCAGTTCCATCTTTCTCTATCCTATAAAATCGTAAGTAATCAGTGTAAGAAAAATTGGATAGCGTGGGAACGCTGTCTATTCATTGTTTCTAGCACTCAACGCTTACTGACAATAACAGTTAAGTTGCTTCAGTAACGTTTCTACAGATGATGTTGTTAGTGTACTGATCTCTTTTTTTTCTTGTAAAGACCGTCGAACTTCCGTACTCCTAACTTTCACTTTTTCTGGGCAAGCCATAACCGACCAACGTTGAAGGATGTCTTGCGCACGGTAAAATTGACCAAATTGAAAAAGGTTATCCGGCCCAATCACAAAAGTCAGTTCAGCCTCTGGCCATTGTTCTTGCAAGAAGGTCAGTAAAGCATAGGTCGTCACACTTTGCCCCGGCTGTAATAGGCCTTTTTCAACATCCGCTAATTGCACTTGAGGTAAACTTAAATCTGCAATAAAAGCATCAATCAAACGGCAGCGTAATGCATAGTCCAACATCTCTTTGCCCCAAGCATGAGCGATACTGGGCACCAGCAAAATGCGATCAAAATGCGTCAGTGACTCAATCACACTTTTATGGCCAAGCGTTGGAGGGTTAAAAGCGCTACCAAATACGGCAATTTTTTCCATCGATTTCTCTCTCTATTTTCGAGATCGTATTCACGGTTTTCTAATTTATCGTTTGCGGTATGATATAACTAACTCATATCAAGATGCGAGCCTCCCGATGCGGTTTCGCTTGCTGGCAAAGGAAAGATTATGGAACAAACGATTCGAGAAGAAATGCGGGTGCAACCCAGTATAGAACCACAATTTGAAATTGAGCGCCGAGTGAATTTCATTAAGCGCAAACTGCTAGAGTCTGGATGTAAAGCTCTGGTACTGGGGATCAGTGGTGGAGTCGATTCAACAACCTGCGGACGTTTAGCTCAATTAGCTGTGGATGCCTTAAATCAGCAATACCATACCGACCACTACCAATTTATTGCGGTTCGTTTACCTTATGGCGAACAAAAAGATGAGCAAGAAGCTCAACTCGCCCTCTCTTTTATCCAACCGACCTATTCTGTTTCTGTCAATATAAAATCAGGGGTAGACGGTTTGCATGCTGCCTCACATGAAGCACTGGCGGGTACGGGCTTATTACCAACCGATACCGCCAAAATTGATTTTGTAAAAGGAAATGTAAAAGCTCGAGCTCGGATGATCGCTCAATATGAAATTGCTGGTTATGTAGGGGGGCTAGTGCTAGGGACCGATCACTCAGCCGAAAATATCACTGGTTTTTATACTAAATACGGAGACGGGGCTTGTGATCTAGCACCTCTATTTGGCCTGAATAAACGTCAAGTACGCTTGGTAGCAGCGGCACTTGGAGCGCCAGAAGTATTAGTCCACAAAGTACCAACCGCAGATTTAGAAGAGCTTGCGCCACAAAAGGCTGATGAAGAGGCACTAAACCTGACGTATGAACAAATTGATGATTTTTTAGAAGGTAAGCCCGTACCCTCATCTGTCACTGAGCGGTTGATCCAAATTTATCTGACGACACAACATAAACGCCAGCCTATCCCCACCATTTATGATGAAATCGAAAAACAATAAACACTCAGTAGCATAAAAGAGTGACAAGAGAATCATCACTTGTGAAGCCAAACCTTTTTAGTTTGGCTTTCCTTTACATTTCTCACTTTGTGGCACAACATTTTCGCTACAGCTAGCGCGTCAATTCGTTTACTTTTTTCATAGAAAATGCGACATACATCACACCTAAATCTTTCCATTTTTAAAATGTAATTTTGTGTGAACCCTGCTTCATATTTTTTATGTATAGCGCAGGAAAATAGATGCTATTTATTTTAATAATAAGGTTTCTATTTATGCTCTATTTGGAATTTTTATTCCTCTTGCTGATCCTTTACACGGGTTCTCGTTATGGTGGTATTGGTCTAGGGGTTGTTTCAGGCATTGGCTTGGTTATTGAAGTTTTTATTTTCAAAATGCCGCCCACCTCTCCTCCAATTACCGTAATGTTGATTATTTTGGCCGTTGTAACCTGTGCTTCTATTCTTGAAGCGGCGGGTGGCCTTAAATACATGTTACAAGTCGCCGAGCGTTTATTGCGCCGCAACCCAAAACGCGTCACCTTAATCGCGCCTTTAGTCACCTACTCAATGACTTTTTTATTGGGTACTGGCCATGCGGTCTATTCCATTATGCCCATTATTGGTGATGTCGCTCTGAAAAATGGAATCCGCCCTGAACGCCCAATGGCAGCCGCTTCCGTTGCTTCACAAATTGCGATAACCGCTTCTCCTATTTCTGCGGCTGTCGTCTATTACTTAGCAGAACTCTCTAATATCAACCACAGTATTACTCTGCTCTCTATTTTGATGGTTTCCGTTCCTGCCACATTATTTGGCACGATATTAATGTCACTTTATAGCATGCGTAGAGGTAAGGAACTGGATCAAGATCAGGACTACCAAGCTAGATTACAAGATCCTATTTTTAAAGAAAAAATCTTGAGCACTACTGCAACATCATTGGATGAAAAACTCCCCGATGCTGCCAGAAACTCGGTATTACTCTTCATTTTGTCGATTCTAGTGATTGTTTTTGTCGCGATGTTCCCAGAAGTGCGCATGGTTGGCGGTGATAAACCCGTCAATATGGCTACCGTCATTCAAATGATGATGCTCTGCTTTGGTGGGATTATTTTACTGGTCGCAAAAGTGAACCCTAAAGTGGTCCCTGAAGGGGTTGTCTTTAAGTCCGGAATGGTGGCCGCAATCGCCATTTTTGGTATTGCTTGGATGTCTGACACTTATTTCCAATATGCGATGCCGCAGTTCCGCTCTGGTATTATCGACATGGTAAATGCCTACCCTTGGACCTTTGCTCTCGCACTATTCATCGTTTCCGTTGTCGTGAATTCACAGGCCGTCGTTGCCAAGATGATGCTACCGGTTGGTTTAGCGCTAGGTTTAGAACCCGCCTTGTTAATCGGGCTTATGCCTGCATTGTATGGTTACTTCTTTATTCCTAATTATCCATCGGATATTGCTACTGTTAACTTTGACATGACAGGCACCACCAAAATAGGTAAATGGTATTTTAACCACTCCTTTATGGCTCCCGGTTTAGTGGGTGTGATCAGCGCATGTTGCTTAGGTTACGTACTCGGGCAAATTGTGATTGGTTAATACCACAGCTATAAAATAAAAAGCCGCGGCACAATACCATGCTGCGGCTTTTTTATCATGAAAGCGTAATTTAAGGCACGTTATGCCCTTTCGCTGCCACCCAAACTCGATACCATTGCTCACGGGTTAACGTTAGCTCTAATGCTGCTACCGCCGCTTTTACTCGTTCTATATTTCCAGAACCAATGATAGGTAAAGGTTGAGAAGGCAAGCTACGTACCCAAGCGTACACCACTTGGTCAATACTCTGTGCGCCAATCTCTTCTTTCAATTGTTCAAGAACCAATCGCACACGTTGTGCTTGCTCACTTTGCCCGTTAAAGAGCATCCCGCCCGCCAAACAAGACCAAGCCATGGGGCGAACACGAAGCATTTGTAGTTGATCTAACGTACCGTCGTGAGCAACCTCAAAATTCAATGGATTGATTTCCACCTGATTCGTCACTAGCGGTTTACCTAGTCGAGACTGTAGCAATTCAAATTGTGCAGGAGAAAAATTCGACACCCCAAAATGTTTCACTTTACCGACTTTATGTAATTCAGCAAACGCTTCTGCAACTTCATCTGCATCCATCAGCAAATCAGGGCGATGCAACAACAGTACATCTAACTCATTAACACCTAAACGTTGCAAAGACTGATTTACAGACTGATAAATATGTGCAGAGCTGGTGTCATAGTGGTTAATCTTCCGATCCGGAAATTGATCACTGCACAGCTTAATATCACATTTGGTCACAATCTGCAGTTGTTCACGAAGTGATGGCTCAAGAGCTAGCGCTTCACCAAATAAATGTTCGCATTGGTAATTACCATAAATATCCGCGTGATCAACCGTTGTGATGCCCAGTTCAACATGTTGCTTGAGGAAGGTTAAACGCGCTTGTGGCGTCTTATTCCACTCACCTAAGCGCCAGTAACCTTGCACCAGCTCTGAGAACTCAGGCCCTTTCGATGCCATCGTTATTTTTGCAACCATGGGTAATACTCCTTTACGTTCAATATATTATGAACGATTGTTAACATAAATCCATTGCAGCTCGATGGTGGATCCATCCGTCTTTAACTGCACTTGTCTTTGCTGAGAAAGCCAACCTTGTATTTTAGGAAACACACCTACATAGCGGTTTAAGAATACAATCAACGCACGATCAACCTCTTGCCAAGACTCATCATCTCGCCGCTTTAGTACATCAAACTCATTATCGCCCAGTTTTGCCCAAACCAGTTGCAAACCATCTTGCCTTAAACCCAGTTGAAGGTGGCTCCATGCATGAGGTGAATAATCGCTGTACATCGTCATCACTCCGGTTTGATCGGTATTTTGCTCAACACTGGCCCAAACTGAAGTCGAATAATAATAAAACGGATCACTACACCAACGCTTGTCTGTTATCAGCTCACCACACTCAAACCAATATGGGCTCTGATCAATATGCTCAAAGGAAGGAAAGAGCCCATCATTTTGTAAAAAAGGTACGATAAAGGTCGGGTGTGCGGCATAAGCCGTTACCAACCAAAGAGATCCCACGATGCTCATCCAGCGGATCATACCAGTTTATCCTGTGAGGTTAGCGTCGCCTCCACTTCACAGACAAACGGTATTACCGATATAGCGGCAGCATAGATAAAAGTGGTTATTCGCACAGAAACGATTGACTCAACAGACGAGGTCAGGCTCAAACCATAAAACCCAACAATAGTAAATTCAACAGCTATAGTGCCTTTCCATTAAGCGGGGAACAAGCTTTTTAGCCAAGCGACATCACAAAAAACCATTCCACTTGGGCTAACAAAACGAAAAAGAAGCGGCATACTTAACCGAAAAATAACAGGGAACCAAAAAGAGGTGCTTAATGCACCTCTTGGTCTTAAATTTAAGGTAGTTAATAATCAATAACTTAAAACTTATACCCTCCAGCAATCATAAAGACCCAAGGGTTAATTTTCACATCCGTGGCGACTTTGTTAGAATCAATCTTATATTTTGCTGTGGTTTCAATATTGGCATACCAAGCCGAAGCGTTAAAAAACCAATTGTCGTCAAGCATATAGTCAAAACCGATATTGGCTGCCAATCCCCACGAATCATCGAGTTTAAGATCACTTAACTCCGCACTTTTTCCCGTACTATTAAATTTTTCATCAAAAAACTTGGTGTAGTTAACGCCCGCCCCTACATAAGGGCGAAACGCTGAATTCGCCTCACCAAAGTAGTATTGAACCATTACGGTTGGCGGTAAATGCTTTGTTTTACCTATATCACCTAACCCACCAAGTTTAGTCGAGATATCGTGGGAGAACGGGGTTGCAGCAAGTAATTCAACACTGAAATTATCCGTCAGCATATACCCGATGGTTAATCCGAGCTGAGTATTAGTATTGACTTCTAATTCGTTACTGGTGTTGGGGATTTTATCACTGCTATCATTGGGCACAACGGCAGCTAGACCAGCACGAACTAAAATATCGCCTTGTTGATGGGCTAGCACATTGGTTGAGACAAGTGTGGCTAATACCGCCAATCCACATGCTGTTTTTTTCATTATGGTTTTCCTTTTGTTGGGCTAATAATTATTGTTATTGCCGCAACATAGCACAGAAAGACCACATAAATTTGATGGAAATCAATTTGTAAAATTTATTACATAAAAGTATGGAAATATGTAAACTCCGTCACTTTCCACCCTCAAATGATAAACAATTATCTAATGCAAATTTATCGTGTATCACAACATTCCATCGGGGAAACAACGGACTTAAATCAATAAACCGTTCACGAATGGGGCCATAACTTCGACCCGGTTTGCAGGTTGGTAAAAAAACTATCTGGCTAGGTGCGATACAGCACTTTAACAATATGCCAACCAAATTTTGTTTTGACTAACTGAGGCGTTAAAACTTCACCATGAAAACAGGCTTTATCAAAGGCTGGTACCATTTGCCCTTGGCGGAATTCACCTAGGTCTCCGCCTCGTTTTCCCGATGGACATAAGGAATGTTTTCTCGCTAACGTTTGAAATTTTGCCCCTTTTTTAAGCTGCTGAAGCAAAGCCTCTGCCTGCTCTTTGTGTTTGACTAAAATGTGTAATGCGGCTGCCGTTTTGGCCATAATTCTCTCCCATAATAAAAGCGGCATAGTGTAACGAAAGGCTAAGGGGAATGCATCACCTCGGTATCTGATCGCTTTTTCTGCTTTCCTCTCCGTAAAAATGACTTGATAACGTTACTGATTGACGTTTTTCAGTTACTATAGACAGATAGAAAAGCGTTTATTTTGAGTAGTGTGTTATGGCAAAAACCATCAGTAAAGCAAACCAGTCACAAGGAATGTTGATGTTCACCTTGAACTCGCAGAAACAACTGTTTGCGATAGGAACGCTAAAAGTTCGAGAAATTGTTCCCTTTTTACCGATGACTCAGATCCCGTATTCTCATCATCATGTAGTAGGGACCGTCACTATCCGAGATCTCACCGTACCAGTTATTGATATGGCTGCCGCTATTGGGTTTCGACGCATCACTGAGCAAGAATATAAAGATTGCTATTTGATTGTGACTGACTGTCTACGCACTGTCGTTGCGTTTATGGTACGTGGTATCGAAAAGATTATCGAGTGTGATTGGCGGACCATTGAAGCTGCACCGAGTTCTGCAGGTCATAATGTTTTTGTGACAGGAATTACTCGTTATCAAGATCGCATCGTTCAATTACTGGATGTCGAACTTTTGCTCTCAAAAATCTATCCACAATATGAATCGGCAAAAGTACCAATGCTTACCGATATTGAACGTGAACGCCTCAAACCTTTAAATATTTTGCTGGTCGACGATTCCTCTATTGCCCGCAAACAACTTTCGGATGCGTTAGATAGCATAAATATTCCTTACCAAATTTGTAAAAATGGGTTGGATGCGATTGAGTTAATGCGCCGTGAAGCAGATGAACATAAAGCAATCGATATTCTCGTGAGTGATATCGAAATGCCAGGGCTAGATGGGTACGAACTTGCTTTTGAAGTACAAAATGATGAAAAACTCAATCATGCATATTGTATTTTGCATACCTCCCTCTCAAGTGAAATTTGTGTTGATAGAGCACATCAAGTCGGTGCTCATGAGGCATTAGAAAAATTTAATGCTACAGAGCTTATCGAGGCGATGCTACGAGGAGCCAAAACGATAGAAGCTCAGCGCCATGCAAGCTTAGCTCATTAAATCTATCCTCACCGAGGGCGCAGAAAGCGCCCTCGTCATCCCCCCCTCAATAAATAAAAACAAAAGCGCTTAAGCGATCGCATTCTTTATCTCACCGCCCCCCTGAGCTTATTTATTTGCAGCAATATAAAATAAAATCCGCTACTCTAAGCGTATCGAATTTACTGGGCAGTAATGTTTGCAAGACCATGACTGACGACGTTTTTAAAAAATCCACCGAAAATTTAAAAAAAGCGGTTCCCTTGATGATGAAGCATCATGTTGCAGCGAACCCCACCAACTACGCGCTTTGGTATACCTATGTTGATAATGCGATTCCCCAACTCAACCAAGAGCTCGATGATGTATTAAATAATTTCGGTATTTGCCCACCCGCTGCAGGTGATGCTCTCTATCAGCAATTTATTGCCTCTAAAGTAGAAACAACCGTGAGTGAGCTTCGTTCAAATATTGAAGTTTTAGCTGGTGAAGTGGCGAACTCAATGTCTGATACCATGACTGATACCTGCGCTTTTGAAGCGGTCATAGAGAAAAGCTTTAGCCATTTAGAACGCGTAGAAAAAGAAGATCTATCCATTGAAGAGGTGATGAACTTAATCCGTCAACTGGTGAGTGAATCACAAGATATTCGCCATTCGACCCGTTTTCTAAGCAACCAGCTCAAAAACGCCTGTGAGGAAATATCTCGGCTACGCAATCAATTGTCTGAAGTACAAAAAGATGCCCGATTTGATTCTCTATCCGGCCTTTATAACCGCCGATCTTTTAATGATGACCTACTCAGCTTGGTTCATGCTCAGCAAGCAATGAGTCTAATTCTCTTAGATGTGGATCATTTTAAATCCTATAACGATGACTTTGGCCATCTGTTTGGTGATGCCATTATTCGATCTTTGGCAAAACGTATTCAAACCAGTTGCCGAGAAGGGATCACAGCCTATCGATTTGGTGGCGAAGAATTCGCTCTTATTCTCCCGCATAAATCATTACGTAGCGCTCGTCAATTTGCGGATTCTCTACGACGTTCCATTGAAAAATTATACGTTCGAGATCGCCGAACCGGCCAACAAGTCGGAAACATTACGGCTTCTTTTGGGGTAGTGGAATATCAACCTATTGAGAGTGCAGATGATCTGGTTGATAGAGCCGACAAACTCCTCTATGAGGCAAAAAATTTAGGCCGTAACCGAGTCATGCCGCTATAAAATCCATAAAAACCTTGAGCATTAGAAAGTTATGCTCAAGGTTTTCATCAATGACAACGACTTATAAATGAAAGCTGTAACTCAGGCGGTAATCTTCCCCACTCTTTGCCGTGAACTCTTTATCTTCACTACAGGCTTGAGGCTTACCACGCTCGTCCCCTTTAATTAAACTAATCCAATGACGTATAACGGCGTTTGGCACCCTATCATTGACTTCTTGGCTAAGAACCGTGCTCGTTTCCAATTGAATATCATCAATATCGATCAATTCAATACAGCCCGTTCCACGTTGGCATCCCAGTAATACTTCAACATGGCTACCGTTTCCATCTCGAAATAAAATCGAACAAGGCTGCTCTTTCCCACCCATATACGCAATAAACTGTTTAGGATGCTTCAAACCACTATGCTGACCATTTTTAAAATACGCCAATACATGATGGTAATCGATAACATAGCTCGTGACCTCTTGGTGAGAACCACTTTCTAATGGAAATAAACGATCAAGCAGCTGCTTCGCTCTCTGTTGTTTTTCTCGTTGTAAATGCGCGCTGATTGTCTCGACGGCGAAGACAGCTTCAGCGATAAAGGGTTTATTTTGTTGTTGAATTTCAGTTTTATCGAATGTCAGCATATTCATCGTCTTTCCCTCATGGATAACTTTCAATGGTGTCCTAGAGCAGCCCTTTCAAACTTATGTTAAATTTTGTTCAAGTTTGTGACTTGCTTAGTAGGTAGACTAACGCATTATTGGATACAATTTCACAACAAAAATTTTACAATGTGAATTTTACAAAATGACCATATCGAAAAGCTTAGTTAGACAGTCTCATTTTCTGGGTACAAAAGTAAGAAATTTGAGAAAACGCAACCACTTAACAATGGAAGATCTCTCTGCCCGCTGTATTCGTGTCAATCCAGAATATGCACCATCCGTTTCCTATCTCTCCATGATTGAACGGGGTAAGCGGGTACCAAGTGTAGAAATGCTGGAAGTCATTGCTGAAGTTTTTCAAAAAGATCCTCGTTGGTTTTTGGATGATGAACCCGAACAAGCTGACATTACGCCAGATAAAGGCAATCGAGGGGGAATCAGCGGCATGGCTCTTGAGCCAAGCTTCCTATTTTCTAATGACATTTTACAAATTGCCATTCCTGAAATGCTTTCACAAGCAGGAATCACAGGCCGACAGTTTGCTCACCTTTTGATCCGAGCTCACCAAGAAAGCTTACAAAATCATTTTCCCGACTTAGAACGAGCTGCTGAAGAAGTTGGATTAAAACGCCTTAACTTAGCCGTGGAAGACTTAATTGATATAGCAAAAAGTTTAGGCTTAACCGTTCGTTGGGTGACTCGTACTCCACACGATGTCGTCGATGAACTTGGTATCAGTGCAAAACAGCTGGTCACCTCATTCTTTGAGCCTCCGGGCCATATTTACTTAAATGAAATTCTGCGCAACTACCCCACTCGGCTAAAATATGATTTGGCTGTCTACATTGGCCACAATATCCTTCATAGCAAAGATGGGTTAAAAAGCGTTCTTTCGGTTGGGCATACACACAGTTGGGAAGAACACGCTGAAACGCCACAAAGTTCTGAACTGAATTCTCAAGATATTTTGCAAGCTTGGCGAGACTTTGAATCCAGCTTTTTTGCTGGTGCATTACTCTGCCCTAAGGTGCCATTTCGCCAGTTGCTAGATAGGAATGGTTATGAAATTGCCGTGCATCAAAAGGCTGGTGTTTCTCCCTCGGTAGCAATGAGACGGATGACGGTGGTATCACCTTATCCTCATTGGCACTATTTTGATGCTTATGGGGAAGGAAAGCTAAAAGCAGTGTATCGTGGAAATGGCATTCCCCTCCCATGGGGAAATATGCGCAAGGTAAATGACCCTTGCCAACATTGGGCCGTATTTCGTCGTTTAGCGGAACCTCAGCCCGGTAGCTCTGCTCAAATCTCCATTTTAAATGTCGGTGATGAACCACGAATCTACTGCTGTGAGTCCATGAATATGACCGACCCTGCAGGAAACAATCGAGTACTTTGTGCAGGAATTGACCTCAACCCAGCGATTAATGCGCAAGGGGGGGACGCTCGAACGATTGCTGAAGAATTAAAAGCCTCCTGTGTCGCACAAGGTGGCACGACATCAATCCCTCGCCATATTAAGAAGGATTTATTAACTATTGCTAAAATTTTAAATATTAACTGGATTGAACGCGGCATTGAAAACCAAGCGCGGTTGATCTGCTCTCGAGGTGCGGTTTGCCCTCGGATTCCGAGTTGTTATCAAAAATGTGGAGAGTAACAAATAAAAAAATAGCCAATCGCAAGAGTCGCAATTGGCTGTATATAGATGTGAACAAAAAGGTTCACTAACAACGTCAGTTGGCTAGGTGACCCTCGGCTTAAAAGGGTCACACTATACAAAGCATATAGCGTGCCAACTTTCAAACCCATAAAAAACGTAGCTTTGAATAAAAAAGCACCAGTTTCATTACAACTAATCTCATAATAAAATTGCATAATGCAAAATCATTGCGAATTGCAATCTTATGCTTGCTGATTAATTGAACTTAAGCTGACATATACATTAACCACAAACCGACAGAAGCAAATACCACCAACCAAATAATATAACGAAGCGTATTCGGCTTATCTGGCTTTGTCATGACTATCGGCTTGAACGCATGGCGTCGTGCACGACGAACCGCCGCCATCATTGACGATTTTTCTTCTACTGGCTTCTCTTCTGCCGATTGCTCTTCCCGCTTTTTTTGAGCGTTATTCGCCGCTTGAGTAAAGCGATGCAACTGGTCTGTGGTGAGATCGCTATCGGGGTCATAACGTGAATAAGGATCGGTATGTTTGGGAGCGATAGCCATAAATCCTCCTTACACAGTTTGCCTTGGTTAAATTATAGACAACCCATGCCATATTCGCTTAATCATTCTTTCAGACTTTGGTCGCTCTCCCTTGAACCGACAAAGATAAGAAGAGAAAGAGGCGACAGCCCTCACGGCATTTGTTCAAATTTATTGAATAACACCCTCAAATGCTATTGCTCTTCTTTTCTGAACCGCTCGCTACAATAGAGCTCTATTCCACTTACGGAGAATCCTAATGAGCACATATCGAGAAATTCGTCAGTTAATTCCAGCCCAAGCAACGTCTGATGGTGATGGCGTTAAAATCCGTCGCATTGCTGGCTTTAACGATGCTAGATTTTCACCTTTTCTCATGGTTGATGAGTTGAAATCTGACCAACGTGCGGACTACGTAGGTGGGTTTCCTCCTCATCCTCATCGAGGTATTGAAACACTGACCTATATGCTTCAAGGTCATTTTCAACATCGCGATCATATGGGCAATGTGGGTGAACTGCGTAGCGGAGGCGCGCAGTGGATGGCCGCAGGTCGTGGGGTGATTCACAGTGAAATGCCCATCATGGAAAATGGGGATTTGCATGGCTTCCAAATTTGGCTCAACCAACCAGCGAAAGACAAAATGATAGAGGCGAAATACCACGATTTTCAGCCGGAAACGATTACTGAGCATCGAGAAGCTACTCTAGGTTTATTGCGACTGATTGCTGGTAGCATCATGGCTGATGGGAAAGAAGTACAAGGCCCTCTTACTCATACGGGTGTTCCTGCAACCGTTGCTGATTGGCAAGCTAACCCTGGCAATCAAGTGACATTGGAAACCCCTAAGCACTACAATATGATGCTTTATGCATACAAAGGAAGCATCAAAGTAGGTCAACGGGTGTTAATGCAAGGGGAAATGGCTCTGTTATCACTAGGAGAGGCCGTAGAATTGTTTGCCCAAGACACCAGTGGTGTACTGATTTTCATGGGGCAACCGATTAATGAACCGATTGTACATTATGGCCCATTTGTCATGAACAGTGTGCAAGAAATAGAGCAAGCGATTCAAGACTATAACAGCGGTTTATTTGAAACCTACTAAGTGTTCTATTCATCATTTCTGTCCAAGCTTGATCTTTTAAGATCAGTGTTTAACAAAAAGTAAATAATACTGCCTTTTCTTTTTGTTTTTGTTTTTGCCACACTCTACGAGTGTGGCTTTTTTATACCTAATAACGGTACGAATCACCAACAAAAATAGATTACAAATATTCACATAAGTAAGCGGTAGCTTGAGCCACTTGTAGATCAAATGACGACTGACCTGCAACGTCAAATACCTCGCCAGTTTGAAAGGTTACCCAGTCAGCATCCGTATGACGTTTAACTGTCAATGCCCCTTTAACGACTGTCATTCGCTCTGGCGCATCCGTACCAAAGGTATATTCACCAGGAGCCATCACACCAACCGTGATCTGATTTCCATTTTGTTGAAAACCTAAAGATTTTACTGTGCCATCGAAATAGCTATTTTCCTTAATCATTCTTGTTCCTTGTCAAAAATCGTCATCAATGGTGTTGCAAAGGAGCAAACACCATTGCTGTTTTTAACTTAAGTTGATTCTCAGCACAAGGAAATAACACATCGCAAGCAAGAAAAAGAAGCCCATTATCAACCCTCATGGCTGGATAAATATTGAATCTAGATCATACTTTCTATCATCCTTGTTGCGCTTCCCACCCCACTCCTTCACTCTAAATCAATGGGTAATATCAATATATGCATCAAGGAGTATCAAAAATGAGTCGATTTAACCCTGTACGATGCATCAAAAAATAGATGAGAGCATGATCAAAAAGCGTTATCGAAATTATGGATCCGCATCCAAACAAGTGATGCTGCAAACGGTTTTTTGGCTATTATTGGCCCTTTTGGCATTAATTTTTGCGATTTTAATCTATTTTAGCTATCAAGATTATGTCCATCCTAAACATGTTTATGGCTCATGGATAGAAATCGGTACTCCAAATCATTTGACAGAAGTGCTCACCTTTAATGAACAAGGCGTCTTTCGTAATGAACGGTTAATCAGTACTCAATTTGCATTTGATGGAAGAAGTATTGAAGTTACAACGGGGGGAGGCATCGCCATTTATCAATTATCCGGCACACAACAATCACCACAATTACGCCGAGTTGAGCCATTAATTCCTCATCAACGTTTCATCCGTGAAGGCTACGAACACACGGTATCAACCGACCCAACTCCCACTCGTCGGACCGCAGTATCAGAACACTTTAGAGAGCAATAAGGCTTCCCGAAAGAAGCCTTATTGAAGGGTTATTTACGTAATGCGTTCAGTTTCGCCTGAGCTAAACCAAAGATGCTATCGACCGGATAACTGCCATCATCGGTTGCAATGCCGGCGGGTTTTCCTGTAAATAGTTCAATGGCTTCCGTGACATGCTCAATCGCCCAAATGTGAAATTCTCCTTTTTCGACCGCTTTTACAATATCGTTGCGTAACATCAAGTTATGCATATTTGAGCGAGGAATGATCACACCTTGGTTATCATGCCGTCCTTTGATATTGCAGACATCAAAGAAGCCTTCAATTTTCTCATTGACCCCTCCAATAGGCTGAGCTTCACCAAACTGGTTCATTGAGCCAGTAATCGCAATATCTTGTCGGTTAGGTTGTTTCGAAAATGCGGAAACAATAGCGCAAAATTCCGCCATACTGGCACTATCACCATCCACGCCTCCATACGATTGTTCAAACGTGATGGTAGTAGTGAGTGGTACACGAGCGGTGCGACCAAAGACCGAACTTAAATAAGCCGATAAGATCATCACGCCTTTCGAGTGGATACTTCCACCTAAATCAACGCTGCGTTCAATATCAATAATGTCGCCATCACCATAAGAGGTGGTAGCCGTAATACGATTCGGCGCACCGAAAGCATGGTCACTGGTCGCCAATACGGAGAGTGCATTAACTTGACCAATTGCCGTGCCTTCTGTTTGAATCAAGGTTGTGCCGTTGAGGAAGGTTTCCATAACGCCTTCTTGCAAGCGATTGACACGCATTTGTTGGTTATTCAATGCTTCTTCAACATGATTTTGTCGAATCATATTCGAGTTGGCTTGTCTGGCAACGTAGTTTGATTCACGTAATAAATTGGCAATATGAGCCGAATGCAAAGATAATTTATGCTGATCCCCGGTCATCCGTGAACTATGTTCAATGATCCGTGCAATGGCTTTTCGGTCACAATGCAGCAAATTATTGTCATGAATAATACTTGAGATAAACCGAGCATAGTGCAGCTCACTCTCTGCCGTTCGTTTCATCTCATCTTCAAAATCTGCGGTAACACGGAACAGCTCGCTAAATTCAGGATCATAATGAGTCAACAATTCATAAGTTCGATAATCACCAAATAAGATGATTTTGACATCTAAAGGAATCGGTTCTGGATCCAAAGAGACGGTCCCCGTTAAGGTGACCTCTTTTTCTAATGAGGTAAAACTTAGCTGACGCGAGCGAAGTGCCCGTTTGAGCCCATCCCAAACATAGGGTTGCTCTAATACTTTTACTGCATCCATTAACAACACACCGCCATTGGCTTTGTGTAAGCTACCCGCACGGATCAGAGAAAAATCGGTAAAAACAGTGCCTTTATACGTCGCCGTTTCAATATAACCAAACAGGGAGTGATAGTTAGGGTTTTCTTCTACCACAACCGGAAATTGTTTGGATGCTCTACAAACCAACACATTCACTTTGTAGCGACGAGGCAGTTTTTTATCGAGTGCGGCTGTGGCTAATTCTCCTTGCTCGCCGGTGTCATCGAGAAAAATATCTACATTCTCAACAATATCTTTCTGTAACTCCGTCAAATAGGTTTTGATTTCTGGGTACTTGGAATAGTCTTGTTTGAGCTGTTTAATAAAATGGCTGATCACATCTAATGTGACATCATCATTCAATTTCTTGATTTTTTCACTGTATGCTTCTTCCCATTCCGTCAACTGACGAACCATATTTCTTAGGCTAACTTCCAGTTCATCAATCGTTTGGGCAAAGTATTCTTGCTCTTTCTTACTTAATGCATCAAACGTTTCTTCGGTATGCATCTCTTCGCCATTCATGGCAACGAACTGGTAATCACCTTGTGTTGTAATAGTTAGGCTAATATCCCGTTCTTTTGCTCGGCGAGTAATCTCTTCCAACTCATGCTGCTGCTTCTGTGCTAACTGATTTTTCAACCGATCTGCACGGCTAAAATAAAGTTCATTATCAAAAGCCAAGGGTATGGCATTCATCAATTTTGCCATTAATTTTTCAATATCTTGCCGAAATTGTTGACCAACACCAGATGGAAGCTTTAACACCCGAGGGGTACGAATGTCATCAAAATTCGCGACATAGCACCAATCAAACAACTCGGTGTTTTCATGCTGATGTCGATTGAGATAACGAAGAATCATGGTTCTTTTGCCAAGCCCATTACGCCCAATGGCGTAAATGTTATAGCCTTTCTCTTTGATGGACATGGCAAACTCAACCGCTTTTTGGGCACGTTCTTGACCAACAATCTCATCAATGGGAGCCAATTCTTTGGTTGATTTACATGGCAGTTTTTCTAATGTTGCAACGTGATAGAGCTGTTCAACACTCAAATTTTGAATTGCCATACTCCCTCCTTATCTTTTTTATGATTGTTATACACCCTAATGCTTTAAAAAAAGCCGTTATATCACGGTGGGTGGATATTTAATGATGTCTTACTAAAAAATTAGCGTTTAACCATGTCGTGAGTTCTGCGTTGCTAGCCACTCATTTGTAGTCATATTTCTTGTAGCATCGCTACGCCTTACGTTCCTTTGTAGCTCAAGTGTAGAAGAAAAGCACAACCTTTTTAGTGACTTAGTACTAATTCACAGCCAAGCGGGCAAATAACCAGCAATACACTGCGCCAAACAATAAATGATAACTAGTTGCATTTGGGAATGTATTGCATTTAAATATCAAAAGCTCACACTCGCTCGGAGTCAATATGAACTTAAAACAGTGCTGGAACCATTACCTCAAAGCGGAACAATTACTGGCTCAAGGTCATTGGCCTGAAGCTCACTATTTACTAACGGACGTTTTACACCACCTACCTAAACATTTGTATAATGCTGCCCAAAGCGAACAAACCCGACCGTGTCAACTGATTTGTCTTATTACAGGGTTGAAAGAAAGTGCCGTCTATCAGTCCGGCATACTCTGTACCATGGGACAAGATAAACATGCTTATCAAGCCCTTAACCAAACTTATGCCCTCTTACAATTTATCTCTATAGAAGGTACGGATCTCATTCGATCGGTGGCAAAGGTTCTCAACAAACACAACAATGAGTTACTTGGGCATATTCATCAATTTTGCCATAACCAACGAAGTGCCTCTTGGCAGCTTGAATATCAGGATCTAGAAAAAGCTCATCAATATTTTACCCAACTAAAATACTCTCAAGGACAACCTTGTGATACCCCTGTCTTGAATTAAATTGCTGAGCCTAAAAATAGTGCGCTATGGTTAAATAGCGTTGACGAATATGCTCTATTAATAGACGAACTTTATTGGGTGGTTGACGTGTAAAAGGATAAACAGCATAGATCCCCAACCTTTTTCCAACTTGTTGAGGGAAAATATCCACCAATTCACCATTACGAAAATCATGGTAGACCAAACAGCGAGGCACATAAGCTATACCATGTCCACCTAATGCCGCTTTACGAAGGGCAGTCGCGTTATCGGTGGAAAAGGTTCCAGAGACGGTGACAATATAATTACCTTTCTGCCCCTTAAATTCCCACTCACAGGCTCCCGTGGTTTGATAGGCATACTGCAAGCAGTTGTGATTGACCAGATCTTCCGGTTTTTTCGGTTTACCATTCCGAACTAAATAGAGAGGAGAAGCACACACCACCCACTGAGAATCGAGAATATGCCGAGCAATTAGGCTAGAGTCTTCTAAATATCCGGTACGAATGACTAAATCAAACCCGCCTTCAACCAAATCCACAAACCGATTATCCAATGACATGTCCACCGTTAAGCCTGGATGTTGATTACAAAACTCGGCTACCGCATCGGCTAAAATCAGATCCCCTGAAATCGTCGGCACAGACATTTTTATGTGGCCGCTGATCCGCTCACCAAATCCAGACACCGCATCTATCGCCTCTTGCGTGGCTTGCTTCACATTTTTTGCACTCGCTAATAAGGCCTTTCCTGCCTCAGTAAGGGTTAATTTACGCGTTGTTCGATATAATAATTGGACACCAAGTTCTTCTTCTAACCGTGCCAACCTCTTGCTAACCACTGAATTTGTAAGACTATTTTGCTCAGCTACTTTACTAAAACTTCCCAGTTCAACCACCTGAGAGAATAAGATTAAATCGTCTGCGCGCATCATATTATGTCACTTTTGGAACTAATTATTTTCATTATTTCCCTATATCATCAAAAAATAAAGGGTTAAGTTTACCACTCATTAACAAACGAATTACAAATAAAAATAACTAACCCGAACTCGTTAATCTTAACTCGTACCCTACCGCACGTGTTAAGCCACCACTTTCGGTGAAGAGTTCAAGGACAAGGATGTATCCTATGAGTGACACCCTACTCGCGCTAATTGCGTTTTCACCGATCGTGCTCGCCGCGATCCTCTTGGTGGGCTTAAATTGGCCTGCCAAAAAAGCCATGCCCGTCGCTTTTCTATTAACGGTTGCCATCGCTCTACTCTTTTGGGATATGTCAGCCATTCGTGTGCTGGCATCAATACTTCAAGGTTTAGGAATCACCGTTTCCGTATTGTGGATTGTGTTTGGTGCCATCTTTTTGCTGAACACCCTGAAACATACGGGAGCCATCACTACGATTCGTAATGGTTTTACTGATATTTCACCCGACCGCCGAGTTCAAGCGATCATTATTGCTTGGTGTTTTGGCTCATTTATCGAAGGGGCTTCTGGATTTGGAACTCCCGCCGCCATTGCCGCTCCACTTCTTGTCGCCATTGGCTTTCCGGCATTGGCAGCGGTATTAATGGGCATGATGATTCAATCCACCCCCGTCTCCTTTGGTGCAGTGGGAACACCGATTATCGTTGGGGTTAACCGAGGGCTTGATACACATAATATCAGTGAGTCACTGGTTGCTAACGGCTCAAACTGGGATGTTTATTTACAACAGATCACCTCTGGTGTTGCGCTTACCCATGCTGTCGTAGGAATTTTCATGCCCGTTCTGATGGCGATGATGCTGACCCGCTTTTTCGGCAAAAGTCGGAGCTGGACCGAAGGGTTAGATATTTTACCTTTTGCCCTATTCGCAGGACTCGCATTTACTCTGCCTTATGCATTAACTGGCGTTTTGTTAGGAGCGGAATTTCCTTCTTTAATGGGGGGACTTATCAGTTTAGCCGTGGTGATCACTGCCGCTAAAAAAGGCTTCTTAATTCCGAAAAGTACTTGGCGTTTTCAACCAGAAAACGAGTGGCCTACAGAGTGGCTGGGGTCATTAAAAATGAACTTAGATGACCTAAAAACAAAACCCATGAGTTTAACCCTAGCGTGGACGCCTTATGTGCTGTTAGCCGTCATTCTGGTTGCTAGTCGAGTGAGTCAAACGTTTAAAGCGATGCTGCTCAGTGTACAGCTCAGCTTTAATAACATCTTAGGCGAAGCCGGAGTGAGCACATCCATTGATCCTCTTTATCTTCCTAGCGGCATCTTAGTGTTTGTCGCCATTTTAGCCGTACTGATACAGTCTCGTCGTTTTACACCAATGAAAAAGGCGCTGGGAGAGTCAACCAAAACCTTAATTGGTGCAGGCTTTGTCTTAGTCTTTACCATTCCCATGGTCCGTATTTTTATTAATTCAGGCGTTAATGGTGCAGATCTTGCCAGTATGCCCGTTACCACCGCTAATTTTGCGGCTGACCTAGTGGGACAAGCCTTTCCCGCCTTAAGTGCTACGGTCGGCGCACTAGGTGCTTTTATTGCAGGCTCCAACACGGTTTCCAATATGATGTTCAGTCAATTTCAGTTTGAAGTTGCCCAAACCTTAAATATTTCAACCGTTATGGTTATTGCACTCCAAGCCGTTGGGGCTGCGGCAGGAAATATGATTGCGATCCACAATGTGGTAGCCGCCTCTGCAACCGTCGGTTTACTGGGTCGCGAAGGTGCCACATTGCGCAAAACCATTATCCCAACCTTTTACTACCTCGTTGCCACCGCCATTATTGGTATGGTGATGATTTATGGCGTTAATTTTTCTGATGTGTTGATGACGTCTTAATATTTTTTTGTTGGCCATAAACCACAGGAGGCACGGATTCTTGTCTTCTGTGGAAAAGGAGCCAACCTGCATAGGTTTAATCTACTGATACTGATTATAAGGATAGATGTCATGATCATTTCCGCTGCGACTGATTTTCGAGCGGCTGCCAAAGCTAAATTACCCCCTTTTCTTTTCCACTATATCGATGGGGGTTCCTACAGTGAACATACCCTACACCGTAATACCGCAGACTTAGCCGATATTGCCCTACGTCAACGTGTATTAAATGATATGTCTGAGCTTGATCTAAAAACAGAGCTGTTCGGCGAATCGCTTGCCATGCCCATCGCCTTAGCACCTGTGGGATTAACCGGAATGTATGCCCGACGAGGGGAAGTGCAAGCGGCACAAGCGGCGGATAATAAAGGCATTCCTTTTACCTTATCCACCGTTTCTGTCTGTCCAATAGAAGAAGTGGCTCCTGCTCTGTCACGCCCAATGTGGTTTCAGCTTTACGTATTAAAAGATCGCGGCTTTATGAAAAATGTGCTCGAACGTGCGAAAGCCGCCGGAGTTACAACCCTAGTGTTTACCGTGGATATGCCCGTCCCCGGGGCTCGTTATCGAGATAGGCATTCAGGTATGAGTGGTCCTAATGCCGCAGCCAAGCGGATCATACAAGCCATGATGCACCCCAGTTGGGCTTGGGATGTCGGTTTGTGGGGAAAACCGCACGATCTGGGTAATATCTCTACCTATCGTGGGACACCTACAAAACTTGAAGACTATATCGGTTGGCTTGGCGCAAATTTTGACCCATCAATTAGCTGGAAAGATCTGGAATGGATCCGAGATTTTTGGGAGGGTCCTATGATTATCAAAGGCATATTGGATACACAAGATGCCAAAGATGCTGTGCGCTTTGGGGCTGATGGTATTGTGGTATCCAACCATGGTGGACGCCAATTAGATGGTGTGCTTTCGACCGCTCGCGCCCTGCCTGAGATCGCCAATGCTGTCAAAGGCGAACTCAAAATTCTTGTAGACTCTGGAATTCGTACCGGGCTGGATGTGGTCAGAATGCTGGCTTTAGGTGCTGATTGTACCTTGCTTGGTCGAGCTTTTGCCTATGCGTTAGCCGCAAAAGGGCAAGCCGGTGTCGAGCAGTTACTCGATTTATTTGAACAAGAAATGCGCGTAGCAATGACCTTAACTGGCGCAAAAAATATTCATGATTTATCTCATGATTCATTGGTTCAACGTTTAATCCAGTAAGGGCATATTATGAATGGATTACCTTCAGCCGCCAACTATCAACAATTAACAATGAAATTGGCCACGACCATTGCGAGTGAACGCATTATCACTCAGCAAGCCAAACGGTTAGCGTATGGTACTGATGCCAGTTTCTATCGGCTCATTCCTCAATTAGTGCTTCGATTGCAGTCATTGGATGAAGTTGTCTTTGCAATTCAAGGCTGCGCTGAATTGGGGATTCCCTTCACTTTTCGCGCAGCAGGAACCAGCTTATCTGGTCAGGCGGTTTCTGATTCGGTCTTAATCACCTTAACCGATGACTGGCGTCAACATGACATTCTCGCCAATGGTAACAAAATTCGCTTACAGCCGGGGGTAATTGGTGCGGATGCCAATAAATACCTTGCGCCTTATCAGCGAAAAATCGGCCCCGATCCTGCCTCTATCAACACCTGTAAAATTGGTGGCATTGCCGCCAACAATGCCAGTGGCATGTGTTGTGGTACAGCACAAAATTCTTATCAAACCGTTGATAGTATGAAAATTGTTTTTTCCGATGGCGTGGTACTGGATACTCGCGATCCACACAGCATTGCACAATTTAAACAGCAAAAAGCCCAATTAATCAGGGGAATTGAACACTTATGCGCGCAAACTCGTGCTAACTCAGAATTAAGTGCACGCATTCGCCACAAATATCGTTTAAAAAACACCACCGGTTATGCACTTAATGCATTAATCGATTATCAAGACCCCATTGACGTTATCCAACACTTATTAATCGGCTCAGAAGGGACTTTAGGCTTCATTGCCGATATCACCTACAACACGGTTGTAGAACACAGCCATAAAGCTTCGGCACTCTTAGTCTTTGCCAATATTGAGCAGGCTTGCCAAGCCGTAACCACGTTATCTTCAACGCCCGTTGCCGCCGTGGAGTTAATGGATGGCCGGGCGCTTCGCTCCGTTGCAGATAAAAAAGGCATGCCTGAGTTTATCGCTCAGTTAGATCAAGAAGCTTGCGCTTTATTGATCGAATCTCACGCCAGCCAACAAAGTGATTTAGATTCTCAGTGTCATACGGTTATGGATAGTTTAGCCACTTATCACATCATTCAATCCATCCCCTTTACTCAAGAGCCTCAAATCATCGCTACTTTGTGGGGCATTCGTAAAGGGATGTTTCCCGCTGTGGGCGCAGTACGAGAAGTCGGCACCACCGTCATTATTGAAGATGTCGCCTTTCCGGTCGAAAAACTGGCGGCTGGAGTGCGTGAGCTACAAACGCTCTTTGAGCAATATCACTACCACGAAGCGATCATTTTTGGCCATGCCCTAGAAGGCAACCTGCATTTCGTTTTTACGCAAGGTTTTGAACATCCCTCAGACATTCATCGCTATGGCAAATTTATGGATGCCGTCGCAGAGCTGGTTGCCGTTAAATATCAAGGCTCACTTAAAGCGGAACACGGCACAGGCCGTAATATGGCTCCTTATGTTGAATTAGAATGGGGCAAAGAAGGTTATGCATTAATGCAGCAGATCAAAACGCTCTTTGATCCCAACGGATTACTGAATCCGGGCGTTATCATCAATACCGATCCTCAAGCGCATCTTCATCATTTAAAACCTATGCCTGCGGCTGATGCGTTGATCGATAAATGCATCGAATGTGGTTTCTGCGAACCGGTTTGCCCTTCTCGAACTTTAACCTTATCCCCTCGTCAACGCATCGTACTTTATCGTGAATTACAGCGACAAATCCGCGCAGGAGAGGAAGCCTCGGCCAGAGAATTAGACAACGTATTTCAGTACCAAGGGGTCGAAACCTGTGCAGCAACAGGATTATGTGCCGAGCGTTGCCCAGTAGGCATTAATACTGGAGATTTAATCAAACAGTTACGTCGTGATCACTATCAAAAATTCACGCCGATTGCTCGTTGGACCGCGGATCATTTTTCGACCACAACGACTTTAGTAAGAGTTGGCCTGCAAGCCAATCAATGGGCAGCAAAAACACTAGGCGCATCTCGACTTGAGCGACTCGCACGTCAATTACGTCAATGGAGTGAAGGGAAAACCCCCGTTTGGTTGGCAGAAATGCCCACGGCCAATCGCTATTCTCTCAATCAATCAACCCATACCCCGAGCAGCATATGTCATGATAAAAAAGTGGTTTACCTTCCTTCTTGTGCCAGCCGGACAATGGGACAGCCTACTCAAGTTCAAGACTCTCGATCTTTACCTGAAGTGACTTTATCACTGCTGAATAAAGCCGGTTTTGAAGTCATTTTTCCAGCATCACTCAATGAGCAGTGTTGTGGTATGCCTTATGACAGCAAAGGTATGGGAGAATTGGCCACCCAAAAAGCAACACAACTAGAACAAGCCCTTTGGAAAGCCAGTCAATATGGTCAATATCCGGTGCTGATGGACACTAGCCCGTGTGCCCAACGCAGCATTGAACAGTTTACACGCCCCATCCCCATATTTGAACCTGCGAGCTTTGTTAGCAAGTACTTACTTAAACACCTATCACTGGTTTCAAAGGAAGAAACTGTCATGCTCCATATCACCTGCAGTTCTAGAAAAATGGGCTTAGCCGATGCCATGTTAACGTTGGCCAGAGCATGTGTATCAGATGTCGTTGTACCCGAACATATTGAATGTTGTGGATGGGCGGGAGATAAAGGCTTTACCACCCCAGAACTTAACCAAGCGGCACTTCACCCACTCAAAGCCCAAGTTCCGAAGCAATGCACTCGAGGTTTTAGTAATAGCCGCACTTGTGAAATCGGGTTATCACACCATAGTGGTATTGCTTACCAATCGATTCTTTATTTAGTCGACGAGGTGGCAAAATAAATAGACTGTGGTTTAGGCAAGCCTACCCGAAGGTAGGCTCTTGTTGGCTAAGCCACTTTTGATTGAGGATAGATATCGTAAATTTCTTGTGGCATGGACAAGTAGTACCCTTGTTGAACTTCTACTCCTTTGCTTTGTAAATACTCATATTGTTTTTTCGTTTCAACCCCTTCAGCCACAACAATAACACCTAGGTCATGCGATAACTGTATGATCGAATCCAGCACATGAGTATTCATATATTCACTTTCTATTGCGTCGACAAAAATCTTATCGATTTTTAAGAAATCAAACCGTGTGTTTTGTAGCATAGATAACGATGTTTGTCCGGTCCCAAAATCGTCGATCGCTATCATTAACTTTTCATCAATCAACTGATTGATAATTTTCATTTTATCTTCACAAATCACTTGGTTTTCTGTCAGTTCTAATACTAGGCCAATGTTCAGATCTGCAAATTTTTTCGCATACTCTTTGATAACTGCAAGACAAGACTCATCCAATAAATAGTCCGGAGGAATATTTATTCCTAATAAAAAGCCAGCCGAAATGTCACGATCAATCGTCAACCACTCTTGGTAAGCTAATTCAAAAACATAATTCGTGATTTTATTGATCAGCCCATATTTCTCAGCCACGGGAATAAAATGGTCTGGCCGAATCACACCCAACCTAGGATGCATCCATCGAATCAATGATTCATAACCAATAATGTAACCATCTTTACTACTTGCCAACGAATGATAAACCAGATACAGCTCTTTTTGGTCAATCGCTTTGTTCAAATCTTTTAACAAATCACTTCTTGGTGGGAAAAGATATTTCATGATGATGTAAAAGAAAGAAAGCAGAAGAGTAATGATTAAACCAAATAAAAGACACCGAATGTATAAGTTATAAAAATACCGTTCTCCGACATATAATGTTAAGACAAAGTTATATTTTTTAGATAGTATAGAGACTTCTTCCCATATATTTTTAGAAGAGAGAATATGTTTAGAGGCTAAAGACACCCCTTCCCACATCGTTTTTGAACCAAATATATGAATTGTTTTCTTTGAAGAGGAGATAACAATACTTTCTATGCGATCATCAGAATAAGATCCCAAGATCATTTTCAGATAATTGGCATTAACAACAGAGATAACAGAGAGGAGGCCATCTGAACTTGAGCTAACAAAACCTAATACTTTCTTATTACTTTCATTTTTATATTCGACTACATTGTGGTTTTTGTCATTCTTTGGAACTAACCCTATGACGGTATCTTCATCTATATCATTAATCGTGGAACATAATACTTTATTATTTCTTATTATTATGAATTCTCTTTGAAAACCATCAAATAGGATTTCTTTCTTAAAGGCATCACAGCGGCCATTAGAATTTAATATATTATCATTGGTAACATAAATATCATCTAATATGGCTTCTAGATTATTAAGATAAACATCAGCAATTAATTTCGTATTTTCTCTACTTTCATAACAAAAAATAATAAAACTAATAAGCAAGATGCAAGGAACAGGTATCGTAACAATAAACAATAAGTATTTGAAAATCTTACTTAATTCTTTATTCATAAAACAACTCACAAAAAGATCAACACTAGCCAAAGTGACAAAACTATAATACTTCGCTCATACAAATATAGAAATCTTTATCAAGCTGTTACGAAGTAGCCAATGCTCTCTGGAGCATTGGCTACGAAGTCAAAGACGACTTAATTATAATTTAAATTGATTAATTTCATTTTGCAATTCAACCGACAGATTGGATAGCTCCGCCGCTTGTGCTGCCGCCTCTTGAGCTTCTTGAGCGAAGTCTTGAGAAACATCCCGTATTCCTTCCATGCTACGTGTTATTTCTGAAGTCACCGAAGACTGCTCTTCCGCTGCAGAAGCAATTTGAACCGCCATATCACTGATTGATTCCACCGTTTTTTGAATTTGGACCAAACTCGCAGCCGCGGAATTAGAGTCATTAACACTGGTATCAACCCACTTGCGGCTGCCATCCATAATGCTCACCGCTCTAGAAGTGCTGCTTTGCAAGGTTTCAATCATCGTTTGAATTTCCTGAGTCGAAGCATGGGTACGCTGACTTAAAACTCGCACTTCATCAGCCACCACAGCAAAACCACGACCTTGTTCACCCGCTCGAGCCGCTTCAATCGCTGCGTTCAAAGCCAAGAGATTGGTTTGATCCGCAATTTCCTGAATGGTCGATAAAATGGTACTAATTTGGTTTCCATTTTCTTCAAGCTCTTGAATAACGCCCGTCGCTGTATGAACCTCTGTTTCCAAAGACTGGATAGATTGCTGTGTTTGCTGAACTAACGCTGTACCATGAGCAGAAGCCGTCACCGCTTCCGATGAGAACTGCGCTGTATTCTCTGAATTTCCGGCTATCTCTTGGGTAGCGGCCGCCATTTCATTGACTGCGGTAGCCACCATATTAATTTCATCTTGTTGCATGGTAATACGAACACTGCGCTCTTCCGCTTGTGCAGCCGTAATTTGTGATTGTGAAGAAAGTGATTGTGAAATGCCGCTTAATTTCGTCACCATGGTATGCATATTCCCAACAAATTTATTGAAATTTAACGCTAACTGCCCCACTTCATCACTACTGCGCGGTTCTAAACGTTGAGTCAAATCCCCCTCACCCGAAGCAATCTCTTCTAATGCACTAGAGACTCGGAGTAAATCACGGAACAAGTAACTCACTAACCAAGAAACCAATACAATAATAATGATCGTAATAATTACAGCACTGAACATCAACGTTTTAATTAATGTATCTAACGAGGCATACTCCGTATCTCTGTCCATAATCAATTCAAGATATAATGGAGTATTAGGAACAGCCATTGTGAAAATCAGTGTTTCATGACCCGCTCGACTAAAAGGAACCACTTCACTTTTTCTTGCTGATTCTTGAATAAATGACATCGTTAATTCTTTAAAGCGACTATTTACCGGTTTTAGTACCATCGATGTATCTGGGTGGCCGAGAAATGTACCATTTTGACTATCAATCAATGCAACATAAGCATTATCACCAACATGCAGACTTAAAATAATGTCGACAATGTCTTTAATAAGGATATCAGCCCCAACGACACCAAGCATCTGCCCATTTTTATACACAGGCTGGGCCATGGTAATCATATTTTCCCCGGAAACTGCATCTTTATATGCCGTAGTCGTAATGGTGCGCCCAGCTGCGGCGGCCTCTCGATACCAAGGACGAGTTCTTGGATCAAAACCATCAACGGTTTTCTCAGGAAAAGAACGAAACATCTCCCCGTTACTCGTCCCAAAAAATACCTCATAAAAACCGGCACTTTTACGAGTTTGTTGCAAGAAAGCTGGAAGATTCGGCTCAGTCACATGTTCTGCAAATGCAGAAAGAATATCGGCTCGAACCTCTACCCAATCTTCTAATGCTTTAGCCGCCGTATCTGCAACCCCTTCCGCTCGATATAATATCGCTCCATCGGTATGCCTTTCAACTAAACCTGCGGATAACCAAGTGAGAACACTTGCCATAACAAACACCGCTAATAGGCTAGCCATATTTATTTTCTGTTTTAATGTAAGTTTCATGGAATATCCCTGTAAGACAATTGAACCTTTTCGCAGAGATTATCAATATAATTTACAACTCGCATCTATTATATTAAAAAAATATTCAAACCATTAATAAATCACCAAAACAAATGAATTCACATCAAATTAATGGCAGGTGTCAATATTTGAACTATATAAAAAACATTACACATTAAATTATTAACGCTAGTGTAAAATAATTTAATAACAGAAATAAAATAATTAATAATAAAAAAACCAACATGGCGACACGCATTTCATAACCTAAAGTCATCTAGATTAATAATAAAGATTGCCAAAAAATCTGATTATATCGAATAGAAATAAAAAACTAATTTATCCATAAAACAGACCACTTAAACTCGACAGAAACCTTTAAAAACAAAATAAACATCTAATTATCAATGTTTACATAAAAAACGACCAATCGCACTCACCCTACATTGTCCCTCAACCTGTAATTGAGCTGAGAGGGAATAAAGGCCTCGCCGCTCCTCATCACATTGACCGATCACTGTCAGTCTATCCCCAACGTTTATCGGGTGATGAAACCGGACAGTCAGTTGAGCCGTTAACGCAGGAATCCCTTGCTGTAACAGACAGTGCGTCATTGCCGCATCCAATAACGAACTAGCAATACCACCATGCAATAAGCCTAAGTACCCTTGGTGCCGGGGCTCTACAGTAAAAGACCCCGTGACTTTTCCATTCAAAACAGCCGTAAAGTTCATCCCTAAAGAATAAAAGTTTTTTTCTGGTGTCGAACACACCGCACACATTACGTGAGAATCCACTGCTGCTGACATTCATTTATCTCTTTCTACCGTTGAATCATTAATAGCATATGCTAATTATAATTTACAAAAAGGAGTGGAATCATTGTTTGCAATGAATACTCAATTCACCAAGGTGCATCCCCATCATATTTTCTCCAATTCTGCTGAAGTTGATTCAGCAATCAAAAATTCACCCCATTTATCGATTCAATTGTATAAAGATCACATTGCGTCAAGTTGTATATTGAACACAATTTGTGCAGGCGTATGCTTTTGCTGAATCGATTCAGTTCAATAAAACTCGACAATAACATAAGGAAAGACAATGAAAATCACACCAACATTTGCTGCCGTGTTACTGGGTTTAACGACAATGAATAGCTACGCGGTAGAATTTGTACTAACCGACTCAGATCAGGCAAAAGAAGTGGGAGACTGGCAAGTTACCCACAACTCACTGGGGTTTACCGATAGTCACCCGTTCTCTATTGAAAAACGTCAATTGCAGGGAGGAAAACAAACGGGAGTCGACGTTCTCATCATTGATAATGGGACCCTCTCAATCACTTTAGTTCCAACTCGTGGTATGGGAATTTATGATGTCAAAATGGATGGTCAACGAATTTTAGGTTGGAACTCCCCTGTCAAAGAGATTGTGAACCCGGCATTTATTGATCTTGAAAGTCGTAATGGTTTGGGCTGGTTAGATGGCTTTAACGAAATGTTAGTTCGTTGTGGTTATGAATGGACAGGCCACCCAGGCGTTGATGACAATGGACAGTTACTCAGCTTACATGGCCGAGTGCAAAATACCCCAGCCTCAACGGTAAAAGTGATTATTGATGATACGCCACCACACAAAATTACTATTGAAGGTGAAGTGGCTGAACGGACCTTTAAAAAAGCAGAGTTAGTAACGCTAACTCGGCTAGAAGTCACCCCGGGTGACAATGCCTTTGCCATACACGACACGCTGACCAATAAAGCCGATTATGATGACGAATATCAAATTATTTATCATTCCAATTTTGGCCATCCCATATTGGAAGCTGGAGCAAAAGTAACCGCGGCCGCCAGTGAGATTTCTCCTTTTAATGATTATGCTCAAGCCGGATTAAACAGCTGGCAAACCTATCTTGGCCCAACAAAAGGGTTTGATGAAATGGTCTTTAACTTAAAACCCATTGGGGATAAAAATGGCCATTCTCTTGCGGTACTGCATAACAAGGCGGCAAATAAAGGGGTTGCGGTCGGATACAATGTGCAGCAACTGCCAGTTCTTACGCTATGGAAAAACACCGATACAGAACAACAAGGTTACGTAACGGGTATCGAGCCAGGAACCAGTTATGCATACAATACCAAGTATCAGCGCCCTCTCGGTTTAGTACCAACCATTAAAGCAGGGGAAAGCAAAGACTTTAATGTGACCTATACCGTATTACGGGACCATAAAGAGGTCCAACAAGCGTTAAAAGAAGTGCAGAAAATTCAAAAAAATTCGCCAGTAAAAACGAGTAACACTCTGATTGTAGACTTAAATAAGGTTCAGTAATCTCTTAAAAAATCACCAATAAGGCTTGATAAAAATCAAGCCTTATTATGAATACTTATAAATAAAATCATTAACGATATATCGCAAATACCGCTACAAGCACAATGAGCAGGACCGAGATATCCATAACACCGACTCATCATACCGCCTATGACTATAGCGGAAGGTGTGTTATTTTCCTCTATCCTTAATATCTCAACTCCATTTCTGATTATTCTTTATGCCTACACACCAAACAATTTCATCACCGTCTCTTGCTCGCCAGTTATTTCAAATGACTTGGCCAATGCTATTTGGTGTGCTCTCACTAATGAGTTTTCAACTGGTTGATAGTGCATTTATCGGTCAGCTTGGTGTTTTACCTCTTGCTGCTCAAGGGTTCACCTTACCGATACAGATGGTGATTATCGGAATTCAAGTTGGCTTAGGTATTGCCACCACCGCCATTATTTCCCGAGCACTGGGGGCGAGCCAGTTTCATTATGCAAAACAACTTGGTGGTTTAGTCATCGCCATGGGAGGGATTGGTATTGCTTTGTTGGCAGTAGCACTTTACTTAATTCGTACCCCCATATTGCATTTACTCGGAGCTCCTGAGTCCCTCATCCCCATTATTGATAGCTATTGGATTTGGTGGCTAGTCAGCGCTTGGACAGGAGCCATGCTGTATTTCCTTTATAGCTTATGCCGAGCGAATGGTAATACGATACTACCAGGCTCAATGATGATCATCACCAGCCTGCTCAACCTGTTACTGGATCCTTTGTTTATCTTTACCTTTGATCTAGGTATTGAAGGGGCTGCGATTGCGACCATTGTTTCTTTTAGCATTGGGTTAATGCTAATCGCACCACGCATCATTGCTCGACATTGGATGCGGTTTGACTGGCAAGGGCTAGACATTAAACGCAGTTTAATCTCTATTGGACACATAATGGGGCCAGCCATGATGAGTCAATTACTGCCTCCTGTCTCCTCCATACTGGCAACAAAACTACTGGCAAGCTTTGGTACCACAGCCGTTGCCGCTTGGGCACTAGGCTCTCGGTTTGAATTTTTTGCTATTGTTTCCGTTTTAGCCTTAACCATGTCGATGCCTCCGATGGTTGGGCGTTTGCTTGGCGCTGGCCAAATGGCTGATATTCGTCAATTAGTCAAATTAGCTTGTCGTTTTATCCTGTTATTTCAACTAGCCATTGCAACGATTACCTTTATTCTTGCATCTCCACTCGCTCATTTAATGACCAGCGATGAGAACGTCTCAATCATTTTAAATTGGCACCTAATGATTGTTCCGATCAGCCTTGGCTGCCTGGGGATGTGCATGCTGTTGGTCTCCGTTTCGAATGCGTTAGGGCAATCTTATATTGGGTTACTTATCTCAGCGCTTAGACTGTTTGCTTTTTTCTTACCTTGTTTATGGTTCGGTGCCTATTGGGGGGAAATTAAGGGACTTTTTATTGGCGCTCTCGTCGGTAATATTTTGGCAGGCCTTTCAGCTTGGTACATCTACCGTCACGCGTTACAACGAGCTGAACAGGCATTCGCTCATCTCAACCGTTTTGAATGATATAAAAATAGGCGCTCAATCTGAGCGCCTATTTTATGTCCTTATTTTTGAACAAGCGATTAACGTGTCCGGCGCGCTTCAACCGCAGCAGCCAACTGACGTAATGCGGTTTCTGTGTCATCCCAACCGATACATGCATCCGTGATTGATTGCCCATAAACAGGCGCTTTCCCATCCACCAAGTCTTGACGACCTTCCACAAGATGCGATTCAATCATTACACCAAAAATAGCATGCTCACCCGAACGAATTTGCGTACAAATATCTTCAGCCACCACCATCTGGCGTTGATACTGCTTCGAACTATTCGCATGACTAAAATCAATCATTACTTTTTGTTTTAAGCCGGATGCTTCCAATTCTTGTTTGATGGCAGCAACATGCTCGGCACTATAATTGGGCTCTTTACCGCCACGTAAAATAATATGGCAATCAGGGTTACCTGCGGTTTCTACAATCGCTGAATGGCCAAATTTAGTAACAGATAAAAAATGGTGTGAAGCACTAGCAGAACGAATCGCATCCGAAGCAATTTTAATGTTACCGTCTGTACCATTTTTAAAGCCGACAGGGCAAGAAAGGCCAGAAGACAGCTCTCGATGAACCTGAGATTCGGTAGTCCTTGCACCAATCGCTCCCCAACTGATCAAGTCCGCGACGTATTGCGGCGTAATCATATCTAAAAACTCGCTGGCGGTAGGGATGCCCATATCAGTTAGATCCAATAATAGCTTACGTCCAATCCGTAAGCCGTCATTGATTTTATAAGAATCATCCAAATAAGGGTCATTAATTAAACCTTTCCAACCCACCGTCGTGCGCGGTTTTTCAAAATAAACACGCATCACCACTTCTAATTGATCACTCAGCTCTTCGCGCAATACTTTTAAACGTTGCCCATACTCGATAGCCGCTTCAGGATCATGGATAGAACACGGCCCAACCACTACTAATAGGCGGTCATCCTTGTCATGTAAAATATTATGTATCGCTTCACGTGCTTGAAACGTTGTTGAAGAAGCGACGCTACTAGCAGGAAATTTCTCTAGAACCGCAACAGGGGGTAACAGCTCTTTAATTCGTTTAATATTGACATCATCAGTTTGGTACATCGCTTACTTCTTCCTATTACTTGTACTTACCACTGTCGGTTATCCCACCGCAGCTTGGTTAACATCTACAAATAACTTAAAGACTTCATGCAGCAAGGGCAAGCATTATTTTATATAAAATGCAATCTAACACCATTATTTACAACAATAGGAATGTGTAATTATTTTTTTACACCGTAATGACTGAGGAAAAACTGCACACATTGCTGCGCAATCAGACGTTTCTTTTCAGAAGTTAAATGGAGTGGAGAACCAAACAATTGTGGCCAGAAAGATTGTCCTTTCACTAAACTGTGTAACTGTTTATTGGCTAACTCAACATCTGGAATCCATAATTGTTCTTTATCTGTTTGCTGTTTTAGCCAACGCAGTAATGGGGTTTCATTATTTGCCATCTGTAAAGTATGCATTTCAAGCTCTTGTGGGCGATACAGATAATAACTTAACACCACCCTTGCAAGATCAAGATATTCACGAGACGTTAATATTTCAATTTCACTGAGCAATAAATATTCAAGCTGTTTATCTAACGGTTCAAAGGCAAGCTGAGCTGGTTCAATAAGGTGATTAGTGACTTGCCACAATTCAGCCATCAATGTCATCACTAACTGCTCTTTCGAAATAAAATGGTTGTATACCGTCCTTTTCGATACCTGCGCCATCGCTGCAATTTTATCCATACTGGTGCTTTGTGCACCAAATTCACGAAATGCCTCTCTAGCGGCCTGAAGAATGGCTTCTCTTTTAAGTTCACTGCGAGTCTTTTTCATCCCACTTTGCCTTCGTATCCATCATCGATTTCCATAAATAGTACACTAATGAGTTTACTTTTCATCCTAAAATCGATAAACTACACCGACTAGTTTACTTAAATAGAGAACTGAAAACGTGCAACACAAAGAAGTGAAGCGCACACCAATAGATAATTGACTGATAAAAAGGATCATGCGTATGAATATATCAACAAACCATACTATAACACTCACCAAACCTGCTGTTCACCCTCAACCTTTACTTGAACACCAAACTGATTTCCAAGCCAACTTATACGACTTTTTGGTCACCTCTTGGGCTTACTTAAATGCTGAACGTGAAGAGATAAACGTCGCTTAATAGCGGCCTACACGATCTACCTCCAAGAAAAATCACCACCTTAAAACGACTGAGTTATACTCAACAGTAAGAAGTTTAGCGATTGCGTACTCATTATTGATAATAAATATCAATTACACTAAATCCTCTAAATAATCGTCTATTAAGGTGACAACAATGATGAATCGAGTCACATCCTGGCTAGAGAAAGATCCTGATCCTAAAACTCGTCAAGAACTACAAATGCTTATTGATAAGCAACAAATGGATGAGATTGCAGAACGATTTAAATCACGATTAGAATTTGGTACCGCAGGGCTGCGAGGAAAAGTCGGCTGTGGACCAAATCGAATGAACCGGTTGGTGATTCAGGAAACCGCCGCAGGGTTAGGTGCCTATTTAATTCAGCAGGTTGAAAATGCCCAGCAACGTGGGGTTGTGATTGGCTATGATGGACGCCTCGATTCTCAGCAATTTGCTCAAGATACCGCCTCAGTACTCACTGCTTTAGGTATCAAAGTGTATCTCACCCATCAAGTTGCTCCAACGCCAGTGGTGGCTTTTGGTGTCAACCATTTTAAAGCCGCTGCTGCCGTTGTCGTTACTGCCAGCCATAATCCCCCAGAATACAATGGTTTTAAAGTTTACTGGGAAAATGGCGCACAAATTATCCCACCTCATGACGCTGGCATTGCAACAGAAATCGACCTCGCGGCAATGAAAGAAATTCCAATCCTAGACTTGCAGGCAGCAGAGCAACAAGGCCTACTAGTTTGGCTAGAAGAAAACTATTACCAGACTTACCGCCAAACCATTAATGCCAACCCACTTCTTCAGAATCACACCCACCCAGAAAGTATCACACTGGCCTATACAGCGATGCATGGTGTTGGCGCTGAAATGGCGGAAACGTTACTAGCAGATGCAGGTTTTACTCAGGTGTACAGCGTGCAAGAACAGCGGGAGCCAGATGGCACTTTTCCTACCGTTCATTTCCCGAACCCAGAAGAAGCCGGCGCGATGGATCGCGTGATAGCATTAGCCAGCTCAGTCAATGCCCAACTGGCTTGTGCCAATGATCCTGACGCTGACCGGTTTGCTGTCGCTATCCGTAAATTGAACGGGGAATACCAAATGTTAACGGGCGATCAGGTCGGGGCTTTACTGGGCCACTACTTGCTCAATCAGACTCATCATAAGCAGCCACTGGTCGGAAATACCATCGTATCGTCTAGTCTATTAAATAAAATAGCCAACACTCATGGTGCGCAATATTATCAAACGCTGACTGGATTCAAATGGTTAACCAATATTGCCATGCAGCAACAAAGTGAGCCACATCCTTTCTTATTTGCCTACGAAGAAGCCTTAGGTTACACCGTTGGCAATACTGTCTGGGATAAAGATGGCTTATCTGCCATGGTTGCCTTTGCACAACTTGCCGCTGAGTTATATAGCCAAGGTAAAACAATTTGGGATCAACTTGAGTCTCTTTACCGTCAACATGGTTTATATGTCACCGCTCAACGTAGTATTGCACTGGATCCGGATACGCCCCCCATTGGCGATCAACTGCGTGCAGCACCACCTCAATCAATTGCAGGCAAGCCAATCTTAAGCTGGGACGATCTCAAACATGCGCTTCGTCACCATCAAGATGGCTCAAGCGAAGCTCTGACTTTACCCATCAGTGATGTACTTATTTACCATTTAGCCGATGGCGCTCGGGTAATTGTTCGGCCTTCAGGCACTGAACCGAAACTCAAATGCTACTATGAAGTGATCGGCAGTTTTAACCATGATGAAGGCTTCAGTGACGCTCAGCAACGAGCTGAAGAACAAATGGCACTCTTAATTAGTGAACATCAACATAGCCTAACCTAAAGAGACAAGCATAGCCTCGGTTATGAGGCTATGCTTCTTTACGAGGTAAAGAAAGAAGTTAACATTCCGCCAAGCATCCAGAGTGCCAACACCAAAAAAATTCCCCCCATGAATTTATGCTGATAACACCGAAACTTATCACTTTCTAATAACCGGTTCCCGCATAACCCCACCAAAGCGACCAACAAAAAATTAAACAATAATCCACAAAGATTAAGTAAAATGCCCAAAGCGAGCATTTGCTCACCTGAGCTGGCGGCTATCTTATGAGAGACAAACTGAGGTAAAAACATAACAAAGAAAACCAGTGCCTTAGGGTTAAGTAAATTACTCAGTAAGGCTCGTTGATAGAACGTTTTTGCCAATGTTGACTCAACCGTCACTATCGCCGCTGAATACTCCGTCGCCCTCAGACAATCGATACCCATTTTCAATAAATACGCCCCACCGAATAGCTGTAGAATCGTCAACGCCATTGGATTCATGGCAACCATGGTTGATACGCCCAGTGCTGCCAGTAACGTTAAAATAACACCAGAAGTGGCATTGCCTAAACTGGCAAAAACACCCACTTTACGTCCATAAGTCAAACTGGAGCTGGCAATCAATAACATATCTGGACCGGGTAATAACAATAACGCAACGACAGCGGTGAGATACACAGGAAGAATCGACAAATCAATCATTACTATCTTTCATATAATTAATAAAATCAGAAATTTTATATCAATAAACAATCAAAACATAATGATATGAATAAGATATTGATGAAATAACCAGTCAATTACTTCAATAAAAAATCATGCGCAATTTTGTACAAAAAAAATCCTACCGTTTGCAGTAGACTAAAAGCCCAAACATGGAAGAGCCGACGATGGAAAAACGACACCCAGTAAAGGAAAGCGCTAAATTTCAGATTGCCGAAGAGCTTGGCGGAATTGAGCTACTCGATGCTCAGTATGAGACCCAAAACTTTTCTCGCCATAGCCATGAAGGCTATACCGTTGGAGTGATTGAACGAGGCGCACAGTGCTTTTTCCGCACAGGTAGTAACCATGTAGCACCACAAAATAGCATCATTTTAGTCAATGCTGATGAAGTACATACAGGGCATTCGGCAGTAGAAGGTGGGTGGGCATATAAAGCCATGTACCCACTCCCAGAACAATTTCAGTCGATTGCACAAGAGTTGGGAACAAACAGATATGGAGCCCCCTATTTTCCAGAGGCGGTGGTGTATGATCCCGAACTTGCCAACCAATTTCGACTCGTCTTTGAAACACTAGAGAAATCCAATAACAGACTGCTCCGGGAAACGTTGGTGTATGCCAGTCTTGTTAAATTGATGAGCCGTCACGGAAAAACACCACCAAAACCGACCGAAACGTCAAAAAAACAACAACTCATACGGGTGAAAGCATTTTTAGACGATTTTCCTCAGGCAGATGTCTCTCTTACAGAACTGGCGAATCTGGCGGAGATAAGCCCTTTTCATTTAGTCCGAGCTTTTCAAAAACAATTTGGTTTTCCACCACATGCTTATCAAATTCAAGCTCGCTTGCGTTATGCTAAAACTTTATTAAAAACTGGTCATTCCATCTCTGACACCGCTCAAGAGTGTGGCTTTCATGATCAAAGCCATCTACATCGTCATTTTAAAAAAGCCATGGGGATTACCCCTCGGCAATACATGAACTCTTAAGCAACTTTGTACAAGTATCTCTTGCTCAATGGTGGTTAGATAAGGTTTTCACACTGTATTTTTTCAAAGCAACAAGATACAGTCAGCCTATTGATCAGGATGATTTATGAGTAGCCACATTTTGTCACAACACACTGAAATAGAGTCTGAGTCACGCTTATTCTGGCAAGGCTGCCTTGCCATGTTACCGCTCAGTATTGCTGTTTTACCTTGGGGATTATTAGCAGGATCTTTTGCAATTGATGCTGGTTTAACCTTATTAGAAGGCCAAGCACTTTCGGCGATTCTCTTTGCCGGTTCTGCACAGTTGGTCGCTATTGGAATGATGAAAACAGGCGTGGGATTAATGACCCTACTGATGACCACCTTTTTTATTACTTCTCGTCATTTTCTCTACAGCGTCTCCATGCGCAAAAAAATAAGTCCACTGCCTCTTCGTTGGCGTTTAACGCTTGGCTTTCTTCTCACCGATGAATTATTTGCTATTTGTGGACAACAACGTGATCAGCAATTTCATCCTTGGTATGCATTAGGAGCCGGGCTTAGCTTTTATTTATGCTGGAACCTAGCCACTTTGGTGGGCATTATTGCTGGGCAATACCTCCCCGCTTTAAATGAATTAGGTTTGGAATTTGCCGTGGCGGCAACCTTTATCGCGATTGTCATTCCCACGGTGAAAAATAGAGCCGTTTTAGTCTCCATACTCGTCGCATTGATACTTTCCGTCGGATTAACCGTCTTTCATGTGGAAGGAAGTTTGATGATAGCCAGTATTGGCGCTATGTTAGCGGGATTTTTCACCGAACAAATTACCGGGGGCAAAGCATGATCCTTATTTCTATTTTTGCCATGGCAGCCTTGGTTTTCTTAAGTCGGTATCTATTTCTAGAGCCACACCTCCCTCTTAAACTCAGCCCAGCATTGCACCGATTACTGAGCTACTCAGGCCCTGCGGTCTTAACCTCCATTTGGGCCCCTATTGTCTTTACGGATCAGGGGACACTTTGGGTCAGCCATCACAACCCTTATTTATGGGCTGCGCTACTGGCCGTAATATTGGCGTGGAAAACCAGCAATGTACTGCTCACCACTCTCATTAGCATGGCAATGTTTTTATTGCTCAATGTCGTACTCTTGTCTTGAAACGAAATGTTGCTTCATCAACCACTCCAATCTAAGAGTGGAGACCTCAACTCACTCGGCTGGCTTACTCTGCCAGCCATTCAACCTCTATCAAGACTTGATCACCACATTTTAAGCGCCCTAAAAATCGATCCCCTTGATGTACTTCGCCAACGCCTTGAGGCGTTCCTGTCATAACAATGTCGTTATCACACACAGTTGTGTATGTTTTTAACTCGGCCAGAATCTCTTCTGGTTTATAAATCATTTGTGCCACACCACCGCATTGTACTCGGACACTATTAATAAATAGCTCCAGTTGTAAATCAGAGATCACCACGCCTTGCAATGGAATAAATCGACTCAATACCGCAGAGCCATCAAATGCTTTGGCCCGCTCCCACGGTAACTGCTTCTGTTTGAGCTGCGATTGTAAGGCCCGTTTAGTAAGATCTAATCCTAAGCCAACCGCCGTATAGAGACCATTTTCAACCAAAAAGCAGATTTCAGTTTCGTAATGCAACGCTTCTTGATGAAAAGCCCGTAAAGTGGAAGTGATACTGCTGTTAGGCTTGTTAAATACCACCATTTGTTCCGGGAAGGGATTATTCAGCTCTTTGATATGATCGACATAATTGCGCCCGATACATAGCACCTTTGACGGATACACTAACTGCTCTGCATAACGAATGGTGTTCATTTTTCGTCCTTGAATGATGAGTAAAAACAAAGTGTAACCGATCTTTTTTAATCACCAACCCTAACCATAAAAATCCTGATAAAAATAAGATCATTCGCTCAATATTAATGAATGATCTGCCCTTCCTCCTCTTATACCTTCATTTTTATTCAATAAAAACAAAACGTAATCGTCACAATTAAGCAATCAAACCGTCATTTAAAAACCGTAACTTACTCTCAACCAAAGCATAGAGCATGAAGCTCAATTCACTATCAATAAGGTAATAACAATGAAACAAGCAGTAGTAGCAACCGCAATCTTCGCAGCACTCGCTTCTGGCTCAGCGATGGCAGCAACTGTGTATAAAGCAGAGGGTACAGAACTTAAAGTAGGTGGTCGTGCAGAAGCACGCTTCAATATCTCGGATAATAACGAATCTGATGACTCAACCAAATTTAAGGACAAGTCACGTGCTCGCTTCAACTTAGTGGGTAAAACCACCATTGCTGATGACCTATATGGTTTTGGTAAGTACGAAGCTGAATTAGATGGCGACGACAATCTGACTAACCGTTATTTCTTTGCTGGGCTTGGCACTTCTGTCGGTGCATTTTCATACGGAAAACAAGATTCCGCACAAGTCATGCTCACCGATTTCACTGATATCATGGCAACCTTTGGTGCCGATGCTGCCGATATCGTCGATGGAAATAAAGACAAACGTGCGAACAACTTCCTGTATAGCGCTCAATTTGATGCACTCTCACTTCAAGCTAACTACCTAGCGGGTGATGAAAAAGATGCGAATGGTGATGAAAACAGCAGCTTCGGTATCGCGGTAAAATATGACTTTGATATGTTCACACTGGGCGCTGGTTATGTCGGACAAGATAATGACGACAAACAGTTTAACCTTGCTGCTTCTGTCACCCCCATTGACACTCTTAACTTAGCTGCACTCTTTGTCAAAGGAGAAAAAGCTTCGGAAGACATCACTGGTTATGAGATTGCCGCTAAATTTAAAGCAAGCAAACAATTAGATTTAGTGGGTGTGTATAACTTCCAAGAGAATGATGACACCGATACCGATCTCGCCAAAAACTTTGCTATCGAAGCGGTCTACAAATTTAATGGTCATATTCGTACCTATGCGGGTTACAAATTTGAACAATTAAAAAACAAGGATGACCAACTACAAGCTGGCGTTCGTTACGATTTCTAATTACTCGTATACTCCATAAATACTGTCCTTTTGGCCAAGCTTTGCTTGGCCTTTTTTGCACCAAAACATTGCATTCTGCCCAATCATTATGCATCCACCCCGTGATATGATTAAAAATAATTTAATAACTGCATGAAAAATAATGCTTTTCATACGTGGCATATTCCATGCTTATATTAAAAGCCAGATGCAAACCGCGTTTGTGCTTCTTTGAGTGATTAGGCAGAAATCACGCTCTTTTCCTTGGCCTCCCGCTCTGGGAGGTTTTTTTTTCACTGCAATAAACGCTTATCTCAGCTATCTTCACTCTATTCAAACAACACAGATGCGCAGAGCAATAAAACGTGCCTGCCCAGATACTGATTTATTGAGATGACGAACATGACAACCCCCATCAATATCACTTTATACCGCTGGGCTGGTCAGTTTGGCCCTTTTAAAGTCACAATACCTTGTGGTGAATGCACCTTAACGCTCGATATCCTCAAAGATAGCTTCAACCATGAGCTGTCGGGTGTGGAGATTAATCTAGAAACGAAAGATTGGCTCAGTCATTGGTGGGAACCATTGAGATTCGGTGCTTGGCATGCGCCGATTGTTGTGGTTGAAGGTAAAGTCGTCAGCCAAGGTGAAGCCTTAAATCGTGGTATGCTTGTTCAAGCAGTGATTCAAGAATGGGGAAAACGCCAACCACTGCAAGGAAACATCGTATTTGGTAAGGCAAATTGTCCTTACTGTCAAAAGGCCCAACAGGCCTTACATGAAGCCGACATTCCTTTTCAGTACTTTGACGTTGTAAAAGAAAGTGCTGCACTTTATCGAATGATTCCAGAAGTAAAAGCGATCATTGGTCTAAAAACGCCAGTTACGGTTCCACAAATCTGGCTTGATAGCCAATATATCGGAGGCTACGATGCTTTGACTCATTGGTTAGCCCGTCTCTCCTCTTCACCTTCCACAAAGAGTCCGTCACGAAATCCATAAAGCAAAAGCCCCGAGTGAGTACTCAGGGCTTTTCATATTCCGTTTGGGCAAAATTATTTGCTCATTTTCTTCCACATGCTTTTGATGAAAGATTTTTTCTTTGGCTTAGCTTTGCCGTAAAGGGCTTCGTGCATCATTTGTTTAGCGATGATTTGGCCCATATAAGCTGTACCTAAATCGTTACCCATGACACTCTCCTACATTTAATATGTAAATTAATTACCAAACAAGGTAACTATATCACATAAATAGGCATAAACAAGACAAAGATCACATAAATCAAGTTGTTTTATTACAGTTTAATTTCGTTTTGGTTGCTGGTAGGTTTTCCCTGCCGCTTGATAGGTTTCTTTCGTCTTAACGGAAAACTGTGAATCGAAAAACCAAGCAACAAACTTAATAACATCTTCACCTTCATTCATCACGTGTTCAAAAAACTCTTGCTCTTCCCCTTTTTCATCATTTTCTTGTGTCACATGATAGATACGTTTTTCTCCATCAACCTCTGCCAAAGTAAACTGCCCAGTTAAAGCCTGTGCAGCTTCAGCAATATCGGTGTCTTCATTCGTTTTTAACATGTCCAAAGCTTGTGGCAAGTTTGGCTGTTGACACAGGCTTTTGACCAAAGCCTCAAATTGATTTTGCTGCATAATTTCCCCCAATATGATTTAAGAGGAGAATTATATACTTAACCGCAGCAAGGTACAGAATTCAAACGTTCAAGCGACGATCCTGCATTCGATTACCCCCTCATTCATAGCAAAAGGAAAAGGAATTACATCCAAAGTAGTAGCGCCACGCAGTGGAAAAGCCATGCATCTTCATCCATAGTTTCTCTATGCATATTACAACTCATGCTGTCGAATCACGCTAAAAACCGGATCCTTTTCCTTTAAATAATTAATGTGAGCAGGCTATGACAACCATCAGTACTTTGGCTAGGGATACAGTCAGTTTGGCAACAGTCAATGAATTACTGTTACTTGACGGTCAATCCCTCTACGAACAATCGGTATCAATTTTACATACACACTTTCAGACGCAGACCACTCAATTACTTGAGATCGACAAATTAAGCTACAAAGCGCTTTCTCTTGCCTATGCGGGGGATCAGCCAGAAGCAAATCATTCCTATCCAATAAAGGGAAGCATTTTCGAACACATCACACGCTCAAAGCTGGAGTTCTCACTAGTCACTGAGCACGTAGAACCTCTCTTTCTACAAAGCCCTCTTCTTACTCAAAATATGCAAGCGTATGTAGGGCTCCCCATAAAAACCAAAACAGGTGAAGTACTTGGCTTATTATTGTCGACTTTTTCTCACCCCATCGAACATAACGATCCCGCTATCGAATACCACCGCATTATTGCTCGGCTATTGACCCACAGTTTACGGAATAAATGGCTAAGTGATCGCTCGGAAAGTTTAATTCAGCAGCTCAGTTATGAAGTATCTCATGATAACCTGACTCACCTTCTTAACCGCAACTGCTTATCCGATAAGCTCGACTACTTAATAGAGAATAACCACCAATCTTTTACTCTGGCCTATCTCGATATTGACAACTTTAAAGCCGTTAATGATCTCTTTGGCCATTATATTGGTGACCAAATCATCAAATATGTCGCCAATACTCTCTTTCAGTGTGTATATAATGAAAATTTAATTTTCCGGGTTGCGGGGGACGAATTTGCTTTTATTACCTTTTCCAATGATCCATTAAAAATGTGTCGAATGATCTTAGAAAGATTGGAACCGGGGTATCGAGACTCCAACCACCATATCAAGGTCGGCTTAAGTATTGGCCTTGCAAAAAAAAGTGTGACCATCAACAGTTCTGATCAGCTAATGCTCAATGCTAGCTTGGCACTCAAAGAGTGTAAAACACAGCATAACCAACCGATTCGTTGTTACGATACACATCTTAGCCATGACTATCATCGGCGAACACAAATGATTAATGCCTTACGTCTAGAGTTAGATAAGCCACTGGAGAGAGCACATGAACTGTCCGTTAATGTACAGCCCATTGTTCAGCGTCATGAGCCTGCATGGCACTATTTCGAAGTGTTGGCTCGTTGGGAAAACCCACAACTTGGCATGATTTCTCCAGTCGAATTTATTGAAGTAGCAGAACAGTCAGGGTTAATTATGGAGCTTGGAGAACGAATTGTGGAACTGGCCTGCCAAGCGAAAAGGGTATTGGAGCAATCTCTTAATACCAAAGTGCAACTTGCCATTAACTGTTCCGCCCATGAAATTACCCACTCCTCCCATTATTTAAGCCACTTAATGGCAGTGATAGAGCGCTACCAATACCCCCCCAATGAATTTACCATTGAACTCACAGAGACCGTGTTACTGTCTAAAACCACGGAAGTTACCCAGATCCTCAATCAACTACGGGAATTAGGATTTAAAGTAGCATTAGATGACTTTGGAACGGGCTATTCTAGCTTAAATTATATTCACAGCTACCCAATTGATTGTATAAAGATAGATGCGACATTCATTCGCAACATGTTATGTAACGAGACATCTGAACGCGTAGTGTGGTTGATTATTCAGTTGGCCAAACAGCTGAGTGTCGATTTGATTGCGGAAGGGGTCGAGAGCCAACAAGCACTGGATAAATTATATGCCATGGGGTGTGAAAAAATTCAAGGTTACTATTTCGCTAAACCAACCCTACCCGCACAAATATTGCAGCAGTGGAAAAGCTGGCAAGCAGAGCATCCGTCAAAGGATTAGCGATATCTGCTTGCCGAGAGGCACTAACCTTCTGAGTCCGTATCTGCAGTGTTAGCGGCTAATAAACGGTCTTGTTGTGCAAGAAGCCGATCTAATTCATTACGTCGAGCAATAAATTGTGCCATCTCTTGTTTTGGTACAGAATTCGCCATTGGAATATTGGCCGTCATCGGATTCACCGGGCGACCGCGCACAATCAGTTCATAGTGAATATGGGGGCCAGTGACTCTTCCTGTTGCGCCAGATAAGCCAATTCGCTGTCCACGCGTCACTTTTTGCCCTTTACGTACCAGTATTTTATTAAGATGCAGATAACGGGTCATGTACGTACTACCATGTTGGATCGCAACGTAATTACCCGCATAAGGGTGGTTACGTGTCATAACGACCACACCATCCCCCGTAGAAACGACTGGTGTACCCGTTGGAGCAGCAAAGTCTGTTCCGTTATGAGGTGAAACTCGCCCAGTAACGGGGTGACGGCGATTGGGGTCAAAACCTGATGACATTCGCCACTGACTTGTCGTGGGGTATCGTTGGAAAGCGCGCTGTAAGCTCTCACCATTTTTATCGTAATACTGGCCATCTTTATATAAATAGGCCGAAATTTCGCTACCACGGTTGTAAATTTTAACCGCTTGAATTTCTTTATTACCCGTCAGTTGATCTCCGACAAATTGACGCGACAATACGACTTCAAAACGATCCCCCGAGCGAAGATCACGCCCAAAGTTAATTTTGTCTTTCAATAGACTGACTATCTGATCAATATCGGCACTTCCTAACCCTAATTGATTTGCCGACTGTGAAAAACTGCCTTGAATCTCACCAATCATCGCCAATTCTTTCCAGCGGCCCGGTACGTTAACCTCTTTAAATTCGTAGCTACCATCATCCAAGCGGGAATAAACGGCCCCTTCAACTAAACTGAATTTCAACTCCATTTTAGCTAATGTTTGCCCGTCTGCCGATTTCCAAAATCGCAGTGTATTACCCGGTTTTAATGTATCTAGGGCCAGATAGTTTAAGTCTGTTTCCATGATTTTCATCAGTTCTTGATAACGAAAACCAAGCTGATTAAAAATAGAGCTTAAATTATCACCGGGTTTGATCTCATACTCATAGTCAGGATAAGAGACTTTCTTAGTTTCAGCCGTGTCAGACAAAATTGACTCGACAATCTGAGATTCAGTAATGGTTAAATCGATTTTTCTTGAGTAGGGCTGGTGACTCAAAGACGAAGACACTGCCGCAATTGCCAGTAGAGGCAAACCTATAATGGAAGCTTTCTTACCTTTAGAAAGCTCCGAAAATCGAAAAAAAAGAGACTTTGGTAACACAATTAACCCGTAGATACTGTTAAAAGAGACAAAAGGGTAAAACTTTCTTGCTTAAAAGTCACCTTTTGAGCAAAAAACAACCCATATTTGACAAACGTATCAAGAAGATTACTGAGCCGTCAGCAGCATACAATTATCATCACCAAACTGGTTAGCCACATAACCATCCGCTTGGGAATCATTCATCCATTGTTGCTCATTCAGTAAGTAACGATACTGAAACTTAGCATCTTTAGGTAAACGAACCTTAAACTTGTAGATATTCGATTTGGCGACCTTCTTCATCGGTTGTGGTTGCCAATCTAAAAAATCAGCCACAAGAGCAACACTGGTGGTCTCTTTTGGAACTTCCACCTCAAACGTCACCTCAACTTCATTTTTTGTTTTAAAAAAACGTTTACTAATCATAACCAACTCCCTTTATGTATCCATTTTGTTCAATTCGGCGGATTATAAGCATACTTACGCACATGCTCAATATGGAATCATCGTATTTATCCTTTCCCTCTAGTGAGAGAAATAATAGTGTTCCATCTCATTCAGCAGCTCAATTTTTATCCATTATTTACTGCTAATATCCCATTATGGTCAGACAAAATAAGATTGTTATGATCTATCTCAGATAGCCAGTAAATAATCATATTCAACCAGATTAAGCCCCGCCCTGTTTGGGCGCTCCCTTTACAGAGATAAAAATGAGCGTAGAATTCCCAGCGTCCTTTATTCCCCTATATTTATTAAGGTGATCATGCATGTTTGCCATTTATGAGTCTTATAAAGCGGGTTTACTCAGACCCAATCAGTGGGTCAAAAATATTACCGCTGGTATAATTGTTGGTGTTGTTGCTTTACCTTTAGCCATGGCTTTTGCGATCGCTTCTGGCGTTAAACCCGAGCAAGGGATTTATACAGCCATCATTGCGGGGATCATCGTTTCATTGTTTGGTGGCTCTCGGGTACAGATTGCTGGGCCAACCGGAGCATTCATCGTTATTTTAGCCGGTATCGTTGCTGAATATGGTATCGCTGGGCTACAAATCGCTACTATGATGGCCGGAGTTATTCTGCTGATTCTTGGTATCGCCAAGCTCGGCAGTATTATTCGTTATATTCCAAGCCCAGTAATTGTTGGTTTTACCAGTGGTATTGGTGTCATTATTTGGGTTGGTCAGTGGCAAGAATTTTTTGGGTTGCCCGCAATTAGCGGTGATCACTTCCACCAAAAGTTAATCGCCATTTTTTATGCCTTCCCTCAATTAGATCTGACCACGACTCTACTTGGCTTATTCTCGCTCGCGCTGGTTGTTTTTGGTCCAAAAATTCCAAAGCTTGCTAAAGTTCCAGGTCCATTGCTAGCACTACTGGTCGTCACCAGCCTGCAGTATATTATTGGTTTTGAGGGCGTTCGCACCATCGGTTCTGCCTTTGGGGGCATCCCTCAAGGGTTACCTGAGCTGGCAATTCCTCAAGTCAGTTTTTCACAAATCCTACAATTGATAGGCCCAGCCTTTGCGATTGCGATGCTAGGAGCAATTGAATCACTCTTATCTGCCGTTGTTGCAGATGGTATGTCAGGCACGAAGCATAATTCAAATCAAGAGCTTGTTGGCCAAGGGGTAGCCAATATTGTAGCCCCACTGTTTGGGGGTATTGCAGCAACAGGAGCCATTGCACGTACTGCCACCAATATTCGTAACGGGGGGAATAGCCCCATTTCCGGTATTATCCATGCACTGACGCTGGTAATCATTTTACTGGCATTAGCCCCCCTTGCCGTCAATATTCCTTTAGCAGCTTTGAGCGCCATTTTATTTGTCGTCGCTTGGAATATGAGTGAAGCCCCCCATTTTATTAAGCTGATCAAACGAGCACCAAAAGCCGATGTCGTCATCTTACTGATCACATTTGGGTTAACGGTGTTTGCAGACCTTGTGGTTGCAGTCAATATTGGGGTAATCATTGCCACCTTACATTTTGTGAAACGAATGGCGGCCAGTGTTGAAGTCAAAGCCAGTACCCCGCGTGAACTCAATTATGAGCTACAACATCACGGAATTTCTGAGCTTCCTAGAGAGATTGCCGTTTACGCATTAGAAGGTCCTTTCTTCTTTGCGGCTGCAGAAAACTTTGAACAAGTGATGAGCAGTATTCAAGAGACTCCAGAAATCTTAATTATTCGTCTAAAATGGGTACCGTTTATGGATATAACGGCACTACAAACATTAGAAGACATGGTTCACCACTTCCATCGAAAACAAGTTAAGGTGCTAATTTCCGGTGCGAATTCTAGGGTTGCGCTTAAACTTCGCCGTGCAGGTATTATTCAATTGGTGGGGGAAGAACACTTCTTCTCAGAATTTGATGATGCGTTGAGCGCAAGCTTGGCAGATATTAAAGCCCAGTAAAAAGCCGCCATTTATCTACACAAATTTCATCGCCCTTAACCTACCGAGTTAAGGGCTTTTTTATATGCACGCTTGTCACTTCACCAAGAGAATGGCCCGAGATCAGCAAAGAGCCACTTCTAGCATGATAAAAGAGCAGGAAAGGGCTTAAACACCCTCTTAATTATTGAAACAATAACAAAACAAACCACCATTTAATTTCAATATAACAGTGCAAATAATTGAATATTTAACTCAATTAGATGAATAGTATTGCAAACATATCCAAAGGCAGATATTCTGATCGCCAAGGCAATGGTCACCATATTGAATAAAAATATCTGACCAATGCCTTTCGTTTATGAGTAAAGCATGGGAAAAGAAATGCAAGATAATAGTCAACCTTTAACACCCTCTGCCAAAAAACACTCTGCTGGCAGCTTTTGGATGTTCTTCCTTCCATCATTAATGGGTGTATTTTTGTTTATGGCCCCCGTTTATTATAATGGTGGCCTAACCATTCCCGTTGCTGTTTTAGCTAAATCGGTACAAGCATTATTTAGTGATTACCTCGTTGGTATCATTACGCTCATTGTTGCCTTTATGGCGGTCGCCTCCGTTATCACCAAACTATTCAAACCTGCGGTCATTCTTCGCCACACTTTTCTTAATAACCTTCTTAATCCAAGTTGGGTTTGGCTAGTCGTTCGAATCATCGGTGGTGTAGCGATCATCATGACATTCTTCCAAATTGGTCCAAGGGAAATCTGGGAAGAAGATACTGGTGGCTTGGTATTGGAAGGGTTACTTCCGACGCTGTTTTCTGTGTTTATTTTTGCAGGGCTTTTGTTACCCCTCCTACTTAACTTTGGCCTGCTTGAGCTCATGGGAAGCCTACTCAGTAAAATCATGCGCCCTTTATTCAACCTTCCCGGGCGAAGTGCGATTGACTGTACTGCCTCTTGGCTCGGTGATGGCAGTGTCGGCATTCTTCTGACCAGCAAACAGTATGAAGATAAATTTTATACTCAGCGTGAAGCTGCCGTGGTCGGCACCACCTTTTCTGCAGTCTCGATTACCTTCAGTTTGGTTGTTCTCGCACAAGTGCAATTGGAACACCTATTTTTGCCATTTTATGGAGCTATCTGTCTTGCGGGTGTGGTTGCAGCCGTAATTATTCCCCGCCTTCCGCCATTAAGTCTAAAAAAAGATGTGTTTATTGATGGTTCAAAACCAGAAAAAGATGCCGATGCGATACCACAAGGGTACAGTACTTTTTCTTGGGGACTATCACTGGCTCTTGAAAGAGCCGGGCAAGTCAAATCAGCCAAAGCGGTTTTTGGTGAAGGCATCCGCAATGCCGTTGATATGGTTTTTGGCGTACTGCCCGTCGTAATGGGCCTTGGTACCATTGCTTTGGTGGTGGCAGAACACACCTCTATTTTTGCTCTGCTTGGTCAACCCTTTATCCCTTATTTAGAAATGCTCGGGGTGCCTGAAGCTGTACAAGCATCAAAAACGATTGTTGTTGGTTTTGCTGACATGTTCATCCCAGCAATTCTAGCAGCATCGATCGACAACGAAATGACATGTTTTGTCATTGCCGCTATGTCCGTGACTCAGCTTATCTATATGTCTGAAGTAGGAGCTCTGCTACTTGGCAGCCGTATTCCGGTCAACATCGTAGAACTATTTGTGATATTTATCTTGCGAACACTCATCACATTACCAGTGATTGTGGGGGTTGCTCACCTAGTTTTCTAAATTAACACGAGCAAATTGCGTTAAAAAAGCGCCGTTAATGCGCTTTTTTTATAGGCCAAGATAAAACAAAAGCCGCCTAAATTGGCGGCTTTTGAATATAAAACAAGTAACAGATAGCGTTATTCACCATCATTAGCTTTAGGGGGCGTTTTCTTTTTCGGGATAAAGACTGAATCACCCACCGCCACATTTTGGTAGTAACTCTTATCCCGCTTAACGGGTTTCTTCGTCGCTTTCTTTTGCTGAGTTTTTGCTTTATTGACAACAACCGCTGCTTTGTTTACCGCTTGACGAGCTTTTAAGCCCTTAAATTTCCCCTGTAAACCTTCCAACACATCGAACTGAATGTCTTGTTGCAAAAAGGCTTCTACACGTTTAAAACTGTCCCAATCTTTAGGGCCAACGAGAGAAATCGCATCCCCTTTATTACCGGCCCGTCCGGTGCGTCCAACACGGTGAACATATTCTTCGGTATGTTTCGGCATATCAAAGTTAATGACATGTGTCACACTGGCGATATCCAACCCACGAGATGCAACATCGGTTGTTACTAAAATTTTAAAAATAGCACGTTCGAATTGGCTCATAATTGTATTGCGCTGAGTTTGATTTAAGTTACCACTCAAGGCAACTGCTTTTAGCTGCTGCTGATTTAGCTTCTCAGTCAAACGCTCGGTATCCACTCGCGTTGCTGTAAAAATAATCACTTGGCGATAATCCGCCTCTTGCAAAATACGATCAAGTAGCGCTTCTTTATGATCTAAATGATCACACAGATAGAAACGTTGCTGGATATCTTTGTGCTGCTCGTTAGATAACCCAATCGCAATACGCTTGGGATCGTTTAGCATTTCATAAGCAATATCATTCATTTCTGCGTGATCTAACGTCGCAGAAAACATCAATGTTTGTCGACGACGATGCTTCGCCGCTTTATGAATGTGTCGAAGTTGTGGAGCAAAGCCTAGGTCTAACATGCGATCGGCTTCATCCAGAATGAGGGTTTCTAACCCATCGAGAAAGAGTGAACGATGCTCAAGATGATCAGCTAGACGTCCTGGGGTCGCAACAATAAATCGAGGCCCACGACGTAAAGCTTTAACCTGATCATTAAAGTTTTCACCTCCAGTGATCAAGGTTGCCGTATAACTGAGTCCAGCTAAGGCCGAGCGTAGCTCACTATACACCTGCTTGGCTAATTCTCGAGTTGGAACTAAAATGACTCCCCGAGGGTCTTTAGCAGATAATGCCTTGGTTTTTAATGCCTTATGCAGCATTGGAAGCAAAAAGGCTAACGTTTTTCCCGATCCCGTTTTTGAAGAGGCCAGTAAATCTTTTCCCGCCATTGCGACCGGAATAGCTTGCCGTTGGATATCGGTCGCTTGCTTGAAGTTATAATGTGCTAATGTTTTCAATAAGCGATTGTCTAGGCCTAATTCTTTAAACTGCAAAGGATTCTCCAATAAAAATTACTACGGCTGACACTCTATACTCACACTACCCACTGGTAGGGGTAAGTGAGTACATTCCTCATGCTATCGTGAAAGAAATAAGCGTAGCCAACATCGCTACTCACCCAAAGAGAAATGAAGCAGCAAACCAAAAAATCAAACAGCGTATGATAGCGCGAATACCTACAATATAGATAGCCGTCACAAAAAATATTCTTGCTCTCTCTTTATACTAAGCTTAATTCGCTAGCTAGAGAGATGGAACACAAACCCAAGTTATTCATTAATGTATAACATTTTGGATAATTTTGACTGTTCTTCTATAGGCGAAGAGTAGAATAGTGGCTACACTTTAACGCGTCACTATATAATATGATTAAAAATAATGTATAGGGCGTATTCAATAAATATCAACAAGGAGTTCGATATGAATAAAATGTTACTTGCAGCTGCAGCATCGTCAGTACTTCTATTGGTTGGTTGTGCATCAGGCCCTGACGAAGCTACGACCACAAAACTGGATGAATTGAATAACCAAGTCAGTCAATTGAATGAACAGGTTTCTGCACTAAGAAGTGAAACAGCTTCATTAACCTCTAAAGCCAATACCGCAACTGACGCGGCAGTTGCAGCACAAGAAGAAGCCGCTCGAGCCAATGAGCGTATCGATAACATTGCTCAGTCATATACGAAATAATAGGTTTACTGAACGAAACGTTAAAAAAAGGGCAAGATGTTGCCCTTTTTTATTTTCTCATGACCGAAAGCCGCATCAACCTAACTCATTTCTCCAGCTTTTTGTAAACTGTAAGCCGTCAGTGGATCGATATTTCTCACTAACTTTTCAACCTGAGTGATAGCTTCAATAGATGAGCTATTTTTCCGATAGCTCAGATAGATAGGCCAATACCAATCTTCCACAGCCGCAACACGGTATAGCTGCCCTGACTGTACAAAGGGTTCAACCACAGATGCCGGTAAGTAAGCACTTCCCCCTTTCTCTAGAATAAAATCGAGCGCAATACGGGCGGTCGATGTTCTTAAAAATGGAGCGGGCGCACGAGGATGGCGATCAGCATGCTCAGAAGCAAATCGAGCCCCCCAATCAACATAGACATACTTATTGTCAAATACAGAATCGGCCGTGTCAGGCCGAGTAGAAATGAGCACTAATACTAAATCCGCCACTTTTTTACATTGCAACTCTTCTGATTTAATTTGGTCGAACGCAAAAGCCATATCCAACGTTCGCTCAAGAAGCTGCCGATTCAGTTGTTCTCTGCCCATAACTTCAGCTTTAAAGCCATAGCCACTAAACGCATCAGTAACCGCACTAAGACAATTTTGTAAATAGGCATCCCATATATTGGGTGTCCCCCCTAACGTAAGCTGTAACGCTTTACCACTCTCTAACGAAAGCTCTAGCTTAGCCTGCTGCAACGTCGCAACCATAACTTCGGCATAGCCCACTAAACGTTCCCCAGCCGATGTCAGCTTGATATTGTTACGATCTCGAGTAAACAGCTGGGCATCAAAGTAATTTTCCAACTGTTTGATTCTTGCACTTACCGCAGCCTGAGTGAGATACAAGTTCTCCGCAGCCCGCCCAAAGTGACGAACTTTAGCCAACTCAAGAAAGGTACGAAAGACTTTTACGTCCATTATTAAATCCTCTGCAATGACAGATGAAGATTAACAAGTAACTACAATTATGACGATAAAAAATTTTTGTTTTTCTTTTCCAGAGTTTGCGCCTAACTTTCGCCGTAATCTACAGCTAAGTAGTGGTATACCTAAATGGCTTCAAAATGCAAGAGTCATCACTCATATCCAAGCATCTTGATGTCGCTTAGGGAACCCGCATATTCACACGAGGTTGATATGTCTGAAACACTCTTTCGTCACGGAAAAAAACGTTTTTACGATACAAAAAAATTCCCCCGCGGTTTCGCTAAATCTGGTGACTTTACCCTTGGTGAAGAAGAAGTGCTGACTCTCTATGGAGAAACAATGTCGGGGTTAGAGTCAGGTGAATTACACCCTGAGAATGCCGAAGAACAGCATTTTGTTACCGTACTCACTAACCCAGAATTAGCCGAAACAAAAATTGAGCGAGTGTGGATGAAATACGTCCGCCTAGCTCGTGGACGTAAGCGCTTCCATACTTTAAATGGCCGTAATAAGCCTGATGCAGCAGATGACTATACGGATGATGAACCCAGCTTAGTCGAAGAAGATTAACGGACATCAAGTCGCTCGCTGGCTCTTTCATTTGTGCAGCGGCACTTAGCTTAAAGGCTATGCTATAGTCGTTAAGCCCAACCCTAAAGAGCGGACTGGGTCACAGCTCCGCTCCCTTTTTCTTGCACTCAAGGCCTGAATCGATACATTAAACAAACGACTTAATATGATAAATGAATCTTTCTCCCAAAGCCCCAGAGCGATATTTGCAAGGGGCTTTGTTTTTATCGGTAAACCCTTTTTATTTGGCTAATAAGGCGATTTTCTTCAAAAAACTATCGCGTAAATGTTCTTGGTCATAATCTAAATGGTAAGTGTTATGAAACCCCACTTTTAGTTCAACACCATTTCCCCGCATGTAAACGGTATAACCATCATAATCAGAAAACGCTTCGACTCCTTGGTAAATTTTTCCATATTCAGTTGGAGTTCCATGCGTCATAATGCTTTCATAAGCTTGTAATATTTTGCTTGGTTCAAGTTCATTTTTCATTGTTGTCACTCCCTTGAGCGTCTTTCTCTTAAAGTATGGATAATGAAAATGTTTTTTGCCAACTTCCTCCCATAATGGCAGTGAACACTTAATTTTACTGTTGAATTTTTTCCTTTTTACTCCGCTTGTAACACTCACCTCCCCCCCAAACTTTGCACTCAGCATGCGAGAGAAACGACACAAAAATGTAATATAGAAGAGAAAAAATGACGAAATGTAAAAAGTTTGACCCAAAGCATAGCCGTTGCAGGTAACTTATTTTATAATGCAAATTAATTACCAATAACATGATATCAATACGATTAGGGGCAACCAATGAGACTGATTCCATTACACCATGCAGCACAAGTCGGTAAGTGGGCGGCAGCACATATTGCAAAGCGCATCAACGATTTTAAACCTACGGCTGAGCGTCCTTTTGTATTAGGACTACCAACCGGTGGCACCCCATTAGCCACTTATCAAGCATTAATTGAATTACATAAAGCTGGCGAAGTAAGCTTTAAACATGTGGTCACATTCAATATGGATGAATACATCGGTATTGCACCGGATCACCCTGAATCTTACCGCTCATTTATGTACAACAATTTCTTCAGTCATATTGATATTCAAGAAGAAAATATTAACTTATTAAATGGCAATACTGAGGATCACGAAGCGGAATGCAAACGCTACGAAGATAAAATCAAATCTTACGGAAAAATCAACCTGTTCATGGGTGGCGTAGGTAATGATGGGCACATTGCTTTTAATGAACCCGCATCTTCTCTTTCTTCTCGTACTCGTATCAAAACATTAACGGAAGAAACACGTATTGCGAACTCACGTTTCTTTGATGGTGATATCAATCAAGTACCTAAATACGCATTAACCATTGGTGTAGGTACTTTGCTTGATGCTGAAGAAGTGATGATTCTCGTTACTGGCCATAACAAAGCATTAGCACTACAAGCTGCCGTTGAAGGTTGTGTAAACCATATGTGGACCGTGTCGGCTCTACAATTACACCCTAAAGCTGTGATTGTTTGTGATGAACCATCAACTCAAGAGCTAAAAGTGAAAACCGTAAAATACTTCACTGAACTTGAAGCAGAAAATATGAAAGGGTTTTAATCCATCAAACCCTTCTCTTTTGTAAAAAGTCAGGCCGTTGAGCCTGGCTTTTTTTATCCCAGCCATTAAGCAACTTCAGGAATCGGTTTTGATGGGGCATCTGGCTCAGGCTCTTTTTGCACAGGTGGAACTTGCCCTTCTTCGACAGCACTTTGGTAACAACCACTCAGTTTAACGGCAAGGTACATATCTGCACGCAGAACTAATCCCCCATCGCCAACAGACACACCCGTTAGTTCACACCATTTACGCAAGCTGCGTTTTCTTCCCGCTAAAATTAAACGCACTCCTCGTTTTTTCAGTAATGCGTGCGTTTCTCCGAGCATTGCCATCACACTCAAATCTAAGTGTGTGAAACTGGCGACGGCATCAATGACCACACAGCTCACTTCAGGTTCGCTTTGTTCAACTTGATCTAATAGTCTCCGTTTAAAATAAGGAGCATTAAAATACGTCAATGGCGAGTTAAAACGGTACAGCAATAGCCCTGGAATTTGAGAGGCTTTTCCAGACGCATCAATCGTGCGAATGGTACCATCTTCATCTAGCCCGAGTCGCTGATCACTCGGCCGCATCACTACACGTAAAAATTGAAACAACCCAAGTAATACCGCTAAGGTAATACCGGGAATCACCCCAACAATCAATACCGAAACAAAAGTAATGGCGGATAAATAGAACGCATCTCTGTCGCGTTTTCTCAGCCCCCAAATACCTTTTAAATCCAATAAAGAGGTGGATGCTATGATCAAAACAACTCCTAAAGCGGCGGTGGGGATGTATTGCAATGGTTGATAAAGAAAAATCGCTACAAAGCCGATGACCAGTGCTGCGATAATAGACACCAGTTGTGATTTACCACCATTGGCATCATTAACAGCGGTACGAGAGTCCGCCCCACTGATGGCAAACCCCTGAGAAAAGGCAGCTGCGAGGTTAGCAAAACCCAAAGCCCGAAACTCTTTATCTGCATCAATATCATAACCATTTTTCGCGGCGAAACTGCGTGCGGTCAGCATCATACTCACAAAGCTCACCATCGCTAAGTTCAATGCAGGAACGACCAATTCACGGCTAATACCAATATCAAATGCAGGCGTTTGAAAAGCAGGCAAACCGCCCTGAATCGCACCAACAACCTTAACGCCTTGCAAATCTAATTGGCTAAACCACACGGAAAATCCGGCAGCAACAATGGCTAACATCGCCGCAGGCCATGACGGACGAAAACGCTTTGCTGTAAAGTAGACGACCAATGTAACCAAACTCACCATCACCGTTTGCCAATGAAACTCTAAAACACGTTGAGGTGCTTCTGCTAATCGCTCCAATAAATAATCTTGCTCATATCGGATCCCAAATACCTTACTGAACTGACCAACGATAATCGTCAACGCCACGCCATTAAGTAAACCAAGCAATATGGGGCGAGAAAGAAAGTCAGCTAATACCCCCAATCGAAAACGACTAGCGACTAAACACCATATGCCCATCATCGCGGTCATTGTCATAACCAATTGCCAATGTTTAGTCGGATCACCTGCCGCTAAAGGGGTAACCACTGCAGCAATCACCGCACAAGTGGCGGCATCGGGGCCAACGATCAATTGTCGAGATGTTCCAAATAATGCATAAACAATCATAGGGACCACACAGGAATAAAGACCCACTATTGCTGATACCCCCGTCAATTGCGCATATGCAATGGCTACGGGCAATGCAACAGCGACCACTGATAATGCAGCACGTAAATCATCTTTAAGCCATGACCGTTGATATTCTCTTAACTGACATAACCCTGGCATCCACTGCCTAATCGATACTGATTTCAATTTATCTCACCCTTGTTTGATTTATCACCAAAATCACGTTTAGAATGTTGTTAAACACATAAGAATTCTTGCAACCAAGCATAAATCAATATTAACAAACTAGTTATGCTAATTCTCTGATTTTTAGAATAATTTATTTCCCTTATTCACAGAAAAAATAGTCGGACTCGCTCGCCTATTTATGTAAGAATAAGTCACTCCATTTCATTGTTAACCAAGATGTCATCGTTATGAAATTTCAAGCTGCTATTTTTGATATGGATGGATTGCTGCTCGATACTGAGCGCGTTTGTCTAACGGTTTTTGAAGAAGCTTGCCATGCAGTAGGTATTCCATTTCTTCGTGATGTGTATCTGTCCGTTATCGGACGAAATGCAGCGGGAATTGAACAAGCATTGAAAGCTGGCTACGGTTCTCAACTCGATTATCCAACACTCCATAAAGAGTGGCGTCAGCGTTATAATGCCGTCGTCAAGCACCAAGCCATCCCTGTCAAAGCAGGAGTCATTGAGCTATTACAATGGCTAAAAGCGCACAAGATTCCGACGGCTGTCGCCACCTCAACCCAGAAAGAGATCGCGAGTATTAAACTGCGCTTAGCTCAGATTGATCACTATTTTGATTCTCTAACCACAGGGTGTGAAGTTACCCATGGTAAACCGGACCCTGAGATCTACTTGCTGGCGGCCAAGCGGCTGGGCGTGGCACCAACGCAGTGTGTCGCTTTTGAGGATTCAAATAATGGTGTGAGATCCGCAATGGGAGCACAGATGCTCACCTTCCAAATCCCGGATCTCGTTGAACCGAATGAGGAAATCAGAGCGCTGGGGCACCATATACGCCCATCACTCATTCAGGTCCTCAACGAATTAAAACAACACTCATCATTTCATACTAAAGTAGAGCCATAACCTCTAGCCAGAAATATCTTGGACTCTACGTAAGCGGCTAAGCACATACCATGTAAGCCGCTTAAAAAAACCACAATCACCTCTATTCACTTCACACAAGCCTGATGAATATTTATTCGGTTTTATGCTAAAACCGCTGCCGTCTCATTAGTGAGACAGCATTCGTGGAAATTTACCGCACAAGGTACAGGCGAGAGAGATAAACAGTGCTAAAGTAATGTGTATTACCGATCATTCTGGGGATGAGGACCTTGCCTTCTAATCACACTAAACGACGTGCCTTCTCTTTACTATTGCTGCCGATGCTTATCTATTTTGCGGCCTTCCCTCTTATTTCGTCGTCTGTTGCTAAACTGTTTCTCAACCAAAAGAGAAATCAAATTGAGCTCTATCTCATTGATAGAGGGAATACGCTCCAAGCAATGATCAATCAACAGCTGAATACTCTGCACTTTGATTGCGGTCACGAAGACTGGCAAATTATCCGTAACCCTAATTTCTATAGTCGTCACATTCGTTTTATGAGTGTTGAAACAAAAGAAGGGAAACAATGCTCCACACTCGGTTATCCGTTCATTCTTCGTGATACGAAAAGCCTGACCGTCCCTACCCAAAATGGCTTTTCAGTTTCCGCAACACCGGAAGTGGCAGAGACTGAAAGTGAACTGCTTATTCAATTTGCGATCAACGGAAATCGGGTAATTTGGGTTATCGATAGCAGTTGGACCCAGAACAAGCTGGACACCCCCTGTAAAGATTGCTTTTACTATCAAGCCAGTTTTCTTGATAAAGATACCGAAGTTTTGTTGCTACAAAGAGGTGATGAAAATATTCCTCACGAGCCTCAGGCACAATCGCTATCCTTTCGTGGCGACGGCAAAGCCGTGGCTAGTAAACAATATCTCTGGTCTGGTAAAGCATTACGGCAATATATTCAGCACAATATGATTCTTTGGGGCACTCCCATTAGCTTCTTACTCGGTATTTTATTCATGAGTGGCTACTGGCTAGTTCGCAACTATCGAGATTCGATTGAAGGGCTCATTGAAAAAGGAATCCGGGATGGTGAATTTATTCCTTACTACCAACCCATTGTAGATAGCCGCACCCAACATATCGTTGGCTATGAAGTACTTTTACGTTGGCAAAAAGGGCATGAATTAGTAGCACCGGATCTGTTTATTTATGCCGCTGAAAGTACAGGGCTAATCATTGAAATTACCAATCAAATCATTCAAAAAGTATTACATGATTTAGAACACCTCCCGTCAAATCATTGGGTGAGCATCAATTTAGTGGCGGAACATGTGGAAAAACGTCAATTATCTATGCTGTTGCACTCCCTTAACTGGCCACAAGCCCAGCGTATTAAATTTGAACTCACCGAACGGATTCCAATTAAAAATTTAGTTATGGCAGCAGAAGAAATCGCATTACTGATGGAAAAAGGTTACCACTTCAAAATTGATGATTTCGGTACTGGCTATGGCGGTTTTTCCTATCTACAGCATCTGCATATACGCAGTATAAAAATTGATAAAATGTTTGTAGATACCATCGAAACCGATGATGTAAAGAAGAGTGTGCTAGATTCCATCATCGCTTCGGCGAAAGCAGGAAACATAGAATTAATCGCTGAAGGGGCAGAAACGTTGAATCAAGTCAACTATCTTGCAGAACAAGGCGTCTATCTAATTCAAGGTTATGTCTATGCCCGCCCCATGCCAATAAGCGAAATCATTGATAGACTCAAAGAGGAAGGCTCATCATTCCCTATTTTGACTTAACGTAAAATCAATACGCCACCCCAGAGGGTGGCGTATTGATTTATTCGTTTAATCCAGTATGACTGATATAAATAATCGGTTAAAAACCAAGACCAGCACCCACTGAGATTGAGGTTGAATCAGCACTACCTTGCGTGCTATATCCTACTTCTAATGAAAAATTAGATGCATTAGCACTCAGTAGGTTAATCCCAATCGCGCCAGTGATCCCAAAACCATCACTCTCATTATCTTTATAGGTACGGTTATAATATTGCCCACCAGCACGAAGATAAACATCACCAACACTAAAAGGCTGACGCAAAGTCATAGTAAGCGGTACGGTATACGTTTTGTAGGAATGTTTTTCTCCCAACTTATCTTCCAAATCAGCCTTGGTTTCACCATAACCGAGGTTGACCGAGCTAAACGAAGTCAACCGATAAGAACCTCGGACTTTCCACTCATAACCCGTCGCCGTATCACCACCATAAGAGACTTGTGTCGGTCCAGCCCCTACTGTCATGCTAAAAGGGGTTGACTGAGCATAACTCGATGCAGCAAAAGTAAGCAATAAAGCAGCACCTGCCACCAAAGGGGATTTCTTCATGCATATATCCTTATCAATATCTAAACCTGACACTGTGTCTAGTGTAGCGGCCAAGATAGAAAAAACCTTAGCGGTTTTACTATTTTCGTTAATGAGCTTAGCCCTATATCACAGATTAATGAATCTCTATCTTCTCACCAACACCAAAAACATTAACACAATATTATTCCTCTCTTGGAAAGGAGGAATAATCATAAATTAACCAATCTCCTCTAATTTCACGATTTTGCCAAATGCATCACATTATGCATCAATAAAAAGCCATCAAATTCAATAAAAATCAGATGGTTAAATGATAACTTAATCTCTATTCCAATTTTTATTTTTTATTTCATGCTTGATGTGTACATTTAGTGACTGTATTTAAATCTATCAAAACAAACACCGTACAAATAATGACCATTCTCACAATCACCTTTCTTTAAAGATGTATTCCTTTTTATCTGTCCTAAAGTTCTGCTGTCTTTTTAGACACAATACATTTTTTCTTACATTTTAAGATTTCAAACTTAAGGAAAGAATATGAAATTCAACAAGAGTTTGTCTGCCGGGCTCATGTTATTCGGGAGTTTAATCGGGGGAGCACCAAGTTATGCCCAAGACGTTCCCAAAACCGCCTTCGTCCATTTATTTGAATGGGGTTGGCAAGATATTGCTCAAGAATGTGAAGAATTCCTGGGCCCAAAAGGATTTGCTGCCGTACAAATCTCCCCCCCTCAAAAAAGTGTTGATAACCCCGCTTGGTGGGCTCGCTATCAACCTGTCAGCTATTCTTTTGAAGGGCGCAGCGGTAACCGAGCGCAATTTGCAGATATGGTTCAACGCTGTAAAACAGCGGGCGTGGATATTTATCTCGATGCTGTCATCAACCATATGGCAGCATGGAATCGGAATTTCCCAGAAGTTCCTTATGGAACGAATGACTTTAATAGCTGCACCAGTGATATTAATTATTCCAATCGTTGGTCCGTACAAAACTGTGATTTAGTCGGGCTTAACGATCTGAAAACCAGCTCCGAATATGTGCGGCAAAAAATTGCGGACTACATGAATGAGGCCATCAGCATGGGCGTTGCCGGATTCCGTATTGATGCAGCCAAACATATCCCTGCTGAAGATATTGCCGCGATAAAAAGTAAGTTACACGGCACCCCTTATATTTTCCAAGAAGTGATCGGAGCGGAAAATGAGCCAGTAAAGCCGGGGGAATACACTTATATTGGTGATGTGACTGAATTCTTCTTTGCTCGAACCCTTGGCCCTAAATTTAAACACGGAGGAATCAAAGATTTACAAGGGATTGGTTCATGGAGTGGCTGGTTAGGCAGCAGTGATGCGGTGACTTTTGTAACGAACCATGATGAAGAACGTCACAACCCAGAACAAGTACTCAGCCACCAAGATTTTGGTAACCTCTACTTCCTCGGTAATGTCTTTACGTTGGCCTATCCCTATGGATACCCCAAAGTCATGTCAGGCTACTACTTCAATGATTTTGATGCAGGCCCCCCCGCAACTGGCATACATACGGGTAACGCCTGTGGTTTTGATGGAGGAGACTGGGTTTGTGAACATCGCTGGCGCGGCGTAGCCAATATGGTGGCTTTTCGTAATCACACTGCAGCAGAATGGCGCGTGACCAACTGGTGGGATGATGGCTATAACCAAGTGGCCTTTGGCCGTGGTGGGCTAGGTTTTGTTGTCATTAACCGAGACGACAACAAAGGCATCAACCAAGGTTTTGCTACCGGAATGCCAGCGGGTGAATATTGTGACATCATCAGTGGTGACTTTAACTCACAAACGGGAACATGCAGTGGCACCACCATCAGTGTAGACAGTTCAGGTTATGCCCATTTCACCGTGGCTTCTCATAATGCGGCGGCCATTCATGTCGGAGCAAAAGTAGGACAAACCTGCACCGATTGTGATAGTGATAGCGATAAAAAACCAGCAACTCCCGTCACAGCAACCAACCTCTGCTACGACAATGCCGCTAATCACACTTCACCAACACTCTACTACTGGGGAGCACAACCAGCAGGCTCACTCACAAACGCCACTTGGCCTGGCGTTACCATGACGGCAAATGGTGATTTCTATTGCCATGATGTTGAAACTGAGCTTTCAAGTGTGAATGTGATTTTTTCAAATCAAGGTGCCAATAAGAGTAACGATCTCACCACCACTACTGGAACGTGTTATAGCGATGGTAGCTGGAAATCTTTAGCCGACTGTGGGTTTACCCTAATCACAGAAGAGGATAATGATAACGATAACGCCACCCAAATCTGTTATGACAATCAGCAAGGTTTCTCTCAACCTTACCTCTACTTCTGGAATGTGGATGCAGCCACGCCTATTGCTAACGCAACTTGGCCAGGGCAAGCAATGACTCAACAAAATGGTCAATATTGCTATGACTTTGGTACTAACCTCACTAGCTTGAAAATCATTTTCAGTGATCAAGGCAGCCGCCAAACACTCGATATGAATGTTTCAGCACCAAACCTTTGTTATGCCAATGGTGAATGGCAAGATCTCTCCCAGTGCACCAGCAACACGAATGGTGGAAATGAAACTTGGTACTTCCGAGGTACAGCAAACGGGTGGGGATTAACACTGCTGGATTACAATGAGCAAACCGGCCTTTACACAACAACCCAAACCTTCAATGGTGAAGAGTCACCCGCAAGGTTTAAAATTGATGATGGTTCGTGGACAGAATCCTACCCAAGTACGGATTATCAAGTCGGCGACTACGCCACCTATCAGATTCATTTCAATAGCAGTACAAAAGCCATCAGTGTGACACAACACTAATAACCTTATCGGTACAGTCTGAAGACTGTACCGATTTTCACCTCTTACAACCAATCCTTCGGATAAGCATTGAATTTATTTGCGGGGCTGCTACATTCATGAGGTTCAATAACAAGCAATGCGCAATTTCGGTCAATAACTCTAACTCAATTTATGTATGAATAACCAAGAATATCATCAGCTCGGTAACGCCATTGCAGCACTTAAAACGCCTTATTTTACCTCACACCTTATCGATTTATTAAAAACGATACTCCCTTTCGACTGCGCCGTCATTTTAGGATATCGACAAAATAAACATCCGATTTATCTTTATGATTCAATTTCTTCACAGCGTCAGTTACTTTTTCAGCACTACTTAACTCACACCTATTTACAAGATCCTTTCTATACCGCTATCGCCCAACAACAACACACCGGGATCTTACATCGTTCAGAGTTCAGCCAGTTGGCATTCACACATGTTCAGCAAGAGTATCACACCGATTTTTATGAAAAAACAGGTTGGCAAGATGAGGTTGGCATTGCAGTTAATTTAGATGAAACACGCTGGATAGTCGTATATTTAGGTATCTTAGAGAAAGAGAAAAACATTACAACCAAACAGCTAACTTCACTCAAACAGCGCTTTTCCATACTCGAAGCTTTGTGCCGTCAACATTGGGGACACCAGCCCTTACTGCTGTCTGAAAATGGACAAACCCATACCGATATACGTCACTGGGTCGAACAGGCAATCTATCAATTTGGAGCAAAGCATTTAACTCCACGGGAACAACAAATCACTTCACTGCTTGTCCAAGGGTTAGACTCACAGGACATTGCCCACCAACTAAACATTTCACAGGGTACGGTCAAAAATCATCGTAAACATATTTATGCTCAGTTACATGTCTCATCATTAAGTGAACTGTTTCAACTTTTTCTCAACCACCTGATAGCCTCACCTCAATTAAGCAATGAGTCTTAGAAAAAAATAACTCAAACTGTCCCTTTAGGGACATCGCATCCTACTGGCTTCTTCCGCTACTCTGCCAAGCAGATTACATCGGAGGCTATATGAATTCACACCCTTTCCTTAACGATCTCAATCAACGAGGTTTAATTGCCCAAAGCACCCCACTAGAGGAACTCAGCGTTCTACTTTCTACACCACAAACGCTCTACTGTGGTTTTGACCCTACCGCCGGTAGCTTACACATCGGCCACCTAGTTCCATTGTTGATGTTAAAACGCTTTCAAGATGTGGGGCATCGGGCCATTGCTTTGATTGGTGGTGCTACCGGCATGATCGGCGACCCGAGCTTTAAAGCGGCTGAGCGTAGCTTGAATTCAGTGCAAACCGTACAACAATGGGTTTCAGACCTGTCACAACAAATTCAGCAAGTGATGACGCCTCACCTTCAACAGCCCTTTGTCACCGTTAATAATGCAGAGTGGATTGGGCAGATAAATATCATCGATTTCTTCCGTGATGTGGGTAAACACTTTTCCGTGAATACGATGATCAACCGAGAGTCGGTGAAACAACGTTTAGCCCGCCCAGACCAAGGCATCTCTTTTACTGAATTTAGCTATTCCTTACTGCAATCGTTTGATTTTGCTCATCTCAATCAGCATTATCAGTGCAATTTACAGATTGGTGGAAATGATCAATGGGGAAACATTGTCAGTGGTATCGACCTCACTCGGCGACTTAATAATACCAGTGTACATGGGCTGACTCTCCCATTGATCACCAAATCTGATGGAACAAAATTTGGTAAAACGGAAAGTGGTGCTGTCTGGCTCGATGCCAATAAAACTTCGCCTTATGCTTTCTACCAATTTTGGCTCAATACGGATGATGCCGATGTATACCGCTTCTTACGTTACTACACTTTCCTCTCTTTATCGGACATTGAAGCCATTGAGCAAGAAGACAACACTCGCGCAGGGAAACCCCAGGCACAACAAATTCTCGCCCAGCAGCTGACCCACTTTGTCCATGGTGATGAAGGCCTCCTTAGCGCTCAGCGCATAACCCAAGCACTATTTAGCGGAGAAATGAACCAACTGAGTTTAAGTGAACTACAACAACTGGAACTGGACGGCTTACCTTGTTTTCATACTGAACAGGCCGATAATTTGATCGATCTCCTGCTGGAGGTTCAATTGGCAAGCTCGAAGCGCCAAGCGAGAGAATGGCTCACCAATGGCGCAATTCGAATCAATGGTGAACGCGTTCAGAGCGAAAATATGACTGAACATTTTGCTCTCTTTGATCGTTACTATATTCTTCAGCGTGGTAAAAAACAGTTCGCATTATTAAAATTGGCTTAAGCGTTTACAGTGTAAATAAGCACCGAACCATTCGGTGCTTATTGAGTTCATGATGTAGCTAAAAGGCTATTTTTATTCCGCTGGCGAGGGCAATCTGCACACATTTCACGCCCAGCACATTTATAGACCAAACAACAACTGGTGCGAGTAAGCTGTAGCTCATTGCGCTGAGAAACTAACGTTAAGTTATCTAGATACTTCTGGGGTAACTGGCAAGCATCAAGCCACAGCTTTGCATACTCCATCCATTGCTCACTCCCAAAATCAAATTGGGTTTTCTGTAATCGAAGTAATCCATTCAATAAATTGTCTGCCCAGAGATGTCGCGTAAAACCGGGACGGATTCGCACCCATTGATCCATCTCACGGCGATACGCTTCAAACAGAATCTGCAGCTGCTGTCCGGCTTTTTGAATCAATATTGGTACACTGCCTTGTTCAAACTGTGCAGATTCAAAATAAAAACCGCTGATCAAGGGAGTATGAACCCATTGATGAACGTGCTGAACATCCGGCAAAGCTTTTAGCTCATGAATCGCAATCAATGAAAGAGCCAGCGGCTGCCAGCAGAGAAGATCCCACGTTCGAGTTAGCCAATAAGCCGCTCCGGCCTCGGGCGCACCACTTTCGATGCTATGATAAAGACGTTGTATTACTGCCGTATTATTTTGAGCAATATGGATTCCAACCTCGTGCTCAGGTCGCTTATCATAGCCTTTTAGGTAAGGAGTATATTGGCTGGCATGCTCAAACAATTGGGTCAGTCGTCGATGGCTCATAATTCATACTGTTCATTATCAGAACGGCTAAGCATACTCACCTTCAACCAATATCGCAAACAATTCTCATTAAGATTTAAGCCGTTTTACTACCCTACAAAAGCAGCAGTGCCACATAGAAGATTCCATGTGGCACTGCTTTACTTTATCTTACTCTTTTTTATTGGCTGACAATACCAACTAAAAAATGCGTCAATGACATAACTAACCTTTACTTAGTCATGAGTTTTTTCGCAACGATACCATCTAAACCCAGTTTACCGGCTCCTGATAGCATCAGTGAGAAACTGGCTGCTAGTAAAGCCAAACCAAATTCATAACCGTTATTTGCCATAAATAGCCCATTTGCGAAGTGTACCGAGAAAATGGCGACCAACATGGTAAATGAAAGAACCGCTGCCGCAGGACGAGTGAGCAAGCCCAATAGAATGGCCAAGCCACCAAAGAATTCACCACTTCCGGCTAAAAATGCCATCACCACACCTGGACCAAGCCCAATAGAGTCCATCCATTGCCCTGTCCCTTCAAGACCATACCCGCCAAACCAACCAAATAATTTTTGAGCGCCATGAGCCATAAAGATAATGCCAACGGGAATACGTAGTGCCAATGTGCTGTAGCCTGCTTTAGATTCAACGAGTTTTTTAATACGTGCTTGCATGATCTCTTCCTCAATAAAATTCATTATCTAATTTTGAACTGGATGGGTTACCCCTCAATCGATGTAGCCATTTTAAAGAAATTAAGAATCAGGAAAACTAGGATAAATCGATACTAACATTCAATTTTTTTGAACAAGATAATATCTTGTCAAAAAAGAAAAAAGTCCAAATCCCGAAAAGTATGCACGTAACAGAGATTGCTTCAACTCACTTGTAACTGCACTGGACCTCGGCGAGTAGAGACAAATACCGCATTGCTGGCCAATTTTTTTGCTTCATACTTTGCGGCGGTCGAGAGCGCAGCCACGTCATGATAATTCAGGCAAAGCTCAGGATCCGGAAAAGTAATTCCGATTGATAAAGAAAGTAGCGGGTAGAAACAACGTTCTCCCGTTCGGCTTAATGCAACAATCCCCCCACGCTGTCGATCTTCACTGGTATAGTAATTCACAACGCAATCATCAAATTGAGTCACCAGCTTTTGGCATATGTGTTCAGCCTCATCACCATGAAAGATGATCACAAAATCATCACCACCAATATGACCAACAAAATTTCCGGTCCCGGCAACCTGTTGCTGAATCATATCGGCCAACATTTGCAGAACAAGATCACCTTTACTGTATCCATAAATGTCGTTGTACGGTTTAAAGTTATTGAGATCAAGATAGGCGACAGAAAAGGCAACCTTTTCTCGAAGAAGGCATTCGATTTGCTGATAAATAGGGACATTCCCCGGTAATAAAGTCAAAGGGTTGGCATAACGCGCATAGTGTAATTTGCGTTCACTGACTTTTTTTAACAGTTGTCGAACTGAGCCTAACCCAAGGTATTGCCCTTTCCGGCAAATAATAAAATACCAGCTAGAAGCATTACATTCATCTTCCGCCACTATACGGCTGACTTCATCTAAAGAATAACGGGCATCGACAATCACAGGAGTTGGATTCATCAATTGATTAATCGGTTTTTTCTCATACAATGCTCGGCCAAAAGGCTGAGCGAAAAAGCCTTCCAACTGAGTGCGGCAAATCAAGCCGACAGGAAAACCTTTTTTCAAAATAGCCATACTTTGTAACGTAGGCTGCTCTTTAAATAAAGCGTACACATCCATCGCTAATTGATAGTGAGGAACTGTTGGCGCATCACGCACAATTTGCTCAATACAATCATTGGCTAAATTTTCCGGTTCACGATGAGCGGGAAAAATATAACGGTGCTGTAGTACTAAGCTTTGCTGAGGGCGGCCCAATAAATATCCCTGCGCAAAATCTGCGCCTAATTCTCGACAAAGGTAAAACTCCTCCTCCGTTTCAATTCCTTCTGCTACCACCATCGCACCAATGGTTTTCGCCAAACGAATGATATTTTGTACAAATGCTTTTTTTGTTGGGTCACGATGTACACCATCAATAAAGTAGCGATCAATCTTCACAATATCTGGCTTCAATTCAGACCAGAGCTTCAAGCCTGAAAAACCGCTGCCTAAATCATCAATGGCAATTTTAAACCCAAGCTGACGGTAATGGTGAACCGCATTAATCAATAAGTCGGGGTCTTCTACTTGGTATTGTTCTGATATTTCAATGACTATTCTGGCAGGATTAAGCTGCATCTTCTCCAGCAAACTTTTTGTCAATAAACTGGTGTGATTTTCTGTTAATAATAGTAATGGATTCACATTTAAAAACAGCTGCCCATCAACTTGGGCTGCAGAAAAAGCCAAAATACTCAGTTCTCGACAAAGCATTTCTAGAGGTTCGAGCTCTCCGCAGGCTAAAGCGGTTTTAAACAGTTGGATTGGGGAATGTAAAGGACTATCAGAAGGCCCCCGAATCAAGGCTTCAAATCCTTTTATCGCACCATCTGAAAGCGACAATATAGGTTGAAAAAGTGGCGTTAATGCTCTGTTTTTTAGGATATGATTCAATTCAATACAATGCTGGGAAGAGGTAACCATACTTCTACTTAGATTCTGTCTAATGATGAAATCAAAGCCTAACGAGGCTGCATGACAGCTTTATTAACAGTGGTCTTTTTCATAAATGACAGGAACATTCTTTAGTCTCTCACGAATGCGGTTTAATGATTTAATAAAGAAAGCATAAAGGGCAGCTTACGCCTAAAAGCCCAAGCTACCCATATCACGGAGTTTTATCTTTCTGATTAGGCTTTAAACATCCAGCGGAACTGAGGCATATAATCGAGATTTTCTTTTACCGTCTCTTTTAACGCTTCATCTAATACTGTCCCGGTATTAACGATAGGGTTCAATATTAAGCCACGTTTAGCGGCAACTAAATTCCCCGTTACCGCCGCTTCAACCGTTAATGTTTCAAACTCTTTCATCAACTGAATCAGGCGTAAAGTATCGCTTGGAAAGGGAGCGACATTGAGCGGAAGAGGGCCACTTCTGGTGATCACTGAGCTTACTTCAACGGCACAGTCTTCCGGCAAACCTGCGATGGTGCCATTATTGCGCGTATTGACATGCATGATGGTGCGTTTATCGTTATGAATGGAGGCCATTAATTCACAAGCGGCTTCTGAATAATATTGACCGCCTCTTTTTTCCAACTCTTTCGGTTTTTCTGCCAATTGTGGATTTTTATAGATTTCGAACAGCCGTTGTTCCATCGCTTTGACAACCTCGCCCCGAGTGCCTTCACCCTCTGCTTCGTGTTGTTCCTGCTGCATAATATCGTCACTGGTATAGTAGTAACGTAAATAGGCACATGGAATCATGCCCATGGCTTGTAAAAGATCTTTCGGCCACTTGAATGGGGGGATATTGGCGGGTACTAAAGGATCGTGACCATTAAGAATCTCGTTCATCACCCAATTCAGTTTGTCTTGTCCTTGATGGAGGATCTGACGAACCCAGATCAGATGGTTTAAACCCGCGACCTGCATGATGAAATCATCTTCTTTGCTATTGAGAATCTGGGCTACTCCTTTTTGCATAATGATCGGGACATTACACAAGCCCACCGCCTTAACGTTCGTATGTTTAAGTACCGCTTCCGTTACCATGCCGGATGGATTAGTGAAATTCAGTAACCACGCATTAGGGCAAAGCTTTTCCATATCTCGACAGATTTCTAATGTAATTGGAATCGTGCGGCACGCATTGGCAAAACCACCTAACCCGTTTGTTTCCTGCCCAATCATGCCATATTTCAGTGAAATTCGTTCATCTCGAATACGCCCTTCCAGACATCCAGCACGAAATTGTGAGCAGACGAAGTCGGCGTTTTCTAATGCAGAACGTCGATCTAAACTGACATGTACATCCATCGTTAACCCGGCTTTTTTGATCATACGGCGAGCGAGGTCTGCAATGATATTGACCTTCTCCCAACCCTCTTCAATATCAACGAGCCATAATTCGCCAATCGGCAGTTCATTTTTACGCTTTAATAACCCTTCAATCAGTTCAGGAGTGTAGCTTGAGCCGCCACCAATAACCGCTATCTTTAGTTGTCTGTCCATTCCCATTTCCTCATTTGGATAAGCTGTGCTAATTTCACATTGATATCCATAGCAAGACAAACCAAATAATCGCCCTCATCTATTAGCCATATTAATACGTAATCATCATATGAAACATAAAGAACATTTGCTTGCCCATTTATATACCTTCAGCGTCGTCGCTAAATTTCGAAGCTTTACCTTAGCGGCAGAAGAGCTATGCCTGACACAAGGAGCCGTGAGTCAACGCATAAAAAAACTGGAAGAAGAGTTAGGGTTCAAACTGTTTGTTCGATTGACTCGTAAACTTGAATTAACCGAACAAGGAAAGCGGATTTTAGCCACTCTAACCTACTCACTGGATAACGTTTTTGCTGAAATTGAAGATATTCGTTTCAACGAGTTACGCGGTGAACTATACCTTGGTGCCGCCCCTACCTTTGCTCATTCATGGCTTTTACCTCGCTTAGCGGAGTTTCAACATCTATACCCTCACTTAGATGTCAAAATTCGAGTTAAAGCCAGCAAATTAGATTTTCAGAACCAACCGGTTGATCTAGCAATTTATTATGGCGATAACACCCATGCCGATTTCTATCATTATCGTCTGTTTGATGAGTACCTGTTACCGGTTTGTACCCCAGCGTACGCCCAAAAACTCAACTTACTAGATAGCGATCGCCGTTTACATGAAGCGTGCTTTTTACACTGTACCGAATCGTTAGAATTTCTCTCTCCACTAGCGGAATGGCAGCAATGGCTAAAAGAGACTGGGCGATCCCCCCAAATACTGCAACGAAAGTATGTATTTAATCATGAAGAACTCACTATGGTGGCCGCAAGACAATCAATGGGAATTGCCATGGGCCGTTACCACTTGATTAAACCCTACCTAGAGAGCGGTGAGCTCATTGCGCCATTTGAACGTATCCCTTCAGGGCTAGGGTACGATTTAATTTGCCCAAAAGGGCATGAAGTTCGCCCTCGATTTAGTGCATTTTTCCAATGGATTAAAAATCAGGTAGGAGAGTAAGTGATGGGTATAGTAAATAAAACTGGCGAGAGAGAGGTCAACATTCCGCCACTCTCACAACGCGCCCATGCTCCATGTATGACCAATAAATTCAATGTGTCAACGTGTGGGGCTCATTGATATGCATCGCGGTGAGATCGCCATTTGGGTTAAGCACATGAGGCAAGATTTTAGGTAAATTTAACTCAATATCTTTATCTTCTACGGGGTTAATCACTTCGTTATACCACCCTAATAAACCCAGTACCGCATAACCAATCGCATCATCGTCTTCACTATGTTCGATGATAATTTGCAGCAATCGTAAAATGGCACGGTCATTACTCTGCGCTTGTGTGCGAGTCGAATGAAAAATTGCCGTCGCCTCTGCAATAAGTCCATCAAACTCAGTTTCAATGGCCACTTTAAATGACCCACCATCAACAGAAATTCTCATATAACGTTATCTACTTAGTCACTTCCAGAAGTTAAGGAGCATAACCATTTTTGAAGCATTTGTCGTTACATAAGCGCGAGATAGCCAGTATCTCTCCTACCGAACCCATCAAGCCCTGCAACCAATAGCGATGAAAAAACAAACTCAGAAAAACACCAGAAATCTTAAGCTAATCTTAAGTTTAGATTTGCATCATATCGGCATTGTTTCACTTTCTGGTGATTTCGTAATGCCACAACCCCACCGTTATTCATTTCTTCGCATTCCCATGAGTATGCCCATGCTAATTGTCGTTTTGGCCATTTATTTTGGTACGGTCATGAATTATCCCGTGCTAAAAACACTTTTTCGGTTAAGCGAAGAAGTCTCTAACCCGCTGTTTCCCTATACGGCTCCGGTCTTGTTGATTTGCGCCTTTATCCTTATCTTTTCTGCGTTTGCTTGGCCCTATTTATTTAAGCCCTTTATGATATTTGTGTTGCTCACTTCGTCAGCAGCACTGTATGCCGAAGTAAATTTTCAAACCTTGTTTGATACCACCATGATGGAAAGTGTCTTTGAAACCAATTCGTCGGAAGTTTCGTTCTATTTCAATGGCGCAACTCTGTTCTACTTGCTCAGTTTCGGGGTGCTACCTTGTCTTTTCCTTGCTATGGTGCGCATCACTTCGCAGCGGACTTGGATACGAACCATCATTTCTCGGGTGAGTCTGGTTGTCATTGCTGTCATGGGAATAGGTTTGATTGCAGCCACGAGCTACAAAGACTACGCCTCTGTCGGTCGCAATAATCACTACCTCAATAAGATGATCATTCCGGCTCATCTCTACAGCGGGGCAAAATACCTCAATCAAACTTACTTCAGAACTCAACTGCCTTATCAGACTCTCGGTACGGATGCACACGTTGTTAGCACACCAAATGGTAAACCCACCTTGATGGTTGTGGTTCTGGGCGAAACCGCCCGTGCGATGAACTTTGCTTACAATGGATATCGCCGTGATACCAACCCATATACTAAAGAGATGGGGCTCATTGCATTTCAGGATGTGTCATCATGCGGCACCTACACTGCTCTGTCTGTTCCCTGTATGTTCTCTAACCTAACCCGTGATACTTACACTAAGTCTCGTGCCGAAGCGCAAGATAACGTTCTCAATGTTCTGCAATATGCGGGGGTGGATGTTCTTTGGATCGATAACGATGGGGGTGACAAAGGGGTGGCAAACAAGCTTCCCTACCTTTCTATTCGCGCATCACTGAAAAATGATGACTGTAATGGTTCCACCTGTTTTGACGTTGCTATGCTCAAGGATGCAAAAACATTTATTCATGATGGGCAACGCAATAAATTGCTGGTTCTGCACACCATCGGTAGCCACGGTCCAACTTACTGGCAACGCTACCCAGATGCTCAAGCACCATTCCAGCCAGCGTGTAATCGCAGCGATATCGAAAACTGTAACGACATGCAGATCGTCAATGTGTACGACAATACGCTGGTGTATACCGACTATGTATTAGCACAGGTGATTAACACGCTAAAAAGCGTGTCGAATACTTACAATGTGATACTGACCTACATTTCGGACCACGGTGAATCACTGGGTGAAAGTGGTCTTTACTTACACGGCACTCCATATGCGATTGCTCCTAAAGAACAAACTCAAGTGCCTTGGCTGCTCTGGATGCCCGAACAATATGCACAGCAAAAAGGTCTAAATACGCAGTGCCTCAAGGAGAAAGCAAAAAATAGCCCTCTATCACATGACAACTTATTCCACAGTTTGCTCGGCTTATATGGCGTACGTTCACAAGTTCAAAATGCTGAGCTGGATATTACGCAAAGCTGCCTACTAAGTTCATAACCCTTAATTTATAGCGTCCCCATACTATGCAACCAAAAGTCATCATTAAACGAACTGGCATTCACCGAATTATTTATACCGTTGTCCACAGTGTTAACGGGATTAAATGGCTATGCAAGCACGAAGCGGCCTTCCAACAAGAACTGATGCTGTTTGTACCTCTTACCATTGTTGCATTCTGGCTAAAGTTACCCACTATGCATACGCTGCTTGTAATACTGAGTATGGTCTTCGTCTTATTTGCTGAAATGGTCAACACCGCGATAGAAACCGTGGTTGATCGAGTCGGTCTGGAATATCACATTTTATCTGGCGTTGCGAAGAACATTGGTTCGGCGTTGGTGTTATTGAGTATGGTTTGCTCACTCGCCGTTTGGGGGGTGATATTATCTTTACTCTGACTTTGGGGAAGGCGGTGACAACACGCCAGATAGGATTATCTGGCGTTTCGATGTGTATCAAACATCATGGCTGGACATGAGGAAAAGTAACCACAAAGGTATTCGTACCATGTTCAGGAGGCACAAGATCAATGGTTGCCTGATGCAGGGTCGCAATGTCTTTACAAATCGACATCCCCAAACCTGCGCCATCGCCTTGCTCTGAATGGCCACGATAAAACTGTTCAAAAATTCGCTCTCGGGTCACTTGAGGGATCTCAGGCCCAGTATCAGAAACCGATACGTTGATGGTATGTTTATCTGACGTAACCCTAATTTGAATATCACTTTGGAGTCCCGAATATCGAATGGCGTTATCAATCAAATTTCGAAACAATACTTCGAGCAATATTCTGTCTCCTGATACCTGAACTTGTGCGGGTAAAAGGCTAATATCTTGGTTTTTCCTCAATGCTAATGGCGCTAAATCCGCAATCACGGCTTGCAACAAAGGTGTCAATTCTATCGTATCAACCCCATGCTCCGAGAAGCTTTCGACTTTCGCTAATGTAAGCAATTGATGGATCAACCGATCAGTTCGGTCAATACCTTGCAGTATATTATGTAAATCACCACGCAGTTGTTCAGGATCATGACTTCCTAATGCGTTCTCTACGTTAAGCCGTAATATCGTAAGCGGTGTTTTCAACTCATGTGCAGCAGCACGAGTAAACCGTTTCTCTCGTTGCCATGCTCGCTCAAGTTCAAACAATAATGAATTTAACGCGTCTACCAATGGTGCGAGTTCCACTGTATTGTCTGTGACATGGATGCGATCTAATCGATGTACATTGCGTTGTGTAATGGCGCGACGAAGTGCTTTGATGGGACGAAAAGATTTATCAATCAACCAGAACAATAACACCAGCAGAGCAGGTAAAAGTAATAACTGTTCAACCAAGGTTGACAGCGCGATTTCGTTGATGATTTCCTGCCTAATTTTTTGTTTTTCAGCAACCACAACAAATTCGTTTTGATAGTCGGTTTGTGGAAAAGAAAGCTGAAAGGTTCGCCATAAAACCCCTTCTTTTTGCACATCAGAATAACCATCACGGGCCAGCGGTGAGGCAAGAGCCCCCAAATGAGGAGATGAACTCCACAGCATGGTTTTGTCACGGTAAAATTGGAACACGATATTTTGTTCGTAAGGGTGGCCGAATGGGGTCGCTTTATCTCCGCTCGATTTTGCCAGTAGTTTGATATTTTTCATCCACTGATCAAACAGTTCTCGATAATTAGCCAACATGTGTTCTTCGGTGGACATCGACAGGGTTAATAACATCAACTTGGCCGATTGTCCAAGCCTTGCATCATAGACTTCTTCCACTTCATGCTTGGCAGACAAAAAGCTAAAAAATAATGAGATTAGCAAGAGCGCGCTGACCAGTAACCCGACAGAAATCGTCAGTTGACGTTTGATAGAATAGGTTTTTTTATTTTTCAAGAATGTACCCCACTCCACGAATATTCTTAATCGCAATATTGGGGGCTTTTTTACGTAAGTTGTGAATATGCACCTCTATGGCATTATCACTTGAGCCTTCATCCCAACCATGAAGTGACTGCTGCAACTGCTCTTTACTTTGCACTCGCCCCGCATTAGTCATCAAACTGGTCAGGATTTTGAACTCATTGCGTGTCAGCTTCAGCGGGCTCCCGTTGTAATAAATACTCTGCTCTGACAACGACAAAGATAAAAAACCAATTTGAATCACTTCTTCAGCACTACCAGATTGGCGTCGGATCAACACTCGCAGCCTTGCAAGCAACTCTTCTAAAGCAAAAGGCTTCCCTAAATAGTCATCAGCACCGCCATCTAACCCCTGAACTCGGTCGCGTATGTCATCTCGTGCTGTCAGTATCATCACGGGAAGTTTAAAACCACTTTTTCGAATATCACGTAGAACTTCTAACCCATCAATATCCGGTAAGGTGAGATCTAAAATCACAGCGGTGAAAATCTCCGTTTTCAGTACACTGGTAACAATTGAACCTTTTTCTACCCAATCTACGGTGTATCCATGGCGACTGAGTGATGTCACCATAGACTGACCGAGTAATTTATCATCTTCGACAAGTAATAAACGCATAGGTTATTTTAATCTCTCCAGTGTTGCTTCAATTTCTTGCTTTCTTCCCTTATCGGTTAAGGAGCGATCGGGGCGTGGTGAAGCTTGCATCGCACGGCTCAGATACACGCGGGCTTCTTTGCCTCGTCCTTCCTCGGCGAGAAAGTCACCGTAAAAATAGTTCGGATCCATCCCCGTTGGATTGATCTCCAACGCTTTTTTCAACATTAGCTCTGCTTTCTCATCATCACCAAAGCCAATGGGCCATCCAGGGACTTTGTAATACAAGGATCCCAAGCTAGTGTATGCCGAACCATCAAGCGTTTCTGGTGCGTTATCAATCACTTCCTCAAGCAGTGATTTGGCTTCTTTAGCTAAAGATAAACCGCCTAATCCGCCTTGAACACCTGCAAGGGATGCTTTATTGATTGCCAGCCAAACGGTGAGTTCCAGATTTTTGGGGGCTTTGTCTAAATAAAGATGGGTTTTCGTTATGGCTTGATCAAAGCAACGTTCTTTTTTATGACTATCAGGTGTTCTGTACTGACATTCTGCCCATTGGTGTTGAATGTCTTGCAGTGGCGTTTTTGCCAACGCCACCGTGGATATCAACATCAATCCAAGTGTTAAAAAATACCGTCGTTGTTTTACACTCATCCTTCATTTCCTCGTTAGTGGTTCACTCGGTTTAGGTATTGTTGAATTGTTTCTTGCTGCTTACGAATGGCAGAGGAAACCACACTGGGTAACAGTTGGTTCATCCGCGCAAAGAGCTTTTCTGGCCAACCAATCCATTTGGCGGCAATCTCTTTTTCCAACATGGTGACCACGTGCTCAGCAACGATTTGAGGGGTATCCATTTTATTGCCCAATTTTCGATTCATCGCATTCACCGCTTCACTGTTTAATGCGGTTTCTGTTGCTCTTGGCGCTAAATACAGAACTCGAATTCCCGTGGCGAACAATTCTCTATCTAACGCTTCGGTAAAGCGGTGCAGCCCCGCTTTTGCTGCACAGTAAGTGGTATAACCTGGATACCCAATCGAGCCAAAAGTTGAACCCATATTGAGGATAATCCCCGGCTGTTTCAGCCACGTTAGGGCTGATTGACACAGTAAAATCGGCGCAACAAGGTTAAGGTGAAGCTCTTCATTGATCTGAATAGGCGGCTTGTGAGTTAAAAGCGTGAAATCGTTACTGCCCGCATTATTTATTAACACATCCACTTTTGAGATGTTTCTTGCCAGCGTGGCTATGGCCATTAAGCCTGTTGTGGATGTGATATCAGCCACTAACACATGATGAAGGTGAGGATTGGGTAATAAGCTTTGTAGCGTATTGAGGCACACTTCATTTCGCCCCACAAGGATTAAACGCGCACCTCGGCTTGCTAGTGTATGAGCGATCGCTTGCCCGATTCCTCCCGTTGCTCCTGTCAATAGAATCGTGCTGTCGCTAATGTCCATCCGCCACCTCACCATCACATTGAGTAGAGAAAGAAGGGAGTGAACAAAGCATCTGTCCATACAGTGTAAAGACCATATTGGCGGCCTCAATGATGGCCTGTTGGTCTGCTTCATCTGTGATCTTATCCATTAGTGTCTTAAAAAACTGCAAATGATCTTGATCTAAGACGCTATGAGAAATGAGGTAAGTCATCGCTGAAGGTGGCAAGTTAAGCGTAGATTGGATCTTTTCTGCCATTTGCCCTCCGATGCCGACGCTCGTCCCTTCCAGTACCCAAACCATGCCAAATAAAGCTAACGGATTATGTCGATCAATCTGGTAATAAAGGTATGCAACCATTAGTTCAATGGCTTGCCCTACTCGGCCTTCGCCCATGTTATTGCGTACGGCTTCCACTTGACCACCACAGGCTCGAATGTCATTCAAAATCCATTCTTGATGGCCTTTTTCTTCGTCAATGTATTCCGCTATCGCCTCTCTCACCCATTCATACTCTTCCGATAAGCGACCACCACATGCCATCAGCAAAGGAACGGTATGCTTAACGTGATGATAAGCCTGTGTCAAAAAAGCGATATACCTCTCTTTGGAAAGCTTGCCTTGTTGTATATCGGCGATCACCGGAGCCGTGAACATGGTTTGTCTAGCCGCCGATGTGCGATGTTTTAGTTGTTCGAAAAATAAAGTCATGCCCTTCTCCTTAAGAAGTGGTTAACGAAGCCATCCTGGATGGCTGAAAAGGCAGATCGAACCGTTGAACCTTTTGATTTTTCAGCCTACAGTCAGAGGGGGTGGCGGCAAGTAACTGAGTAACGCAGTGTTCGATCTCGTCACGTTTGAGCTTGCCATTATTGGTGTACCAATCGGCCATTGCTTTGGGGTTATCCAGCATCAATACAGTGCGGATCTGCGCATAGTCAGGCAGTGTGTCATTTAGTGCTGAGATTTTTTCTTCCGCATGATCCACCACTTCCATAACGGCACACAACGCCTGCTGGCTATCACCGGTGATAATGAACTGAACATGAGGTAAGAAAGCCAACGCCTCTGATTCAATCCATTCTGGCGACACGTTTCTGCCATAAGCGGTGACAATGAGGTTCTTTTTTCGTCCTAATAACGTCACATATCCTTGCTCATCCATGTCAGCTAAATCACCGGTGGCTAGCCACGCTTGATGAAACGGCTCATTTAAATAACCAAGCGCTGTCGCTCCTTTCACCAAAAGCTCCCCATCTTCTGCGATACGAACTTGAATATGAGGAAGCGGTTTACCACAACTGCCTGATTGAAAATGAGCCGGGGTATTTAGGCAAACGACTGAACCACATTCAGACAACCCATATCCTTCAAATGCAGGAATATGAAGATCATGCGCAGCCTTGATGAGCGAAGCAGAGACTTTGGCGCCCCCCACAGCGACAAACTTGAGAGATTCCGCCAACCAAGGCTGTAACTTGACGAGTGAAATCAGTGCCAGCAACAGGGCAGGAGTGAGCACGATGCTGTCTGGTTTTATACCAGCCAAAATGTCAGCAAATAAATGAGGGTTGAATTGACTTGACCCCAGAAGCCCCGTACGTTGTCCGGGGAAAATATATGAGGTTCCCCCCAAGATCAGAGGCACATATATGCCCGTAATATTTTCCAGTAATGTGGAAAGTGGTAGCAGCACCAAATGTGTATGAGCAAAACCTCTGACACTATTAGCCAATGAACGGGCAACAGAGCAGAGATGTTCATTGCTTAAACATACGCCTTTCGGGTGGCCTGTTGACCCAGAAGTAAAGGTGATTTTTCCCGTGCCTTCCAAATAAGAGGCTCGAGTGGGTCGACGTAAGCGTCGAAGCGGCAAAGCAGCCATCGTCAGGGACACATCTTGCGCTATTTCAAGCGAGTAAGGTTTGCTTTGCCAATCACCAAGAAGAGCATCAGCCCCAGATTGAGCTAAGATGTGTTCCACTTGTGCGGGAGAGAAGAAGGTCGGAATCGGTACAACGACAACGTTAGCCATCATAGCAGCTAAGTCCACCACCGCCCAGTTTAGGCCATTTTCCATTCGCAGTGCGAGTACATCAATCTTCTGCGCCATCAGCTCGGCAGCAACCTGCTCAACCTTGCACAACAATGCCGAGTAAGTGAGTTCAACTAATGAGTCGGTTTCATCACCCCCAACCAAAGCTACCCGATCAGGAGTCATTTTTGCCCATTGAGTGATGGCTTCAAGGAGAATATTCATACGCCACCTATGCTTGTTTACGCTGTCTTGTGAGCATAACTCGAAGATGTTCAAGCCCTCTGCGCAAATTTCCAGCCAGTACACGCGGCTGATATTCGTAATAAGACCCCCACGTAGCGAATGCATCGGGAACTTTATTTGGATCCGCCTCTGCTATCACTTGAGGCTGTAAACCTAAGCGAGTCATCATGACATGCAATGGGTCGGTTGCGGTAAAGATGCACCATTCAAAACCTAGCTCTACCAACCTTTCAGCAATAAGGTAAAAATGCAAAGGCGACATACCTTTGGCAAACGAGGCTAAATGGCCAAATTCCACCAAGTTAGAACGTTTAATTTCACAATGAAAAACAGCCGAGATTAAAGATTGAGCCTCCCCCTCCAGATATTGCTCAAGAAATAAAGGCTCATCTTTCGCAATGCGAAACCCACAGACAGAGAGGATCTGTTGATTATGGATGAGCGTTAAATATGCGGGCATAAACTGCTTAAGTTCCGCAAAAAATGCGGCGTGATAACGCAGAGAAACATGCTCAATCACGTTTTGCCAAAGCGGATGGGTTGAAGATACGATGGCTAATGTAAAGCCCTCTTCAGAAGTGTTGGCCATGCCTTTCATTTGCGCTTCCTTTATTGGATGAGTTACAAATAAAGTAAAACGTGAAACTTAAGAAACTCTTAAGAAATGAAAAAAACTTGGCGACCAAGCCGATGTCATTCAATGCATATTGGTGTGGTTACCTAATCCTGTCTTTTTTCCAGCGAAAAAATGAGCCTCGAACCAGTAGTACTTCTGTAAAGTTCGAGCGATAATCCCCGCCACAGATAAGTTTATGCTCTAACATGAGCAGTACAAAAGTAGAACAACAACGATGACAACCCCGTCAACCATCATTATTGGGCTGTATAATCCCAAAAGCCCAACCAACGTAGGGGCGGTTATGCGCGCCGCAGGTTGCTATAACGCCACTCAAGTGCGCTACCATGGGAGCCGCTATAATCGTGCTGTAAAATTTCAAACAGATACTCAAAAAACGCATCAGCGTATCAATTTAGTAGAAATGAACGACCTCACCGCAGAGATTGCCGATGATGTGGAAATTGTCTGTGTGGAATTGGTGGTTGGCGCGACGGCATTGCCTCTTTTCACTCACCCTGAAAACGCGATATATCTATTCGGGCCTGAAGATGGCTCACTGCCACAAGACATCGTTGATCAAGCACATCACGTGGTTTATATCCCTACACATGGTTGCATGAACCTCGCAGCAACGGTGAATGTGGTGATGTATGATCGTTTAGCAAAAACACTAGGCGCAATTGATGACCAACAGCAAGTGATAGCTAACCGAGATAATAAAAATCGTCTAAAAGTAAAAGAATGCGCCTAAACACATAGGAGATGTTCCTTTTCAACGAACCGAAATATCCAATTGAAGGATAATCTTCTTGAAAAACAACAACCCCACCTTAGTTAGGCTCCAACGATAAAATATGGCTGGAAGACTGTAAAGTGGGGTTATTTTTATATTATTGGCTCTTTAATTACTTCTCTTTACCAAACACGTTATTTTCTTGCTCTAACACACGAATAAATGTTGTACGTTTGGTTAGCTCTTTAAGCTTTGCTGCACCTACGTATGTACAGGTTGAACGCACGCCACCAAGGATATCTTGAATGGTTCCGTGTACACTGCCACGATAAGGTAATAGAACGGTTTTTCCTTCGGCCGCACGGTAACCGGCAACGCCACCAGAGTGTTTGTCCATCGCACTCTTTGAAGACATCCCGTAAAATTTCATGTATGTCTCACCGTCTTTCTCGACGATGTCACCACCCGCCTCTTCATGGCCTGCCAACATTCCGCCAAGCATGACAAAATCTGCACCACCACCAAAGGCTTTTGAAACATCCCCCGCACAAGTACAGCCACCATCACCAATAATACAGCCACCTAAACCGTGAGCAGCATCAGCACATTCGATAATCGCTGACAGTTGAGGATAACCCACCCCGGTTTTCACTCGAGTCGTACAAACCGATCCAGGGCCAATACCGACTTTAACAATGTCGGCACCAGCAAGAATCAGCTCTTCACACATATCACCAGTTACAACATTTCCCGCTGAAATCACCTTATCGGGGAAAGCCGTACGTACTTGCTGAACATAATCCACTAGGTGCTCGGAATAACCATTCGCAATATCGATACAGATAAAAACAAGCTCATCAGACATAGCCATAATGTCTTTGGTTTTTTGAAAGTCAGCCTGTGAGGTTCCGGTAGAAACCATCACTTTACTGAGCGTTTCACTGTCTGAGTTTTTTACAAATTCGGCCCAATCATCCACGGTGTAGTGTTTATGGACGGCGGTCATCACCCCATGTTCCGCTAACGCTTTTGCCATTGCGAAACTTCCCACTGAGTCCATGTTTGCAGCAATAACAGGGACACCAGACCATTGACGGCCACTATGCTTGAAGGTAAACTCGCGGGTTAAATTTACTTGAGAACGGCTTTTTAAGGTTGAACGTTTCGGGCGAAACAGGACATCTTTAAAACCTAACTTAAGTTCTTGTTCGATACGCATGTAATATTCCTTAGTTGATACACGGCTTGTGTCTCATCGCACTGTGCGCAGTCACCCTGTTGGCAGACAAGGTCACTGATCTTCGGACACAAAAAAACCGGAGCGTTGGCAGACGCTCCGGTTTTCAGCATTATAGGTTGCGATTTATTTCCAGCAAGTCTGATATTTCATTTTTTTTTATGTTACCCTTGCGAAGATTCCATACTCCAGACTTGTTCACAATACTCCCACCAGAAGAAACCTAAAAATTAGCTTGCATTTCAATATCTTGAAAAAAACAATTATCACTTTTCCCAATTAGCAATAACGTTTTCGTTTTTACTCTTAAAAAACAATGCCACACAATCGTCACAACGTGAGAGAAATCACGTTATAAAATAACCATTTCCTATGTATCTCTTCACTAAAAATCACGATTTTGTCAGCTAAAACCTTTCCCTACATAAAAAATAGGGTTTATTTTTATTGCTATTCGGTTTATACCCAAAGGAATACTTCTGGGCCATTCACCCTCGCCCACTAAGTCTGATCTTATTTAAGGAGACAGCAACTATGATTAACGTCGCTTTTTTCAGCGCTAAAACCTATGATGAAACCTCATTTAACCGCTTTACCGACCCTCAAACACTAACGCTTCACTTCCATGATTTTCGCTTAACTCAAAAAACAGCTCAAATGGCTCGAGATTGCCAAGTCGTTTGTGCCTTTGTGAATGATGAATTGGGGGAGGATGTCTTAAATGAACTTTATCAAGGGGGGACTCGCCTTATTGCAATGCGCTGTGCCGGCTTTGACAAAGTCGATTTAGAAGCGGCAAAAAGAATTGGCTTACAAGTAGTTCGTGTTCCCGCATACTCTCCTGAGGCGGTAGCGGAACATACGGTTGGGCTTATGATGTGCCTTAACCGTCGCTTTCATAAAGCCTATCAACGAACCCGTGAAGCCAACTTTTCATTAGAAGGTTTGGTGGGTTTTAACTTCTACGGTAAAACTGTTGGTGTGATTGGCACAGGGAAAATTGGAGTTGCCACCATGAGAATTCTGAAAGGGTTAGGCATGACCATTCTCTGCTATGATCCGTACCAGAACCCAGCAGCTCTTGAGCTAGGAGCAAAGTATGTACCGCTGTCCGACATTTTTACCAATAGTGATGTCATCACTCTACACTGCCCAATGTCGAAAGAAAATTATCACCTACTGAATGAACAAGCGTTTAATCAGATGAAAGATGGTGTGATGATCATCAACACCAGCCGAGGTGAGCTGCTCGATTCTGTTGCCGCTATTGAAGCGCTAAAAAAAGGCCGAATTGGTGCTCTCGGCCTTGATGTGTACGACAATGAAAAAGATCTTTTCTTCCAAGATAAATCGAACGACGTGATTGTGGACGATGTTTTCCGCCGCCTCTCTGCCTGTCACAATGTTCTTTTTACTGGCCACCAAGCCTTCTTAACCGAAGATGCGCTCAATAATATTGCTCAGACCACGCTCAACAATATTTTGGCCTTTACACAAGGCTCGTCATCGGGCAATGAGTTAATTGATTAACGGTTGACTAAGCGGCGCAGATGCGGGATTAAATCACTCGCAAGCAGTCCTCGCTCACCAAACTCTTCGGCGTTTTGATCGGCCGCTTGGCTATGGATTAAAACGCCGACTTTGGCTGCATCAAATAATGACAGCCCCTGCGCAAGCAATGACACAATGATCCCCGTTAAGACATCCCCCATACCACCACTGGCCATTCCCGGATTACCAGCCAGACAAACATAAACATCTTGCCCATTACACACTAGGGTTCCGGCACCTTTCAGTACAACAACACCGCCATATTTCTGCTGTAGCGCTTTGACCGCTTGGAAACGATCAGCCTCGATATTTTCCACATCGCAATCAAGCATTCTTGCTGCTTCTGCCGGATGCGGCGTAATGATCCGCTGTTCATCATAACAAGCAGATTGGGCCAAAAAATACAAAGCATCGGCATCCATCACTTTCGGCTTATTAATGCTTTGTACGCAGGCCATCAGTTGCTGGGCAATCATATCTCGGCCTAACCCTGGGCCAATAGCCAATACGCTACACCAGTTTAGCCGATGATCGAATACGGCTTTGTCAGCCCAATCAGCGGTCATGACTTCAGGACAACTGACCAAAAGTGGTTTGGTATTATCAGACTGAACCAATGCTGCCGTTAAACCACTTCCGGTTCGAACGCAAGCTTGTGCCGCCAATATCGCTGCGCCCCCCATCCCAGAATTTCCACCAATCAACAACACTTTACCATGCTGGCCTTTATGAGCGGTACGCTTCCTCAACGGAAGGGCTTTTTGAGCAGCCTTGCTATCAATCGCGGTTAAAGTCGCGGTATTTTGGCTGTTGAATGTTTCTTCAACCCCAAGCCCAGCAAAATGCAACTGCCCAACATGATCTCGGGCTTTACCCGTTACTAACCCTTGCTTAAGGCCAATCAAACTGATCGTATGCTGTGCATAAATTGCCGAGCCCAACACGGTTCCTGTTTGGCTACACAACCCAGATGGTATATCAATGGCAACCACGGGAATGTCACTGCCATTAATGGTTTCAATAACATTTTGCATCGCAGAACGCACAACCCCCTTCACACCAGTACCAAGTAAGCCATCTATTACCACATCCACGCCGTCAGGCAATGTCTCAGCACAGGGAAAAACCTCACCGCCACTATCTATCCAATGATAATAGGCGGTGCGAGCATCACCCTGTAAGCGCTCAGGATCCCCATATTGCCATAACGTCACTTGAATACCGACCGACTGAGCTAAGCGAGCAACAATATAGCCATCCCCCCCATTATTTCCACTCCCACAGCACACCAGCCAATGGTGCGAACCTGGATACTGGGCCAAAGCAACAGTAAACACAGCTTGTCCAGCTCGTTCCATTAACCGAAACAGGTCTAAACCTTGTGCTTTCGCCGCTAGTAATTCGCCACGTTTAACTTGTTGAGGGGTATAAAAAGTCCGTGGTAATAGCACCATTATCTCCTTGGTTCCGTTATTTACTCTCGATTCATTCGTGTTGTTTATTTCATCGGTGGACGTGTAAAGAGGCTAACGCTTCCGCTGTGGCATCTTGTACAGAAAGAAAAAGTGAGTTCACTTTGCCCGTTGGCGTTCGCATCGGGTTCAACGTGATATTTTGATACATAAATTCGGCTTGCTGAGTGACAGGACGCACATTGCGACACTTAAATAAGTAGGGCCGTTGTTGCCAAGTGATAAAACTGCGGCAACCTAAATCATAAACAGGCTTCGTTTTTAACTTAAACCACTCTTGATGAATTTCTGGAAATACAGTAAATAATGACTGGCCGATAGCATCATGAGCTTGCTTACCACTGTGATGCGTCATAAAACCATTCCAAACTTGTACTTGGAAGTCTCGATCAAGTACGATCAACCCCATATCGACATTTTGAACCATGTCCACCATCCAGTGGAACTGCTCAAATTCAGCGGGCAGAGATAACATCAGAACTCCTCCATTAAATAGGCGAGTTTATTGTCTAATAAGGGTAAAGACTCATCGACAAACATAAACAATAAGTCACACCGAATTGATGTGTCATCAATCGTGTAACTCACTTCAAAGGTCATCGTTTTACTAAACGAACCCGCCGTAGATTCAATGACCGAATCAATCGTAACGTGTTGCCCCAGTAAAACAGGTGAACTTTGGAAAAAACGAACTTCGGCTTGCTCGCCTAAGCCATTGAGAAAAGAGCCAACCAAAATATTGGAGACATCCATTAATAATTCCAGTTCTTCCAACTCTTCATTATCAACCGACACTTTCATCAATTTTTTTAAATCGGCTACACTAGAATCACTGAGCAATACCAAGGCTTCACCCGCAATTCCTTCCCCACTAAATCCTTGGCAAATGCCTGAAACCTGATCGTTTTCAGCCAGATCACGCAGTGCCATGTGCAATTCGCTGACTTCAAAGATATTAACATTCGGCAATGGGAGATGGACAAACACATCAAAATGGCGCGCTAGCGCATCTGCTGCTCGACCAATCGATACGTTAGCCACTTCCATATACACATCTCGCCGACGCAAAATGGGTAACTCGATTTCCACAGGAGTGATCATGCGTGGCTGAGTCGGCGGCTCAACTAACTCCCGCAGCACCGAATTTAACACCTCTTTATCAATCGGCTTTTGAATAAAAGCTTGAGCGCCCAGCGCCATCACCCGCTCTTTTGCTTTGGGTTGAATATCTCCCGAGACGACGACCACAGGTGTGGTATCACCACGCTGTTGCATGGCTTCCAATGTGCCAAACCCATCGAGCTCTGGCATGGTTAAGTCAAGAAACATCAATCTAAACGACTGTTTTTCAAGCAATTCAAGAGCTTCAACACCATGCATCGCAAATGTGATATCGGCATTTAAAGAGGAAGGAATAGAACGCGCCATTTGCTTTCTGGCTAACGCCGAATCATCACAGATCAATACTGGGTACGACATAACAACCACCAATCTTATTTATTATTTTTTCCAATCGTTAAAAGTGTATACCCAAATGAAACAGAGAAGCTAGGCAACGCAAGAAATACTCCTATCATCCGCCCCATAATAAGAGGAATGGGCGCTAGACTGGCCAAAAAGTCAGTAGCACAATTCGCAAAGCAATCGCTAGCACCATCATCGCAACTCCTAATCGATACCATTTATACTCTGCTACCGACATGTGGATCCGTTTATAAAACATTGTGGCAACGCCTTTCCAATCTTGGCTTCGCTTACCATAACGGACCATTCCCGTTAAAACACAAACAATGCCGACTAAGAGTAACGTTTTTTCTAATCCAAACAGAACAATATCCACTTTAATCTCTCTCCTTTTTTCAACACCTAGTAACACAAGCATACAAACTCAAGTACAAAATCACTGTAGAACTATAGTCGAAAAGAACAAGAGGATTCCCCTCGGACGCCCCAGCCAGATACCGAAACTTAGAGTACTTTTGGTGTGTCTAAGTGCTTTGAACGATAACGGAACCAAAGGTAGGTTGTTGCAATAGAAAAGAATAGATAAGAGAGACCAAAAATTGCCGGTGACGTCATCAATTGTGAGGAAATCCCCCACAACACCCCAATAATGGTGATGATCATTTTCACCAATAGTCCTAAAAATAGTAACATTAAAGCCAGCTCTGGAAAACGCGTGCTTCGAAAGGCAAACCAGTAGCATCCACTGACAGCAAGGACTGCAATAGAAAAACCAAGAAAAAACGAATGAAAATGCTCCGCTGATGCGATAGCCGCCGATACCGATACGATAGCAATGAGTAACCATTTCATCATCTACCTTCCTTAGTGATCGAGCACCTTTAAGAAAACAGCAAGAATAAAAGCTTTCTTTAAGATACAAATAAGGCCTGTCTCTTGTAGTACTCCTTTCCTTCACTGAATTCAAGAGAGGAAAATTCGCCTTGCTCAGTACAGAGGAATAATTGTTAATAAAAATAAAACAAAGTTGACACCTACCGATTAAAACTTCGCTTATTTCATTGGCCTTCATTGAGGTTAAGCTTTTATAAAAAAACAATTTTTTAACCGAACAATCCAACTGAGTTATGTTTCAGATTTGTGAGCTTGATAGTCCCACTGACCAAAAGCCCGTTTTTTAATGACAGGAAAAAGAGAAGAAAACCCTTAACTGAGGCAGGAATACATTCACAATCAGTAATTCAGAAATGGTGCATAGAGCAAAAAAATGAGCAAAAGTTCAAAAACTCCTGCGACTCACATCAAGTTCCGATTGACAAGATAAAAGATTACTCTAGACTCGATGATAGCTAGAAATGAAGTTCGTTGTATACACATTGTTTCGTTGGATTCCTTGTAACTCCCGTCGTGTCGTACGCAATAGCAATCTACTTTTCCACGCTATCCGTGCCGAGATCGGCCTATATAAAATTGTTTTTTTAGGATTTTTACTATGTCTACTCCTGTTACTGGTACCGTTAAATGGTTCAACGAAACGAAAGGTTTCGGCTTCATTAAGCAAGAAAACGGTCCTGACGTTTTTGCTCATTTCAGTGCAATCCAAGGCGACGGTTTCCGTACCCTAGCTGAAGGCCAAAAAGTTGAGTTTGTTATCACTCAAGGTCAAAAAGGCCCTCAAGCTGAAAGCATCAAAGTCCTGTAATAGACTTCCAAATTATTTAATAGCCAGCTTTAAGCTGGCTATTTTCATTTTATCCCCAAACCAATATGGCTAGAGGGGCAAACTAACAATAGTGGTTTAACTCGGCATGAGGGCCAAACACTTCATAATGAATACGTTCACTAGACACACCTAACGCCATTAATTGCTTAACGATACTTTCCATAAAGCCTAATGGACCACATAGATAGAAATCGCCATCATCGAATGGTAATTCAAGCAATGAAAGGGTCATCTGCCCTAAGTTTACGTTTTCTTCTGCCCCTTCCAAATACCATACATGTTGCTGCCACAGCTTCCCTTTAGCTTTTTGAACTGCAATTAATGAGGCTGTTTCATCAAGAAAAGTATGTTGCTGACGGGAGTGACAAGCGTATAAATACGTCACCTTATCTTTTTCTTGCTTTGATAACGTATTCAGCATGGCTTGCATTGGCGTAGCGCCCACCCCAGCAGAAATTAAGACCACAGGGCGTTGACGCTCAACATAATAAAAATCGCCAGCGGGCGCATACACAGAAATGCTGTCCCCAACTTGTACATGGTCGTGCAGATAATGTGACACGATGCCTGCGTGATCGTGACTCGCCCCTTCACGTTTGACTGAGATGCGATAATCTTTCCCGTTAGCCGCTTGAGATAAAGAGTACTGGCGAATTTCCTGATAACGATGACCATCTGGTTTCACTTCTACACCAATGTATTGTCCCGGCTGATAATCCAATACAGGTTGACCATCTTTGGGGGTTAGAACAAAACTGGTAACATAGAGTGATTCAGGATGCTTATCCGTCACAATAAATTCTCGCGCATCAGCCCAGCCCCCGACAGCTTGCTTACGTTGTAAATACAGCTCTCCTTCTCTATCAATAAAAATTTGGGCGAGAAATAGATAAGCGGCCGTCCATGCTTCTTCCACTTCCGCTGTAAAAGCATCAGGAACTAGCTCTCTTAAGGTTTCGATAAGGTGATGCCCTACAATTTGGTAATGATCCGCCTGGATATTAAAGCTGGTATGTTTATGAGCGATACGTTCAACCGCCGCAGTCAATACCTCTAAGTTATCAATATTCTTTGCATAGGCCGCCACCGCTTCGAATAAAGCAACACTTTGTCGCCCACTCTGTTGATGCGTCATATTGAAAATATCTTTTAACTCAGGGTTATGCGTAAACATCCGTTGATAAAAATGTTGAGTCAATGCAGGGCCAGCAGACTCTAACAATGGAATGGTACTTTTAATAATAGCAATGGTATGGTTGTTGAGCATAAATCCAATTCTCCTCAAATCTGGATTGTGATTATTCGATGACTTTAGCGCCACTCTATAAAATAATGATACTGTTGTGGGACATATAGCAGTTTTAATGCCAATTAATAACCATATGTTTTATAAATAAAAAATAAATATTTTGTTTTAATTCATGTCAAATCAACCCTTTAAATAAAGTCAATATGACTCTAGAATATCTAAAATTCTCTTTTTGAGTGGCTTATGCAAGATTTTTCTGTTTCCACACTGGTGGATATGACTATTGGCCTTGCCAGTGGATTAAATGATCAAGATCGTTTTCATCGTCTATTAGATGCGATTCGTAAAACGATTCAGTGCGATTGTGTTGTACTCATGTCTTTACAAGGCGAAACTCTTGTTCCCCTTGCTATGCAAGGGCTCACAAGAGATACATTAGGCCGACGATTCTCTATCAGTGATCATCCCCGCTTAGAAAGGATTTGCCATTCAACAAGCCCAGTTCGCTTTGATGCGGATTGCGAACTTCCCGATCCTTTTGACGGCTTATTGATGGATCATGATGATGATCTTCCCATGCATGCCTGTATGGGGTTACCTTTAATCTTTAGCGATAAATTACTTGGTGTTCTCACATTAGACAGCTTAACGCCCAATATTTTCGATAATATCCCTCTGCGTAGCTTAGAAGTCCTCGCGGCTATCGCAGCTTCCACTCTTAAAATGGCCCTCACTTTTTCCCAACTGGAAACACAAGCCAAGCAAAGCCAACAGCGTTTAGAAGCTTTAAATGAAGGGGTGTGGGAACGTGATGGCGGTGAAATCATTGGTAGTAGTGAGGCCATGCAGACAATGAAAGCGGATATTGATGTCGTTGCACCGTCTGACTTTACGATCTTGATTCACGGAGAAACTGGCGTTGGCAAAGAACTGGTTGCTCGAACCATTCATCATCTTTCTCCAAGAAAACGTCAACCTATTATTTATGTGAACTGTGCTGCGATTCCTGAAAACTTGGTAGAAAGTGAACTGTTTGGCCATGTAAAAGGGGCTTTCACTGGCGCAGATCGCCAACGAATGGGTAAGTTTGCTCTTGCTGATGGAGGCACCCTATTTTTAGATGAAATAGGCGAACTGCCACTCGCAGCGCAGAGTAAGATTTTACGGGCGCTCCAAAATAATGAAATCCAACCCGTTGGGCAAGATCAGGTACAAACCATCAATGTCCGCATTCTTGCCGCAACCAACCGAGATCTGAAACAAGAAGTGGAAGCGGGTCGCTTTCGAGCCGATCTCTACCATCGATTAAGTGTCTATCCTATTTATGTACCACCTCTTCGAGAACGCATTGGCGATGTAACATTACTCGCTGGGTATTTTCTTGAGCAAGCGAGGCGTAAACTGGGTATTGTTCAACTCAAAATACATCAAGAAGCCCTTAGCCATTTAATTTACTATTCTTGGCCCGGCAACGTTCGAGAGTTAGAACATGTCATTAACCGAGCCGCTCTTAAAGCTCGAGCGAAACAAACAGCGCAATCTGTTATCACCGTCACCAGCGAAGACATTGGTCCGCTGGATGAAGCACTGCCTGAAACGGCCTCACCTGTGCTACATGCGGAATCCCCAGCTTCTTTACTCTACTCAGAACAAGGGCTGCGTGAAGCGACTGATGACTTTCAGCGACGTTTAATCAGTGAAGCACTCATAGTGACCGAATTTAATTGGGCAAAGGCGGGGCGCTTGCTGCAAATCGACCGAGCCAATTTAACTCGGCTGGCAAAACGTTTAGGGCTTAACGTCACGAAAACACACACCATTCAGCAAAAGAACTAATGATGCCCCAAGCAAATCTTGCTTGGGGCATATCCGTCACACCTCAATCACGGGTTCAACCTCGGAGTTAGGCGCAAAAGCTTTCTCATATTCTTGCATAAAATCTTGCCGAATAAGCTGTTCTAAATGGTTCGCTTTCTCCGTTGGGCAAAAAATCATAAAGTGGACAATTTGTTCACCCGCAGGAGCACTGGTAATTTCAATATGAGGCTCTGCACTGGGTAAATCGACCCCTGCGTGTTTTTCTATCATGCTGTTATAACGGCGGGCAACATCAATAAAATGGGTGAAATGTGCATCCATTCGCTCATGCATAATCGGTAATAACGGATACAAGTTAACAAACCTCGGCACAACAATACTAAAATTATGAAATACATAGCGTTTCATAAAATTCAGATTCTTGACTGGATGGGTAAAAAACAGGCTATTGGGTAGGGTTGCAGTTTTCCCTGTGTAATGATACTGACCATGCTGTAAGTCTATTTCTTGAATCACCGTTGCCATCATGTTGTGTTCAATAACTTCCCCACACACTTTGCCAACTTCGATCCAATCTCCCATTCGAAAAGAGCGAGAACTGGCTCGTTGGATAGACCCGGTGAAACAGAGAATAATTTCTTTAGAAGCAACCACAATCGCAATAGCGATGGCCGTTACCGATAAAGCAAACTGGCTAATCTCTGATTTCCAAAGTAAAAACAGAATTAATAGACTCGCAGCGAAAGCCCCATTTTTGGCGCGAGACATCCACTTACGCTGCTCTTCACTCAAAAAGGATACATCCCCTCTTATCTGTGCTAAAGCGATCCGTTTAAGCAGCATGATCACCGATAATACCAATAAGGTTAATACGAGCTTATTCGTCAGCAGATAATCGACAATAACATTGACGTTTTCCATTCTTTCATCCTATCAATCACACTTAAGCTCTGACTTTCATGCTTCATCGTTATCATGGCGAGGGAAACACGACACCATTCACTTCACTCTATTTGCTTGATTATAGTAACAAGATGAGGCTTTGATACCAGCATAAATACCGGATTTGTGACGCTAAGGAAGGATAACTGTGCCAAGTTGCCTTGGCACAGTAAAAACGATGATTAGGCGTATTGACGGGCTGTTTTTTCAGCCAGTTTCATGATGACATGTACCGCTTGTTCCATACCTTCAATCGTAATGAACTCATGAATACCATGGAAATTATATCCACCAGTAAAAATATTGGGGCAAGGTAACCCCATAAAAGATAACCTTGCACCATCCGTTCCACCACGAATAGGCTTGATAATTGGCTCAATATCACACGCCTGCATCGCTGATTTTGCCAACTCAATAATATGCGGATGTTCTGCGATTTTTTCCTTCATATTAGCGTAATTATCAACAATTTCTATCTCGACACGCCCTCTACTTAGCTGGCTATTGAGCTCCGCAACTTTCTGCTGCATCCACGCCTTACGGGTCGAGAACTCAGTAACATCAAAATCACGAATCAGGTAGTCTAGTTGAGAGAGAGCGACCCCCATCTTTGCGGATTTAAGATGGTAAAAACCTTGGTAACCATCGGTGTGTTCAGGGGTTTCTTGAGCGGGCATCATTTGAATGAATTGTGCAGCAAGATACATCGAGTTGACCATTTTATCTTTCGCTGTCCCAGGATGAACATTCACTCCATGGAAAATCACTTGTGCATTCGCCGCATGGAAATTTTCAAATTCCAACTCACCCACAGGACCACCATCAATGGTATAGGCCCACTGTGCGGCAAATTTCTCCACATCAAAGTGATCAGCTCCACGACCAATTTCCTCGTCAGGTGTAAAAGCAAGACAAATATCACCATGCGGAATAGAAGGGGTTGCCATTAGCAGTTCTACTGCGGTGATAATTTCCGCAATCCCTGCTTTATTATCCGCCCCAAGTAAGGTATTTCCATCCGTCGTAATCAAGTTACAACCATGTAGCTGATGCAATTCTGGGTATTGAATCGGTGATAAAATCTCATCGCCTTTCCCTAACGCAATGTCTCCACCTTGATAATTTTCAACAATTTGAGGCTTAACATGCTTACCTGAGGCATCTGGTGCAGTATCCATATGTGAAATAAAGCCAATCGCAGGAACGGGATAATCAACATTGGATTTCAGCTTCGCCATGACATAACCATGTTCATCTAAACTCACGTCGCTCAGCCCAAGAGCCAACAATTCATCATAAAGTAGCTTGCCAAAGACTCTTTGCCCTGTTGAGCTGGGGCAGTGAGCATTCTTAGGTTTTGATTGAGTATCATAGGTAACGTAGCGCAAAAAACGCTCAACAAGGTTATTCATAGCAAGCACTCACTATCGATAAAACGTAGTCGAAAAGATTCAACTGAAAAAACGCCATACCCAAACGACCTTAAAAACATCGCCATAGATACACTAAAGTGATTTGGGTATATACGCAGCTAATTGAAATTTATAGTACGTATTTATGCTGAGGATAACTTGCTATAAATCAGTTTTTAGTGGATTAACTTATGTATCCGCTGGCTAAGACGAACAAAATAAGGTTTCAGAAAATGAAACAAGGGAGCCATGTGAGTTGGAGTGAAGATCACAAAACAATATAAAAACATGCCATTTTTCTCTTACTGATTTGGCACTTCGTCGGGAAATAACTACATTTATTGCTATGCGATTCCAATAGTCGCTCTACTTGGACTCTCTCGATTTAATTATTATCACTAACGACGTCTTGCCTCTTGCGATCTGAGTTCAGGTCCTTGAGGCATTTTTTTATCTTTAATCAAAATCAGGGTGCTCAACGGCATTGTTGAGCACCCTGATAATGAATTACCCAGAGAAGACCGATAACATCCGGCTGCTTTTCGCAGGAGTATGAATCGTGACTTTACCTTGAGAACTTGGGAAAAAATCTCCGCGGTACAAATCACAGAGCGTATCAGCCCATCTCAGATCCACTTGCTGCGCCCGAGAGGATTTATTGATAATAACCACACCTTTATCACCACGGCTAAAGACCAGAAGATCATCACTCGCCTCAACCGTTGTCATCGGCAAGCCATGCATTTGGTTATGAAAAGCAATTCCCGCTAGAATATTCGGCGCACACCACGCATTCTGCCAACGAGGATCGCCTTCTGAATCACGAAAATCACTGGGGTTTAAATCAGAATAAATCAGTGGAACACCACCATCTCGACCTAAAATATAGCTGTAGGCTAGCGCTTCATTCTCCGCGGACATCACAAGATCCACAAACACATCATTATTGGGAATATCATGGGTGATGGCAAACGTGATTGCCCGATCTTTAGATAAGGCCTCACCGAAGCAATACGGATCAATCAAACGCTTTAAGCTCCCTTTAGGCTGTAATGCGTTATAAACGGTTTGAAATAAAGGAAAGTCATAAGCGCCTAAACGCGTTTCTGCCAAGTAAGGCTCTAAAAATAATTGATATTCGGCTTTGGTTGCACCACCGTCGGTAATAATTTCACCAAAAATATGGACATCATGAGTAATTGCTTCCGTCCATACCTGTTTAAGGTGCTCAATACTCATGTGTTTCGCGGCATCAATGCGAAACCCTTTGACGCCCATTGCTTTAAGCGCCTTCAGATAAGCTTGTTGCTGCTCAATAACATGTGCATTAACCCGCAACGTTGGCAAGCCTGAGTCATGGGGCCCCCCAGAGATACGGCCATTTTGTACTTGCCACTTATCCTGCCAGTCTTGAATTCCGAAGGCTTCAACAAAATCATCTTCAGTAAATAAGGGTTGAGATAAATCACCAAACAAACGTTGTTTTTGATAATAATCTTCACGTTGGCGATAAGTTAACTGATCTTTTTCGCTTGGATACTGTAAGTCTAAACGAATGGAAGACTCATTAGCCATATGGTTAAACACCACATCGGCATACACCCATAAATCAAACTGTTGCAACGTACTAACCATGGTTTGGAAAGATTCAGTATCCCCTAATTGGTTATCAATCACTCGATAGTCTTGCGGTTGGTAGCGCTGCCACCACGGCGTGCCTTTATCTTGTCGATAAGATTTCATTGGTGGAGAAACCAGTACGGCTTTATAACCGGCTTCAAAAATAGCCTGCGCGTGTTCTGTCACTTGTGAATACGGCCAGTCAAATGCGTGTAAAATGACATCAGTCGGCTTAGAACGAATCATGACGAATACTCCTGCTCTGTCTAGCAAGCGAAAAAAAGGAAACCACAAAAATTGAATGCAGCTTACTAAAACCCATTCCTAATATTGATGATGATTATAAGTCGTCCCCTAAAAGGGCAATCCCCCTAAGGTCGATTATTCATGGTGGAGAACTGGGGCGTAGAGCCAAGAATATCATGCCCACCACCCAAAGAGGGGGCTCATTGCTCGTGACGAGTTCATCTTTAAAAAGTGCTAAGTAAAGCCATTGAATAAAAAGGAGGATTACGCAGGGAAGAAAGGCGCATTTTTGGCATTCAAGGATGAACCCAAAAATCAAGCAATAGGCACAATAGCATGCCCATTGCTTTATGTGGCTCTAACCTTAGTGGATAGGGGTTTCTGATTGAGCGAAAAATTTTCCAAAATGCGCTTCTAACACTTCAGGGGTTAGTTTGCCTTCAGCTTCTAATTTTTTAAGTTCAGCAACGACCGCTTTTTGCTCATCTAGGCTAGGAAGGGCAACTTCCGGTTGCTCGTCCATTTCTTGGGCCATCATTTCCAGTTCTTTTTCAAAGTCGTTCATAGTACTTACCTAATATTGTTCATGCTGGCGAGAAGTGTACCCAACTCGCCACCACTATTCTAGCGCTTAAGATGTTCCACCATGTTATCAAACCCGACCCGAATGATTACACTTTAAATCGGCCAACTCTATTTTGTAGATCGGTTGCCAAACGAGCCAATTCGTCACTGGCGGCAGCAATATGCATTGAACCATTAGATAACTGTTCCACTCCACTGCTGATACGGTTTAAGGTTTGGTTTACATCATCCGCTACGATAGATTGCTGCTCCGTTGCTGTGGCAATTTGAATATTCATATCATTGATAGTGAAAATGCCTTTCGTGATATCGCGCAGTTTCTCTGACGCTTCTTCCGCCCACTGCACCACTTCACTGGCTTTACGATAGCCGCCATCCATCACCTGTGATGCTTCTTTCGAGGCCATTTGTAATTTTTCAATAATGTCTCGAATTTCTTCTGTCGAGCTTTGCGTTCGAGTGGCAAGAGTACGAACTTCATCGGCCACAACAGCAAATCCGCGTCCATGTTCACCCGCTCGTGCGGCTTCAATCGCCGCATTCAGTGCTAATAAATTGGTTTGCTCGGCAATGCTTCGAATGACCTCTAATACCTTGCCAATGGAGTCAGCATCATGCTGCAATTTTCCAATCACATTCACCGCAGTTTGCACTTCTTTCGCTAAAACAAGCACTTCATTGGTGGTATTGGTCACAACAGCTTCCCCTTCCTGTGCAAATCGGCTGGATTGATCCGCAGCCTGAGCCGCATTAGCGGCATTTTCCGCCACTTGGTTGACCGTTGTCGCCATTTCCGTCATGGCCGTTGCCACTTGATCGGTTTCATGGCGTTGCTGCTGAACCTGATCATTAGCTTCTCGACTCGATACCGCTAATTCTTCTGCTGCTGCCCCCAACTGAATTGAGGCCTCAGCCACTTGTTTTACTAAACTGTGTACTCCGCCAACAAAAGCATTAAAACTACGGGCAAGATCGCCAAATTCATCGTATCGACCTTCATTCAACCGCTGAGTTAAGTCACCATCTCCTGCGGCAATTTGCTCTAACGCTTCCCGCGTTTCATTAACAGGTTTTACAATCATGTTGGCAACCAATAAAACAATGCCTATGAGTATGATGATTGTCACCACAAAGGCCAGTAATAAACTCACCGTTAATTCATGAGCGGTAGACATGATCTTCTCATATGGCTGGGCAACCGCTAGCGACCAACCCGGTGTATTCGCTACGGGATGATAAGCCACCATATAATGTTGGTTGTTCTCTAAATAAAGATCCGTAATCCCCGCTTGTCCATCAACCATCTTTTTACTCATTTGGACATAATCGGTATCACTCGATTCTGTGGCCTTATCTTTTAAGCGCTTTTCTTCGCTAGGATGGGCCACATAAATACCACGCGAGTCTACCAACCACGCCACCGCATCATCTGTTGATACATTATCCACCAACTGAGTAAGTGTATTGAGTGTCACCGTTGCAGCCAGCAGACCGATCACCTCTCCCTGATGGTTCTTTACCGCCTGTGCCAAAACAATAATTGCATTGCCGGAGGTGCCCGAATAAAGGGGGTCACTCACTAAGGAAGACTGGGTTTTCTGCACCACTAATTGTTGAAAATACCCTCGGTTTGCTCGGCTGGCAATCACACCATTGTGGTGATACGCATCCCCTTTAAGATCAACAAAAAACATCACTTCAAATTCAGGACTCATTTTCTTGCCAAAATGTTTTACGTAGCTAAAAATGGCTTGCGTATCTCCCGATGCCAAGGTTTCCGTTTGTGCTAACGAACGCACCACCGCCATCCGGGCCTCTACCCAACTGCTAATCATCTCTGAGCTATTTTGAGCGGTGCGACTTACTGATGTTTCGCCCAATTTCACCACTCGAGAACTGACCTGGTTAATCACCATCCAAGCCGCTACCAGTAAACAAAGGGTTAATGGAAGGCTAAATACAATAATCAGCCTTGGGGTCATTCTTAATCTTTTAAACATAGATTCCTCTCAGTGGCTATGTCGACATATGTCAAACTGCGCATATTACTTCTTATAGTATTTAGCACAGTTCAAGCAAAGCTCACGAAATTGTTCAAGATTTGGTGAGAACTCTCTAATAAAATATATTCATGTCATAAAAGGTTGAACGCTCAACACTCATTTCACAAATGAATGCATTACGGTGGCGATTCATCACGAAAGAGAGTGCAGATAAAACAAAATCGTATAAATGATGAGCAATCAAACAGAAAATCTGCCTTTCCCATTTATTCGCCGGAACTTTTCGGTTAATACAATGACCAATGGCTGAATTACCAATCGGGAGTCGGGTTAGATGCAATTATCTACTTTTCAATCACTACAAACGTATTTAAACCAACAGGTCATTGGTCAACACTCACTGGTGCAGCAGTTGCTCATTGCTCTGCTTGCAGATGGACACATCCTTGTTGAAGGGCCACCAGGGCTTGCAAAAACCCGAGCCGTAAAATGCCTAGCTGAATGTATTGAGGGAGAGTTTCACCGGATTCAATTTACTCCTGATCTACTTCCCGCCGATTTAACAGGTACCGATATTTTCCGACCAGAAACCGGGGAGTTCACCTTCCAAGCTGGGCCAATTTTTCATTCCTTAGTATTAGCCGATGAAATTAACCGCGCGCCCGCCAAAGTTCAGGCGGCGATGCTGGAAGCCATGGCAGAAAAACAAATTACCGCCGGAAGGAAAACCTATCGCTTACCGGATCTATTTTTGGTCATGGCCACCCAAAACCCAATTGAGCAAGAAGGAACGTACCCACTACCCGAGGCTCAATTAGATCGTTTTCTACTCCACCTTGATGTCGATTACCCGGATGCTGAACATGAGCTGGCCATTCTGCGCCTTAATCGCGGAGAAGCTCAGGGGCAAGCCCCTGAGCCACCACCCGTAGTAACTCAATCAGATATTTTTCAGGCTCGGCAAGAGGTTCTCAATATTCACATGGCCGAATCCATTGAACATTATCTGATTCGGTTAGTCATGGCGACTCGTCAACCTCAAGAGTACGATCCCCAGCTAGCACAGTGGATTGAGTTGGGTGTCAGCCCTCGGGCAACTATAGCCTTAGATCGCTGCGCCCGTGCACACGCTTGGCTTAATGGCCGTGATTTTGTAAGCCCTGAAGATGTTCAAGCCATGGTATTCCCAGTATTACGCCACCGGTTGTTACTCTCGTATCAAGCTCAGGCTGAAGGGATCCATCCAAATCAGGTCATTGCTCATCTTCTCTCTTTGGTTGGCAGCGCCTAAGGCATTGCAATGACAAATTCGTTCCGTTTACCTCTTCCCGCCCATGCAGATGGCGTTCATCTTTGTCTTGAAGAGTTATTACCTTATCAGCAACATGCGCTAAAGTGGTTACCGCCTGCCAAGAGTTTATGGTCTCAACTTTTAGGACACCACCAAAGTAGACAACTTGGACGAGGAATGGACTTTGCCGAAGTACGTCAATACCAGCCGGGAGACGATATTCGAACCATTGATTGGCGGGTCACCGCCAGAACGGGAAAACCGCATACCAAACTCTTTTGTGAAGAAAGAGAAAAACCCGTTATTTTGTATGTAGATTTGAGTACGTCGATGCAATTTGGCTCGACACTGCTATTTAAATCTGTGTTAGCGGCACATATGGCAAGCTTACTCAGTTGGCTTGCTGTTGCCCAACATGACCGTATCGGCGCAATTATTGACCTCGGTCACCAACAACTTGAGCTAAAACCGACCGCTCGACACAAAGGGGTATTGCAGATCATGGCGCATTTAGTCAAAGCACAACAACAAGCGCTTACACAAGTATCCGTCCCGTTAACGTCCATGCAAACAGGGCTACTGGCACTTAACCGTCTCTGTCCCAAAGGGAGTGAAATCATCTTAATCAGTGATTTTGTTCGTTATGATGAAGAATCAACGCCTCTGTTTAATCAACTCAGCCGCCATAATCGAGTTCGCATGGTGCATATCATCGATCCTCTGGATCAAGGAATAACCCATTTTCGCGGTATTGAGCGAGTAAAGAATAACCAACAAACGCGCTGGCTCAACTTTTCAGCAAATAGTACACGGTTAAGCATCAAAAAAGCCTTTGAATCTCAGAAAGTAAAACTAAAATCATTGAGCCAATCTCTGGCAATAGACTACCGTTCACTCTCGTGTGATCGACCTTTGTTGCAACAATTATCTGGACGTTAAATCGATGCAGGAACCATCAGCGACTTTACATCTCAATGCACTCCACCTCCCAGAGCTACCTTCTTGGTGGCCTTTAGCTTGGGGATGGTGGGCCTGTCTTGCTGCCGTTCTCACCGTCACCATATGCATGCTTTGTCTGGCGCTCTGGAAACGAAAACGTCTCGCTCCCAAAAAAACCGCCATTCGGTTACTTAGCCAAACCAAGGGCTATCAGACCCCATCTGATGCCATGGAGCTACTCAGGCAAGCGGCTCTGTGCTACTACCCTCGTGACCATATTGCACACCTAACAGGGCATGAATGGTACACCTTTTTAGATAATCAACTGGGTCAGTCACGCTTTGTGCCCAATCTCACCTTGTGGCAGCAAGCTTTGTATCAAAAAAATCCCGTTACTCATCCAGAGCAGCTAATCAGTGACTGCCAACTATGGATACATGAAGCATTGCCACCGAAGAAGAGGAGTTTAAGGAACCTTGGCAAACATTGAGTTTTTATGGTGGTGGTGCTTCTTACTGCTTCCACTGCCTGTTGTGGTCTATCGTTTTGTATCGCCGCTCCCGCAACAAGCCGCGATTCCCCTCTCCTACCTGCCACCAGCCAACCATCTTGTTAGGCCGCATCAATGGTGGATAAAAGGTTTAGCCACCTCAATTTGGTTATGTCTTATCACTGCGGTGGCTCGCCCTGTTTGGTATGGAGAGCCCATTTCACTTACGACCCAGCAGCGAGATGTGATGCTGGTTGTTGATCTCTCCTACTCCATGAATCAACAAGATATGAAGTTAGGAGACCAATATGTAGATCGCCTCACGGCAGTCAAACAGGTACTCAGTGACTTTATTACAAAGCGTCAAGGGGATCGGTTAGGGCTGATCTTTTTTGCTGACCATGCTTACTTACAAACACCACTGACATTAGATCGCACCACAATTACACAGCAATTAAACCAAGCGGTATTACGGTTAATCGGGACTCAAACCGCAATAGGCGATGGTATTGGACTTGCCACAAAAACTTTTATTGACAGTGATGCGCCGCAACGAGTCATGATACTACTCAGTGATGGCAGCAATAATGCGGGTGTACTTAGTCCGATTGAAGCCGCCAAAATTGCAAAACACTATGGCACAACGATCTACACCATCGGTGTGGGCGCGGGTGAAATGGTAGTGAGAGATTTTCTGATGACTCGTCGCGTTAATACTGCGGAGGATCTAGATGAAAAAACCTTACAAGAAATTGCGCAGTTAACTGGCGGGAAATACTTTCGTGCCCGTAACCAACAAGAGCTACAGAGTATTTATGACACCATCAACCAGTTAGAACCCCTAAGTCAAGCGACCCAAACTTGGCGTCCACAAAGTGAATGGTTTTGCTACCCACTTACTGCTGCTCTACTACTTTCAGTGGTGTTAATGATCTTGAGGAGACATCATGGCTGATTTTATGTTTCTCTCCCCCGCTTGGTTGTGGGCCTTACTGCCTTTAGCTGGGTTATTAGGTTGGTTGTTTTATCGCCCCCACCACCAATCCTTGGTGGCTCCTCACCTCGCACAAGCATTAGGGCTTACCCATAAAAAACATCAACATCTTTGGTTCACAGGGGTCAGTTTCTGTTGGCTCGTCGCTACACTCGCTTTGGCCGGACCCAGTTTTGAAAAACAGCCCAGACCAAGCTATACCAATAGCACAGCGCGGGTTGTCGTGATGGATATGTCATTGTCGCTTTATGCCAGAGATCTGAAACCTAACCGACTCTCTCAAGCACGTTACAAGGTATTAGACTTACTTTCAGGCTGGCAAGAAGGCAATACTGGATTGGTGGCTTATGCAGGGGATGCCTATAGCATTAGCCCTTTAACCACAGACACGGCAACCATTGCTAATCTACTACCTAATTTATCTCCGGACATTATGCCCTTTCCCGGTGCAAATGCTGCCGCAGGCGTCCAGCTTGCCATAGACATGCTCAAACAAGCTAACTTAGCCTCGGGAGAAATTATTCTGGTCGCAGATGATCTGTCGATGCAAGAAAGCCAATCAATCCAAACCCTACTCGATGGAACGCCATGGCGATTTACTCTCTGGGGAATAGGTAGTGCAAATGGCTCCCCCATCACATTAAGTGACGGCACCTTATTAAAAGATGAACAGCAACACACTGTGATTGCGAAAACTGATTTTCTCACGATGCAAAAACTTGCCTCACAAGTGAAAGGCCATTTTGTGGCTTATCGCAATGATGACCAAGATGTTCAAACCATTCTTCGTCTCACTCATGCCTCAGCAACCGATATTGAACAGCAAGCGGAAACTCCCCTTATTACTGATGCCATCAACCATGGTTACTGGCTAATAGGGTTATTGATTATCCCAACCCTTTTACTGTTTCGGCGCGGTGTTCTATTTACTCTCATAGTTTGTATAGGCGCGCTCACAACGCCAGATCCCGCTCACGCCTCCGCTTGGTTAAATCAAGATCAGCAGGCATGGCGAGCTTATCAGCAAGGCAATTATGAATCAGCAGCGAAGCTCTTTACCTCACCAGAGTGGCAAGGAGCGGCGCGTTACCAAGCCGGAGATTATCAAGGCGCTATTGATAGTTGGGCAAAAATCCCGACCCCCGACGAGCATACACAATACAATCTTGCGAATGCTTACGCTCAAGCCGGGCAGTTGGAAAAGGCGAAAAAACGCTACCAAGAAATCCTCCAAAGCAACCCAAATCATCAAGATGCTCAGCATAACCTTGCTGAGGTTGAGCAGGCGCTCAAACAGCAACAGCAACAGCAACAGCAACAGCAACAGCAACAGCAACAGCAACAGCAACAGCAACAGCAACAGCAACAGCAACAGCAACAAAAGTCTTCGTCAGAGGCAGAGCAAGGTCAAGGATCTTCTTCCTCTTTTGATAATCAAGAGAATGAAGCCAATCAAAAAAATTCTCAGCCTAACACTTCTCCGACAGAGAGCAAGAATTCACCCCCTCCAGATCTATCAAGTGAGAAAACGAATACGGATCAACCCAATGAAGCGGAAAATGATGAAGAGGCAGAAAACAAACCAAATAGCCTCGCCCAAAGTGATGCCGAACGTAGCGCGTCTCAGTTGGAGCTTAGTGAAAATAGCAGCCAAGAAGCCGACTCGCAGATGCGCAAACTAGAACAAGTAGAAAGTGCCCGCGATCCCAGTCGCTTGCTGCGCGCTCAACTTTATTTACAGGCAAAAAGTAAACCCACTCCATCAACAGAAGGTAAAAAGTGGTAATGATCACATTGTTGCAATTCCGACGCTTTCCTTGGCTCATGCTATTACTTAGCACGTTGAGCCTTTCTGCTCATGCTTCAACCTTATCCGCTACGGTTAGCAAAAATAAAGTGGTAAAAAATGAGGTGTTTCAACTGCGAATTATCAGTGATCGTCCCTCCAAACCGGATGCGATTGATTTTCACACACTGGAAAACGATTTTTTTACCAGCCGCCCAAGTTTTGCTTCTTCAGTCAATATCGTAAATGGAGAGCGCAGTCAGCGCAGTGAATGGACTCTTTCGCTCGCAGCCAATCGACTGGGAATTATAACAATTCCAAGCTTTGAGCTGGATGGCCAAAAAACTCAACCGATTGCTATTCAGGTCACCGCTGATGAGCAAGCACCCAATACCGAACAACTGATTGAAATGCACAGCACCCTGTCCCGGAATACCCTTTACCCACAAGAAAGTACCCAACTGCATATCCGATTGCTTATCAAAACCGATGTGCGCCGGCTACAAAACCCTCAACTGACGCCACCCTCGGTTGAGGGAATGACACTCACTCCTGTAAGTGAAGCCAAGCAATACCAAACGGTGATAGATGGGGTGGAAGTGACGGTGTTAGAACAAGACTTTCGCCTCACAGCAGAAAAAGCGGGGCAATTTCACTTAACAGAAGCTAAGTTTCAAGGTTCGTTAATCTACAATCATCGCTATGATAACGGAACTCGAATTATTCCTTTTACAACCACCCCAAAAACCTATTCGATTACAGTTGAAGACAAACCCACTGACTATCAAGGAGCTTGGCTCCCTACGTCTCAATTAACATTAACGGAACAGTGGCAAGACAGCCAAGGTTCACCTATTACTCATTCGCCTTATTCCATTAAAGTGGGTGAAGCCATCAGTCGGGAAATTACACTACAAGTAGCGGGATTAAGCCCAGAGCAGCTGCCTAAATTAACCCTCTCTTATCCAGAAGCCATCCGTGTATATGAAGAAAAACCACAAATAACCACCCAAGATAATGGGGAGACGGTGATGACGGTCAAACACGTCTTAATTCCACGTCGCAGCGGAGAAGTTTCATTACCCAAAATGAGTCTCAATTGGTGGAATACCAAAACAAAACAGCAGCAAGTTTCCCAAACGTCCGATTTAACGTTAATTATTGCCGAGAATGAAAACGAAGAAGCTACGCCTTTAGCTACGAATGTAACCTCATCTTCGGCCCATTCTGTAGAAATCATCAAAGATGCGGGTTGGTGGCCTTACTTAACCCTATTTTTTGCTCTACTATGGCTAATCACCGCTCTCCTTGCATGGCGGCAACGAACCTCAGTCACAAGCGCAATAGATGAAAGCCGTACTACGCCACCACCATGCTCTCGATGGCAGCAATTACAACACGCATTAGAGCAGCAAGATGGTATTGCAATCAGCCACGCGGTAAAAATATGGATGGAGACCTTAGATCTAAATCAAGACGAGAGAAGACAGCTTGAGCAAGCACTGAATCAATTCAATGCGCAACTTTATTCGGCGAATGTGCAAAGTAGCGCCAACCTTGATGAATTAAAACAATGGATTTCTCAGATTCACCAGCAACAATCCAAACGGCAGAATCAACGAAATCATCCCTTAGCTAAGCTATAAACCCATACCGTAATGGGAATCAAATAAGGAAAAAATCATGTCTACAGATCGTCAGCACACTCTAATGCCCATGGCTTGGGTATTAGGTCTGAGTTTAGTCATCGGGCTAGGCATACTGGGGTTTTTCGTCCAAAAAACAGCCATGAAATTTAAAGAATATGAACGTGTTGTGACCGTAAAAGGGTTATCAGAGCGCGAAGTCGCGGCTGATACGGTCATCTGGCCTATTCAATTTACTTTAGCCGATAATGATTTACCGACACTCTTTACAACACTAGAGCAACAAAGCCAACGAGTGGTCGATTTTCTCGCTAAACAAGGGATTGAAAAAAGCGCAATTTCTTTCTCATCTCCCGCTGTTATTGATAAAAAAGCTCAACAATATGGTGGCGATACACAAGTAGAATTTCGTTATCTTGCCACACAAACCTTAACCGTCTATAGCAGTCAAGTTGAGCTTGTTCGGCAAGCAATTAGCCAACTTGGTCAATTAGGCAAACAAGGTATTGTGTTTAATCAAGACGGTTATAGTAACCGAGTCGAATACTTCTTCTCACGGTTAAATGATATCAAACCCGACATGATTGAAGAAGCCACCAAACAAGCTCGTGAAGTCGCTCTTAAGTTCGCTAAAGATTCACAAAGCCAACTGGGTAAAATTAAACAAGCATCACAAGGACAATTTTCCATTGTCGATAGAGATAACAACACACCTTACATCAAAAAAATTCGGGTAGTCTCGACTGTAGAATACTACCTGTCAGATTGATGAGGCTTTGGTCGATGAGAAGTACCAAGGTTTTGTGTAATACCAAATACTCCGCCCACCACACGATTACGACCTTGGTGCTTCGCTTGATAGAGCGCTTTATCTGCTTGAGCGTACATACGTTCAAATTGAATCTCGCTAGCAGGAAAGTTGGCAACACAATACCCGACTGAAATCGTTAACCATTGTGTATCAGGGCTTGCACAGTGTGGAATATTTTCCTGCTCAACGGCCGCGCGAATGCTTTCTGCCAATGCCTGAACCTTGTCAGCACTGTGCCCCACCAGAAGCAGTACAAATTCTTCCCCTCCGATTCGGCAAAACTGCTCTCCTTCTAACTGAGTATGTTGGCTTAAAATCTTGCCGATACGCATCAGCACGATATCGCCTTCTAAATGGCCGTAGTGGTTGTTAAATAAACCAAAGTGGTCAATATCCAGTAAAATAACGCCATAATCGATCGGTTGGGGGTCATACTGCTCACAAATCTGCTCCAGCAAATGCGTCAACATTCGCCGATTACCCAACCGTGTTAAAGGGTCCATTTTCGCTAATCGTTCCAATTTCTCATTCGCTTTTTGTAACTCTCGAGTGCGGTTGTAGATTTCTCGCTCAAGGTTCGCATTTAACTCGTTAATGGCCTGCTGCGCTTTCGCACGCATTAAAACTTCCGTCAGATTCGAGGCAAACATACGAATGACCTCTCTTAGCTGAGGCGTGAGAGAACAGCGCCGAATCAAATTATCGACAGAAATAAACGCAAGCGGCACATCGTTATCCGTTAACATCGTCATTGCCGTCCAGCCAAAACCCACAATATGACTGTCGTGATAAATAGGGGCCGATTCTTTAAACACCACTTCATTTGGGGATGCTTTGGCGAGTAATACAATGTCATTATCCACTGTCGATGTACGAAAATACCCTTCATCAACAATATTACCCTGAATATCCGTTCCCCACGTTCCTTGTAGTGTCCGGCATGTTTCATCGGTTAAGAACACCGCCATCCGGTCAATCCCCATCCGCTTAATAGCAAAAGCCACCGCGGTTTTACATACATCACTGACCGTTAAACAACGTGATAATTCAACCATACTGGCATGTAACATACGCATGTTTTGCTCTTGCCGCTTACGCAGGTAAATTTGGGCCAGTAAAGAGGCAAAGGATTCGAGCATCTGTTTTTGATAGTCACCGATGGGTTGACGATGCAGAAAATTATCCATGGCTAACCAGCCGAATACCTCTTCCCCATCTCGAAGCAATAACATCCCATTCCAACCCTGCCCAACCACTTCGCCATCCGTGTAGAGAGGCGCATCTTCGATAATAACGAGTGTCGAATGCTCATCGGCAATCGCTTCAAGATATTGTGCTTCTAGTTGGTGTAAATCATATTGGCGATGATGTTCACTAATGGTCAGCCCTTGTTCATTCGTGCCATAAGTGCCATTAAAGCAACGTTTTTTCATATCCAATAAGAAAAAAGCCACTCGGTCAAACCCCAGTTTATCTCTTACGGCCTCAACCGAGGCTCGATGCAGGGAATCTAAGTCTTCTGGATTCGATAACGTAATCGCAAGCTGATGAACCCGCTTCATATTGTCGATAAACTCTTCCCGTGAAGTGATTTCATCTCGATACTTGGCTTCTCGCCGATCACGAAGTTTAAACTCGGTTGCAGCATCCGTTTCAGCCCGAATACACTGCCAACGCGCAGCCAGTAAGTGCAAGCTTTCTAGCTCTCCTGCCGCCATCATCTGAGCCACATGCGACTCCTCAACCCCTTCCAAGACAAGGTACAATCGCCGCCCATTGTGATTATCTAACGTCAATAAATAGGCTTCTTCCGCGATGACCTCTTGGTAATTCCATTGACAGGTATTGGTGGCAAAGGGAATCAGTGAATCTGATGAGTCAAATTGTGCAGCCCAAGTCCAAAAAGCATCAGGATACTGCGTTAACTCAAAAGGCTGACCAGATTTAAATAAACATTCCGGCTGAGAAGCCGTACTGGGGGCATAAAAAACCACCATGGCCTGAGGCAAGAGCAGTTGTTGTAAAAAGGGAAACATGACATCGGTCAGCATGCGGTAGTTTCGACAAGCCGAAAGCGGTTTAGAGAGCGTTCGAGAAAGCATAACAAGCGCCTAAATCCAATTATCTTAAATTAAAACTAGAGAATTCATCTCAGCGACTCAATCGCTTCTCAAGCTCTCTGTTAACTGCGCCGCAAATCATACAAAAGGGTTTATTTATCTTAGAGCAAAGCAACATTTTTGAGAGGTTGTTTCCATTTTATCTCCGCTTCCTGCTTGATAAATTGACAAAAGTATCAATAGCGAGGCAAGCGATCATTTTCTCATGTAAGCCATACAAACATTAAACACGTTGAAATGGATAAATCGAACCTAATTTCATGAGCTGAGTTAATTCATCCAACGCCGTACGGTTTTCATTGAGTAATGAAGGATCCGCCAGATCAGCCTCCCCTAATCTATCTCGATAATGTTTCTTGACCCAATGAATGAGTAAACAATAAAGATGATCATTCAATAAAGCGTTAGGATTGGTTGCCTTAAGCTCTGATTGATTCAGAACGACCCGAAGCCGCAAACAAGCAGGGCCTCCGCCATTCGCCATACTTTCTCGTAAGTCAAAAACTTTCACCTCATTAATCGGCCCGCCACTGTCGACTAAGTGATTCAAATAAGCCCAAACTCTTACATTTTTCCGACACTCTTTTGGGACAATCATGAGCATTTTTCCATCTACTTTACTCAGGAGCTGGCTGTTGAACAGATAGGTGGAGACCGCGTCTTCAACAGACACGGCATTGTTGGGCACCGTAATGGGGCGAAATTCACATTCAAACAAGCTTAATTGACGACGAATGTGCTCAAAGGCGCTCAATGGGTCAAGAAAAGCGTGCTGATGGTGGAAAAGCACAGGGCCATTGCTTACGGCAATCACATCGTTATGAAAAACCCCTTGATCAATCACGTGAGGGTTTTGCTGAACAAAGACACAGTGTTCATCAGACAACTGATGTAAACGAGCAATCGCCTCACTTGCTTCACGAGTTTGACGAGCAGGGAAACGCTTCGGTTCTAGACTTCTTCCCCATGCTTGTCGTCCGTAAACAAATACCTCAACACCCGCTTTTCCATGATCCGCACACAAACGATTATGATTGGCCGCCCCTTCATCACCAAACTGCGCCAGCGAAGGTAAAGCAGCATGGTGAACAAAATAATCCGATGAAGGAAAGGTTGCTTGCAATGCTCGTCCTGTCGTTTCCGCCTCTATTGAACGATGATATTTATTATTCAGGTTCGCCACCGTAAAATGAACTTTATTGTCTCGTGTATCCGCAGAGGGAGAAACGGTTGCCGCATTCGCAACCCACATGGAAGAGGCAGAAGTGACATTCGCTAAAAGGTATGGAGCTTTTTTTGCAACTTGGGACAGAATATGTTCATCACTGCCAGAAAACCCCAGTAAACACAAGCTGTTGATACATGGTCTTTCTTGTGGAGGAAGTAGCCCTTGCTTAAACCCCATATCAGCAAGGGCCTTCATTTTATGCAGCCCTTGCAAAGCCGCAAGCTGAGGGTTAGCTAATGCATGCTTATTCGAAGTAGAAGCCATGTTACCTAACGATAACCCTGCATAATTATGAGTAAGCCCAACCAGGCCATCGAAATTGACTTCATAAGTAGGCATAACCATCACTCCTTTAACTGCACTTCTATCCTTGAATTGAAATTCACATATGACATGAGACTCATAAAAACAATTAACCATAAAAACATTAAAATGATTTTCATGAATTATTCACACTACGAAGAATACGATATTGAAATCATTCCATATTTTTGAATCATTATTTTTTACAGTACGATCCCATCGGTATTAATATAAAAAATCATCAACGATAATGGTTTTTTTCATCAACTCGACGTCTCTTTATTCATCCTTAAATTATGTGAATAGTAAAGTAACCTCGTAAAAAAACACAAATTCGTTAACAAAAAATAAACATATAAATGTCATACATACCTTTAGCCTAAGGAACCGAAAAGATGAAATTACTGCAAGTTGATTTTGATTTTACAGGCCCATTTGGTGAAGAAATGGCAACGGCTCTGGCCGAACTAGCCGAATCGATTAATCATGAACAAGGGTTTATTTGGAAAATTTGGACAGAAAACCAACAAGATAATGTTGCAGGTGGTATCTACCTGTTTGAAAATCAGCACAGTGCTGAGGCTTATTTAGAAATGCACTCTGCACGGCTTTCAGCCATGGGCATCACCAATATTCGGGGTATTATTTTTGATGTAAACCTCCCTCTTAGCCAAATAAATCAAGCCCCTATCTGCAAATCAATGCCTTAACGCACCAGTTCTCACTTTATATCACCTAGACATGGCAATCTTTTCTATTGCTATGTCTTTTCATCGGCGTAGCAAAGATAACAATCATGAATAAATGTGATGAAAATCACCTTCCATACCGTTATACTCCGCGCTCGGTGTGCCTTTAAACTCACCAATACAAGCTGTCATATGGAAGTGTGAATGACCCGAGGATGGGACCGGCCCACAAACTTTGCTTGTAAAGGTGCTCTCTATGAACCGATTATTTCTGCCATCAAGGCAACCGTCTCAACCTCTCGAGGTGAGTCACTGTTCGTGGTCTGTTCTGCTCCCTTACCAGCGCTCCATCCACCTCTTTCATGAATACATCACAAAACCATTATGACGATTATTTTTAGCCTGATGGGTATGACCGTTCTGCTTGCTTTAGCCTATTTACTTTCTGAACAGCGCCATATCATTAACTGGAAAACCGTTTTACGCGCTTTATTTCTGCAGGTCGGATTTGCTGCACTGGTCCTTTATTTACCTTGGGGGCAAGCCGCTCTAGGTGCATTAAGCCAAGGGGTTGCCAGTTTACTTGGATTCGCCGATGTGGGAATTGCCTTTCTATTTGGTGACTTAGCTAACCATGATTTTATTTTTGCCATACGCGTGTTACCAATCATCATCTTTTTTAGTGCCATCATTTCCGCTCTTTATTACTTAGGTATCATGCAGAAAGTGATCGCTATCTTAGGCGGAGCAATTCAACGCTTCTTAGGGACAAGCAAAGCGGAATCTTTAGTTGCAACGGGAAATATTTTCTTATCGCAAGGAGAATCCCCTCTTTTGGTTCGTCCATTTTTGCCTCATCTCACTCGCTCCGAACTTTTTGCGGTCATGACCGGTGGTATGGCATCAGTTGCGGGAAGTGTCTTAGGCGGTTATGCCGGATTAGGGATTGAGCTTAAATACCTGATTGCCGCAAGTTTTATGGCGGCCCCCGGTAGTTTATTGATGGCCAAAATTATTGTCCCTGAAAGTAAAGTCCCTTGCGATCAAGAGAAGATTCATATTGAAACCAGTGAACAAAGCAACGTCATTGATGCACTGGCAAGCGGAGCCATGAATGGAATGAAAGTGGCCGTCGCGGTCGGTACGATGCTGATTGCTTTTGTCAGTGTGATAGCGATGCTGAATACCGGATTAGAAAACTTTGCCCACCTTTTTGGGCTACAAGAGATCACCTTACAGCTATTGCTGGGCTACCTATTTGCACCTTTAGCTTGGATATTGGGTATTCCAACCCATGAAATGGTACAAGCCGGAGCATACATCGGTCAGAAAGTAGTCATGAATGAATTTGTCGCTTTTATCGACTTTATTCAGCATAAAGATGCATTATCGGACTACAGCCAAGTGGTGATTACTTTTGCGCTTTGCGGATTTGCTAATATCGGCTCTATCGCAATTCAACTCGGTTCGATTGGCGTCATGGCCCCAGAGCGCCGTGCTGAAGTAGCAAATTTAGGAATCAAAGCAGTCATTGCTGGTACCTTAGCCAACTTGATGAGCGCTTGTCTAGCCGGGCTTTTTATCTCTTTATAATTCTCTCGATAAAGAAAAAACCGCACTCGTGTTTTATCACACGAATGCGGTTTTTCTACATGGATTCAACCTGAAAAGTTAGCTCGTTGGCTGCGCTTTTCTATGACTTGACGTTCTGCTTGGCGTTCTTGCACCAGAAGGCTTTTGATGAGGATTCCCTCGCCCAGCCACTCGCTTTGTCGAGCCAGTTCGTTTCGCCTGCCCTTGCGGATTGTTTTCAGATTTCGTTCCCACAACAGCTTTAGATTTTTTCGGTTTTTTCGGCTTAATGGGACGTGTATCTAACTTAGATTCAGGCAAAGCATTCATCGGTTCAAAACCGGCTAGAGTAATACGCGGCAGTAACGTTTGAATTAAACGCTCAATCGCAAACAACTCTGGCACTTCAACCGCACAAACCAGTGAAATCGCCTTCCCGACTTCACCCGCTCGACCCGTTCGCCCAATACGATGCACATAATCCTCTGCCACTTTAGGCAGTTCAAAGTTCACCACTTGTGGCAACTGAGGAATATCTATTCCACGAGCAGCGATATCCGTCGCAACTAATACTCGCACTTCGCCAGATTTAAAGTTGGCCAACGCTTTGGTGCGCGCTCCTTGGCTTTTATTTCCATGAATCGCTGCAGCCGTGATCCCTTGTTCAGTCAGGTAAGTCGCAAGGCGATTTGCGCCATGTTTTGTGCGCATAAACACCAGAACCTGCTGCCAATTACCGTCGTTAACTAATTTAACCAACATCGGTGCTTTCTTTTTCACATCCGCAGGATAAATGCATTGTTCAACGGTTCTCGCCGTAGAGTTGGCTGGGCTAACTGAAATTTCTACCGGCTGGTTAACCAACCCTTTTGCTAACTCACGAATGTCATCAGAAAAGGTGGCTGAAAATAATAAGTTCTGCCGTTTTTCTGGCAATAATTGCAATATTTTTCGAATATCACGAATAAAACCCATATCCAACATACGGTCAGCTTCATCCAGAACCAGCACTTCTAACTGATCAAATTTCACTGCATTTTGATTATACAGATCCATCAAACGTCCCGGCGTTGCTACCAGTACATCAGCCCCTTTGCGTAAACGCAACATTTGCGGATTAATCTTCACACCACCAAATACGACAGCGCTGGTCAGGGGTAAATGACGCCCATAAATAAAGACATTTTCTTGGATTTGCGCTGCCAATTCACGGGTGGGTGTTAAAATTAATGCACGAACTTGATTGCCACGAACCCGTGGCCCTTTTGATAAACGCTCAAGAATCGGTAATGTAAAGCCTGCCGTTTTACCTGTCCCGGTCTGAGCTGCCGCCATAACATCATTACCTTCTAATACCGCAGGAATAGCCTGCAGCTGGATAGGAGAAGGTGTATCGTATCCTTTCTCTTGAATTGCTTTAAGGATTGGCGCAGAAAGACCAAGCGAGGTAAAACCCATATATGATTCTCAATAGTAATAGATAAACGACGTAGCATGACTACGCAAAGTGGGCCATTTTGAGGCCTTTGTGATCAGGGAGCAACCGTTAATTGTCAATCGACCCAAACTACTGGGTGTCGCAAAGAAGAGGCGGTGACTGAATCACGTAAAAAGAGTAGAACTAGTCAACAGAGAAATGTCCAATTAAATGGTTATTTTCATTTTTGATTTCTCCTTTGCGTGTCTGCTCACAATAAGTAAAACGCACAGAGGTATCGACATGAGCCTTAACTAAAACATGCCGAGTCAATATATCGCTATTTAATTGATGGATATCCGAACTCCAACAATGTTGATTCACAAAGAAATTAACAATCATTGATGAGCTTCAATTTTTTTACTTTTATTCATTGTGTTTTGGTGTGATCGTTGTTGAAACCAAAACCGTTTACGACCAATAGAACGAGACATAAGCATCCTTAGCTTTTTAAGCATTTCAGAACAATAAAATAAACATTGTCCTAAAACAGTTAATAACAATAAATCTATTTATAATAATGCAACGAAGAAAATAAGGAACGTAACGACAAAAACACAGTGGTAGATGTAAGAAATGTTTAATATTTTTATGGTGTGAGTATAAATAAAATTATATAAGTGAATATGGATGTAAATAAAATTTCTTTATTTACATCCTAAAATACGACTATAGAGCAACAACGTTCGCAGCTTGAAGGCCTTTCTGGCCTTGCTCTACATCAAAAGAAACTTTTTGACCTTCGGTCAATGTTTTAAAACCTTCAGAAGCAATAGCACGGAAATGAACGAATACGTCAGCATTGCCATTATCTTGAGTTAAAAAGCCAAAGCCTTTCTCTTCGTTAAACCATTTTACTAAACCCGTAGCTTTATTAGACATAGATGTCCCTTAATTTAAAATTCATAAGATACCGCAAAAATGCGATGCACTGAGCGCTTGAATTATTGAATGTGACGATGAAGCTAAGGAAACACTAAGGATTGCAACAATGACGAAGATATTCTGAGGGTTTTACTATACTTTATTTTTCATTAATAACTCTGAACAACAGAGCGAAGCCATTATCAATGAAAGAATCCACTATGTAAAGGACTATTTAAATAATTTACTTAACCTTATGGTTTTTCTTTTCCCTTATCATTTAAATCAATACTCACCATTTCACTAAGCTGTTTTTGTTCGAGAAATGCTTGTGGAGAAATACCAAACGCTTTTTTAAACGCGGCAGTAAAATTGGATGGATGTAAATAACCCGCTTCGTAAGCCGCTTCAGTAATGCTCACTAAACCGCGCTCTAACTGCTGGCGAGCCAGTTGTAACCGCCGATGACGAATGTAGTGCGCCATCGTCATATTGAGGCGAGATTTAAATTTGCGCTGTAAGTTAGACACGCTCATAGCGTGCCGTTCAGCGAGTCTTTCTAAGCCGATCTCGTCATAGAGGTGCTGATCAATATAATGCAGTAGATCGTTAATCACACATTCTGTGTGATTATCATGAACCCGAGGAGAATGCACATTCGACTCAGGACACTGCATAATCGCTTCCTGAATCAAACTCCAACAGGTTGCTTCACGGGCTATATGTTGGCTAAGAGTGTGTGAATCTGATTTATTGATCAAATCCCCAACCTTTTGCCAACTATTGGACGACAAAGATAAATGGGTAAAGGCTTTATCTTGCTGAATAAAATGGTGAAGTGGGCAATCTTGTTCGGCAAATTTTTTCAGTTTATCCGGTGACAAAATAATATTGAGTTTGCGCACTTGCATGCCTTGATGTAAGCGCCGATGAAAAATACAAGGTTGCTGTAAGTTCACCATCAATGCTTGTGGCTGCGTTTTGGCACACAGCGTAAACTTGAGATCGTCATAGGCAAAACTCAGCTTTCCTTCAACTAAAAGAATAATGACCAAAGCTGGTGACCCCGTCGTCATAACATCACAATCCGTCAATTCATGACAGCGCCCACCATGTAAAGCAAAACCACTCGGACTGGTGTACTCAATAAATCGCCCTCGCGCCATCACTGGCTGATGGGGGTATTGAGCCATAATAACTTCATCCTGCTCTGTAATCACATGATGCGACAAGGTGATGGTTTGCCGTATTGCTTGATTGGCGGTTTGCGCGTTTTCCATAACGAATGTGCGATTTTGCATAACGTATTCAACTTCTTTATCGGTTCCAGTCAATTTAACATATATACGAATCATTATCATTTGTATTTTTAAGGAATTGAATCCGTATGGATATTTGCAAGAAATCGGCATTATGGCTTGCGATCACGACAGCAATATCAAGCAATGTGCTAGCCCAGCAAGAAGCCTCCCTCGAACAAAATAATGTGGTTGTATGGGGGACGAAGGTATCAAGTAGCTCAGAATCGCTGACCACAGACGACCTATCACTCAAACAAGCCGATCATATGTCAGATTTGCTACGTGATATTCCAGGTGTCGATGTCGGTGGAACACACTCGGTGAACCAACGCATCAACATTCGCGGCTTTGGAGAAACAGCTTTGGATATTCGTCTGGATGGCGCTTCACAGCACGCCAATATGTTCCACCACATCGGCAACTTAACTTTGAACCCTGATATTTTAAAATCGGCCAATATTCAGGTGGGCAATAATTCCGTTACCCAAAACGGGCTTGGCGGCGCAGTGTATTTTGAAACGAAAGATGCCAAAGATTTGCTCGTCGGTAGTGAACAATTCGGTGCTCGTATTTTTGGAGGATATTCCTCCAACGATAGTCAACAAGGTTCATTAGCCGTATATGGTCAATTTAATGATACCGTTGATATTATGGTATACGGGCAAGGCATCTCACGTGGAGATTTTGAGGATGGAGCAGGTGACAAAACTTTTGGGGTAGAAGGTGATACTTATAACGTCCTCACGAAAATCGGTTTTGAACCTGCCGCAGGTCACCGTTTCCAATTAGCTTATGACATGTATCGAGATAAAGGCGATTACAGCCCGCGCCCTGATATGGCGGGCAGTGCAAACGAAGGGTTGAGCCAAGATCGCTTAATTCCGACCCATTATGACCGCGATACTATTACCGGTTCATATGAACTGAAGAAAGAACGACATCGCGGGAAAGTAACCCTATACAGCAGCCAAACAGAAATTGAACGTGATGAAAGTGTGATGGCTGGCGCTTGGCCAAGCAACCGTGTATCACGCAATACGGCTACAAACCGCAATCTTGGTGTCAACGCACGGTTCCAATCAGACTACGAATTCACTGAACTACGCAACCAAATCACTTATGGTGTGGACTACGTCGATCAAACCAGTAAAGCCAGCTATGGCAACGACGCCTTTATGAAAGAGTCTGCGATTTCCACAGCCGTATTTGCAGAAAATAAACTCTATGTCACCGACGATTGGTCTCTCACTGCTGGCCTGCGTTTTGACGACTTCCAACGTAAAGCTATGACGGGTCGCAAAGACTTTGATAAGGTCACTTGGTCAATGGGTACCGAGTGGGATGTCAACCATGATTGGACATTATTTGCAAATGCCCGCTCCCTATTTAAAGGGCCGGAGCTACTAGAAACCTTTGTTCGCTACCAAGATATCACTTACCTAGCCGATAATATCAAAGCAGAAACGGGCCTAAACACTCAAGGAGGTGTGCGCTTTAATAAGAACTTTGGTGATCACTTTGTTGGCGCAAACTTCACTCTATTTAAAACCAAACTTAATGATCATATCCGTACCGACAATAGTTATCTGATCAGCAATGTCGGAGATATGGAAGTCAAAGGTTTTGAGCTAAGTACCACCTACACCTACCAAGCAGCGAGTGCCAAATTTTCCTACTCACGCTCAGAAGCCAATGATGTCACCAATGGTGGCCCAATGCTCAACTCCGTTGGAACCAGTGCCGATATGGGTGACAGTCTTGCGCTCACACTGGGCTATCAAGCCGATTCAATTGATACCCTATTCGGCTGGACCTCAATCGTTGTTTTGGATGAAGATAACGTGGTCGAAGGTACAGAGAAAAAAGAAGGCTATGATGTACATAACCTCTATGCACAATGGACACCATACGCGCTACCAAATTTAGTACTGACTTTCGGTATCGACAACGTATTTGATGAGCTTTATACCTCTCACGCATCACGCCTTGGTGTCGCACGAGGCTTCACATTAGATGATAAAGAGCCAGGGCGTAGCTATAAGCTGTCTGCGGCTTATCAATTCTAATCATTTCGTCACAAAGCCCGCATGATGCGGGGATGCGGGCTTTTTACTCTGTCGATGAAACAATGTCTATCAATCAAAAAAACCGCTTTGATGCGGTCACGCACTCGACCATCACGAGTTGAATCGTGCATCTCTTCGAGTTGTTGTTTCTGTTGAGGAGTCAGTATTATTTTCATGGTGCGTAGCATGATCCTGATTTTATGAGAAATCAAGCATCTTCAATGATCACGGGTATATATACTTTATTTTCAGAGCACTACAAACTCAAACACCCCCAAGTTTGACGACTATGGAGGCGTTTTTTATTGGAACATTAACGAGATTCTAGCGGATAAGAGCGATAGCTCCACATACCATAGGTTCTTAATGCATCTCGGTAAATGCCCAGAACCTCGCCATCATCGGCTTTTTTGAGGTCAGCTAATGGTTTATCTGGATAACCAACCGTATCGAAGGTAATGCCACGCGGACCAGTTTGCCAGCTCGCAATTTCGAATAAAGTTTGACCTCGACGCACATGGCTAGCAGAGCTAATGATCGTGGCATGTTCTATATTATGCCGAGCTAAAGCGTAACTACTGAATAAAGCATTATCGACGGTGCTCGTTGCATAGTTTTCTTCGATGATACGATCAGCACTGACACCTTTAGCCAGCAGCCAGTCAGCCATCAACTTCCCTTCTGTTTTATGATTTTTAGGTACACCACCCGTTAAGATGATCACCGCTTTAGGGTCGGATTTTGCCATCGCTAAGGTGGTTTCTAAACGTTGCACAAGAATGTCATGCATTGAACCATCGGGATTAAGAGCATAACCAAGCGTCACAATCGCGTTATTGCCAGATTTAGGCTTGTCAGCCTTATCTTTTAATGGCGTGGTCAGTATTCGATCTACCGCTGCAAATATCTTCTTCAGATCCGCTTCTCGCCCTTGATTCAGTTTGGCTAATGCTTGCATATGTTCACTAGCACTGGCTTCATTTCCTTTAAATCTTTGCCATACAGCTAAGTAAGAATGCAGATCAACATCATCAGGAGCAACGGCGAGAGCTTGTTCGAACAGTTCAATCGCACGATCCACATTTTTATTGTAAATCTGTGCATTGGCAGCAGAGATCAATAAATCCGTACGGTAGGGCTCCAATTGGTAAGCTTCCAATAAGCGATCGGTCACCATTTCCATATTACTTGGCATTTTGGCAGTAAATCCCGCATGGGATATACGCGATGGAGATTTAAATGCCGTAACCGCGTCCGCTAAAAGCTGATCAACCACCTGACGCTTAGTGACAAATTGCGAGCATTCAATATTTGAATGTATAGTTGATTGAGTTTCAGCCAGCGAATAAGATGATGTCGAAAGTGCGATCAAACCACCTAAAAGAATGGTAATCATATTTTTTTTCATAAGTTATTTCCCATATAGCGCAACAAATCAGTAATTTTTCATGGTAAATTTACTTTGCGAAAAAGATGTGAAACAACTCTCAAAGCATGGTGTTAAAAATGAAATTATTAATAATTATGTGATTATAATCCAATAATTCTCTTGATAAACGCCTATCTATTTCGATATAAAAATTAAGATTCTCTACTGCTCAATCACATGGCTCAACCTCTCTCTTCACTCCAAACTCAATACTTATGGTGATTTCTTGCTGTAAGGAGGTATCCCTGATAACGGGAAAAGATGATAATCAGGAGCAAACCTCTGCGTATTGGTCGGTGTTATCTATGGATTTACAAATTGGCTTCAATGAAATTGAGACTGATGCACTAGAAAATAACAGCATGGAGGCCGTTTGGACTTACTATAATCGTCAAGATAATCATCACTATATCGTTCCAGACGGTCGCACAGACATTATTTTTACATTCCATGTGCACACGAATGGAGCGATCAGCAATATTATTCCGTTAATCTCGCCCCCCTTTACTCAGGCTCACTGTATAAAGGCTGGAGCACATCAGGGTTTTATTGGATTTCGATTAAAAGCTGGGGCTGCCAGTCCCTTCCTGAAATGTCCCCTCGCTCAAATATCGGGTAGCCTTCAATATGGTCAGCATGCCGTCGCCCAGATACCTTGGCTCAAACAGGTGGGTAGCAGTAAGAGGAATATGGCTCAGTTAATCAGCACTATTAACCCACATATTTGTACCAATCCACGACCAGCAGCAGCCTCTTCAATCATTGCAGATATACTCAGTTTAATGCACGAAGGTCAAGGTGGTTTGCCAATCAAGCATATTGCGCAGCAGATAAAACTCTCTGAGCGAACGCTTAATAGAAAGTTTATCGGTGCAATAGGGCTCCCCCCCAAGCAATATTCATCCATCATTAGGCTAAGGCGAGCCATTAAATGCTTAACGAACCCCGATTACGCGATTTCGTCTATAGCGATAGATTGTGGCTTTGCCGATCAAGCCCACATGACCAGAGAAATCAAACTCTACATGGGGCAGACCCCTACTCGACTAAAAACTAGATTAGAGACTGAAATACTCCTCTAGCCATAAACGTCACCAATGTTATCCCCGTTAAGTACCCGAAAAATTGGCAACCTTGTCCGATTTATTCAATACCGCTTCCCTGCATTCTTCTAGCATACACAAAAACCACCAATACAAGGGTTAGCGAGATGTTTAAAGAATTAGAGCAAATACATAAGAAACCAGAGATCTATTCGGTTTATACCACTGACACCTTATGGACAGAGCCCCACCTTGCCAAACAGATGCTACAAGCCCATCTCAGTCAGGCAACACCAATGGCATCACGTCCTGCAATAGCAATAGAAAGAGTGGTTGCATGGCTAGATATCAAGTTGGATCTACGAGGGAAATCAATCTGTGACCTCGGATGTGGTCCGGGATTATATGCGGAAAAATTTGCTCAGAGAGGCGCTAAGGTTCATGGTTTGGATTTCTCTACCAGCTCGATTCAATACGCCAAAAGCTCTGCGGCTAAACATCAATTGGCTATCACCTATCAAGTAGCCAACTATCTTGAGACTTCGTTACCAGCAGAGCAAGAGTTAGTCACATTGATCTATTGTGACTTATGTACCCTCTCACCAAGCCAGCGGCAAAAGCTTTATAACCAAGTACAACAGTGCTTAAAGCCCAATGGGCTATTTGTGTTCGACGTTTTTTCCATTGATGCCTTTCATCTCTTTACTGAACATCATTCTTTTGCTCCAAACTATATGCAACCATTCTGGTCGGATAGCCCATACTATGCATTTCATAATGCCTTTCGTTATGAAGCTGAGCATGTCTCGCTTGATCATTACACGATTATAGAAGCGATCCGTACTTGGCATATCTACAATTGGATACAGTATTTTACTCCGGAGAGCCTGACAGCCGAGCTGACTGCTCATGGCTTTGAGGTTATTGAAATCGTTAATGGGTTTGATACTGAAGCATCGAGTGGGGACTCATTTGGGGTTATCGCAAGGGTAAACTCATAGTCGTCAGATTATCTTCCAGCAGAGTGCAGAATTGCGCACTCTCTCATCTCACTATAAGTAATGTTCAGGGCTTGGTTTACTGTGGCGTAATCACATTCGCTTGAGTGGTTTCACCACACTATCCAGACCCTCGATTTTTAAGGCTAAGCATAATTTCAGCAAGTCCCCTAACTCTCCTGACGGCCAGCCTTTTTTATCGAACCACAGTAAATACTCTTCCGGCAGATCAATCAGTGCTCGCCCCGCATACTTCCCAAATGGCATTGGCATACGAGCCAGTTTAATCAAGTTTTCTTTCTCTAACATGGTCAGTTCTACGTGGTGCGTGCAATAAGAAGCACTAGCATACAAAAAGTCTCCCAAACACAGCAAGTGTTATGGGAGACGTCAGATCAACCACCCGCCATCTTTAGCGGCAACACAGATTATTCACCACGCAGAATCATCTGTTCACGCTCAGGACCAACGGAAATCATGGAGACAGGAACGCCAAGCAGTTCTTCAATGCGTTGTACGTATTTTTGCGCAGCCATAGGTAAACTCTCAAATGTACGGCAACCGGTAATGTCTTCTTGCCAACTTTCCATCTGCTCATAAATGGGCGCTAACTCTGCGGTTTGTGGCCAAATTGGGTTTTCACTGTGATCACCTTTATAACCGACACAAATTTTCAGATCGGCTAACCCAGTTAAACAGTCAATTTTGGTCAATGCCACTTCGGTCGCTGCTTGCAACTCCACGCCGTTACGAGTAGCCACGGCATCGAAATAACCCATATCACGCGGGCGACCGGTTGTTGCGCCAAATTCATTGGCCTTTTCACGAAAGGCGTCTTGCTCTTCCATTGCGGTGATCAAGGTGCCGGTACCCACAGATGAGCTGAATGCTTTGGCGACCGCAACCACACGTTCAGGACGCAATGCAGGTAAACCACCGCCAAGCCCCGCATAAGCGGAAGTCACATTAGAAGAGGTGGTCCAAGGATATTCTCCATAGACTAAATCGCGTCCTGCCCCTAATTGTGCTTCAAACAGTAAATGCCCATCTTGTGCTTGAATCGCTTTAAGAGGAACGGTGACGTTGCAAACGGCATCTAACCAAGGTTTTGCTACTTCCAGTAGCCACTGGGTCATCTCTGCGGCACTTTGGCTAAATTCAAAACTGGGATAGAGGGCTTTAAGCTGGGGTAATTTCCAGTCTAACCAAAATTGAATACGCTCTTGTAAAACGTCCGGTTGTTTTAGCCAACCGACTAAAATACCTTTCTTCATCACTCGGTCACCGTAAGCCGGTGCAATACCTTGGCGAGTTGAGCCATAAGCGCGATCGGCTAATCGAGCTTCTTCCAATGAATCTTCTAATGCATGTAGAGGCAAACACAGTGTTGCACGATCAGAAATAGCCAAACGCAATGGCACACCAGACTGCTCAACTTCTGCCATTTCTTGAGATAAGAGTTCTGGGCTAATCACCATACCAGGACCCAGTACCGCTAAGCAATTTGGGTTAAATACGCCGCTCGGTAGTTGGTGCAATTTAAACGTGCCAAATTCATTCACTACGGTGTGACCGGCGTTATTTCCGCCTTGAAAGCGAACACTGGCTGAGGCTTGATCCGCTAAATAATCGACAATCCGACCTTTACCTTCATCACCCCAGTTCGCACCAACCACAACAATAGACGCCATAATTTACTCTCCTTAAAAGCAACAAACTCCATCCTATGCTTAACATTGAAATAAGAAAAGTTAATTATTATTATAATGCTAATAAGAAATCCATATCACCACACTGACTGTGTAAAGTGAACGGAGCCGTCATGCTTGATTTCAACTGGTTAAATACTTTCGTGACCCTTGCCAAATACCAACACTTTGGTAAAACGGCTGCAGCGCTGCATATGACCCAACCCAATGTCAGCCTGCACCTTAAACAGTTGGAGCAGGCAACCCGAGTAAAACTCATTGAACGTAGCCCATTTCGACTCACTCAAGCCGGTGAGCGCTTACTCACAAGCGCAAAAAAAACGCTGCTGGAGTTACAAGTCTGCCAAGCTGACCTCAACGCCATTAACGATCTGCATCAAGGAACACTTACTATTGCGGCCAGTGATATCATTTCTCGATTACTGTTAATTGGCCCTTTTCAGCAATTTCGTAAAAGTTACCCAGGTATTGATCTCTCTTTATTTAATACCACCTCTTCTCAAGCAGCAGAGCTGGTCAAAAGTGCCAAAGCAGATTTAGGATTTGTGATTGCACAAAAAGAAGAGTCTCCCATACACTTTACTGAACTGCGAAAAGTCGAATGGTGTGCATTGGGAAATGGCTTACAAAAATGGCAAGCCATGGCTAGCCACTCTTTTGTGTCGAGTAAAGATACCAAAGATGAAGCACTGGCCGCCGATGAGCCAACCTTGATTCTATTAGGTCATGATACCCGAACTCGTGATCTGATTGATGTCGCACTTCCACAACTGCATTTGCCTAACTATCGAATCATGGAAGTAGGCAGTGTGGATGCACAAATTGATTGGGCAGAAGCTGGATTTGGCGTGGCGATTATTCCAACGTTCTCTGTCAATCCCAAACGCCAACTAAAGACCACAATCACACCTCTCCCCGATTTTTCCACCACCAGCTTGGGCTATATCGTGCGACAAAATCAGCTGTTATCCCGAGCCATTAAGCAATTATTAATTTGGGTCGATGAAGAGATACAAAAATCTCAGTCGTTGTTATAGCTATAAAAATTGATAAAAATACGTTCTGTAAGTATCAGCACTCAATAACCTTCACACTGTCACGAACCACCAGAGTCGGTTCCAGCTGAACCACTTGCGGTTCTCGGTTCTGATTTTCAAGTTTACTGAGCAAGGTTTCGACTGCCGCTTGGCCTAGGCGATACTTAGGTTGGTGAATGGTTGTGAGAGCTGGAAGCATAAATTGGGCAATATGGATATCATCGTAACCCATTACTGATAACTGTTCTGGAATAGCGACACCAGCCTCATTCGCTGCATGTATCACCCCCATTGCCATCATATCGTTGCAGACAAAAAGAGCACTGGGGAGTGGGCCTCTTTTTTGCATTTGCGCCAATGCCTCTAATCCACCTTCACATTCAAAATTAGACTCAACAATCCAATCAGGATTAATCTCTAACCCAGCGTTGAGTACCGCTCGTTTATAGCCTTCATAACGCATTTGTGCTTGATGGCGAATCAGCGGGCCAGTAATACAACCGATGGTTTTGTGCCCACATTCAATAAGGTATTGGGTTGCCATGTATCCGCCACGCAATGAATTGTCTTGAATTTTATCACTGGCAAACAGCATTGGCCCCCAGTCCATCACCACGACAGGGATATCAGGATAACGCTCGAACACATCAATACGTTCCCCTTCTAAGGTCGAACACATTAAAATCAACCCATCAACCCGCTTTTGTAACAAAGCATTGATGGATGATTTCATGCGTTCATTGTCGCCTTCCGTATTACAAAGAATGAGGTTATACCCTTGTTGATAACAACTGCGTTCCACCCCTTTTACCACTTCACCAAAAAAGGGGTTGGTGGATGTCGTCACCAACATACCGATGGTATGGGTACGGTTCATTTTTAGACTTCGAGCCAAAGCAGAAGGGGAATAATTCAGCTCTTGAGCGACTTTGTTCACCCGTTCGGCAATCTCATCACTAACAAAACGTGTTTTATTGATCACATGACTCACGGTTGATGTAGATACCCCTGCAACGCGTGCTATGTCTTTCATGGTCGCCATGCGATCTTCTCCTTATTGGTGCTGAGCTAAAAATTCGTCCACTTCATATCGAGTGGGAATTGAGGTTTGTGCGCCAAATCGTGTTACCGAAATAGCAGCAGCAGCATGAGCAAACTTAATCGCTGATTCTAAAGGCATTTCTTCCAATAAACCAGTGACAAACGCACCATTGAAAGTATCTCCCGCCGCCGTAGTATCGACCGCTGAGACACGAAAACCAGCAATGCATTTTCCTCGGCCATTCTCACTCAGCCAAACCCCTTTAGCACCTAAAGTAATCATGACTATTTCAATGCCTTTTTGGTGTAGGACATCCGCGGCTTGTTGAGCCGTCACTTCATTCACCACACTGATACCAGTTAAGACTTCAGCCTCTGTTTCATTGGGGGTGATGACATCAATACACTGCAACAATTCATCGGGTAATGCTTGAGCGGGGGCGGGATTGAGCACCACATTGGTTTTCGCCTGTTTTGCCTCCTGCGCCGCTTTGACAATCCCTTCGATTGGCGTTTCTAACTGCATCAACAAATACTTTGCACTACGAATACGCGGTAAATCATTTTCAATCGCTTGAGCGCTCAACTTAGCATTGGCTTCCGCAGATAAACAAATACTGTTCTCACCACGATCAGACACTTGGATCATCGCTATCCCGGTTGGGCAATTGGGCTGCATTTTTATGCCCGAGATATCGATTCCATCTAGCTTAAAGCTTTCTCGAATATTAATGCCAAAAGCATCATCTCCAACACAAGCGATAAACCCAATATCAGCCCCAAGCCGAGCTGCGGCAACCGCTTGATTAGCACCTTTACCACCGGGAATCACTTGATAATTACGGCCATGGAGCGTCTCGCCAGGACGAGGAAAAGAAGGCACTTGAAGAACATGGTCAGCATTGACACTGCCTAATACTACCAATTTGTTCATAAGGATTATCCTCAGTTTGATTAGAAATAGAGTGCTTTAACGCCTAATTAAGCGCTTTTTACAAGCGTTATAGCACTCTATTTTGATAGGAGAGATTCACCCCGCCACACACGGCGGCAGGGTGAGTCTGTTTTTATTCACCAATAATTTTCAGAGGGACGGGAATATAGGCATCTACACTTTCCCCTTTTAGCACACGATCAGCGGTTTCCACACCTAGCGCACCAATGAGATCGGGCTGTTGAGCCACAGTTGCCGCCAATTGACCACGGTTAACTGCAGCAATTCCATCATCCGTACCATCGAAACCAACAATCAAAACATTTTTTCCGGAAGCTTGTACCGCACGCAGTGCACCTAATGCCATTTCATCATTTTGTGCAAAGACCGCTTGAACTTCTGGGTTGGCGGCAAGCAGGTTTTCCATCACGTTCAACCCTTTGGTTCGGTCAAAATCTGCGGGTTGGCTGGCTAACAGTTGCATACCACTGCCTTTTACCGCATTCATAAACCCTTCGCCACGTTCACGTGCCGCAGAAGTCCCGGCAATGCCTTCCAATTGAATGACTTTGGCTTTCTCACCGACTTTTTCGACAATAAAGTGACCCGCCATTTCGCCGCCCACTACGTTATCGGAAGCGATATGACTAACAACGTCACCCCGGCTTGCGCCTCGGTCTAAGGTTAGTACCGGCACTTTAGCGCGGTTCGCCATGCGAATTGCATTGGATACGGCATCAGAATCGGTCGGGTTGATCAAAATGGCTTTCACACCACGTACGGTTAAGTCTTCAACGTTAGAAAGTTCTTTGCTTGGGTCATTTTGTGAATCCAAAACAATCAAGTTATAGCCCAACTCTTTGGCTTTCGCTTCTGCTCCATCTTTCATGGCGACAAAAAATGGGTTATTGAGCGTTGAAACCACAATCGCAATGTTATCGCTTGCATAAGCTGATACCGAAACAGAAGCAGACAGCAGCGCAGCGGAAATTAAAGTTGCCAGTTTTTTCATGTTTATCGTCCTTTTTGTAGGGGGCCACACAGCAGCGATGTCCGTGTGGCGGGTTCACGATTTACTTATTTTTGTTGTCCACCAGTACCGCAAGCAAAATAACCACTGCTTTTGCTATCATCTGGTAGTAAGAGGTCACATCGAGTAAATTCAATGCGTTATTGAGGAAACCGATGATTAGTGCCCCAATCAAGGTTCCCATAATTCGTCCTTTACCGCCCATTAAACTGGTTCCGCCAAGCACAACTGCCGCAATGGCATCTAACTCATAGCCCATACCTGCGGTTGGCTGTGCGGAAGAAAGACGAGAAGTCACAATGATGCCAGCTAAAGCGGATAGCAAACCACAAATGGCATAGACGCCTATTTTGACACGATCCACGTTGATGCCGGATAAACGAGCGGCCGACTCATTGCCACCCATGGCATAAACATAGCGTCCAAAACGAGTGTGATTCAATAAATACCATGCCGCAGCAAATACAATCACCATCATCCAGACTGGAACGGGAATCCCTAATGCATAGCCAGTACCAAACCAAGCAAAGGCATCGGCGGTATCAGTAAAACCGGTTGAAATCGGGCGGCCATCGGTGTAGACCATGGTGACACCTCGTAGCAAAGTCATGGTCACTAAGGTGGCAATAAAGGCTTGTACTTTGCCTTTAGCGATGATGATGCCACTAATACCACCCAATACTGCTCCTGCCAATAAAGCGGTGGGTACTGCGACGAATACTGGAACTTCGAAGGCAATTAAGCTGGCAGCAAACGCGCCGCACAAAGCTAAAACGGAGCCAACGCTTAAATCAATGCCAGCGGTTAAAATAACTAAGGTCATCCCAACCGCAATAATGGCATTGACTGAGGTTTGGCGCAGAATGTTTAAAATGTTATCAACCGTAAAAAAGTTCGGGTTTAAAAACGACACCACCACCACTAGAAATAACAAGGCAATCAGGGATTTTTGTTCAATTAACCACGCTTTGCTAAACAGTTTTTGTCCGCCGTCTGGGGTTGGGTTACTCATGGTTTTGGTACTCATGCTGCTTCCTCATTCAGGGTTTTGCCAACGGCACAGGCTAATAAATTTTCTTGGTTCGCTTGTTTTGCATCGAACTCACCGCTAATGCGGCCTTCATGCATCACTAAAATACGATCACTCATTCCCAGCACTTCCGGCATTTCTGAAGACACCAAGATAATGCTCATACCCTGTGCTTTGAATTTGTTGATCAATTGATAGATTTCTTTTTTCGCGCCCACATCTACCCCCCTAGTCGGCTCGTCTAAAATCAACACCTTGGGTTTTGTCATCAAGCCTTTAGCAATGGCGACTTTCTGTTGGTTTCCACCAGACAAGTTGCCGATAGTTTGATTACGAGAAGGGGTTTTGATGTTAAAGAGCTGAATAAAATCTTCCACGGCTATCGCTTCTTCACTATGTTGGATCTGAATGCCTTTGGTTAATTTATTTAAAGCACACAGCGACATGTTTTCTTTGACCGATAAGCCCAGTACTAACCCATCACCTTTGCGATCTTCAGAGATATATGCAATCCCATTCGCTAACCCATCTTGTGGGCTAACTGGGTTTACCGTGCGGCCATCGAGGTTAATGAGACCTCGCTCGGAAGGCAGTGCACCATAGATCACTTTCATCAGCTCACTACGCCCAGCCCCCATCAAGCCTGAAATGCCTAATATTTCGCCCCGTTTAAGGGTAAAGCTCACATCATGAACCCCCGATCCAGTCAAGCCAATCACTTCTAAACACACGGTATTTTCTGGTTGAACCTCAATACGGGGGTATTGCTCTTCCAATTTACGCCCAACCATCATTTCGATAAGGCCATCTTCATTGGTGTCATCCACTCGACATTGACCAATAAATTTGCCATCACGCAGAACGGTAATGTCATCGCAAATCTCAAAAATCTCTTTCAATCGATGTGAGATATAAACAATGCCACAACCTTGATCACGCAATTCATTAATCACTTTAAACAATGAGGCCGTTTCGGTATCGGTTAGTGCATCAGTTGGCTCATCCATGATGATGACTTTGGATTCAAACGACAGCGCTTTGGCAATTTCAACCATCTGTTGTTCACCTAAGCTCAGTTCCCCCAATAAGGTCCTCGCACTGTGCTTCACATTTAAACGCGCCAGCAGTTGATCCGCTTCGGCATACATTTCTTTCCATAAAATATGGCCAAAGGCTCCGGTTTTTTCCCGACCAAGAAAAATATTTTCAGCAATGGTCAGTTGGGGAATCAGGTTCAACTCTTGGTGAATGATGCTAATCCCCGCTTGCTGGGAGTCTCGTGGCCCTTTAAAGCTTGCAGGTTGACCTTGGTATTCTATGTGTCCTGCATCTTTGCTGTAGATCCCCGTTAACACTTTCATTAAGGTCGATTTACCTGCGCCATTCTCTCCCATAAGCGCCATTACCCGTCCCGGATATACATTCAGGCAAGCTTGATCAAGCGCTTTCACACCGGGAAATGCTTTATCAATATGACTGAGAGCCAAAATTGGTTGAGCCATAACTCCTCCTTAAATCTGGGTTACTATCCGAACGTTAAAACACGACACCCGCTTGAAAAATGACATTGGCATACGGAGTACATTCCCCCGTTCTAACAATCGCTCGGCTATCACCACTTCGAGCTTTAAACGCGTCATGAGAAATATAACTAACAGTAATACTATGGCCGCCACGTACTTCTTCGGCTTTCAGCTCAGCAAGCAGTGCCGCATGTAAATCAGGGCTCACTTGGGCAAACTCCTGCGCCAGCACCACGGTTTGCACTTGCATTTCACTCAACACCACTTTGACGGTATCCATAAAACTTGGAATGCCATGTGTCAGCGCTAAATCAACCCGTTCCACCTGTTCACTAATTGGTAATCCCGCATCACAAATTGTGATTTCATCCGTATGGCCTAATGTCGCCACAAGGTAAGAGAGTTCAGCATTCAGTAGAGTATTTTTTTTCATTGTTCTGCCTTTATATTCATTCACGTTTGTGGTTTTCTCATTCACTTTCGATGCAGAAACCTCGGAGCTTTGTTGAAAAAACGGCCATCGAAACGTTTCGATGGAATATTAGCGTAAGTATTTGGCTTTGCACTGGGATAAAAATCAGAGTGTGAGTTGGATCAGTGAATTCAAAAATAAAGAGCCATAAACAGTGAGAATGATCACTGAGTTTTTTATCAATATGACTGAAAAATTATTGGTTCACCAGAGAAAAACCACGCCTATCAAATGGGCTATTTTTTCGACGATGAAACGAAACAATGTATGAAAAAGGTAGGAAAGGAATGAAACGGCATAACATCAGTAGCGCAGGCTGGTTTACTTCGGCTATGATCTCCCTTCCCCCAACAACAGGATTTGGATGAATGAAAAAACGAGTATTAATATTACTAAGCACTCTGGCTTTAAGCGCCTGTGAAAATGAGGTGGGAACCGCTCCTTGGTGTCAAGACATGCGTGATAAACCCAAAAGTGAATGGAGTGCGCAAAGTGCGTTAGATTTTACCAAACATTGTTTATTGCAATCAGAAATCGGCAGCCAAGCTTGGTGTGACGATATGCAGGCGAAGCCCAAAGGAGACTGGACAGCGAATGAAGCCACCTCTTACGCTAAGCACTGTATTTTTTAAGTCTGCTTAAGCAAGAAAAGACCATGGCTCCAGTGCTCATTTGAATTTATTGTCGATCATCTTTCGGAGAATCCATCACGACCATCGTACTGATGGATTTTACCGTCAAGCATTCTCCTAATACATCGGCATGAAAGCGTTTATAAGCACTTAAATCTTTCGTTTCAACACGCAATAAATATTCATTCATTCCCGTAATGTTATGACATTCAACCACTTCTTTCGCAAATCGAACATGCTCTTCAAAGCTGAGCTGGGCTTTCTTTGTATGGCTATTTAAACCAATTGCTACATAAGCAATAAAACCAATGTTGAGCTGAGTTTTATCTAACACCGCTCGATAACCTTTAATCACCCGCTTACGCTCAAGATCTTGCACCCGCCGCAGTGTCGCGGAAGGAGATAACCCCACCCGTTCAGCCAGCTCGACATTAGAAATTCGCCCGTCCACCTGTAGTTCATGCAATATTCTTTCGTCAAATCTATCCATTATTAGGTTTTATTGCTTAATTTATTCATATTGAACAAATATAAACACAATATTGTGCATCAATGCTATTAGTATTTTACCTATTCTGTTACGAAAAGAAGAAGGGAATATGGATTACACACAGTGGGGACCGCTTATCGCATTTGCTTTTGTTTCAACCTTCTCTCCTGGGCCAAATAACATTATGCTGATGACATCCGGAGCGAATGTCGGTTTTATAAGAACCATTCCACATATGCTCGGCGTGACTTTGGGGTTTAGCATTATGGTGTTACTGGTGGGGGTTGGTTTGACGGACTTATTCCAACGCTACCCATGGATGCAGCAAGGGTTACAAATAGCCTGTAGTGTTTACTTAGTCTATTTAGCGCTCAAAATTGCTTTCAGTTCTCCTTCACACACTAAGCTCGACTACCAGCCCATGACATTTTCTGGCGCGGTGCTTTTTCAGTGGGTAAACCCGAAAGGTTGGTCAATGGCACTCACGGCTGTCAGTGTTTTTAACCCCAAGGCAAGTTGGCTACAGCTGATGGTGATTGCTCTGGTGTTTATATTGGTCAACATCCCATCTGTCAGTGTGTGGGCCGCCGCTGGGAAGCAACTCAGCCACTGGATGAATGACCCTCGTTATGTCCGCTGGTTTAACGGTGCGATGGGAAGTTTATTGCTGCTTTCTGTGTTACCCATGCTCTGACAACGGTTACAATTTCTTCCTCATTGCTCGTTGTTCGAGCCACTTTGAGGGAGAAATACTGACTTTTCCGGCTAAGCACAGTAAAATCGCCCATGTTTGTGCACAACTGACCACGATTATGCCCACTTATCCAGACTGTTTTACCCCCTTTCAAAGCGATATTTCATCCATTACGCCCCCATTGCGTTTTACTTATCCTTTTTGTTATGAACCACACCCATTGTCGATCATTGCCGCTCTTGAACTGCAAACCCATCTCACCACTCAAACAAGATGGACACACCCTTTTGGGCTTGATGAACAAGAACCCAATTCACACGGGAAAATGTTTGGTGTACTCGTGGTCAGGCATCCTCGAGGTAAATTAGGTTACTTATCTGCATTTTCTGGGCAATTGGCTGAGCAAGATCATCTCCCCGGATTTGTTCCTCCCGTCTTTGACCGTTTTACTGAACACAGCTTTTTTAGTAATGAAGCCAGCCACATATCGAGTATTAATCATCAGATTATTGAATTGACCGAAGCGACATCACGGCAAGCATTAGTCCATAAGCTCGATGAGTCTCATCAAGCAGCCAAGTATGCGATTGCTCAGCTGCAGCAACGTATGGCAGAAAATCGAGCCCAGAGGAAACGTCAACGCAAAGAAGCCGAAACCTTGCAAGAGCCTGAACAACAAGCGTTATTGGCACAACTGGCTCAACAAAGTGTGTATGAGAAACGGCAGCTGAAACAACTGAAGCTAGATTGGCAAAGACGCATTAACGAAACCAGTACCCAGTTAGCGCAACTTAACGGCATAATCGAAGGGCTCAAACAGCAACGTAAGCAACGATCAGCGCAATTACAGCAGACGCTCTTTGCTCACTACCGGTTCCTGAATCAATCAGGTGAAGAAAAAAACCTGAACGATATTTTTGCCGATGCGAGCAATCCAATTCCACCCGCTGGTGCGGGCGAGTGTGCAGCACCTAAGCTACTACAATATGCTTTCCAGCATCACTTAACCCCTATTGCTATGGCTGAGTTTTGGTGGGGATGTTCTCCAAAGTCAGAAATTCGCCAACACAAACAATTTTATCCTGCCTGCCAAAGCAAGTGTCAGCCGATTCTCGCGCATATGCTAGCAGGGCTTCCACTAGACGATAACCCTCTACTCAATAATCCCGCCGAAGGGAAAGAGATGGATATTATTTACCAAGATGAAGCCATCGTTGTGGTCAATAAACCCGCAGAATTTCTTTCTGTACCGGGCGTCAATATTAAAGATTCTGTACAGACACGCTTAGAGCAAAGCTTTCCCAATGTGGAGGGGCCATTTGTTCTACATCGTTTAGATATGTCCACCTCTGGTCTTTTAGTGTTTGCTTTAACTCGACGAGCCAATAAATCGCTCCAGAAACAGTTTATTACTCGCCAAGTCGAAAAGCAGTATGTGGCTTTATTAGCGGGGGAGCTTTCGCAGCAACAAGGCGAAATCACGCTTCCTTTATGTGCCGATATAGAAGATAGGCCAAGGCAGAAGGTCTGTAAAAAACAGGGGAAAGCGGCGCACACTCGGTGGGAAAGAGTGGCAATAGAAAAGGGACAAACTCGGGTGAACCTCTATCCATTAACGGGACGAACCCACCAGTTACGCGTCCACTGCGCTCATGTCGATGGGTTAGCAATACCGATTGTGGGTGATGATCTCTATGGAGCAAAAGCCTCTCGACTTTACTTACACGCTCAAAAATTGAGTTTCATTCACCCTTATCATAAACAAAGAATGACTTTTGAAGCCCCCGCCCACTTTTAGTGGGCCTTGGGTTTACCCTTTGGCGATATTCTTGGCTTCTTTCACTTCTTTTAACTCAGTGATCTGTGCAAGTTGAGCAACGTTTTCACCAGAGGCTGGGTAAGTCACCCCATTAAAACGCCCTCCTTGCTCAATACTGAGATCATCGCTATAAAGCGTCCCCGTTACTTGCCCTTTATTGAGAATTTCGATTTTATCCGCATGGCAGGTACCTTCAAATTCACCATTGACGATCACATGCTGAGCAAAAATCTCACCACTTACCACACCACTTTCACTGATCACCAAGGTTTTTTCGACATGAATTTGCCCATCGATCGAACCATCGACCTGCATATTACTTTCTAACCGGAGTTGTCCGCTAATTGCACAGCCTTTTGCGATGAGAGTTGTAGCTGAGCGCTGACTCTTAGCTCGACTTTGTTTACTAAAGATTCCCATCGAATACCTCTTACCTTGCTAAATAAACTATCAAAATCATTCACACCCCAATCGACAAAAGGTCGAGGATCTAAAGGTCGACCTACAAATCGAACTTCATAGTGCAAATGAGGGCCAGATGACAGACCACTGTTACCGGAATAACCGATTAAATCGCCTTTTTGTACAAAGTCACCACTTTTTACCGAAAATTTTTGCATATGGGAGTAAGAACTCGAAAAACCATACGAATGCTGTAAACGTAAAAAATTCCCTGAACCTTGATTGCTTGCTCGTGTCACTTCAACCACCCCATCTGCAGGGGCATAAATGGGGGTACCTATATTGACCGCAAAATCTTGCCCGCGGTGATATTTGACTTCTCCCGTTACCGGGTGAGTACGCTTACCATATCCTGACGAAATACGAGCTTCATGAACAGGAGAACCACTAGGAATTTGGCTTAACATCACCATTCTGACTGATGATGTAATCGCCGCGGTATCCAGCCGAGACTCCAACTCAGCGCCGCTTTCTCCAACACCTAACACTTTCTCAAGATCGCCCAACCTATCTGAAACGATCTGCATTCTTTCTTCGCGCTCTTGCAAATCGTTTTCTAAGCTATCTTTCAGATTTTGAAGTGAAGAGAGCTCACCAATCAAAGATGATGATTGGCTTTCTAGCTCTTGTTGCTTAAGTTTTGCAAAATCCACTTCACTGGCTAAATAGTAAATCACCCCACCAGTGGTCATGATTCCGGCAAGTAATACATATCCAAACCCTTTTAATAGGTGGCGATACCATTTTCCAATATGAAAATGTCGTGTTCCATGAATAGAGGAAACAGAAACGATGACCTGTTCTTTCATATACCAACGAGTCTTAAGGTTAAGAATGGGGGGAATTCTAACAGCTAACCTCATTTGACTAAATGTTTTGCTTCACTGATTCTCAGTTAAGCCATAAACCGATAGCAAAGAGTGTGAATGAGCGCATTGTTTCCCTTGCGGCCAAAAGTGTGATTCAACTGTATTTTAATTACAAAACATCAGCCAAATTGACTCTTGAATTATTTTTCATAATGAAATTAATAATCAATGATGATCTACATCACATTTAAGTCCGATTAATAAATTCAATAAAGGATAATTGTGATATCCATCACCATTTGCCACTCAATTAATTTTATAAAAATGAGATACTTGACACTAAAAATATATTGATTTTTAAAATAAGACTTAAATGTAAGCAAATTACAATGCAAAAAGGTGAGAAGTATCACGTAGAAACACAGTATCAACTCGATTTTTCTAGCTTGTGATCACAAAAAACCCGTTGTCAGTTCTAAAGTAAAATTGTGTGATAAATTGATTGTGTACTAAGCAACCAACGGTTTTTAGGCGAACCGTTACCACACAACTTTTATAGAACATCGAACGGGGAACAGATATGTTATCACCAGATGCTAAGATCAAGATACAAAATTTTGGTCGTTTCTTATCAAACATGGTTATGCCCAATATTGGTGCATTCATCGCTTGGGGCTTTATTACCGCCCTCTTCATTCCAACAGGCTGGTTACCTAATGAGACACTGGCCTCTTTAGTTGGCCCAATGATCACCTATTTACTGCCACTGCTGATCGGCTATACCGGCGGTAAGCTCGTTGGTGGCGAACGAGGGGCTGTTGTGGGCGCAATAACAACCATGGGGGTCATTGTTGGAACCGATATTCCTATGTTTATGGGTGCAATGATGGTTGGACCTATGGGCGGCTGGGCCATTAAACATTTTGACCAGCGTGTTGAAGGCAAAATTAAAAGTGGCTTTGAAATGTTGGTTAACAACTTCTCAGCCGGCATTATTGGTATGGTATGTGCCATTCTTGCCTTCTACCTTATTGGGCCTTTCGTAAAGATCCTGTCCGACCTTCTTGCTGCTGGCGTTAACTTTTTAGTTGCAGCTCACCTTCTCCCTTTAACCTCTATTTTTGTTGAACCCGCGAAGATTCTTTTCCTCAATAATGCCATTAACCACGGTATTTTCTCACCTCTCGGCATTCAACAAGCCAGTGAAATGGGACAGTCCATTTTCTTCCTAATTGAAGCAAACCCAGGCCCAGGTCTAGGGATTTTGCTGGCCTATATGTTTTTTGGTAAAGGGACGGCACGTCAAACCGCAGGAGGGGCGACCATTATCCATTTCTTTGGGGGAATTCATGAAATTTACTTCCCTTACATCTTAATGAATCCACGCCTCATTCTCGCCGCCATTGCAGGGGGAATGACTGGTGTATTTACCTTAACCTTATTCAATGCAGGGATTGTTTCTCCAGCCTCTCCCGGTTCTATCTTTGCCGTATTACTGATGACCAATAAAGCATCGATGTTGGGCGTTTTATGTTCAATTTTCGCAGCGGCTGGGGTTTCTTTTACCGTTGCTGCAATTTTAATGAAAGCACAACATTCCACAGATGAAGAAGGCGATGAAGAAGCGTTAGAAAAAGCGACGGTTCAAATGAAAGAGTTAAAATCAACAGCCAAAGGACAACAAGCCTCTTCAAGCAATAACCACGACATCCATCTGAGCCAAATTAAAAGTATCATTGTTGCCTGTGATGCAGGCATGGGTTCAAGTGCCATGGGGGCCAGTTTACTGCGCAAAAAAATACAAGAAGCGGGCCTACATATAAACGTCACAAACCTTGCCATCAATAGCCTGCCGCAGGATGTCGATATTGTAATTACGCATAAAGATTTAACTGACCGAGCTCGCAAACATGCTCCGAATGCCCAGCATCTTTCACTCAATAACTTCCTTGACAGCCAGATGTATAACCAATTAGTGACACAGTTATTAGCCGCAAAACACCCACAAGCAGCAAACGATAACCACTTAATCAAAATGTCTGTCGTGGCGGCGAATGAGGATTCTTTTGAACCACAACAACCTTCGATTTTTAGCCTTCAGCAACAAAATATCCACCTCGGTTTAACGGCCAGTAATAAAGAAGAGGCGATACGTTTTGTCGGTAATCAACTCGTTAAACTGGGCTATGTTGAGCCTGAATATGTGGACGCAATGTTTGAACGCGAAAAATTAGTACCGACTTATTTAGGTGAATCCATTGCTGTCCCCCACGGGACGGTCGAAGCTAAAGATCGCGTCATTAAAACGGGCATTGTGATTTGCCAATACCCGTCAGGGGTTCAATTTACCGACGACAAAGACGATATTGCTAAGCTCGTTATCGGTATTGCTGCTAAAAATGATGAACATATTCAAGTTATTACTGCCATTACTAACGCTCTTGATGAACCAGAAGCCATCAAGACATTAACCTCAACGAAGGACATTAAAGACATCTTGGCGATTTTATCGAAAACCCAAGCTGCATAATGGCTTTGCTCCTGAAGCAAAACGAGGTCAGCCCCCCATTTACAACGCTGACCTCACCCTAATTCCGTTAGTCACTTTTTGGTAGGTAATCAATCATGAAAAATGCAGTACATTTTGGCGCTGGTAATATTGGCCGTGGTTTTATTGGAAAACTTCTGGCAGATGCCGATATTCAAGTCACGTTTGCTGATGTCAATGAACCTTTAGTGGATCAACTCAGCCACCAGCAGCAATATCAAGTTAAAGTCGTCGGCAGTGAGTGCCAGATAGAGACCGTGACTCATGTTACCGCCGTGAATTCGGCCAGTGATGATGTCATTGAGCGTATCATCCATACCGATTTAGTCACAACGGCTGTCGGCCCCACCGTATTAGATATCATCGCAAAGACCATAGCTAAAGGGCTTGAAGCCCGCTTTTCCGCAGGGAATGAACACCCTTTAAATATTATTGCTTGTGAAAATATGGTACGAGGTAGCAGCCATTTAAAAGGGGAAGTCTTTAAATATTTAAGCCCAGCCTCACAAGCAAAAGCAGAACAATGGGTCGGCTTTGTCGATTCCGCTGTGGATAGAATTGTTCCCCCTGCGGAAGCGGCAAACGATGATCCCCTTGAGGTAACGGTGGAAAGCTTCAGTGAATGGATTGTTGATGAACAGCAGTTTAAAGGAGAAATTCCCTCAATTAATGGCATGGAAAAGACCGACAATCTCATGGCTTTTGTGGAACGTAAGCTCTTTACCCTCAATACCGGACATTGCATCACCGCTTATTTAGGTTGTTTGAAAGGACACCATACTATCCGACAAGCCATCAACGACCCAGTTATTCAAGCGGAAGTAAAACAAGCGATGCAGGAAAGTGGCGAAGTCTTAATTCGTCGGTATGGTTTTGATCGTAAACTGCACCATGCCTACATAGAAAAAATCTTATCACGATTTGCTAATCCATATTTAGTGGATGAAGTGGATCGCGTTGGTAGGCAACCTCTGCGAAAATTAGGTGCAAATGATAGATTAATCAAACCATTACTCGGTACAATAGAGTACGGCTTAGAAAATAAAACCTTATTGAAAGGAATAGCCGCCGCTCTGAAATATACCAATACCAGCGACCCACAATCGGTTGAGCTACAAAACTCACTTCGTGAACAAGGCATTGCTCAAACGCTGGCGCACTATTCAGGCTTAGATGCAGACAGTGTCGAAGTACAAAAAATTGAAGCGATTTATCATCAGCTTTAACATGGCACTCGGGTGGGAAGCGTATACACTTCCCACCACAAACTTAAATTAGATCAGTATATGGCAGAAAAAATTAACGAAACCGATATTTTAGAACGACTGAATGAAGCCCCTTCTGTACGTGGATTTTTTATCACCACCGTCGAAGTGTTAGCCCAAGCCATTGATACACTGATGCAACGTATTTTCCGCAAAGACAACTTTGCTGTTCAATCTGTCGTTGGGCCATTGCTGGACGATACAGGCCCTCTGGGTAACCTTTCAGTACGCTTAAAATTATTATACGGTTTAGGCGTCATTGCCGATGATGTTTACCAAGATATCGAAACCATCATCAAGTTACGCAACCAGCTCAATAGTGATGGATCGGAATATGTTTTTACCGATCCAAAAATTATTGCAGCCATTGAAGCCCTTAACCTTGTACAAAAAATGGGGTTATTGCAGCTCAATATCATTGAGCCAGATGGTGATATCGGCTTAGAATTTTATCACTTACAATTACAGCGTCAGCAACAAGTAATTCGCTCGGGGCTCTCGTTAACCATTATTGAAATCTGCAATGAATTAAATAAAGAGAGTCCCTTTTAACAAAGCCTCATTGCCCTCACCTATTTTTCGATATCGGCAGGGATCGCCTTCCCAATTTTCACTCAAAAAACTATCGATTTTGGTCACGGATGTTAGGCTTTTCATCACTGTCATCCAATTTAGGTCTCTATGATGAAAATAGGCATTATCGGCTTAGGGGACATCGCCCAGAAAGCTTACTTACCCCTACTCACTCAATTCCCCGGTATTGAATGGATCTTTTGCACCAGAAATAGTGAGCACTTGCAAAAACTGGCGAACCAATACCGAATTCAACACACCTGCTCACGCTATCAAGACCTCCTGCATTTTCATGTTGATGCCGTTATGATCCATGCTGCAACTGCGGCGCATCCTGACATCGCAGCTTTTTTTCTTCGCCACGGCGTTGCCACTTTTGTCGACAAGCCCTTAGCCGATAATGCAGCCACTTGTGAAACACTGTATGAGCTCGCCGAACAGTATCAAAAACCGTTATACGTCGGATTTAATCGTCGCCATATCCCCCTATTTAACCAACATTTAGTCGGAGTACAACAAGGCCAATATCACGATTTACTCGCTTTACGCTGGGAAAAACACCGCCATGCGTTACCCGGAGAGATACGTACCTTTATCTTTGATGATTTTATCCATCCACTCGACAGTGTAAACTTATCGGGCAAAGCCGATTTACAAGAGGTGTTCGTCACTCATCAAATGGCAGGTCATCAGTTAGCTCGTCTGGATGTGCAATGGCAGCAAGGAACAACCTTATTACAGGCGTCCATGAATCGACAGTTCGGCACAACCTGTGAACGAGTCAGTGCACAGTTTATCAATCAAAGTTACGAATTTGATAATTTTACTACTGGCCAACACTGGCAAGATAACCAGCAAACCCAATTAGCCTTACAAGATTGGACGCCCATGCTAGCCAGTAAGGGATTTCACGCCATGATCGAGCACTGGTTAATGGTTGTTCAACAAGGCAAACTTGATCATGCCATTATGGAGCGCAATCTTGCCAGCCACCAACTGGCAGAAGCTCTTTGTGAACGCATCATTCAGCTTACTCGCCTTTAATGTCGACACAATAGCGGATCACACATGAGAAGCGTATAGTGATCCGCTGACTCTTTTTCCAAGCAATAAAATCGTTATATGGACCATAAACAACGAACTCAATTACTGATCGCCTTTGAGCATAAAACAGAAGTTCCCATGCTCATCCTGTCATTGATTTATGTACTTCTGGCTTTAGTGCCCGATCTCGCTAAGTTGGATGAACAAGAACGCCATTTTATCAACCAATTGATCTGGCTTGTGTGGGGAGTGTTTGCTACTGAGCTGGGCATAAAAGTATTGCTAAGTACCCAACGATGGCGATACCTCATGCAACATTGGCAAGATGTGTTGATTGTGGCCATGCCTTTCCTTAGACCCTTACGTTTCTTACGTATTTTATTTATCTTGCCTAAAACATGGCGTCAAACAAAAGCAGTTCTACGCCAAAAAACGTTTAGCTTTGTTGGGTTAACTAGCTTGCTAACAGTAATATTAAGCTCTGCTTTTGTGTATCTGGTTGAAAAAGGCAGTGCCAGCCCAATCAAAGATTACAGTGATGCGCTATGGTGGGCGATGACGACCATCACCACCGTCGGGTATGGAGATATGTATCCTGTGACATCATTTGGGCGTGGCGTGGCCGTTTTTTTGATGTTAACTGGAATTACGCTCTTTGGCTTACTCACCGCCAGTGTGGCCTCTTTTTTTGTAGACGATAATCAACAAAACCGGTTGAGTGAAAAAAAACACACTCCCTCACCCACACCACGCCACACTTTTCATCTCGCTCGTTTTCGACATCAATTAAAAGAGAAGCAGCGCCAGCATCATAAACGTAAATAACCGAACAAAAACCAGTTCACCGCCGCCTCTTCTCAATGTCACGTTCGAAGAGGCCCAAATTTAATCTATCTGCTGAACAAACCATTGAGAAAATGCCTGCAATTCCAGAGCAAATTGGGGCATATTTTCAAGTAATGGTTCTAGGCTCTGTGCAATGGCTTGTTTGTTATAGGTTACGCCCTTCAACTGTTTGGCGACCCGTTCCATTGGGTAAGGTTCTAACATATCGCTAAATAACGTCGCTTGCTGAATAGCCCCTTGCTCAACGTCCAGATACACATCAACTCCGCCCCAAGAAAAACGTTCATCCATATGATGAGTAAAAGGGGGTGTCTGCCCAAAATTCCACGACCAACTGCTCTGTTTCGCAAACTTTTCTTCAAACCCCGGTAGATCGGCAAAATGCTCTGGCGAAATCCATTCTGGCGAAATCGTTTGTTGATAATACTCAAGATAAGCTTGAATGATAGCCTCACACACTTGCTCATGATGAATATCCGCTTTCACGCTATTAAGGTTAATAACACGAGATTTTACAGACGTGATCCCTTTTGCTTGCAGCTTTTTCGGATCTGGGTTGAGGTAATCGGCCAACCGGCTCATATCCGCGCTCAATAATAAGGTGCCATGATGAAAACCACGATCGATCGTTTCTCGATATGCCGAGCCAGAAAACTTGCGTATGCCTTGCTCATCTTCCAACACTAAATCATTTCGACCATTGGCCACACCAGCAATGCCAAGCTTACTTAACCCTGTCAACACAATTTGAGTTGACACTTGTTTATCATACTCCGGCTTACCCGCCATAAAGGTAAAATTGGTATTGCCTAAATCATGAAAAACAGCGCCTCCCCCTGTTTGCCGACGGGCAAGTTTCACGTTATCTTGCTCCATTCGTTCAATTCGACACTCTCGCCAAGGGTTTTGAGCTCGGCCAATGACGACCGTATCGGCATTACGCCATAAAAATAGCACTCGCTGTTCAGCCGACATAGAACGAAAAATAGTATCTTCAACCGCAAGGTTAAACCAAGGGTTGGTTGATTCAGAAATAAGAATACGAGTTCGGGTCATGGCTCTTTCACATTGCGTTGATACCAAATACCTTGGCGTTGCAGCGCGGCAATGAGTGAATCACCATCCATGTAGAGAAACACACCATTAGCATGAATACCTACATCAAAAGCCACAACATCAAGAATAAATAATGACTCATCTTACTGAGTATAAAGCACGATAGCGAGGAGTAATGTCGAAGGTGCACATTTGAACACCACACGGTATACTTAGCCATCAAATCATGACCGAACCCCTTCTATGCAAACAGATTCCACTCAGTCACAACCCAATAATCCATTACATGGCTTAACATTAGAAAACATTCTCAACCGTTTAATGGAACATTATGGTTGGCGAGGTTTAGCACAAAGAATTGATATCAATTGCTTTAAAAGTGATCCCTCTATCAAGTCTTCCCTTAAATTTCTACGCCGCACAGCATGGGCAAGAGAACGCGTAGAACAGCTCTATATCGACACATTTCATTAATCATAAAGCTAACCTGTTTTTCCACTTTTCGACAAGCAGGTTTTTCCTTATAAAATATAAAAAGTGGCACACCAAACTTAAAGCTTTACAGTGTAAATCTCTCTTTTTCACATAAATAGAAAGCCATCTATTTCTTTCATTTATCTAATCAGCGCATTTAACCAAAATAGACAAGTAAGACTTTTCCCAAAATTGATGTTCGACAATTGGTATGCAAGAAAATGCATTACAATACCGAAAAGTCTTACAGGATGTACTTTTTCATGGCAAAGCCGTCAATTTTTTCAAAATATAATTACTTATTAACGAAAATATTTTTTTCGCTGAGTGTCCTTGTTTTTCTCTTTACCTTTGTTTTAGTGGCTGCACATTATCAGAAGCATTCCAATTTGCATCAGCTTGGTTACGAACAGATGCTGATCACACTAGAAACTACTTATCTCTATGAAATGATAGAAGAAAATGAACGCCAACTTTCGGTTCTTATCTCCCTATTAGATAAAGATAGCATTGAGCAAGGGCAGCCCGCATTTAATCTAACTTGGCCTGTAGCTCATAAAATAAAGATGGAATCTAACCACTATATCTTTTTTTATAATAACCAAAGCGATCTCATTGAAACTTACCCAGATTGGGAACGCCCTGAAGGTTTTGTATCAGAAACTCGCCCTTGGTATAGCCTCATCGAAACCCCAAGCCATGATTCCGTCTGGATTGGCCCTTATATCGAATACAATACTGAACAATTGGTTTTAAGTTTAGGCCAAACCGTTTTTTCAGAGGAGGGGCATGTCTTAGGTATGATGCTTGTTGATATGTCTTTAGAAATGCTGAATAAAACGCTCAAACGGATGGTTGGAGACCTCGACGTTTCACTCTTTTTACGCCAACGAGGAAGCGGAACGATGCTTTCTGTCGTGAATGAACAACTATTACAGCTAGAGCAAGTATCTAGAAAGAATGCTTTTTTCCATTTAAATGCCTTTACTCAAGGGGCTTTACTGACAAAAAGCTTACCCTATGTCGATTGGGAGTTAGGCCTTTATATTCCAGCCCACCGTTTTCGAGCCGCTTTCATCAATGAACTCGTTCTGCTCATTTTGCCCATAACCGCAATAACGTTAATGATGATTTTAGGTATCTGCTCACTCCTTAAGATCTTCCGACAAGAACTTAACCTGATAGAGCAAAGAGTCCGCCAGTTTGACCCACAAAACCCGAGCTCTCCAATGAATACTTCGGCTTGGTTTGTTGATCGCAGCTTGAGCACCATTGAGCAGCAGCACCATTCCCACCGGCTTAAATTACGTTTAGACCCACTAACAGGGATCCTGAATCGCCGTGCTTTTGCTGAAGATTTATGTCAGTACTCTAAAATGCATCAACCTTATGCACTGGTACTGATTGATGTTGATCTCTTCAAACAGATCAACGATACCTTTGGGCATCCATTTGGTGATTTTGTACTGCAGCAAGTGAGTGTCGAACTTACGAATATATTTGGTACCGAATCCGTGTATCGCATTGGTGGTGATGAGTTTGCTTGCCTTTTACCCACTGATGATGAAGAAACATTAGGTCAACAATTAGAACAACTGGTTGTAAGTATTAACCAACAGCAATGGCGTGAAAAACCATGCCATGTCTCCGTTAGCGTAGGAGCCACCATCGGCCATGGCTCTTCAGATTCGATCTTTGAACAAGCGGATATGGCACTGTATCAAAGTAAACACGCAGGCAGAAACTGTTGGCATCTGACCTAAATCTCACTCAAAGTGAGAGGCTCATTCAGCCTTCACTTTGAGCCCTCACTTCACTTAATAAGCCACGCCAACACGTTGCTGCGTAAATGATTCGGTTTCTAACATATCGACAATCGCAACAGCATAATCACTCACAGAAATGCGACTATTTTGCTCTTCATCAACCAATAATTGATCTCCCCCCACTCGGTAAGCCGCCAGTTTACCTTCGGGGAAGATCTCTGCAGCAGGGCTAACAAATGTCCAATTGAGTGTACTTTGGCTATCTCGAAAAACGTCAAGCGCTTGTCCTTGAGCTACCGCTTCTGCTTTATATTCTTCAGGAAACTCTGGCAGTGAGAGTAACGAAATACCAGGAGAAACTTCCAGTGAACCCGCACCACCAACCCATAATAGACGTTGAATGCCTTGTTTGGGTAACTGACTAAGCAGTAACTGTGCGGTTTGAGCCACTACATCATGGTTCCCTGTATTTCGCCCTCCAATAGAAGCGATCACCGCCTCCACACCCTGTAATACTGGAGATAAATCCGTCTCTTGCTGTACATCACATTGACGAACTTCAATATCTTGACGGTTCACTTTTGCGGGATCACGAACGATGGCCACTACATGATGACCACGCGCTTTGGCCTCCTCAACAATATGTTGACCAATCCAACCTGATGCCCCAAAAACAGCAACTTTCATTATGACTCTCCTCACCTTCTCGTTATCAATAAAATTGAGTTTAGTCAGAGATGAATTCGTGATAAAGAACAAGAAAAGAGGTAGATTGTATCCATTGGTGATACTAATGAGTGAGAATCATGGATAAGCTTACCGCAATGCGCAGTTTTGTTGAGGTTGCCAATGTTGGCAGTTTTACCCAAGCCGCAGAGAATTTAAATCTCAGCCGATTACAAGTTTCTCGGCATGTACAAGAGATTGAAGCTTGGCTCAAACAGCGGCTCTTACATCGCACGACTCGAAAAGTCAGTTTAACGGCCGCAGGGGAAGACGCACTTAGGCAATGTGAGCAAATTCTCCACCAAACTGCTGAACTGGAAATGCACGCCTTGGAACAGGCTCGCTCTTTATCGGGCCGAATTCGACTTTCTGCGCCAATCGGCCTTGCTCACCACCTATTACTCGATGCCATTGAGTCTTTTACGGAAAAACACCCACAAGTCACCATTGATGTACTGGCTTCAGATCGATTAGCACAACTGGTGGATGAACGAGTGGATATTGCGCTACGTTTTACCCAACAACCGGATGATCACCTTATCGCGCGACGGCTTTTTCAGGTGGACACCGTTATTTGCGCATCCCCCGATTACCTAGCACAGCACCCCTCCATTTATGAGCCCAATGATTTACGCAGCCACAACTGTTTTATCCACCTTTCGAACCATAAATGGGAATTTATTCGTGATAACCGTTCCTACAGTGTCAAGGTCAATGGCACACTTCGTGCCAATGATATGAGTTTGCTTGGACGGGCAGCCTTACATGGAAAAGGTATTGTGCTTTTACCTTATGATTTGGCCTATCACCACTTACAAACACAACAACTTATTCGTCTTTTACCTGATTACCACGTCCCAAGCAGTGCTCTTTGGGCCGTATATCTTTCACGAAGTTATCAAAGCCCACTGGTAAGGCAATTTATTGATTTTGTTTCAGAGCAATGGTCATCATTAGCCATGACCCTCTCTACTGAACCCTATCCATCACATTAAATAAAGCGAAGGGAACCAAAACATCGTGTGATACGAAACGCTTCTTCACCGATTCAACATCGACCACCTAGCCCTAAAAGTTAGCTAACCCAGTGGCTTAATCGTTCGATTGTTCACGTTTATGTTTAGGCACATAGTTAAGAATCGAGATAGGAACCGGCTTGCTTGGTTCAAATCCTTCAATCACTCTGCGCTCAATTAAGTGGCCTAATCGGCTTTCAATCATGCAAAGATTTTTAAAATTATCTTTCGAGACAAAAGAAATGGCTTCCCCTTTCTCATCAGCTCGTCCTGTACGCCCAATACGGTGTACATATTCATCAGCAGGAAAGGGTAAGTCATAGTTCACAACTCGAGATAACGCCTGAATATCAATACCACGAGCTCCGACACCGGTCGCCACCATGTATTGGATTTTACCTGCTTTAAAATCTTCTAAGAGCTGTACGCGGATCGCTTGACTTCGGCCACTGTGAAAGGCTTCCGCATGAATGCCACGCTTTTCTAACTGAGCCACTAATTTTGCCGCACCATGCTTGGTTTCGATAAAAATCAGGGCTTGATCCCACTGATTTTCCTTGATCAAATGACTCAATAAAGCCGATTTTTTATCTTTATCCACCGTGATGAGCCATTGCTCAATATTCACTTTGGAAGCTTGGTTTGCCGCAATCGTAATTTCGTAGGGATCGGTGACGGCTGTCTTTGCTAAATCTCGAACCTTGTGCGACAACGTGGCAGAAAAAAGCAAAAATTGAGCCTCTCTTGGTAAACGATCAATGATTTTATTAATCGGTTCAATAAAGCCCATATCAAGCATCCGATCGGCTTCATCCAAGACCACCATCTCCACTTCATCAAAATGAACAGCCCGTTGACCATACATATCCAGCAAACGCCCCGGTGTGGCAACCAACACATCCACCCCATCAATCAGGCGTTGTTTTTGTGTCTGCTCATCAACACCACCGAACATCGCCAATGTGGTTAACCCTGTATGCTTAGCATACTGCTCTGTATTGTTTGCCACCTGAATGGCAAGCTCTCGAGTTGGGACTAAGATCAACGCTCGAATCCGTTTTTTACGCTGAGTGGTACCATTTTGCAATTTATGCAAAATCGGTAATACAAAGCTCGCGGTTTTTCCGGTGCCCGTTTGAGCAGCCGCAATCAGATCTTGTCCCTGTAAAATAACCGGAATGGCTTTACGTTGAATGGTGGTCGGTTTTTGATAACCCAGTTCAGACACAGATTGAATCAGTGCCTCGCTTAGTCCAAGTTGTATAAATGACATGATGAGCCCAAAGTCGATAAGGTAGAGCAAGAACGCTCTAGAATAGGGAAAATTCTAACATGAAGAAAAAGGTATGGAGAGCGTTATCACACTTTCATACCTTTTCGTATAACGTCAATCAATAAAAAGACGCGATCAATTAAGCCAGTTTTTGTTCATAAGCAAGACGATACTGCACCATATCTTCGATTGTGAGTACGGGCATATTGTGCAAGCGACCAAACGCAATAATTTCTGGTGTTTTTGCCATCGTCCCATCTGGGTTGGTGAGTTCACACAATACACCGGAAGGAAGCAAACCCGCCATTTGCATCAAATCCACCGTCCCTTCTGTATGACCTCGACGTGCCATAATACCCCCTTTGCGAGCACGCAAAGGAAACACATGTCCAGGACGAGCGAGATCTTCCGGCTTTGCATCAGGGTTAATCGCGGTCTTTATCGTTGTCACACGATCTTTGGCTGACACACCCGTTGTCACCCCATGTTTCGCTTCAATCGATACCGTAAAGGCCGTTTGATTTTGGCTGTTATTGTGCTGCACCATCGGTGGCAAAGCCAATTTATTGGCTTGTTCATCGGTCAAACATAAACAGACGATTCCACTACACTCACGGATCATCAGCGCCATTTGCTCAGTGGTTAATGTCTCTGCGGCATAGATGATGTCGCCTTCATTTTCACGATCTTCATCATCCAATAACAAAACACCTCGCCCTTCTCGTAAGGCTTGTAGTGCATGTTCAACTCGGGTGATAGGGTCGCCAAACTCGGCAAGTAAAGATAGCTGATTCATGGTTTACTCCTAATAATGACCAGAATCAGGGCGGCTATGAGGTAAACGAAATGCACCAAATACAGCGAATCGCGCAAGCGCATCAACGCTGAGTATGATGTATACCCACCAACAGAAATGCCATGGAGATTAATGTCGTGTTATCCATACCTTACGGTAAAAGAAACATGACTAAGCCACCGTCATTTCATGCCAGCAGATATGATTGTCATTCTCTCTCATCCGGACTATAACCGTCGGCTCTGGCGTCTCACCAGATCTGCTGACCTCGACAAATCGAGCGCTCGTGGGCTCACCCTATTGGGTATACCACCGGTGGGGAATTTCACCCCGCCCTGAGAATTCTATAAATAAATTACGTATTCAGTGTAGCGAATGAGAGTTAAGCCCCCACTCACCGCAGATAATGGTAATACTTTGTCTCTCTTTTGCAAAGGAGCGTTATCACAGATAACCACCAATCCCAAATCCCCCCCCCGACTCAATGTGTCAGGGCGAAGAAGAAGGCACAGCACCAAGCTACAGCTTAAAGCGGGCAATCTCTTTTTCCAATTCATTGGCTAACGCATGCAACTCTTTGGCTTGCTGAACCGCATCAATCGCATCGCTAGCCAGCTGATCACTGACCTCACGCACAGACTCAGTATTGCTGTTGATATCCGAAGTAACGAGTGATTGCTCTTCTGCTGCCGAGGCAATTTGTGTTGCCATATCACTGATTAACTGAATCGCATCACTAATTGCATGTAAACTTTCCCCCGTATGATTGACATCATCAACACTGGTTTCCACCAACTTATGGCTTTCCGTCATCACGGAAACGGCATTGCTGGTCACTTTTTGCAACCCAGCAATTTTCGTTTGAATCTCTTCTGTCGAAGCATGAGTTCGCTGGGAGAGCACCCTTACTTCATCGGCAACCACAGCAAAACCTCGACCTTGTTCACCCGCACGCGCTGCTTCAATGGCCGCATTCAGTGCTAATAAATTGGTTTGCTCAGCAATGGCTCGAATGGTAGAAAGGATGGTAGAAATATCATTTGCATGCACCTCTAGTTCACCAATTATTGCAACGGCATTCGTTAACTCTTTCGCCAATTGGTCAATAGACTGTTTACTCTGCTGCATTTGTTGATAGCCTTGTGCCCCTAATTCAACCGATTGGTTAGCATTTTTGGCGGTATTCTCAGCATTACCAGCAATTTCCGCCGTGGCCGAAGCCATTTCTGTTACCGCGGTAGCGACCATTGTTATTTCATCTTGCTGAGTACGGATGCGCTCACTTCTCCGTGTCGCAGCGCTAGCAGCATGATTAGCACCTTGGGTTAAGGCTTCAGTAACATCACGAACATTTTTCACCATGACATGCAGCCTATCGACAAACTTATTAAATTTGTCAGCCAAGATTCCCACTTCATCTTGGCTTTTCACAGGGAGTCGGCGAGTTAAGTCTCCATCGCCTTCGGCAATATCCCCTAATGCTGCAGCAATATGGCTTAACTCATTGAGTTGGCGGGCCACAAACCAAGAGGTAAGCAAAGCCATGAGCACTAAGATCACGACACCAATAGATAATTGCGTCAATAACATCTGATTTAACGGCTGCTCAAGAACCGCTTTATCCATCACCATTACCAACATCCAGTCTGTATGTTCGATAGTTTGAGCCATTAAAACATGGCTTTTATTTCCCACTGAAAATGTCAACAAAGAATGCTGAGCCGCTGCATTTTGCAAAGCGCGGATGGTAAGTTGTGGTGCAATCTCTTCCGTTGATTTTAAAATAAGTTTTTGATTTGGGTGAGCAACGATGTTCCCTTGTTGGTTAACTAACGCAGCGTATCCTTTGCCCGGAACATCAATAGCAAGAATGTCTTTAATCAACTTTTCCAGTACCAGATCAGAAGCGGCGACGCCGATCAGTTGTCCGTGATAGTTCACCGGCTCAGCTAATGTCACCACTAAGGTATTCATCGTGGCACTGATATAAGGAGCGGTGGTGATCGGTGCTTTTGCCGCTTTGGCTTCTTGATACCAACCTCGAGCTCTAGGATCATACCCTGCTCGGTTTAACGATGGATCTTGACGAAACATTTCCCCTTGTTCATTGCCATAAAAACTCAGGCTAAAGTCACCAGATCGTAGGGTCTGTCTAAGATGAGCCACAATATCAAGTTGAGGATTCGCCTCAATTTCTTCGCGTAAACCTCGTAGTGAAATCTGTTTGGAGAGAAACCAATCGCTAATTCCTTTCGAATAGGAAATTAAGATATTTCGGCTTTCACTTTCTATCGCTCTCCAACTGTCTTTTTTAAAGGTTTGATAGCCAGCAGCAACCAAAGCCATGGCGGTTATCGCAATGGCAATAATAACGGAAAGAACCATTTTTCTTTTAAGACTCATTTTCATGAGTAAAACTCCTATTTTAATTAGAATAATTCAGCCCACAGACTAACGGAAAAGCATAAAAATACTCTGCTTCACTTCCCAATCTAATGACTGCTTTCCAATATAAATAAAGTCAATGACACATTGATGCAAAGCAGAGAAGATGTAAAAAGGGAAGAAAAGCGGCGAAGAAAGAAAAGAAAAGAAAAGAAAAGAAAAGAAAAACGATATCAAGACTCTCGATATAGCGAGAGTCTGTCATTTCACAGCAATACTTTTAAATTACTTTAGCACGAGAGAAATTGGTGGATGGCAATGAAGAAGGTTGATTACATAATCGGCAAATACCTTGTTTTTCCATTTTATAATAATGTTCACCATGCATTAATAACGACATAAATTGTTGGAAGCTTTGCCAGCCAGAACACGTTGATGTTTGACAGCGCCTCATTACCACTTTGTGCGGGGTAATTTTATGGCAACAGCTGCAATAAGCTTCAGGCATAGCTCAATCCTCCTAATTTACGTTATTGACAATTGACGTAATATTGGGCAATTCGTTCCATAAATGCAGATTTCATTTTTATTTTTGTGATAAAAATCATAAAAATGCCCCATCATCGTGTATGGGGCATCAAGAATCCGGTGCAATCTCAGACTTAGTCTAATTCAACCAACTGCTTTTTAAAGCTAACATGTTGTGCTTTAACCGCTTCTTCTGGTTCGTCCGTGAATAAACTCACCAAGACAATGGCCAGAGTTGAAAATACAATACCGGGTAAAATTTCATAGACATCAAACCATCCCCCGGTCAGCTGTTTCCAAATCACAATGGTGGCTCCCCCGACTAAAATGCCAGCCAAGGCCCCATTACGATTCATTCGAGACCAATAAAGGCTAAGCACTAATACCGGGCCAAATGCGGCACCAAACCCAGCCCACGCATAAGAAACTAACCCCAATACCGAGCTGTCTGGTGTCATCGCAAGAATCAATGCAACGATAGAAATCAAAATGACGGCAAGGCGGCCAACACGTACCACCGCTTCTGAGCTGGCTTCTTGCTTGAAAACCTGCTTATAAAAATCTTCCGCCAGTGCGGATGAAGAAACCAATAATTGAGAATCGGCAGTACTCATGATGGCTGCTAAAATCGCCGCCAATAAAATACCAGCAATCACTGGGTGAAAAATAGCATTAACTAGCAGCATGAAGATTTTTTCACCATCATCTAATGTCATCGTACCACTGTGGGTGACATACACTAGGCCCACCAACCCGACTAACATTGCTCCAAACATGGAAAGCGCCGTCCAGATCACCGCAATCCAACGAGCGGTGGTAAGATCTTTGTTTGAGCGAGCCGCTTTAAAACGCGCCAAAATATGTGGCTGACCAAAGTAGCCAAAACCCCAACCCACTAAAGACAAAATGGCAATAATCGACAAAGGTTGACCTTTCATATCGTCCCATAACGTAAGCAGTTGTGGGTTAATTGCACTTAAATCCGTTTCTAATTGTTCAAATCCTCCATTCATGGCTGCAATCGGAACAATCAACAAGGCGGCAGCCATTAATAACCCTTGAACGAGATCGGTCCAAGAAACGGCGAGGAAACCACCAAATAAGGTATAAGAAACCACGCAAATCGTCCCAATAATGACGGCGGTGGTGTAATCAAGCCCAAAAACCGTTTCAAACAATTTTCCACCGGCAACTAAACCAGAGCTGGTATAGAAAAGGAAAAATAAAAGAATGAAGAAAGCAGAAATCGTTTGAATGAGTTTGGATTTATCATTGAATCGACGTGATAAAAACTCAGGTAGCGTCAGTGAATCAGTGGTAATGCTGTAGGTTCGTAGGCGCTTGGCGGTGATCAGCCAGTTTGCCCATGTTCCCACCAACAAACCACCAGCAAGCCAAAAAGCTTCTATCCCCGCCGCATAAGCATAGCCAGGCAATCCCAACAACAACCAACCACTCATATCAGAAGCCCCAGCAGACAGCGCTGCAGGCCACGGCCCGAGAGAGCGCCCCCCTAAAAAGTAATCCGATGAGTTTTTGGTTCGCTGGTAAGCAAACACACCGATGGCCAACATCATAATTAAGTAAATGATGAAGGTTGTTGTAATAGCAAAGCTATTTTCCATTGATATTTCCTCTATTTATAAGATCGCTTTCTGTCATCCCCTCAATCACCGAGGAGAAAAGCAGCAAAGGATTAATGACTTTCACTTCCTAACTCAAGTAATGTCGCGTTTCCGCCCACCGCAGTAATATTGATGGTTCGCGTACGTTCAGTAATAAAACGCAGCGATAAATGTGGGTCATAAGCGGTAGGAAGCTGAATAAAATCTGTTTCAGAGACCAGATTAATAATAGCGCCAGAATGCTTTGCTAATTGTCGATTAAGCAAGCGTTCTCGTGCTCGGTGCCCAACATAACCAACACTACGAACATCTGATTCGATTAAGGTTTGGTAGGCATCCAATGAGGTTAGCTGTAATAAGTTAATCGGCAGTGAAACCGATTGAACTACAGAGTGTAGTAGTGCCGTCAATTGTCGATCATCACTGCATATAATGACACTATTGCCCGCAACAAGAGCACAAACAAGTTGAGCAAACATAGCCCATTGCCCAGCTTGACTGTGTTCTTCTTGAAGCATTAAAGCAACGCCTCGCCCTGCAGTATATAGTTCGTTGGTCTCGCCCGTTGGCCCAACTAAACAATAAGGCTGAGCAAGTAAAGAAGAGGCATGCTCAAGGTGATACGTCATGACTCGGGCTAAATCTTGTCGATTCTTCTCTAGCTCACGTTTAAATAAAAGTAAGTACTCACATTTTTTATCAAAAGCAGTAAGGTTCCAGTTCTCCCAAGCTGATAAAGCATCAGCAAAACAGGTGGCTTGATGTACCATAAGAAAATTCCTCGCTCAGTCTGTTAGTGATACTTCACTTGAGTAAAACGATATAAATAGTGAGGACCACCCGCTTTGGGTCCCGTCCCTGATAAGCCTTGACCACCAAAAGGTTGCACCCCAACAACAGCCCCCACTTGATCACGATTGATATAGCAGTTCCCGACTCGAGCATGTTTTTCTATCCAACGATAGGTTGTTTCATTACGGCTATGAATCCCCATCGTTAAACCAAACCCTGTAGCATTAATGCGTTGTACAACTTGAGCCAGCTCTTTTGCTTGGTAACGGACAATATGTAAAATCGGGCCAAACTGTTCTTCACTTAAACAATCCAGACCTGAAATCTCAAACGCAGTTGGCGGTACAAAATCACCAGTTTGACACGCCTCATTCAAGGTTAACTGAGCCACTTTTTTCTGTGTTTTCGTCATATGGTCAATATGCTTTAGCAAACCCAGTTTGGCTTTTTCATCAATCACTGGCCCAATATCAGTACAGTGCCGATAAGGCACCCCAACAGAAAGCTCCTGCATTGCCCCTTGAATTAAGGCAATAATACGATCCGCGATATCTTGCTGAACAAAGAGAACCCGAAGCGCTGAACAGCGCTGACCTGCCGATGCAAATGCCGAACGTAGCACATCTCGTACAACTTGCTCAGGCAGGGCTGTACTATCCACAATCATGGCGTTTTGTCCCCCTGTTTCAGCAATAAAAGGAACGGGGTCAGCCTCTCGCTCGGCTAAAGTTTGGTTGATCCGCTGAGCCGTCGCCGTTGAACCAGTGAAAGCCACTCCAGCAATCGAAGGATGTGAGGTTAACGCTTGGCCAATTGATGAACCACGACCAGGTATAAATTGAATAACATCCTGAGGAAAGCCCGCTTGTAACATCAGCGCGACCGCACGAGCAGCAATGAGGCTAGTTTGCTCTGCAGGTTTCGCTACTACGGTATTTCCTGCCACTAGAGCTGCCGTAACCTGGCCAAGAAAAATAGCCAGAGGAAAATTCCAAGGACTAATACAGACAAAAACGCCCCGTCCTTGGCGAGAAGCCTGTCGAGATTTTCCATCAAATCCAGTGATGGCGACGGGTGATAAATGCTCTATTTGTTTGGCATAATAGCGACAAAAATCAACCGCCTCGCGTACTTCATCAATGGCATCGAGAATGGTTTTCCCCGCTTCTTGATGACACAAAGCACAAAGCTCTGGCAAATTATCTTCTAATAAATCAGCCAATGTTTCCAAATTCTTCCCCCGTTGACGTTCGGGCGTTTCACTCCAATGAGAAAATGCGGCTTGAGCATTTGCTATCGCGACGGAAACATGATCATGGGTGGAATGAAAAACATGACCAACTTGAATTTGACGATCATACGGCGCAGTGACAACTTCAGGCAGGATCTCTGCCTTGATCATGCTTTCGAGTTGCGAAGCTCCATTCAAAATAGGCGCGGCTTGCCATTGCTGGCTCAAATAATGATTAACCTGTTGTATAAAAGGTGTGGCTTCACTTTCAATATCGATATTAATGCCGTAGGCATTCTTTCGTTCAGGAAAAATATCGGGGGGCAGAGGAATATTGCCATTGTGTAACGTCTCTAGCGCCAATAACTGATGGGCCGGATGAGCCGTTAATGTTTCAACCGGACAACGAGCATCGACTAAACGATGAACAAATGAACTGTTGGCACCATTTTCAAGTAATCGACGAACCAAATAAGGCAGGAGATCTTTATGGCTACCTACTGGGGCATAAATACGCACCGGTTGCTGATAGGCGACCATCACATGTTTGTAGAGCGCTTCTCCCATGCCATGTAAACGTTGAAATTCAAAATCTTTATGGGTTGCCATTACCGCAACAGCTGAAACGGTTTGAGCATTATGGCTAGCAAACTGTGGGAAAAGGTGCCCTCGAACCGATTCACTGAGTAAAAAGCGAGCACAAGCTAGATAGGAAACATCCGTTGCTTCTTTACGAGTAAAGACAGGATAATGCGCATAGCCACCTTGTTGCGACCATTTTATCTCGCTGTCCCAATAAGCGCCTTTCACTAACCGGACTGGAATCAAATCCCCTTGCTGCTTGGCTAACCCTGTCAACCAAACTAAAGTGGGTAGAGCTCGTTTAGAATACGCTTGAACGACTAACCCAAACTTTCCCCAACCTCGTATCGATTCCGAACGGTACACTTTTTCAAAAAGTTGTAAGGACAGCTCAAGCCGATCCGCTTCTTCAGCATCAATGGTGATCGCCACATCCAAGGCTTTTGCTCGTTCTAAGAGGTGTAATAACGTTTGGTAAAGCTCACTCATGACTCGCGCATAATGCGCTACTTCATAGCGAGGATGCAAAGCCGAAAGTTTGATTGATATGGATGACGCCGAGCGATGGGCACCGGTTTTGTTTTGTCCAACCGCTTCAATAGCTTGCAGATAATCTTGAGCGTATTTCTGAGCATCCTGTTGAGTGATCGCCGCTTCACCCAGCATATCAAAAGAGTAAGTATAACCTTGCTCACACATCGCTCGGCCATTATCTTGAGCCTCACTCATTGTACGACCCAGAACAAATTGGTATCCCATGATCTTCATCGCTTGATGCATGGCCTGACGAATTACTGGCTCTGAAAGTTTACTCACCAACCGATTTAAAGCTTGAATGGGGCTGTGAGGCTCACGGTGAGTTAATCCGATCACTTTGCCCGTTAACATCAACCCCCAAGTGGATGCGTTAACAAACACGGAATCAGAATGCTTTAAATGCGATTTCCAATCAGCAACACCGAGCCTATCTTTAATAAACGCATCTGCGGTCTCTTTATCCGGAATTCGCATCAGCGCTTCTGCCAAACACATTAATAAAATGCCTTCCTGAGTATCTAAACTGTACTCAAGCAGTAAGGCATCAATCTTTTGTATGGCTTTTTTATCTCGACGAATTGCTTCGATCAAAAGGGTTGTCTTGTTGGTGATGGCTGACAACTCAGTGTCGCTCGGCATTGCGAGGGGAAGTAATTGTTTTAGCCATTGCGATTCGTCCACCATATAAAGTGGCGAGATCTGCATCCAGAGTTTGTTGAGTGGCTGCTCAACGAACTTGGGATTCAACACATCCGTTGCTGTAAACATGTGTATTCCTCAATCTCACATCCGGAGAAACAACTCCAGATTTCCGACAATGGCTAGCAGTGTATTTTGAGTGCATGAGGAATACTTGTCAAAAACTCCGATATTTTTACTAAAAACTCGTCAATTTAACAAAGATTAAACACTATCACATCATATTATCGCTCATAAGCAGTAATTTATTAGCAATCACTGCTTATCAACAGCAAAAATAATCAATCACTGTCGTAAGAAAATACTGAAAATAGCTCAAAATCGCCTTAACGGTAAAAGCGATTTTTATACTGGGAGGGAGAAATACCTTGCAAGCGTGAAAAGGTATGAGTGAAAGAGCTTTGGTTAGAGAATCCCGTTAATTCAGCAACTTGCCCAAGGCTAAATTGCCCTTGTTCAATCAAGGTTTTTGCCCTATCCACCCGTTTGTTTAACACATATTGGTGAGGCGTCACACCGACTTGATCTTTAAATAGCTGATGGAACTGACTCTCTCCTAAGTACACACGACCAGCAAGCTGAGCAATAGAGATTCGTCGACTTAGGTGCTGCTCGATATAGCGATCTATCACTTCTAAATCAAAGCGAGATTCTTTCCGATGAACGTCAAAGGCTGATATATGGCGCAGCAACAAAGCCAAGACCGTATCACTGCAAGCTCGACTTAAAAGTAAATCCTCAGGGCTGGCTCGCATTTCCGACACCAACATCTGAATCAGTTTTTGAATCGAACAATCAAGTTGGAAATAAATCTCAACCTGAGACAAGTCATTGATTTTCTGAAGAGTTAATGGGTCATCTTCTGCAGGCTGTGGTAGATTCAATACCAAAATATCCGATTGATTTCCCATACTTCCAAAGGCGTGATCAGTGCTTGATGTAACCACACATCCCTGGCCTGAACCAACAACATTCGCCACACCTGAGATTTCAAATTCGGCCAACCCTTTTAGACCAATCACAATTTGTGTATAGCTGTGTTCATGACACTCCATATGAGTCGGTAGGGTAATTAATTCTGCAGGACGAGGCGACAAAAGTTTGGCTCTTGATGGCGATTCTAACGAGAAGTTCAACGAGGAAAGGTTCATGATCGTGATCTCATGCAGTGACCTTGTGGCATAATATAACAGTTTCGTCAGAAGCCCAAACGACACGCATTATCTTCTGCCATTTCATCTCATTGATTCATTTTCGTGCTACAAGCAAGAAATCATCACTAACCTCGATTCGGAACAATGATCAAGTGCACATAAATTACGGTCAATGAGTGTTCAATTAAAAAACGTTAAAGCAGATCGAAAATCGGAGCTTGCATATTTCGAGAATCTGCTCAAAATGAGGTGTGTACAGTTATAAAATATACAAAATCAGTGACCTAGTTGTTTGATTTTGTATACTGTTGTGCTTTGAAACTGAGAAATTTTACGATGAGTCAGCGTATCACTATGCTGTCAAAAGTTTGTCTTTCGCCACAAAATCGTGGCTATATGAATTGTTGCAGGGACCTAATGATCAAATATCACCTCCCAGCGCTACTGCTTGCGCTAAGCCCTTTTTGGGTATCTGCATCGGTGTCCGCGGAAGAAATTACACAGGTAGATCCTGTGGCGGCCATTGATGAAAAAATAAGCATTAAACAAAATGAAATTGAGAGTATTGCTTCAGAATTTGAAACCGAAGGAGTCAAGCTTCAACAATTAAAAAATGAACAGGCACGTCTACAACGCGAGAGTGAAGAACTCCAAGCCAAACAAAACCGTGCCAAATCGGCGTTGGATAAACAGTATAATCGCCTTCTTGAAGATCCTGATACCGATTTAGTCTCTTTCCAGCAGCGCTATCAACAAGCTTGGGCCGATGTGAAACAAAATCAGTCAGAGCAATTGTTGAACCAGCAAACCATCACTGAAAGTGACATGCGCCTGTCACAAATGAAACAGAAACATGCGCGGTTAAAAACAGAATTTACTAACCTGCAAGAAAGCAAAATCGAAGCACGGGTCAAACGATTAAGCGCAGAATTGCGTGAAAGCAAAGTGTTAGAAACCAGCTTTCGAACCACCTGTTCAACCAGCATGACATTAGGCGAATGTGCCAATCAAGGGCAACATCTCACTCGCCAAAAAGCGGTGAATACTTTCCGCGAACAATTGTTGGATCAATTGACGGAATCTGTGATAGCGAAACAAAATCTTCGTGGTGTTGAACTGAATATTCATGTGCAAGAGAGCCAAGTGATCCGCAGTGGCTTTGAAGGCAATAATGAATACTTCACTCAGCTACAAGCACAGCTTCAAGCCAAACCAGAAGCCGTAGCTGCATGTAAACTACTGAATGTCTCTAGCCGTTACTGTTTAAAAAGTTCCGCAGATTCAAAAACCAGTAAAAATGATAACAAACAGTGGGCCAACGTAAAGGTTCGCTCTGATCAGTACAATGATATTGTTACCATTAATGGTATTCAGTACGGTAGTACACCCGTTGAAATCGTTCTACCGGCGGGCAGACATCAAGTCACGGTTGCTAAAGATGGATATGAAACCTATAACCGTGTCGTCACCATTAATGGCAATGACACAATTTGGGTAAAACTTCGTCAAAATAAAAGTGAATAATTCCCCACAATTCGGTGATTTTCTGGTCTGATTTCACAAAGCTGTGGTTAAAACGCCGTTTGGGTCTTAAGTTATTGAAAGATGACTTCTGACAAAACGGCGTTTTCGTTTAGAATAGTGGCAACCATTTTCAAAATTTTAACTGAAGTAGGCAACAATGCGATTAGGTTTATCCGCTCTGTTATTCGCTCTCTCACCTTGCTTAGTGGCAACATCAACTCAGGCTGAAAGCACTCCTTCCTCAGTCATGGCCATTGATGACGCACTATTTAGTCACCAGACACAATGGCAAGAGGCCAAAAAAGCGACCCAAGCTCAGCACACCAAAGTTGATAATCAGCAAGCAGAGCTGGATCGCCTAACCCAGTTAGCCAAACAGCTGGAAAATCAACTCAAAGGGGTAAAGGCCAATCTTGAGCATGATTACCTCAAAATGATCGATGAGCCTGAGTTGGATATTGTGGCTTCTCAAAATGCTTACCAAGCGGCTTGGGCTGAAGTAAAGAAGAACCAGCAAGAACGCTTAGCCGCCGAACAGGCCTTGCAAGAACAGCAAACTCGGTTGATGCAATTACAAACCAGTCAAGATGCCCTTTCACAAAAAATCACGCTGTTGGAACAAAATAAATTTCGGGCTCGTAGTGAACGTCTTCGTACAGAACTGAAACAAGTTGGCGTGCAAAAAGTCAGTTTTACTAATGTCTGCGATGCTTCAATGACACTACAACAATGTAATCAGCAAACGGCAGACTTGGCTCAACAAAAAGCGGTCAAACAGTTCCAAACATGGCTGATTAATGAGACAACGGAGTCATCCGTGGTAAAGCAACACCTTGCTAATGTCTCACTCAATATTCATTTATTAAGTTATAAGACCTTAGAGTCTGGGTTTTATAGTGGTAATAAATTTAAAACAGTCATCGAAGCACAGTTAGAGGCTCGCCCAACAACCATAGCTCCTTGTTCTTTGCTTAATATTCATGCTCAATACTGTTTTGCTCCGGGTGAAAATCAGCAAGCTCGACAGCAACAGGAAGTTGCTTGGGTTAGTCTTGTCGTTCGTTCTAATCAGTATCATGACAACGTATCGATTAATGGAGTTCGCTACGGAAGCTCTCCTGCTGAAGTAATGCTACCGGCAGGCAAACATTCAGTGGTGGTGGAAAAAGAAGGCTATCGCTCATTTCGTCAAGACATTGATCTCTCATCAGACCAAACGTTGCGAGCCGTTTTATATGAAGAAGCAAATGAATTAAAAATGGGCGATAAATTTGCCGATACTTTAAAGAATGATCAGCAAGCGCCAGAAATGATCACGATTTTAAGTGGTCAATATTGGCTAGGTGAAAATATTTCTCGTCAGGTTCGCCTTGATCATGCTTTCGCATTAAGTGCCACGCCAGTCACCGTCGGAGAATTTGAGCGCTTTACTAAACAAACGGGTTATCAAACCGATGCTGAGCTCCAAAATATTTGTTTGGCGGTCAAAGAAACGGCGATAGCACCAATTTCAGGTAACCATTGGAAGAAACCAGGATTTACTCAAACCGCTCAATCTCCGGTAGTATGTGTTAGCCAAAATGATGCTAAAGCTTATACTCGTTGGTTATCTCAGCAAACCGGATTTAAATATCGCCTCCCTAGCGAAGATGAGTGGGAAATTGCCGCTCGAGCAGGCAGTAAAATGGATTATTGGTGGGGGAATCATTTTAGTGCCGGGCAAGCGAATACCGGCTGGGCAGGGACACCGTGGTCAAACAAAAGCACCTCACCTGTTCGCTCCTTTGCAACCAATCCTCTCGGTTTCTACGATATGGTGGGGAATGTATGGCAATGGACGAATGATGCACGAGGTGTGGTAAAAGGCGGCGCATGGAGCTTCTCACCGGAGATGGCAAAAGCTTATAGTCAACTCTTTGTTGCCCCTTCGACAGCCGCAAACTATGTCGGTTTTCGGATACTCCGCGAACTATAGATAGTCAGTATTCTGCTAGGGGAATCCCCCTAGCAGGCTCTTTCTTAAGGCGCTAGCCGCTCAATCTGCCATTCACCTTCCGCTTGGCTGTAAAGAAAGCGATCATGTAGTCTATGCTCTCCACCTTGCCAAAATTCCAGACTTTGAGGACGAATGCGAAATCCGCCCCAAAAACTTGGGACAGGGATTTCCCCTTTAGCAAACTTTTGTTTTAACTCAAGATATTTACCTTCCAGTACACCACGAGCAGAAATCCGGCTGCTTTGTCGACTAGCGATCGCCGCAAGTTGGCTCTCTTTTGGACGAGAAGTGAAATATTTCATATTCTCAAACGTGCTCAACTTTTCCGCCACCCCGGTGATATGCACTTGTCGCTCAATTGGGTGCCAAGGGAAATGGAGACTGACTCGATGATTATGCTCAATGTGTTGAGCTTTGCGGCTTGCTAAGTTGGTGTAAAAGACAAACCCTTGCTTATCCACATTTTTTAACAACACAATCCGCTGAAATGGCTGACCTTGTTCATCAACCGTTGCAACCGTCATAGCGGTAGGATCTGTTAATTTCGCATTAATCGCTTGTTCAAGCCAAAGGTTAAATTGGTCAATCGGGTCAACCAATAAGTCTTTTCTCCGTAAACCACCTCGAGTGTATTCACGACGAATATCTGAAAGATCCATTTCTACTCCTTATTTTTCTGCCGATTGTGCGCTGATAAGGAGCAGATCTCAAGTGGATAGCAAAACATTACGGATAGGAAAGAGTCTATTCGATTATAAGTGTTATATACCGATGTCTTCTTGATCCAATTTTGATGAGAGTTGTATCTCATATTGATTAAAAGAGACAACTGACGGTCCGTGTACCCGCTTGGTGGTAATTTTTTCATCGCCAAACTGCACAGTCACATGGGTAAAGATCTTACCTTTAGCTTCGATGGTATTCAGTTCCAACATCTGTTCAAACTCGTCATTAAGTAGCTCAACCGCTTCTTTAACTTTTTCCATATGTTCACTAGCTTGATGTTTTTGCTGATCAATCTCGACCAATTCCTCTTCCATTCGTTCCGCTTTTGGTCGTTTTTTCAATTCTAACTCCCGACGGATCACATCCATGGTTCTTTCTTGAGCTTGTTTATAATGATCTTTATGTTTAGCGATTCTATCTTTGTACCACCCATAACGCGCAAACGCCTCAACCGTTGTTGCTGCATCACCTTCTACCCCTAAATTTAAGCAGATGATTTTCCCGCCAACTTTCGCAGTTCCACCACTCAATGTCCCTTGCTTTTCATTTTTATCTAATACAATAAGATCGTTACCACAACGAATGCTATTGCTCATGCTATGCACTGCAAGCTCAATATTTTCCGATGCTTGCAACTCAGAAAACTGAGCGTAGTTAGCGCGAATGCTTCTCCCAGATTTCACAACACAAGTTTTAGCCTCATCATCAAATACCGTATGTCCAATAATGCCTTTACCAATATCAATATCACCTTGTGCTTGTACATCCGCTGATTCAACAAAACCACCAATGGTAATTGAGCCTGTTGCGCGCACAATCATTCCCGGTTCAACATCACCAGAAATCACTACACTCCCCTTAAACTTAACATGACCCGTTGCCACACTGACATTATTCAGGCACAGCGCGTTTTCGACATCAACCGTTTTGTTTTTAATGATTGGCATCCCAGACTGACTTGCCAACAATAGATTTGGATCTGTCGGCGAAATATGGGTTCCTTTGCCGGCAACCAACACGGCTTCACTACCTGGTTTAGCCGGAATTACCTTTCCTAACACAGTGTAACCCGCTTCCCCTTGTGTCGAGGGTTTACGACGCATAACGGGTTCATTTTCACCAACAGTTACCGTTTCTCCCAAATTACGCATATCAACTTTTTGCTCACCTTTGACCACCTTCGGTGCTAGGATACGGGTTGTCACATCCTCCACTAATGGAATAAATTGAGCATCTTGCCCTTGAACGGCTTCTTTACCCTGAGCCACTGGTTGAGTAAAGATCTCACCCGGTTTAAGTGTATTACTCATCACGAGCACTTTTTTTAATGCCAGTTTGTTAATACCTTTGATAACATAGGCTTTAGCAAGAGCGTGCACCAATTCACTGCCATACAACCCTCGTCCACCATAGGCTCCCGTAACCACCATTGTCGCTAACATATCTTGTTCACTCACGACAATCTCAACGGTCGCATTTCTTTTTTCCGCGATCACGATACCTTCACGAGCCGCTTTTTTGCCTTCTTTGACGCTATTGATGAATCGATTAACGGCTTCATCCAACACGCAAAATTTACCCGCTCCAATTTTTACCAATGATTCAGTGAGACCGATTTTATTCAGTTCTGGAGTAACGCTTGTATCACTCGGCAAACATGCCATAACGCATTTTTTATCTTCCGAGAGCGCAATGAAATCCTTCCACATAATGCTCCACCTTACGGCATTCTTTCCATTTATTACGCAGTGTATAAAAAATCGTTGCTGAGCTAAATCATTCAATATTCAGAGTAAGGGTTACATCACTTGATGGGCATATTTTCACCTAAGCGATGCTGGTTTTCTAGGCTATCTTGCTATGGAATGCCATTAATTTAACAAAGATGCCGTCACTGATTAACGAATAAAGTGAGCAATATCAGGAAAGATAGCTGGAGTATCGAATCGATAAATGGCATGGATCGTTTGACCTTCGTGGAGGAAATTAAGTGATTCACAAAGCTGAGAAGCAAAGAGAAAATCCGTGCCAGACATACTTGAACCCGAGGATGCTTGAACATGACCATTATGCGTCAGATAGAATTCAACAAATTGATGTTGAGGCTGATAATGAACCTCACAGGTAACACTATATTCATCAGTAAGTGATTGAAGTGCCGACTCTCGCAGTTAGTGGTAGTGAAGAAAGCCTTCAGGATCCTCTTTTAGCGATACAGGTAACTGTAGTAACCCTTGCTCGATCATGCTAGCAAAAAGCTCAGATAAAATCGCACAAAGAAAATCTAAATGATGATTGGTATGAATTATACCTTTGAGAAAAGCGCGAACTTCATTCATGACGATCACTTGTTTTAATACGTGAGCAGGAAAACAGAGCTCACTTTTACAAGGAATGGGGCTCAGTAATGATTCACGACTTGAGGGGATCCATTTCGCATTAATCACTGGAAATGACATCATAAGCAAAGAGAGATACGTCTTTTGCTCTTTCGTCGAAAATTGCTCAATCGCCTCATACACGCTATTTACCGTTTGATTCTCTACCTCTTGAGTCAATAACCTTTCTAAACGAAGTTCTCCAAATGGTTCACCTTGCTCATTCATCACCTCAGTCAACCCTTTCGTACAGCAAAAAATTTTCTGACCGGGGTCTAATTTAAAGTGTTTAATATCGCAACTAAACGCCTTTGTCCCCCGTTCACCTAATGGGGGGTGAGTCGGTACTAGCCGTTTAACCAACTGGCCTGAAGGCGATACGATGTAACTATTTGGTAACCCTCCTCCCCACCAAGACACATCAAACCCATTAGAGTGTATTTCAAATAGATGTGCGGCAAGGTTGATTCCATCCGGTAAAAAATTAATCAACTTTTGGTTTAATTCTGTCACCATTTCACTCAAAGCACAGCCTTGCTCAGCCAATGAAAAAAAAGCACGGGTTACAGGTATATTCGCCATTGCCGCTGGCAGTCCATCGGTACTGGAATCGGCAATCATGGCATAGACGCCACCATGCACGCGACGAGCAACCAATATTAAATCACCATGAAAGAGTGTGGCGGGGCTGGACATAGAATGAATCCCATAAATCGGTTCAATTTGCACACTCATTTCATCCATAAGATGATGAAAGATAGACTCGGCAATGGCATATTCTTGTTGTACTCGATCATGATAGGCTTGCAGTTGATCACGTTGTTGTCTTAATTGCTGATGCATTTGTACAATGCGAAAATGAGCTTGTATTTTCGCTAACAGCACGCGTTTCTCGACAGGCTTTAGAATGAAGTCGTCCCCTAATGAAAGGCAACGAGCAAACGATTCTTGATCATCTAATACCGTGAGAAATAAGATAGGGATATGATGTTTTGGAAAAGCGCGGCGAATATCCTGAGCGGTAGTAAATCCATCTTTTACCGGCATCATGACATCCAGTAGGATAATATCGGGTAATAACGACATTTTTTGCATGGCCTGAACAACATATTGGCCATTCTCAAACAGATCAATATGCTCCGAAATGGGGGCTAACATCATACGACACAACTCTCGATTTGTTGCATGATCATCAACGATCATTACTCGCATAATAATGCCTCACTTACTCAGTCTTTGCTGTTATTCAACGATAGGCTTAATTCCTTATCAAAATATAGTTCAGTTTACTCAATGGGGCGAACCAGGTTTTAGCCCCATGGTTAATCACGTCTTAGCTCAGCATTAACGCTCGGTAAGCGCTTTAATGAGTACCGATGTATCCATACGCCCAAACCCTTGCGAAGATAGCTCCTGATACCTTTGAGCCGTGTTTTCTGTCATGGGTAACTGAATTCCCTGCCGCTTAGCCTCGTCGAGACAAAAATCGAGATCTTTAATCATCCAATCAATCGCAAACCCAAAGTCAAAACGCTCTTCAGCCATAGTTATGGCTCGGTTTTCCATCTGCCATGATCCGGCCGCACCATTTTTTAAACAAGAAACTAAGGTGGGAATATCTAACCCCGCTTGTTTTGCCAGTACTAAGCCTTCAGACAGACCATTCAATACACCAGCAATACAAATTTGATTCACCATTTTTGCTCTTTGCCCTTGTCCTACTTCCCCCATCAAGACAGATGAGCGACCATAAGCATTAAACACTGGCTGAAGCTCACTAAAGAGCACATTATCGCCGCCGCACATAATGGTGAGTTGTCCATTTTCAGCACCAGCTTGCCCACCAGAAACGGGAGCATCCATAAAGAGAATACCAGCCTGAGCAGCAGCTGCTGCCACTTCTTGGGCCAGTAAAGCTGAAGTGGTAGTATGGTCCACTAATATTGCTCCCGGCTTCATGTAAGCCAAAGCACCTTGCTCATGCGTGGTCATACTACGGACATCGTCATCATTACCGACACAGGTTAAAACAACATCCGCTTGCGCGACACACTCAGCCACTGAATTTGCCGCTTTTCCACCATACTGTTTTGCCCATGCTAACGCTTTCTCAGTGGTACGATTAAAAACGGTGACCTCAAACCCAGCTTTAACAAGGTGCCCAGCCATCGGATACCCCATGACACCTAAACCAATGAAACTGACTTTCATACAAACTCCTTTTTATTTTTCTCTCCGCATTAAACCCTTTCATACGAAAAGCACCTCGAATCCCAAACTGATTACGGCTGGAAGGTCTATGTTTATTAAAGTGATGATGCTCAATGATGGTAAGTGCAATTTGCCTCAATCAATAGAGACAAAAAAGCCGAGATAAACTCGGCAGTTAGCTTGTTTTATGCGATATCCGCGTTGTGGTAAACCTGTTGGACATCATCGCAGTCATCCAACATGTCTAAAAACTTCTGGAATTTTTCTGCATCTTCGCCACTAACAACTGTCTGATTTTGTGGAACAAAAGTAATTTCTTCCACATCAATGGTTAGCTCAGGAAAGGCATTCGTTAAGGCTGTTTTTGCTTTAAAGAATTCAGTATTAGGAGCAAAAACGGTGATAACCCCCTCTTCCGATTCAATATCGGTAACATCAACATCTTCCATCATCAGAGCTTCTAGCACGGACTCTTCGTCATCACCTTTAAACTGGAAAACAGCTTGATGATCAAACATGTGTGCCACAACACCCGGAGTACCAATTTTTGCGCCCGTTTTTACAAAACATTGGCGAACGTCTTGATAAGTACGATTACCATTGTCGGTTAAGCAGTCAACGATTACACTTGCACCACCAGGACCAAAACCTTCATAGCGTGCTGGTTGATAATCTTCCCCACCACTACCATTCGCTTTATCAAGCGCTTTTTCGATAACGTGTGCAGGAACTTGATCTTTCTTCGCTTTTGCAATCAGGTGACGAAGCGACAAGTTCATGTCAGGATCCGTACCACCATTTTTTGCACATACGTAAATTTCTTTACCATACTTGGAATAAACTTTAATCTTTGCGCCTTGAGTCTTGGCCATAGAGGCTTTGCGCACTTCAAAACTTCTTCCCATTGGGATGTTCTCTCTAGTTCAATTTAATGCGACGGGTAAACAAAAATGTTCCATTTTTGTTTAATAATGAACGCTACGCGACACCCATTATTCGTTTATATTTATCCACTGACTGCTGAAACCACTCCTTTTCTTGCTCAGAAACCAGTTTGGAAAGCTGCTTAGTGACCACATCAGGTCCACATTTTGCCTGCTTCATCTTCCAAACTAAAAAAGAAGCCTGTTTATCTAGCTCTATTTTGTTTTTCTGCTCTGCATCGAGTAATGCAAGGTTAAAAGGCATGAGAAAATCTACAATCAGTCAAACGTGGGGCTGAATATAGCATAAAAATGATCAAAATTCAGAAGCAAAATATTGCCTTAGCCCCCTAAAATCAACAAAACCGCAAAAAATAAAGGGTGGCTAATGCCACCCTTATCAATTCGCCATTTAGGCACTTCTAGTGAAGTAGACCCAATTCCTTTGCTTCCTCAATGGTTAAGCCGCTTTCTCGTATTTCTCGTAGTGTTTCAATACGACGACGAGCTTCGGCAGACTTAAGATTTTTCACTGGGCGTTGTGTCTCTACTTCATCCGTGAAGTCCCACTTATTTGCGATATTTGTTATTTCATCATGGTCAATTGAATTTATAGACATTGCAACCTCCGAACAAACCATGTCAGGGACAAGTAATCTGTAGCAAAAGGCGAAAACCTTGTTAAGCAGATTTAAGCCAGAGTGTGACTAAAGCGAGAGTTCGAGTATCTAATCAACAAATCACTCAATTATCTTTTGCTCAACCTTCAGTATAGAAGTACATTTGAGGAATTATCTTCAAAAAACAAAACAGATCAATCTCTCATTTATAATCGATTTCCGCGTCTGCTAAAGACTTAAGTCACGATTGTTTATTTTATCCATACTGAATTATCTTAGTAGATCCCACCATCAAGATCCCAATGTCCTAGTGATCAAAATTGACCTACAAAAAACAATGGAAACATGATCAAGGGATCATGAAATTAGAGAGGAAATATCCTTTGGATCAGCAAAAAATTAGGATAAAAAAAAGCGAGCCCTTGGGGGGAGCTCGCCAACATCATATTTGAATGTAACAATATGAGCCAATCTATCAATATTTAGATAGGACAAAAGGTTGTCTATTCGTAAAGAATCATACCGCTGTCTTACCGTCAGCATTGTCAAAAAAAGGTCAAGGTTCGGTTGGTTTTTTATCTCTGCCATATCCTATTAAATACCGATAGCAACATCATCAAGCGCTCGAAATACGGTATCATCCAAATGCCCTTCATAAACTAATTTACACACTTTTCGACGCACCGCTAGGCCTGAAATCACGCGTTCGATAGACAAGTGTTTGTCACTATTTTGTTTATTATAAAGATCAATAATCTTACTGAGCGTTTCGTAAGGAATGATATCATCATCAGCTCTTAACCAATCAAGCTTCTCTATCAACTCCTGACACTCTTCTCGAATGGATGAAGGTGCATGTCCAGTCATTGCCGCGAGCGCTGTAATACTACGTTCTAGAGCCTCTGGAGAGGTGTATTTAGATAGCGTGATGGTTATCTCATCAGCATTAATCTCAACCAAATGTTTACGCTGTTTGACTCGACGGCCAAGCTTTCCACGTGGAGAAGGGGCTTTTCTCTGAATCGGCTCAAATTCACCATCAATAATTTCGGATAATTCATCCAATCGTTGTTTAGAAACCATTTCATTACGCAATGGATTTGGCAGTGTTGGAGCCATATTGCGCTTGCCCGCATTGGTAGTTTTGGCGCGAGAGTAACGTAGAACTTCTTCAACATCACACTTTATGTCAACCTGATAATCGGTAATTTTGTCTTTTTCGAACAAGGTATTCACCGTTAAATGGTAACCCCATAAGTTAACCATGAAGTGATCGTCGGCTTTATCTTTTTCAGCTAAACGTCTTAACTCTCGGATCAAATCCATCGAAAAACGCCGCCACTCAATGTTTCGAGCAAGCTTTTGATTCAATTCGCTCAACAACATCACATCGGTATGACGGCGTGACATACGGCTACGAAAATACGAGTAGAGCTGAAACACTAAGGTGTGTTGTTTTAAAATTTCCGGTGGAAATAAGAAAAAATAATCTCGAGTCATCAATTCTTCAAAAAATGAGGGTTCCCAAACTAAGATATACAAATTAGGTTTGATGCGAATCTCACCATCACTGCCTTCGGTAGGCGCTTCTTCTGAAGCGGTGATCGTGCGTGCAAGAAAACGGAAACGATCACTTTTGAAGCCTTCGGGCATATTTTCACTTAGCCAGCGTCCTGTTAATTCATGCAATTGAAAGTCCGTAAACTCGATTCGATCAATACTATCTCGGATGGAATCACGTGCTGGACCGCTGTCTTTTTTGCCCCTCAAGGACAAAATATCGGTAATATAGAGCGGTGTCTTATTGGGAACATATTTAGCATTGAGCTGATAGTCTTCTTGATGATGATCATGGTATTGCACCGTTAAAGTAAACAGGGCAAATAAAGTCATAAGATCGTCAACGGTCATAATATTTTTTGATGATCGAGTTTCAATTACGGCGCGAGTACCTGAAATTGATACCATTGATTTTTGATAACTTTTTCGAGTCCGTGGAGGAGCCAGTGCCTGATCAATGATCCCAGCCCAATTGGTGGGGGAAACCACAAATTGATCAGCTTCATCTTTCATTGCTGGGGGAGTATTTAGGCCATGTTCGTGCAATAAACGCTGGTTTACTTGCGTTTGTGCTAACGCTTTTGACCGTTTACGTTTTTCCGTTTGTTTAACCGATTCAGTGACTAAACTGGTAGAACCTAAAACCGAAATCAATTGATTTGGATTAACAAAGCGGTGAAGCATGGTTTTTCCAGCAAGCCCCTCTTCAAAACGAACAGGAACTTGTTTAAATAAACCAATGGCGACAGCTGCTCTTAAACGTTGTTGAATGGCTGCCCTTGTAAGTTGACCATCCGTTGCTTCAATCAGCTCTGTAGTCGATACCAAGCCATCTCGGCTTCGAAAGCCACGCAATGAAATTAAGTTCAATAGTTCAACAATACTTTTTGTAACACCTTTGAAATGCTGATATTGCTCAATCCAATCCACGGCGGCTTCTGAAACTTCAAAGAGATGGCCATCTTTGTGGCTTCTGGGGGCGTTTATCAGCAATTTTTCTTCAGAGATCATGTTCATTCCGTATTGCACTAGCCGTAATATCGCTATAGTTCCAAGAAGCATAAAGAAAAAGTGATCATAAATAAAGAGAAATTTATTGTTTTTAAATAACTGATCTTTTTGATTATTCTGATAAGTATTGATTAATATGATCTAATGATCAGGCTGCGGTTTTCACTTTAACTCATTGGTTTTAAATAATATTTATTTTTAACTTCTTGAAGCATGATCATGTCAAATCTGCAACGATGATCATCGTTATTCAGTAAGCATGATCAAACAAGGCTCGAACGATGATCATCAAGTGTTCGAATCTATGATCAATGGCTCGCAGGATCAATGATCAAGAAAGATACACAACTTATCCACATTCATTGGGGAGAGATTGTTCTCCATTGATACTTTTGCTGTTTTTTCCACCTTGTTAAGCCTTGGAACGATGATCAAGATAACGGGAAATATAAGAGATTTTCGGATAACGGACATCTGGATATGATTGAGTGAACACTTGGTACAGACTTCCCTCGCCTATTGGCTTTACAGTATGATAACGAAAGCATGATCATGGCTATTTTCCTGTTTTTCTTTCCCTTATTTCAGTTTCTTTTTATGGCTAATTAGGCTTACTTATCTAGGAGGAAGCCTGATTGTAATTGACATTAACCGTAAATCACTCCGTTTTTATCATGCTTCCGGTGGTGGATAGAGACTTGATCATCTTTCCGTTATCTAAGGATCCTTTTTTCCACCTCGATGGGTTCTAATAGTACCGATTTACTCCTTGATCATTGTTCCCTAGAGCGTGATTTTTATGGAACGATGATCATGATAGCATCCTTGATCATCGTTCCATTCTATTGTGTGAGCTCTCTTTCTAACCAAATCGAGATATAAACAATGTCGGGAGGCTAAATTTTCCTATTCTATGCTTGTTTTCTCATTATACTTACTCGCTGTGCCTTAAATTACGTCATTTTATGAGGTTATATATGCCCTTTTTTAGAAAAATAATGGCAAAGCTAAATTGAAAATACATCTACCGTAGTTTATCTATTCTGAGTAATCGTTCCGATGAGATGGCTTTCAGGATTTAGGTGCCTTATTTTCCATCTTCTCTTTTTTATGTTGAATAAAATGATTTTCTCTTCTCTTGGATCAATTTTCTTCGGTTTACATTGTAAATATGTGACGTTGTAATATTTAAAATTTTCACCTTAATTAAGGTATTGTTAGCTAAATTTCAAAGAATATGACCGTCAGCATAATGTCAATAATACGTCAATTGATGTCTGTATTTCTATTTATTGTGATTAGTATCTATAAGTGAATGTTCACCTTTTTATTGTGTGTATCGTGAATTGCTGTACAATGGGTGGCTGGGAATCAGTTATGGAAATGACTATGAAAAGAGAACAAACAATAGAGAATCTCTATCAGCTTGCTGAACAGACTCAGCAGGTGCAAGCTGATCGAATAGAGATTGTATTAGAAGAACGTCGTGATGAGCATTTTCCTCCAATGTCAAAGGCTTTGATGGAAACTCGCTCAGGTTTAACGCGTCGTAAACTTGATGAAGCGATCGCTAAACTAGAGGCGGCGGGGCATCAATTTACGAAAAATAATGCGAATCACTACTCTATTTCTCTTGCTGAAGCTCATATGCTGATGGATGCGGCTGGGGTACTTAAATTCCATCAGCGAAAGAAGAATACAGACAATAAACCTTGGATCATCAATGTACAGAACCAAAAAGGGGGGACGGGCAAGTCCATGACCGCTGTGCATTTGGCGGCTTGTCTAGCGCTTAATTTGGATAAGCGCTATCGTATCTGTTTGATTGACTTGGATCCACAAGGCTCTTTACGTCTGTTTTTAAACCCACAGATCAGTTTGGCTGAACACAGTAATATTTATTCAGCGGTTGATATTATGCTGGATAATTTCCCTGAAGGGACTGAGATTGATAAAGCCTTTTTACAAAAAAATGTTCTACTACCGACTCAATACCCTAATTTAAAAACCATTTCTGCCTTTCCGGAAGATGCCATGTTTAACGCAGAGGCTTGGCAGTATCTTTCTCAAAATCAATCATTAGATATTGTTCGTTTATTGAAAGAGAAATTGATTGATAAAATTGCCGATGAATTCGACATTATCATGATTGATACTGGGCCACATGTGGATCCTTTAGTATGGAACGCGATGTATGCGTCAAATGCACTGCTTATTCCTTGTGCAGCTAAACGTTTGGACTGGGCTTCCACGGTTAACTTTTTTCAACATTTACCGACCGTTTATGAAATGTTCCCCGATGATTGGAAAGGGCTGGAATTTGTTCGCTTAATGCCGACGATGTTTGAAGATGATAATAAGAAACAGGTGTCTGTTTTAACGGAAATGAATTATTTATTAGGTGATCAGGTGATGATGGCAACGATACCTCGTAGCCGTGCTTTTGAAACTTGCGCCGATACTTATAGTACGGTTTTTGATCTTACCACCAGTGATTTTGAGGGCGGTAAGAAAACCTTAGCAACCGCACAGGATGCGGTGCAAAAAAGTGCCTTAGAATTAGAGCGTGTACTGCATACACATTGGACTTCATTGAATCAGGGGTAAATAAAAAATGGCAATAAAAACGTCTGAGCTGAATGCGAAGTTATTTGGTAAAGCAGATAAACGACGAGCTTCAACCCCTCAAGAAGCGCAAGCTGCTGCGAAAGCGCAAGCTCAAGTGATTGAACTTGCTGTGGCGGGTGAAGATTTGGTGACTTTTGAATTGGTCCGAATTCCTGCTGGTGAAATAGAAGAAAAAACCGTTGTTTTTGCTCAAAATGCCCGTGAGCAATCCTTTCTTAATGAACATGCATTGGCTGACATTCTGAATTCATTACGTGAACGTGGTCAACAATTTCCAGCAGTGGGTCGCCGGAAAGAGGATGGTAAAATTGAGGTGTTAGATGGTAGCCGCCGTCGGAAATCATGCTTGTTAGCCAAGCAAGATTTTTTGGTCTACGTTGCCGATAACATCAATACTGAGCATGCAAAATTCCTTTCCGATGTTGCCAATGCACATAAACCGCTCTCGCTGTATGAAAAAGGAAAAGAGATGCAAGCACAGCTCGATAGCGGTGCTGCAGAAGATCAAAAAGCATTAGCGAAAATGTTCCAATGTAGCGAAGCTTTAGTGAGTGGTGCATTAAAAGCGGCTTCATTACCGCTGGCTTTATTACAGGCCTATCCAAACGTGGTTGAACTCGGTCGTCCGACAATTGTTAAGTTACACAAACAATTTAATGAGCTGACAGAGGAGCAACAAACGGAACTCTTGGCTAAATGTCAGCAACATGATGGGTATGTTTGGCAGCATTGTCACTCACAAGGAGTCGCTCGTATTACTAAAGAAGTGACGGAGACGATTGAAGAGTGGATTCAGTCTCTGGTTCCCCCTAAAAAAGTAGCCAGTAATAAGGTCGAATTGGTCAAAGGCCGAGCTCACTATACGCGTAAAGGGCACCTTTTGACGGTGAACCTGCAGAAAGTGGATGATCGGTTGATGCAAGACATTCTTGATTTTGTGCAGCAAAAGTTAAGTTAACCAGAATAAAATAGCCCGCATTAGCGGGCTATTTTATAGGAGTCACTATTACATTATTGATTACGCAACCGTTGCCAATATTTATCATAGATGGCCAAAGCTTCCGGTCCGACATCATTAATAAATTCCCCTTTTACCATCTCTTCTTCTGTTGGATAAATGGTTCGGTTATTGCGTAAAGTGTCGGGTAATAGCGCTCTTCCCGCTTGTGTGGCTGAAGCATAACCTAAGCTATTGACGATCTCCGCTTGGTTTTCTGCTTGAAGCATAAAATTGATAAACTTATGTGCCAGAGCTTTATTTTCACTGCCCGATGGGATGGTGTAGTTATCCATCCACAATACCGCGCCCTCTTCTGGCATTACAAAAGTGAGTTCCGGCAATTCTTCCTGACCTTGGTAAGCATTACCATTCCATTGCATGCCCAGCGTGACTTCTCCGGAGACATAAGGAACATGGGGGGCATCTGAGTTATAGAGCAATACGTTGGGTTTCAAGGCGACTAATGATTGGTAAGCCTTTTCTATTTCTGATTCCTTTTTCGTGTTAATACTAAATCCATTTAACTTGAGTGCCATACCAAAAACATCACGCATATCATCAATCAGCATGATTTGTTGCTCATATTGAACGTCCCATAGGTCTGCCCAGCGTGATATGCCCTGTGGTAAAAAGGCGTGGTTGTAGCTCAACCCGGTAATTCCCCAGATGTACGGAAGAGAATAAGTGTTATTGGGATCGTGAGCTTGACCAAGTAAGGATGGCATTGCCTCTTTCATATTAGGAATTTGCTCATGATCTAATTCGCTAAGTAACCCTTCTCGCCCCATTTTTTCGATAAAATAGGCGGAAGCGAACACCACATCGTATCCAGTTCCTTTGAGTAGTTTTAGTCGGGTGTACATGGATTCATTATTTTCAAACGTTGAATAATGAATGGAAACCCCTTCTTGTTCTTCAAAGTGCTTAAGTGATTTTTCTGGCAGATATCCTCCCCAAGCGTATACATTGAGTACTTTTTCTTGTGCGCTTATTTGGCTAGAGGCTGCGATAGCGGCGATGAGCAGTCCTTTTATGAAAGATTTCATTGCATTTTTATTCCTTAATATCCAGCCCCATGCTGGCGTTCAGGTGCATAATTAGTCAAATTATCCTTTCGATAAAGCAAATATAATTTGTCGTTATGAATAATTTTTTTAGTTAGTTTATATAAAGGTTTCCAAATTTTCTGATGATAAATCGATTACTGGGGGTGTGGGTGAGCGACTTGTGCTTGTGCTACCATAGCTGCTTCTGTTTTATGATCTGATTTGTTATGACGAACTCAATGATAAATTTTGGCGAATATCTCAAACAGCTGAAATCTTCGGCATGCGCGAGCAACTATCGGTTAGGCTTATATTTTCAAGCTGAGATAGAATGGGCGCGATCGGTACTGAAATATGGTATTGATCAGCTTGATAGCCCCACTATTTTTCAGCTAGGTGGACCTGATTTATTTTCTACTCAAGCCATTGCGTATAACCAAGGTCAACGTTTGTTAGGACAAGAATGTGATGTTTTGATCTGTGACTTGTCGACGGGATGGGATGCCAATAGTTTTAGTGCAGCATTGGGGACTTTAGTTGGTGGCGGCTTGCTCTTTATTTTGGGCCATAACGAATCGCTCCTTAGTGCGGACAAACGTTGGTTGACCCGTGCTTTACATCAACTGATGGTGATTAACGAGCAAGAATGGCCAGCGATTCCTGTCTGGAATCAGGAGAGTCAGCCACAGAGCTTTGATCAGCAAACGATGGTCGTTGAGCAGATTATTCGTGTGGTGGAAGGGCACAGAAAACGGCCATTGGTATTAACCGCTGATCGTGGACGCGGCAAAAGCAGTGCTTTAGGTATGGCGGCGGCTCGCTTAATGCAGTCTCGTTCACTTTCAATTATCGTGACCGCACCGACGCTTGCTGCTATTGCGCCCGTATTTGATTTTGCTTTGCGTTTATTGCCTTCTGCACAATATTCGAAAGGCGTTCTCCGTTATCAAGCGTCAGAACTTCGTTATTTGCCTGCAGATGAAATACAGCGTTCTCGTCCAGCATGCGATCTATTATTCGTTGATGAAGCTGCCGCGCTCCCCCTTCCTTTTCTTCAATTATTTGTTGAACATTATCACCGAGCCGTTTTTTCGAGCACCATTCATGGTTATGAAGGATGTGGGCGAGGTTTCACACTTAAATTTCAACATTGGCTAAAACACGTTCGTCCACAGACGCGTGCTTTGCATTTGGAACACCCCATTCGCTGGTCAATAGGCGACCCTGTCGAAGCATGGCATCGGCAAGCTTTTTTACTTAATGATGAGCTGGCATTGGAGGTTGATGAACAGAATGTGGCGGAGGTGCTCTATCATCCTGTCACCAAGCAGACACTTTTGGAACAACCAGACGTATTGAAAGCGGTTTTTTCATTATTGGTTAATGCTCATTATCAAACCTCTCCTAATGATTTGTTTCATCTTTTAGCGGACGATAACGTTCAGCTTTTTATTGCTCGCCAGCAACAACATTATTTAGGTTGCCTTTTAGCCATACGGGAAGGTCAACTTGATACGGCATTAATTAAACACATTCAACTCGGAAAGCGTCGTCCTAAAGGACATCTCGCTCCAATAACTATCGCAAATCAGTTAGGAATCTCTCAGGCTGCTTACCAGTCATGTTGGCGGGTGATGCGTATTGCTGTCCATCCTGCCAAACAAAATCAGGGGCTTGGCAGTGCTTTATTACACCATTTTATTGAACAACACCCTTGCGACTACTTTGCAACCAGTTTTGGTGCGACGGCTGAGTTGATTCATTTTTGGCACAAAAATGATTTTCATCCGATAAAAATAGGTTCACATCGTGACCAAGCTAGTGGTTGCTATTCTTTGTTGATGGTCTACAGTAAACACGTTGATTGGCTCGATAAGGCGAGAAGGCAGCTTGCTCCTTATCTGCAATATGAACTGAAAGAGACTTTGCAAGAGTTGGAGCCAAAGGTTGTTCGAGCTCTGCTAACGTGTGTTATGAGATGGCATGAAAATAAACTCAATACCGACGCTAAAACCCTCATTTATCATTATGCTCTCGGCGGCGCAAACTATGAAAGTGTGGCGGTTTGGATAGAACAGTGGTTGCTAGAGATGCCTATCGATCGAGTTTCTGATTTACTCATCGCAAAAGTATTACAACAACATTCATGGCAATTTTGTGCCCTTCGCCATGGTTATAGCGGCCGAAAACAGGTAGAGCACCATTTACGATTACAATTAACCGATCTTATGGCTGATTTACAGTGTAAACTCCAGTGATAAAGTTCGACATTATTTACAGTGTAAATCAGCACTGCTAATTTAGGAGAAGCTGGTGAGATGATCGTCAACCAAGTAATGAATGACAAACGGAAAACAACTGGGCATATAATGATTAAAACATCGAACTCATCGCTAATACAGAGTAAGCCCCTATTTACGCCTAAGATGGAAAACTTTAAAGTTAGCTTGGCTTATGAAGGATTGTCATTAAAGGCAGGCAGCGAGAAACGCTCGATTGAAGAGCTAAAACGTGATTATGCGCGATAAATATGGAACAAAACACGATAAGTATTGTTATCCAGATACTGAACTTCTGGTTAACTTACTGAATATACAAGATGCTGATCGGTTTGCTGAGGCTGAAGCGGAATTTACTGCCTACCGTTATCGTCATTATCAATCTTCCGTGCGTAGTTTAGTCGATTTTCATTTCGCTCATTACAAATACCTACATTACTATTTGTTTCAAGATCTCTACGCTTGGGCTGGCCAGATTCGTGAAGTGGATATTGCTAAAGGAAGTACTCGATTTTGTACCGTAAATCGAATTGAACCTGAAGCCGAAAAAATTTTTTCAAAAATTCCACTTCTTAACCATGTATCTGACCGGGAAGTATTGATCGAAGCCATTGCGGATCTTTTTTGTGATATCAATTTATTGCATCCATTTCGTGAAGGTAATGGCCGTGTGGAGCGTTTCTTTTTTGAGGAAATGGTGTTCATTCTCGGCTATGAACTTACTTGGCCATCGATTACTCAACAGCAGTGGATTGAAGCGAATATTGCAGGTGTGCATGCGAATCTTGTCCCGTTACAAGCAATATTTTCACAGGCGCTTTCTGTACCAGCCTAATGCGGAGCTACCACAGTATTGCATCGATACCGTGTTTCTGATGATAGCGAGTACCCTATAAAAGCCTTATCGGGGGTTATTGATTATCAAGATGGCGTGAGTATTCTTGAGGAGGATAGCCAAATTGGTTTTTAAAGGCAGCAATAAAACTACTGACACTTTTGTACCCTAATGCATGCGCTACTGAGGTGGTACTCTCTCCTTGAGTGAGTTTGTCGAGAGAGTTCATTAATCGAAATCGGCTTCTCCATTGTCTAAACGTTGTTCCTGTCTCTGCTTTAAATAACCGTTCAATGGTTCTAACGCTCGCTCCGACTAATTGTGAAAGTTGAGGCAAGGCGTGGGGAATGTCTGGATGAGTCACCATATGATTAATTAATCGCTGTAATCTTGGATCCGTACCAGATGGTAAGCGTACTTTTAGCGGACGAAGCAGTTCTAATTCATCAATCGCAACCAATCCTAATCGTTGTAACCTTGCTTCATCAATCGGAGAAACCGTTTCTTCGGTTAGCCTTAGCATAATTTCCCGCATCAGTGAGCTCATTGCGAGCATGACGACACTTTTTTCGTGCTCTCTAACTGAGTAAGAAGGGTCAATGTAAATGTTGCGAATTTTTGCACTGGTTTCGCTGTTCACTTGGTGATAAACCCCGCTTGGAATCCACATCGCATAAGTCGAAGGTACAACCCATATCGCTTGCTCACTGGTGACTCTTAATACGCCAGAGGCGGCCCACAGAAGTTGCCCTCGGGGATGCGCATGAGGAACGATGCCCGATTCTGCTAACATGCTGCGCCCATGCGTTAATACAGGGCGATTGGCGTCCAATGTATAAGCGACATTGCTGGGAGATAACATTGTCGCTTTGGGAATGTGCATTGTCATAATTTGCCCTTAAAACGTCATCGGTTGTCGGCTATCTTAGAAGACGACACACTTTTTGTACATTCGTTCTCTGTATTGGGGCCTAAAATATGTTCACACGCGTCAGTATCAAACAAGTTTTGATCATCGGAGTGCTGCTAGTATCGGCGTTGATGGTCATGTTTCCACTTTCTGATCATTCGCTTCATTTCTCTTATAGTGCCGCTGTGGTGTTGCTGACGTTGGCACTTTGGAGTACGGGAGCATTACCTCCATTTTTAACGGGTTTAATCTTTTTTGCGTTGGCTGCGGTTTTTCAATTGGCTGAACCGAGTTTGTTATTTTCCGGTTTTTCATCAACGGCAGTCTGGCTGATCATCTCTGGTTTTGTCATTGGTGCAGCTATTTCATCATCCGGTTTAGGTGATCGTGTTGCCGCCTTAATTGCACCGTTTTTAACGCTCAGCTATTCTCGGCTCATTTTTGGCTTAGTGGCGACGGCGATGGCACTAGGGTTTGTTATGCCTTCATCTGTGGGACGAGCCGTTGTCTTAGTTCCAATTGGTATGGCTCTAGCTGAACGTGTTGGGTTTAATAAAGGCAGTAATGGACGAATTGGTATTGCTGTCGCACTGGCCATTGCGTGTAATATGCCTAGCTTTGCGGTGTTACCATCCAATATTCCCAATATGATTTTGGCGGGTTCCAGTGAAACCTTATTTGGTTTACATTTCGGCTATACAGAATATTTATTACTGCACTTTCCCATTTTAGGTATTGTTAAGTCCTTATTGCTTGTTTGGTTGGTATTGCGCCTTTTCCCCGCAGTAATTACGAGTCCGGAGGTGGCTGAAGTGGCTCCGACGGCGGATGATCGTAAGCAGCAGACAAAAGTAATTGCATTACTTGGTGCCACGTTATTTTTCTGGGTGACCGATTCGATCCATGGCGTTAATCCTGCTTGGGTCGGGCTAGCCACAGCGGTTATCTTACTGATGCCAAAATTTGGTGTGGTTGAGCCCAAAGCATTTAATCGTTCTATTGATTTTGCCACGGTCATTTTTGTTGCGGCGGCGTTAGGGTTGGGTGCATTGGTGAATGTATCGGGCCTTGGGGCATCTATGGGGCAGCTATTTAGTCATTTATTACCTACGTCCAGTGATAATGATTTCTTAAGTTTTATGGCATTATCGCTCATTTCAACCCTGACAGGTTTGGTTGCGACCATTCCAGGTGTACCGACGGTGTTGTCTCCGATGGCTGCCGATTTTGCTCAGGCAAGTGGTTTTTCTTTATCTGCCGTTTTAATGACCCAAGTCATCGGCTTTTCTACCGTAATTTTCCCCTACCAAGTGGGGCCATTGATTGTGGCGATGCAACTCTCCAATGAATCGTTAGCCAAGCTAGTCAAAGTTACGTTGCCTTTGGCTGGGATAACGGTTGTCCTGTTAATGCCACTAGACTATTTATGGTGGTTATTATTAGGCTGGATCTAATGGCGATTTCACCTATTCGATCATCTATGGCAGGCTGAATGAGCGTCTCTATTTTACTTAGATCTCTTATTCAGTTTGCCGTATCATGAGATACGCTTTTTCATTGTAGATGTTCATGATAACTCAGATTCCGATTTCCTCTTCTATTGATTCCCTTTCCTCATCTTCAGTCAGCTGTTCTAATTGTCGAGCTTGCTGTTGTCGGCTCGAAGTGATGATTATTAGTGACACTGGGGTGCCTAAACAGCACATCGCGGTTGATCAATGGGGAGGGGAAACGATGCGTCGTTTGGAAGATGGATGGTGTTCGGCTTTAGATCGTGAAACCTTTATGTGTACTATTTACGAACAGCGGCCTTGGGTTTGTCGCGCCTTCGAAATGGGGGACTATGAATGTTTACAAGAGCGTACATTGCTTAACCCTTAGATCTTGTTAGGATGATAATAATGAAAGTATTAGATTGCCGAGCTCAGCGCTATGCACGGCTTACTCTTTTTTCTTTGCTGATGTATGGCTACTCTAGTTCTGTTTGGGCATCTCCCTCTTGTTCTGAGCTTACCGGATGTGAGAGAAAGCAGTGTGAAATTGAAGTTCAAATAGATCGTGCTCAGCAACAGGGCAACAAGAAAAAAGAACAGGGTTTAACGAAAGCCTTACGAGCTGTACACCAATCTTGCACTCCTGAGCAATTAGCTGAGCAATTACGAGAGGCTATTGAGGAGAAACAAGAAAAAATAAAAGACTACCAAAATGATCAGCGAGAAGCTGGCCGTGAGGGAAAAGCTAAAAAAGTGGAAAAATATCAGAAGAAAGCCGAACAGCAACAAGCGGAATTAGACCGCTTGCAACAAGAGTTATCTGAGTTGTTGGCTCAATAATACTCTAAGCTGTCGCTGGTTCTTGTGTGACATTAATGTCTATTCACTATGGGTACACTTTAGGAGATTAACATTAGACTTAATGCTGATTTCAAGCGGTTGAAAAACTTTTTGCCTTTGGAAATAATCTCGACTATTTTTGTAAAAAATGGGTTAGTTCTGCTGCTTTGCTCCTGCTAGCCTACGCCCCACAGAATTTCTCTCGGTGAGAAATTGATATCAGCATGGGTTACCCTCTCAGGAGCAAAAGATGTCTAGCGTATTTTATATTCCTTCCACGAATTTAATGGGCCCAGGTTGCCTAGCTGAAGCGACTCAAGTTATTGCATCTCATGGTTTTAAGCGAGTTTTGATTGTCACGGATCGGTTCCTAAACCAAATGGGTGTGGCAGATAAGGTCATGGCCTTGCTTAGCCAAGTCGGAGTCTCTTCCGTTATTTTTGATGAAACTAAACCGAATCCAACAGTTGAAAATGTACAAAAGGGATTAGCAAAATTACAGCAAGAGCAATGTGATAGCGTACTTTCTCTAGGCGGCGGTTCACCGCATGACTGTGCCAAAGGTATTGCACTATTAGCCGCTAATGGGGGGGAAATTAAAGATTACGAAGGCGTTGACCGTTCGGTAAAACCACAATTACCCTTATTTGCTGTTAATACAACGGCTGGGACGGCATCAGAAATGACCCGCTTCTGTATCATTACCGATGATGAACGTCATATAAAGATGGCGATTGTGGACAAGCATGTGACACCTATGATGTCGGTAAATGATCCCGAGTGGATGTTGGCAAAACCGGCTTCACTTACGGCAGCAACAGGGATGGACGCATTGACTCATGCGATCGAGGCGTATGTTTCTACGGCAGCAACCCCCATTACCGATGCTGTTGCACTCAAAGCGATTGAAATGATTGAAGCAAATTTACGCCAAGCCGTTAAGCAGGGCGATGATATTTCCGCTCGTGATAATATGGCTTATGCTCAATTTATGGCGGGCATGGCATTTAATAATGCTTCTTTGGGTTATGTACATGCCATTGCGCACCAGCTTGGTGGGTTTTATGACCTACCACATGGTGTTTGTAATGCCGTGTTGCTTCCTCATGTCCAACGGTTTAACAGCCAAGTTGCAGCAGAGCGTTTATGTGATGTTGCCCAGGCTATGGGGGTAAATATCGCTGACATGACGATAGAGCAAGGAGCTGATGTGGCAATTAAAGCTATTTGCCAATTATCAGAGGCGGTCGGTATTCCATCTGGGCTTGCTCAGCTAGGAGTGAAAGAGCAAGATTTTACAGTTCTTGCTGATAATGCCCTCAAAGATGCCTGCGGGTTGACCAATCCTAAAGCAGCGACACAGGCGGAGATCATTGAGATTCTAAAAGCTGCGATGTAATGGTCAGCAGGGTATTCGATGTCAAGTGAATACCCTGCTTGGTCGGTTTATTCCTTTCTCTTACCGCTGTTCCACGTTAATTTCCCGTTTTTCTATTTCGATCATCTCAATACCCGATTATGATAAGAGGATGAAAGTAACGACGCACCGACTGACGAATGAGAACAATCCATAGTTTTAGCCGTGTTGATGAAACACAGTATGCGCTTGCGACAGACAAAGTTAATTTACTTTATTACCACTTACCTAAGCACTTTAGTGGTGAATATCACTGCTATGATATGCCACGTTTATGTACGATTTTGCAAGGCAGCAAAGAAGTTCGCATTAATCAGCACCAGCCATTTCGCTATTCGAAACAGCAATGTGTGTTACTGTCACCTTATACAGATGTCCACATGTCGATGCCGGAGCCAACGAACGCCCTTGTGTATGAATTTAGCGATAGTTTGGTGGATAGCGTGATTGATCGAGTGGAAGAGGTATTAGAGGTCAAGCCCGCTCTTGGTCAAAAGACGAGTTCTTTTCAGCTAGATAAGTTAGATGAACGCCTCTTTTCATTGCATGCTCGGACACAAGAAATACTGAGTAGTGGTGATGCTAACCTTTCTTTTTTACTGGATCTGGTCAGTCAGGAGTTAGTCTATGAACTGCTGAAACGCCAAGGGTGTAACGATATCCTCTCATTGCACCAACATCATCCTATTAGTCGAATCATTCATTTAATGCAATCTGAACAGGGAAGATCGATGTCGGTATCCCATTTTGCTGAGGAAGTGAATATGTCGCTGTCTCATTTTAGCCAAAAATTTAAGCAGATTACTGGACAAACGCCCAGCGCTTATTTAACAGAAATAAAATTGCAGCAAGCTAAATCTTTTCTTCGATATTTGTCTGTAACGGAAGCGGCATTGGAGCTCGGCTATGAAAATATTTCTTACTTTATTCGTTTATTTAAAAATAAGTTTGGCCTGACTCCAAAACAATATCAGGTGCAGTATCAAACCGGAATGTCTGCTGTGGTGAATTGAATAAGGAATAGTGTGAAGGGTAAATAGGCACGTGATGTGCCTATTTACAGTGTAAACACTGTAGCGTTTATACTTTAAATCGACCAACTAACTGATAAAGTTCATGGGCTCGACCATTTAATGTTTGGCTACCACTTCTATTTTCATTGGCCAGATCGGCAGATTGACTACTTTGATCTGAAATAACCACAATCCGTTGAGAAATTTCTTGCCCCACGATACTCTGTTCTTCGGTTGCGGTTGCAATCAGTGAGTTCATATCCATTATCGTTCCTATCGATTGCTGGATTTTTTCTAGCGCTTTAGCAACATTGCTGGCTTCTTCGACGGTTGATGTACTTCGATTTTGGCTGGAATCCATCGCTCTTACCGCATTATCAGAGGCCGATTTTAATTGCTGAATCATGGTGTGAATTTCTTCAGTACTGTCTTGAGTTCGGCTGGCGAGTTTACGGACTTCATCCGCGACAACGGCGAAGCCTCGGCCTTGGTCTCCTGCTCGAGCCGCTTCTATTGCAGCATTCAACGCCAACAAGTTTGTTTGTTCTGCTATATCTTGAATGACCTCCAGTGAACGAGAAATATTTTGTACATCATCCTCCAGTTTGGAGATCACATGGCTAGCTTCTGCAACTTCGACCGCTAAGGCTTGAACAGATTGTGCTGCTGATTCGACGATGGTGTGTGCATCTAGTGCCTGATCTTCAGCCTCTTTTGCTGATTGGGCGGCTTGGCTAGCATTGCTGGAAATTTCATGGGCCGTGGTGGTCATTTCTGTCATGGCCGTAGCAACTTGTTCAGTTTCTTCTCGTTGGTTTGATGCTACATCATCCACTTGCGCTGCTCGTTGCGTCATGGCATCCGTTTCACTTACCACTTGCTGGCCGACTTGATGAACACGTTGAATGATCTCTTGTAAGCTGGCAACGAACATATTGAAATTTCGACTTAAACGGGCAAATTCAGGAATGCTAAAGCTTTCCATACGTGCGGTTAGATCGGCATCACCACTAGCAAAAGAACGAATTGAATTATCAAGAATACCCAAAGGATGCATAATGCTTCGATTGAGTAGAGCAACCATTACACCGACAATTATTACAATCACACCAGCAATAGAAGCTAACGTCCATAAGCTGCTGGTGAGCTGTTCGTCGGCTCTTTTTTCCATGGCTGCAATTTCAGCATCGACATCGTCAGTATAAAACCCTGTTCCAATGGTGAGATCCCACTGCGGTAGGTAAACGGAATAACTTAACTTAGGCAGTGGTGTAGTCTCGCCAGGTTTGGGAAAGTAATAAATCGAGAATTCATTTTTTTTCGCGTTATTGATCAAGTCGCGGATAAGATAGTTACCGTGGCTATCGGTCATGTTGATCAGGTTCTCTCCAAGCCCTGCATCACTTTGCCCGAGTAGCACACGAGTCCCTTTGCTGTCATAACCAAAAATATAGCCATCTGAACCAAATCGAATTTCACGTAAAATCGTCAGCACCTCTTCTAATGATGCCCGCTGTTTTCGCAGTGGTTCGACAGCCGATTCTGCAATGTCTAGATAGGATTTTAGCTCGGCTTTTTTCATCTCCATCATGGCTGAACGAGTCGCCGTCATTTGTTCATGGCTCAAGTTCTTTGTTTCTGAAAAAGTAGAATAAATCATGCTCAAGGTAATGAGCAGTAAAGGGACGATCGATAAAATATAGAGTCGGTGGCGTATAGTCAGATTCATAAGCTTTTCCATCCTAGGTATGCCGAATAGTGACCAACTGAAGGCGATATTTATTATTATTTTCCCTACCTACTTGGTGCAGCGGTGTGATCGACGTCTGTTCTTTTTAAGCAAATCGTTTATTGATGCTGATAAGGGAGAACATACTGACTAACGAGCTGTCACACAAAGTCATTTGGGTATGATCATAATACTGCAGTTATCGTTTTATGTTTGCGCAATAACGGATAGGTTGTTCACATTTCTTACTTATTTTATGACAAGTTTTGGCTTACCTCGCGCGTTTTGGGATGAAAAGGAAAAGAGGGTGTTTTTGTCTTTTAATCCTCCCTGTGGGCTATGGTATACTTCGCAGCCATTTATCAGTAAGAGTGTAATACCATGAGTCTAAAAAATGACATTCAACAACTAAACAATCGCCTTGATTCTTGCCGTCACAAGTTGGATGCAGCCAAAACTCGTGGTGACAGTGCCATGATCAGTAAATTTACCGATGAAGTGGAACAGCTCACCAAGCAGGTAAATAGTTTAAAAAATAAAGCGGAATATGAGCTCAATAAAGAACGAAAGATCCTTTCGGATATGCCTTTTTATCGGGAGCTCACCAAAGCTGAGCAGGCGGATCTCGGTAAACTGAAAAAATCAGTCAAAGGGTTAGTGATTGTGCATCCCACCACTAAAATTGGTAAAGCACTTCGCTTGGAAGCGATGACAGGATTTGCGCCAAAACCGTTTTAATCGGTTTTCCTTAGCAAATAAAAAAGAGCCGAGCATTTTGCTGGCTCTTTTTTATGGAGTTAAAAACGTTAGTAGCCCATCAGTTGTAATAAGTTCTCTGCGGTATAGATGGCTTCTTTACGGTTCGCTATATTGAGTTTTTGGTATAGGTTGCGAATATGTGTTTTAATCGTTGTGCCTGCTACATCCAACTCTTGAGCAATTTGCTCATTACTAAAGCCTGAATAAATGAGCCCAAGAACTTGCCACTCTCGCTGGGTAAGCGGGCTGGTACGAACCAGCTCAGGAATGTTTGGGTGATTAATCAACTTCTCAACAAACTCTTCATCAAAATGAATTGAACGGCTGCGTTGAGTGGTGGAAATTTCTTTAATTAACTGCTGTGCTCGGTGGCGTTCTAAGTCTCCAAGTTCCACTCGATGAATCAATTTTTCAAGCAAATGACCAATTCGCTGACCATCAATTAAGAAGTTACCTATCATACCGGTTTGATTGGTTAGTCGAAGCGCTTCTTTGAGCTTTTCTCGCGCGAGCTCCTCCTCTTGGCAAGCTACTGCTAAGGACGCTTCAACAATCAGGTTTCGGTTGAGATCGGTGAGTAAGTGGTACTCTCTTGCTTGATCTTGAATAAACGTTAGTGTTTGTTTGGCTTCATCATATTGCTCTAAGCCGATTTGTGCGCGCGCAATATTGCGCCATTGCAGTTGGAAAAAGTGATTACAGGCTTTTTTAGGGCGAATGGTCGTGCTCAGCCAGCCTTCTATCGCGTTAATGTCTCCACGGGCTTGCCAGTATAACAACAGAGAGAGAGAGGCATTAGCTGTCCAGTCTACATGATAGTGGGACTGCTTCATTAAGTGCTGAACCTGTTCTATAAAGCGACCGGCTTTATCCAGTTCTCCTCGTCCAATCGCAATACGAGCCAACATAGAATAGCTGTGTAAGTGTTGGCTCGGGGAGTGAGAGCCAAGAATGTCTAACCCCTTATAGGCGCACTCTTCTGCTTCATCTAGCCGATTCCAACACCAGAATATTTGCGCTCGAATGCGTAACAGGAATTCATGAAGGGGCACTTGGTGTAGGTGTTGTTCTTCAACCAATTTGAATGCATTGTCTTGAACTTCAAAAGCTGCTTGAACATAACCTTGAGCAATCAGAATTTCACTTTGTTGTAAGAGCGCCCATAAGGCTTGATGATAAACTTGATACTGGCGAGCTAATTTTTCAGTTTGTTGCATCATAGATAATGCTCGGCTTAAATGCCCCAGTACGTGGTTTACTTCGCCCACGACAGAGGTGGCCACAATTCGGCTTAAATAAACGCTGCTATCGAGCTGGCTAAGCGCTAATTCAGCCAATTGCAGTGCTTTTTCTGGTTCATTTTTATTAATGGCCACTTGAGCAAGCAAAGCATTATATTCTCCCTGTTCTTTATAAGTCGGTTCGACATTCAGAGCTTTCATCTCTTTTTCCGCTTTGGCTAACATATCGCCGACCACATCATAACGATGTTGGCTTTGGGCAAGCCATGCTTGTAACAAACAGAGTTTAGGTTCTCGATAAAGCTGATGGGGGGAAAGCAAATTAATGGCAGACTCTAGAACTTTAAGCTCACCTTGGTTAAACATCTTCCAGCCATATTGCGTTAAAATATTGGCCAGTAAGTCGGTATCTTGCGCCTGGTTTGCGTGACGTAAGGCTTGGTGAGGAGTCGAGGCTTCGAGCCATGCTCGGGCGGCTGAGCGATGTAGCTCTTGCTCCTGCTGAGGAATGCGGGCTAAACGTTGATGAGCGAGAAACTCTGCAAATAAATTATGGAAGCGATACCAGTTATGTTCCCCTTCAAGAGGGTAGATAAAGAGCCCATAACGATTCAGAGACTCAATCATACTTAAAGCATCGTCTCGTTCGGTCAGTGTTGCGACCAAACTGTCATTAAAATGGTCTAAAACGGAGCATTGCATCAGAAAATAACGGGTATCTTCATCGAGCAAATCAAAGACTTCTTCAACTAAGTAATCCCAGAGATGCGCATGATTAAAGTGGGAAACCGATTCCGCAGTTTGTGCCAACGTGCGCTTTTGATGTTGAGCTTGCAGTGCGATTAGCTGTAGAGCAGAAGGCCAGCCTTCCACATAGTTACGTAGGTTAACTGCGGTTGTATCATCGATGCCATCGGCAACACGTTGATTAAAGAAACGAGTGGTTTCTTCAGTATCAAAGGCTAATAGCTCATTACCGATTTCGATCATTAAATCCCGAACTCGTAAGTTTGCGGTACCCAGCGGTGGGGTCATCCGGCTTGTAACCACTAAAGTGAGGTTATCGGGCATATGTTTAAGGAAAAAACGCATCGCCTCATGAATATCATCGTCATTGATGACGTGGTAATCATCAAGTACAACAAAACATTCCTGATGAAATTCCGACATTTCAGCAAAGACTTCACTAAATAACGAATGCAATGATGAGAACTGACGACGTTCTGCCAGCTTTTGTGCATTAGGACAGCTTTGCTGCGTCGCTTTATTTATGGCTTGCAGTAAATAATTGATAAAGCGAAAGGAGTCATTGTCACTTTCATCAATACTATACCAACCCACATTGGGTTTATCGGCAAGCCATTGTGCGGCCATGGTTGTTTTGCCATAACCCGCAGGAGAGCGGAAAAGAACTAATTTATAGCAAGGTGCGTGTTGTAAAAGTTCTAAAACTCGTGGACGGACAATGGCATTATGCAGCCGTCCAGGGCGTGTTAATTTAGAGGGTATCCACATCGTATTGTCTCGTCATTGAGTGTGTTGAAGTTTTTTTATTTATTTAGTGACAAGGATGTTACTAGAACTTCAGATGTACGGTTATTGATCCTCCACGGCTTTTTTGAATGATTCACAGTTTCCCACCAACTACGCCCTATATTTGTGATCAATGTCTCTTTTTGTCTCTGTGTTTTTAGGTTCTCCAAACCAAACCCATACGAGAGGTTGTGAAAATTACGCAAATTTCGAAAATTATTTGTGATGAAAATAACATTTTGAGTAAATAGTTTTAATGGGTAAAAGATTCTATGAGTAAGGAAAAATTGGGTGATTTGCGATGTTGGCGTGATCAATATCACTCATAAAAGCGCTTTAATCGATATCAATGAGAGCTAGATCACTTCAATGAACTCAGTCTGTCTTCTACGCCCTTGCTCCTCCTCCCGCTTTCCTACATAAGCAGGAGGATGCTTTGTTGAATAGGCAGAGGCAGGATATGGCGTAGATGGATTAGAACCTAGAAGTGAGATTTCTCAATGAAACCTACGCAACAGAAAACGTTTGATAAAGCATTATTCCAAGCTAACGTAAAACGCCACCTCACTGCGACTTATGCAACAACGGTAGAGCAGGCTTGTGGTCGAGCTTGGTATTTAGCAATGGGTCGTGCACTGGCTGAGTTAACGACCTTTGACCTACTGGAAACGGAACAAGATGAGCGCATTGTTAATGCAAAAAGCCTTAACTACTTATCGCTGGAGTTTTTGATTGGTCGTTTAACGGGCAATAACCTGATCAGCATGGGGTTGTATGATCAAATTTCAGAAGCGATGGCTGAGCTTGGTCAAAGCCTGACTGATATCTTAGAGGAAGAGCGCGACCCATCATTAGGTAATGGCGGTTTAGGCCGTTTAGCTGCGTGTTTTATGGACTCATGTGCGGCGCAAGAATACCCAACCGTTGGGTATGGTTTGCACTATGAATACGGCTTATTTAAGCAATCCTTTGAAGAAGGCCACCAAAAAGAAGCTCCGGATGCTTGGTGTGGTGTTGAAGGCTATCCTTGGGAAGTGGCTCGTCCTGAACTGAAACAAGAAATTGGCTTCTACGGTCATGTTGAAGTGTATAACGATAACGGTAAAGAGAAGCGTCGTTGGGTTCCTGGGATGCTGGTTCAAGCAATGCCTTGGGATTTACCGATTGTTGGCTATCAAAGTGAAACTGTTTACCCACTGCGCCTCTGGGAATGTCGTGCCATTGCACCTTTCTCATTAGAAAGTTTTAACAACGGTAACTATTTTGAAGCGCAGCACGCGTTAATTGATGCAGGGAATATTACGAAAGTATTGTACCCGAACGATAACCATGAAAAAGGCAAAACACTGCGTTTAATGCAGCAGTATTTCCATAGTGCAGCATCGGTTCGTGATATTTTGCGCCGCCATGAAGCTGCTGGTTTTGCGCTCCAAGACTTGCCTAAATATGAAACTATCCAGCTAAATGACACTCACCCAACAATCGCGATTCCAGAGTTGATGCGCATCTTAATTGATGAGCGTGATCTAACGTGGGAAGCAGCGTGGGACATCAGTTCGAAAACCTTTGCTTACACCAACCATACCTTACTACCTGAAGCGTTGGAAACGTGGAGTGAATCGTTGATTCAACGTTTACTGCCTCGTCATATGGAAATCATTTACGAAATCAACCACCGCTTCTTGCAAGAGGTTCGTGCTAAATGGCCGGGTGATGTGGCTAAGCAGCAAAAATTGTCGATCATTGAAGAAGGTTTCCATCGCATGGTTCGCATGGCGAACTTATGTGTTGTGGGTTCTTATGCGGTTAACGGTGTTGCGGCATTACACTCTGAATTGGTGAAGCGTGACCTCTTTCCTGAGTTCGTTGAGCTTTATCCTGGACGGATTCAAAACGTGACTAATGGCATTACTCCTCGCCGTTGGCTGAAATTCTGTAACCCAGGTTTATCGGCCTTGATTACTGAAAAAGTGGGCGATCAATGGCCTGCTCATCTTGAGCAATTAGAAGCGATTGCTGAATATGCGGACGATAAAGCGTTCCAAAAACAGTTTATGGCGGTGAAAAAAGAGAACAAAGCACGTTTGGCTCACTGGGTGAAAGAGAACATGGGTATTGAGCTTGATACTAATGCGATCTTTGACGTTCAAATCAAACGCTTGCATGAGTACAAACGTCAGCACTTAAATATGCTGCATATTTTGTCTCTCTACCATCGTTTATTAAATGATCCAAACTTTGATATGCACCCTCGCGTGGTGTTCTTTGCTGCCAAAGCGGCGCCAGGTTATCACCTAGCAAAAGAAATCATCTATGCACTGAACAAGATTGCTGAAAAAGTGAATAACGATCCTCGAGTGAACAACAAACTCAAAGTGGTCTTTATTCCTGATTATCGAGTTAGCATGGCTGAAATCATTATTCCTGCGGCAGATGTGTCTGAGCAAATCTCTACGGCTGGTAAAGAAGCGTCAGGTACGGGGAATATGAAAATGGCACTCAACGGTGCATTAACCATCGGTACGATGGATGGGGCGAACGTTGAGATTCGAGAAGAAGTGGGTGATGACAATATCTACATCTTTGGCCTTGAAGTGGATGGGGTGGAAGCATTAAAAGCACAAGGCTATAACCCTTATGATTACTATCAAGCTGACTCTCTGCTGAAAGCCTCTTTAGACTTACTGCTGGGTGAAGAGTTTACCCCAGGCGCACCAGGCAAGTTGCGTGCGACTTATGACAGTTTGCTCGATGGGGGTGACCCTTATCTAGTATTGGCTGATTTTGCTTCTTACGTACAAGCACATGAAGCGATCGATAAACAATACCGTGATCAAGCGGGTTGGGCGAAGAAAGCGATTCTAAACACCGCTTTAGTCGGCAAATTCAGCTCTGACCGTAGTATTCGTGACTACGTGAATAATATTTGGAAATTGAAAGCGGTTAAACGCTAATCACCCCAAATTCCCAGCCAAGGTATTCCCTTGGCTGGTTCATTCCTTTTTCTTATACACCCTACATGATTTGAAGGGGATGTTGTCCCTTCGGAGAGAGCGATGAAAGAACATAATGCATTAAAACAAGTCGCTGAAATGGCAAACATTGCCGACAGCTATATAAGCGCATGGGGCGATGAAGCAAGTGTTTCAGACGACACAATTCGTCGTCTTTTAGCTTCTATGGGCTACGATACCAGTAGTGATGATGCCCTATTGAAATCGGCAGAGAAAAAGCACAAGAAAGAAGTGCTGGATTCTGTACTTGTTGTTTCTGATGGTGAAGCGATCGAAGTTCCGCTTTATTTGGGCGTAAGTGCTCGTGAAAGTGAATTCAATTGGCGCCTTGAAACTGAGCAAGGTGATATTTTTGAAGGCTATCTTCAGTCACAAATCATTCGTGATGAAAGAGCAGACGGTGGCCCTTTAGTTTTTGCTTTACCGAACGATTTACCATGGGGGTATCACACCTTATTGATCACGCGTAAGCGTCGTAAAACCCCTTATAGCATGACGCTGATCATCACACCGAAAGCCTGTTATAAACAGCCAGAGTTAGAAAAAGGTAAGAAGCTGTGGGGGCCAAGTATTCAGCTTTATACTTTGCGTACACAGCATAACTGGGGAATCGGTGATTTTGGCGATCTCAAACAATTGGTGGCCGATATCGCTTCTCGTGGTGGGGATTTTGTTGGCTTAAACCCTATTCACTCATTATTTCCTGCAAACCCAGAAGGGGCGAGTCCGTACAGCCCATCTTCTCGTCGTTGGCTCAATATCTTATACATCGATGTCAGTTCTGTTCCTGAATTTGCATTAAGTGCACAAGCACAACAACAGGTAGGAAGCCAAGAGTTCCAACAACGCTTACAAAAAGTCCGTGAAACACATTGGGTTAACTACAGCGAAGTGGCCAACCTCAAAATGAGTGTTTTGCCACTGCTTTTTGCGGAGTTTAAAACGCGCCATTTAGATAAAAATACAGATCGGGCGCAAGCATTCTTAAACTTTGTTGAACAAGGTGGAGAAAGTTTACTGCACCAAGCCGCATTTGATGCTTTGCATGTCGATCTGCATAGCCAAGATAATTCTGTTTGGGGATGGCCAGTTTTCCCTGAAAAATATCGTCATTTTGATAATGCCGCAGTACAGAAATATATTGATGAACACCAAGATCAGGTGCATCTGTATATGTATTTACAATGGATTGCTGATACGCAAATTAATGAAGCCCAAGCGCTGGCTGATGAGAAAGGGATGACCGTCGGGCTTTATCGTGACTTAGCTGTTGGTGTGTCTGATGCAGGGGCTGAAACTTGGGCCGATGCGGGAAATTTAGTTCAAGATGCGTGTATTGGCGCTCCGCCGGATGTACTTGGCCCTCTTGGTCAAAACTGGGGGTTACCACCACTGAACCCGCAGGTGCTACAAGCTACTGCCTATGATGCGTACATCAAATTGCTGCGTGCAAACATGAAACACTGTGGTGCGTTGCGTATTGACCATGTGTTGGGTTTATTGCGCTTATGGTGGATCCCGAAAGGTGAAAACGCCACGAAAGGGGCATACATCTACTATCCAGTTAAAGATATGCTGGCCATTCTCGCTTTAGAGTCACATCGTCATCATTGCAGTGTGATTGGAGAAGATCTGGGTACGGTTCCCGATGAAATCGTAGAACTGTTACGAGATGCGGGAGTGCATTCTTATAAAGTCTTTTTCTTTGAAACATCAAAAGATGACGGTGGATTTATTTCTCCTAAACATTACGCTGAGCAATCTATGGCAGCGCTATGTACTCATGATATGCCGACCTTACGAGGTTTTTGGCATTGCGACGATTTGAAAATGGGACGAGAAATAGGCTTGTATCCAAATGAAGCACAATTGGAAGGGCTGTTTGTTGACCGTTTGAAATGCAAGCAAGGCATTCTCGACTCCGTTGCATGGCATGGATATTTGCCTGAAGGGGTTGGGCGTGATGCACAGTTGGTTCCGATGGATTCTTATTTAAGTGAAGCCTTACAACTTCACGTTGCTGCGGGATCTTCAGCTTTACTCAGTGTGCAGCTTGAAGACTGGTTAGAAATGGATAAGCCCGTGAACATTCCCGGTACAGTTAATGAATATCCTAACTGGCGTCGTAAACTCTCTATGAATTTAGATGAGCTGTTTGCTCGTGAAGATGTGAACCGTATTGCAGCAAAACTAACCGACACACGAGCGAAAGCTCGTCAGTAAACTGAGAGGTGACCTCGCTTTTTCTTAGTAATGAGTTTCATAAATTAAGGCTAGGTCACTCCATGTTTGATTGGAGTTAGCTAAGATGTCTTTAACTAAATAGCCAGATAAGTATTGAGTTTTCTTATAGATTGTCTTTTTTTGATAAGAGCTCTCTGGTTATTTTTTCGCTAGCAAGCCCGCTTTGTGCGGGCCTTTTTTCCATTTTGAGAGAGTCGGTTAGGAGAAGGTATATTGAAACCTACAAAGAAACCATCAAAAAAACAGCAGGCCTACCATCAGTTATCTCATGCCGCTTTTGCTGACCCCTTTTCATTTTTAGGTCCTTATCTTCCTACAGAACAAGGGGCTTTACGGGTTTGGATGCCGGGGGCTGATAACGTTGAATTATTAGTGGAAGGGCAGCCAAGGGTTGCATTATCCCCAGAAGAGAATGGCGGTTTTATCCTAAAGTCTGACCAAAATTTACGGTTTACCCATTACCAATTAGCCATTGATTGGTCTGGAGTTGAGCAGATTATTGATGATCCTTACCAATACCATGCCTTATATGCTGAGTATGAAGAACTCCATACTCCCAAACAGATGTATCACCAAATGGGAGCGCAGTTTGTCACCTTAGAACGTGACGGACACTCAGTCAGTGGTATTCGTTTTTTGGTTTATGCGCCTCATGCTTCGGCTTGTAGTTTGATCGGTGCTTTTAACCATTGGGATGGTCGTCGTCATCCGATGCAACGCCTTGATTATGGTATTTGGGGCATTTTTGTGCCTGACTTGCCGGAAGGAACGCAGTATAAATTTGAACTCAAAGGCCCACATGGTGAGAGTTTGCCACATAAAGCCGATCCATGGGGCTTCTATGCTGAGCAGCATCCCTCTTTTGCTTCCGTTACCTATAATCATCAGCGTTATGATTGGCAAGATTCGAGCTGGCAACAGCGGCCAGTCACAGAAAAGCGTAAACAAGCCTTATCATTTTATGAATTGCATCCTGGCTCTTGGAAACGGGCGGCAGATGGACGTTTTTTAACTTACCGTGAATTAGCGGATGAATTGGTGCCTTATTTACAAGAAATGGGATACACCCATGTGGAGTTAATGCCGGTTTCTGAGCACCCTTTTTACGGTTCGTGGGGCTATCAACCCGTCGGACTGTTTGCTCCGACCAGTCGTTATGGTTCACCTGACGATTTTAAATATTTTGTTGATCAGTGCCACCAAGCTGAAATCGGTGTCGTATTAGACTGGGTTCCAGCCCATTTCCCATCCGATTCTCATGGGTTAGCGCATTTTGATGGTACGCCACTTTTCCATGATCCCGACCCTCGTCGTGGTTGGCATCAAGATTGGAACTCGTACATTTATGATTTAGGGCGTGAGCATGTCAGACGCTTTTTAGTCTCGAATGCCTTGTATTGGTTCGAAATGTTCCACATCGATGGCATCCGGGTTGATGCGGTCGCATCGATGCTTTATCTCGATTACTCTCGCAGTCATGATCAATGGATTCCCAATGTAGATGGTGGCCGTGAAAACTACGATGCCATTGCCACTCTGAAGTGGATGAATGAGGAAGTGTATAAGCATTTCCCGAATGCGATGACGATAGCTGAAGAGTCAACAGCATTTCCTGGTGTTTCAGCCCCAACCTTTATGGGAGGGCTAGGATTTGGATTTAAATGGAATATGGGATGGATGCATGACAGCCTCTCTTATATTAAAGAAGATCCGATCCACCGTAAATATCATCACAATACGCTGACGTTCCCACTGATTTATGCGTTTAGTGAGAATTATGTTTTATCACTTTCCCATGATGAAGTGGTGTACGGTAAGCAGTCTCTGATCTATAAAATGCCAGGGGATGAGTGGCAACAAACGGCCAATATGCGAGCGTACTTAGGCTATATGTATGGTCAGCCAGGTAAGAAGCTTAACTTCATGGGGGCGGAATTTGCTCAAACGGCCGAATGGAACCATGATGATCAGTTACAGTGGTTCTTACTTGAATTTGAACGCCATAAAGGTGTGCAAAATTTAGTGCGAGATTTGAACCATATGTACCGTGCGGAAAGTGCACTACATGAATTAGATTGTGAGCCGCAAGGGTTTGAGTGGCGTTTGCAAGATGAAGCTGAAGCGAGCATTCTTGCTCATGAGCGTTTGAATGCTAAAGGGGAGCGTATCCTTGTGATCACCAACTTTACCCCAGTACCTCATGAAGCTTTCCGGTTGGGTGTACCACAGGCCGCGAATTACCAGTTATTACTGAATACTGATAGTGCGGTTTATGGGGGAAGTGATTTTGCTGTGTTGGCATCGACCTCTACTGAGGAGGTGGTGAGCCAAGGCTTAACACAATCATTACTATTGCGTATTCCACCGCTAGCAACGGTATTTTATAAGCGTTTATGATGTATTGATTCATCCCATTAAAAAGGTCCTAATAGGGCCTTTTTATATTGATTCGTCACATCAAATTAGCTGCCAATTTGTGAGCAGAAAAATCCCAAATGTACAGGTAAACAGAGAAAGAACCGTGGTGAGAGCAATAATATTTGCTGCCAGCGTGGCGTTTCCCCCCATGGCTCTTGCCATAACATAGCTGGCAGCGGCGGTTGGAGCGGCACTCATCAGAAAAATAATGCCGAGATCCTCCCCTCTAAATCCATACAACAGTGCCGCTCCTGTCATCATCAGTGGTGACCAAACCAATTTATACAAAGTGGCAAACCAAGTGGAATGGGTATCATCCTTTAGTGATTGTATATTGAGTGATCCCCCGGTGCAGAGTAAAGCCAGCGGAAGTGTCATATTGGCAAAATAGTGGCCTGCATCCGTAATAATGGTAGGGATGGGTAGAGCAATCCAGTAGCAGGCCATTCCTAGCGCAATAGAGATGATTAGTGGGTTTTTAGTCAAGGTTTTGAGCATGATTGCTGTCGCTTTAGTTCCTTGTGTTTCACCTTTCGGTGCTAAAGCAATCACGGCTTGGATATTATAAAGCACCGTGGTGGAGGCAACATAAAGTGCAGCCAGTGCAACCCCAGAATTACCGTAAATATTGGCGACATAGGCAAGGCCAATAATGGCGGTATTGGCTCGAAATCCCCCTTGGATCACCACGCCTTGATCTTGTGGGTGGCGAACTTTGCGTTTACTCATCCAGAAAGTGAAGAGGAAAAATACAACATTGGCGATTAAACCAAAAAGAATCAATGACAGGCTAGATGAAAAATCGTGGGGTTCTTGGACAATGCTTAAAAAAAGCATGGCGGGCAAGGTGACTTGGAAGACTATTCGAGAGGCGACATCAACAAAATTATCGTTAATCAATTGAATACGCTTGAGAAATACTCCCAATATCAGCATTAAACAGATCGGGCCCGTGATGGAGAGGGAAAACTGCAATTGTTCAATGATTCCGTTCATAACCCGTTAATCGTCGTGATGGTTATTTTCATTCTTTCATAGAAGGAACGTTGCGGGAATGGTTATCTGGAAAATCTTTCTTTCTCTCGATCTTTCATTATTTGCAGGATGAATTGTTTAACTCGGCATGAGTTGTTTTTATTATGTTAATGAATTCATAGCAAACAAGATTATCTATTTCAATGTGTTAATTTATTATCCATAGTTTTGATAAGGTTAACATTTTGGCAATAATAATTATCCTCTTGTTTGAATCTATGGAATCATACGTCTTGCCGATCGGCCCGATAAGGAAGAATAATAATGAATAGAAATGATAGTGTCCCTTTGCCCAATAATACCCGAGAGTGGTTATTCAACCGAAACAGTTTAATTGTCCTTGCTGATATTGCGCTGTTTTTTATCCTACTCTATACCTTACCTTTTGATGCTAATGTGGTACTCGGCCTGAGTATTCTCGCTTTTATTGCTGTGTTGTGGCTAACTGAAGCGCTACATGTCACGGTAACCGCGATTTTGGTGCCGATTATGGCGGTGCTTTTTGGTGTATTTGACACGCAAGCCGCTTTAAATAACTTTGCTAACTCGGTTATTTTCCTCTTTCTAGGGGGATTTGCATTGGCGGCAGCCATGCATCGACAAGGGTTAGATAAAGTGATTGCTGATAAAGTGTTACTGATGGCGCGCGGCCGTTTTAGTGTGGCGGTCTTTATGCTGTTTGGTGTCACGGCTGCACTTTCGATGTGGATCAGTAATACTGCGACGGCTGCAATGATGCTACCGCTTGTGCTGGGGATCTTGAGTAAAGTCGATCAAGATAAAGGGCATAATACGTATGTTTTTGTCCTGCTTGGGATCGCTTATAGCGCCAGTATTGGTGGTATTGCTACCATGGTGGGCAGCCCTCCCAATGCGATTGCTGCCGCTCAGGTTGGTCTCTCTTTCTCTGAATGGATGAAGTTCGGGGTTCCGACCACGATCATCATGCTTCCGATTGCTGTTGTTCTGCTTTATTTGCTACTTAAACCAAACCTAAAAGGTCAGTTTGAGTTGAATCATGATGTTGTGGATTGGGATAAAGGAAAAGTCGTGACCTTGGCGATTTTTGCCCTCACCGTTGCGTTGTGGATCTTCAGTAAACCTGTCAATGCCCTGCTAGGCGGCTTTAAAAGCTTTGATACCATTATTGCTCTTGGTGCCATTATTTTAGTCAGTGTAGCTCGTGTTGTGCATTGGAAAGATATCGAAAAAACTGCTGATTGGGGAGTATTGCTGCTATTTGGTGGTGGTATTTGTTTGAGTAATATACTGAAACAGACGGGAACTAGCCTCTTCTTAGCCAGTGAACTCAGTGCCATGATTTCAGAGTTGCATGTGATGTTTATCATTATCGTGATTGCGGCATTTGTGGTGTTTTTAACGGAGTTTGCTAGTAACACAGCCAGTGCTGCGCTGTTGATCCCTGTTTTTGCTGGTGTAGCTGAAGCATTAGGCGTTTCTCCTATCATTCTTTCTGTATTGATTGCGATTGCTGCGTCTTGTGCTTTTATGCTTCCAGTGGCGACGCCACCGAATGCGATTGTGTTTGCGACGGGGCATATTAAGCAAAATGAAATGATGCGAGTGGGGATGGTTCTGAATATTGCGTGTATTGCTATTTTGTCAGCGATAGCCATGCTGTTCTGGAACTAGCTTACTAACGATCGAATGTAGTGTACCAATAAGATAAGCCCCTAACGAATATGTTGTTAGGGGCTTTCTTCATTATTGATTAATGAAGGCTTTAAAGCGTGCTTTCGTGGCGGCATCTGCCTTGTTATACCAAAAGTGCAACATCTCTTCGGCGGTGCTATCGGTTGCTTGGCTCATTTTCATCGTGGTCGCAGAGGGCTCAAATGTTGTGGCAATGGCTGCAGGCCCTCCTTCTAAATTGTATTTAAATATCTCTTGTGGGTAGTCTCGGCCAATTTGCATTCCGGGTTTGATCAAACGATCTTGGCGCATTGTGATAGGCGTCTGGTTTTTGTCTTGTAATGACCATTCCATCGTTTTGATATTTTTTTCTGCCTCAATGGCATTTCGATATTGAGGTAATTCAAAACTCAGGGTTTGATCTTGAGCTTGAAATGTTGCCACTATCGCATCACTTTCAACACGAACGCGATCACTTCCCTGAGTAAAATAAGGTTGATAACGAAACACAATTTGCTGTTCACCGTCTTCTAAGCTAACGGTTTTATTGGCAGAGAAAAAACTACCAGAGGTCTGTGGTTTCTCACCATTGACAACTAATAGATCAATCGTATCTGGGATTTCGATGGTGACTTTTGCCATGGCTGAAGCGCTGAACATCATTACCATAATGCATGATAAAGATTTGATTTTATTCATTAGGTTTATCCTTTTGTCCGCTTACGCGTTTGCACCAGTGAGGTTGCCGATTGTCAGTCAGAAAATCAAGCTTTCACTGTGTGAAGCTTCACCTTGTCATCAAAACTTCATCTCTTGAGTTTGGTTTGATCAGTGAGTAGCTGAAAATATCCGTTCTTCTACCTTGTTTGAGGAAAATTACCGTTTCTTGGCTCAAGATTGAATTTGTCATGTAATGACTTGAATTGTCATGACGAAATGATCGTGATGCCTCGTAAACCCTAGCACGCGATTTTTAAAATCCGGCCAGTTATCAAATACTCCTCATTGATGTTCTTTCTTGAGCCGTGGAAGAGCAGCCATCACTCATTTTGAGTGCAATCGATAGAAAATAAGAGAGATAACTATGAACCGTATGACTCTGTGCGCTGCGAGTATTACTTTAGCGCTTTCGGGAGCCGTAATGGCAGCCCCTGCGGCCCCGAGTATTGATATTTATGGGTCGAACAACCTACAATTTTCGAAAATAGAACTCGCGATGGAAACCACAGCGGGTTACAAACAGATGGTAAAATACCATGATCAAGCTCCGATCACCCTCACTTTCAACCAATGGAGTGGGGAAACGGGTCATACTTATAAAGTACTGTTTGATGGGGTAGAGGTGGCTTCTGGGCCGATCAAGGGAAGTCAAACCACCGCTAGCTTTACGTATGATAAAGGTGGGCGTTATCAGCTTGAAATAGCAGCTTGTGACGATAATTCGTGCAGCACGAGCTCTCCTGCAGAGTTGATCATTGCCGATACCGACGGCGCTCACCTTGATCCACTAACAATGAATGTGGATCCCAATAATAAAACTTACTCATTAGACCCCAATACGGTTGTTGGCACCTATTTTGTTGAATGGGGCATCTATGGGCGTAACTATACGGTTGATAACATTCCGGCGCAGAATTTAACTCATATTTTATATGGCTTCATTCCCATTTGTGGGCCAAACGAATCGGTGAAATCGGTGGGAGGGAATAGCTACAATGCTCTTATGACGGCTTGTCAGGGGGTGCCCGATTATGAAGTGGTTATTCATGACCCATGGGCGGCGTATCAAAAAAGCTTTCCACAAGCGGGGCATCAGTACAGTTCGCCGATTAAAGGCAACTATGCAATGTTAATGGCATTGAAGCAGCGCTACCCTGATCTGAAAATCTTACCCTCAGTTGGTGGGTGGACGTTATCTGACCCTTTCTATGACTTTACTACGAAAGCAAACCGCGACACTTTTGTTGCTTCTGTGAAGCGTTTTTTACAAACGTGGAAATTTTTCGATGGTGTTGACATTGACTGGGAATTCCCAGGTGGTGATGGTGCGGCTCCTGATCTGGGTGACCCTACCAATGATGGACCTGCTTATATTGCATTAATGCAAGAGCTTCGGGTAATGCTTAATGAGCTTGAATCAGAAACAGGCCGTAGTTATGAGCTAACGTCTGCCATTGGTGTCGGTCACGATAAGATAGAAGATGTTGATTACGGGCAAGCTATTCAGCATATGGATCACCTCTTTGCCATGAGCTATGACTTTTATGGCGGCTGGAACAATGTATTAGGCCATCAAACGGCGTTGTATTGTGGCAACTTTATGCGTCCTGGTCAGTGTGATGGAACTGGGCTCGATGAAAATGGTGAACCGTATCCAGGCCCCGCTTACACGGCAGATAACGCGATTCAATTACTGCTTGCTCAAGGGGTTCCTGCTAATAAAATCGTTGTGGGAGCGGCGATGTATGGTCGTGGTTGGGAAGGCGTGATGCCATCATCATTAACCGATCCATCCGATCCGATGACTGGGGTGGGTAACGGTAAGCTGAAAGGTTCAACCACTCAAGGAGTATGGGAAGAAGGGGTCATTGATTACAAAGGCATTAAATCTTATATGCTAGGGGCCAATAATACGGGGATTAATGGGTTTGAGTATGGCTATGATGCTCAAGCTGAAGCACCTTGGGTCTGGAACCGCACTACGGGTGAGCTGATTACCTTTGATGATGAACGTTCAGTAAAAGCGAAAGGGGCTTATGTTCGTAGCCTTGGCTTAGGGGGACTATTCTCATGGGAAATTGATGCAGACAATGGTGATATTCTGAATGCGATGCATGATGGATTAGCGGGCGGCGTAACGCCTCCGGTTAATCGTGCACCGACTGCGAATGCGGGTGCAGCACAGATCATTGTTGGGCCAGCCAGTGTAACATTAGATGGGAGCGCATCTAAAGACAGTGATGGAACCATTGTTGACTACCAGTGGCAGCAGTTATCTGGGCCTGCGGTAACGCTAACGAATGCAAATTCGGCACAAGCGAGCTTTACGATAGGTGAAGTGACAGAAACGGAAGTATTAACCTTTGCTCTGACCGTAACCGATGACGATGGCGCAACGGGATCGGCTACGGTACAAATCACTGTAAAAGCGGCGGATGGAGAACCTGAAAATACTCCTCCTGTTGCCACTATTTCAGCACCAAGCCAAGTGAATGCAGGGGATTCCGTAGTGATTGATGCTTCCGCTTCAAACGATGCAGAGCAAGATGTGTTGACCTTTAGTTGGGAAGTGCCTGCTGGCCTCAACGCACAAGTGCAGAACGATCAAGTGATCTTTACGGCGGGTGAGTATGCGCAAGATACGACTCTTAGCTTTACTGTCACGGTGAGTGATGGGCAAGCCAGTTCATCTGCTACTACTTCAGTTGTTGTATTGGCTGCCAACTTGGATGATCAATGTGAAAACCTTTGGGATGCTTCTGCGGTGTATGTGGGGGGGAACCAAGTGACGTGGTCAGGAAAAGTGTGGGAAGCCAAATGGTGGACACAAGGTGATGATCCAACTCAATCTGGCACTTGGGGTGTTTGGAAAGACGTTGGTATTGCGGATTGTTCAACCCAATAATCGCTTCTCTTTATGCGGCCCTACTCAATGAGTAGGGCTTTTTATTGTGTTGCATAAATGCACAGAATTTTTGTGAATAGTTCACATTTTATCAACCTGATACCGCGTTTTTATCGCTATCAACTATAGTCATAATAATGACGATAAGGCGTAGCAAGTAGGGCGATAAATGAGGAAATAGAGACCGGTGAGGCGACTTTTTAAACCATTTCATTCATCTATCACTTCTTACTTTGCGTAATATTTCATGCTGTTTCATCAATGTTATCTTTGTTTTGAATTCTACCGTCTATTATTTTTAGCAAAAAATAAACAAATTCGTTGGGCAGTTCGCATTAATTTTGAGGCTAAAAATTATAATGCCCACCAAATAAAAAAGTACTTCGTGAACAGAAGTGCACAGTGTTAACGACCAGGACTGAGTATGTTCAAAAACCTATCATTAAAAAATAAACTGGCCATTTCAGCCAGTACCGCCATTATCATCGGGGGCGTATTAGTTGAAGCTGTTTCATTCAATGCGGCATTAGGCCGCTTGGATGTTGAAGTTGAACAGCGCCTACAAAGTGCAACCGCTTCTTATAACCAGTATGTGACAGACTGGTTAGTTTCAAAAGAACGGGCATTGACCTCTTTGTCTCAAGAAGTCAAACCGGATGCGATCGTGACTCATTTAAAACAAGTCAAACATTCGGCTTCATTTGATAATGTCTTTCTTGCTTACCCAGATGGCTCGCAACAGAATGCAAATGGGGTGGTTTTGCCTCCTGGCAATAACGATCCTCGTCAATGGGGGTGGTATATCAATGCTAAAGCCAATCCAAACGAGGTGTTTATGGATAACCCCACCGTTGCGGCGGCAACGGGGGCGAATGTGGTTTCTTTGGGTAAAGCCATTAACCTGCATGATCAGGCACTGGTGTTGGGTGCCGATGTTGAAATCACCGATATCCTCAACAGCATGAAACAAGTTATTTTGCCAGGTTCGGGCTATATGTTTATCGCGAACAAACAGGGTAATATTTTTACGCACTCCGATACCAAATTATTGAATAAAAGTGTCTCAGAATTGGGGCTAAACTTTAGTGATATTCAAGCGGCTCAACGTTCTGGTGAAGATATGAACGTCTCAATCCAAGGTGAAGAGTACGTGCTTTTTGCGCGAGCTATTGAAGGGACGGCATTAAGTTCTGTGGTGGTTATTAATTATTCATCACTGATTGCCCCTTTATTTGATGCGTTATGGGGGCAGTTGTTGGTGACGTTTTTGGTGGTGGTGGTGTGTACCATATTGTTTAACCTGCTGTGTAATATTTTATTTCGCCCCCTCAATAATGTCTCTCAAGCATTGGAACAAATTGCCAATGGTAGCGGGGATTTAACCCAACGAATTACCGTCGAAAATAATGATGAGGTGGGTAAGCTAGCCCAGAGTTTCAATACGTTTGTAGCAAGTTTGCAGCAGCTTATTGGCCATATTCGTCATCAGTCTGAACAGTTGACGGCTCAATCCGAACACAGCGCGCATCGTGCTAATCAATCCGCTTCAGAACTGGGCCTACAACAGCAGGAAGTCACTATGGTGGCGACTGCGGTAACAGAAATGGCGTCGGCAACTCAAGAAATTGCTTCACATGCGGAACAAACGGCTCAGGCCGCGCAAGATTCAGCAACCAGTACTAATAACGGACGCACACTGGTTTTGAATACCAAAGCCTCGATCAATAATTTGGCGCAAGAAGTTTCTCAAGCCAGCGGCGTTATTTCTGCGTTAAATCAGCATGCGCAAGAAATCTCGACTGTATTAGCGACCATTCAAGGCATTGCTGAGCAAACCAATTTGTTGGCGTTAAACGCAGCGATTGAAGCGGCTCGGGCAGGCGAACAAGGGCGAGGTTTTGCGGTCGTCGCGGATGAAGTTCGAGTGCTCTCGCAACGAACGCACACGTCGACTGAAGAGATCAAATCAACCATTGAAACGTTGCAAGAAACGACCAAACGCGCAGTAACATTAATGGAAAGCAGTTCTGGGCTTGCGGCTAATTCTGTTGAAGATGCAGATAAAGCGACTCATGCCTTGGAAGAAATTAATGCTGCGGTGGCATTAATTAGTGATATGGCTACACAGATTGCGACTGCCGCGGAAGAGCAGACTCATGTTACGAGCGAGATAACGCAAAATGTCACGGCGATTAAAGATGTGACTGAACAATTGGCTGATGGTGCAGAGGACAGTTTGAGCCAATCAAATACCTTGAAACAGCAAGCGGCGGAACTGAGCGAAAAAGTGGCAACCTTTAAACTGTAATCTTTATGGTTCAAGCGATGCGGTTTCTGCATCGCTTGATGGCTACATTGTGTTATCGCCGTGTTGGGTGCGTTAAGAAAATCGCTATCATGGCCGCGATAGCTAAAGCAAAACAGTAGTAGGAATGAGCAATAATTTCTAGAGGTGATAATTTAAAGATAGACCCCAGTAGTAAAACTTGAGCACCATAAGGCAGAATGCCTTGCATGACACAAGAAAAAATGTCTAATAAGCTGGCAGCGCGGCGAGGAGTCACGGCATTTTCTTGTGCTAGCTCACGCGCAATGCCTCCAGAAACAATGATCGCCACTGTGTTGTTGGCAGTGCAAGAGTTGACTAAAGTAACCAGTCCCGCAATCCCAAGTTCACTCGCACGGCTATTGGCAATTTGAGAGTGTTTTTGGCCAAACAGATGGATCACTCGGCTAATAAATTGGGTTAAAAATGCGAGTCCTCCTTGGCATCGCATCAGTTCACTGAGGCCGCCAATCAGCATCGAAAGTAAGAAAATTTCCTGCATGTTGCCAAATCCGGCATAAATATCTTGCCCTAGATTGGTTAATGCGTACTGGTCATTGTCAGCTAAGCTGACTCCGCCAGCGAGCAGTATTCCCACCGTCAAAACCACAAATACATTCACTCCCGATATGGCGAGCGCTAAGATCATCATATAAGGCATGACTTTTAACCATTCGATATCGCCTGTTTCTGGTGTTTGTGTAGCTGCGCTACTAAAGGCAAACAGAATAAGCGAAAAGAGTGCTGCGGGTAGGGCTATGCGAATATTTTCTCGGAATTTATCTTTCATTTCACAGCCCTGAGAGCGAGTGGCGGCAATGGTGGTATCGGAAATAATGGATAAGTTATCTCCAAACATTGCGCCGCTTAAGACAACGCCAGCGGTCAAAGGCAGGCTCATACCTGATGACTCAGCGATCCCCAAGGCTACAGGGGCAACCGCAGCAATGGTTCCCATAGAGGTTCCCATTGCGGTCGCAATGAAAGCGGAGATGATGAAAATTCCGGGAAGAATCATTTCCGTTGGAATGGCTGACAACCCAAGATTCACCGTTGCATCAACGCCTCCAGAAGCTTTTGCTACCGCAGCAAAGGCTCCCGCTAACAAATAAATCAAACACATGGCAATAATGTCTGGGTGGCCGACACCTCGGATAAATTGTTCAATTGCTCGGTTCAGCGAGTCTTTGCTTAGTAATAACCCGATGATCACCGCTGGTAAAATCGCAATCGGTGCGGGCAATTGATAAAAGGCAAATTCAACCCCTTGAACCGTCAAATAAGTACCTACGCCAATGAATAGCATTAAAAATACCAACAGTGGAATCAGAGCTGTGGCTGAAGGTGCGATGATTTTATGGGTAGAGGAATTTGGGGACATGCAAATGACAACTTTGATTTTCTGGAAGAACGAAGAGGTGCAGACTAATCGCTCCCTCGTCACTTGTCAAATTATGGCCGTCTAAACATCCAGATTCTTATATGTCTTTGTATGCCGTGATTAACCCAGTGAAGCACATCGTCTTTTTATTATTTCCATTGATTTATTTTTGTTCTTTTCTCGTTATATAAGAAAGCAATGCTTTCAATGATACAAGATTCTCGCTATATAAGAATAAAAGTTTGAGTGAAAAGATAATAAAGGCTAAAAAGAACCCTATGAATGAGAGCAAACCTTCTGCTAGTCAGGTTAATGAAAAATCGCTTCAGTTGTTAATGCAAGTGGCGGTGAATGAGGAACCCGTATCGGCAAAAGTCTTAAGTGAGCAATTACAAGTTCCACTCAGTAGTTTGTATCGACATTTAAAACTTCTTAAAGAGTGGAACTTAATTGAAGAGAGCCCTCACGACAAAACGCTGATTATTGGACCTGCCGCGTTGTTGCTCATGCGGAGTTATGAAACAAGCCAACATAACCTAGATGCAGTGGAGGCGGTGTTAAGCCGCTTACAAAAGCAAACGGGGGAGATGGCGGCGTATATGGTGCCGGTAGGATACCGTGCATTGTGTGTTAGCCAAAAAGAAAGTATGCAGGCACTTCGATGTAGCTTCGTCCAGGGTCAAAGTCAACCACTACTTCGTGGTGCCTCATCTAAAGTGTTACTGGCGTATATGCCAACCCAGCGCTGTGAAAAAATCCTGCGCTATTTTGGGGAAGAAAACCACATGGAAAAATGGCAGGCAGAATTGGAAAAGATTCGTCGTCATGGGTATGCCGTGAGTACGTCTGAAATTGATCCCGGTGTTTCAGGCATTAGTGCTCCGGTAATGAAAGGAAGTAAATTGATAGGGGCAATTTCGGTGATGGCACCTGCTCATCGGGTGGAAACTCACCGGCAACGAATCATTTTACATGTGTTACAGGCCGCTCGTGCGTTGCCACCAGAAAGGTAATTCATCATGCTTAGTTTATTCAAACGTTATCGTCTTGGCCGTTCTTCGGCACCCGCTATGTCGGCGTTTAGTTTCTGTACCGTGTGTGAACAGGTAAAGCCGACTTCGCAAGTCGAGTTTGAATTTGCTCAGCAAAGTTTAGAATTTGCCTCTGATTGGCTTTATCAACAACAAGTGAATACGAATTATGCGGATGCCGGACATCTTGTCTTACGCGATCCGGCAGATAGTCGGTTTCGAGAGCTATTAAACCACCATTTAACCATCCATTCGGTCCCTGTCATATTGGGGAACTGTCACGAGTTACTGCTGAATGCACTGCCACTGCTCGCGGTCGATAACGAAGAGTTGGGTATTATTCATATTGGTCACCAGTTTGAACTCAAACAGACATTAGACCGACAAGTTGGATCGGTGTATCACTTTGCGCTGTCTCGTTATCAACAGACTCGGTTATTTTATTTTGGCATTGATGCTGATCGTGTAGCGAGCCAAACATGGGAGTACGCAGAAGATTTGGGCTGTGATTGGTTAACGGAAGAAGAATGTAGCTTTCGTCATCGAGCTCAAGTGAAAAACCAACTGGAGCACTATATTGAACATTGCGATCAATTAGTGATTTCTATTGATCTTGCTTCTTTAGTACCCGGTAATGGCTTGGATGATCATAAGATTTTAGATAACCAAATGGTTTTACGGGTGCTACGCCAAGCGGTGATGTCTGGTAAAGTAAAACTGATCCAGTTGATTGGTGCGAAAGATAAGCTCATCTATTCTAAACAAACCAAAGAAATGATTGATGAGCTTGGTCGTTTATCTCAAGAATCTTTTTACTCATTCAATAAGGAGTAACCCAGTGGGCTACTCCGGTTCCGTGATTGGCGGAACTATTTTTTCTAGCCGCACTGCTGAAACTTTAAACTCTGGAATTTTTGCATAGGGATCGCAAGCATTAACCGTCAGCCGGTTTGCCGGAGCCTCTGCAAAATGGAAGGGAACAAACACAACCCCTGATTGCATTCGTTTGGTAATAAACGCCGGAGCTTCAATATAACCCCTGCGTGAGGTGAGGCGCACTTTTTCACTATTGGTTATCCCTAATCGTTCTGCCTCTTGGACACTGATCATGATCTGCGCGCTAGCTTTTTCATTTAATCCTGAAGTCTTGCGAGTCATGGTGCCAGTATGGAACTGCTCTAACACTCGCCCTGTGGTCAATATAAGTGGGTAATCTTCATCCGGCAGTTCTGCGGCATATCGGAATGGAACCGGAACCATTTGTGCTTTGCCTCGAGGGAATTCTTGCTGATGAAGTAAGCGGGTACCCTGTGGTGCTTCTGCATGACAAGGCCATTGCAGGCCACCTTGTGCGACCTGTTGCCAAGTCATTCCGGCATATTGAGGGGTGACTTGACATATTTCCTGATGAACCTGTTCTACGCTGTGATAGGACCAATTCGCGCCCATCGCATTGGCTATCTGTGTGATGATCCACCAATCCTCTTTGGCTTCCCCCGGTGGTGTGAGGGCTGGAGTTAATGATTGAACTCTTCGCTCAGTATTGGTGAAGTGACCACTTTTTTCTGCAAACGCACACGCGGGCAGAACAATGTCGGCTAATTGTGCGGTTTCCGATAGAAAAATGTCTTGTACCAGTAAAAAATCGAGTTGTTTTAGTGCTTCGATAACGTGACTCTGGTTGGGATCGCTCAGTACGGGGTTTTCTCCCATCACATATAGGCCACGCAATTCCTGTTTCTCTGCAGCATCAATCATTTCCGTTAGCGTTAATCCGGGTTGCTGGGAAAGTGTATTACATTGCCAAGCTTGACAAAACTTAGTGTGTACCAGTGGATGAGTGACTTTTTGATAACCGGGGTAATCGGTTGGGAGCGCGCCCATATCACAGGCACCTTGCACATTTGATTGTCCGCGCAGTGGGTTAATTCCCCCACCTTCGATTCCGATGTTTCCACACAATAGCTGCAAGTTTGCAATGGAGCGGACATTATCATGACCAGTAGTATGCTGGGTTATACCCATGGCATAAAAAACAGAGGTTACACGAGCAGTGCCGATCATTTGGGCAATACGGTAAATATCTTGTGCACTCACTCCGGTGATAAGCTCCACTTTTTCTGGTAAATAGTGGTCAGACATCACTTCCATCAACAGAGCTTCAAATCCATCTACACGTTGTTGTAGGTAATCGTTATCATACCAAGCATGAGTGATGATTTGCTGCATGATACCGTTGAGTAACATTACATCGGTACCTGGCCGCTGAGCCACATATAAGGTAGCGTAATCCGCCATTTTGATCCGTTTAGGGTCAATAACAATTAATTTTGCCCCTTGTTGAACGGCTCGTTTTATATGTGAGGCGATCACTGGGTGAGCGGCGGTGGTATCCGAACCAATGATTAAGATCACATCAGAATGGGCAATGCTGGCGATATCGTTTGTCATGGCCCCACTGCCTAAGGATGCCTCAAGGCCCGTTACCGTTGAGGCATGGCATAGGCGAGCACAGTGATCGACGTTATTGGTGCCAAATTCTCGCCGGATGAGTTTTTGAAAGAGATAATTATCTTGGTTGGTGGCTTTGGCCGAAGAAAACCCACCGAGCGCTTGGCTGCCATAGTTTTCTTTAATGTTGCGAAAACGCTGAGCAATTTCAGTTAAGGCCTCTTGCCAACTCGCGGGCTGTAACTGACCGTGTCGGCGAATCAGTGGGGTCGTTAGCCGCTCAGGGCTGTGAAGAAAATCAAAACCAAATCGCCCTTTAACACAAAGCATACCTTGGTTTACGGGCGAGCGTTTATTTCCTTCAATGTGTCGAATGCGGTTAGCGTTTTCATCGACATACAAAGTCAAACTACACCCTACCCCACAATAGGTACAAATCGTGGTGATGGGTTTTAGTATGTCTATTCGTGCATGAGATTTGTCGCGTTTATCCACTAATGCACCTGTTGGACAAGCTTGTATGCAGGCGCCACATTGACTGCACTGAGAATCATTAATGCGTTGGTTATGGTTAAATATCGGTTTATGATCGGTGTTCGAAAAACTTAACACGCCATGTACATTTTCTTCCTGACAGGCTTGGATACAAAGCCCGCAACTGATGCAGCGGTTAGCATCAAAGACAATAAAAGGGCTACTTTTATCAACGGGATAACCACTGCGTTCAACCAAGGTGAGCTGTGTCGCATCAATATGGTGCTCACTGGCATAGTCGCGTAAACGACAGTCGGTATTTACTTGGCAACCGCATTCTAGGCAGCGACTGGCTTCTAATTTCGCCGCATTTCTTCCAGGGTCAAGCTCCACTTCGGCAAAATTTTTACGGCGGTATAAGCTTGGAATATGTGGAAATTGCACTCTTCTCTGAATGGCTTCAAAGCGATATTCATTGCGTTTAACAAGGTTGAGTGAAGGAGCTTTACGGCTGGCAAATATTTTTTGCTGAGGATTGAGACCTAAGATTAAGCGATGGGCAATGGCTTCTGCGGCTTGTTTTCCATCAGCAATCGCTTCAATTGCCGTGGCAGGGCCGCGACGGAAATCGCCAATGGAGAACACATTGTTATAGTGATGCAGTGTTTCAGGATCGACACAAGCGGTGTGTGATTGGGTGAGTGGAACGTGTGCTTTTTGCCCGTTAAAAAGTTGAAGATCTGGCTGTTGGGACAAAGCGGCAATCACAGTATCAAAGGCTTGTTCGTAGACTTCTTCCGTCGGGATGGGTTTACGTCGCCCAGAGCTATCCGCTTCTCCTAATGCCATTTTTTGCAGCCGGATTGCTCGGACATGGCCTTGTTCATCTGCAAGGTTTTCTAAGGGACGGGTAAGAAAGCAGAAGGTGACCCCTTCATGGTCAGCAGCTTGAATTTCATACTCTTCTGCTGGCATTTCATTAAGAGTGCGACGATAAAATAGAGTGACTTTCGCACCAAACCGAACTGCGGTTCGGGCGCAGTCAATCGCCGTATTGCCCCCGCCAATAATCGCGACGTTTTTTCCCGTTTTTAAGCGTTGGTATGTTGCTGCATCTTTTAGGTAGTCTGCGCCCAGGTAGCACCCAGATAATTGACTACCAGGATAGTGAGCACTTACTGCTTTGGTTGCGCCTATTGCTAGGCAAACAGCATCATATTCTTGTTCTAATTGAGAAAGAGAAAAATCTTTCCCAATAGTTTGGTTGCATAACAGTGTCATGCCAGTTTTCAGCAGTAAGCTTATCTCTTGATCCAGCACCTGTTTAGGTAAGCGGTATTCAGGAATGCCATAGCGTAGCCACCCTCCCGCTTGCGGCATGCTTTCAAATAAGGTGACGGAAAATCCCATTAAACGTAAGTAGTAACCGCAGGCGAGCCCTGCAGGCCCAGCACCAACAATAGCAATGTGCTTACCATTATCTGGCATCATTGAGGGGGCTGGAGACGATGTAGTTAAATCGATATCAGCAGCATGGCGTTTTAATTGACGTATAGCGATAGGCTCATCGACTAAGCTACGCCGACATTCAGTTTCGCAAAAAGCGGGGCACACTCGGCCAATAGAAGCGGGCAGAGGTAAATGACGTTTAATGACAGAGATGGCTTGTTGAGGTTCACCTTGTGCAATGTGATGTAAATATGCCTGAATATCAACATGAGCAGGGCAAGCCAGTTGGCAGGGAGCCTCACAATCGGCAGTGTGCTCTGCCAGAATCGCTGCTAAGGCCTTTTGGCGAAGTTGGTAGAGAGTTGGCGTCTGTGTTTCAATCTGCATGTGCGGCTGTAGTGGGGTGTCACAGGCTCGAATAATGCCAAGTTTCTGTTCTTCCACGACGCATAAATTGCAGTGTTGTTTACCCATTTGATGGCTAGCGGCACACAGTTGTGGCACATCAAGGTTTAAGGACTGCAAAAATTGAAGAAGAGAAAGTCCTGCTTGGTAGGGGAAGGATTGACCATTAACGACCACGTGCATAAACACCTCATCAGCGCCAATAAGCGCAGGTTGGTAGGCTTAGTTGTAAGAGGGGAAGTTATGAAAAAAATCGCGTTTCCATTTCTCATAAAGCCATAAAAAATCTGTGGTTATGGAACAGTATAAGGAATATTAACGGTGATTCCTACGACTTAGCTCGCAGTTTATGTGCAACAGCAATTTTGCCGATTAGGGCAGGATTTATAAATAAATTGACGGTTCTTCACTCAATCTGGTTGCTCTGCGTAAAACGATATAGGAAGAGAGTCAATGGCTCGAATGTCCCATCACCGTTATTGAACAGCGGGTTTCAGTTTTGTATTGGTGTTCATTCCGATCACTGGCAGCGCTTCATTGCTCTCCATGACTCGAACAAAAGAGGGTTTGATTGATGTTGATAAGAAAAAGGAAAATGAGCGGATGCCCATTTTCCTTTTCATCAACATGGAGGTGTGACGAGTTACTGAATCAAGGTGGCGAGAATTCCAATCACGCCCCCAAAGACACCGCCCCAAACGACTAACCAGCCAAGGTGCTGTTTAATCATCGCTTGAACCATCTCTTTGACTAACTGTGGGGTTAATTCATTCAAGCGTTGGTTGATGATGCTTTCAATATTGATTTTGATTTCATCGAGCATCGCCGGTGATTCAAGTTGTGCTTTTAACGCTTGTTTTACTGAATCGCTTTGGCTTATCTGAACCATCGACGTTTGCATCTTTTCGACAAAAGGTTGCTTTAGGGGTAGTAAGACTTCTGAGCCCCCAAACATGGCCAGCATTCCACCAAAGGAAGAGTGTTGGATAACGTCAACCAGCGAATCAAAGGTTGGGTTGAAATCGACTTGAGCTATCACTGGTTCAAGGTCAAGCGCTTGATTGTTGCTCATTTCTTGATTTAAAAAACGGTCAATATTGGCGTCGGTAAAAAACTCTTCCATCATCAATCGTTTGATTGCGGCTTTAAAATCTTCAAAACGAGCGGGGATAACACCCGATCCATATAAACCGGGCACTTTTTCAAACAGCATATGAATGGCTAACCAGTTCGTGATTGCACCGGAAAAAGCAAATAAACCCGCATTAAACAGGACGGATTGGTCAAAATAGTAGCCGATAGCCAGTAGCAGTAAAGCAATAAGGTTTGTGATAATACTTTTGTTCATGATGACTTCAATGGGATATCAAACAGTAAGGTAAATGGAAGAGGGCAATAGTAAGAGAAAATGTCAGAGCAGGGAAGAGCCAGCACCAGTGTGCTGGCCATATGATTAGGCGATATCGTCTTCTGATACGCCACCAATAAAGCCCCCTGTCTGGTGGGCCCACAGTTGAGCGTAAATGCCATTTTGGCTGATCAATGCTTGGTGAGTGCCTTGCTCTACGATTTGTCCTTTGTCTAACACGATGAGTCGATCCATCGCTGCAATGGTTGAAAGCCGATGAGCAATAGCAATGACGGTTTTCCCTTGCATCAATTCATTAAGGCTTTCTTGGATGGCGGCTTCCACTTCAGAATCTAATGCGGAGGTTGCTTCATCTAGTACAAGTAATGGCGCATCTTTTAGCAAGACACGAGAGATAGCAATTCGCTGGCGTTGTCCACCAGACAGTTTGACGCCTCGTTCCCCAACTTGCGCGTCATAACCCGTGTTACCAAATGCATCGGTTAATGTTTCAATAAACTCGTGTGCATGAGCTTGCATCGCTGCGTTGCGCATCGCTTCATCATTGGCTGTGGGGTTACTGTAGAGAATATTGTCCCGAATAGAGCGATGCAGTAATGAAGTGTCTTGTGTCACCATCCCGATGGCGCCGCGCAAGGAATCTTGGGTAACTTCAGCAATATTTTGCCCATCAATTTTAATGGTTCCGCCTTCAACATCATGAAAACGTAGCAATAAATTGACCAAGGTTGATTTTCCAGCGCCTGAACGGCCAACTAATCCGACTTTTTCCCCAGGCTTAATGGTTAAATTAAGGTGATTGATTACCTCTTTACTTTCTCCGTAATGGAAGCTGACATCTGAAAACTCAATATGGCCATCGGTTACTTTGAGAGCGGATGAATGGGGGGCATCTTCAATGGTGATCGGTTTTGAGAGCATTTTCATTCCATCGACCACGGTGCCCATATTTTCAAATAGCGCGCCTACTTCCCACATGATCCATTTCGACATACCGTTAATTCGTAGTGCAAGGCTAATCGCAATCGCAATGGCTCCCACACTGATGGCGCTGATTGACCATAAATAGATAGATATCGCAGCAATGATAAAAACTAAAAGATAATTGGCAATTTCTACCCAGATATTAAACCCTGTGACCAAACGCATCTGGCGGTAAACGGTGTCTAGAAAGCCGTTCATTCCTTCTTCTGCATAATCGGTTTCACGTCGGCTATGTGAAAACAGTTTGACGGTCATGATATTGGTGTAGCTGTCGACAATTCGCCCAGTCATCATGGAACGAGCATCGGCTTGTTCGCTTGACACCTGTTTTAATTTGGGAATGTAGTAGAGCTGAATAGTGATATAAGCTGATAACCAAAACAGCATGGGAAGCATCAAGCGCCAATCTGCTTGAGCGAGCATCACCAACATAGCTGAAAAGTAGACGATCACATAAACAAAAACATCCAGCGTTTTCATCACGGTTTCACGTACCGACAGCGCGGTTTGCATCACTTTCGTGGCAATTCGGCCAGAGAACTCATCTTGATAAAAAGAGAGACTTTGTTTTAACAAATAGCGGTGAGCCAACCAGCGAATCGACATGGGGTAGTTGCCCAGTAGCGTCTGGTGAATTAACAGCGAATAAACCGAAATGAGCAAGGGCATGCCCACTAAAAGGAGTAACGTTAAGCCAATTAAGGTGTTACGGTTATCGATGAAAAAACGCTCGGGTTGGCTACTGGAAAGCCAGTCAACCAATTGGCCCATAAAGCCAAAAAGAGAAACCTCAATAATTGCGATCAATGTACTGAGTAACGCCATGATGATTAATGGTTTTTCATACCCTTTCGTATAGTGTCGGCAAAATGCCCATAACGTATTGGGGGGGCGTTGTGGGGTAGCCTTAGGAAAAGCTTCGGTAAAGCTTTCAAATCGTTTATACATGGAAAACCCTTATTGAACTCTGCAAAAGAGTCATTAATAGGAATAATAGAAGCGGAGGAAGAGTTGTTATAGCAGAAGTATCGGTTGATATCAAAATGGTGCTCAGAGAACCCCAAAATTGGGTTCTCTGAGGCTTAGTTGATTAATGTTTTGTACATTTCTTTTTGGGTTGGTAGTGTAAAATCGCCATAGAGATAGGAAGTTGCAGTACTTCTCCTTTGGCGGTGTCTTTATGAACCGTACGCATATTGGTATCACAGATGACGCACCACTCCTGATTTTGGTCACAAGGTAGGGTAAAGCGAGCCGTGGCGTTTGTTTGGTTGATCAAATAGAGCAACTCTTGGCCATCTTCACCAATACCGATATGCAATGCGACGGAACTGACTTGATTCCAATCATCTTGCTCCATTAGGGTTCCATCATTACGACGCCAAAACACGCGGTTAGAGTTGCGAGTTTCACCACTAAAGGCACGAATAAAAGGCACCATATAACGTTGGCGAGCGGTGATCATCTCAGATAGCCACTGTCTAAAGTACTGTTTGCGCTCCGTGAGTTGCCAATTAAGCCAGCTTATTTCGTTGTCTTGGCAGTAAGCGTTATTATTTCCTTGCTGGGTGTGTGAAATGACATCTGCCGTAAGAATATGGGGGATCCCAAAAGCAAAGAGCAAACTTGCCATAAAGTTACGCTTTTGTTTTTCACGGATGGTGCGGATCACCATATTATCGGTATCACCTTCCACTCCATAGTTATCAGAGCGATTGTCTCCGTGACCGTCTCGGTTTTGTTCGCCGTTGGCCTCATTATGCTTATGTTTGTATGAAACGAGATCTTGTAATGTGAAGCCATCATGATAGGTAATGTAGTTTACCGTTAATTTATAAGGCCATAATGATGCACTGTAGAGATCGCGTGAGCCCATAATACGAGTGGCAAATTCTTTGAGGTAGCCTTGATCGCCACGCCAAAAACTGCGAGTAATATCTCGTAATTTATCGTTGGTTTCATTCCAGCCAAAAGGAAAATTACCGACTTGATAACCATTAGGGCCAATATCCCAAGGCTCGGCGATCAACTTGACTTCTCGCAAGAGAGGATCTTGAGCAACGGCTTTAAAGAAAGCGGCTTCTTGGCTGAAATTGTCTCCATGACGACCCAGTGTTGCCGCTAAATCAAAACGGAACCCATCAACGTGATATTCACTTACCCAGTAACGCAGAGTATCCATAACAAGGTTTAGGGCCGGTTGATAGGCGAGATCCAAGGTATTACCACAACCCGTGAAATTGGCGAACTGCTGGCCATGTTTCAGGTAGTAATGTGAGTCAAGGGCTTTAAGGTTAAAGATGGGACCCCCTTCTCCGCCTTCTGCCGTGTGGTTATAAACCACGTCAAGAATGACTTCAATACCTTGTTTATGCAGTTCACGAATGGCCGTTTTTAACTCATTGACGGCATCATGGGTGGCATAGCGAGGATCCGGTGCCATAAAAACATAAGGGTTATAACCCCAGTAGTTGACCTTTCCCATCTCCAGTAGATGAGGTTCATGCATGCAGGCGGCAATGGGCAGCAACTGTAAAGTATTAATATTTTGTTCACGGTAAAAGGTCAGCATGGGTTCACTGACCAACCCAAGGTAAGTACCTTGTTGATTATGGCTCACGTCAGGGTGCAGCTTCGTTAAGCCTTTTACGTGCGTTTCAAATAACACCATTTCATCGCGTGGACGTCTTGGTTTTGTTGTCCCTTGCCAATCAAAACTGGGATCGATAACCACACATTTAGGGAGATCAAAACTTTCTGCTGGCGTTAGAGGAACTTGATAACTCAGCTCATGGTCCAACGCTCTAGTATAGGGATCCGATAGGTAAAACAGTTCACCCTCTAACTGAGTAATAAAACCATAACGTTGCCCAGCTTTAATCCCCTTAACATGGGTATATTGAATACCAGCATATTCATTGTCTAATGGGAGAGTTTGGTAGCTGCCATCAGAATGAAAAAGAGCCAGCAGTAAGTCGGTATCCGCTGGAGCGTAGATTGCAAAATTACATCCGTCATCATCAAGTGTCGCGCCGAGTGGATACGGCTTAGAGAGCATCAATGTCATGGTAAGTTACCGTTGTTATTCTATTTTCAGTCACTGCCTCTTTAAGTAAAAGGTTTTGTCAGCGTAAGGTCAAGCGCCTTGTCACAAATATTCTCATGTAATTTTCTTTCATCGAAGTCACTCATTGAGGGCAAAAGAGTGATCAAAGAGACACTTTGTAGCGTAAGAAACCGGAAGTCAGTAAAACTACTCCCCCCAATTTCGTGATCAATGATTTAAAAACACCATACGGTTAAATTTCTCCTCCTTTCTCATCCCCCCTAAATATAGTTAGGGCGGAGGAAGCCATGCCCCTGCGCCTTTAGTAACCTCTTTCACAGTTGAAACAACTGGGGACTCGTCCCATCTTACCTCTTTTTATCGTTGGTTCATTTCTGCCTTTATGAGTTCGATAAAGAGAGCGTGAAAATAGAGTGACATAAGAAAAAACTAAATGGAGTTAATAACGATGAAAAAGATAAGTGTAATTGCTGCTGCAGTGGCTGCTTCTTTAGCAGCGGGGTCTGCTTTTGCTGTCGATTTTAATGGCTATTTCCGTGCTGGTACTGGTATTAGTGGTAACGGTGAAGCGGATGTTTCTTTTATGAAAAATGGTATTGGTCGTCTCGGTAACGAAAATGACAACTACTATGAATTTGGATTTTCTGAAGAGTTAAAAACAGGTGAGCAAACTTGGAAAATTGATTCCATGATGGCAAAAAGTGATGAGGGTAAATCTGGTTGGGAAGATAGCAATAGTATTAACGTTGCGCAGTTTAATGTTCAGGCTAAGGGGTTGATCGCTTCTGATCCTGACGCTGTACTTTGGGCGGGTAAACGTTACTACCAACGTAAAGATATCCATATCACAGACTTCTATTTCTTAAATACTTCTGGTACTGGTGGTGGTATTGAAAATCTTTCAGTTGGTGATCAGAAGCTTTCTTTGGCACTGATTCAAGATGGGGATAATAACGACTCATCTGGTTATATTTTTGATGCTCGCTTAGCTAATATTTCCATGGGTGATCGTACTTCTTTAGAACTCGCGCTTGCTTATAACTTTGCGACAGAAAAAGATGATATGACAGAAGATGCCGACGATGGTGTTATGGCATCAGCCATTATTCACCATGGAATGGACAATGGCTTTAACCAGACAATTTTCCAATATGGTACTGCTAGTTATGGTGTTCAAGTGGCTAATTTATGGGGAGCTGGAACTTACTATGGCCGAGGTGGTTCTGACAATAATGATGCAAAAGGTTTCCGTATATTAAACTGGGGGGTAATGAACCTTGGTGAGTCGTGGGAAGTTGGTCATCAGCTAGCTTATTTGTCAGGGTATGACATTGGTACATCAAAAGTTGATATTGATCAGTATTCCGTTGTTGTTCGACCAATGTATAAATGGAATGATACCATGCGCACCGTTTTTGAAGCTGGTTATAATGCCGGTGAAAACGAGAAAGGGGATGATTTTGCTGGCAGTAAGTTTACTATTGCTCAGGCTTGGGCAATGGGTAATAGTTTCTGGTCTCGTCCTGAGTTGCGTGTATATGGTTCATATATCACAGATCATGAGGGGACAACATTTGGTGATAAAGGTGATGGAGACTTTGTTGCAGGTATTCAAGTCGAAGCTTGGTGGTAATCTGCTACTAGATCCTAAAGTATTTTAAGTCCATATTGTAAATAGCTGGCTTAGGTCAGCTATTTTTTTAAGGGTTTATGAGAGCCTTTAAAAAAATAGAACAGGAGCACCCAATGTATTTACGAGCATTACTTTTAGGCAGTTGTATAGCTTTAACTGGCTGCCAATCTACAACGGTTGTAGAGCAAGATCAGGTAGGCATGGTGCAAGGCGTTGAAAATATTTCTCAGTTAAAAATCACGCCGGTTAAATTGCCAAGCACAACGAAGGTTTCTATTACTCCTAATACTCAGTATTTGAACAATGACCAAATATCTAGTCCTGTTGCTGTTTTTGAAATTCCGGCAGATAGAGGACGTTTGGAGTTAAGCGTAATCAGTGAAATTAAGGATACCGTATTTTACCCCCATGTTCTGATTACAGATCTTCAAGGTGAAACGGTTGAGCATTATGATAGTTCGATATTTGAATATAGAAAGCCGCGGCTGAATTTAGGGAATCGTTTAGTCGCAGATATTGATTTATATCCTCCTCAAGGACATAAAAGTCTATATTTAATTGTTTATACTACACAATCTGATATGAAAGAATTCACATATGTTGCTCACCCTGGCCGTATTGATGCGGAAGGTCGTGGGAACTATATGCCAGAATTAAAAGATATTCCTATTGCACATAGTTTAACAGGTTCTATTGAATTAAATGTATCTGGCCCAAGTTTTCTCTCATTCACTCGAACTGAAGCATCATCGTCACAAGTCTCAAGTGATATAATGAAAAAAAATATAACAGTTCAGCCGGACACAAGAAATTATTATCACACGGAAATAAAAAAATCAGTGGCAGAGGGTAATATACCTAAAGCTCTTGGGTTATTAGATGAAGCTAAAGCTCTGGGTATTCAAGATGCACAAGATGTATTTGTTAAAGAAATAAACAAGAATAAATAAAAATTAACTTGGGTTTAGATATATCTAAACCCAAATTTTATAAGCATGGTTTTATATTTTGTAGCGTGTTATTTATAATAAAAGGAATTAATATGAAATTAAGGGAATCCTCACTTCTATTGTCGGTTTTAATTGGTTTGATGGGGTGTCAATCAACATCCGATTATGATTCTCTTGCTGTAGATGAAACACTAACGAATTTATCGCCACAAGAAAGTATTGACTTCATGTCTCGCTGTGATAACGCGAATAGTACAGCTTCTGGTCCTATCAAACAGCCTCTGTATGTGGTTGGTAGTTTCCCTGATGCAGATTGGAAACACGTTCCTGCTCGGCAATACCAGTATAAGGGCAATAATTTTTATCAAGCAGTGACCGTAGAAAAAGAAGGCAGTTATAAAATGCAATATGCGACTGAGCTTTGGTCTCCACAATTTACTGCCAAAGGTCGTCGACTTAATGTGGGTGAACTGACGGAATTAACTTTCGGTGGATATGGTACAGATACAACGGTAGAGATTAAGCAATCCGGAAAATATGTTTGGAGTTTACAGTTTGATGAAAAAGGGAAACCTTTTAATATCATGGTTAACCCTTGTCAATAATCATTCATAAATCCAATAAACACAGTAAGAAATATCTATTTTTTACTGTGTTTAATATATCATATTAAGTGATGAAATTTCATATCTATAAATTTTTTAATATAATCTCCATTATTGGTTTGATATTAACCGGTTGTTCTTCTTCTGAGGATAATCAGGAGCGATTTAGTCAGCGTACTTCTCTCGAGAATTATGCTTGCTCTACTCAAATAGCTGAAAAAAGTAATACATTGATGACTTATCAAATCATGGTCGAAAGCTTTGTTGATGGTGATTCAAGCATTGGGCACGAAACTGGGTATGGAACTAGCCACCATAAAGGAGATTTACAAGGAATTATTGATTCTTTGGATTATATTCAAGCCTTGGGTGTGAATGCGATTTGGCTGACTCCGATTTTTGAATCTCAGCCAATAGCAGGGCAAGATCACTGGGCTGATCGTCTTGATGCAACAGGATATTTTGCAACCGATTATTTTAAAATAGATCCCCGTTTTGGGGACTTGGCCACCGCGAAAGCCTTAGTCGATGCAGCGCATAGTAAAGGGCTGTATGTCTTCTTTGATGGAGTGTTTGGCCATCATAAGCAAGGTTTAATTAAACCTTCACCTTCTGGCTTGCTTCCGGCAGGTAGCAATGATCCTGTTGATTACCCAGACAGTTTGGCTTTTTATCAAGAAGTGGCAACCTATTGGATTAAAGAGCTTAATATTGATGGTTGGCGGTTAGATCAGGCTTATCAAGTGCCGTTGGCTGATTGGATCCAAATTCGTAAAGCGGTTGAACAGACCTCTCAAAGCGTTACTTATATTAATGCTGATGGAGTAGCAGTGAATCCATTGGGTTATATGGTGGCGGAAGTCTGGAAAGGTGAATCTGATATTGCTCATGAAGCTTATGGTGAAACACAAGCACCTGCTTTGTGTTCTGCTTTCGACTTTCCGATGCGTTACCGAATAGTTGAAACGCTTGCGGTGAATGAAGATGGTGTAGGAGGGAAAGAGGCTCAGTGGCTCAATAATGGTTTTACGACACACAACTCATACCCCGCACATGCTCAGCCCAACCTAATGCTCGGCAACCATGATTTAGTACGCTTTGGGGATTTGTTGCAACGTGGCGGACTTGCTCAGCCGAATGAGGTTGAATATTGGTTACGTCACAAAGCCGCCTTTGCTTTCCAAGCTGCTTATACTGGCCCAATTACACTCTATTATGGTGAAGAAATTGGCGATCAAGTTGAGAACTTTGCTGTAAAAGAAGATACCCGAACTTGTGCAACACGCGGGGTTTGTGACGATCATGTCGCACGCAGTAGTGCAAAAATTGAGGGTGTGAACGCAACGCTTGATGCAAACCAAGCTGATTTAAAAAACTATGTGGCATCATTATTGGCTCTACGGGCTAACCATCCGGCGCTCTATCAAGGTTCTAGAACTAATTTACTTGCGGATGCAACTCGTTATGCGGATCTAAAACAGTCGGGCGAGGATCGTGTGTTATTTTTATTAAATACCTCTCAAATGACCGAACAATTTTCTTTTTCAGCCGCAGAACTGGGGTCTGCGATTGAATTGGTAGATTTGCTTGATGGTCATACAAGGCTTACGCCCATCAATGGTCATTACACAATATCGATAAATCCTTTGCAGGCTCGTTTTTTACAAGTGAAAACGGCTGACTAACCTTTGCGGCACTTCATCAGATATTTATCGTGGAGTGCCGCATCTATCTCTTATCTACAACTTATTGTTTCTCTTTATGATCCAGACGCGATTGTTGACTGCGATTTTTCAGACATATTGGCGGTGATATAGGCAATATGCTCACTATGCCATCATTTTCATTTTTTCTTACTGAATGAAGTGCAAATTCTTTATGAAGAAAAGGGGGAATCGATTGGGGAATACGTGGTTATACAGTAAGCTTGCAGGTAGTGAGTTAAAGGGTAAAACTGTATCCAGTGTTGTCTCCTTCGGTTTGAGGCTGTCGTTGCAAATCGTTTAGGGATATCTGTATAAAAACAGATCATTGAGTGTACATTGAGCCGCAGATAAAAAGAGATGATATGAATACCATTGGTATGGCAATTGGTGCAACAGGGCTTTCTCTTATCCTGATTTTTGTTTGGATGATTTCATTATCGATCCGGAAAAAGCGTTTGGAAGCAGAGAAGAAAGCCAGAGAAGAAGCATATCGGAAAGCACTTGAGCGGACGCGTGAACAAGAACGTAAAGAACGTTTGTTTAAAGCGGAATCGGGGCATGTTCCTACAATTTTGTATTTAGCCAAAGAAGCTGAGCGAACCAACTTAAAAGAAGCGTTATTTTGGTACGAGAAGGCGGCACAATTAGACAATGTAAATGGAATGTACGGTATTGTGCGCATTTGCGAAAAAGCGCGTGATGATATGATTCTCAGAGAAAAAGCGAAATTTTGGCAGCTATTTATTCGTGCAATTGAAGGTGACTTGAGTGCAAAGTTTGAAACAGGACTGGCACTCATTTATGGGCGAGGCGTCGAGACCGATGTATCTAAAGGCCTCTCTTTGATTCAAGAAGCGGCAGAAGATCAACACATTGAATCGATCATCTTTATGGGAGATTGGTGTGTTTCTAAAGATAATATTGCCCCTGCACCCAGTGATTCAACCTTTTGGTTTGCGAAGGCTGCGAAGTTAAATAGCCTTGAAGGGATGATGAAATTGGGGATGAATTATCTGCATGGTGTGGGAATTTCTGCAGATCATGGTAAAGGATGTTATTGGTTAGAACGTGCTGCAGAAAAAGGTCATGCAGAAGCTATGTTTCATGCAGGAGAAGCTTGGGTGGCTCGCGGGCAAAATGGTAATGCTATTGCCTATATTTGGTTATTTCTTTCGGCTTTTTTTGGCTATGGGCCAGCAAAAGGATTACGCGATCAAATTGGCAGTGAAATCGGAGTGGACTCCGTGGTGGGTTTACAGTCGTTAGCAAAGCCATTACAGAAAAAAATCACGGCTTCCACCGTGAATAAACACTCGATTATTCGAGCGTTAAATAAGCTGTATAAACGCGCTGTACCAGTGCCGAATAAAGGGGAAGAGTTAGAGGATGAGGATATCTTAGATCCAGTGACTGAGTGTGAGCAGGAAGCAGATTGGTTAGCGGATGAGCAAGACAATCTCGCTGAGGTTTCGCAACAAGAGCCTAAACCTCCAGTCTTAGACTTTTCTCAAACAGCAATGGATAAGCATAAGCCATTATAAGAACTGAGTTTTTGCAATGAAAACGGCCCGATATGAATCGGGCCGTTTTGTATCGTAAGACGTTACGTTACCCGTTGATTACGCTTGATTTTGTTTCGCTTGGCAAACCGCTGCGGTAAAGACAACGTCCGTTGAGCTGTTGAGTGCCGTTTCTGCGGAGTCTTGGATAACTCCAATGATAAAGCCAACCGCAACAACCTGCATTGCCACATCATTAGAGATACCAAACAGGCTACATGCAAGAGGAATTAAGAGCAGCGAGCCCCCCGCAACACCAGAGGCTCCACAGGCTGAAATCGCGGCAACCACACTGAGCAATAAAGCGGTCAATAAGTCAATTTCAATCCCCACTGTATGAACGGCAGCGAGAGTTAATACAGTAATGGTAATCGCTGCACCTGCCATATTAATGGTCGCGCCCAATGGAATAGACACAGAGTACGTATCTTCATCGAGTTTGAGTTTTTCACATAAAGCCATATTAACGGGAATATTGGCTGCACTGGATCGGGTGAAAAAGGCAGTGACACCACTCTCACGCAAGCATTGGAAAACAAGAGGGTATGGATTCTGCTTTATTTTCGTAAAGACAATGAATGGGTTGACGACTAAAGCAATAAACAACATGGCGCTAAGGAGGACCGCAAGAAGTTGAGCATAACCCGCTAGGGCATCGAACCCTGTGGTGGCTAAAGTTGATGAAACCAAACCAAAAATACCAAACGGTGCCAAACGGATAATAAAGCGTACAATTTGCGACACCCCATGGCTGAGATCTTCAAATACCGATTTGGTCGTTGCCGAAGCGTGGTGAAGTGCGAGCCCTAAGCCAATGGCCCAAGCAAGGATACCTATGTAGTTGGCTGACATCAGAGCATTTACGGGGTTATCGACCAATTTATAAAGTAAGGTTTGTAGAACTTCGGTAATGCCTTGTGGAGGGGTGGAACCTTCTACGCCTGAAACCAGTGTCAAAGTGGTTGGAAACATAAAGCTAAGCACAACGGCTGTGAGCGCGGCAGCAAAAGTTCCAAAAAGGTAGAGCACGACGATGGGGCGCATATAGGTGTGTTGGTTTTTCTTTTGATTAGCAATAGAGGCTGCGACCAAAATAAAAACGAGAATGGGGGCAACCGCTTTAAGTGCTCCGACGAAAAGGTTACCGATTAAGCCTGCGCTTTGTGCTTTATCTGGTGAAACAGTCGCTAATGCGATACCAAAAATGATACCGGCTAAGATCTGTAACACCAGGTTTCCACGAGCAAAACGGGCAAAAATAGAGTTGCTTTGCATAGTTATCCCTGCGATGAAAATGAATTTTGTTTTATAGTTATCCCCAAGAAACTTCAGCAACGTGGTCATTAACCCTTGTACCATCAAGTGCCTTGGGTGGCACAGCCAGTGAGCGTTCACCAAGTCGGTAGAAACATGGCTGAGCGTAGCCAATATTAACGTCACCAAACAATGTGTCTAGGTTTTATTGATAACAAGCATAAAAAATTACTAAGAAGGGTGAAATGCAGCTCAAATTTAAATAAACGTTAACAACTTGTGGTTGTTTTTGCGTAAAAAAACCTAGTTTATGATTTAGTTGAATGATTTTGCATTTTCTGTCTTTGGTGGTGAATGTTTTATTGGGTGGGGGGAATCCCCCCTGCTTATCAATGAGGGTGTGGCGGCATGCTTGCCATAATTCTTTTTATAGGTGCTTTAAATGAGAGGGATTGGCCATTTTTCATGAGCAGTTGGAGAGTGATCGTTTCCCCTTCGGTAAAGGGATGCTGAAGATCAAATAGCATAATGTGGAAGCTGCCCGGTTTTAATTCTAGGTAACCCTGTGCTGGCACCTTCAATGTTTCAACTTGCCGCATTTTCATGATCTCACCTTCTTTAATCATATCGTGCAATTCGATTTTCCCCGCAGCAGGGCTGGAGACAGCCACAATATACTGATCGTTGTGGCTATGGTTGATTAAGGTGCCAAAGACGGCACTGGTCGGCGCATTTGGGGGAGTGGCTCGCGCATAAGGCTCTTTGATCATTAAGCTATCATCGGCATAGGTATAAGTGGTGAACAAACTGGCGATTAAAATAAATAGACGATATTTCATCTTATTTTCCTTCAGTGGTTATGACTTCTTTTATCGCCGCCACAATGGGGGCTGGGGTATTGGTATGTGGAACTTGGGTGATTAACGTGCCATCTGGTTTTAGAAAATAAAAGTAGGAGCTATGGTCGAGGGTGTATTTTAATTCAGAATTGGGGAGGTCTGTTTTTTGAAAAAGAACCCCATAACGTTCAGCCAATACTTGAGTCAGATCGAAAGGAAGCGCAATCCCTTCGATCTGAGGGTGAAAATAGGCGGCATAAGTTTCGATTGCTTGTGGTGTATCGCGTTCTGGATCCAATGAGATAAAAATAGGGCGCAGTTGCTGCTGCGTTTGTTCATTGAATTGATGGAGAGCCCCTGCGAGCATGGCTAGCGAAGTCGGGCAGACATCGGGGCAGCGAGTAAAACCGAAATACACAATACGAATTCGGGGATCATGAGTATCAAATAAGTGAGCGATGAGTGGATGTTCGGTTAATGTAGACTGGGCAAAGGGGAGGGGCGGTTGAGTCGGTTGGGTATCCCAATAACTTTTCAATCCAAAGCCAAAGGCGAAAACGACCACAAAAAAAAGTGACCAATTTTTACTCATTTTTCCATCCTTACTGAAAGATAAACACTGGCATGTCCATCGGTTAACATTCCTATCCAAGTCATGCCTTGCATGGTACAAACCGGGAGCATTAACTCGCCATGAAACGAGCCTTCAGCCTTTCTTGTCAGCAGAAATTTTATGGTTCCCATCTCCATTTCTAATCCTTGCAAAGTGAGCGTTAATTGTTGACTTTGGGCGTTCGGCCATTCAACCACCAGAGTAGTTGCCACTAAAGGCTGAACGATATCTTGAGTTAACGTCATACTGACCCCTTTCTGTTGGCAGGGTTGAGTCGAGAGTGGGCAATAGTGAGGAGTTTCTTGTGGCGTGGTATTGGTTCGCCAGTACTGAATGAGATCGCTTGCATAAAACCCTGTGAGCAAGGCAAGCGCGGCGAGTATCAGCTTAATAACCGTATGCATGGTATGGCAATCCGTGACAACAAACACAGAATGTTAACATAATGAAAATAGACGAAGGCCGGAAATAAGAGAGAAATGTGTTATGAGTCAAATTCTGAGGCGGTTTCCTTCCCCAACAGTGTGGCTATTAGGGAAGGGAGGGGATTGCTGATGATTTAGCGAGTGCGAGAGGCAAATTTTTCAAGTCCAAGGACAAGAAACACCGCACACAGCATGCAAAAAATCGCAAGGCCGAATTGTGTTGGCTGAGCGGTGATCTGCTCATAATCAAATGGTAATAAATTTTGCTGAGTCAGAGGAACTTGCTCTCCGTGAGAATTCGTTCTCCAACTGATGGTTTGCTTCCAAGGCCAGATTTTAGGCAGCGTACCGAGCATCAACCCAATGAGAAAAGTCAGTGTGACATCTCGATAGTGCTTTAAAAGCCAAGAGAGAAGATGAGAAAAGCTGGTTAGCCCAATAACACATCCGACAAGAAACAAAGCAAGGAAATCGACTTGTAAGGCCTTTACAGCATTAAGAATGGGAGTATACATACCAAGCAATAACAGAATAAAACTGCCCGAAATTCCGGGTAGAATCATGGCACAAATGGCGATACTTCCAGCGATTACCATATTGAGGTGGGTGACTTCCATATCGATAGGTTTAAGGACGGTGATGGTATAAGCAAATAGCACACCGAGCCCAATAGCTAACCAGCGGGAAAGTGATCGTTGCTGGATTTGCTGCAACATATGCCAGACCGAAATAAGAATTAAGCCAAAGAAAAATGACCAGGTCGGAATGGGGTGAGAGGCTAATAGCCAAGAAATAAATTTTGCTAAGCTGATGATACTGGTAAATATTCCGCCGAATAATGCGAGAAGAAAGCCACCATTAATATGCTGAAAAGTTGCCCGTATGCCTTGTTGTTTCCAGTAGGGAATTAAGCTGGGGTTAATACGCCGAATACTTTCCAGTAAGGTGTCATAAATACCAGTAATAAAGGCAATGGTCCCACCAGACACGCCCGGAACAACATCAGCCGCTCCCATGGCTATCCCTTTGAAAAAGGTACTTACATAATTCATTGCACACCTAACATCATGTTAAATAAGAAGTCGCGCAGTATAGCAGACATAGATTCAAAAGTGTTTGCTTGATTGTTGTGCTATCCCGTCTTACCTATGGCTGCAATTATTTGAGTAATCAGTACTTTTTTGCATTTTGCATTTTGCAATTTTATTTTGCAATTAGATCACTGGGGTGAGAGGTTGATTACAGGATGGCTGCCCTATATCACCATAGAAAGGAGAAAAATAGAAAAGAGTAATAAAATGCTCTTCCCATAATTTTTGTTCTTTTTTACCAATATTTTATATTTTAAAAGTTAACTTTAGAGGTTAATTCCAAATTTTATTATTTTCTGTGGGTTTTTTATAAGTTGGTATGTTAAGTGCTTAAGGTTTATTGACCCTTACTAAAGCCGAGGGTCACCTAGCCAACTGACGTTGTTAGTGAATAGAAATTTGTTCACACATAATATAAGCCAATCGCCCTATTGCGATTGGCTCTTTTTTATCAGTTTTAGACTTATCTTTTTCTGGCTTTAATATGGTGCTCCAGCTCACCACCCTCTCGTGTTTTACAATGTATTTTCCGTTGTTTATGGCTTATTCTTTAACCATATGATCTATATTCAACGTGAGTTTTGTACCATTAAATTTAAGCTTTCCGAGTAAATTTTTCGCATTCTCTCGCCCCTGTTCATTAAATTCGAGCCCATAACGAGCATAGTGGGTGGAACGTTGGAGGTTACAAATTCTTCCCATTAGAGGGGCAAAAAATTTACTCCCTCGTTTATCTGCAAAAATTTCGATAGCAACGTGATCATCCATCTGAAGATGTCGTCCTAGTGGGGCGGTAAGAAAGCGACAGCCACTTTTTGATAGGTCTCGCACTTCACATTCTGATTTTCCCTGCTCGCAGATCACTTTTCCTGATAAATTGACTTCATAACGTGGTTCTTTACGTAGTTGGGTGACTTGCATTGTATTTGGGATAGATAGCATCGCTAAAGCAATAGGATCGTGCAAAATATGCAGTAGCTGACTTCTAAAATACAGCATCGCCCCTTCGCCTCGTGGAGAAATTGCTCTAATGTGGATCCAAAACCCTTCTTGGAAAAAATAGTGTAAATCTTCAGCTGAAATTTGGGGGATCTCAATCAGCAGGTAAGTATTAGAGTGTGTGCCGATAAAGGGGGTTTTACATAGAAACTTAGTGCCAACTGGGGTGGTGATACTTAAGGTTAATTCACTGCCGTGTTCTACCATTGCTAAGGCATCGACACTATTGATGGTCGACACGGTTTTACTGCTTGAGGAAAGCATAGAGCTGCCGAGGGATGTGTGTGTTGCCATTGACGATGCGCGCATAATCTCTCCTGTCTATGCTGCGAGAATATTGGGTGCGTCTATACCTACCTTCCGTTTTTCGATGGGGTAGTGAGTCTTACATGTGTCTTTATGGTGATGGGGAAGGAATACCATTCATAACATTTTAGTATTCAATGTTTTTTATTGATTGATTTTATGATTGGATTGGGCGTTTTTCAATTGTGTTTTGTATCTAAAGGGATGAATTCTCGGAATATTAGGTTGCGCGTTATAACGATAACGCGCTTACTCTGTACAAATTTGGTTTCGGCCATTGGCCTTTGCTCGATAAAGGGCTTTATCGGCACGATAGAAGGTTCGTTGGGTATTTTCGCCATCACGATGCAGCGTAATACCAATACTTACGGTGAGTCGCCGTTTTCCTAAAATGGGTTGCCAGTTTAGATCTGCAATACATTCACGAAAGGTATCTGCATGCTGTGCCGATTGCTCTAAGGTACATCCTTCCAATATCACCAAAAATTCTTCGCCACCAAAACGCACACAAGAAGCAAAGTAGCGTTTGAAATAGTCTGTTAATGTTGATGAAACTTGGATGATGGCTTTGTCTCCTACTAAATGGCCAAGTTCATCATTGATCGATTTGAAGTGGTCAATATCCACGACAAGAAAAGCAAACGATATTTCGTTATGGAGAAGATCTTTCAATTTTATGTCGAGCCAGCGTCGGTTATGCAATTGAGTGAGTGGATCAGTCAAAACATCTTGTTGCAACTGAGCGACCGTATTTCGTTGGTGCTCTGTGGCTTCTTTGAGCTCTCTGTTTTCTTGTTCCGATAAAATGAGCTTGAGCTGAGGTTCAAAACGAGCCAGTCGTCGTAATTGGGGGGCACCTAGTTCACTGATTGGTATGGATTTGACGAGTTCAGATTCAATCTTAAATCCTTTTTTTTCATAATGGAGCGCGAGGGAATAGTTGCCTTGGCGAGCGCAGACTTCACTAAAGGCGGTATAGAGGCTTTGTTCTAAGATAGAAACATTTTTTAATAGCGGTATCCGCTTTTCTGTTGCGCTAAGCAATAGGTTTGCAATATGGGTTTTATTCAGTTCCAGCAAACAATAGGCTTGTTCAATTCGTACCATATTAAACAACCAAACAGAGTGAATATTGCCACTAACGTACTGAACGTTGGTTAGGGTATGAATGGCTTTCTCACGTTGGCCTTGTTGGCGATATAATTTGGCTTGATAGAGTAAAATTTGCCCGATCAAGGTTTTGTCATTAACGAGGATACTTAGTGCTTCACAGTCGCTGAGTATGGCTTGCGCTGCTGAAAATTGGTTAAGGTGCAAGTGGCAAGCTGACATATAGAGCTTGTATCGTAAACGTAATGAGCGGCTATTTAACGCATGGTCGAGAGCATCGACCTTTTGGTAATAGCGTAAGGCACGATGGTGATCTCCATAGGCATCACATAAGTTTCCCATTCCCAGTACGGCTTGGGCATAATCATCAATATAGCCGTGTTCTACTGCCAAGCTTGAGGTGGAGATATACTCGTTTAATGCCGCGGTATATTCGCCATATTCAACCAACCTTTCACTCAGGCTTTGCTTGATAGTGAGTACCAACTCAATATCTTTACTTGTTGACAACAAAGCTAAAGCACTGCGGAGTTCTTGGATACTTTTTGCGATTTGTTTTATCTCTGTGCGATATTCTGCACTTAGCGTCAGACACAGAGCCTGCTCTTCGGCATTACTTGCGATATGTTGTTGGACATGATGCCAAAAAATAATGGCTTCTTCTCCACTCACAGAAGTGACATCCAACCCCGCTTCTTGGATTTTATTCAGCAGCGCTTCCATGGTGTTCATCCTGTGGTTGAAGTTGTTCGAGCTGCTCTAGAGTAAAAGGGAAACTTAAAATGTCTTGCAGCGTGATGGCGGGCAGAGAGTCGCTAAATCCTTTACGCTGCCATGGATAAATTTCAATCATATTATTGATCGTTTGTTTAAGTTGTTCGGCTAAATGGCCCGTTTCAGCCAGTAGTAAACCGAGCCGAGTTGGGCTTAAACGAGAAAGTAAGTCGTGTTGCGCGCACAAAGTATGAATAAGCTCAGTACAGATATCTAGATAATGCGGATCCTCATGATGAATCACCATCACAGAATGCTTACTATTTTGTAGCTCAGCTTTAAACATCATCAACTGTTCCCACCAGTAGCTTTCTGCAACAACATGGGATAGGTGTTTTTCTGGGTTGTACTCATATTGGCTACGGACACGGCGAATGAGTTTATGGGCGCGTTGTTCAAGTTGACGTTTAGAGACATGAGCACGATCGAGACCAAGACGGGACGTTTGCTCGCGCAGCATGGTTAAAGAAAAACGGCGATATTTTTTAAACGCGATTAGGGCTTTTTGATCATCCCCTTGTTCTTCAGCAACCAGTGATTGTTGAAAGCAAATTTGTGATAACAGTTCGCCGTTATCAAAGATTTGTGCGGATTGTTCGGCACAGAGTAGTAACTGTGTCGCTTTTTGGTGATTTTTACGCAGCAATTCAAGCCGAGCTCGGCTGATGTAGGAGTGCGCTTTCATCCAAACTAAATTATGTTGTTCTGCAAGCTCATGGGCCCGTTGGGTCGCTTGTTCTGCATCTTCTAGCCGTTCTAGTCCGAGTAGTGCCAAGCCTCGAAAGTCCCAAACTTCGGCCTGCCAAGTATTATCTGTATGCTCATGTAAGGCCTCTTCAGCGCCATCGAGTACGGAAAGCATTTCTAGGTATTGGTTAAGCAAGTAGAGGTCCCAAGCCCATAAAATTCGTGCTTTGCCTTCCAACCAATGAATTCGAGTTTTATTGGCAACATTCACCGCTAATTCATGAGTGGTGCAGGCCTGTGAATATTCATGGGTTATTCGCCAGACATTGCCTAACCCAATTAAGCTCTCAATAATGATTTCAATCTCATCGGTTAAAGAGGCTTGCTCTAGCGCATTAATCCAGTACTGCTGGGCTGTGTAGTATTTTGCTTGCCCCCAAAAATGGAGGGCATGTATATGGAGGATTTCCGGTAGATAGTCATCGCTTTCAAGGCTATTTTGATACAAAAGTGCTTGTTTAATGGTTTTGAGACCTAACCGATAATCCATTTTGCACCAAGCACAGCGCGAAATAATAATGTGTGATTGGAGAATACCATCAGCAAAATTCAACTGTTTGGCTTGAGATAAGCACCGCTCAGCTGCGTGTATGACGCGCTGATGATCGGACTCTATACGACTTTTTAGTTGTTCAAGCTCAAGTTCGAGAAGGTGTTGATGTTTATCCAAGTGGTTGTCCTTGCCAATACCATGCTGATAATGATGATCAAGAGGCCAAATTTGCTAGGCGCCCTAATAGGCATTGTGAGGTGACTCAAGTACAAATCTAAGCTTAGGGTTATATGACAATAATTTACGCCTATTTACCACTGGTTACGACAGTTATTGATCTTGGTTCACATTTTTCACCGAGAAAACTCAAGGGGGAGAAAAAGGAATGAGCCCTTTACCTTGACGATTGACAACGGTGATCGTTAAGAGAGTAGTTCTTTCAATGTTAAGGGTTGCTGAGTCACGCCTAAATTTTGGGCGGCGGTAAAACCATGTTTATCTTGATAACATAAATTGTGCCAAGCTCGGAAAATGTCTAAGAGAGGCAGAATGCCTCCTGGGCGTAACTTTCTTCTGGGTTCATTGATGAGCGATTCAAACAGCAATTGAAATCGTTGTTGATAAAATGCAATTTGGCGAGTACTGGCAATAGGGAGCCAATGCTGTGGTGAGGGATGAGCCCCTGCAAGATAACAGATTCCTTTTGCGGCGTGTTGCTGATTGACAATCGCCCAGCGATCACGCCACCACCCCATCAAGACAATATCAATGCGCGTAAAAGGTCCAGTCGCTTGCCAATCGTGATCTTCTTCTACATACATGAGGTCAATGGTTTGCTGGCGAATACGCGGTAAGCACACACTGAGTGCGGCGGAGCGTAGTAATGGATCTTGAGGCATAAATAAAGAGACATGGTTGTCGGTGGAACACAAGTCTAATACATGCAGATAATGAGCATAAGCGGTATATGGCGGCCGAATTAATGCTCCTTTTGATGGATAGTGAAAGGTGGTGAGATTGCCCATTGGGTCTTCCACATTCCCTCTTGCCAAAATGGTTTGATATTTTTGATCAATACGTTCTCTCAATAAAGAAGAGGGAGTCGGCATCGGTAAATTTGATTCAGAAGAGTAATCTTGAGGAACAAAGCGAGCTGGGAGTTGATAAGGATCATGATCACCGGTACGTTGCGCCTCTTCATGCGCGGAATAGTTAACATGTTGGCATAAAATATAGCCAGTTTTGGCATCACCAGTCGCTATCCATAAAGCCCCATTATTACTGAGCGGTTGCAAAGGGGTAAAGTGGGAAGCAAGTTGATACGAGTGAGCATGATTTACCCAACGAGCATCAATCATGGCTAATTTACGGCGGCAACGGCTGGCAATATGCTCAACATGGTCATAAAACGTTTTTGGGTTGATCTTGAGTTTTCGGCAGATCTCTCGAACCGAATATCCAGTAAACAGTAGCCCTAATAGGCTTTCTTGCAATGAGAGTTTATGGTTTGCCCCTGACCATTTATCAACAAATGTCGACTGGCAAGCTTTACAGCGATAACGTTGACGATCGCCACTGTAACCAAAGGCATGATAAAGCTGTTTATGCGTGTGAACGGATAAGCCGAAATGAGTACAGTCAGTATTACGACATGCGGGTAACCCATCGCTATGTAATTGACGAAGGCGCCGGAGCTCATTCAGTACGTCGTTGTTATTAAGTAAGGGGGGGAAAGCGCCACATTCACGACAAACCATCGTTGGACGTTTCGGGTTCGCATGCTGCAAAACATAATGTTTTGCGTCGCTCAAGCCAAAGTTGTTACACGCCAATGTTTTACAAAAGTTGAGTTGTAAACCTTCAGCCGCCAGCGGTAATTGGTCATTCGGCACGATCGCCCCCTCGGGGTATAAAATTAAAAATCGATGTTGATGGCAGTATCCAGTGCGATTTGCATCATTTCATGGAATGATTTCTGGCGATCTTCTGAGCTGAGTTTCTCGCCACGTAGGATGTGATCCGAAACCGTCAGAATGGTCAGCGCACGGGCACCGAGATCAGCTGCTACTCCATAAATACCTGCCGCTTCCATATCAACACCTAAAATACCAAGGCCCTTCATCTTTTCAAAAATTTCAGGCTCTGGGGTATAGAATAAATCAGCGGAAAAAACATTACCGACTTTAACGGCGACTTTGTGCGCTCTCGCTTGATTTACTGCGGTTTCAAGCAGATCGTAATCGGCAATTGCAGCAAAATCATGGCCGTTAAAGCGGATACGGTTTACTTTGGAATCGGTAGAAGCTCCCATTCCTATGACCACATCCATTAGTTTCACATCATCACGAATTGCGCCACAGCTACCAATTCGAATGATATTTTTTACGCCATATTCAGCAATCAGTTCATGGACATAAATGCTGCATGATGGAATGCCCATCCCATGCCCCATTACCGAGACCCTCTTGCCTTTATATAACCCTGTGTATCCGAACATATTGCGAACATCACAAACTTGAGTGACCTCTTCTAAGTAAGTTTCAGCAATAAACTTTGCGCGTAAAGGATCGCCAGGCATGAGCACCGTGTCAGCAAAAGCACCTGGCTGTGCATTAATATGTGGGGTCGGCATGCGTTGTTCTCCAAAAGTTGAAAGGTCAACATAATAACTAATCATGTTGACGAATAAAAATCGGTTGAAGCAATAGTAGCGAGCAATACCAATGGCTCGTGAGATATAGGTCACAAAATATAGCTAGTGGTGATTATTTCATTCTATTGATAACTATATGTGTTGGAACTGGTAACGCAACCGATTCGCTTAGCCATTTTTATCACTGCAGCGTATTGAGTCATGGAAAAGGAATTGTGTTATACAATAAATAAATCTGTATAACTTTTAAAGCGTGTGCTATACATTGTACAAGAAAATTTTATGTACAACCTACTTGTATGGTTTCGTTACTTACTCTTGGATCGTAAGGGGGCAATATGACATCTAACCTCATTCGTGTGGGCATCAGTGCCTGTGTACTTGGTGAGCGAGTACGTTTTGATGCGGGACACAAAGTCAGCCATTTTGTCACCCAAGAGTTAGCCTCATTTTTTGATTTTGTACCGGTTTGTCCGGAAGTGGGCATGGGATTGCCCGTTCCACGTCCCACTATTCGTTTAGTAGCGGATGAGCAGCGTATTGCTTTAGTGGAAACAAAAGATGCGAGCCGTGATCACACCGAGGCTTTATTACAATATTCGCAGCAAAAAATCGATCAACTTGCCTCTCAAGCGCTCTGTGGCTACATCGTTTGTGCCAAGTCTCCAACGTGTGGAATGGAACGAGTCAAAGTGTACCGTGAGCATGGTGCGGAGAAAAATGGGGTTGGTTTGTATACCGAGCAATTGATAAAACGTATGCCATGGCTACCAATAGAAGAAGATGGGCGACTGAATGATCCGATTTTGCGGGAGAACTTCATCACTCGCGTATTTTGTTTGCATGATTTTTATCACAGCTTAGGAAGCCACCCAACGGCGGGTAAGGTGGTGGACTTTCATTCGCGCTATAAGTTGACACTCATGGCTCATCATCCTCTTTCTTATCAGTATCTTGGCCGGTTAGTTTCGAAGGTGGCTCACTATGAGGTTGATGCCTTCATTCAAGAATATCGGTTAGGGCTTATGCAGGCGTTAACCTTTCGAGCCAGTCGAAAAAATCAAACCAATGTACTTATGCATGTGCAAGGCTATTTTAAACGTTCACTCACTTCGCTGCAGAAAGCCGAGTTGGCTCAAGTGATTGATGAATATCGGCAAGGAATATTACCACTCTTAGCGCCTTTAACCTTAATCAAACATTATCTGTCTATGTATCCTGATGCGTATCTTAGCCAGCAAAGTTATCTGAATCCTCATCCTCAGGAGTTGAAATTACGTTATGGATTGTGAAGAACATCGTTACGCTATTCGTGAAGTGTCGGAGATGACTGGGGTAAAACCGGTTACGTTACGTGCTTGGCAGCGTCGTTATAACTTAATACAGCCTCAGCGTACCGAAAAGGGGCACCGTTTATACAGCGAGCAAGATATTCGTACGATTCGTCAAATACAAAGTTGGTTGTTAAAAGGGGTTTCCATTGGAAAAGTAGGCCCGTTATTACCGATCAGTGAACCTGCCGGGGCTGAACTGTCATTTGAGGCGGCAACAGAATTACAAGAGTGTCAGCTGTTACTCGATGCTCTCGCGCAGTTGAACAGAGGGAAAGCGGCAAATGTACTTGCGACCGTAATGAAAGAATATCCTTTAGATATTGTAGAAAAACAATTGGTTCTTCCCGTTATTGATGCACTTGAAAAGGTGAAAGGGCCACTCCGTTCTTTGCAAAAAGGGCTATTTAACAGTGTGATGTTAAGTAAGTTATCGAGCATTCTTGAGGCAGAAAATAAAGCCGCCCATAAAGGAAACGGTTTATGTATCAGTTTTGAGCATTGTGGCAATGTGCTGGCTTGGTTATGGGCTGTTGGCTGGGCTGAGAAAGGATATAACGTGACTTTTCTTGAAGAGGTGGAAGATATTAGCGGGCTTGTCGGCCATGAGGGAAATACCCGTTACTCGATATTGGCACTATTTTCTTATCGTAATTTACCGGATAACCAACGTAAGGCGCTATCGGAGCTTAAACCTCAATTTTCTGAGCCTATCTATTTCTCAGAGGTGTTGGCAACGCTAGTCAAACAGGAAGTGAGTCAATGAAACTGGTCTGGTTGCGACGAGATTTACGGGCAGTGGATAATACGGCTTTACGCTATGCTATTACCAGCACTCAGCCCGTGTATGCACTGTATATTGCAACGCCAAACCAGTGGCAGCAACAGAATCTTGCTCCTATTCAGGCGGATTTGATCTATCGACGCTTATGTGCATTACAACAAGAATTGGCTGAGTTAAATGTGCCGCTGCTGTATATGGAATGTGGGGATTTTAGCCAAGCGGCTCATGCCGTGGCAATCTTGTCTCAAGGGCTAGGTGTTGACCAAGTCTTAGTCAATCGTGAGTATGAATATAATGAGCAACAACGGGATGGTTTGGCGCAGCAACGGCTGACGGAGCAAGCGATAGATTGGCTCGCATTGGACGATAAGTGTGTGATTCCACCGGGCCAAGTGCTGACCAAGCAAGGTGAGTACTTTAAAGTTTTTACGCCGTTTAAACGTGCATGGCTCACTCAGTTTACCCCACCCACTATTTTAACCACGCCTGTTGCGCAAAAAATGACAGTGCCAGAGTCCTTTCGTCATTATTTGTGGAGCGAAGCGCAGCCTTTTACTTACCCGCGTTTGACGAGCGAGGCATGGGCAGCAGATTTTGATTCCATCCGCCAGCAACTTCGCCAATTTTGCCAACATAGCGTAGAGAACTATCATCAATTGCGTGATTATCCTGCGCAAGAAAGCACGAGCCGTCTTTCTGCCTACCTCGCCATTGGTGCCCTTTCTGCTCGCCAATGCCTTGCTCGGCTCTATGCTCTATCACAGGAAGGTGTACTGTCTTTAGGGGCTGAGGTGTGGTTAAGCGAATTCATCTGGCGAGAGTTTTATCAGCACTTAGTGGCATTTGAAGCTAAGCTTTCTAAAGGAAAAGATTTTCACTCTTGGGGAGCAAAACTTGCTTGGCAGAATGATCGTGCGGCATTTGAACGTTGGTGTGAAGGGCAAACGGGGTTTCCTATTATTGATGCAGCCATGCGTCAACTCAAACAGACTGGTTGGATGCACAACCGTTTGAGAATGATAGTGGCAAGTTTTTTAACTAAAGATCTGCATATTGATTGGCGCTGGGGGGAAGCGTATTTTATGCGCCATTTGATTGATGGAGACTATGCCGCCAATAATGGCGGTTGGCAGTGGTGTGCATCAACGGGATGTGATGGTCAGCCTTATTTTCGTATTTTTAACCCGATCACTCAAGGCGAAAAATTCGACCCAACTGGGCAATTTATTCGCCAATGGGTCCCTGAATTGGCTAAGGTTCCCCTCGTCTATCTTCATACGCCGTGGAAGTCACCTGCGGTGAACTCTTTGTTATATCCCTCGCCGATGGTTGATCATAAAGCCCAAAGAGAAGTAACCTTGCGTTTATATAAAGAAGCCAAAGAGAGGGAGAATCGCATTGCGTAATTGGTGGATACTTTTGGTGATGTGGTGGAGTTATGCAACGGTTGGGCAGGCTGCGGTGTATGAGTTTCCTAAAGAAGGCAGTCGTTTGGTGGGGCAGATGCAATACCATATGGTCAACAAAGGAGAAACCTTAGCGGGGATTGCTCAGCAATATGATGTGGGATTCTTAGCTCTCATGGCGGCCAATAAAGGCATCGATCCTTTTCTTCCTCCAGAAGATAGCGTGTTAACCATTCCCTCACAAATTATCCTACCGAACGTGCCATACGAAGGTATTGTCATTAATTTGGCAGAACTGAGGCTGTATTACTTTCAACCGGAACTGCGTCAAGTTCACATTTTTCCGGTAGGAATTGGTCGAATTGGCCGAGATACTCCCGAAATGGAAACCTACATCAGCCAGAAGCGACCCAACCCAACGTGGACGCCACCTCAATCCATTCGGCAGGAATATTTGCAGCGAGGCGTAGAATTGCCGACGGTTGTGCCTGCTGGGCCGAATAACCCACTTGGAGAATACGCAATGCGTTTGGCGTATGGTTCAGGCGAGTATTTGATTCATGGTACGAACAAGGATTTTGGCATTGGTATGCGAGTGAGTGCCGGATGTATTCGTATGGAACCCGAAGATATTGAGTGGTTATTTCAACAAGCAGATCGAGGCATGAAAGTTCGAGTCATTAATGAACCGATTAAAGTCACCTTAGAGGCTGATCGTAGCGTCTTTATTGAAGCGCATGAGCCGTTAACTCGTAGTGATGGGAGTAAGAAAATATTGGATTTACCCATCGAATTAACGTGGTGGTTGAATGAATTTAATCAATCTGAGGCAAGAGCTCGTGCGGTAATTTTGGCTCAAAATGGCATTCCTGTTGAGGTGGTCGCACCGCTAAGCCATGAGATGACACCGTAGTTGCGAGGTCAGATTAAGCCAGATAACAGACTGATTGTCTGGTTAATAATTAGACGAAAATAACATAATTAACGTAAATGTCAGTTAATATGCTACAATCGGTTTTCGTTATGACAATAACCTCTATTGAGAACTTGAGTGTTTCCCTAGGTTCGGCTCGTTATTTTTTCCGTGAGTCAGAGTGGTTTCACTACAATGGAGACAAGTAAATCTTAGGGGTAGAGCGCTATTTTCAGCGCTCTCTTTTTTTGTGGTAACGGAAAACTTTGTTCAAGGCCAAAGGTGATGTGTGTTGTAAAAAAGGAGCCTAATTGATAGGTGCAGACATGACCGTATCGTGCGTACTCATAGCAAAAGGAGCCCCATTCTTCACTTGAAGGTGCTCTTTTACATTTTTGGGGAAATGTCGCGTACTAAAACATCGCTTAGTAGCCCCTTTAATTTAGCCTCAGGCGCATCAGTCACGTATAGAGTACTTTATTTTTAGTCAGCGATAACCGTGAACAAATTACTCAATTAACCCTCAATCATCACGGAGGATGACGAGAATAAAAACGATGAGGTTATATGAATCATTTGATTTCTATCGGGGCACTGGAGTCCTTTTTGGTGGCCATCAGTGTTCTTTTTCTTGGGCATTTCGTGAATGCTCGGCTACCAATTTTAAACAAGTTTAATATCCCAGAGCCTATTGTCGGTGGCTTAATTATCGCTTGTATCATCACCATTTTGCACTTCAATGGTATCGATTTGGCCTTTGAGCTTCCGTTGCAGAGCATTTTTATGTTGATGTTCTTTGCGACAGTGGGGTTGGCTGCAAACTACACTCAATTGATTAAAGGGGGCGCTAAAGTTTTCATCTTTTTAGCGGTCGCCTCATTTTATATCATCATTCAAAATGCTATCGGCATCTCTTTAGCCAGTGCATTAGGGTTGGATCCACTGATGGGCCTTATTGCTGGCTCTATTACGTTGTCTGGTGGTCATGGAACTGGCGCAGCATGGTCACAAACATTTCACGATGTGTATGGGCTAGATAATGTGTTAGAAATCGCCATGGCGTCGGCAACATTCGGGCTTATTATTGGCGGCATCATTGGTAGCCCAGTGGCTCAACGTTTGGTCGATAAACATAACTTTGAGTCAGAATATGGTCGAGGTTCAAGAACGCATGAGCGCTTTCCTGAAGTGGTGACTTATAACGAGAATGAAGAAGACAGTGTGACCGCTAAAACAGTGATTGAGAACCTGTTTTTTCTGCTGATCTGTGTGACGGGAGCAAAGTATACCGAGCAATGGGTCAGTACTTTTCATATTCCGTGGCTGATGATTCCTGATTTTGTGTATGCTCTGTTTATTGGCGTGCTGATCACCAACCTGTTAGAAGTGACAAAAGTGCGTAAAGTTGATGCAGAAACCGTAGACATGTTGGGTACGGTTTCTTTAGCACTCTTTCTTGCGATGGCATTAATGAGTTTAAAATTGTGGAATATTTTTGATTTGGCGATTCCATTTTTACTCATATTAGCGGTGCAGTCGGTGATGCTGGCCTTTTTTACTTACTATGTCACCTTTAAAGTGATGGGCCGTAACTACGATGCAGCGGTGATTGCGGGAGGACATTGTGGTTTTGGTTTAGGCGCAACGCCAACGGCTGTGATGAATATGGGGTCGATCGTCAACCGTTTTGGTCCTTCACCGCAAGCGTTTATGGTGGTGCCTATTGTCGGTGCTTTCTTTATCGATATTGTGAACCTGATTATTTTACAAGGATACATTACGATAATCGGTTAACCACACATTGTGTTGTGAAATTTTTACCTGTAGGTCTGAAATTTCAAGTGATCGACTTATCCTCAAAAAGGAGCGAATACGCTCCTTTTTATTTTTATCAGCAAGTGAGAATCCCGAGTAATTAATTTGCCCTTTATTCTTATTAGGTGAGAAAATTGCTTTTCTCGCCTCTAGAAATGTCATCCTTCTCTAGGCAACCTGACCTCTATACCCAATCATGGTTTGAATGATGTTCTCAAATCATGAGAAAAAGTAGGACAGAGGTGTTATGAATCAGGTTATTTCTATTGGCCCACAGGAGTCATTTTTAGTCGCAATTGGTGTCCTTTTTTTAGGTCAGTTCGTCAACAATAAATTGCCCATTTTAAAACAATTTAATATTCCCGAACCCATTGTTGGTGGGTTAATCGTTGCCTGTTTGATTACCATCATGCACTTAAACGGGATCGATTGGGTTTTTGACCTCCCGTTGCAAAACACATTTATGTTGATGTTTTTTTCAACCGTAGGTTTAGCGGCCAATTACACCCAATTAGTCAAGGGTGGTATTAAGGTATTTTTATTTCTGATTGTCGCCTCCGTTTATATTGTGATCCAAAATGTGGTCGGGGTATCTCTTGCTGCCCTGCTGGGTCTTGATCCTTTGATGGGATTAATTGCTGGTTCTATCACGCTTTCAGGCGGACATGGTACAGGGGCTGCGTGGGCGCAGACGTTTCAAAATACTTATGGACTGAATAATGTCTTAGAAGTGGCGATGGCTTCGGCGACATTTGGCTTAATTATTGGTGGGATTATCGGCAGCCCTATTGCGAAGCATTTGATTGAGAAGCGTCACTTAGAATCTCAATATGGCCGAAGTCACCAAACGCATCAGCGTTTTCCTGAGTTGGTTACCTATAATGAACATGAGGAAGATCGAGTCACGTCAAAAAAGGTGATTGAAAGTTTATCGATTATTCTCCTTTGCGTGACAGGGGCTCACTATTTAGGACAATGGGTTCGTCATTTTGACATCAGTTGGTTGATGATTCCCGATTTTGTTTATGCCCTATTTATTGGGGTTGCGATAACCAATGCGATGGAAGTCACCAAAGTTCGCAAAATCGATATGGAAACGGTAGACATCTTAGGAACCGTGTCATTAGCGCTGTTTCTTGCGATGGCTTTAATGAGCTTAAAGCTTTGGAATATTTTTGATTTAGCGATTCCTTTCTTAGTGATATTAACGATTCAGTCACTCGTGTTAGCGCTTTTCTCTTATTATGTCACCTTCCGGGTGATGGGCAGTAGCTATGATGCTGCGGTGATCACCAGTGGCCATTGTGGGTTTGGGTTGGGAGCGACCCCGACGGCAGTAATGAATATGGGATCAGTAGTCAATCGTTTTGGTCCTTCACCGCAAGCATTTATGGTGGTGCCTATTGTTGGTGCGTTTTTTATCGACATAGTCAACTTATTGATTTTGCAGGGGAGCCTCTCTTTCTTAACCCATTAATGCGTTCGTTAAAAAAACGGTATTGTCTGAAATGCAGAGAGCAAAAAGCCCATTGATTTGACACCAATGGGCTTTTATCAATATACGTTTATTGGCGGCTGATAAGACGGTCAATACTCATGTTACCTGCACCAGAAATCAGTAAAGAAACGGTTGCGGCCAATAAGGCTAAACCAAATTCATAGCCGTTATTTGCCATAAATAAACCGTTATCAATATGAACGGTAAAAATAGCCACGATCATCGTGAAAGCGGTGACCAGTGCGGCGGGTCGAGTCAATAGACCGATAAGTAAGAATAGGCCACCAAAAAACTCACCACTTCCAGCAAGGAACGCCATAAATACACCGGGTTCTAGGCCGATAGATGCCATCCATTGACCGGTTCCTTCTAATCCGTAACCACCAAACCAGCCAAACAATTTTTGTGCGCCGTGAGCCATTAAAATTATGCCGACAGGAATACGTAAAGCCAATGGAGCGTAGCTGGTTCCTGTTTGGATAAGTTTATTAATTAGCGTTTTCATAACAATTCCTTAATGTTCGATAATATGAAATAAGATTTCATTGTGCTTTTGATTTATGTAGCGAGTTTAGAGAACTCTTACTAGACCGATAAGTATGTAAAATTGATATTCCTGTTCGAAAATTCTGAATATCTTGTCATGCCCTATTATAAAAAATACGCTATGTATTGGCCTCAATGCATAGGGTGTCGTACTCTTATTACATGTATTAAGTAACTCAAATTAGATAAAGGCATGATTTTATGCATCAATACACACACTATTATAGTCCACTAGGAAAGATGATATTGCAATCGAATCTTGAGGGGCTATCCGGTGCTTGGTTTACAACGGAAAACACCATGCCGTTAGAACTTGGCGAATATACGGAGTCGTGTCCTATACTTGTACAGACAATCAACCAGTTAGGTGAATATTTTTCCGGTAAGCGAAAGGAATTTGACTTACCTCTCTCCGCGAAAGGGTCTGAGTTTCAGCAAAAAATATGGCAAATATTGCGTTCTATCCCTTATGGCGAAACATGGAGTTATGGTCAGTTAGCTCAGGCTGTAGGGCAGCCAAAAGCAGCCAGAGCGGTAGGCATGGCGAATAGTAAGAATCCCATTTCTATTATTGTTCCCTGTCATCGAGTGATTGGTAAAAATGGAACGTTAACTGGGTATGCGGGTGGAATAGAACGAAAAGCCTATCTACTTGAGCTGGAACGAAAGCATATGGAATAAGGATAAGTTTGATGCGAAATAAGCCAATGCAAACAGCGGTAGTTTCGTTGTTCTCTCTCCTGATCGGATGTACGCAGGATGATTTGGAGCGCATGGCAAACAAAGAGACGTTCGCTTTTGAAGGGGCTTACGATAACCAGTACACCCCGTACATTTTACGCTTTAAAGACGGAACGGTATTTTTTCAATCGGAAGAGGCCAGTTTAGAGTGGCAGCGTCGTTACACGGTAAAAGACAATCTTCTCCATATCCAAATTCGTAATAACTCGAAAGAGAAGCGAGATGATCTAGTGATGAGAATTCACGGTGGGGGAGAAGTTCTGACTTGTAGTGCTTGCGCTAAATACCAATTGAGTAATATTTGGGTTCGGATTGATGCTTTACCACAAAATGCCGAGCAAGAATAAAGGCTCTCTTACGGATGGGTAAAGAGAGCCTGAAGGGAGGTTGAGCGAATTAAGTAAATAAGGCTTGGTTGATCAGCAAGTGCACCGCAATGCTGGCAATGTAACCGAGCATGATAACCGGCGTCCATTTCAGGTGGCCGATAAAGGTATATTTACCATGAGCAGCCCCCATTAATGCTACACCAGCGGCTGAGCCGATAGAGAGTAAGCTACCGCCAACCCCGGCAGTTAAAGTAATCAGTAGCCAGTTACCTAATGACATGGATGGGTCCATACTCAACACGGCAAACATGACCGGAATGTTATCCACAATGGCTGAAATACCACCTAATGCAACGTTCGCCCAAATGGGGTTCCATTGGGTATACATCACTTCAGATACCAGACCGAGGTAGCCTAGCAAACTTAAACCACCCACACACATGACCACGCCATAGAAGAAGAGCAAAGTATCCCATTCTGCATGGGAAATTCGACGGAAAACATCAAAAGGAACCACAGAACCCAGACGTTTTAACGCCGCTTCATCCTTCTTGGCCATCGCAATCGCTGCTTTTTTCGCTAAGGAACCGGCTAAAGTTTTCCTTAGGAAGTAGCCAAAGAATTGTAAATACCCTAACCCCATCATCATGCCGATTACTGGTGGGAAGTGGAATAATGCGTGGAAGGCTACCGCCGTTGCGACAGTGAAAATAAACAGAGCAACAATACGGCGAGCACCTCGTTTTAACTCCACTTCTTCATAAAGTGCATCAGGTTTTTCGGTGGGAAGGAACCACGACATGATCACCGCTGGGATAATGTAGTTAACCACCGACGGGATGAAGAGATCCATAAACTGCATAAAGGTCACGTGGCCCGCTTGCCAGACCATTAGGGTCGTAATATCCCCAAATGGACTGAAGGCCCCGCCTGCGTTAGCAGCAAGAACAATGTTAATACAGGCTAAATTGACAAACTTAATGTTGTTACCGCCAACTTTGAGTACTACAGCACACATCAATAAAGCGGTTGTCAGGTTATCGGCGATAGGGGAGATGAAAAAAGCGAGTATACCGGTAAGCCAGAATAAAGTTTTAAAATTAAACCCTTTACCAACCATCCATGCTTGGAGAGCATCAAAGAGACGCCGTTCTTCCATGGCACTGATATAAGTCATAGCAACCAGCAAGAAAAGCAAAAGCTCAGCATACTCGAGTAAGTTATGTTCCAGTGCGGCACGAGCAATATCCATGTTGCCGTGTTGTTGATAAACATAACCAATCATTGCCCAAATTAAACCTGCGGCAAGCAGCACAGGTTTTGATTTACGCAGATGTAAATACTCCTCCAACATCACCAGTGCATAAGCGAAACAAAATAGGATCAATGATGCATAGCCGATGGTCGACGAGGTAAGGGGTAACGGGGAATCCGTGGTTATGGTTGTTGCAAAAGCGAGTTGAGGAATCAATAGTAGACAAAAGCCTACCCACATTCGATTCATTATTGGTACTCCGATAGTTAAAAAAATTGTTCAGAGTGTAATGATTATTGGCAAACATGACTGTGAGGCAGGTTGGAAATGTCTGATTTGTTTTAGTTTTGTGTTGTTTTGTTAAGAAAATTTACCCAAACCGCGTCGCAGAAAAAGTATTGAGTATGCGGTGAATGAGGTAGGTCATCATTAGCGTGATCACGATGGCAAACAAAATGCTACTGACTCGATATAACGCACTGAAAACAAAGTCACCATTGGGAGCTAAATATTGACCAAATAAAATTCCGAGTGTGGTTAAGCCGCCAAAACCTACGCCTGAACCACTCGACTCTTTCACGTGCAGATGACTAAACCAGAGGCAGCCAATCCATAACATGGGAATAACGAGGACTAATAGATCTGACCAATCATATAAAATCACCTGTCCAAATAAGCCAAAACTGACTCCCAGCAAGGTTCCCATCGCTCGTTTACGCGCATAACCGAGTGCGCCATTCCAATGCATGGGGAACAGCAGCAGTAAGGTTGTGGATTGAGCTGACATTGAATCACTTAAGTCAAATACTTGGAACACGATGAATGACAAGGTGGCAATACTTGCGCCAAGTAAAGCTTCGTGGCGAGTGCGGTGTGACGGTTTATCCATGCTAGGAGCGGCTACCGTTTGGCGAGGCTCGGTGTTAGGAATAAAATAGGTCATTAAATAGGCAATAATGACAGACAATATGTTGGCATGTAAGTTACTAAAAATCAGGTCATTTAAATCGGTTGTTGGGTAGCTGGCAAAATGCAACATAATGCTTAAGCTGAGTACGCTGTTGGCTCCAAATAAAAATAGGTATCCTTTTGACATACAGGCAAATTTATAGAGGAATAGACCAAATGCAATCAATGTCATCAGGACAAAGTGGTGGGCAAAAAGCCCACCTAAAATACCGACTTCTAATCCACAGACGACGGCAGCAGCGAGCAACTGGCGGGCCGCATGTCCATTCATCACCGGGACCATTCCCAGCAGTAGCATCGGTGTTACAGTGAAAAATACACCATAATTCCAGCCAAACCATTTGTTAAGCGTAAAACCTATGGTTGCGCCCGTCGCAATACGCAAACATTGTCGAATGTCATTACTAGAGAGAGGGTGGTGCCAAAGCTTCATCGTTATACTCACTAGTAAATATAATGTAGGGTGCTAAGGAAATGGATCTGAGCTCGGGCTAACCAAGCAAAGAAAGCATTGTCAGGCAGAAGTTGAACGGTCGCTTTTGCCCCTGCGGGAAGCGTTGGAAGGGTATTTTGATCCAGTGAGAGGTGTAGACGTAATCGCTGCGCATCCCGCACCCAGCGGTTTGATTCGGTTGGGTTAGCGAGTTGTCCATTGGCATCAAATTGCCCAGCACTGACTCCTGCATCAATGTTACGAATATTGGCCGTAAATACCTGACCGGGTTGGCTATCAAAAGCAATCAAAGCGGGATGATTCGGTGTACGGTTACGCAAGCTTTTTTCACGAAAATCAGCGATGACATCCATACGGTTTCCTACCAAGGCGACCAGTGGATTTCCGGCATTTGCATACGTTCCGGTTTCGATTTGTAAGTTAGTAATCACCCCGTCGTGTTCAGCGACAACTCGTGTATAGGATAAATTTAAAAGAGCTTTGTTGAGCTGATTTTGTGCGGATCGCACACTGACGTTTGTGTCATCCGCTTCACCGCGGTTAACTTGTAATTCTTTTAGGTGAGCTTGAGCGGCCGCTAGGTTCGCTTTGGCTGCAATTGCGTTACTTTGTGCATCATCACGCAATTGTTGTGAGGTACCATTACGCAAGAAAAGGGTATTTAAACGAGTAAATTCCCGCTTTTTTTGTTCGGCAATAATTTGGCTGGCTTGCAAATCTGCTTGAGCAGCTAAAATAGCCGCATCCAATTGAGCATTATTTTGTATTACTTGCTGTAAATTAAGCTGGGCCTGTTCGACTGCTAACTGATAAGGAGCGGCATCAAGTTCGAAGAGTAAGTCACCTTTATGAACAATCTGATTATTGGTGACATAAAGCTGGCTGATTTGTCCACTGACTTGAGGAGCAACTTTGGTGACCACTCGTGTCACCATGGCCTGTGGGGTTAAAGGCATGGCGAGGTCAGCAATAAGAAAATAGGCAAAAAGGGCAATAAATGCAGTGCAGGAATATTTTATCCAGCGCGCAAATTTCTGATCGGGTGTCATAAATAACCACGTCCTTAACAAACGAGAAGATAAATTAATGGGAATGAAGGGTATTGAGCGCGTTATGAGCAATTTGATCCAGTAGCTGATTCATCTTGTTGAGTTCATCATCATCAATTTGGCTCAGTAGCTGACGACGGATCTGCATTATGCGATTTTCCATCTGAGTTAAGAGGGCTCGGCCATTATCCGTGAGCGTTACAATGCGGGCTCGTTTATCGCTGGTGCAACAGTGACGAGTGATGAGCGCTTGTTCTTCCAATTGATTGAGTGTGCGCATCAGCGAAGCTAATTCAATTTCTAATGCTTCAGCCAGCTGTTTTTGGCTGACGTTATCACCTAAACGTTGCAATTTCCAAAGAGCAGTCCAGCGAGGATGAGTTAAGCCTAATGGCTCTAACTCACGATCAGCAACCATCTTCCATAAACGAGAAACGCGTGACAGTTTCTCAGCCAAAGAGAGGTCTCTTAAACGATTCAGATCTTGGTTCATCATGTTTTCACCATTAGTTAGCGTGCTAAGCAATATAATATAGTTAGCAAGCTAAGTAAATAGTTGTGATTTAGATCACTTTATTTTGTTGTATAAGTAAATTCATACATAGACGTTGAGTTGCCTTTTCGAACCAAGATGCCACAATAGCGTCTGTTCCTATTTTCCTTGTAAGAAGAGAAGGTTATGGCTCGTCCAAAAATTCCGAGACAGATTTGTGGCTTTCCTGCTCAAAGTTGTTTTAAACCCAATGGCATTCCGATGGCTCAGTTAGAAGCGGTTTCCATTCAAGCGGATGAGTTTGAAGCGCTGCGTTTGGTTGATTATCAAGGGATGCAGCAGCAAGAGGCGGCGATGGTGATGGGTGTCTCTCGTCAAACCTTGGCGAATTTAGTGAAATCAGCGAGGCGTAAAGTCTCGGACTGCTTGCTTCATGGTAAAGCGCTTTTGATGGAAGAACGACCACAATAACGACCACAATCAAATATTGACGGTTTTATCTATCAAAGAAATAGGAACAATCGAGCCCTCGAATACATCACTCTCTTTTATACTGTGTCCTCTAGCATTGATAAATAGGGCACCGTGTTATGCGTTCACTTTCCATTACTCGACTGGTACGAGCCAATGCCGCGTTGGCGGTTCTTGCGATTGTTGGGTTAAGCTTTTTCCTCATACTCAATTTAATCCGTGTCCAGCAGCAGTTTGGTACGGTGGTCGATCGTAATGTTCAATTACTGACGGCAATTTCTGATCTGCGTTATTACACGGTCACTTACCGCCGTTTTGCTCTGGATTATGGCCTAACTGATGATGCCGATGAGCATCGTACCATTATGCAAACCATTGAGTTTAATGATCAAGCGGTCAAACAGGCCTTGCAACGTATGGAGCGGTTAGCGGATTTGCCTGATATTCAAGCGGCTGTGTATGATTTTGAGCGTCAGATAGAGAATTATCATGTGATGCAGCAACATTATACCGATCTCATTGATCAGGGCCAGATGGAAGAGGCACGCCGACAAATGCTGGGCCCAATGTTGGCACCCTTTAATAACATTGTGGAAGGGCTGACACAATTTCAGCATCAACTACAACAAGATGCGACTGACATGAAAAATGAGAAACAAGCGCAAATTGAGCGGGTGATCCGTGGATCGACTGGGGCTGCCACGTTAGTTGTGCTTGCTCTACTTGCGAGTGGATATTTGACGGCAAAACGGGTATTGAGACCACTGGCTCGATTAAAAGCACATATGTCCATTGTTGGGCAGGGACAACTTGAGTCACGTCTATCGCTGACACAGTTTCAGCACGATGAATTTGGTGAAGCCGCTCAAGCATTTATCCAGATGCAAGAGAATTTAACGACGTTGATCCTTTCCGTGAAAGAAAGTGTCCATTCGTTAGACCTTGCCTCGGAAGAGTTGGCAGCTAAGGTGGCACACACTCAACAAAGTGTCGATGAACAAAAATACGAAATCCAGCAGATAGTATCGTCTGCAGCCAATTTATTGGACAATACTCAGCATATTGATCAAGTGACACATGAGGCATCGTACAAGAGTGAGGAAACTCAACAACAAGCGCAGTTGGGTGAGCAAAGTATTGTGTATTCTATTGAGCGGACAGAATACTTATCACAATTACTGGATAAAACCGGACAAGTGATTAATGGGTTATATCAACGCAGCTCAGACATTAGCCTCATTTCTGAGGTGATTGGCAACATTACCAAACAGACCAACTTATTGGCATTAAATGCCGCGATCGAGGCGGCCAGAGCGGGTGAAGCCGGACGAGGGTTTGCTGTCGTGGCCGATCAAGTTCGTGAATTAGCCCAGCAGACTCAACAGTCGATTGAAGAAATCGGTGAAGTGATTGAAAACCTGCAAACTCAAGCTTCGGATGCGCAGGGCTTTATGAACCAGTGTCAAACTCAGATAGGAGAGAGCTTACAGCAAGTCAAAGATGCGGGGGCAGCTTATCACCAAATTGTGGGAGCGGCTCAGGCCATTGCAAAACTTGATGGACAAATTGCTCAATTGGCCCAAACGCAGCAACAGTTATCAATGCATGTGAGTGAGAGCGTCCACACGATTGAAGGGTCTTCACTTAATATTGAACATATTGCTAGTGAAACCACACAGACCTATCACCTTGTTCAGCAACAAACTGAACACTTAAAGCACTATATTGGTGCATTTACTGTTTAATGGTTTCAATTTTTCATGGTTTTCTTGACCTGAATCGGTAGTTTGCTCTTGATACTGATTCAGGTTTTTTCATGTTCAAATTGGTCATAGCGAATGAAGTGGTCGATTTGTTTGGCGATATAGCGGTTGTATAACATACTGGTATGTGTGGTTCGTGTTTCCAGATGATCGGTCATCCCAGCAATTTTTGTCTCTTCAACGGTCACGGTTCCATCTGACTCGCTCTGATTCCCCATTAATAATGTGCGCATCCCGATGGGAATGGTGCCCGCAATACTGCCCAATTTTTGTGGAAAAGCCCATGTGTCGTGATGTTTTTTCAAGCCATACAGAGTGGCGTTTCCAAGAATGACGCCCAGCCCTAATTGCTCAATTTTGCTTACAATCGAGGCTCCCTGCAAAGGGGAACCTATGGTGATCACATGAGAAATGTGTTGGGTATTTGGGTGGCGAGCAGCCAAATAGCGTTTGATCATCAAGCCGCCTAGGCTATGCCCAACCAGCACATTGGTTTGTTTGGGATCCAGCGCGGCATCAATTTGGAGGAACAGTTTGTCCTCATTAATGGACACCGTATTGTAGCTAAGTGCGGTTGCCTGATAGCCCAATTTAGCCAGTTGCTGGCGCAAGGGATGCATAACAATACTGTGCATGTAAAGTCCATGAAGAATAATGACAGGCATGATATGTCCTACAAATGGCTCGAAGTGGTTATCTAATCATGCTTTTATGACAAGTAAAAGGGCTTGTGTGTTTTGTCTACCGAACCCATTCCCTCTTGGAGAGTAAAAAAGAGTAACAAAATGTTTGTAATGAGAATTAAACTCAGTTAGATTCTCGAATTCGTTGCAAACACACTCAATACAAGAAAAATAATGACATTTCACACCAATTCTTCGCCCCTTTTTTACGCCGTCGTGTTTGGGTTAATATCACCAACGGTTGCGGCTGATGATACTTCACAAGCACAGAGTTTTGACGAAACCGAAAGCCTTGTCGTTTATGGCCGAGCGTTATCCCTTTATCGAGCGCAAGAGAGCAGCTTAGCGACCAAAATACCGACAGCGATTGATGAAACACCTCAATCTATCCAAGTTCTGCCCCAGCCGCTTATTCAAGATCAAGGGGCTCGGCAGATAACCGATTTGTACCGTTCTATCAGTGGCGTCAGCCAGTATTCGTATTCTGGGGTGACCTTCCGTGGTTTTCGTCAAGATCACATTTTGTATGATGGGGTTCGCGGTGATCCTTTTAATGGTTTTGCTATTCCTCAGCTATTTAATATAGAACAGGTTGAAGTGCTAAAAGGGCCTTCATCGGCGGTGATGGGAAGTGGCGAACCGGGCGGTGTGATTAACTATGTGACGAAAAAGCCGACCGTTTACACTCAAAACAAGATTTCCATCACTGCAGGAAATCAAGATTTTGTAAGTGGAAGCCTTGAACTTTCTGGCCCAGCGACAGAGGATCAGAGCCAGCGTTATCGAATCGCCATTTACCAAGATCATGAGAACCCTTCTCGTGATAACATGGATGTTCGTAATAGAATTATCGACCTTGGTTATGCTTGGGATATAACCGACAGTACCACCGTCACAGCACAGTTTACTGATATTATCCAGCACTATGGAGGGGCGCGTTTACGGGGTATTCCAACGGATGACAAGGGGAATTTTCTCGCCGATATTGATTGGAATGCTAACGAAGCATCCGATTTTCAAGATTTAGAGGCGCAGGTTTATCAACTTCGTCTCGAACAACGCTTTAATGCTTGGTTAAGCGGTGATCTCACTCTGCGCTATTATGAGAATACTGAGAACCAAAAATATCATGAGCCCAATGGATTATTAGATTCCAATGACGATGGTGTGCTAGATACCAGTGAGCGTCAGTTTCGAGATCAAGTTCGCCATAATAAAGCCGGTTCGGTGAGCGCCAATGTGATGGCTGAGCTCGGTGCTCATACATTACTACTCGGGGGGGACTACTACCGTATTGATGAAGACTATATTTATTATCGAGCCAATGCGGGAGACATCAGCTTAACCAATCCCATCTATGGTGCGGATACTTCAGCCTATAATCTGACTCTGGCTAAACAAACGGAAGCACGTTCACAGCGCTATGGCGCTTATATTCAAGATCAATGGAAAATTACGGAACGTTGGAATCTATTAGCGGGGCTACGTTTGGATGGCTATAAAGACAAAGTTGACGATCTCAAAGCGGGGGCTCGTGATGATTATACTGGCTCTGGTCTGTCATATCGCTTAGGGTCGACTTACCAAATTAATGCCCAGTGGCACCCTTATGCGGTTGTTGCAACGGGGTTTGTTCCGCAAGATGCGACAAACCAAGCCAGTTCAAATGGTGGGCCGTTTGATCCTGAAGAAAGTTTGATGTATGAGGCGGGCGTCCGTAGCTATTGGCTAGACAATGCACTGAACGTTAACCTCGCGCTCTACCACATCAACAAAGAAAACATCCTACAAACCGACCCGAATGATGATTCCCGTTCAGTGGCTTACGGGAAAGTACGTAGCCAAGGGGTGGAAGTCGATATTTTGGCTGATCTAACGGAAAATTGGGCGGCTAACTTAAGTTATGCCTATAACGATACCCGAGTGAAGGAAGCCTATGATGGAATCAGTGGTACGGTCGGAACCCGTTTTGCCAATGCTCCCCATCATCAATTAGGGCTGTGGACTCGATATGATGTGACGGCGATAGATTCTTCGATAGGTTTTGGTGCTGATCACGTTAGTGAGCAATACAACCAGAGTGGTCAAATGGTTAAAGCCTATACGGTCTTTGATGCTTCATGGCAGACACGCTGGCAGCAGTGGTTATTCCAAGTTAATGTAAAAAACCTATTTGATAAAAAATACGCGGTGAGTGGCTTTATTGACCGTACTGGTCATTTCCCAGGCGAGCAGCGTCGCATTTATCTTACCGCAAGCTATGACTTCTAAGGTTCGAACATCTGAAATAGGTAAATAATGATGAATGCATTGTTATGGAAACGACTAAGCCTGATTGTGGTGGGCTGGGGTCTGAGTTTTATGGCTTTTGCGGTGACCGTGACTGACAGCCAAGGCTCATTTTCTTTGGATTCTGTTCCACAGCGAATTGTGGCATTGGAGTTTTCTTTTGTTGATGCTCTGGTGGCGGTTGAGGTCAGCCCTATTGGCATTGCTGATGACAACGATCCTAAGCGTTTATTGCCCGCGGTATCCTCTCAATTGGGCCAATGGACTTCGGTGGGCACACGTTCGCAGCCAAGTTTAGAAGTGATAGCTTCACTTAAACCGGATTTAATTATTGCTGATGTGGATCGCCATGCAGCGGTATACGCCGATTTAGTCAAAATAGCACCCACGTTGTTGCTGCCCTCACGGCGAGAAACGTATGAAGATAACCTAAACTCTGCTCAAATTATCGGCCAAGTGATTGGCCGTTCATTACTGATGCAGAAAAGGCTCATGCTGCATCGACAGCGAATGCAGCACTATGCGGCACAGCTGTCTGATTTAAAAAAGCAGACGGTGCAATTTGGTGTAGCCCGAGAGAATGGTTTTTATGCTCATTCGGTGGAATCGTATGCGGGGGGCGTGATCCACGCGTTGGGGCTTCGTACGCCAGAAGGGTTGAAAAATGAAAATGCCTCACGACAAATTAGCTTAGAACAACTGCTGGCACTTAACCCAGATTATTTATTCGTGGGAGACTACACCGACAGCAGCATTATCAATAAGTGGCAAGCTCAGCCATTGTGGCGAGTGCTCACCGCCGCCCGTAGTCAACACATTTTTCACGTTGATGGGAATTTGTGGGCACGGTGTCGGGGGATTTTAGCGGCCGAATATATGGCCGAGGATTTGGTGATGCGAGTGCACCCTTAATGCCATTATCTGTGCCAAGAAGGATTCCCCGTTTATTTATTTTGCTGCTGATGGTGTTAATGCTTACCAGTTGGCTTGCTTTGTTTGCTTTTTCCTCGTTGCCGATTTCTGCTACGGATGCACTGAGTACGTTATGGCACATGGATGAACAGCAGGTGACCCACCTGATTGTGCGAGATATTCGCTTACCACGTGCTCTTGAAGCGATCTTGATCGGTGCAAGTTTAAGCTGTGCAGGGGCCCTTATGCAGGGACTAACCCGTAACCCACTGGCTTCTCCTAGCTTGTTTGGCGTAAATGCGGGGGCGGCATTGGGTATGGCGCTGGTCAGTACGATTTTTACCAGCACTTTTATACTGACAAGCCAAGTCGCCGCGATGTTAGGAGGGCTGAGTGCTTGGACCTTAGTGATGGTGCTAGGGGGAGCGTGGAAAATGGGGGCAGAGCGTGGGCAATTGGTGCTGGCAGGAATCGCCATTTCAGCCTTATGTTCGGCTTTGACTAAAGCGTGTGTGATTTTAGTTGAAGAGCAAGCGGCCAGTGTTATGACGTGGTTGGCCGGTTCATTTGCTCATGTTGGTTGGGGAACATGGCAAATGAGTTGGCCGGGGCTAAGTGCTGCGCTGGTGCTCAGTATGCTCCTTGCCCCTAAACTCAATATCTTGGTGATGGGCGATGAGCGCGTTAAAAGTTTAGGCGTGAATTTGACCTTATTGAGAATACTGGTTGGCTTGATTGTTCTCACCTTGGTTGGGATAAGCGTGAGTATGGTGGGCGCCATTGCCTTTATTGGATTAATCGTCCCCCATATGGCGCGATTTTTAGTGGGTTATGATCATCGCATTCTATTACCTACGGTGATGCTACTGGGGGCAATACTTGCCTTGGCGGCGGATATTCTCAGCCGCATGGTTGTTTTTCCCTCAGAAACTCCAGCGGGTGCGGTACTTGCGTTGATTGGTGCGCCCTATTTTCTGTATTTAGTGAGGAAACAGCGATGAACCGTGCTTACCCAACGTTAGCGTTCATCACTGGATTATTGTTGCTTGGTGCCGCCTTGAGTTTATGCTTTGGCGCTGTGAGCCTGACGATTAATCAAGTTTGGGATGGCTTATTTATGGGGAGTGAACACTATTTCACGATTCATGAGTACCGTTTACCTCGCCTATTTATCGCCATACTTGTTGGAGCGATGTTAGCCAGTGCCGGGGTATTAATTCAGGGGGTGATCCGCAATCCATTAGCGTCACCCGATATTCTGGGCGTGAGTCATGGAGCCAGTTTAGCGGCGGTGGCGTTAATGACCCTCTGGCCCAGTGTGCCCATATACTGGTTACCTGCCGTGTCATTAGTCGGAGGAATTGCTTCTGCGTTGCTCCTTGCTCTGGTGTGTGGCGGTCGTACGGCTCCGATCCGAGTTGCCATAACCGGGGTTGCCTTAGCTGCGTTGTATGGTAGTGCAATCGATTTTCTTATCCTCACTCAGCCGCTGGAAATCAATCAGGCACTTTTATGGTTAACCGGCAGTTTATGGGGGCGAGGGTGGTCGCAATGGATGATGTTGTGGCCATGGTGGATTTTGCTTCCTATTCTGTTATGGCTCAGTCATTCGCTGAATGTATTAACCTTGGGTGATGAACGAGCGAGCAATCTCGGCATTTCTGTCATTAGGGTACGAGCTGGCGCTTTATTCGTTGCTGTAATCTGGACTTCGGCAGCAGTGGCGGTTTGTGGACCAATCAGCTTTCTTGGTTTAGTGGCTCCGCATCTTGCGCGTCAGCTTGTGGGTGGGCAGCATCAATATTTATTACCCACTGCCATGTTAGTTGGGGCGTTATTGTTGCTTGTGGCTGATCTTGTAGCCCGAACACTTGCTCCGCCATTAGAACTGCCTGCCGGTATCATGACCGCCATTATTGGTGCTCCGTATTTTTTGTATCTATTAATGAGAATGAAATAATCCATGCATTTAACCACCGAAAATCTGGTTGTTGGATACGGCAAAGGGCCGATTGTTAACGGCGTTGATGTGACGATCCCTGAAGGAAAAATCTCGGCTTTACTGGGGCCAAATGGGTGTGGCAAATCCACGTTATTAAAAACATTATCACGAATTTTAAAACCACAACGTGGGCACGTTTTCTGGGAAGGGAAAGCGGTTGAACAGGTACCCTCCCGAGTTTTCGCTCGGCAACTCGCATTATTACCTCAGTCTCAGCAACCTCCAGAAGGGGTGAGTGTACGAGAAGTCGTCTCTTATGGACGTAGCCCATATACGGGGTTTTGGGGACAACTGTCGGTACACGATAAATGTATTATTGAACAAGCCATGCAAGCCACGGGGGTAGAAGCATTTGCTGAAACGCCCGTCATTGATTTATCGGGTGGGCAACGCCAGCGTGTATGGCTTGCGTTAACTTTGGCTCAGGATACGGACTTTATTTTGCTTGATGAACCGACCACGTATTTAGATATGAACCATCAAGTAGAACTCATGAAGCTGCTACGTATGCTCAATCAACAAGGTAAAACGATTGTGGCCGTACTGCACGATATTAATCAAGCGTGTCGTTACTGCGACCATTTGATAGTGATGCAAGCAGGTCGAGTGATCACTGAGGGGGCTCCCCAAGTTGTGATGACCCCGAAGTTATTAGCAGAGGTCTTTGAATTGGATGCTGAAATTCATCAAGATCCCATTGCTGGTACGCCGATGTGTATCGTCCGTTGATTTTATCCGCGTAAGCAGGTTTGAAAATAAGTGACTTCATGGTTAGCAAGGCGGTACACGGTGGCGGGTTTTCCGCCTTTTCCTTTGCATGAAGCAGCGATTTTATTGGCGCTGACAATTACACCCGTATTAATGAGCCGCCGTTTGACGGTCATACGATTCATTTCTACCCCAAATTTTGCGTAAGCCTCGATGATATCCGCCACCAGAAATTCTTTTTCCAGAGAAAATAAGACCACGGAGGTATATTCGACTGCAGCGCGCAGTTTTTTCCAAGCGTGCTGAATTTGAGCAACATGGTCAAAAGCCAGTTCCATTTCATTATTCAGTAACATCGTCAGGCTAAACCAATTAACACGATCCCGATCGATACCAAAATCCTCAATTTGCTCAACGTTAGAGGGATTAAGCAGCGCATAATGAGAGATGCTAACGCTCCAGCCATCGGGATCGCGCTTAGGGTTACCATCGACCAGTGGGTCGCTAATAAAGTTGGGGTAGGTATGAATTTTTTGTCGGCAAATACGTCGTCGAGCAGAATCGAAATCTTCATCGGCGGGTTCTCCACCGCTGGTTGTCATATCTTCGTCATACACAAGCCCTCCTGGTAAGGCCCATTGGCCACAATCTGGCCGGTGAGGGTTACTGCGTTTAACCAACAATGTTTGAATACCTGTCGGCGCGAGGCGCAGACAAACCATATCAATGGTGACAATCATGCTGAGATCCCTGAAAAACAGTGACCTCATTCTAGGCAAGAGGTCGGATTGGGTCAAATGTAAATAACGGTTTGTGACAAACGATGTTTATCATGCGCATACGAGCAAAGTAACCTCCATTGGGATTGGCTTTGTAATGTCACGAAGAACAATACACGTATAAACCTTATGGATAGAGAGTCTGTGTTAGTTTGTCACAATAGTTGACAAACTTGTAAGGCTAATTTATTGTGCTGGAAAAGTTAGCAACATAATGTTACTAACATGCAACTCTGTTAATCTTGAACGGAAGGATGGCATAATGAACGCTTGCCTGTTTTCTCCCCACCTTATCCGCAGCTTGTTGGATCTTGATGCTTATAAAATCAATATGATGCAGGCCATTCATTCCTTTTATCCTGACGTCCAAGTGCGCTATGAACTGATTGTACGTAGTGATGAAGATATCAGTGATCTTTTGGAAGACGTTCGTGAGGAGATCGCGCATTTGGCCTCTTTACGTTTTTCTGATGCAGATATTGCTTACCTAAAGAAAAGCTCACCTCATCTTAAAGCCTCTTTTTTACAGTCGTTGCGGTATTTTCACTTTCAACCTGAGCGACAGGTTGAGATGGGCACGATAAAACAAGATGGAAAGCACCAGTTGCGTATTGCGATTCAGGGAGCATGGCGAGATACCATTTTGTATGAAACCTTGGTGATGGCGATCGTCTCTGAAGTGCGTAGCCGCCGCCGATGGGCACAAGTGCCTGCCGAGCTCCCTTTGCAAGTACTGGCAGAAAAAGTTCAGGCTTTAAAAGTCGAGCTTAAAAAACGTGGCATAGAGAATTTTTCATTGACAGAAATGGGGACTCGCCGCCGTTTTTCCAGCCAAGTTCAGCGTGATGTGATTGCTTATCTTCAACAAGAAATACCTGAACAGTTACTCGGCACGAGTAATTACCATTTTGCCCGTGAGTTTAACCTTCCTCCTATCGGTACGATTGCACATGAATGGTTTATGGGGCATCAAGCTTTAGTTAATGTCGGCGATTCACAACGAGTCGCGTTAGAACAGTGGCTCCGAGCGTTTGATGGGCAACTTTCCATTGCCCCAACCGATACATTAACCATTGATGCCTTTATTCGTGATTTTAATGTGCACCTTGCCAAAGCGTACGATGGCGTTCGTCATGATTCTGGTTGCCCGTTCACTTGGGGCGATAAGATGCTCGCTCACTACAAAAAGTTAGGCATTGATCCTAAAAATAAGCTCTTTATTTTTTCGGATGGACTGAACTTTGAACAGGCACTATCACTGTGTGAATACTTTGCGGGGCGCGTTCGTATTTCATTTGGAATCGGAACTTTTCTAACCAATGATTTAGCGGGCTGGAAAAGTGAATCCGGTAATGCTTATCAACCCTTATCGATGGTGATTAAGTTAACCGAGTGCCATGGTCGTCCGGTAGCAAAAGTGAGTGATGAACCTGAAAAAGCCATGTGTGAAGACCCGATTTTCCTCGCGAACCTGAAACGGCGCTTCAATATTGAGGTCGATATGGATGCTTTACTGGTTGAATTACAGCAAAAAAAGCGTCAGCAGCGACAATACATCGCCGCCGCGTAATTAAATGACAAAAAACCACCATAACCCATGGTGGTTTTCTTTTTTGAGCATCGACTAAACAACACTTTACCCGAGTCCCGCCATTCGGCATGATGACAAGGGTCGATACGTGTAAAGAGATGAGTGGATAATGACCTATACCCCGATAAAAACCGCCGTCATTGGTTACGGCTATTCTGCTAAAACTTTCCATCTTCCGTTTATTCAAGCCTTACCTGAACTGGAACTGTGCGCAATAAGCTCTAGCCAGAGAGCTGCGGTCGAAACTGATTGGCCGCAGGCACAATGGTATGAAGAGGCTGAGGCCTTGTTGGATCACAGTCAGGCTGAGCTTGTTATTATTACCGCCCCTAATGATGTCCATTTTCCTTTGGCAAAGCGTGCATTAGAAAATGGTAAGCATGTGATCGTTGAAAAACCCTTTGTTACTCGAATGGAGGAAGGTAAAGCATTAATTAGCTTGGCGCAAGAAAAAGGGCTAGTGTTAAGTGTGTTCCATAATCGGCGTTGGGATGGCGATTTCCTTACTGTCAAAAAATTAATTGAAGAAGGAAGTTTAGGAGAGGTTCGCTTATTTGAATCACATTTTGATCGCTACCGACCAGAAATTCGTCAGCGCTGGCGTGAGCAGGCACAAGATGGTGGGGGGATTTTATTTGATCTCGCTCCCCATTTATTGGATCAAGCGCTTGTACTTTTTGGCCTGCCACAAGCCATCAATGCTCAGTGTAGAATGATGCGTCCGGGGGCGACAACGATTGATTATTATAATGTCATTTTGCACTACCCTAATCATTTAGTGCATCTGCATTCCAACTTATACAGCCCCGAACCTAATCTACGTTATAAGATTTTAGGAACGCTCGCCAAATACGAAAAGTGTGGACTTGACCCACAAGAAACACAGCTCAAACAAGGAGTAAAGCCTCTCGGTGATCGTTGGGTAAGTGAAGATCCAGCCCTTTATGGTCAGCGATATAGTGAGTCAGGAGCGCAGACAATTGTCACTGAGAGTGGCGGGTACCAGCACTACTTTAAAGGCATTGCGGATGCGATTCGGTTGGGAAGTAAAAACCCTGTTCCAGCCGAGCAAGCACTGCAAAATATTGCTTTGATTGAGCTGGCATTAGAAAGTAGTCAAACTGGGCAGACGCTGAACGTTTCACTCTGAATGGGTGAGTCTCGATAACCTATCGAAGAGAGTCAGGTGATTCGCATCAACGGTGATTCACCTGACTTATTTTCTGCAGCAGCATTAATGTGACGCTCTTTTCGGACAAACGACATGTTCAGCTTTAAGGTGATACATCTGAATATCAGGGTGACTAAAAAAACCGACTTCCCAAGGGTTTTTAGTGATAAATAGCTCCTGAATTTGCAAAAAGAGTGGGCTGTCTTTGGGAACACTATAAACATCACCACAAATAATACTGTAATTCCATTCAATTGCCTGCTCAAAGGTAAACGTTGCACGGCTATCAATTGCGAAATAACAGCGGTTATCACGACTCAGCACTTGCCCTTTAAAAGTGCTAGGAAAAGTAATAAAGAAAATGTCGTCCTCAACAGAAGAAAGGAATGCCATCACGGTTGTATGTGGTTGCTGTTCTGCAAAGGTGAGTAATACGCCAATTTTATTCTCATGTTCTTTATCATCAATATGAGGAGCATGGTGTAGCGGCGAAATGGGGAGCGCATTTGATGGGCGAAGATCAACCGGAAATTGGTAACCTTTCATCTGGTATTCTTTTATTACAGAAATACCGTAATATACTTGATATTCAATAGCCTCAATAATGACTTCATACTCAGAAACTCGACTGACTCTGCCCTTAAATGACAGCCGATTGACTTGTAATTCAGCATCATATTCAGAAACACCGGTCCGATTATCCAAATGCAGCGTTACCCATTGATCCTCACTGAGCGCATGCCCGTTCGGCAGCAACACTTTTAACTGAATATCAGAAATAATTTCAACGCCACAAATATAGACATCCATCACGGCGGTCATTTGTGGGTAAGTTCCCAGGACTGCCAGCACTCGATGACCAATAAGTTCACTTAATGGTTGATTATTCATAGGTTTCTACAGCCTTATCCGTAAGTCGATGCCTGATAGTATAACTCAAGCCAACAGCGCTGTAGATGGGTTTTGAGTAGAGAATAAAACCTGTGTACGAGTCAAAATCCTGGCGGCATGAAATTTGCTGAGGCCTGTACCATACTTATTTTGTGTATGAATTTTGTCGTTAAATTGAAAGGAGTATGTTTATGAAGCTATCCTATATCGCTCAAGGCGTCATTGCGGCTCAACTAACGTTTTCTCCTACTATTTATGCCGCGCAATCTGGGTTAATCACCTTTATGGGGACAGTTGCCGTTGCTACGTGTGAAAAAAAGATCACCGTTAATAATTCGTTGAGTGCAACCAATCAAGTCCAACTGAAAGCACTCGACTCCCAATTGCCAACAGAACCTGTGCGATTTTCCATGACCACGGCCAGTGTTGAAGGCGAAAAATGTCGAGCCGCAGAAGCCGCAGAAGTGTATTGGACTTCGCCTGTGATGAGTGCGCGGGGGCTAGAAAATTTCTCAGGGACAGCCTCTGGAGCATATTTAAGTTTGATTCCCCAATCTAACCCAGAGTATCGTCACGGTAAAAAAGCCTATTCTGTTGAAAATGGAATGGATTTTTCGGCCACTCTCCACCAAGGTGAAACCACGGGAAGTTTTAATACCATCGCAACCATTAGCGTGGTTTATTATTGATTGAGATGGGTCAGGTAATTGAATTAAAGACAATATTTATACTACTCGATGATAGTAAGCAGTAAGTGATAAGTAAGGGGGGAGATTCCCCCCCCTTATTCTGATCGGCTGGAATTAAACTACGCCTTGCTCAATCATTGCATCCGCTACTTTTCTAAAGCCCGCAATGTTTGCTCCAAGAACTAAGTTGTGAGGTTCACCGAATTCTGCCGCAGTATCGCGTGCATTGCGGTAGATGTTTTTCATGATCACTTTCAGTTTCTCATCCACTTCTGCAAAACTCCATGTTTGCATACTGGCATTTTGAGCCATTTCTAACTGGCTGGTTGCAACGCCTCCAGCATTGGCTGCTTTACCTGGCCCGTAGCAAATTTTTGCATTAAGAAAAACTTCAACCGCATCTTGAGTAGAAGGCATATTCGCACCTTCTGATACACCGATAATGCCATTGGCAATCAAAGCTTGCGCATCTTGTTCTGTCAGTTCATTTTGTGTTGCACATGGGAAAGCCAACTCAGCAGGAAAGCGCCATACTGCATGCCCATCTGCGGGGTAGTCACTGACCGGAATATAACGAGCATCAGGGTGATGCTGCAGATACTCTTCTAGGCGAACTTTACGTACTTCTTTTAGCTCTTTTAAAGTCGCTAAGTTAATACCCGTTTCATGGTAGAGGGTGCCGCTTGAATCTGAACAGGTGACAGGACGAGCCCCAAGCTCATAGAGTTTTTCAATGGTGTAAATAGCAACGTTACCGGCTCCTGAAACTAGACAGGTTTTTCCGGCTAACGACTGATTTTGATCTTCTAGCATGTATTGTGCGAAGTAAACACATCCATAACCTGTGGCTTCTTTACGGACCAGAGAACCACCCCACAGTAAGCTTTTCCCTGTAAATACACCGTCATAGTTGCCGGTTAAGCGTTTATATTGACCAAACATATAGCCAATTTCACGAGCTCCAACCCCGATGTCTCCAGCCGGAACGTCACTGGTTGGGCCGATATGGCGATACAGCTCATTAATGAAGGATTGGCAAAAACGCATGATTTCTCCATCCGATTTTCCCTTCGGATCGAAGTTTGCGCCGCCTTTTCCTCCCCCAATGGGAAGGCCCGTTAGAGCATTTTTAAAAATTTGTTCAAAGCCTAAGAACTTGATAATACTTGCATTAACACTTGGGTGGAAACGTAATCCGCCTTTGTATGGCCCCAAGGCGGAGTTAAATTCAATTCGATACCCTTTGTTGACTTGTACGTTCCCTTGATCGTCAACCCAAGGCACACGGAACATAATTTGTCGTTCAGGTTCGACCATACGTTCTATGATTGCGTGTTTCTTGTATTTCTCATTGGTTTCCAAGATAGGTTGTAGTGAATCTAATATCTCTTCTACCGCTTGATAAAACTCGGCTTGTGCTGGGCTCGTTTTTTGTAATTTGACTATGGTGTCATGAATATAAGTCACGATAATTTCCTTGTGAGATTAAATTGTTGATGTCCTTGTTAGGGAAAGAGATGCCCTTGTGGTCTCTCCCTCTTGTTATTGTGTTATTACGAGAATGAGTGGAGGTTAAGGCAGTAGGTAATGGAGATATTCTTGCACCCGAAACCCTTGTTTTATGACACAAGGCGGGGGCTGATGAGATATACGCTTTCCCTAGCTGCCGATAGACTCCTGTCTTCTTACTTGTTGGCACATATTGATGATTCATCATCTCATAGCGACTTGTATATGCTATTGAATAGAGAAAGAAAATGCATCAAAAATGTGTATAAATGTATTAAACGTCGAAAAAAATAATAAATATAAATGAAATCAAAGAAAGGTATTTTTTGCATGAATGTGTTGATGCGTTACTTTCTTAACTAGCAAGATGAGCGGTAAAACACTCACCTACCTTGATTAATATCAAGGTAGGTCGATTGATCTCGAATGCAAGCTGAAAAAATTTCACCTTCACTTATCCTTAATGTCGATATGTTCTAAATAGTGGGCAGAGCCTATTAAACTAATAGCTATAGTGTATTAGTGTTTGATTTATAAATGGTCTAGCCTAGTAGGTAGAATGCAAATGCTATCTTAAATACCCTTCTTGACTTGAAATGGTACTGGTTCGGTTTGTTCACTCTGCCAGAAAGTTTGTCGAGATGAACGCCTTGTGATTAACCTACCGTTTCTCATCGTTTGGGTACAGTGGATACATTTACTTGTGACATAACACGGTTGTCAATCGCAGTAATGCGTAGCAAGGAGAATGAAATGGAAAAGAATGGTATGAGTTCAGGCGGTAAATGTCCGGTCATGCATGGTGGTGTAACGTCTGCCGATATGTCCAATATGGACTGGTGGCCTAAAGCACTCAATCTGGACATTTTGCACCAACATGATTCAAAAACAAACCCAATGGGTCCAGGCTTTAACTACCGAGAAGAATTAAAACAACTGGATGTCGAGGCCTTAAAAAACGATCTTAAAGCGTTAATGACAACCAGCCAAGAATGGTGGCCAGCTGACTGGGGACACTATGGAGGGTTGATGATCCGCATGGCATGGCACTCTGCTGGGACATACCGTATTGCCGATGGTCGCGGGGGAGCAGGGACAGGGAATCAACGTTTTGCGCCGATTAACTCCTGGCCTGATAATGCCAACCTAGATAAAGCCCGTCGCTTGCTCTGGCCGATCAAGCAAAAGTATGGCAATAAAATTAGCTGGGCGGATTTGATCATCCTTGCGGGAAATATGGCGTATGAATCGATGGGGTTGAAAACCTTTGGCTTCGCCTTTGGTCGGGAAGATATTTGGCATCCAGAAAAAGATACTTATTGGGGATCTGAAAAAGAATGGCTTGCGCCAAGTGGGGCGAAAAATAGCCGCTACTCCGGCGTTCGTGATTTAGAAAATCCTCTCGCTGCCGTAATGATGGGGTTGATCTACGTGAACCCTGAAGGCGTGGATGGTAACCCGGATCCTCTCAAAACCGCCAGAGATATGCGTGTGACCTTTGAACGTATGGCGATGAATGATGAGGAAACGGTTGCGCTAACGGCGGGTGGCCACACAGTTGGTAAATGCCATGGTAATGGCGATGCGGCTAATTTAGGCCCAGATCCTGAAGGTGCGGAATTAGAAGAGCAAGGTCTAGGCTGGATGAATCACATAACACGTGGTGTTGGTCGTAATACGGTGACCAGTGGTATTGAAGGGGCGTGGACAACCAATCCAACACAGTGGGATAACGGTTTCTTCTACTTGTTATTTACTTATGATTGGGAATTGAAAAAAAGTCCGGCTGGCGCTTGGCAGTGGGAACCCATTGATATTAAAGAAGAAGATAAACCCGTTGATGTCGAAGATCCAAGCATTCGCTATAACCCGATTATGACTGATGCCGATATGGCATTAAAAATGGATCCAGAATACCGCAAAATTGCCGAGCGTTATTATCAAGACCCAGCATACTTCTCTGAAGTCTTTGCTCGTGCTTGGTTTAAATTAACTCACCGAGATATGGGACCCAAAGCACGCTATATTGGCCCTGATGTACCGAAAGAAGATCTGATCTGGCAAGATCCTATCCCTGCGGGGCGAACGAATTATGACGTTGAGGCGGTGAAAGCAAAAATTGCAGCAAGTGGCCTGACTATTAGTGAAATGGTGTCTACGGCATGGGACAGTGCTCGAACCTTCCGTGGATCGGATAAACGAGGAGGCGCGAATGGTGCACGTATTCGTTTAGCCCCACAGAAAGACTGGCTAGGTAATGAGCCTGAACGTTTAGCTAAAGTGCTGACTGTGCTTGAAAATATTGCGAATACGTTTGGTATAAGCGTGGCCGATACCATTGTACTTGCAGGAAATTTAGGGGTTGAAATGGCGGCCAAAGCGGCTGGCGTTGAGGTTAAGGTGCCGTTTGCCCCTGGGCGAGGGGATGCCACATTGGAACAGACGGATGTAGAGTCGTTTGATGTTCTTGAACCCCTATCTGATGGTTTCCGTAATTGGTTGAAGAAAGACTATGTTGTTAACCCTGAAGAACTGTTGTTGGATCGCGCTCAATTGATGCGTCTGACTGCACCTGAAATGACGGTATTGATGGGGGGAATGCGAGTCTTAGGTACGAACTATGGTGGAACATCCCATGGTGTCTTTACCGAAAATGTCGGTGTATTGAGCAACGACTTTTTCGTGAACTTAACGGATATGCATTACACTTGGAAGCCTAAAGGTCGTAACTTGTATGAAATCTGCGAACGTCAATCTGGCGCTGTGAAATGGACAGCGACACGAGTCGATTTAGTGTTCGGTTCGAACTCTATTCTTCGTTCATACGCGGAAGTATACGCACAAGATGATAACAAAGAGAAATTTGTTAAAGACTTTGTGACGGCTTGGTGCAAAGTGATGAATGCGGATCGCTTTGATCTGCAATAATTCAGAAGTCGATTGAATGATGATATAGCCCCCAATTGGGGGCTATTGTTTTTCTGGAAATACCGCGGCTGTTACTTTAGGCATCTGCCATCGATAGTTTATCTTTCATTGATGATGGTTTCCCAAAAATGGAGCCACGACGGTGTGTCATTGTAATAATGGTTGAGCGGCACAAACTGAAGTTTGCCATCAGTATACTCGATCATCATCGAAGGAAAGCCCGATAGCTGCCATTCTTCCATTAAAGTTCGCGTACGTTGAATCGTGCCCTCCAATGATGTGGCGACATGTTTCATTGCCAGAGACCAATCATCAGCGTTTATGCCTAACTCTTGTGCGAGTTGAGCTAATGTGGCTGATTCAGCCACCGTTTTTCCGTCTTGGTAGTGTGCTTCTTGAATCTTTTTCAGCATACTAAAACCCAAATTTTGACTGGTATCGGCAGCCAATATGGCTTGAGCGGTTATATAAGAATCTAGTATTAATGGTTCATGATGATGTAACCTTTCACGATACGCTTGTCCAAAGTATTGCCCTGTGATTTGAGCAATCCGTTCATCGGCTTTTAAAATATGTTGACGAAAAGGGTCTGCTATCGTTTGGCGAGTTAACATACCACCCGGATGTAACGATAAACGTAGTTCTGGCATCGCATTGAGCGATTCAATTAAAGGGCTGGCGCCATAGCACCAACCACACATCGGGTCAAAAATATAGTGTACCGTTTTCATGCTTGATTCTTCAGTTCTCTGTTTTGTGAGTGCTGAAGTCGAGTATAGAGCGTGCGTTTATACGGATATAGAGCAGAGAGTGGACATCATTGTCTCTTAAAATGAACGAATAAGAACAGATGTGATGTTTTAAGTATCCTACCGAAAACAAATGAGGATGCATGGGGTGATATAGATGGGCGATTAGACGTGTATAAAAAGTGAAGAGGGATAGTGTTTAAATAGGAGAAAAATCTCAGGTTGGGTAGATTCCCGTCATGATCGATAAGAAGATATCAATCACGACGGGATAATCAATTAGCAACCGCCTTGTTGCTGCGCCTGTTCTACCATGGCTTGGCGCTGAGTTTCCTTGTCAGATGTCCATTCATTCATTTGTTGTCCATCTTGTTCTAACGCTTTAGGAACAAAAACAAAATACTTATTGAAGGTCATTGTTAATTCTCTCAGTTGTGAAATTAAAGCAAAAAATAGAGGATGTTAACTGAGTTAACATCCTCCTTGATGCTTATTTTTTAGGCGTAGAGACTAGGATGAGTCTCAAGATATTTATAACGCTTTTTTATACGTCATATGTTGTGGAAGCGGTGTCACCGCCAGTGCCTGTCCAGTTCGTATGGTAAAACTCGCCGCGAGGGCGGTCAATACGTTCATAAGTGTGAGCACCAAAATAATCACGTTGTGCTTGCAGTAAATTTGCAGGTAGGCGAGCTGTTGTATAGCCGTCTAAGAACGTCAGCGCAGAAGTGGTACAGGGCATTGGAATACCGACTTCGAGCGATTTCGCTGCAACTTTACGCCATGCCGCAAGGCAGTTATCCAAAATACCTTTGAAATAAACATCAGAGCCTAAGAAGGCAATGTCTGGGTTTGTGGCAAATGCGTCACGGATGTTACCCAAGAAAGCTGAACGAATGATACAACCGCCGCGCCACATCAGCGCGACGTTACCATAGTTTAGATCCCAACCATTTTCATTAGAGGCTTCACGCATCAGCATAAAACCTTGTGCGTAAGAGATGATTTTTGATGCCAATAGCGCTTGGCGTAAGGCGTCAACCCATGCTTTTTTATCGCCTTCAACAGGAGCAATGGTTTTCGCAAACAATTGTTCAGCCGCAACGCGTTGATCTTTAAGTGCAGAGAGACAACGAGAGAACACTGATTCCGTGATCAAGGTCAGAGGAATACCCATGTCCAGCGCATTGATGCCCGTCCATTTACCGGTTCCTTTTTGGCCCGCGGTATCGAGAATTTTCTCAACTAATGCTTCGCCATCTTCATCTTTATAGCCGAGAATATCAGCGGTAATTTCAACAAGATAACTATCAAGTTCGGTCTTGTTCCAGTCAGCAAATACTGCTTGCATTTCATCGGCTGACATACCTAGGCCATCTTTCATAAATTGATAGGCTTCGGTGATAAGTTGCATATCACCGTATTCAATACCGTTGTGAACCATTTTGACAAAGTGACCTGCACCATCATTACCAACCCAGTCACAACAAGGTTCACCAGAGTCGGTTTTGGCCGAAATGGCTTGGAAAATTGGTTTTACTGCGGGCCAAGCTTCAACAGCGCCACCTGGCATAATTGAAGGCCCGAAACGTGCGCCTTCTTCACCACCAGAGACACCAGTACCAATAAAGTGAATCCCTTTCTCACGTAACGCAGCAACTCGGCGGTTAGTGTCTGGGTAGTTGGTATTGCCACCATCGATAATGATGTCGCCTTTATCGAGCAAAGGTACTAACTGTTCGATAAAGGTGTCGACCACTTCACCGGCACGCACCATCAACATCACTTTGCGTGGGGTGGCCAGTTTGTCGACTAATTCTTGTAGTGAGTAGGCTCCGACAATATTGGTCCCTTTTGCTGGGCCTTGAAGGAATTCATCTACTTTTGCTGCCGTACGGTTGTGTGCGACAACTTTAAAGCCGTGATCATTCATATTGAGAATGAGGTTTTGGCCCATAACCGCGAGGCCGATAACACCGATATCACCTTTCATTTCTTACTCTCCTTCACGCAATTTTTGCTGCTGCGTCTAAATCTAAATACCACTCCGTATCACCGTGAGATGACTGAATTTTAGCCGCTGGATAAGGAAGGTCTGCGGCTGGAGTGGTGTGAATTTCATGGACGATCTCGGTTTTACCTGAGCCAAGAACAAGGTAACTAATACGTTTGGCTGCCTCTAGGACTTTCGCCGTTTTAGAAACACGAAGCTGCCCCGATTCTGGATGAGACGCCACGAGTGATAGGTGCTCATCTTGGTAATCCGTGACATTTGGGAAGAGTGAAGCGGTATGCCCATCGGCACCGACACCCAGCAGAATCCAGTCAAAAACAGGGACTCCCTTTTTCACCGGAACGACTTGCGTCATTTCTTCGGCAAAACGTTTTGCTTCGGCATGGGGTTCATTTTCGCCTAAAATACGGTGGATGTTGTCAGAGGGAATGTCAATTTGGCTAAATAAAAGCGCGTTTGCTTCGCCATAGTTACTTTCGTCATCATCGGGAGCAACACAGCGTTCATCTCCCCACCAAAAATGCAAATTTTGCCACTGAATGGCAGTGGCATAAGGCGGAGAAGCCAGTAATTGAAACAGCATTTTAGGTGTGCTACCACCAGAAAGGGAAATATGTACGGGCTTGCCTTGCTCGCTGTACGTTTGTAAGTCCTTCGCTAAGGATTCCACAACCGCTTGTGCTGTTGGAAAAATCTTATTTTTTATCATAATTCGCAGTAATCCGTATCGGTTAAATTCTTACATGGGAAACGCCATTCTCGGCGATCTCGATGTAAAAGTTCGTAAGCTTCTTTTGGTCCCCACGTTCCGCAGGCATAACCATACAGTGATTGTGGATCTTGTTTAAAGTCCAAGATGGGTTGTACAAATTTCCAACAGGCTTCCACTGCATCGGTTCGTGCAAATAGTGTGGCATCACCATTGAGGGCATCAAGTAGTAAGCGTTCATAAGCGGTGAGCATTTTCTTTTCCGCCAGCGAGGTGTAGTGGAAGTCCATCGACACCTCTTTTGCTTTAAAGCCTGCTCCGGGTTCTTTCAAACCAAAGCTCATCTGAATGCCTTCATCAGGCTGAATCCGGATGATCAGTTTATTCTCTGGTGCGTTTTGTCCAAAGACTGGATGTGGTGTGCGTTTGAAATGAATCACCACTTCGGTGACGCGGGTAGGCAGGCGTTTACCTGAACGGACATAGAACGGGACACCATTCCAACGCCAGTTGTTGATAAACATCTTCAGCGCAACATACGTTTCGGTGCGTGAATCATCGGCCACTCCCGGCTCATTACGATAGCTGGGTAGAAATTGTCCGCGAACCTCAGACTCTGTGTATTGGCCGAGAACAAGGTTATTTCGAAGATCATGTTCAGAAAGCGGCTGTAAGCTTTGTAAGACTTTATTGACTTCATTACGAATCGAGTTGGCGTTAATCTCAGCAGGCGGTTCCATACTCATCATCGCCAGCACTTGGAGCAGATGGTTTTGGAACATATCACGGACTGCACCAGAGCCATCGTAATAACCCCCACGCTCCTCGACACCCAGAAATTCTGCGCCAGTAATTTCGACATAGTCAATAAAGTTACGATTCCATAGTGGTTCAAACATACCGTTGGCAAAGCGGAAAACCAGTAAGTTTTGAACCGTTTCTTTTCCTAAGTAGTGATCAATTCGGTAGATTTGGTGTTCAGAAAAGTGACGATGGATTTCGATATCCAGTGCTTGCGCGGATTTTAAATCATAGCCAAATGGTTTTTCGATAACTAGTCGTTTCCAGCCATCTTGCTCATTATTTAATCCGTGAGCAGCCAAGCAGCTAGGAATAACACCGTATAGGCTGGGCGGCGTTGCAAGATAAAACAGCGTATTACGTTGGGTTTGCTGGTATTGCTCTGCCAGTTGATCAAGGCGAGTAGAGAGCTTGGCATAATCATCAACATTTGAGGTGTCAATGGCTTGGTAGTGAAGGTGTTCACTGAAAGCATCAAGAATCGCGGGCTCGGTTTTTTCTAACTCTTGCAGTGAGCGTTTTAACTTCTCTCGATAAGTTTGATCGCTATATTCCGTTCGACTCACGCCTAAAATACTAAAGGATTCAGGCAGTTGTTTGCTTGCATATAAATGATATAAAGCAGGCACTAACTTACGATAGGTTAGATCTCCCGATGCACCAAAAATAACAATGCAACTGTTTTCAGGTATTACCATCATCTTTCCCTTAAAAACGAGGTATTCAGTATGCGCCAACCCTATCAGCGCAATACACAAATAAAAAGTAGCTTTTGACTATTAAGTTCATAGCCAAAACCGATAACCCGATCACATCGTGAGTGAAATGGCTATCGTTTCTCTGAAGAGTATTGTCTACGACAATTTGATATACATCAACTATTGATAACGCAATCGATTAAATCTTGAGTTATTGCTGGAGAGCAAAACGGGGGGCTACGATGCGCCTTTATCGCATTTTCATATGTCCTTCATATTTTTAATGTGTTGTTATTATTGATTTTTTTTAGATTTTTAACAGAAATAGCAGGATCGGTTATTTAAAACAGGTCGCGTAAATAAGTTTTGACACGTTGAATATGTTGATCAATATCCACTTGACTCTGCTGCGTTGTGTCGAGGAATTGAGAAGCATAACGCTGATAGATTTTTTGCTCTAAAAAGATCAAATAGAGTTTCGGATCGATATGACCGCTGGTCGCCATGTTTGTCATAATATCGATGGATTCGGCGAGGGTTTTGGCTTTTTTGTAAGGCCGATCGCTGGATGTCAGGGCTTCAAAAACATCAGCGATAGCCATGATACGGGCTGGGATGGACAATTGTTGTTCATTTAAGCCTCGAGGATAGCCTTTCCCATCCATACGCTCATGATGCCCACCTGCAATATCGGGCACATGTTTGAGATGTTCTGGATAGGGGAGGCGCTTGAGCATGAGGATGGTTTGGACAATATGGTCATTAATCATAAAACGTTCTTCATCATTGAGCGTACCTCGGCGGATGCATAGGTTGTATAGCTCACCCCGGTTATATCGTAGCGCACCCGGTTGTAGCACAAATTTTTCAGGCCAAACATCTTGAGGGGCTTGGCCCTTTTCCCATTGAATTTGATGAACCGCTTTATCGGCCAGTAAATTTTCCATGACGGGGAGAGAGGGGGTGTCCGTATGGCGTTTGGCTTCTAACCATGAAATCCCCAGTTGATCATCCAGCGTACGCTTCCATTGGCGCTGAGCGATCTGTTTTAAGCGAATGATCGCTTCATCATTCATACATTCAGAGCCAATGTTACATTGTGCGACAAAAGCAAAATCATCATCGAGGCTCTGTTGTTCGTTAACTCGCTGTGTTTCTAAGGCGATGGGGTCTCCTCCTTGAGCAATACCTTGCCAGTAATCAGCTTCCGCTTGGCATTTTAATAATTCAAATCGCATCCGTATTTCGTGGATTCGATCATAAATGGTTTCAAGTTTGGTGGCTTTATCGACGACGTATTCGGGGGTTGTGACTTTACCGCAATCGTGCATCCAAGCGGCGAGCATCAGCTCTTCCCACTGTTTAGACGATAAAGAAAAGTTTGGGAAATACTGGTTGTCTTGACTGGTGGCCTCAGCCAGCAGGCGGGTTAACTCTGGCACTCGCTGGCAGTGTCCGCCCGTATACGGTGACTTCGTATCAATGGCTGACGCGATAAGAGTGATAAAGGCATTCAACATCTCTTTTTGTTGCTGCATTTTATCAATATTATCTTTAGCAATTTCTGCAAAGCTGAGTACTTCTCGTAAAAAAGCGTGCTTGTCTGCTTGAGCTTTTGTGATGGCTCGTTCATAGCCTAAATTGAGTACACCAATAAGCTGGCGCGCTTGGTTTAGGAGGGGGAATAGATAAATGTCACTATTGTAGAGTTGTTCTCGATAAGCATGCAGTAGGTTATCTTGACGAGTGAGATGAACCGTTTCGCCTTGACGTAACTGAGCAAGTAACCAAGGGGTTTCTTGGATCAAGCGATTGATGTCAATTTTGAATGGAATAATGGCGTGGTTTGCGGCCGTAGTGAAGCACTGAGTTTCATTTGAATAAGTATAAAGCAAGATGGTTTCTGCCCGAGTCACGAGATAACTTTGGTGGGTAATGATCTTAGCGAGTGCATCAAAGTCTTGGTTTGAGGCGGTATCTCGTAATAAACGTAGTAAATCATGCAGCGTATGTTCCATCAATTCGATGGACTTTGTTAAATCGGCCACTTCTTTGATCGCACTTTTGGGGTAACGTGTTTTTTGAAAATCAAAGCGGGAGATATTGTCTGTTTGCACGACCAAAGTGGTCAGTGGTCTTGCTAACCGCTCAGCGACGAGCCAAACGATGATAAAGCATACTCCTAACAGCAATAAGGCAACGGACACTTGCCTGTCTCGCATTGAAAGTAGGGTGGCAAGAATATCGTTTTGTGGTGTCGCTTCTGCTAAAAAGAGATGAGTGTGAGGGTTGAGAGCCACAGGGGTTAGGGTGATGGACCAATCTTGATTTGCTGATTGGAGAGTTTCATACAGTGTTTGATGGCTTATTCGATGAGCGACTGAGGCAAAGATGCCTTTTTTCAACTTTTCGTTGATGGTGGCTTGATCATCGTCTAGATGCAAGGTGGTATTGTGCTGTGCCAATAGGCGAAATTTTTGATCGAAGAGAGCCAGTTTGGTGTTATCCGAAAACCCTATTCGAGATAACTGCTGAGAGAGTGAATCTAAAGTAAAGTCAGCCCCAACGACTTTTGTTCCATCGGCGGAGCGACGAGAAAGCGTAATACCGTGAGTGTGTAAAAAATAGAAAAAATAAGGGTCAGTTAAACGAATTTTTCCATCTGGCTGAGCGCTTTCATACCAAGGCCGAATACGGGGGTCAAAAGTATTATCCTGTGTTTCTTTAAAATCAATTACTTGTAGTTTTTCATTAAGGAAGCTCACCTTACTTCTTCCATCAATATGTGTATCGTTCACATACAATATGGCGTGATCGGGTGCCTGAAAGCGATGTTTAGCTTCCTCCGTAAAAAGCGGGCGAATCTGTGTGAAATCGCCATTATCACTGCCGTAATAAAGCGCGACTAAATCTTGGTTTCGTTCAAATACCAATTGTAATGAGGCTAACCAGCGAGCATCTTCGCTTGCTGGGCTTGGGTTATCAATAAATCGGCTGTAGGCAAGAAAATCTAAAGTGGCGAGAATTGGGGCGCTATTTTGTTGAAAGGCATTTTCTAATTTTTTGCTATTTTCATGGCTGATTGATTTTGCACTTGTCGTTAGCAAACGTTGTGAATGCTGATAACTGATAGCAATAAGGGCGACACCAATAAACGTCACCAGAACCAAAAATAAGGTACTAATTTGAATGCTCAACGGGTAGTAACGCCTAATCATAAACTTATCCTTAGCCATGCGGTAAATTAAGTATTGTTCATCATGAGTAACTTGCAAAAAAATTAGTAAATTGTGTGAGTTAACAAAGTATTTACTGCAAAATCGTTTCGGTTTTGGCTATGAAAAATGAAGAAGCATTGGTTATACCAATGATTTTAACTTGCTTGAACGTAATCCTGTATTGGTAACCTTATGGTGCGGCTGGTAAACTGAGCGCTGTTTGTACAGAGGAGAGGAAAATGAGGCTTACTGTTGATACTCACACGCATACTTATGCGAGTGGCCATGCCTATAGTACGTTGATTGAAAATGCTAAAGCAGCAAATGATAACGGGTTAGCTATGTTTTGTACGACCGATCACGCTGAGTCTATGCCTGGCGCCCCTCATTATTGGTTTTTTGCGAATCAGAGAATTTTACCTCGCTTTTTGCACAATGTTGCAGTCATCCGAGGCGTTGAATCAAACATTCTTAATACGCAAGGCGAGGTCGACCTTCACCCTTCTGTTGATCAACATTTAGATTGGATTATCGCCAGTTTTCATGAGCCTGTTTTTTCACCGAGTACGAAAGCCGAGCATACTCAAGCACTCATCAACACGATAGAAAGTGGCCGAGTGGATGCATTAGGGCATTTAGGTAACCCCAACTTTGATTTTGATTTTGATACTGTGGTCGGTTGTGCGGCGGAGCATAATGTCGCAATCGAAATTAATAACAGCACTCTAAAAGGGCACAGCCGAGTGGGCAGTGTCGAACGCTGCTATCAAATTGCTGAAGTTGCGAAAGCGGCCGGAGCCTGGATAACGACAGGGAGTGATGCTCATTTTTGCCAAGATGTGGGTAATTTAACTCTGGCGAGTGAGTTATTAGATAAAGTGGGGGCTGAGCCATTCCGAGTGATCACTCATAGCCCGCAGCAATTTTTGGCGTTTCTTGCATTAAGAGGGCGTCAGCCGATTTTTGAATATCAATCTATATCGTAGGGTGGATAGCCAGCATTGTATTTTCTCCCCATCCCCAATGAGAATATTAGGATAATAACAACACCACAAAAGGAAGCCATACAATGAAAAAACGTTTATTGCTGAGTGCCGGATTATTATTTGCTGTCGGGCAGGGATTCGCCGCAGATATGGATATGAAACAGCTGATGCAGCAGATGAAGCTGGAATTTAAGAGTGCAGCAGAAGCTCAAAGTGTCGAGGCGATGCAAGAGCCTATTACACAGTTGAGTTGGTTGGTTGCTCAAGCCAAACAGGCACCATATCCACCAGAAAGAGCGGATATTTACCAAGAAGGTTTTAATAAGCTGACAGTGACACTAAATAAAGCGACGAATGAGTTGGCAAGTGGTGAGTTTGACGCAGCCAAACTCACACTCAAAGAGGTGGATGAACTGCGCATTGAATACCATGAGAAGAAAAAGCCAAGTCTTTGGCAGCGTCTCTTTGGTTAATTGATAATTAAGGGATTCCGATTGATGCCCAAGTTGCTCTTGGGCATGGTTGACTACATTGGCCGGGCCTCTAATTTCGGTTTGAGATGCTGCAAAATGAAATCAATAAAGACGCGTAATCGAGTAGGCATATATTTGGTTTGAGCATATTGCATCGCAATGGCACCGTGGTAATTACTTTTAATCGTCCAATCTTGCAGCAGTTGGACGACTTTCCCTTCTGCTAAGGCATCTTGCACGACAAAGTCATGGAAAATACCAATCCCTAAACCGCTTTTTACCGCATTTAAACGCATTTGAGAATGATTGACAGCATAGCGGCCAGTAACGGGCACGGTATGAAATTCATCTTCTTTCAGAAAATCCCAGATATGATCACGTTCAGTTTCTGCCAGATATAAGCAATCGTGGTGAATCAATTCCGTCGGGTGGTGAGGCATGCCCCGTTCTTTTATATATGCAGGGCTAGCGCACAGGACTAAATTCGTTTTACACAGTTCTCGTAGTACTAAATTCTCATCAGGCTTATCGGTGAGTTTAAAAGCTACGTCTATATTATGGCGGAACAGATCAATTTCCCCATCTACAACCCGTAATTTGAGTTGGATTTGAGGATATTGTTTAAGAAAGGGAATAACGAACGGCTGCAATACGGAGTTAAGGAATGCTTCTGGTGCAGCAACGGTTAAAGATCCGGCCGGTTCGGTGTGATCCGCATTGGAAAGTTCAAAGGCTTGTTGAGCCGCATTGACCATGACTAAGCATTGATCATAAACCCGTTGTCCTGCTTGAGTAATCACGAGTTTTCGAGTTGTTCTTTCAAATAGCTTCACCGAAAGCGCCAGCTCAAGGCGTGTAATTAATTTGCTTAAAGCCGATGGTGTGACTCCAAGTTTATGTGCCGCGGCAGTAAAACTGCCTTCATTGACCACTAAAATAAAAGTGGCTAAGTCTGGGAGTAGGCTGATGAGTTTGGTGTTAAGCATAATGGTTGTGCTTACTCTTATTAATTGCCAATAGGAGTTTATGAAAATCCATTGATAGGTAAGTTGTATTACCGAGTAATCATCTTTCTCATCAATGGGGCTTTGCTTTTAGCGTGTCGCCACGTTTTCTTTGTTGAGAAACAGGATTATATGGGCGATCTCTTTTTGTATTTTATCGTAAGTCATGCGGTTAATACGACAAAAGAGTGTTATTTTGGCAGATTAATAACCAATCAGTCTCTGTGTATCATTTTTAATATTCACTTTTGTGATCTGTGCCAAGGATAATTAATTTGAATTATTTATGGCTAAGTGCCCTATTAATATAAATAAAAAATATTCTGTGATTAAAGAAACAGTTTAGAGATTCGTGAATCAATCAATAACGTTTCTTCCTATTTTCTTTACCTATTTTATGCTTCAGGCTCATTTTTTATCTTTTCTTTTTTATTCGATAAATAAATATATCTGTGATTTAAATTCACAAATGATTTTCCGTAACCCACGATAATTCTCTGACTACACTTCAATTACACTGATTAATGATCCCATCATTCTGAGCTAATGAAGTAGCGAGTTTTACAGTGTAAATGGGCCGTTTACGTTACTGGTTTTATACCGCGAACGAACAAGAAGATGAAGAAGGAAAGAGCAATGTCTTGTGATTTTTATCAGCAGATACGTCAGCAGCTTGCTGAAGTAAAAGCGGAAGGATTATATAAAGCTGAACGTGTGATTACGTCACAGCAGCAGGCTGCAGTGAGGATTTCTACCGGTGAAGAAGTGCTTAACTTTTGTGCCAACAATTATTTAGGGCTTGCCAACCACCCACAACTGATTGAGGCTGCAAAGAGTGGGATGGATGAGCATGGGTTTGGTATGGCATCGGTCCGTTTTATTTGTGGAACACAAGATATCCATAAACAGTTGGAACAAAAACTGTCTGCCTTTTTAGGTAAAGAAGACACCATTCTTTACACTTCCTGTTTTGATGCCAATACTGGACTGTTTGAAACCTTATTAGAGAAAGAAGATGCCATCATTTCTGATGCTCTGAATCATGCTTCGATCATCGATGGTGTTCGTTTGTGTAAAGCAATGCGTTTTCGTTATAACAATAACAACATGCAAGAACTCGAACAGAGATTGATTGATGCGGATAAAGCGGGAGCCCGCCACAAGCTGATTGTGACTGATGGCGTATTCTCAATGGATGGCGTGGTGGCCAATTTACCTGAGATTTGTGATTTAGCCGATCAATACAATGCATTGGTCATGGTGGATGATTCGCACGCCGTCGGTTTTATGGGGGAAAATGGTCGCGGTACTCATGAATATCACAATGTGATTGATCGCATTGATATTATTACCGGCACGCTGGGTAAAGCGATGGGAGGGGCATCGGGCGGTTATACGGCAGGTAAAAAGGAGGTGATTGATTGGCTACGTCAACGCTCTCGGCCATATTTGTTTTCGAATTCGGTTGCTCCTGCGATCGTTGCCGCTTCGCTTCAGGTACTTGATCTCTTACAAGAAAGTCGTGAATTACGTACCCATTTGTGGGATAACGTCGCGCATTTCCGTACTCGTATGGCAGCGGCCGGATTTACGTTAGCAGGGGCTGATCATGCCATTATTCCTATTATGTTGGGAGAGGCAAAAGTCGCCGCAGAATTTGCTGAGCGAGCATTAGCAAAAGGTATTTATGTGGTTGGTTTTTCATTCCCTGTGGTACCGAAAGGGCAGGCACGTATTCGTACGCAAATGTCAGCGGCCCATAGCCGAGAACAACTTGATCAAGCGATTGATGTATTTATTGAAGTTGGGCAAGAGATGGGGCTAATCCAATGAAAATTAAAGCACTCTCGAAATTAACATCAGAGCCAGGTATCTGGATGACCGAGGTAGAAATGCCAGAACTTGGTCATAACGATCTGCTGATCAAAATTAAGAAAACTGCAATTTGTGGTACAGATGTACATATCTATAATTGGGATGAATGGTCTCAGAAAACCATTCCAGTGCCGATGGTCGTTGGGCATGAATATGTCGGAGAAGTTGTTGGGATGGGGCAAGAGGTACGAGGCTTCTCAATCGGTGATCGCGTTTCTGGTGAAGGACACATTACTTGTGGACATTGCCGTAATTGCCGTGGTGGGCGAACGCATCTATGCCGTAATACGATCGGTGTCGGTGTGAATCGTACTGGGGCGTTTTCAGAATATTTAGTGATTCCTGCTTTTAATGCTTTTAAAATTCCAGCGGATATTTCTGATGATCTGGCGGCCATTTTTGACCCATTTGGTAATGCCGTTCACACGGCCTTATCATTTGATTTAGTCGGGGAAGATGTCTTGATCACTGGAGCTGGCCCTATCGGGATAATGGCCGCTGCAGTAGCAAAGCATGTTGGAGCTCGTCACGTTGTCATCACCGATGTGAACGAATACCGCTTAGATTTAGCTCGTCAAATGGGAGTGACCCGTGCGGTTAATGTCGCGGAGCAGAGTTTAGAATCGATCATGGATGAATTAGACATGGCAGAAGGTTTCGATGTTGGCCTAGAAATGTCGGGTGTACCTAATGCGTTTCGTTCTATGCTCAAAACCATGAACCACGGTGGACGTATTGCATTATTAGGCATTCCACCTTCTGATATGGCGATAGACTGGAACCAAGTGATTTTTAAAGGATTAGTGATCAAAGGCATTTATGGCCGTGAAATGTTCGAAACTTGGTACAAGATGGCAAGCTTGATTCAATCTGGCCTAGATTTAACGCCAATCATCACCCATCACTTCAAAGTAGACGACTTCCAAAAAGGCTTCGATGCTATGCGCAGTGGAGCTTCTGGTAAAGTGATATTGGATTGGCAATAAAGTAACGAATAGCATTTCGCAATGCATAATAGAGAAGGTAGCCAACAGCAGGCTACCTTCTCTATTATGGAAAAGGTGTTGAATAAGTACGTTGGTTTGAGCTACTTTCAAAACAACTTTTATCCCATTCCGTTAAGTTATCCGTAATTTTCCCAACCAAAGGGAGTAAGCGCCACGCTTCTTGCTCTTTAAAGGGATGATTAGTGATTACAGCAAATCCTGCAACACAGCAACGCCCCCCTTTCGCTCGGATAAATTGTGCAATAGAGCTGACCGCTTCTTCGCTATAAGATTCAATTTTGTAGAGATGACCCATACTTTTTCCTTCTTCGTCCAATTATCAAGCATACATAGCGAGATAAATCGACTATTTGTTCCCATCTATAAGGGCATATTTCATGCCAGTTTATATAATTTGAGACAATATGAATCATAGGTAGATCCATCATTAAGGCGAGGAACAATCTTAAATCGCCAATTTTAGCGGATTTAGTATGGTTAATGTAATGTTATTGATTGGTTATTTTATGTGTGTATTTTATCGATAAGAATTATTACTCTTGTTGATTAACATTTGGATTTGTTTATTACCTCTTACCCCGCTATAACCCACTTCCTTTACATCAATAAGTGAACACCATGACATTAGATTCGTTACTTGACGCGATTGCTGAGCAAGGCTGGTATGTTTGGGAAGATTTTCTTACGTCAGATCAGGTTCGTGACTTAAAATCTTGTCTGCCTAGGGCTTGGCAGCGTGCTCGAATTGGTCGTCAAGAAGAAGCTCAGCATGTTGTTGATATTCGTAGTGATAAGATTCACTGGCTGTATCCTGGGATGGGCTTATCTGTGCAAGGTTATTTAGAACGAATGGAGCAGATACGTCAGCAAGTGAATCAAGTATTTTTCTTGGGATTATTTGAATATGAAGCGCATTTTGCCAAATATGAAGCGGGGGATTTTTATAGAAAACACCTTGATGCATTTAGAGGCAATGAAAGCCGTAAGCTAACGACGGTGCTTTACCTTAATGAGCAGTGGAGTGAAGCGGATGGAGGATCGCTAGCACTTTATGATCTTAATGATCAATGGGTGGAAACCATTGCCCCCATCTCCGGTCGTTTAGTTGTCTTTTTATCAGAACGATTCCCCCATGAAGTATTACCCACTCAAGCTGAACGTATCAGTATTGCAGGCTGGTTTAGAACGAATGGGGTGACGGAAAATAAGCTGGATATTGCACATTAGTATGAGTCACAGTTTACCTAAAGCTGTGAGGTATTGGGCTATTCCTGACCGTTGAGATAATCATTTTGCAAGATATACATCCGTTTAACGTCGCGGTAACGTCCGTTAATAAAGAACTCTTGTACTAGATGGCCTTCTTCAATAAAACCACACATTTCATATAGATGGACTGCTTTCTCATTTTCGATGGCAACATGTAGATAGATTTTGTGTAGGTTGAGGATAGTAAATGAATAATCGAGTGCTCGATTAATCAAGGTACGGGCGTAGCCTTTGCCTTGGTGCTCTGGGGTAATGATAATTTGAAATTCTGCGCTACGGTGAATGTAGTTAATTTCGATTAATTCGACTAATCCGATCAATTCTTTTTGGGCATTCTCAACCACAAAACGTCGTTCAGCGTTATCATGAATGTGCTTGTTATAAAGTTCCTCTAGTTCATCAAATGATTCATAAGGTTCTTCAAACCAGTAGGACATGATATTACGGTTATTGTTGAGATTGTGGATAAAGCGTAAATCGCCGCGCTCTAAAGCTCTAAGCGCTAATTGGTGTTTCATAAAGCCTCTATTCTTCTTTTTTGGAGAGTTTACTTTACTGCGGATGAGGGGGTTTGGCGAGCGGTGTCTCCGATTTTGTTTATGGTATTTTTTGTGGGCGAACATGAAACATCCCCCTGACACTGCTTGAATGAGGGGGATGGAAATTTGAGTGAAATGGTACACTTAGCGAGAAATAACGACGCCTTTTTCTTGATGTAGACGTTGGCAAGCACGGCCATCGCTGTGGAATAGGTGACAACGATGAGCAGGCAGACCGATGGTTAAGGTATCACCAACTTCAATATCTAAAGTGTCTGGTTGGCGGTAGATAATGTCTGAATCTGAACCTTTCACATTCATATAAACTTGGGTTTCATTGCCAAGTTTTTCAACAATCATGACCTTGCCTTCAATCTGTGCATCACCCTCTTCGGCTTGCAGTAAATGCTCAGGGCGAACGCCTAATGACATCCGTGAGCCTTTTTCTACTGTAGTTCCATCGACGGGAATCCAGAACGTAAATCCATTAGACAGTTTGACTTTAACTTGATCTTTCTCGGCTTCTTCAATCGTGACACTCATGAAGTTCATTTTTGGAGAACCGATAAATCCGGCCACAAAACGGTTTTGTGGGTAGTGATACAGCTCCAGAGGTTTGCCTATCTGTGACACAAACCCAGCGTCGAGAACCACGATTTTATCGGCCATGGTCATGGCTTCGACTTGGTCGTGTGTAACGTAGATCATTGTACAACCCAGCTTACGCTGTAGTTTGGTTATTTCTGAACGCATCTGCACACGGAGTGCTGCATCAAGGTTTGATAAAGGTTCATCAAGCAAGAAAACATTAGGTTGGGAGACTAAGGTTCGACCAATCGCTACGCGTTGACGTTGCCCCCCAGAAAGTGCTTTAGGTTGACGATCCAGCAGATGGCTAAGCTGTAAAATATCCGCCGCGTGTTCAACACGCTTACTGATCTCTTCTTTATTTGCTTTGGCCAGTTTTAAGCCAAAAGACATGTTGTCATGTAAGTTAAGGTGTGGATAAAGTGCGTAAGATTGGAACACCATACCTACGCCACGTTTGGACGGTTCAACATCATTCATCCGTTTATCACCGATATACAGATCACCGGATGTGATGTCTTCAAGGCCAGCAATACAACGTAGCAATGTTGATTTACCGCAGCCTGATGGGCCGACGAATACGACAAATTCGCCTTCTTTAATTTCCAAATCGACATTTTTAGAAATTAATACATCGCCATAAGCTTTACATACATTTTTTAACGTGACATTCGCCATCTAGCTCGTCCTCGATCAAGATTTTTTAATGATTACTGCCCATCATTATATGAATTATGTCACAGGCAATAACAGCAGGAATTTTTGTTAAGGTGAATCATCTCTCATGGTGATGTCTGTGATTCAGCGGCTATGCCGGGTTACCTTTAACTTGTGAGTAAGAAAAGAAAGGGTGATGTCCACAAACAAAAGGTCTGTAGAAAGCATCACCCATCAAAGCCAAGAATCAGTTTGCCTCCCCCGGCATGAATGAGCGTCTCCCCCGTACAATAATTACCACGAACGCTCAATTTATGACAGCAAACCAATTTGGCAATGCAAGCCAGTACCGTTTTGAATACTGGAAAGGGTTCTTACCATCCACTCTTGGATGTGCTTAGTTTCCCTAAAGCCAAGCAGTATCACATCCTCCTAATCATTTTTTTTGCAGGGGGAGTAGCGAAGGAGGAGGAGGAGGTGCTTAAAAAACACCAAGTTAGATCTAGTTCAAATTATTGAGTAAGGCGAAGTTGAACTCGATCACAGTCAGAGATTTTTTTGTGATCTATATCTCCAACTGTAGAGGATGTAGATCACGAAAATAGGTCATAATACCAAGGGCGTAGGGAGGAGGAGGATGAGGTCACTCCGTTTTTTACCGATGATATATGGCGAAATACGGCATAACCTCGATTCGGTGAGCCCTACAACACAAATAAAAGGATATGAATATGAAAAATGCCCTAAGCACCGTCGCGCTAAGTACTTTGGTTGCGCTTGGCTCATTTGGTGCAAACGCTGCTATTCAAGAAGGACAACTGACCATCTGGATCAATGGTGACAAAGGTTACAATGGTCTTGCTGAAGTGGGTAAAAAATTTGAAGCGGAGACTGGTATTAAGGTGACAGTGGCTCACCCTGATGGCCTACAAGACCGTTTCCCACAAACCGCAGCAACAGGTGATGGTCCAGATATCGTGTTTTGGGCTCATGACCGTTTTGGTGGTTATGCAGAAGCAGGCTTGTTAGCAGAAATTAAACCTTCACAGCGTATTCAAGAAGGTATTGTCGATTTTGCATGGGATGCTGTGAAATATAATGGCAAAGTGATCGGCTATCCTGTTGCGGTTGAGTCTCTATCACTGATTTACAACAAAGATCTTGTACCAAACCCACCAAAAAGCTGGGAAGAAGTGGCTGAGCTTGATGCTAAGCTGAAAAAAGATGGCAAGTCAGCCATTATGTGGAACCTGAAAGAACCGTACTTCACTTGGCCAATCATGGCGGCAGATGGTGGTTATGCGTTTAAATATACTGGCGCAGGTTATGACATTAAAGACGCCGGCATTGCGAAACAAGGCGTAAAAGACGCCATGAACTTTGTGAAAGGATTAGTTGATAAAGGCGTGATTTCCGCTGATATGGACTATTCTGTTTCTGAAGCTGAATTCAACAAAGGCAACACGGCGATGACCATCAATGGTCCTTGGTCTTGGAATAACATCGAACGTTCAGGTATCAACTATGGTGTGACAACACTACCTAAATTTAATGGTAAGTCATCTAAGCCATTTGTTGGTGTACTAACGGCGGGTATCAGTACTGCATCACCAAACCGAGATCTTGCGGTTGAGTTTATTGAGAACTACCTGTTGACAAATGACGGCCTACGTATGGTGGATAACGATAAACCATTAGGTGCTGTAGCGTTAAACTCTTTCCAACGTGAGCTTGATTCTGATGAACGTATTGCTGCGACCATGGATAACGCAATGAACGGCGAAATCATGCCAAACATCCCACAAATGAACGCATTCTGGGGTGCTGCGAAGAGTGCAATCATTAACGTTGTTGATGGACGTCAAACCGTAGACGCAGCTCTTGCGGATGCGGAAAAGCAAATGACTCGCTAAGCATTACGAGTTACTAATATAGTGTTACTTTTTTGAGGAGAGGGTAACCTCTCCTTACTTTCCCAGTTTTCAATTCGCTAGCAGGTTGTAATATGCAGTCAATTCAAGATACAAAGGCTATGCCAGTTTCAGCCAAGACACGACCAGTCAGCAAGGGTGCTTTTATTAAATGGGCCATTTTAGGCGCAGTAGGTATCGTGAATGGCTACGCAACGATTCTAATGTATTCACGCGGTGAGCTTGCGTTTGCATTGCTTACGATGCTTCTCACTGTTTTAGCCTTATATATTTTTGGTAGTAAGAGAACTTACGCTCATCGTTATATTTACCCAGGGGTGGCAGGAATGATCCTGTTTATCCTATTTCCGCTCGCTTACACGGTTAACTTAGCATTCACGAACTACAGTGCTAAAAACCAGCTTTCTCTTGAAAGGGCGCAAACGGTATTGCTTAGCCAATCTTATCAAAGTGGTGAAAGCTATCCATTCACACTGCATCGTGCTGAAGATGGATATCGCATTGCTATAAAAGATGGCGATATTTTGTATACCACAGAAAGCTTTTCTTTATCAGACGATATTCCTTCTGAGCTGGCCCTTGAGCCTGTTGATCGCGTCATCGGTGAGCCTGAACCGATTAAGACGATTGTTGGAAATCGTGCTGCATTATCGGCAATTGATCTTCATTTCCCATCAGGAGCCGATATCCGCATGAGTGGACTGCGTCAATTTGCAGCGGTTGTACCATTGTATGCCTTGCAAGAGGATGGCGAAACGCTCCTCAACAATAGAACGGGCGAACTGCTTCGTCCGAATATGGACGTGGGTTTCTATCAAGCGATTAATGAACAAGGTCAGTTTGTCGGTGACAGTGTTTCCCCTGGTTTTATCGTTTCTATTGGTGCACATAACTTTGAACGTGTATGGAAAGATGATGGCATTAAAGAGCCGTTTATTAGCATCTTTATCTGGACGGTTGTATTCTCTGTACTATCGGTTGCTTTTACTTTAATTATTGGCTTAGTACTGGCCAGTGTGGTTCAGTGGGAAGCATTAAAAGGTCGGGCTATTTATCGTGTGCTGCTGATCCTTCCTTATGCGGTTCCTGCGTTTATATCAATCCTAATCTTTAAAGGTTTGTTTAACCAAAGCTTTGGTGAAATCAATATGGTACTGCAAGGTATCTTTGGCCTTAGCCCAGCTTGGTTCTCTGATCCATTCTTAGCGAAATGTATGGTACTTATCGTCAATACTTGGCTTGGTTTCCCTTATATGATGATTTTATGTATGGGGCTACTCAAAGCGATTCCAGATGATTTGTATGAGGCATCCGCCATTGATGGTGCCAACTTTGTACATAACTTTACGCGTATTACTCTGCCGTTAATGATTAAGCCATTAACCCCGTTATTAATTGCCAGTTTTGCTTTTAACTTCAATAACTTTGTAATGATTCAGCTATTAACCGGCGGTGGCCCAAATATGATTGGTACATCGGAGCCTGCGGGTTATACCGACTTGTTAGTTAGCTACACATACCGTATTGCGTTTGAAGGTGCAGGTGGTCAGGACTTTGGTCTAGCCAGTGCGATTGCAACCTTAATCTTCTTACTGGTGGGAGCATTAGCGCTACTCAACTTACGCTTTACCAAAGTATCTCAGAACTAAATAGGAGCGACGATTATGGCTATGGTTCAAGGAAAATCGCTCAAATACCGTGTTTGGGCTTCACATCTCGCGTTATGGGCATTCTTAGCATTGATTATTTTCCCATTGTTAATGGTCATTGCTATCTCTTTCCGTGAAGGTAACTTTGCAACAGGCAGCCTGATTCCAGAAAGACCATCGTTGGAACACTGGAAACTGGCATTAGGCATCGCGGTCACGAATGCGGATGGCACCGTCACACCACCTCCATTCCCTGTGTTGACTTGGTTATGGAACTCCGTGAAAGTGGCTTCGATTTCATCCATCTTTATCGTGTGTCTATCAACGACATCAGCGTATGCTTTTGCACGTATGCGTTTTAAAGGCAAAGATACCATCTTAAAAGCGATGATGATTTTCCAAATGTTCCCAGCAGTGCTGGCACTTGTCGCCATCTATGCACTGTTTGATAAACTTGGACAATATATTCCATTCTTAGGGCTAAATACTCACGGTGGTTTGATCTTTGCTTATCTTGGTGGGATTGCTCTGCACGTATGGACAATCAAAGGTTATTTCGAAACGATTGATAATTCCTTAGAGGAAGCGGCGGCACTGGATGGAGCTACACCTTGGCAAGCATTTAGATTAGTTTTGTTGCCACTGTCTGTGCCAATTTTAGCGGTGGTCTTTATCTTGTCATTTATCATGGTGGTAGGTGAAGTTCCGGTGGCATCATTACTACTTTCTGATGTAGAATCGTACACACTTGCGGTTGGTATGCAGCAATACCTCTACCCTCAGAACTATTTGTGGGGTGACTTTGCAGCAGCAGCAGTGCTGTCAGCATTACCAATCACTGCCGTATTTTTACTTGCACAACGTTGGCTTGTCGGAGGACTTACCGCTGGCGGAGTGAAAGGATAATAACGATAAAGGCGGCCCACAAGGTCGCCTATTTTGTTCTCTCTTAACACTTTTGGTTTGGCCGCCGATCAGTTAAGAGTGCACAAGCTTCTGGCGTTACGCATAGCTGGCTGTTAGTTCTATTCCTTACTTGCTAAATGGCTAACAGTTCCTTGTAACCAAAACCTGAGCATTGCTCAGGTTTTTTTATGTCGATGAGAACAGATGATGTTCGCCACAGGCCTTTACTTCTTCACAGGAAGGAAAAGCCTGCATAGCATAGTTGTTAGTAGCGAAGAAGAAAGAGGAAGCGAAGTAGAATGCGAGTCAGATCGAATTGATCATAGCCAGTGAGTATTTGACTCAAATTCACGGTTGGAGGGAGCACACCCAACATACTGGAGTAGGACATAAACACTTTCTTGCTGAAGTGCCACTCGCCGGAAGAGATCAGCAAAGGTGTCATCACCCCCAAAACACGCTTTGATATAGTGATTAATATCATGGGTTTGGTAGCCCTCTACATAGAGTGAACGCACCCACTGGTATTCCACGGCTTTAGCATTGGTGAGAGTTGCTTCACTTAACGTGATTGACTTGAGTGTTAGGGCCATGCCTATGTTTCTCTGTATGATTATTTTGGTATTACAGCAAAGAAACATGAACCTTCCATGACAAGATTTTTATAGCCATGTCATTACGGCGTTTGCCGTTTTGTGTTGATTGAATGCTGTAGCACGAGGCAATAACTAGTCAAGGTCTTTGAGATATTTAACATGCGCTTCCATCTCTTCGCCAATTTGCATGCGCATATTCATCAGTCGTATCGCAGAATCACGTAGTTCAATCTCTTCCAATGATGTTGGAACCCATTCTGGCACTGCGGTGGGTTGCCCTTGCTCATCGACAGCGACCATGATGACAATACAGTGTGTGGTTAAGCGATTTTTAAGTGCTGTCGGATCACTGGCCTGTACATCAATGGCAACATGCATGGATGTTTTTCCGGTGTAGATAACTTTAGCATTCACTTCAACTAAATTTCCCACATGAATCGGAGCAACAAAGCGGATGCCGCCGGCATAAGCAGTAATACAGTATTTGCCACTCCACCCTGCCGCACAGGCGTAGGCTGCTAAATCAATCCATTTCATCACGGCGCCGCCATGAACTTTCCCACCAAAATTGACATCACCAGGTTCGGCTAAAAAGCGCAAAGTGACGTCGCGTTTTCTAAAACTCATGAGGCTTCCTTTATCATGGGGAGAGTATAGATATACCTCACTATGCGGTAGATGCAAGCGATAAAGATGAGCGGTATTTTAAAAAGGCACTAAAAAACCCCTCTGGGTGAGAGGGGTCTAGAAGAGCGGTACGAATAAATTATTGGAGGTGTGTACCTAATACGTTGCCAACTGATTGTTAGTAATTCAGCGGGGTGAATCATAATGTATTCACAGCCATGATGTAACTGTTCGATCGGACAGGTTTCCGATGGGGTGGGATTGTATAGCGTGATTTCTCCATTAACTCAAAGGAGAAATATCATGAGTATTACCATCTATAGCCATTCATTCACACATTTGCCTCAGTCGGATTATGTTGCGTTGTTAAAACTGCGTTATAAGGTGTTTTGTCAACGGTTGCACTGGGATCTTAACGTGAAGGAAGAGTTAGAAAGTGACGAGTATGATGTACCCCAAGCTCATTATCTTTATGCTAAAGAAGCGAGTGGCCATTTAATTGGCTGTTGGCGAATTTTACCGACCACCTCTCATTACATGTTGGAAAGTACCTTCCCTGATTTATTGGGAGAACTCGCAGCGCCCAAGCATCCTCAAATTTATGAATTGAGTCGGTTTGCGGTTGATAAGGAGCATTCTGCACTTGCGGGAGGCGTCAGTGACGTGACCATGAAAATGTTCCAATCACTGTATTACCATGCTCAAAAATATGATATCGACCACTACGTAACAGTGACGTCGACGGGGGTAGAAAAGCTGATTCAGCGTTTAGGTATTCCTTGTGAGAGGTTAGGAGATAAGCAAGTCCATCTCTTAGGAACAACGCGTTCGGTTGCTCTTTCTATTCCAATGAATACTCAATACCGAGAAAGTGTAGGGGCTTAATTGCTATAAGTAAGGGTGAATATAGCCGCCCAAAATGGCTTTAGTGATAGCTTGGTAGCGATTCGTCGCACCAAGCTTTTTACAGGCATTGGCAATATGAAATTTTACCGTACGTTCAGAGGTATTGATGATCTGGGCGATTTCCCAAGCACTTTTCCCCTCTGCAGCCCAGCTTAAGCATTGGTGCTCTCGTTCGGTGAGCTTGGCTTTAGGTTGGGCATCTTTGTGGCAACGCGTAATATTATCAATATTTTGTGAAAGCAATGGAATGATCAACTGAGAAGTTTGAATAGCTTGAGCATTCAGTGCGTAGTGATGGGTATCTGAAGTGGCAAAGCTAAGCATACCAAATTCACCTCTTAGCCCATGAACAGGGATCGAAAAGCCTTCTTTGAGTCCATTGATTTTCGCTTCTTCAAAAATAATACGACTATGTGGATTTTGAGCTCGCACTTGTGACCATTGAATAGGAAGAAAATGGTTCATGCTATAAGTCACGATAGGATCGATGAGCATGAATTCTGACTCATCATATTGCTGGCGCCAACACGAAGGGTAATTGTCGGTAATGAGGGTCTCACTTTTCGTTAAGCTGGTTTGTAGGGAGAGCCCAAATAAGAAATATTCATGATCAATGAGGTTATTTAGTTGGAGTAAGGTCTGCTCAAGATGTTGATGAGTCGTGATGCTCTGATTTTCTTGGATAAGGCGAAGAATCTTTTGCATTAAACTTGGTCTGTCAGGGTGGGCTGGTGTATTGATACTATACCGAAATAATTTTCATATAATGAAATAGTTACTAAATTTAAGTTTAGTTGAATATTTAGTAACTATTTTGTGTGTAAATTGATCAATAAAATAAAAATGGGTAGCTTTTAAAGGGCAACTTGAATTGTAACCTCATTTTCTTGGGCGAAAGATTCAATCTCTTTTGGCGGTGGTTGATCGGTGATCACCAAATCAATATCAGCAAGTGTTCCCAGCTTAACCATGGCATTACGGCCAAATTTACTGTGGTCGACGCCTAAATAAACACAGCGGCTATTCTCAATAATGGCACGTTTAACCCGTACCTCATGATAATCAAAGTCAAGTAATGAACCATCGTAATCAATACCACTGATCCCTAAAATCCCGAAATCGAGCCGGAACTGAGAAATAAAATCTAATGTCGCTTCACCGGTAACTCCCCCATCTTTGTTGCGTACCTCTCCTCCTGCGAGAATAATACTAAAATCGGGTTTTCCCATGAGGATGGTTGCAACGTTGATGTTATTGGTCACAATTCGTAACTGATGGTGTTCGGCCATCAATGCTTTAGCTATCGCCTCTGGGGTTGTGCCAATATCAATGAAAAGGGTTGCACCATCTGGAATATGTTTGACTAAAGCGGCAGCAATGGTTTCTTTTTCTGTCTGTAAAGTCACTTGACGCGTGTGATACGACGAATTTTCAGAGCTAGTTGCAATGGTTGCTCTGCCATGATTTCGTCGTAATTTATTGGCATCGGCCAATTCGTTAAGATCTCGGCGGATGGTTTGTGGGCTCACGTTAAACCGTTCGACCAACTCTTCCGTGCTAACAAAACCTTGAGTTTGAACAAGCTCAATAATTTCTTGGTGGCGTTTAACCGCTTTCACTGGCATATCCTTATACATTGAAGTGTTATACCTAAGAAATTTCAACTTTCATCTAAAGAGACATCTTGAGGTCACTTGAGCATACAAGTGTACGGTTTACTCAATAAAATTCAATGAATTCGTTCGTTTTAAGCTTCGTTTCAGACAAAACGAACATGAAACCAATAAGGGATATTAAAGTGGTGAAGCTTTTTCTATCGGTTTTAATATCACTCGTCGGCGAATTTTTATTTGCGATAAAATCACGCCACTAATCACCATTAAGCCTCCGAACAAATGGTAGACATGTATTTGTTCACCCAACAAGGTTGCTGCTAAAGTGAGGGCGACCACAGGCAATAAATTCATAAACATGGCAGAAGAGTCTGCGCCAATCGCATCAATGGCTTTGATCCACATCCAAGGCGCCAGCAATGAAGCCGCCATACCGGCATATGTAATCAGAACCCAGGAGCCTTTCGTTGGAAGCAAATGCTCACTGGTTAACCAGAGCGGGGTGAGCATAATCACCGCACACACCCCTTGTAAGTAGATCAACGTCCAACTGCTAAAAGGCATTTTCCAGCGTTTGAGTAACACGCAATAAAGCGCGTAAACGAGAGCAGCAAGCACCATCAATCCATCGCCTTGAGTGATGGGTTGATGAAAGAAAAATAGCATATCGCCTTGTCCAAGCATGAAAGCTAACCCAAGTAATGAAAGGATACCGCCAGCAATACTCAACCCAGAGATAGATTTACGTAATAAAGGTACGCTAATAAACACGCTCAGTAAGGGAACGAGAGAAGTGATTAACGACATATTCGAGGCTGTGGTGGTTAACCCTGCGTAGTAACCTAATGATTGGTTAAGTACCATTCCTAGCAGAGCTAAGCAGGCCAGTTTGGGTAAATAGGGTTTGATTTGGTGGCGCTGTTTGAGCACGCTGGGTAAACAAAATGGACTTAAAATCAACATCGCAATAAACCAGCGGTAAAAACTCATGGCGCTGGGTTCAATCACACTGGCGGCCAACTTATTAACAATGGAGTTGCCTCCCCAAATCAGCACAGTAAACAAAGGAAGTAAATAAATCATCGGTGCCTCATTGCCAGTTAAGTATTGGCGGTAGTGTGACAGGTCTATATAATTATATATATCTTTAAAAAGACACTTTGAGCGATAGGAAGACAAGTTTGATGAAGCCAGCGAGAAACCTTCACCCCTCATTATCAATCGAACGTGCACCATCTGATGTATTTATGAATTTTGAAGCTTTTCTTTCTAATACTGAAACTCGGGAGCACAGCCATCATTGGGGTCAAGTACAGTTAATCTCGGGGGGGATTTTAGAAATGGAAGCCGAAGATACGCGGTTTTTAGCGCCGCCTCATTTAGCGATTTGGGTGCCAGCGGGTATTCGTCATAAAAGTTATAACCGCCGGCCGCTGGAGTACTGTTCTCTCAATATTGCAACTGAGATGACTCAAGCGTTTCCGAATAAAACCAGCCTTATCAAAGTGACACCGATTGTGTCGGCGATTATTGATGATTTTCGTCAACGTGAAGTGAGCATTGCTCAGAGTGTGGAGGATAAGCGTTTGGTGCAAGTGTTATTAGATCAATTAGCCACCCAAGAGACTCAGCATCATTTCTTACCGACCAGCACCCATAAATATTTATCCCCCATATTGAAGGCGATAGAAGAAACGCCAACGGATGAAACCAGTTTATCGGAATGGGCACAAAGGATTCATACCACAGAAAGAACCCTTGCTCGTTATTGTCAAACCGAACTGGGAATGAGCTTTACCGAGTGGCGGTTACGTGTGCGTTATCTTTATTCGATGGAATTGCTACGGCATGGACATTCGGTGAAAGAAGTGGCATTAACTCTGGGCTATAACCAAGCCAGTCCGTTCATTACCATGTTTAAAAAATACTCCGGCCAAACGCCGGAGCAGTATAAAAACCGTTTGTTATAACTTGTGGGTAGGGTATATCAATCGTTAAATAAAGGGAGTTATTTAACGACCCACTGCACTGTTTCACCTGCACGAATAGGTGTTACTATCTCTTTCCCAAATGGCAAAGAAGCAGGCACATTCCAAGCTTCTTTGATGAGTGTGACGGTATCGCTATTACGTGGTAGCCCATAAAAATCAGGTCCATTATGACAAGCAAATGCGGCCAAGTTGTCTAGTTTTCCTGCCTTTTCAAATACTTCTGCATAAAGCTCTAAGGCCGCATGTGCGGTGTAAGAGCCTGCACAACCACAAGCGGCTTCTTTATTGCCTTTTGCGTGGGGGGCTGAGTCGGTCCCTAAGAAAAATTTTTTATTGCCGGAGGTGGCTGCGGTAATCAACGCATCTTGGTGAGTGGCACGTTTGAGGATCGGTAAGCAATAAAAATGCGGGCGAATACCGCCAACTAACATATGGTTTCGATTAAAGAGTAGGTGATGTGCGGTGATGGTTGCCGCGAGATTTTCACCCGCATTTTTGACAAAGTTAACGGCTTCGGCGGTGGTGATGTGTTCTAACACTATCTTTAACTTTGGAAAATCTTGCACGATAGGGGCTAACACCGTTTCTAAGAAGGTTTTTTCTCGGTCAAAGATATCGACATTGTGCGTGGTCACTTCCCCATGAATCAAGAGCAGCAGCCCTTCTTCTTGCATGGCTTGTAAAACTGGATAAATATTTTTGGGGTCGGTAACGCCGGAATCTGAATTGGTGGTTGCACCTGCTGGGTACAACTTTGCCGCCACAATTGCTCCTGAAGCTTTGGCGCTACGAATTTCTTTAACTGAAGTGTTGTCTGTTAAATAAAGCGTCATTAATGGTTCAAAATGAGCCTGAGGTTTTGCCGCCATAATGCGTTCACGATAGGCCAGCGCCATTTCTGTGGTGGTGACGGGTGGGACGGTATTGGGCATGATCAAAGCTCGCCCATTGTAACGGCTAATATCACGTACCGTATCGGTTAGAACCTCGCCATCACGCAGATGAACATGCCAATCGTCAGGACGAGTGATCGTAAGTGTTGTCATGAATTGCTCCCACCATGGATAAGTTGAATGATTGGAGCCTAAACCTGGCCGTTTCATATGACGCAAACGGTTCCGTTTAGGCGACAGGATGATAGAGGAAAAACGGCACAATATCATCCTTTTCTTGAAACCAGAGAAGTCAGAAGGTACTTAATGAGCTTATTGGGGCGATGATGGAATCTTGCTTCATTTGTTTTACTATAGCCAGTGCAGAGAATAATAATGAATAAGGAATTGTCATGTCGTCCGCTCTACTTTCAAAAATTTCGCTCTATCCCGTAAAGTCCATTGGTGGATTGTCTCTTTCCAGTGCTTGGGTTGAAAAACAAGGTTTGTTGTTTGATCGCCGCTTTATGCTGGCTTTTGCTGATGGCGGAATGGTGACGGCGAGAAAGTACCCCTCCATGGTTAACATTCGTTCTGTATTGACGCCGGATGGTCTGATATTTTCAGCCCCCAATAGGCCATCATTAAAGGTTTGTTACCAGACATTTAAAATGCAGCCAACCCAAGCTCAAGTATGGAAAGACAGTTTTACTGCTTATACCACCACCGACGAAGCCTGTGATTGGTTTAGTGCTGTACTGGGCAGGCGTGTTGAGTTGTTGTTCACTGGAGAGCAGTCTAATCGCGTACGTGAAAAAGTGGGGAGTAATGTCAGTTTTGCGGATGGTTATCCTGTTTTAGTGATCAGTCAAAGCTCATTAGATGAGCTGAATCGTCGGAGCTCTGAAACGCACAGTATGGATCAGTTTCGAACCAATTTGGTCGTTTCCGGAACGGAACCTTTTGCTGAAGATGGTTGGAAGCGTATTCGAATTGGGGAAGTAGAATTTGAAGCAGTAAAACCTTGTGAACGCTGTATTCTGACCACGGTAGATGTAGAGAAAGGCGCGTTTCGGGCATCGAAAGAGCCTTTGCAAACATTGTCTCAGTTTCGTGCCAATGAACAGGGTGGGGTGTTTTTCGGTCAAAACTTGATTGCCAAAAATGAAGGTATGATTCATGTTGGCGATGAAATAGAAGTGCTGGAATATAAAGAGAAAGAAGTGTATGTCGATCATGGGCAGGTACGGCTCGGTACAGAGCGTGAAACAACGGCCAAGAATTTATTGTTAAAACAAGGGCTGCAAGAAAAAAAGAGGTATCATCAGGAGGAATTTGGAGTGACACAATGGGTCAGCAAAGCGTATAAAACTCTGAAAATTAGTCTGGATGGGCACGTTTTTCAAGGGAATAACCAATCCAGTTTACTTGAACAAGCCGAAGCTGCTGGAATATCGATGGCAAATAGTTGTCGAGCTGGATTTTGTGGTGCTTGTAAAGTCACCGTGGCGTCAGGCAAGGTCTCTTACCCCGAACTTCCGGCATTACTAGAAGAGGAACGGTATCTAGGGAAAGCTTTGGCGTGTAGTTGCATACCAGAAACGGACATCGAAGTGGTCAGCGACTAGGCGCGATGGTTGATGTCACTTTTACCTGAAGAGCCAGTGTTAACGGCTCTTCAGGTGAAAATAGATTAAGCTTTATTACGGACGGGATTTGCATAGCTATCCAGCAAATAGCGATGAGCGCCTTCAGGTAAGTGCTGTAACTTCTCGGTAAGTTGTGCTTGGTGCTGGGCGGTGATGCCTTCGTTATCCATTTGTGCTGCAAGGTAATTGATGGGATAGAGGCGGTAATGATGGTGGATTTGTCGATCAATTTCTTTAGCTAACAATTCCGGTGTGCTAAAGGGTTCACTAATCACATCACCGAAAGCGACATGAACACGACCTTTTTCACCAACAATACCTTGAATGATACTTTCTATATCTTCAAATTCGCCTTTCTGATATTGACCATGTGTGGCTTTCTCATACAGTTCACGAGCTTTCGCCACATCGCAAGGGTCATTTTCATAAGAGATTGAAACAGGAACAATCTTTAACGATTGAATATAATCGGCAAACTCAATTTTTTGTTTACGGCCTTCGACATGAAACATTTTTAAAATAGCGGCATCCGTAAAATCATTCCCATCTTTGGCGCGCCCTTCTTTTTGTGCAATCCAGATAGAATTACCAGTATCCAATGAGTGCTTGATATAGGCTGAGAGCGTGCTGAGCGCTTTCATCATTTCGCGTGGGCCTTTCGCGGAGCGTTTGACAATAAAGCTTTTATTCAAGCGCATTAATTCCGTTGCACAGGGTTTTTTAAGTAAATTATCGCCAATCGCAATCCGCACCGTTCTGTGACCATTGGTGTGCAGGCCGTAGTTGACCAGTGCGGGGTCCATAGCGATATCTCGGTGATTAGAGATAAACAGGTATGAGGTGTTTTTATCTAGTTTATCTAACCCACTATAAGTAACCCCTTGAGTCGTGTGCGCTAATGTCTGGTCAAGATACTTTTTTACTTCCAGTTGAATCGCTTCAATGGAAGTCAGTTTGGCCCATTTAAATTTAAGATAAATCTTGACGATTGGCACCATGAGAGGTTTTAGCCAAGCCGGTTGACGAGCGAAGCGATGCTGTAAAATCGCGGAAATAAATTCTTCATCATTGATTAAACGCTCAATGGCTGCGGGAATTTCCTCGTCATTGTAAGGACGAATATCAATATAGGGATCGTTTGTTGAAGTCATAGTTTTGTACATCAAATAAAAAGCTGGCTTATTCTACGCATACTAGCGAGTACTCGCAGCTACCGTTAGCACATAATTTATAAGGTCAGACCAGAATCGGGCTGATAAGGTTCAGTTCAGTTGGCTTTTTTATCGAGAAGCGTTACTCTTAGCGCCCTCCAATGAGATGAGGCGAATCATGAACTACGCTATTCAGTCAGAAACTTGCTCCTTCCCCTATTTGCAAGTGACGGCGCGAAAACGTGCGATTAAACATAGCTTGATACAAGTGGATCAAGGTTTAGTGCTCTTTAAGCTGGGTAAACAAGAATACGCTATCGAAGCCAATCAAGCACTCTGGATTCCTTTAGATTGTTTGTCAGCACTCACTTTCTTCCCCAATACTCAGATCACTAAGATTGATTTCTCCGTACGACTACGAGACTCTTTTCCTCGTCAAGCGGGCGTGATTAAACATAGCGAGCTTAGTTTAGCGATCATGAATCGATTGCGTGAAAGTGCTGCCAGTGATGCAGTGTATCCTCATTTACACCAAGTTCTAAAATATGAAGTACAGAACTTTGAACCCAAACTAAAAATGACGCCTTTAAGTCAAGCTTTGAATTTATGGCATCCGATGCAATCTGGCCATGTTAGTAAAGAGCAGCATGTTGTTTTGCTGATTCGAGAAGCCGTGAAACGCCGTCTCTCTGGGGGGAAGAAGCAAAGTATTATTGATGAATTATTCAGTGGGCAATGTGAACAGTATCATCAGTTATGTCAGCTTATTTTGGGGAAGCCTCTGTAAATTAGCTATCTAACGACCACTCCGCCGAGCGTTAAATTTGTAGGCCATTGCTGGATTTGATTGCCCCCTAAGAAGAGATTGCCATTAACGGTCATGGTGTCTGGAAAGTGGGTAATCTTAGAGCCGCCAATATAAAGGTCACCTTGTACAACTAACCCTTCTGGCAATGTTTCCAATGGGGTGCGCACCACACTTAAATCACCTTTAACCTTTAGCCTTGGCGGTAAACGAACCAAAGGTGTGTCGGTCAGGTTTAAATACCCTCCCACTTTTACGCCCGCTGGCCACTGAGCAATTTGTGTGCCCAGTAAATTTGCATATCCCCGAATGACGGTGCCCTTAGGAATCCGTGATAGTTGGCTGTTTGATGCTTCTAAACTTCCTTCAATACGCAGCTGTTGAGGTAACGTTCGTATAGCTGTTTTAGCGATATTTAAGTTGCCTTTGAGTTCTAAACCCTCAGGGAGTTGGGTATAGGGTTTATTGCGTAGATTGAGATTTCCGTAGTTATCTAAATGGTTAAGGATTTTGTATTGATCAAGGGTGCTGGCCAACAAAGGGAAAGAGCAGAGTAGGCTTAAAGTGTAAATTAACCAGCGAGGCATAATCTATTCTCTTAATATGGATAGGTGGGCTACAGTATTACTGGCAATCAGGTGGGGTTCAACTGTTTCGTTTAAGGGAAAGAAGTGAGCGATGATTCGCTCACTTTTAATGATTTAGCGCGCTAGAGAGCGTGATTTAAGTTCAAAGATCAGCTTTTCTGCACTGACTTCAAATTTAAAGCGAGCATGCAATTCCTGTGCGTTATCAGCCATTGGTAGCACTTCGTGCTCAACATTGGTGCATACTTCTTTAGCTAATTGAATATATTTATCCAATTCTTGCTGAAGAAGTGCTTGGCTATCTGCGATAACGGTTACTTCAGCCACTTCATCCCCTTCTTTGATGATAAAGCCCATTTCACCCGCAACACCGCATGCTTCACAGACTTCATTTTCTACGTAGCATTGATCACTCATCTCATTATCCTCTTACAAAATTTAAGGCTATTTTACCTCTCCTTAACCAGTGATGCCAATCAAATAACTGAGTGTATTAATGAGAGTGAATGATTAATAAATTTGACTTTTCTCGATGCGCAACAGAATTTTGGCGAATGAAAAAATGGGTGATGTGACTCATATCTAATATTTATCACACAATGTGCCAGTATTTTGTCAGAATGGCATTTGTTTCATTGTCTTAACCAATGGATTATAAGATGATTCTTTTGACGTATAAAATTATTACGAATGATGATTTCATCGCTTGGCTTACTTGGGCAATAAATCATAAACGATCTGTAGGTAGCACGGGTTTTATCCTGTAATTTTACGCTGTGAGGATATAAAAAATCATTCGGCTCAACGTCACTGATGCAAATATTGTCGGTTTAAAACTAAAGATATACGAATAATTTATAGAAGAGTCTAAACCATGCCAAAACGTAGTAAAGAAGAAACAGAGATCACCATCCAAAGGATTATGGATGCGGTGATCGATCAACTATTAAGGTTGGGTTATGACAAAATGTCTTATACGACATTAAGTCAGCAAACGGGAGTATCCAGAACTGGGATCAGCCATCATTTTCCCAAGAAAACGGATTTTGCATTAGCCCTTGATGGGAAAATTTTTAATCTATTTGTCGCACATTTAGAATTTGAGCAAGGGATCGATGCCTTTACTCATAGTTGGTTACACGCCCTGCAAGAAAATGAACAATTTTTGTCCATTCTCCGCTTGGTTTTTCATCATGTGGTTGCGACAGAACGCGCAGAAACCTTTTCTCAGCTAGCCATTGAGCGTCTTTATAAACTGGCCCAAGAGAAGTTGGGGCCTGACAGTGATAAGCAAGTGGAATGGTTAATTGGTAAGTCGTTAGTGGCGATGAGTCAATAAATGCTAGTCAAAGCACAAAGCCAACCCTCTTGTTGGCTTTACTGATCCCCTCTCTATGAAGTAGCACCTAATTGGTGCATTTTGGTTCGTACGTCTCTTTTTCTGCACAGGTTTGGTGCATAAAAGCATGAGCGATGGTGTCTCTCACTAGTCGTATTCACTAGCAAAATGTTCTGAGGCTAGTGATGCTGTTTATTCTTATGCTGAATCACAGCATAGCATTCGTTTTGAGCGTCTATGGAATGGGCTTTGCATTATAAGCCTGAATAATCAAATACATGGACAGTAATTTTTATGCAGCTAACAACAGAAGAACAACATTGGCTTCCTTGGTTGGGAAAAACCGGTAAATGGGCGATGCGTAAAGCCTGTTTTTTGAACCGCAGTCGAATCTCAACGCTTGAGCAAACCTTTGAGAATATTGCGAATACTCGTGTGAATATATTAACCACGTGGGCGAATAATCAATGGTCTTTTTTACAAGATGCCGCCTTATATCTATCGGCTAAAGGTGAGCTGGAATATCACGAGACTTTGCAACGTTTGCTGAAACGCTCGAGCGATTTTTCGGAGTTATTTGTGGTCTCTCCGCAAGGTGTTGTGGTGAACTCGACTTACATACAACAAAATGGACGTTCAGTTCCTTCGCTAGAAGCGTTACAGATGGGGTTGAAGAAGCCGTTTTTACATGGCCCTTATATTGATAAATTAACGCTATCGATTGGCCCTTCTAGCTCCTCGTTTCATGATGAAGTGACACTGATGTTTTACCAGCCCTTGATTCACCATGGAGAAGTTATTGGGTGTCTTTGTGGGCGAGTTCCCAATGACGTGGTGGGGGATTTAATCCAACGAGAAGCTGGGCATATTTACAGCGAATCGGGGGACAACTATCTGTTTATGGTGGAACCGAAGTTTGATCGCTCGATTCGAGCTGGAACGGCGCTGTCTCGCTCGCGCTTTGAAGATAACCGCTTTTCCCATGGAGAGAACCTCAAGGAGGGGATTCATACCCAGTGGGGGACGGTAAAAATTCAGCGTCATACGGAATTTGAGATTATGTTTACGGATCCTGCGACGCAGCAGCTTCATCCCGGTGTACGAGAAACCATTAAGCGAGGTTCGAATTTATTCGTTGAGTATCCGGGTTATTCTGATTATCGGCACATTCCCGTAATTGGTAAAGGGGTGACCTTTGTGATGCCCGGTTCACTTGACCGTTGGGGGATGATGTGTGAGTCAGATTTGGAAGAAGTTTATCGACACCGTTCTTTATCGCTCAAATTAGATCAACAATTCACCTTAAGTATTTTTGCACCGTTATTACTGCCTTTTTTGATTAGTTACCTTTACCCCTTAGCTGAGTGGCAATTGTTGTTACTGTCTATGTTAATGGGATCGATCGCGGTTGCTCTGTTTCATGGATTAACTGCGAAACCGATCGCCCAACATTTATCCAGTATGACCCAGGTCATGCAAGTACTGGCAGAAGGGGATGGAAACTTGACTCGACGCCTTAGTACTGAACATTTTAAAGCCGATGAAACGGGAGATTTAGGGCGATGGACAAACAGCTTTATTGATAGTTTAGAAGAGATAGTGAACGATTTGGTTTTTGCGAGTAAGGAAGTGCAAAATGTATCTGAATCGATGTTAAAACGTAGTCAGATACTTCTTTCTACGAGTGACACCACGGCCAATTCAATCACCGAGATGCTCTCTTTAGCACAAATCCAAAGCCAAGAAATCGTCCATGCACACGATACCGCAACAGATATGAATCAACTTATGCAACAAGCGGTAGAAGTGGCACAGCAGGAATATCAAAAAGCCGCAGAGAGTGCGCAAGACATTAAAAATATTGTTCAGTCTTCAGCGCAAACGGTCAATGAAGTAAACAGTGAAATGCAAAAAATCGGTGGCATTGTTGGGCTGATTACGGAAATTACCGCACAAACAAATTTGCTAGCGTTGAATGCTGCTATTGAGGCTGCACGAGCGGGTGAGCATGGGCGTGGTTTTTCTGTGGTCGCGGATGAGGTTCGGGTATTGGCCAATAAAACCTCACAAGCAGCTAATAATATTGGCGAGTTGATGGAAGCATTGCATCAGCAATCTGCACGAGCGGTTCGTTATATGCAAGAGGGGATCACGAATGTAGAAAATAATACCCAAGTGATTGATGATTCTAGCCGGAGTGAGCATCTACAAGCTTCTGTCACCGGGTTATTTTCCTTAATTCAGGAATTGGCTCGTAATAGTGAGGAGCACCGACAAACAGCAGATGCGGCACAGTCAACGGTGGTCGAACTACAGGAAGCGTCAGCCCAACTAGCGCGTCGTACGACCTTGATGCAAAACTCATTACACCGTTTAAATCAATTGGTTGGTCGCTTTGAAATCAGTCAATCTGCCTGAGGTTTTATGCATAATGTTGTACAATGTTTATTCATGACTCGGTAGTTTGTGCACTAAATGTGCGATCGAAGTCATTTTTAACAGTATTGCATTTATAAAAACCAAGCAGTTAGGCATTATGAACTTTTCTTTTCAAGGATGAGTTGCTGTATGCCTACCTGTTTGAGTTCGCGTAGAGTCACAATCGGCGTTGTTATGCCCATGCTTAGTGGCTTCTATATGGGAGAAATTAGTGCCACATTCCGCCAGTTAGCGGAACAAGAAGGCGTCAATCTTATTATTATTCGCTCTGGTGATAGCCGTGATTTTTCGTTGCCTATTGCATTGCACCAAATGGATGCTTTGGTCGTAGTGCTGCATGCGGCAGCAAACACCTATGTGGAAGCCGCGACTCGGTTGGATATTCCTGTTATCTCGATGGGGGCAAGCTATTCTCCTTTGCCCGTTGAACAGTTTTCTAGTTTGCAAAGCAGTGGCGTTGAGCAGCTATATCAGTGGCTGGTTTCATTAGGCCATCAATACATTGGTTTTTGTGGCGATCTTTCTGTCACAGATATTCGCTCTCGATTCAATGCCTTTAAGCAATGTGTTGAACGCTATCATCATCGAACATTTGATACCTCTCAGCTGTTTAGTGTGGAAAATTGCCAATTGGCGGGGGGCAGGCAAGCGGCGGAAGAGTGGTTAACACTATCGTCTAACCGGTGTACGGCAGTTATCTGTGCGACCGATCAAAATGCGCTGGGCATGATAGAGCAACTTAAGTTACATGATATTGATATTCCTAATGATCTCGCTGTCGTGGGAATTGATAATATCTTCTCTGGTTGTCGAATTTCACCACCGTTAACCACGGTTGATCAGCAGTTAGAACAGCTAACCCGTGCTGTTTTTCAACGAGCGTTAGAGCGTATTGCCGGAGTCGGACTTAGCCGGGAAGTGTCACATATTGAGCAAAGCTTAGTGATTCGCCAGTCATGTGGGTCTTCACCGTTAGATAAATCATTAGAACTTGACCGAGAAACTGTTCGCCACGCTTTACTTTATGAAGCGCTACATTCTCCTTCAGAGCTGTTTGATAACCTTTATTCTTTAGCTAAAGGGGGCTTTCAGTCCATTCTTGATGCACAAACGCTGTATCAGTGCCAATTGAAAAGAGCAGAGCTGCACCGTTATGAGCAGTATCGGTTGACTTCCCAGCGCAGTTTAATCAGCAGTGATGAGTTGAAGCAACAAGAAAGCGATCCGCAAGATGTGCGAAACCTACCGTATTTGGAGGCAAAAGAAGCCAGTGTGATCACCCTTTTACCAGTGAACCGAGGGGAGCAAGGGGATTGGGATGTGGTCACTGTGGTTGAAAAACAGAGTTGCGAGCGTAGTATCGCTCAATCGGCGATGTTCTATAACTATTTAGATATTTTATCGCTATTTATTGAGCGAGATGCACTGATTGAAACCAGCCAGCAGCGGCATAAAAAATCACAGCAATTACTGCAGCAGCTTAAAGTTGTCTCCAGCAGCTCAAATGATGGTATTTGGGAGTGGGATCTGCAGCAACAGAGACTTTACTGGAATGGCCGGCTAAGTGTCATGTTGCGTTTTACTCAGTCTAATCAGTCCGGCGTGATTGATCCTCAGTTGTTCCTTAATCGAATTCATCCTGAAGATATTGTGGCGTTTGAGCAAATGATCCAAGAACATTTAACCACAATGAGCCCATTCAAAATGACACTACGATTATCACGTGATGATGGGCATTATATTTGGGTTCAGATGAATGGCTCTGCGATCCGTAATCATCATGGCCTGCCCGTACGTATTGTTGGTTCGATGATTGATATTACCGAACAGCAGGAGTCGGCCGATAAAATCCACCAAATGGTTTATTTTGATGGACTGACGGGCATCGCCAACCGGCGTAAAGTTATGGAAGTGATCGAAAAACACATTAAGGAGCAGCCTGAACAGCCAAGAGCAGTGATGATGATGGATCTCAACCGCTTTAAGATGATTAATGATACGTTTGGCCATCAAGTGGGGGATGCTTTACTGCGTCATGTGGCTGAAGCTTTGACCAAGTCATTGCGTTCTCAAGATTTGATCGGGCGCTTTGGTGGTGATGAGTTTGTCTTTTTCTGCGATGTTGTTAATGCACACCAAGCTTCTGAGTTGGCTTTGCGGTTATTGCGTGCAGTGGAAAAACCGATGTGTTATCAAAATATTGAGTTGGTTAGCCAAGCCAGTATTGGGGTAGCATTTTATCCAAGCCAAGGGATTAATGCCGATGAGCTGATTAAAAATGCCGATATTGCGATGTATCGCGCGAAGCAAATGGGTGGTGGTAAGGTGATGCATTACGAGAAAAAAATGCATCAACCTTTCGAGAGCCATTTACAAACCGAACATTTACTAAGCCAAGCCATTGAACAAGGTGAAATAAAAGTTCACTACCAGCCGCTGTATGATAACCGCAGTAAACAGATCTGTTCTGTCGAAGCTCTGGCAAGATGGTCGTCACCGACCTTAGGCGTGGTTCCGCCGAACCAATTTATTGCGGTGGCAGAGAACAGTTTTTTAATGATGAAACTGGGTGATTGCATCATTGATCGGGTATGCCAAGATGTCGTTTCATCCCCATGGTTGCGTAGTTTACACCATATTTCAGTCAATATTAGTGCTCGTCAGTTGGTACATAGCCACTTTACTCGGCATCTTTTGGATAAAATTAATGCTTATCGATTGCCCCCTTCTCTCTTCTGCTTAGAAATCACTGAAACAGCTGCGATTTCGGATAAAGAAATGAGTTATCGAACATTAAGAGAGTTGCAAAGTGCTGGCTTTAGTTTGTCATTGGATGATTTTGGTACAGGGTTTTCTTCTTTATCTCTTTTGAAAGGGTTGCCTATTAAAGAGGTAAAAATTGATCGATCGTTCATTAATGATATTAGTGAAAAACCGTCAAATTTAGCTTTTATCAAAGGGCTGGTGAGCATGGTGCAAAGCCTTGGTTTTCGAGTGGTGGCTGAAGGGGTTGAAACCCTGTCTCAAATGGAAGTGTTAAGCGAATTGGATATCGACATTATCCAAGGCTTTTATTTTTCTAAGCCTAAAACCCTCGCAGAATTAGAAGCTGAAGTGAACAAAGAGCAAGTGTCGGAAACATAAGAGGAGACGGTGTCTCCTCTTACCGCTTCATTGGATATTAACAAGCCGGTTCGCTATGGTTATCTGCTAAGTTATGGGGGGTGGTTAAATCCCGTAACCAGAGCCGAGTACGATAGCGCCGCCAACAGAGCGTTAATTTGATGATCTCTTCTACCAGCATCATCATATACACTTGTTCAAAAGAGTAATGCATGACAAATGCGGCAATGGCGGTGAGAGGTAAACCAAAGAGCCACATAGCGATGAAATCCATCTTCAAGCAAAACGTATTTTCGCCCCCAGCTCTCAGTATCCCATTGATGATGACCATATTGAGCATCTTCAAACTGATCGCAATGCTTAAAATTGTCATCGCGGGTTGGGATAATGGGAGAAATAACTCAGAGTCTAAGTTTAATCCCCGTAATAGCCATGGCTGAACGAGCAGTAATAGTAGAGTGGTTACCAGCCCGAGTAAGGTGAACATCTTCGTAAATAGCTGGGATGTTTCCATTGCTGTGGCAAACTCTCTGCGTCCGAGGTTTTGACCTATAATGACGGAGCATGCGACGGATAAGCCAAAAAACAACGCATAACAAAGTGATTCAAATGGCCCCAGAGTGCTATAGACCGCTAGCTCTAACGTTCCCATATGCCCAAAAATGACTTGATAAATCATCGTACCGATTGCCCATAACAGTGCACTGGCAACTGCGGGAAGGGCTAATTGGTTATAGGTTTGTGATAAATGACAGAGTGGCTTTTTGAGCGGTAATGATGTCGTGGTGAGCCAGTGCTGTTTATAAGAGAAGAAAAACACATAGGTCAGCATTTGTAGTAAACGAGCGATAGTCGTTGCCAACGCCGCTCCAGCGACACCCATAGGAGGAAGCCCCAACTGCCCTGTGATTAAGAGGTAGTTTAAAGCGATATTGACCACAATGGTTAAGGCGGCGATAGCCAGCGGTGTTAGGCTATCGCCGGTTGAACGCATAGTTGACTCTGTGATGATCACTAAATGCGTTAAAATGAGCACAGGTGAAGCATACAATAAATATTCACTGCCAAGGGCAATCACCACCAAGTCACTGGTTTGTATTTGTAAAATCCAAGGTGCGAACCAAACAAACGCTATGCTGATTGGGAGTAAAATTGCAACGCCCACTTTTGCTGCGTGTAGAGTAATGACTTTACAGGCTATGGTATCGGATTTCCCCCAAAATTGGGCCACAAGAATCCCACTGGCTGTGGCAAGGCCTGCCATAATCATAATCGCGACAAAGTGCCATTTAGAGGCAAGACCGACCGCTGCCGTAGCTTCTTTTCCGAAACTACTGACCATTAACACATCCGCCAGCGATAAAATGGCGACCAGCGCACTCTGAATGGCAACCGGCACACCAATTTTTAATGTATGGGTCAAAATGTATGAGGTACTGGGTGTTATGCGCATTATTTTCATGCTAAATGAACATCTTAAAAGGCAATGAGAATTAGGCGTACTGTAAAGGGAAAGAAGAGGATGTGAAATGTTCCCAAATGACAAAAATCTGTGCAAACCCGTCATAGATACCACTTTGCTTAGTGAGAAAAAATGGCGTGATGAGGTTTTTCTTGCTCCGGCATGTCAGGAACGCTTTCTTGTTCAATCAGATGTTCCAGAAATGAAACCGCAGGGAATTTTTATGGCTGGTCTTGCTCATCTCGCTGATCAATATTGGGTGGAAAGGACGATGCCTGAAGTTCATACCGTATTAATTACTTTAGAGGGAGAAGGGAAGGTCTGCACCGAACATGGCGGCTGGATGATACCTCCGAATACGATTACGGTGTTACCTGCCCATCAGCCTTTTCGCTTTGAGATAGCCAGTGATGCCCCCACATGGACGATGGTTTGGCTGTTGCTGTACGACAATGAACGTTGGCAGGATATTCATCACTTTTCTCGTCCGGTGATGCGTTTTGATAACTGCGAAGCCATTTGGTCATTAGCCAGCTTGATTTATCGTGATATTGGTGGCCGGGCGGCCTTTCGCCAGTTGATGATCAGTGAAGTGGTGAACATTTTGTCTAATCTTGATAATCAACTCTCTGATACACAACTTCGAGTAATGAGTGTACTGAATACGGTCCAATCTCAATTACATCAGGATTGGACCGTATCAAGAATTGCAGCGCAGAGCTATTTAAGTGAAGAGCAGCTTAATCGGGTCGTCAAGCAGATTGCCGGGATGCCAACTCGTGATTATGTGATCACTATGAGAATGCGTAAAGCGTTGGATTTACTGCAACACAAAGACTGGTCAATCAAAATGATCGCCTTACGTTTGGGTTACCAAGACCCCAATAATTTTACTCATCGTTTTCGAAAGTATTACGGGATATCGCCTCGTGAATATCGTCAGCGTCATCTTTAAGTACTCCGTGTTTTTTACTCCAGTACATCAAACCTACGGCATTTTAGTGGTTTCAAGCGATGCTTTAGACTCAATTGGCTGAGGTTTGACAAGGCTCATGATAATAAAGCTCAGTAGACCAAGCAGTAATGTGGGCACTATCGGATGAATGCCCGCGAGGTTTGGCTTAAACCACATGAGGCTTAGGTAAGTGGTTAACCCCACAACCATAGAGCTTAATGCACCAATTGGTGAGGCTTTTTTCCAATACAGGCCCAAAACCAATGGCCATAAAAAGACGGCTTGTAACCCGCCTAATGCAATCAAGTTTAGCCAGACAATCATCTCGGGGGGATTGGTGGCGGCAAAAAAGACCAGCAGTGCAAAGATAGCCGTGATCCATAACGATAAACGATTGAGTTTTCGTTCAGCATTATGCTCATTCACCAACTGTGGATTGATGTAGTTGATGTACAAGTCTTTCAGCAGGGTTGCAGAAGATTGAATTAATTGAGAATCAATGGTCGACATAATGGCCGCCATGGGGCCTGCCAAGAAGATGCCAGCAACAAATGGAGGAAGCACCGTCATCATGAGTGTTGGCATGATTTGGTCTGGGCTTGCTAATTCAGGGATGAGTGCGCGTCCCAGCGCTCCGGTGATATGAGTCCCAAACATCAGCAGAGCAATCATAATGGTGCTAATTACCATTCCCTTATGTAAAGAAGAGCTGTCTTTGTACGACATACAACGAACAGCTGCATGAGGAAGACCAATAACGCCAAAACAGACCAACACCCAAAAGCTGAGCATAAACGGTTGGCTAAGAAACTGGTCTGGGCCATAGGGGGTGATTAATGCTGGATCAATGTGATGCAACTCAGTGACTAACGCACCTAAACTTCCGCCAGCATGAATGACACCAATCAGTAAAATTGCCGTTCCGATCAGCATCATAATACCTTGTATGGTATCGGTTAATACCACTGCCCTAAAGCCGCCAATGGTGGTATAAAGCCCCACGGTACCAGCAAAAATTAGCAGCCCATGTTGGTACGATAGTCCCGTTACCGTTTGCAATAAACGCGCACCACCAACAAATTGGACAACCATGGTACCAAAGAAAGCCAAAAGTAAGGCCAGTGAAGCAAGAATAACGACTGAGCGGCTTTTAAAGCGAGCATAAAGCATGTCATTGAGTGTGACGGCATTATGTTTACGAGCTTCTATGGCGAATTTTTTCCCCAATACTCCGAGTGTTAACCATGTTGCAGGTAGTTGAATCATTGCCAATAACACCCAACCTAATCCCATTTTGTAAGCTGCACCCGGCCCACCAATAAAGCTGCTGGCGCTGGCATAGGTAGCCGCCAATGTCATGGCTAAAACAAAGCCACCCATGCTGCGACTACCCAGAAAATATTCGCTAAGAAAATTGCCGCTTACTTGATGACGGCGAGTGAAAAAAGCAATAGCAAATACCCCAATGAGGTAAATCACTAGAGGGATAATCAATAGGTTATTCATGGCTATCACGAGTAACGGGGTCAAGTGGAATATCACGGTAAAATATTTTCACCATAACCGCACACAAAACAGTAAAGAGAATAGGGCCGATAACACAAGCGAGCACAAACCAAAGTGGCAAGCCGAAGTATAGTTCCGGCATGCTCATGTCTTGTTGAGGGGCAGAAAATCCATAGGCAGAAGCATACCACCAGAGAAAGTAACCAAGTGCTAAGGCAATGGCAGCCAGCGCCTCTCGGTGAGCTTGTTGCGTGATACGAGCTTGTGGAGTCATCAATTTCTCCCAGTCTAGATATTTTTAAGGGGAGGTATGGTATACAAATGTGCAGCAGGGCACAAAATTTTATAGGAATAAATCGGCAAAAGAGAGGGGAATAAAATGAAGAGACTAAAAAACAACTAAAAATTTGGCTAGTGTAGCAAGAGAAAGGTATAAACTCAGGACGGCAACGATGGGAGCCTTTCAGTATGCTGAATAAAGAGAAAACAGACTAAAAGGCAGTAAACCATACGTGATGTTAGCTACGCACCGTACTGCTTATCAAATTCTCGCTGCTCTAAGATATCTTCAATTCTCTTGCGGGTCTGGTGCTGCGTTAATGGTATTTTTTCACTACTCGTATTTTGCGGTGGTGGGTTTTTCACTTTCTTCGGATTTTTAGCCATAAGTCATCATCAATTAAAATTAAAATGGAATTCATTAGTACACTAATGAGGTTTAAATACTAGTCAAATATCTTCTTTATTCGCAGCATCCCACACAATGTGTAGAACAGAATGTTGAATTTCCTACCAACTAGGGAAGTTGTAACCTTTCAACTTAACTTGATGGGAAGTCGGTATGGCTGATCAAAAGAGGGAATCTAACTGGAAAAATGTGTGGTGGGGAAGCGTATAAAAAGAAATGGCGCGATAAACTATCGCGCCATTCATGATTCTATTTACAGAACCACAACTTGTTCTGCTTGAGGGCCTTTTTTGCCCTGCTCTACGCTGAAGCTTACTTTTTGGCCTTCAGCAAGAGTTTTGAAACCATCTGAAACGATAGAGTTGAAGTGTACAAACACATCGCTTCCGCCGTTGTCTGGAGTTAGAAAGCCGAAACCTTTAGTTTCGTTGAACCATTTTACTGAACCTGTCACTTTAGCTGACATAGTTACCTCTATATTTTAATGACACTAAACGATAATTGGCTGGTAGATAAGCTATTAAACGGTAGATGAGGGTAAACTTGCACAGGCACTAAACGAAAGGGTTCGATGGTTTTCTGAGAAAAAACTTACACTTAATATCGCATTAACAGCCCTTCTTAGGAGCCGAGATTTACTATACACGGTGTGGAACAAATAGCTACACTTATTTATAGGTGATAAGATTTTTTAGCAACAAATCTCTCATATTCAACAAGACTCTTAATCAAAAGGAAAGCAGCATGACTCACGTGTATGTACCCCCTAAAGTATGGGCGATGGAGAATGATAATGGTGGTCAATGGGCCAGTATTAATCGGCCTGATTCAGGGGCTAGGTTTGATAAAGCATTACCTAAAGGGCTACACCCCATTCAATTGTATTCGATGGGAACGCCGAATGGACAAAAAGTAACGATCATGCTGGAGGAGTTACTTGCCTTAGGCATAACAGATGCTGAATATGATGCCTTTTTGATCAAAATAGGAGACGGAGATCAATTTGGCTCAGGGTTTGTTGAGGTTAACCCAAACTCCAAAATTCCTGCTATGGTCGATCAATCCACATCAGAGCCGATACGTGTGTTTGAATCAGGGAATATTTTGCTCTATCTCGCTGAAAAGTTTGGTTATTTTCTTCCAAAGGTATGGGGGGCGAGAACGGAAGTGATGAACTGGTTATTTTGGTTGCAAGGCAGTGCTCCTTACCTTGGTGGTGGGTTTGGTCATTTTTATGCGTATGCACCAGAAAAATTTGAGTATCCGATTAACCGCTTTGCAATGGAAGCAAAACGCCAGTTAGATGTATTGGATAAGCAATTGGCAAAGTATCGTTACATTGCTGGTGACGAATATACCATTGCTGATATCGCCATTTGGCCTTGGTACGGTAACCTAGTGTTAGGGCATGCCTATGATGCGGCGGAGTTTCTGGATGTAGAAAGTTATCAACATGTACAACGTTGGGCGAATCAGATTGCAGAGCGTCACGCGGTACAACGAGGTCGTATTGTAAACCGTGCTTGGGGTGAGAGTTGGGAGCAACTGCCAGAGCGGCATTGTGCTGCTGATATTGATAGGGTATTGGCTCAAAAACCAACCGATGTTTAACAGAGTAATCAAGGCTCTCGAGTGTATTCGAGAGCCTTTTCTATTGGCTTAGGCAACCGGAGAGGGAGCTTTCTCAGCCTTTTTCCAAGGAAAAACGAGGAGGAGAAAAATGCCTAATGCATAGAGCATCGACCAGCCTAAACAAAGAAATACCGCGCTGCATAAGAATAAGGCGATCGTTGCCAGCAGTTTGGCAAAACCACTTAAAAGCTTATAGGCAGCAAACATTGCCAGCAGGTAAACCAAAATAAAAATGCCGTTGGCCAATTTAAGGAAAAACTCAAGATCAATACCTGACAGCTCCCCTAAAATACACGAGATAAGCAAAATAAAACCCACAACCCAAGTAGCATTCGCTGGAACGCCACGAATGGATAGTCGAGCAATTGCGCTGTTCGGACGGTATTCTCTGGCTTGTGCCCAAACCATACGGGATAAACTCTGGGTGTAGAGGTTAATGCTGGCAAAGCAGGCTAAGAATCCAATTAGGCTAATGACGGCAGCTAATCGGGGGCCAAACAGTTGATCGCTTAACCATGGAATGGAAGCACTGTCAAACTCAGGGCTTCCGTAGGCACCAAATTTTAAAATAACGGCTGAACAAGCCCAATAGGTGGCCCCTGCAACGAAACAGCCCACTAAAATGGCAATCGGAAAATCACGCTGCGGATTTTTAAATTCTTCGCCCATATGAGCAAAAGCCTCTATTCCCACAAAACACCAAAACATGACACCTAAAGCAGCCCCGATTGACCAAAGAGAATCGTGAGTTAACTCTGGCATGATTAAATCTTGTGTCGTAACTTCTCCAACCCAGAAAAAGCTGGCCACTAGAGCGAAAACACTCAATGCGATCCCAGTTTGTAGGCGTCCTGATGATTTTGTTCCAGCGAGGTTAACTCCGATTAAAAGTGCGATAGTCAGCGCTTGGCAAAAAACGGGGTTTGCCAATGGTGCGGGTAATAATGCTTGCAAAAATCCCGCGGCAAGGGCAACGGCGGCTGGAACACCGACAGGAATGACACTGACAAACAACCATGCGACGGCGCGTTCTAAACGAGCATTAAAGGCTTTACGTACGAAATAGGCGGTTCCTCCTGCACTAGGATAGCGTTTGCCTAACTCAGCAAAAGTAAGAGCGATTGGGCAGATAGCGATAAATAAGATCAGCCACGCCCATAAAGAATATTTACCAGCAATCCCGGCTGCGATAGCGGGGATCATAAATAGCCCTGTTCCCATCAGAGTTGTAGAAAGCTGTCCGATACCAGACAATAAAGTGATATCCTTTCTCAGTTGTTGCACCTTGTTGTTCCCTATAGTGAATCTTCACCTTTCTCTTAAAAAGAGCGGTGTTTTTGAAGAGGATACTCTCAAGCTCAGAGATATGCATCAGGCAAAGTGTCAGCTTTTACCGCCAAAATGACACTTTTTTGCTATTTAACCAGCACTTTGCTAGATAAAGCGGCCGGCGGGAGTGATAAGCTGTGGTTTCATCGTCTAATTTATGTCAAATTAACGAATAATCAACGAGATAAGTTGGTGGCTTTTCTGATTAATGTGATGAGAAGAGCAGGGAAGAGAGTGGCAGTTATGGATAAATTTGATGAACAGATTATTGATCTGTTGAAATATAATGCTCGCATATCAATCAGCGATATTGCTCGTGAGGTTAACCTTTCTCGTTCGGCGGTTACGGCCCGCATCAAAAAGCTTGAACAAGATAAAGTGATACTGGGTTATCATGCCAATCTTGCTGCTTCAGAAATGGCGGATAAAGTCTGCGCCTATTTTGCGCTTCAGTTTGACTCTTCGGCTAGCTTACCTTCATGTGAACGGTATGCTGAGCAGCTCTACCAAATACCGGGTATTAAGTGGTGCGATGCGATCAGCGGGGAAACGGATCTGATGCTGTATGTTGAAGTCGAAAGTATGGCGAGATTAAATGCAATTCGAGATGAGCTACAGCGTAACCCACAGTTGCGTAGTTTAAGGACGCATACTGTACTAAAAGCTTTTTTTAATTCAGCAAAGGCCTAACTTCACGGTGTGTAGGGCGGATAATATTTTCTATTTAAGTAAAGGTTATCGATATGACGTTAACGGTATGGTTTTCGCTATTTAGTATTTCTATTTTAGGGGCGATGTCTCCGGGGCCGAGTTTGGCAATGGTAGCAAAACACAGCTTAGCAGGCGGGCGTAAAAATGGATTAGCGACCGCTTGGGCACATGCATTGGGGATTGGGTTTTATGCATTTATTACACTTATCGGTCTTGCAGTGCTACTTCACCGTTCTCCTTTGCTTTTTAGTTCAATTAGTTATGCTGGGGCGGCCTATTTAGCCTATTTGGGTATTAATGCGTTACGCTCTAAAGGTGGAGTGGCGGCAAAGTTGGAATCTGGTGAGTCGGTCAGTATCATTCAGTCCGCGAAAGAAGGGCTATTGATTTCACTACTTAACCCGAAAATTGCGCTATTTTTTATCGCACTTTTTAGTCAGTTTGTTTCGCAAGGTAGTGAGTTAACTAGTAAAATTATCATCGTCGTGACCCCCTTTGTGATTGATGGACTTTGGTATAGCTTGATTACCTTATTACTCTCTAGTCCCAAGTTGCTGGATAAATTACGAGCTAGAGCCGTAATTATTGATCGTTTATCAGGTGTGGTTCTCATTGCTTTGGCGATCAGAGTGCTGTTCACGGCATGATACTTCTTCGAACTCCCCTTCGATAACATCACTATTTTCATTGTTCTGGGCTTGATGGAATGGGCGACGTTTTAACTGTGTTTCCAAGCGTTTACCTGTGATAAGTGCGGCAATGATTAGTGGAATGGCCAGTAATAAGCTAAAAATGAGTGCAAAAAAACCGCACATCAGTGTCAGTATGGTTACTAAAATTCGATACATAGTCATGACTCCAATACGTTATGAGTTGTCATCATAACGTATTGGTAATGAATAAAACATGAATGCATGTTGGGGGGGGACTTTAGCTGCTCGCTTTAATTTATCATGTCATAAAGACTCTTTGTTGTGTCATTGAATGTTGTTTTTATGTGTTGAATTGACTCTTTTAGGTTTGTGTTGTTTATAAATTCCATATAAATCAATCGGATGTATTTTGGCATGTATTATGCCTTTATCGCTACAGATAATGAGCGAGATGGACTCGCAAATATAACTGGAGCGACATTATGTTCTGTATTCAATGTGAACAAACCATTCAAACCCCAGTAGCGAAAGGCTGCGCCTATTCTCAAGGTATGTGCGGAAAAACGGCAGAAGTTTCGGATCTACAAGATGTACTTGTCTATTCTTTACAAGGTGTTTCTTTTTGGGCGAACCTCGGCCGAACCTGCGGAGTGATCATTCCTGAAATTGACCAATGGGCTCCTAAAGCCTTCTTCTCAACATTGACCAATGTGAACTTTGACCCAGAGCGCATTATTGAATTGGCGAAGCTTTCTTCTCAATATAAACAACAATTAGAGCAGCAAGTGAGAGCGGCCGCGACGTTGACCGGCTTTGTGATTCCAGAATTAACGCCCGCTGCACAGTTTGATTTACCCCAAGAGAAAGCCGATCTACTTGCTTTTGCCCCTACTGCTGCGGTTAACCGCGGTAAAGAAAGCCTGAATGAAGATGTGATTGGCCTACGTTTATTGTGCCTTTATGGGCTAAAAGGTGCGGCTGCTTATCTAGAACATGCACGAGTACTAAGCCAAATGGATGAGGCGGTTTATGGTGAATACCATCAAATCATGGCGTGGTTGGGCAGTGATCCAACCGATTTAAGTGCGCTGCTCGATACTTCAATGCAAATTGGTTTAATGAACTATCGCATTATGGAAATGTTGGATAAAGGAGAAACGGATACATTTGGTCATCCTGTGCCAACAGCAGTAAATGTTAAGCCTGTTAAAGGTAAATGCATTTTAGTTTCCGGCCATGATTTACATGATCTAGAAAAAATTCTACAACAGACCCAAGGTACTGGTATTAATGTTTACACCAATGGTGAAATGTTACCGGCTCATGGTTATCCTGAACTCAATAAATATCCTCACCTAGTGGGTAACTATGGTAGTGCTTGGCAAAATCAACAGAAAGAATTTGCTAATTTCCCTGGCGCGATTGTGATGACTTCCAATTGCTTACTTAACCCAGATGTGGGTCAGTATGCGGACCGTCTATTTACTCGTAGTATTGTTGGTTGGCCAGGGGTCGTGCACCTTGAAGGGGATGATTTTAGCGCTGTTATTGATTGTGCGTTGGCCCAAGAAGGCTTTAAGCATGACGAAATCGAGCATTACATTACTGTGGGATTTGGACGTAACGCTTTAATGGCCGCAGCTCCGGCGGTGGTTGAGCAAGTAAAAGAAGGAAATATTAAGCATTTCTTCTTAGTTGGCGGGTGTGATGGCGATAAAGCAGAGCGTAACTACTACACCGATTTTACCGCTCAAGTTCCTCAAGATAGTGTGATCTTAACGCTGGCTTGCGGCAAGTTCCGCTTTAATAAAAACCAGTTTGGGGACATTAATGGTATTCCCCGTCTACTGGATGTCGGCCAATGTAATGATTCCTATTCTGCTATTCAACTGGCTCTGGCATTAGCAAAAGAGTTTGAATGCGGGGTAAACGATCTTCCTCTGACGCTGGTTCTTTCTTGGTTTGAACAAAAAGCGATTGTGGTGCTGCTGACCTTACTGGCTTTAGGTGTAAAAGGCATTTATACCGGCCCGACCGCACCTGCATTTTTAACCCCAAACTTAATGGCTATTTTGCAAGAGCAGTTTGACTTACGCAGTATTTCAACGGTTGAAAACGATTTGAATACCATTCTCGCGGCTTAGTGAGAGATACATGCACTATGTTTTTAGGCTCTGCAGTGGCAGAGCCTATTTAATCTGAGGAGGATGACTATGTCTGCATGGGCAGATCAAGAAATATTGGATCTTGTGTGTCAAGAAAAATGGCAAGAAACTCCCGATGTTGTCAGCTTTGAGCTGGTCAGTGGCTCATCGCTTCCCTTTGACTTTAAACCGGGTCAATTTGCAAATTTAGGGTTTGAAATTGATGGGCAAACACAATATCGCTCTTATTCTATTAGCTCAATGCCAAACCAGAAGGCGTTGTGTTTTACGGTGAAGAAAGTGGCAGGAGGGAAAGTCTCGCAATATGTGGTTGAAAGGCTAAAAGTCGGTGATACGATTCAAGCGATGAAACCACAAGGGCAATTTAATAGCATCGATTGTGCGGTTGAACAAAAGAAAGTTCTGCTGATCAGCGCTGGTTGTGGTATCACCCCTGTGATGTCAATGGCAAAAAGCTGGCTTGAGCAAGGGGATATAGATATCACGTTTCTACACGTTGCCCGTGACAAAGCGCATACTATTTATTTTAGTGAATTAGAAAGCCTCAATGAGCAGTACTCGCAATTTCATCTTCACTTACTACTGAAAGATGCAGTGGGAACGGAGCACCCACAAGGTCGGTTAAATCAAGTATGGTTAGAGCAATTGATTCCTGATCTTCATCAGCGTACGGTTTTCCTTTGTGGTCCAGTGAGCTTTATGCAAGATGTTCAGCACTATTTACAAGCACTCCAATTTAATATGCAGAACTTTTATCAGGAAAGCTTTACCCCTAGTACCCAAGAGCAACCGACTTCGCCTCAAACTATTTCACAGTTTACCGTCAAGGTTCCGGCTTTTGGTATTGAGGTGGATGCACCGAGTAACAGCGTATTATTAGAGGCATTAGAAACGGGGCAATTGCCGATCATTGCAGCTTGTCGCAGTGGAATTTGTGGCTCATGTAAATGTCAGGTCAAGCAAGGTTCTGTCCGTTCAACCAGTCAAGAAACGTTGACAAGTGAAGAGATAGCGCAAGGCTATGTGCTCGCGTGTTCAACGGTACTGGAGTCGGACGTTGATATCGCGTTACTCTAGAAACTTCTGATAGGTTGATGTAAAAAAGCCGCCAACATCAGGGATCGGCGGCAAGTACGGGGGTGAATCCCATCAGAGCTGAGTGCTCAATTAAGATGAGTGGCTCAGCTCGTTAGGGTTTATTTTTATTATGTTGTGGAGTTTAATTTTTTACTGCTTTGGGTAAGTGTTGTAACGAACCCCCATTATTTGCTCCATACAATGGACCACTTGGCAGCTATAACCAAATTCGTTGTCGTACCACACATAAAGCACGCAGCGGTTGCCTTGGGCAATGGTGGCGGCCCCATCAACCACACCAGCATGACGAGAGCCTACCAAATCGGTTGAAACAATTTCGGTCGAATCGGTGTAGTCAACTTGTGCCGATAAGGGGGAGTGAATGGCAATACCGCGTAGGTATTCGTTTAATTCCTCTTTAGTCGTCTCTTTTTGGAGGTTGAGGTTTGCGACCACCATAGAAACATTCGGCGTTGGCACTCGAATGGAATTTCCAGTCAACTTACCTGAAAGTTCTGGAAGGGCTTTAGCCACCGCTTTTGCTGCGCCCGTTGAGGTTAGTACCATATTGAGCGAAGCAGAACGGCCACGGCGTTCCCCTTTATGAAAGTTATCAATGAGATTTTGATCATTAGTATAGGAATGAACCGTCTCAATGTGTCCTGATAGCACGCCATATTGATCATTCATTGCTTTTAAAATAGGCGTAATGGCATTGGTGGTGCAACTGGCCGCAGAAATAATCGTATCATTCGGTTGAATGATCGATTCATTGACCCCAAAGACGACGTTCTTAATATCCCCTTTACCGGGGGCGGTGAGTAACACTTTGCTTGCGCCCGGCGAAACAAGGTGTCGGCTTAGCCCTTCACTATCACGCCAAACTCCCGTGTTATCGACGACGAGAGCATCATGAATACCAAATTTTGTGTAATCAACGTCTTGAGGAGAGTTTGCGTAGATCACTTGAATAAAGTTGCCATTGGCGATTAAGGCACTTTGTTCATGATCAACCACAATGCTGCCATTGAATTGACCATGAACCGAGTCTCGTCGTAATAAGCTCGCTCGTTTCTCAAGATCGCCAGCTTTGCCCCCTCGAACGACAATGGCACCTAAGCGAAGTGGGTAACCAGGGCCACTTTTTTCGATCAGCAAACGTGCGAGTAAACGGCCAATGCGTCCAAAACCATACAAGATAACCGTTTTGGGTTGGGTCATTGCTTCGCCATCTAACACTTCTTGCAGTGCGGTTTGTAAGTAATCTTGTAATGCACTTTGATCATCATGTTGCTGCCAGTATTGATGGGCTAACTGACCGATATCAACCCGGCAGGGAGACAATACCATTTTAGAGAGTGAGGCCAAAAGTGGTAGGGTATGTTTAAGCGCTAACGGCTCCCCAGTATAGTGCCGTACTACTCGGTGAGTTTTGATGATATCAATCGTTGTGGCATTAATCAGTGTTTTACCAAATAGGAGAGTTTCAACGCCTTGTTGGCGGTAAAGTTGACCAATGAGGGGGGACATGGATTCAGCAATCGTTTGGCTAATTTGCCAGTCTAAAAGATGTTTCTCTGGACTCATTTTCACTTGGGGACCTTTCACGTTTTGTTGAGCAAGACGTTCAGCTTTAGAGCATGAACATGAAGCACTTCACCTTTTCTGCTTAAGTTGCAGCGCATTTGGTTAAGTTCCTTCATCTCAGTGAAACGCATAGAAGCACATATGGAATGAAGGAATCTTTCATCTATTTGCTGCATCAAGCCGTTTGGGGTGTTCATACCCACAATTTCTATTGTGTTTGGTATGAATAAGCTTGTTATTCTTATGTGGCGAGATTGTAAAGGCTAACAGGTTATTCTGCTAGGAAAATTAATGACCACATTTTTTGCTTTATTTTCTCGTATAAATGGTGGAAATGAAAAGAAATGTACAATGCGATGGGGATTGACAAGTGTAATAAAAGTGACTTATTTCGTATTAATAACGTGTTAGATCAAGTGAATCGTGGAAAATAAATTAAAAGATTTCATTTAAGTTGTGATTAACGTTGGCTTTTAATATGAAAAAGTAAACAAATCAATGAGAAAAAAGAGCTGAATTTCAAATAGAAAGATCACCGCTTTACATGAGGTTAAAATCCAATAAACCTCATAGAAAAAGAAGGGGAAACTAGGTTCAAGAATTGGGTGATTGACCACATTGAACATGTTGTTTGACATCTTCAATGTGGAGAGAGGCCATATATTAAGGTTGAGCGGTGTGAATTTCACTAATAGGTTGAAGATCTTTAACGGGCAACCAATTAACTTTTACGCCAGCTTGTAAAAACATATCTTGGCTAACCTTAATTTTATCTCCCCAGCGAGAGAGAAAGTCCTCAGACTGTTCTGGACAATGAACGGCAGAGATACCTGTTTGGATAATTTTGGCTGCGCAGTTTGGGCATGGGAAGTGGGTGACATAAATTTCACAGCCATCTAAATCGCGTTTAGCAAATAAAATGGCATTCTCTTCGGCATGCAAAGTTTTTAAATATTTCATATCACGATCATCGGTGTTGGCACTGTCTGAAATGCCGTGTGGATAGCCATTAAAGCCAACAGACACGATACGATTCTTTTTAGTAATGACGGCCCCGACTTGAGTAGACGGGTCTTTACTCCAAGAACCGACTAATTCTGCCATTTGGTAAAAGCGCTGTGCCCATTTCGAAATCATGGTTTGGTTTCCTTAACAAATAGTCAATCGCAATGTGATGGGTAACTGAAGCCCTCATGATCCTTATTTTTATCAATAGAGTCTAGGGAAATTTAGCCTGACTTAATCTGAATGCTCTTTGTATTGAGGTATAGGTGGATGGTGGAAATAGAAATGAGATCTCCATCAAGGTTTATTTTTAATCATAAAAATGCTGAGGGGCTGTTTTAGGATCTATATTGTGCGAGATCTCTTACACATCATGTGCGAAATTGATGTTTGATATAAAGGATAATGAAGAGTGGTTCTTGTTAACTGTTTGTTTTTATTTTATTTTTTATTCTTTATTCTTTAATGGTTCGGGATTTTATTTTTTATTCAACTTGCTGAAAAGTGTGGATGCCGTAATCTCTAGTTGTCAGCAGGAAGCAGACACGGAACAGGAAAGACCCAGGGATAGGTCATCTTCAGGAAGAAGATTCGATGATTCAGGATGAAGAATCGGCACGGAAAGCGAAGGACATTAGCTGGACGCGATTAACTAGGATGGTTAACTACGGAAAATTAATGGACACCTTAATGGAATAAGGCACATCTGTCAGGAAGACAGAGGCAGGGACACCGCTAGGAAGGCGATGAAACGGATTGTGCTAAAGGATATAGCAGACTATCAAGGAATAGATGCAGGGAGCACCTATTAGTAGCCGGATTGCTGCGAGCAAGAACAGAACCCCACTAAGCGTAAGCTTGGTGGGGTTTTCTTTATTTCATTCTTTGCTGAATGGTTATTATTTTTTATCCCTCTTTTTCACCCTCTATTGTGATTTTCTTGGCAACTCTTGATAATGAGAATCTGTTTAAAGAGATAAAAAACTGAAAGTAAGGACTGAGTATGGAAGCACAAGTGAAATGGGTGGATGGATTAACCTTTATTGGTCACTCATCGTCAGGTCATTCAATTGTTATGGATGGTAATGGTGGCACGACGGCCCCAAGCCCAATGGAGATGGTGTTAATGGCAGCGGGAGGGTGCAGCTCCGTTGACGTGATTAATGGTTTAAAACAGGCCCAGCAAGAAGTCTATGGTTGCACTGCCTCTCTTACTACGGAAAGACGTGAAAGCGCACCTCGGGTTTTTACTCAAATAAACCTACATTTTGTTGTTCGGGGGGCCAATATAGATTCGGACGTGGTTGAACGCGTGGTCACCAATTCATTAGAAAAATATTGCTCAGTCTGCCTTATGCTTGGTGAGAGCGTAAAAATGACGCACAGTTGGGAAATTACGGAAGAGTAACGAGTTAAGGGAGATGAGGTGAATCAGCACAAATATACCTTTTTTGGTCTTTGCGCCATTTTACTTTGGGGTGGGCTGTTAGGGTTAGTTCGTACCGTTACTGAAAGCTTTGGTCCACTGGGTGGTGCCGCGCTTATTTACACCGTGGCATCGATTTTTCTTGTATGTGTCATGGGGGTACCGAAACTACGCCACTTTTCTTTTCGGTATTTAGTGATCGGTGGTTTTCTTTTTGTGAGCTATGAAATTTGCCTAGCTTTAGCATTAGGCATGGCGAATAACCGCTATCAAGCATTAGAAATGGCCGTTATCAATTATTTGTGGCCAGCGCTCACTGTGTTATTAGCGGTGTTGATTGGAAAAAAAACGACGAATTTTTGGGTTTATCCCAGTATTCTGCTGGCATTCATCGGTGTTGCTTGGACAATAACTGGTGAAATGGGCTTTTCGATCTCAGCGATAATGGAAAATATAAAAACAAACCCCACTACCTATACTTTGGCTTTTGTTGGCGCAATGATTTGGGCTATATACTGCAATGTAACCAAAGTGATAGCGAAAGGAGAAAATGCAATTAGTGTATTTTTTATTGCAACGGCTGTTGTGCTATGGGGGCAGTATGCGCTAAGCCAAGAAGGACCATTGATATTTACACCGATTGCGACGCTTTATTTATTACTTACAGGGGTTGTGATGGGCAGTGGCTATGCATTGTGGAACCTTGCCATTTTGCGTGGAAATATGTTGTTACTGGCGACCTTATCTTATTTTACTCCGGTTATTTCAACGTTGCTTTCTTCCGTTATTCTTGGTGTGGTATTAGGTGTTAGTTTTTGGCAAGGTGTCGTTATGGTGACAATGGGGTCATTAATGTGTTGGTGGTTCACCAGAGAAAAGCCTGTTGTAGCAGAGGCCACCGCGTAATACTAAGTATAAAATAAACCCGCCTTGGCGGGTTTATTTCGGTTAACGAGTGATATTGACGGTAATTTGTAATTTCAGCGGTAGGTTAGATAAACGCTTTTCAATCGTGCGACGAGTATGCTCAATATCTTCAACAAGAATGACGTTACTATCATCTTCTGGGTAAAGGTCTATGTCGACCCAAAGTTCTGGCCCAACTTTCGTCACTCCCGCTAATTCAATGTCTTGTTCGGACTCTTTACCCGCCGCAATAACCCCTTGGTCCACTTTTTTACAAATTTCTTTGCTTGGCGCCATGAGGAAGATCTCTCTTAAGGCGGATTTGACCATCCCGTATGGTACTTTTAAGAAATAAAATGACATGGCAAGCATCATCAATGGGTCTGCATAAACCGCATACTTAGCCCAAGGGGAAATACTGATGGCTAGAGCAACAATAAATCCAGCGGTAACCACCACACTTAACATAGTATCCATTTGCCATTGTTTTACCTCTGCACTAATTAAGCCGGATGCGTAACGCTGACTGAGTTTTGCCATATACCACCATGCTAAACCACAACCGATCACATTAATGGCACCAAATAAGGTGGCAATGGAGGCATCGACTTCTCGTCCTCCTGTAAGCAGTGAGCTGACTGCGGAATATAAGGAATAGGATACAACCAATAAAATGACGATCCCTTTTATCGCAATAACAGCGGGTTCAAATAACGCTCGTCCAAATGGAAATTGTTGATCTGAAGGCTTACGGATATAGCGAGAAGCGACGAGCGACAATAATGTTAACAGTAAACTGATTAAGGAGTAGACGCCGTCAAAGACGATAACCAGTGAACCTACAAGTAAACCAACAATGAGACCTCCGCCAGCAAATATAGAGGCAATAAGGGCTGAGAACGTCAATACGCGATTTTCATTTAAACTTGTTCGGGCACACATAAAACACTTACCAATAAAAAACTAGGGTTATTGTGGCTCAAACTAAGGTTAATACAATGGCTATTTACTACCCAATCTCACCATGAAATAGGTTTTACTATAAAATTCATTATATAACAGTGAGTTAGATGTTATTTTTGGTGTCATTTTTTTTGGCGCTGACTGCTCTTGCTTATTTAAAAATCAAATAAGTAATCACTGATCTTATCTGCCAGCCAAAGCATGGCCGGATTTTCTGCACTTCCGGCAGTGGTAAACATGCAATAATCTTCCTGTGTGAGCCCATAAGTATGACGAATAACGGTGAGTCTTTGCTCACGTAGATGATGCCGAATCAGTGGTTCAGGGAGCACGCCCCATGCACTTTCTGTCAAAATGGTTCCAAGCATATATTCAAAGCTTGAGAAACCGATATAACGACGAGAGAACGGTTCTAAGTTGGAGTTATCTTGCTCATTCAGATAGACCATAACGGCCTGCATGGATTTTCTTAAATCTTCATCTGTGACAGGTTTTAACTTTGTTAGTGGGTGGTGAGGGCTGCATACTGACATCATGCGGATTTTACCTAGGGGGTGATAACTGATACGAGGATCATCTAAACGTTCGTAGTCTACACCAAAGGCAAAGTCGACTTGTTGAGTTGCCACTAGATTGGCTAAGTCTCCACTTGAAGCAAGCACTAAGTTAAATGAGGTATTAGGAAATAATTTATTCAATGAATGAGCAAGATCTTGCCAAAGAACATCGGGTAATGAATCGTCACGAGCAATCCACATCTCCGCGGCAAACTCATCGGAAACCTGAGAGCAAGTATGTTTAATGCGGGTCGCGGTAATCAATAAACTTTGGCAGTCTTTATAAATGGCTTTTCCTGCTTCAGATAGAGACACTTGATTACCGCTGCGTATAAATAATTCCACTTTAAGTTCATTTTCTAGCGCCTTAACCGCCATGCTGAGTTTGGTTCGGTTGCATTCCAGTTGACGAGCGGCTTCGGATACCGAGCCTGTATCGGCGATAGTACAAAATGCTTCTATTTGTGACAGATTCATAGCATTCTCAGTAAAAGAAAAATGGGCAGCAGAGTTAGGCCGAAGATTTTGACATTATCTTCATTAAAATCCTATTTTCTTGATGAAGATTGCACTCTAACTCTATGAAGTCTACTCTATTTTGGTTTAATCTTGGCACATTGCCCGACTACATGAAGTAATACGGAGACCATGATGGTACACGAATGGGACAACTACGCTGCAAATTGGGAAAATGATCAAGCAAACCTCGAGTTTTCTCGCCATGTTTTTCAGCAGTTAAAAACAATGACGCCATTGGATGGAAAACATATACTTGATTTTGGTTGTGGCACGGGGTTGCTGAGTCAATACCTTTCCCCGTTGTGTAAAGATATTGTGGCGTTGGACAAGTCTGAAGCCATGATTGAAGAGCTGGATAAAAAAGAGCTGACTAATGTTGAACCTGTGGTGGATCATTTAACCCGGGGGCTTGTTGCGCAGCACCCAGCTTTTCGTAAACAATTTGACTTCGTTCTTGCAGCCTCTGTTTGTGGATTTCTTACTAATTTTCAAGAGGTTGCTGATATTGCCTACACCTTATTAGAGGAAGGTGGACAGTTTATCTTATGGGATTGGTCTAAAGACAATACCTCATTAGAATATGGACTCAGTGAGACCGAGATCGCTAATGTCTTAACTCGATCCGGTTTTGCTCGCATCGACGTTGCCCATGCTTTTGATATTCAGACTCCTCAAGGTATAAAAAGCGTGCTGATGGGGCTTGGCCAAAAATAACAATATTCCTTTACTGATACCCAGTGGACGATAGTTTCGTGACTGGGTATTGTTACCTATTTTTCCTCTCTTTTCCCTCTATTTTTATGCTCTCATTCATTGCGATATGCGTATCTGTTCGGTGACAGATATGGTTTTTTTTACATCATAAATTCGTCATTTCTCATTCATATCATTGTCATTACATTTACACATCTAAGTATTTTTCTCTATTGATTGATATTTTTTCATATTTTTTTATTTAGTTAAAACAATGGTTTGCATGTAATTCTTTAATTGTAGCGATCAATGTAGGGTTGAAATTCTCTTTCGAACTGTTAGTTTATAAAAGGAATTTGTTTAGAGTTCTAATTGAAAATGTGGCAAACAATGATTACAGCATCACCTTGGGTCGCATACCCAGACATTATGCAAAACACTCAGGATGAGTGGGCGTTTCGTACTCCAAATCGAACAGATGGAAAGCGTGTGCATGAGCTTATCGCGCAATGTTCACCGCTGGATGAGAACTCCGCTTATTGCAACTTTTTGCAATCGACGCACTTTCACAATACGTGTGTGGTTGCTGAACGTAACGAAGAAATGGTGGGTTTTGTCTCAGCCTATCGCAAGCCGGATAAGCCTAATGAGCTCTTCATTTGGCAAGTTGCCGTGAGTAAAACCGCTCGTGGTATGGGTCTGGCTTTCCATATGCTGAACGAACTGCTAACTCGTGATGACTTACGTGACATTACAGTGTTAGAAACGACCATTACTCGTGACAATCAAGGCTCTTGGAGCCTATTTAAGAAACTTGACCGAGCACATGGCGAACGCGGTGAAGTATCAACGTTTCTTGATGAAACCCGCCATTTTCATGGTGAGCATGATACCGAATATTTATATCGCATTCCGCTACATTCACGAACTAACCAAAAAGGATAAATCCCATCGTTATGGATATCTTTAAAAAGAAAGAATCAAACGTTCAATCTTATGCCAATAATTTTCCTGTCGTATTTTCTACGGCAAAAGGAAGCTGGCTGTATACCAAAGATGGTGATGCCTATTTAGATTTTCTCGCGGGCGCAGGCTCGCTGAACTATGGCCATAACAACGCTATCTTTAAACAGGCATTGCTTGATTATATTGATAAAGACGGCATTACGCATGGCTTAGATATGCACTCAGAAGCGAAAGCTGGCTTTCTACAAGCGCTGCAAAATCTGATTTTTGCACCACGAGGATTGGACTATAAAGTTCAGTTTACTGGTCCCACTGGAACCAATGCGGTTGAAGCGGCGATGAAACTGGCTCGTAAAGTAACGGGGCGTACTAACATTGTGGCATTCACTAATGGTTTCCATGGTTGTACTTATGGCGCATTAGCCGCGACGGGTAACCAGCACCACCGTGGCGGTGCTGGCTTAGGCTTATCGGGTGTGACGCGCTTACCTTATGATGGTTATGCCGATATTGACGGTTTAGCTCTGTTTGAAACGATGCTGAATGATCACTCTTCGGGTCTGGATAAACCCGCTGCAGTGCTATTAGAAACGGTACAGGGTGAAGGTGGGCTGAATGCTGCCTCTAAGTGTTGGTTGCAAAAATTAGCCAAAATCTGTAAGGCTCATGACATTTTAATGATTGTTGATGACATTCAAGCTGGATGTGGCCGGACAGGGACGTTCTTTAGTTTCGAACCAGCAGGTATTCAGCCTGACATTGTGACCTTATCCAAGTCAATTGGTGGGTATGGATTACCGATGGCGGTTGTTCTATTTAAACCCGAGCTGGATGCGTGGAAACCGGGTGAGCATAACGGCACCTTCCGTGGTAATAACCATGCGTTTGTGACAGCAACTAAAGCGTTGGAAACGTATTGGTCGAATGATGAATTTGAGCAACATATCAAAGCGCGTGCTGAGCAAGTGACGAATACGATCCAGCAAGCACTTCGTCGTTTTCCTAGTTTGTTTACTCGTTTGAAAGGGCGAGGCTTGATGCAAGGTATCGAATGTCAAAATGGGGATATTTCCGACAAAGTGGCTCGTGAGTGTTTTCGCCTCGGTATGGTGATTGAAACGGCTGGCCCTGATGATGAAGTGGTGAAATTTTTCTGCCCACTGACGATCAGTGAAGATGAGCTAGAACAAGGTCTGAGCATTTTCCAACAAGCGGTTGAAAATGTTGCCCCCAATTTTATTCAAAAAGCGTCTTAAGGAAAAATCATGATTGTTAGAACATTAGAAGAGTGTCGTCAAAGCGAACGTCGTGTTGTGGCAAAAACATGGGAAAGTGTTCGCATGTTACTCAAAGACGATAATATGGGTTTTTCATTCCATATTACAAATATTTACCAAGGAACCGAGACGCATATTCACTATAAAAACCACTTAGAATCCGTGTATTGCGTATCTGGGGAAGGTGAAATTGAAGTGGTCGGCGGAGAAACGTATCCGATCAAACCGGGCACTTTATATATTCTTGATAAGCATGATGAACATTACCTACGTGCTTATAAAGAGGCGGATATGGTGATGGCGTGTGTCTTCAACCCACCGTTGACCGGTGCTGAAGTCCATGATGAAGATGGCGTCTATCCCATCGTCGAATAACATCAATCCGTATTTAATACAAGGAGACTCCATGTCTTACACCGTAGAAAAAATCGGTGGTACTTCGATGTCTGCATTTGATGCAGTCCTCGATAATATTTTACTGAAGCCGAATAATCCTTATGGTCGAGTATTTGTGGTTTCAGCTTATTCAGGGATGACTGATGCCTTACTCGAATGTAAACGTACGGGTAAACCAGGCATTTATCAGATGATTGCTAAGCGTGATGAAGGCTGGCAAGAAACGATGTATGAGCTTGAACAGCGCATGCTGATGATCAACGAAAATTTATTTGCCGACCCAATGAGTCGAATGCGGGCCGATAAATTTATCCGTTCACGAATCTCAGAAGCGGTAAATTGCGTTAATAATATTTTGGAAACCTGTCAGTATGGGCAGTTTTCTCTACGCCATTATTTACCGCAGATCCGAGAGTTCCTCTCTTCGATTGGGGAAGCGCACAGTGCCTATAATACGGCTCTGAAATTGAAAGCGCTGGGTATTAATGCTCGATTTGTCGATCTATCAGGATGGAATGAAGAAACTCGCGGTAAGCTAGATGAAGTGATTGAGCGTGCCTTTGCCGATATTGATGTTACGACAGAATTACCGATTGTGACTGGCTATGCCTATTGTGACGAAGGACTGATGAAAACCTATGATCGTGGTTATAGTGAAATGACCTTTAGCCGGATTGCGGTATTAACCGAAGCCGATCAAGCGATTATTCACAAAGAGTATCACTTAAGTTCTGCTGACCCTCGTGTCGTTGGGCCGGAAAAAGTACGCCCGATGGGGCTAACTAACTTTGATGTCGCCGATCAACTGGCTAACTTAGGAATGGAAGCGATTCACCCCAATGCTGCCGCTGGGCTGAGAAATAAAGGGATTGAGCTTCGCGTTAAAAATACCTTTGAGCCTGAGCATGCTGGAACTCTGATTTCTAATCATTATCAGCCAGAAGCGAACAACGTTGAGATCATCGCTGGACGTAATAAAGTATTCGCACTGCACATGTTTGACCAAAGCATGGTGGGGAGTGTTGATAATGCCAGCTATGAATTGATGGAAATTATTGCTGAAGCGAAAGTGCATTTAGTCGGTAAAGAAATGAATGCAAACTCAATGACTTACTACCTAAGCGGCACGAGTGATAACCTTAACCATGTGCTTTATAAAGCGGAAAAACGTTACCCTAATGCCTCCATTTCTGGGAAAATGGTGGCGCTAATCTCTGCGATTGGTTCATCAATCAATACCAACTTTGCATTAGGTAAAGGCATGCAAGCATTGATTGAAGCCAATGTGAACCCCATGGCAGCCCATTCTTCAATGCGAAATGTTAACGTTCAGTTTGTGGTTGAAGACAGTGATTATAACAGTGCGATTTGTGCGTTACACCAAGCGTTGATCGTTGCCAAAAGTGACAGTAAACAAAGTAATAAAGTGAAAGCCGCTTAAACTTGCTTGAGTCGTCAACCCCCATTGATCTTAATCAGTGGGGGTTTTGTTTTTTCTCTTTCCACCCGTGCTGTTTGAATGAGCAATATTAGTGAATGGTTGGTGCTAACCATTGTGCTAATTTTCTCAAATCCACATGGATGACCCAACGTACGGGGTGAGCCAGCGTTATGGGCTGCTGAGGCAAAGAAAAAATAGTATCTTGGCAACGCTGTGGAAATGTCATGACTGCGGGCCATTGAGTGTTCACGGCTTTTGATGTTGATTCAACGATTTGCAAATGGATTGTGGGGTATTGATTCATTTTCACCTCTCCTGATTGAGGAGAACACGGGTTCTTCTCTATCTATCATCAAAGCTAAGCAAGGCTGGTACATCATGGATGTTTTTCATCGCTTGTGCTTATTATGATAAATGAGGGCTACGACTAGAAGTTCAAGGGAAAAGGTTGCGTAGAGTGTGAAAAAACCGCAGGCGATGCCATTTACTGAGCCATCGCCAACATTTTATTGCCTACTTATCATTACATGAGGCCGTGAGCTTTTCGGTGAGTACCGAAGAGGTAACATGGTGGTCGTATAACTGAGTACGAAATAACATACTGTTAGCGATCCAAGCCGTTAAGGGCGCGACAATCACGAGGGATAAACTTCCCATTAATGTTCTTGCTACTTCACTGGCGACTAATTTCATATTGAAAATCTGCATTAAGCTGGTATCTCGGCTAATAAACAGCATTAATAGTGTCAGAAAACCACCTGAGTATGCCAGTAATAGGGTGGTTGTCATGGTACCAATTACTGCATTTCCAACTCTAAAGCCTGAGCGAAGGAGCTGTTTTTTATTCATTTCTGGATTGGTGAGTTTGAGCTCTTCCATCGTTGCGGCCATTTCCATCGCTACATCCATGGCCGCGCCACTGGCTCCAATAAGAACAGCCGCATAAAGCACATCAAGCATATTGAGATGCATCCCAGTTTCAAAAAGTAGGAGCTGGGCCATGGGTTGTGTCATACCATCAAGTTTGAGTAATTTCCCACACATGAGACAAAGTAACGCGGTGATCATCAAACCAATGAGTGTTCCTGTAAATGCGGCTTTTCCTTTATTTGTCCAGCCTGCGATGGAAAAAATGATAAGCGCACTGAGTGCGATAAGTGTTGCGGTCGTAATGAACATCGGGGGATAACCGGCGACGAGCCCCGGGATTAATAGTTGCCAAATAATCAGCACTGAACCAACAAAAGAGATCAGCGCGCTCAAACCAATATGGCGAGCATAAGCGAGCAGCGCAATCGCAAAAAGTGCAAATAACATCATTAAATAAGGTAGCCGATAATGAGAGAGCGCTTTGATATGGTGAACTTGCCCGTTTGGATTGAACTGTATGGCGACTAAAATCGTATCCCCCGGTTGATAAAATTCATCATATTCAAGCGTTCCAGTGAGTAAATTGAAAGCAGAGTAAGGCTTACCGGGGTGTTTTTTTAACTCAATGCTCAGGGTTTGCATACCAATGCGGTTACTGCCAATGACCGTGAGTTGGCTGTCATCACAAGCAAGCACGGTGGCAACGTGTTCGGGTTGTTGACCTTTCCCGGATCCCATCGCCCCGTATACAGTAAAACAGAGTAACACGATGACGGCTAGGTAGATGCCTCGCATGAATTTCTCCTTATAAGAAAACGGAAGCGCAGTTGGCTTCCGCATTCAATTTGGTTTTGCTGATTAGCCTTGACGGCCAATATTGACTTGCATGATCTCCGCGATGGTTTGTGCCACTTGGGTATTGTCTTTAAAGCCTCCTAGTTTATCTGCCTGGACCCCGATAGCAGAGAGAGGCAGTTGTGTTGCGGTATGGGCATAAGATGTCCAATAAACCCCAGCGCGTTTTGAGGTAATATGAGCCACCGCAATAGCCACGGGATCATAACCGCCATAAAGATTTTTGAGGTTAGGCTCTTGTTTATCAACCGCGTTCATTGCGGTTTCAATCAGTGACTTTTCTTCGTCGCTGAGTGTGATCAAGTCAAATTGCGCGGCAATATGTTGGTAGAAAGCGGTGCGATTACCCTGATAGACGCCTTGCAGTTTGTCTTCGATAGACTCTTTAGCGTGAGTAACATTATCGAGATTCATGAAATAATTTTTACCAAATCCCATGCCCATACCGCCAGTTTCGTGGTCGCCTGTAATGATCACTAATGTGTCATCTGGATTTTTGTGGTAAAAATCGAGCGCTTTTTGTACGGCTTGATCAAACGCGAGGGTATCGAGAATCGTGCCTGCAATATCATTAGCGTGTGAAGCATGGTCGATACGTCCTCCCTCGATCATGAGGAAAAATCCCTCTTTATTTTTTGCGAGGAGATCAATCCCTTTTTCTGTCATCTCTGCGAGCGATGGGAGGTGATTCGTTTTAATTCGATCAATTTCATAAGGCACATGTGAGGCGCTAAACGCGGCAAATACTTTATCGCCAGCTTTAGGGTGATAACCGCGGAAACTGGCGACTGATTCACTACTGACAAAAGTTCGGTAATCATTTTTCTTCATCGTTGCAACCAGATCATTTCCATCTTTACGTTTGGAATTTTTCCCTGTCACAAAGTGTCGATAACCGCCGCCAGCGAAATAAGTAATGCCGGAATTGGCATAGTCTTGAGCAATTTCATTTTCATTATCTCGACTGATATTTTTAGCAATAAAAGCGGCAGGCGTGGCATGCGTAAGGCGGGTTGTAGTAATAAGGCCCGTGGCCATGCCTTTTTTTTGAGCGCCTTCGAGCAGAGAGGTAACTTTCGTTCCATTGGGTAACATGCCAATCATACCGTTATCGGTCTTCATGCCTGTGGCTAAAGCCGTTGCCGATGCCGCTGAGTCGGTGACAAGGGAGTCGGCTGAGTGTGTCGTGTTTATTCCGGTAATTGGCAGGCTGTTCATGGCTAAACGTGTATTTTTATCGCCGGTTTTCTCTTGCAGATAATACTCTGCGACTTGGCGTTGGGCTGTGGCCATGCCATCTCCAATCAGATAAATGACATGTTTGGGTGCATCGGCTAATGCAGAACTACTTAATAAGGTCAGTGCCGTGAGAGTGGCATAGTTAAATTTTGACATTACGCTATTTCCATGCTGTTAGTGTGGTTTCTATTCAACACGCTAAGTGACAAAGATGAATGATTTCTTACAAAATCGTGTCACGTTCAATCGCAATGTCTGATGATTGATTAAGATCAAATTATCTTTTCTTTATTGGGCGCTATGGTTACCGAGCTATAAGGTGGTAAGTAACCGATCTCCGACCTTTACATAAGCCTCATGCGTACTAAGTATCTCTAAATAATCATGACTTAATACCCAAACGTTTAGCTAAACGGTGTAGGTTTCCACTATCTAATACTAATTGACGAGCGGTTGCTGCCCAATTTCCTTGATTATGGTTGAGAGCTTCAATAATTGCGTTTTTTTGAAACCGATCGGTTGCGTCTTTAAGGCTCAAATTGGATTGGGTCATCAGCGGAATTTCTGGCGTATTCAATCCACCTGAATTTGAATGCCATGAGGTATCGATATCAAAGTCTGACGCTAACAATTCAATGTCTGTAGACTGCGTGCGAGCTCTGGACAATACCGCTGCGCGTTTGATCATATGCTCCAACTCTCGCACATTTCCTGGCCATGAATATTGTTTGAATACTTGAATCAGAGTGGGTGAGAAACGAATGCTATTTAGCCCTAATTTGCTTCGTAACTGCTCTGCGAAGAAGCCTGCTAGCAATATCACGTCTTCTTCACGTTCACGTAGTGGAGGGACGTGAAGTGGGAAGACACTCAAGCGGTGATATAAATCGGCTCGAAATCGCCCGGCGGTCACTTCTTCATGTAAAACTCGGTTGGTCGCGGCCACAATACGAGTATTTACACGGATATGCCGATCGTCTCCGACACGTTGAATGTCCCCATACTGCAAAGCTCGCAGCAGCTTTGCTTGCAATTCAAGCGAGAGTTCACCCACTTCATCTAAAAAGAGAGTGCCCCCATCAGCCAGCTCGAATTTGCCTTTTCGGTTACTGATTGCGCCTGTGAATGCCCCCTTTATGTGTCCAAACAGCTCACTTTCTGCCACGGATTCAGGTAAAGCCGCACAATTTAGATAGACCAATGTTTTATCTGCTCGGTGAGACCGGTGATGAATAGCATTGGCGACCAATTCTTTTCCGACCCCAGTCTCACCCATGACTAATACGGACAGTTCAGTATCAGCAACGGCATCAATTTGCTGCTGTAGTGACTTGATTCCATTTGATTCACCAATGATGTCATCATTCAATGCCCGCTTTTCGGTATACGATTCTCTTGGCAAACTGGTTTGTGTTTCTAATTGTTCAAGAAGTAATGCGGTATGAAGTCCACCTGCAGCTAACGCACTGATAAAACGTAATTCATGGTTTGAAAGCCCATCAAATTGATTTGGGTCAAAAGCATCAATGGTGATTGCACCAATCAGATGGTCATCAATTAATAACGGCAATCCAATGCATGAATGAACATGCAATTTATCATCATGATTGGGGATCAAGCCATCGTAGGGATCCGGTAAGTGACTGTCGGATGGAAAACGGACAATATCGCCAGCTCGGGCGATGGCTTCTAGCCGAGGATGTTGATCAATAGAAAAGCGGCGACCTAACACTTCCTTTGCCAAACCATTGATGGCTAGTGGTTTAAATAACTGATTTTCATAAAGAAGTAGAGCAGATGCGTCGCATTTTAAAACCTCTCGGATGGTGGTTAACAAGGTGTCGAAACGTGCTTGTCGAGTGAGTGCGGAGTTCAGATCTTGAGTAATATGTAACCATTGGGCGATTAATGAGGTCATAGCTGATACCAATTATGTCAATATGACAATGTTACTGTTATATTGACAGAAGTCAATTATTGTCATTTTGACAATTCCATTGGGTGATTTGTTTTAACTGATTGATTTTTAATAATTAAAAATTCTGGCACGGCGTGTGCAGTATTGGAGGTGTTCAAGAATTCAATTAACTTAAATCGTCACCTAAGGTAGTCACTATGACAATTCACGTAAAAAACAACATTCATTGGGTCGGTCAACGCGATTGGGAAGTACAGAACTTCCATGGTACAGAATACAAAATGACCAAAGGTACCAGCTATAACAGTTATCTCATTCGTGAAGAAAAAACGGTACTGATTGACACGGTTGACCATAGATTCAGTCATCAGTTTTTACAAAACCTTGAGATGGAAATTGATCTTAAGTCTATTGATTTTATCGTTGTTAATCACGCTGAAGAAGATCACTCAGGCGCTTTATCCGCATTAATGGAGAAAATCCCAAACACGCCGATTTATTGTACCGAAGCGGCAATAGATTCGATTGTTGGGCATCACCATCATCCTGAATGGAATTTTAAAACGGTAAAAACAGGTGACAGTATTGATATTGGTAACGGTAAACAATTAGTTTTTGTTGAAGCACCAATGCTTCACTGGCCCGATAGTATGATGACTTACTTAACGGGTGATGCGGTGCTATTTAGTAACGATGCTTTCGGTCAGCACTATTGTGATGAACGATTGTTTAACGATGAAGTCGATCAGAATGAACTGATGGAACAATGTTTGCGTTATTACTCCAACATCTTAACGCCATTTAGCCGCTTCGTGACGGCAAAAATTAAAGAGGTATTAAGCTTTAATCTCCCTGTCGATATGATTGCAACCTCCCATGGCATTGTGTGGAGAGACAACCCGGCTCAAATTATTGAGCAATATTTAGCGTGGGCAGATAACTATCAAGAAGATCGAATTACCATTTTTTATGATTCGATGTCGAATAACACACGTATGATGGCAGACGCTATAGCTCAAGGCATTCATGATGTTGACCCTACTGTTGCCGTTAAGGTCTTTAACGTCTCTAAGCATGATAAGAACGAAATTCTAGCGAATGTCTTCCGCTCTAAAGGCATTCTGGTGGGATCTTCAACCATGAATAATGTCATGATGCCAAAAATTGCAGGCATGCTAGAAGAAATTACAGGGCTTCGTTTTAAAGCAAAAAAAGCGGCGGCTTTTGGTAGCTATGGTTGGAATGGTGGTGCGGTTGATCGTATACATGCGCGTTTGACCGATGCTGGGTTTGAAACGGCGATCAGCTTGAAAACCAAATGGCGACCAGATGGAAAAGCGATGCGCGAATGCCGTGAACACGGTCAGAGCATTGCTAAGTTGTGGGCCAATAACGATTTATCAAAACTTACCGAGGTTTTTTCTCCAAAGCCTGACCACGAATCTCCGGCTCTTCAAGTGATTCCACAAAAGGCGAAAGAGGCTCTGCCTGTTGTTCAACATGAACAGCCGCATCCTGAAGGCTGTCAATGTATGATTTGTACGGTATGCCATTGGGTGTATGACCCTGCGTTAGGTGAGCCTAACCAAGGTATTGAGCCTGGAACTGTCTGGTCTGACGTACCCGATGACTTCTTATGCCCAGAATGTCACTTAGGCAAAGACGTTTTTATTGAGCATAAATCATAAGGAGGCAGCATGCAGGCACCCATCGTAATTATTGGTAGTGGTTTTGCTGCTTACCAATTAGTTAAAACTGTGCGTCGTATGGACGCACATATTCCAATTCAACTCTTTACCGCTGAAGAGGGGGCGGAATATAACAAACCAGACTTGAGCCATGTCTTTAGTAAAAAACAAACAGCATTGGATTTGGTCGTCAAAACGGGCGAGGCGTTTGCCCAAGAATACAAAATCGAATTGTTTGCCAACACCATGGTTGAAAAGGTGGATGTTCAGTCTCAACAAGTGACAGCAAATGGGGGGATTTACCCTTATGCCAAATTGGTGTTTGCTACCGGTGCAAAAGCGTTTGTGCCACCAATGAGTGGTGATGCTGTGGAAGAGGTGTTGACGTTGAACTCATTGCAAGAGTATCAAGCTGCTGAGGCGTACATTAGCCGAGCAAAGCAGGTGTTGGTGATTGGTGGCGGGTTAATCGGTGTTGAAATCGCTATGGACCTAGCCAATAGTGGGAAAGACGTCACCATTGTCGAACCCAATGAGCGCTTACTCATGAACTTGATCCCTGAATTTATTGCTCTACCGCTTGAGAAGCAGCTTAAACAGCAAGGCGTTCAACTTGCGTTAGAAAATAGTGTCGTTGCAGTCAATCATTCAGAGAACGCATTAGCAGTATCATTGAGTTGTGGACAAATCGTTGAAACCGATGCTGTGATTTCGGCTGCTGGTTTATGTGCTAATACGCAATTAGCCCAAGATTCTACTATCGCAGTAAACAAAGGCATCATTGTTGATCATCATTTACAAACTTCCATTCAGAATGTGTTTGCATTGGGGGATTGCGCTGAAATTCAAGGACGAATGATGCCATACCTTCAGCCTATTGTGTTAAGCGCCAATGTGTTAGGTAAGCAGTTACTTGGCCAAGAGGCACAACTGGTATTGCCACCAATGATGATCAAGGTAAAAACGCCTCACTACCCAATTCAACTCGCAGGAAAGATAAACGATGTTGTGCATTGGGAGGTAAGCATTTCAATGTCTGGTGTTGTGGCGAAAGCGAAAGATGACATGGAGCAATTCGTTGGTTTCATTGTTACTGGTGAACAAATCAAACAGGCATTTCCATTACTTCGTGAGCTATCACAAGCCACTGTTTATTCTTAAGCTGGCTCTATTATAAAATGAGAGGAGAGATGACTATGTCACATCTACGTATTCCGAAAAATTGGACCGTTCAACGCTCAACACCTTTTTTCACCAAAGAGAATGTGCCTCAAGCTTTACTTTCTTACCACAACACAGCGGAAGGGGTATTTGGCCTGTTGTGTGTGATGGAAGGACAAGTGACTTACTATGGTTTTTCCGATGAGCATGCAACAGAACCTGAAGTTGTGGTGGTCATTAATGCTGGGCAATTTGCGACTAGTCCACCGCAATATTGGCATCGTATTGAACTGAGTGAGGATGCGCAGTTCAATATTCATTTTTGGTCTGATGCAATGAAGAAAAACCAACCCATGTATCATCCCATTCCTCCCCATATCTAAGCCCTAACGGATCATGATGGTGGGTGATGTGTCACTGTTGTTGTTTCTGTAACGTCGTTATTCCAAGACGTGCAACTATGGAAAGTAGAATGAATAAACGTCGCAAAAAACAACAACAATTTGAGAAAAGTGATGCTAATTTGATCGTTGGTCATATTGAAAAAAGTCCGATATCACCTAAGCAACTAGCATTAACCACCAGTGATTCACCATACGTAGTGCAAACATTCAAACATGGTTTGACAGCAGAAGTCTATCGTATCCGTCTTAATGGACAGGACTACACATTAAAGAAGAAGCGTCCAGTGGCTCGAGTGCAAAACCTTGATGGTCAGTTCTCTTTTCTTAATGAAGTGCAGCGGCGCTCAGATTTTCAAAAGCTTAAAGATGATCCTCAAACATCAGAAGCATTCAGATGCATCGTTGAGACGGTTTACGCAGATTATCGCCTTGGTATTATCTTGTCCGATTGGATTGAAGGTGAACCAATAAAAAAGATTACGCCGCTCCTGTTATCGCAACTTTTTTCTACATTAACGGAGTGTGAAAAAGTTGGCTTGTTCGAGTGGGATCTATGTTCTGGGAACTTATTAGTCGATAGCAACCAGAAATTATGGCTATTTGATTTCGGCTATATGTATGAATTTGATCCACTTACTGAGTTTAATAGTGATGGAGTCAATGCTCCTTTGTTCCAGTTTTGTGAGCGTTTTGAAACTCGATTCTTCTCTGGTTGGTTACTCGAGCAAGGATATTCACACCGCCAGTCCATCGAGATATTTCGTTACGTCAAACAAGCAGCAGTAACTGTTTTAGAAGAAAAGAAATTATGGCTTCAACGTCATCATGCCGATAGTGCTATCTCAGATTGTGTAGAGTCATTAAGAAAGCAATATCTAACCGCCCTTGAAAGCCATGAGGCTTTAGAAAACTTATTTACAGTAGAGATGTTCCGCTCGCATGTTTTCGATATAGAAGATGACCTCAATGGTAAAAGCTGCACATCAACCACGATCAGACGAGTCAATATCGTTCTTGAGATGGTCGACAATTTCTATCCGCTACTTCAAGAACAAGATGCTTTATTTTTCCATAATGAAGGGAAAAGCAAAGAAGAACTGATGGAGTCGTATCAGAAAAAATTAAGCTTAGTAAAACAATATCAGTTATAGCTAAATGTCGACGTAAACATGGCTAGCATGCTTCTATCATATTTCGTTACAGCACCATTATGAGTTCTAACGTTGCTCTATGATTTTATCTTACTAAACCTAATTCAACATGAGTGATGGAATGTTGTACAAACTAAATCGTCACTACTTCACTACAGTATTTCCATATTCAGGGAAAGAGGGAAGTGCTAGCCGTGACGTTTACTTCATAAGCACACTTTTGTGTGCCCAATAATTTGCTGTACGGTTATCAAGGCGGCCACTCATTCGAGTTAAAATCAGCGCTATTAGGACGATCACTGCACCAATCCAAGGGGTATGCATCAATCCTATTTTTGACACAATCACACCACCGCCCCAAGAGCCGAAAGCAATGCCAACATTAAATGCTGCGATGTTTAAACCAGATGCAACGTCTACAGCATCTGGCGTAAATTTTTCAGCCAGTTTGACAACATAAACTTGCAGGCCAGGAACATTACCAAAAGCAAATGCTCCCCAAACCAAGATGGTCGCTACTGCTGCGATAGGGTTAACGGCAGTAAAGTTAAATACCACTAGGACAGTTGCGAGTCCTACAAAAATAACTGTCAGTGCTTTTATCGGCCCCATATTATCGGCCATTTTACCTCCCCAAATATTGCCTATCGCCACTGACACGCCGTATATCAACATGATTAAACTGATGGCATTAGCGCTAAACCCTGTCTCCTGCTGCAAAATCGGAGCAAGAAAAGTGAACGCCGTAAATGTACCGCCGTAACCTAGTGCTGTGATCGCATACACGAGTAGTAATCTGGGGTGAGCCAGCACTTTAAGTTGAGAGGATAATTTCGCTGCAGCAGGCTGTTTGAGGTTACTTGGAACTAAGAAAGCACTGCCGATCAAAGCAATAATACCTAACAATGCAACAATCAGAAAAGTCGATTGCCAACCAAAGGTTTGACCGATGTAAGTGCCTAATGGAACTCCGGTGACTAGAGCAACGGTTAATCCCGTAAACATTATCGCAATCGCACTCGCCGCTTTTTCTTTTGATACGAGCCCAGTGGCGATCGTTGATCCAATGGAGAAAAATACACCATGGGCTAAACCTGTCAAAATACGAGCGACAATAAGGGTATTGTAACCGGGGGCTTGCCATGCCAATAAGTTGCCAATGACAAATAATGACATAACAGCAAGTAGTACATGTTTACGGTTCCACTTTCCCGTTAGAGCCGTTAAAACTGGCGCACCAATCGCCACCCCAAGAGCATAAAGGCTCACGAGTAGTCCTGCAGATGGTAATGAGACATTTAAGTCAAAAGCCATAGTTGGGATCAGCCCCACGATGACGAACTCTGTTGTTCCGATAGCAAAGGCGCTGAGCGTCAATGCAAGTAGTGCTAAAGGCATATCATTTACTCTTTTTTGTTAGGTTCTAAAACACAACAACGTATTTGTCCATCAAAGTATGGTTGTGTCGTGATTCGATAGAGAGGTATTTTGCGTGGAAATTTTATTGTAAAAAATAGGACATTTAACAAATGATATTTGTTATAAATGCAATAATTAATGAAATTTAAAATACATGGAGTGGCGGTATGCGAACAAAATCGGATGATTTAGAAATTCTACTTTCCGTTGTTGATACCGGTGGATTTTCATCTGCCGCAGAAAGCCTTGGTATACAAGTCGCACGGGTATCGAGAGCCGTGAGCAAGGTAGAAAACCAACTTCGAGTAACGATATTAAACCGAACCACAAGACGGATCGAATTAACGGATGAAGGGCGGCAATTTGTTGATTCTGTTCGAATAGGTTTAATGCAGTTACAGCAGGCAGAAGAAGAAATCATCTCTCGTGGGGAATTACCCAAAGGGCGACTGCGTGTTGATGCCGCCAGCCCGTTTATTTTTCATCAGTTAGTTCCCTTAGTACAGCGATTTCATCAAGCCTACCCTGACATTGAGTTGGAATTAACCTCTAATGAAGGTTTTGTCGATTTGCTAGAAAAGAAAACCGATATCGCCATTCGCATTGGTGCATTAAATGACTCAACGTTACATGCTAGGCCACTCGGCAGAAGTTTACTTTATATTGTTGCTTCACCTGACTATTTAGCAAAGCGGGGTTTTCCAACAAAAAGTAGCGACTTAGCTCATCATGAAACGATAGGGTTTTCAACACCGAAAACACTCAATGATTGGCCTCTTAAAGGATTTATGCGCCAGACGCCAACGCTGCTCTCAAGTAATGGAGAAACAGTAAGACAGCTCGCGTTAATGGGAAATGGCATCGCGTGCCTATCAGGGTTTATGGTGAAGAAAGATATTGCTGATGGAAGATTAATTTCTTTGTTGGAAGGCGAAAAAATGGGTAACTCAGGTAGGGAGCAAATTAACGCGGTTTACTATAAATCTTCTTCTGTTGCTAAGCGAATTTCTGCCTTTATCGATTTTATTCAGCCTAAATTAGATTTATAGATAATAAAAAACCAATTAGTTGCTGTGCAATTTCGTCCGATACATATGTATCACCTATGTGTGTTAGGTGACATTTGATTGCTTAAAAACGAGAAAAGCCCTTGATAAATCAAGGGCTAGAATGTGGCGGAGAGATAGGGATTTGAACCCTAGGAACGCTATTAACGTACGCCGGTTTTCAAGACCGGTGCTTTCAACCACTCAGCCATCTCTCCGTTTCGGGTGCTATCATATTGATTGGCATATGGTTTGTAAAGCTGTTCATCGGATTATCGTTGTGATTTGTTGAAAATAGGTACATTCAAGTTAAAAATAGATTGGTACTCTTTTTATTCAAGATTCTGATTCTTGTATAAATCAATTAAGTAAGCACGCTAAAGTATGAGTTTCTAATAAAATAATGTTTTATTAATAACCAATTGTTTATTAAGAATAAATAGTGGTTTGGTATACACTTGTACGCTATAAAGTGTTTGCGAATTACTGTGAAGTACTTCAAAATTACTTCATTAGCAGTGCTTCTTTGTTAAGAATGAGGTTTTGATGAAAGTTACCGATCTTTTAAAGCATCGAGCTGAAAATTTGGTCAAGAACACGGAATTTAAGCAATGGATGTCGCCAACCGTACGTGAGTATTGGGATGGCTTTTTAGATAGAGCGAACAGTCGTCAGCTTTTTTCATGGGTAAAAGAATTTCACCAGCCCGCCAATGAAGAAGTCAATCTGGTTCCTGAGATTGAATTAAAGCCAGAAGCTCAAGCGCTTTATGAAGAATTGACGAGTAAGCTGGGTGAAGTCATTCATACTGGAGATTGGCTTATGGTCGATCAACAGCGTATCAATCAGTTTGGTGATGTAACCGAAGATTTGCAGTGGATTCATACTGATCCTGAGCGTGCGGCGCTAGAGTCCCCATTTAAGACGACCATTGCTCATGGATTTTTGACGCTAGCATTGTTGCCTAAATTAACGGACAGTGTTGATGCGGATAAACCGTTATTTCCTTCTGCTAAAATGGTGGTTAATATTGGGTTGAATTCCGTTCGTTTTCCTTATCCTGTTAAGGCGGGTAATCGTCTTCGGGCTGTGAGCACGTTGTCAAAAGTGACCCCTGTGAGAAAAGGGTTAGAAATTGAGCGTGAGATTAAGGTGGAGATTGAAGGAGTTCGGCGGCCAGCTTGTATTGTGGTTTCTGTGATCCAGCTACATTTTTAATTTAGATATAGCATTAGAAGGGGAGCTTAGGCTCCCCTTTATTGTATGAATGAGATAATCGTATTCGGATCATAGACTCTTTTGTTTATTCGGGTGATACTCAATGAAACACAATGGCATCAGAGGGAGTTATGGCGGTCATTAATTTGCTGCAACGTCAGATAGAGAAAAGGGCGGAATGGGTTTGCCAAAGCCGAAACCAAAGTTTGCCAGTAGAATTGGGGAAATCAAGCTACGAGCCCATTGATAATGGGGTGCAGTTTATCTTGCATCACTACAAGCTTGACTCAAACCAGTGTGATTATACCAGTATTGTTGCCAGAGTGATTTGGGAAGAAGAAGATAGCCTGTGGGCTTTGTATGTACCGGCTGAGCCAACAGGGGCTGAGTATCAATGGATTCCCTACCCTTATTTATCGAAAAGCATTGATTTAACCGCTCTGATTCGTGAAATTGAAAAAGACCCCAAATCTTATTTTTGGTCATAGGAATGTTGTTTTACTAACTTTTTATTAATTGTTGAATAAAAAACAGGCACATATAGTGCCTGTTTAGGTGGTAAGCGAACATTGGTGATGTTATTTATGCTGCCGGGCTGGCTGATTCAGTTTGAGCAGAAGGAGAATCTGCAAAGACCTGAGTGGGTTTCGCGATAATGTTACGGTTGTCTAGATTCACTTCACTCAACACGACTTCTAAGGTATCGCCTAACTGATAAACTAAAGTATTATCAATGGTTACCGTTCCCTCTTCACCATTACAGACAATACGTTCTTTATTATCAAGAATCAGTGCTCCAGGAATAAAGGCCATTGCGCCATTGTCTAATAAACGGACACGCATCCCGGGTCGGTTGATATCAAAGATCTCAGCCATAAAGCGGGTTTGCTTATTCGGCTCATCCGCCAGTGTTCGGGCATATAACCAATCGGCCACATTTCGTTCTGCAATTTTGTGATGTTTACGGTGGAGGGCCAGCTCTTCTCCTAGGTTTTCATCAGGAATTTGTTCAGGTTGTTTTCCCATTATGTGTGCTTTAAGCATACGGTGATTCACCATATCGCCATATTTACGGATAGGTGAAGTCCACGTCGCATAAATGTCTAACCCCATAGCGAAGTGAGGTAATGGCTGGTTGCCAATTTCACTGTAACTTTGGAATTTTCGCATTCGGTTATCAAGGTATGATGTAGGTTGTTTCGCAAGCCAGCGACGTAAAGCAGCAAAACCGTCAAGGGTTGTCAGGGTGGCTTCATCAAACTCCGCCCCATGGTTTTTCACCAGAGTTACCACATCGGCGATTTTGTCGGTTTTAAAACCTGCGTGAGTATTAAATACGCCGCAACCAAACGTTGACTGTAATACTTTACCCGCACAGATATTCGCTGTGATCATCGCTTCTTCTACTAGGCGATTAGCACTACGCCTTAGATCGGCGTGAATAGCAATTACGTCATTGTCTTCACTTAATTCAAAGCGGTAGTCTGGGCGATCAGGGAATACAACGGCCTGGGTTTCACGCCAAGCGGATCGTAGCTGAGAAAATTCATAAAGGTCTTGGACGACTTGGGCAATAGTCTCAGAGGGTTGCCAAGTTGAGTGACCTGTTTCTAACCAATCAGAGACTTGATCGTAAACGAGGCGAGCGTGTGAGCGAATATTGGCAGCAAAAAAATGCATATCATCATTGATAGTGCCATCTTCATTGACGGTTAATGTACAACAAAGCGCTGGGCGAATTTCATTTTCGATCAGAGAGCATAAGTTATCGGCTAAATCACGGGGGAGCATCGGAATATTTCTCCCCGGTAGATAAATAGTAAATCCTCGTTCCCGGGCAACGTTATCCATCGGATTATTCGCGGTAATATAAGCAGTAGGATCGGCGATAGCGATCGTGACTTCAAAACCTCCTTCTTCCCGCTTATTAGCATACAGTGCATCATCCATGTCTTTGGTTGATTCACCATCAATCGTCACAAAAGGTAGATGAGTTAAGTCGACACGTTGTAAGTCGTCGTCATCTTGTAACTGCCAGTGGTCGCACCCAGCAGGTTCTGAATTTGGCAAATCGTTTTCCGCTAATGTGACCCACCAAGGGGCAATTTTATCGTCAGCGTCAGTAATTTTTTCTGTAATTTCGACAAAGAAACCACTATCTCCCTTAAGCGGATGACGAGTGAGTGTTGTTACGACCCAATCACCTTCGTTGATTTCTTCTGGGTTTAGGCCTTTTTGTGTTTTGGCTTTGAAGGTGTTTTTCTTCAACTGAGGGTGGTCTGGCGTTACATTAAGTTTCCCTTTATGAAGCTTAACCCGGCCAATAAATCGAGTCAGAGCTGGCTCTAGCAGTTCTTGTGGCTCCGCTACTTCACGCTCGTTTTCGGTACGAATAATGGCGACGACTTTATCGCCATGTAGGCACTTTTTCATATAAGGTGGTGGTATAAAAAAGCTGGTTTTATTATCTACTTCAAGAAAACCATAGCCTTTATCTGTCGCTTTGATCTGGCCCTCTTTTTTAGGGAGATTTTCTTGAATTTGTTGTTTGAGCTGGGCAAGTAGCGGGTTATTTTGGAACATGCTTATTTATAAACCTATGATTTGTCGTTAGGAGATTCGGTTTCCTCAGCCTCTCCGATAGGCATACCCCACAGCGTATGACGCTTGAGTTTTTCGAGGAAAGGCGGCTCGCGTCTGCGGGGTTATGGTACTGGGCTAAGCTAGAAAAGTATAGTTATCTTATGAAGCATTTACGTATTATCTCACTTGAAAAGTGGAGGGGAGATTGGGTAAAGAAAGGGGCTAGAAATATCAACCAATGTCATGGTTAAATCGGTAAAGTGGGAGTAGAAGAGTATAGTACCAAGCTGAATTAGACATAAGAGTAAGAATCAATAAATCAGGTGATGAATGTATATAAACAAGATCCAATGACTTAAGTGTTTTTCCGTCATTAAGAAAAAATATGTGATGAATTTCAATTTTTTCTGGCTTTTTTTATGCTTTTAAGGAATAATCCGCGTCCCTTAGATGTCCCTAGTGGCTTGATGCTTTTTAATACTCATCCGCATCTGAACGGAATCAGCTCTTCTTTAGGATTGGTTGGAAAATGGTATAGCACGTGGGACCTTAGTTATTTTTTATTTTAGTGGGAACCCCATGCAAGAAACCGTCATTCAATTTAGTGACTTAGCACTAAACAGTGCCATCCTTTCCGCCCTAAACGAAATGGGCTTTGTTTCACCAACTCCAATCCAAGCTGCTGCCATTCCTTTTCTACTTGAAGGCCGTGATGCGTTAGGTAAAGCTCAAACGGGTACGGGTAAAACCGCCGCGTTCTCTTTGCCACTATTGAACAAATTGGATCTTAATCAATATAAACCTCAGGCAATTGTGATGGCCCCAACCCGCGAGTTGGCCATTCAAGTTGCAGCTGAAGTTAAAACACTCGGTCAAAATATTAAAGGCCTAAAAGTGTTAGAAATTTACGGTGGTGCTTCCATCGTTGATCAGATGCGTGCTTTAAAAACAGGAGCTCATATTGTTGTGGGTACTCCTGGTCGTGTGAAAGACTTAATCACTCGTGAACGTTTACATCTTGATGAATGTCATACTTTTGTTTTGGATGAAGCCGATGAAATGCTTAAAATGGGTTTTGTCGATGACGTTACTTGGATTATGGAACAATCACCAGATACGGCTCAACGCGTTCTTTTCTCTGCAACAATGCCACCGATGGTGAAAGACATTGTTGATCGCTTTTTACGTAATCCTGCGCGTGTTGATGTTGCTGGCTCAAACCAGACGGTTGCGAAAGTTGAACAACAATACTGGGTGGTAAAAGGCGTTGAAAAAGACGAAGCAATGGCGCGTCTGCTTGAAACAGAAGAAACCGACGCTTCTATTGTTTTCGTTCGCACTCGCCAAGATACTGAACGTTTAGCTGATTGGTTAAGTGCTCGAGGCTTTAAAGCGGCTGCACTACATGGTGATATTCCTCAATCTTTACGTGAGCGTACCGTTGATCACATCAAACAAGGTGTCATTGATATTTTAGTGGCAACGGATGTTGTTGCTCGAGGCCTTGATGTTCCGCGTATTACTCACGTGTTTAACTACGATATTCCATTTGATGTAGAATCTTATATTCACCGTATTGGCCGTACAGGGCGTGCTGGACGCAAAGGTAAAGCGATTCTATTAGTTCGTACTAACCAGATCCGTATGCTACGTACAATTGAACGTGTTACACGTTCTTCAATGGAAGAAATTCAGCTTCCTCATCGTGATAAAGTTGCTGAATCTCGTTTAACAAAACTTGCGGTGGAACTTGAAGCTGATAAAGGACATGTTGCACTAGAAAAATTTGTAGAATTAGTGGAAAAACTGCAGTCTTCTTTAGAAATTGATGCAACAACACTTGCCGCAATTTTACTGAAACGTCAACAAGGTAAACGCCCATTATTCTATACGGGTGAAGACCCTATGATTGAACGTGATAAGTTACGTCGTCGTGATCGTCGTGATGGTGATCGCCGTGACGGTGGTAGTCGTCGTGAATTTGGTGCACGTGATGGTGCTCGTAACGTCGATTGGGATACTTATCAGTTGCAAGTAGGCCGTGATCAAGGCGTTCAAGTAAAAGATATCGTGGGAGCTTTAGCCAATGAACTTGGTTTGACCAAAGGTTCAATCGGTGCAATTAAACTGGCTCAAGGCCATACATTTGTTCAGCTGCCAAAAAGCATGTCCGCTGATGTAACCGGTAAACTTCGTAAACTACGTATTCGTCAAAAAGAAGTGGGTGCGGTTGTATGCGATTTTGATGACTTCCGTGAGTCACGTGGTCGTCGCCCAGAAGGTAATCGAGAAGGTGGTGGTTACCGTGGTGGCCGTGGACGTGGTGATTCTTCTCGTCCTGCTCGTGATGGTGAACGTCGTTTTGATCGTAATCGTGGTGGCGACAATCGCGGAAACTTCCGCGGTGAGCGCACCGGTGAGCGAGGGCAGAGTACTCGTCGTCGTAGCGAAGCATAATCTTTAGCGATACCAGTAAGCCCGTAGTTTAAACTACGGGCTTTGTCGTTTCTTTATGATTCCTTCTTTACATTACTCATGTGACCTAGGTACAATTCACGCCCATTGATGATCCGGTATTCGTGTTACCGAGTGACCATCGATGTTTATTTTCCACATACTGAACACGTGTTGCTTGGTATGCAACACCACTGTAAGGATTTATCATGCCTATTATTACTCTTCCTGATGGCAGTCAACGTCAGTTTGACCAAGCTATTTCTACTATGGATGTCGCTCTATCTATTGGCCCTGGTCTTGCGAAAGCTACCATTGCTGGCCGTGTTGATGGCGTTCGTGTTGATGCATGCGATCTAATTGAACATGACGCAAGCCTTGAAATCATCACCACAAAAGACGACGTTGATGGGTTAGAAATTGTCCGTCACTCTTGTGCACACTTGCTAGGTCATGCTCTTAAACAATTGTATCCACAAGCAAAAATGGCAATTGGCCCAACGATCGATAACGGCTTCTATTACGATATTGACCTCGATCATTCTCTTTCACAAGAAGATCTCGACACCATTGAAGCTCGAATGAAAGAGCTGGCGAAAACAAAATATCAAGTCGTTAAAAAGAAAGTCAGTTGGCAGGAAGCTCGAGATACGTTTGAATCTCGAGGTGAACCTTATAAGATGGAAATCTTGGACGAAAACGTGGCACGAGATGATCGCCCAGGTCTTTACCATCATGAAGAATATATTGATATGTGCCGTGGGCCTCATGTTCCACATATGGGTTTTTGCCAACACTTTAAATTGCTCAATGTTGCGGGCGCTTATTGGCGTGGTAACAGCGATAACAAAATGCTACAGCGTGTTTATGGCACCGCTTTCCACGACAAAAAAGCGTTACAAGCACATCTTACTCGCTTAGAAGAAGCGGCTAAGCGTGACCACCGTAAAATTGGTAAACAGCTTGATTTGTTTCACATGCAGCAAGAAGCTCCTGGGATGGTGTTTTGGCATCATAATGGGTGGTCCATTTTCCGCGATCTTGAAGTCTTTATTCGTCATAAATTGAATGAATATGGCTACCAAGAAGTAAAAGGCCCATTGATGATGGATCGTGTCCTATGGGAGCGTTCTGGTCACTGGGATAAATACGCAGATGCCATGTTTACCACTTCATCTGAAAACCGTGAATATGCGATTAAACCAATGAACTGCCCAGGTCATGTGCAGATCTTTAATCAAGGTTTAAAATCATATCGTGATCTTCCTTTACGTATGGCTGAGTTCGGTTCATGTCACCGTAATGAACCATCAGGGTCTTTACATGGTATTATGCGTGTTCGTGGTTTTACCCAAGATGATGCGCATATTTTCTGTACAGAAGATCAAATACAGCAAGAAGTGACTTCATGCATCAAGATGGTGTATGACACTTATAATACCTTTGGCTTTGAAAATATTGCCGTTAAATTGTCAACTCGGCCTGAAAAGCGTGTGGGTAGCGATGAAATTTGGGATAAATCAGAAGAAGCATTAAAACATTCTCTTGAAGCCATGGGTATTGCTTATGAAATTCAAGAAGGGGAAGGTGCATTCTATGGCCCAAAAATTGAATTTACCTTGTATGATTGCTTAGATCGAGCATGGCAATGTGGTACAGTTCAGCTTGACTTCAACTTACCTTCTCGTCTTGGTGCCACTTACGTTGGTGAAAATAACGAACGTTTAGTACCAGTAATGATTCACCGTGCTATTTTAGGCTCTCTTGAACGGTTTATTGGGATTCTAATTGAAGAGTATGCAGGGTTTTTCCCAACATGGCTGGCTCCAGAGCAAGCTGTTGTTGTGAATATTACTGATAAACAAGCAGGATACGCTCAAGAAGTCGTACAAAAGCTACAAAAATGTGGTATTCGTGCGAAAGCGGACTTGAGAAATGAGAAGATAGGCTTTAAAATCCGCGAACACACTTTAAAACGTGTACCGTACATGTTGGTTTGTGGTGACCAAGAAATGGAAGCCGGTGAAATCGCAGTGCGTACTCGAAAGGGCAAGGACTTAGGTAAATTTAAATTGGATGACTTTATTACACATATCCAAGCCGAAGTTTCTAGCCGTAAGCTCAATCTGGAGGAATAAACTATTAAAGGCGGAAGACGTGGCCAACAGCCGGCCAAACAAAACCAGCACCGTTTAAACGGTGAAATTCGTGGCGTTCGTGAAGTGCGTTTAACTGGCGCAGATGGTGAATCCGTTGGTGTAGTATCGATCAGCGAAGCACTAGAAGCAGCCGTAGAAGCTGGTATGGATCTTGTAGAGATCAGCCCTAACGCCGAGCCACCAGTTTGTCGTGTGATGGACTATGGCAAGTTCCTCTTTGAAAAGAGTAAAGCTGCTAAAGAGCAGAAGAAAAAGCAAAAACAGATTCAGATTAAGGAAGTCAAATTCCGACCTGGAACTGATATTGGAGACTATCAGGTAAAACTACGCAACCTGACTCGTTTCCTTGAAGAAGGCAACAAAGTGAAAGTAACAATTCGCTTCCGTGGCCGAGAGATGGCACACCAAGATATCGGCGTCGACGTTCTTAATCGATTGAAAGAGGATACAGCAGAACTTGCTGTTGTAGAGTCTTTCCCTTCTCGAATTGAAGGTCGTCAAATGATCATGGTGTTAGCCCCTAAGAAGAAGTAATTAGTGGCTTTGCAAGTAATAAAACCTAGCGTTATCGTTAGGTTTTGTTCGCCCTAATTACATTGTTTATTAAACTACTACAATGCGGAGTTATTCATCATGCCTAAGATGAAAAACAACAAAGGTGCTGCTAAGCGTTTTAAGAAAACTGCTGGTGGTTTTAAGTTCAAGCACGCTACTAAACGTCATATTCTGACTAAGCGTACAACTAAGAACAAGCGTCAACTACGTCCAAACTCAATTCTTCCTAAATGTGAAGTTGCGGGTATCGTGCGTTGTCTTCCATACGCTTAATTTGTTTTTGGTTTTAATTCGTTTAGTTTAGGAGAGACATAATGCCTCGCGTAAAACGTGGTGTACAAGCTCGTGCACGTCATAAGAAAGTTCTAAAACAAGCTAAAGGTTACTATGGTGCACGTTCACGTGTTTACCGCGTAGCTTTCCAAGCAGTTACTAAAGCCGGTCAATACGCTTACCGTGACCGTCGTACTAAGAAACGTCAATTCCGTCAACTATGGATTGCACGTATCAATGCGGCATCTCGCCAAAATGGTTTATCTTACAGCCGTTTCATTAATGGTCTGAAGAAAGCTTCTATCGAGATCGACCGTAAGATCTTAGCCGACATCGCAGTATTTGATAAAGCAGCATTTGCTGTACTTGTTGAGAAAGCGAAAGCAGCTCTATAATTAAAGTTGCTTAGGTATTAGAAAGGAGAGCATTTGCTCTCCTTTTTTATAATCGGGACAAGGGACTTAATACACCACTGGCACCTCGATCAATGACATGGGTATAAATTTGTGTTGTGGTTACGTCAGAATGGCCTAATTGCTCTTGCACCGTCCGGATATCGGCGCCCGATTCGAGAAGATGAGTTGCAAATGAATGCCTAAGTGTGTGGCAGGATACCGTTTTTCCAATCTCAGCTTCTTGAGCCGTTTTTTTTACTGCTCTCTGTAATGAAGAAACATTGATATGCTGTCTTCGCAACAGATTGCTTTCTCCATCGATTGATCTGCTATGTGATGGAAAGAGGTAGTGCCAATGAAATTCAAATGGTGCTGTTGGATACTTCTCTGCGAGTGAGTACGGTAACCAGACACCTCCATAGCCTTTAGTTTGCATATCTTTATCATAATATCTTTTAGCCAATGCGATTTGTTCATTAAGTAGAGGATAGAGCTCTTTGGCTAAAGTAACTGTCCGATTTTTTCCACCTTTACCATGCCAAACCCTTAGCGCACCGTAATCAAAATCAATATCTTGAATACGTAAGCGAATACATTCCATTAATCTCAGCCCAGAGCCATATAATAGCTTTATTGGAAGTTGATATTTGGGATCTACATGATTGAAGAAACGTTTTACTTCCTCTCTCGTCATGACGACAGGAAGCTTTCGGTCTAGTTGAGATTTTTGAAATTTCATATCAAGAGTGAGCGGTTCTCTAATTATCTCCCGATACAAGAAACTGACCGCATTTAAGGCAAGAGCTTGTGTTTTGGTCGCAACTTTTTTATCTACGGCTAAATGAGTGAGAAATATTTCAACTTCATGCGAGCCCATCTTGTTGGGATGGACTTTCTTATGAAAAACAATGTATTTTGTAATCCAGTGCAGATAAGCCTCAATGGTTTTATTAGCGTAATGCCTCGTTTGCATATATTCCTTTATGCTTAAAAGAAATTGTGATTTCATTCCAAATCCCATTTTGCTGTTTTTATATACAGTAGTGTTGGTTTTGTGTACCGTCAATAATTAAATGGCATTTTGCTATTTAATGAGAGCGACCCCTCAATTGTTTTTTGTAACTTAATGAATTTATTAGCTAGAATGTTATTCTTAGACGAGCTTTTTATGGAAAGAGGGCGGTAGCATGGAAGCGATTAAGGCTGTCTGCTGTATAAAAAGCGTTAGCCCTCTAACTTGAGTATCTTGGTTGCATATGTTTTAATCAATCTCTTTTTATTTACAGGAGTTGATTACATGCAAAATACACATCAGGATACGGAGCTTAAATATCAGAGATTTAGAGAAGATAGTAGGGCTATTGCAGAACAGACATTACCTAGACAATATGCTGATAGAGTTTCTCTAAAAGGAGTTGATCGGCTATCACTTACCCATGCTAAGAGGTGGGAAGAAAGCCTAGAGCGTAGTGATAGTGCTAGCTGGTCGTGGTCTGAGGGTTTCAAGCAATATGCGTACAGGCACCCTAAAAGGTTTGATTTGGCAATTTGGTATGCTAATGCTCAACTTTGTGGGTTATCGTTAGGAAAGCCTACATATACAGGCGGTAGGTTACGACTTGATGTAATTGAAGGTGCTCCTTGGGATCATCCACTTAAAAGTAAGATCGTCGAAATTACGGTTTCTGCCGCAGAGGCCTATGCAGACTTTATTGGTGCGGACCAAATCAGGATTATGAGGCCAGTAAATGCAAGAGTTACAAGATATTATGAAAAATTCGGCTTTACTCTTAAACAGGGGAAAGCAAGTAATACTCCTACGTATTTATGGCGTAACTTAAGGGGTTAATTTATGGCTGGCAAAGATAGACCACTTGAAGGTACAAAAGAATTTGATGAATGGGTACTAGAAAGGGCTAGAAAACGCGCCGAAGATCTCTTTAATACTGAGATTCCGGAAGATTTGCATGATGTCGGAAGGGGAATGATAGCTGGTCCTGAAAAGGTAGAGGATATCATGCCAGAAAAAACAATCTCAGAAGATATTGCCATTGATAAGGAAGAGAAAAGATCAAAGTTCAAAATTATCAAATAGCCAACAAGGGCTAACAAAGCATTTAAGAGTGATTCGCAACGCTTGGCAATTTCGCTTCGCTCAAGTATAGCCAAGCGCCGCTCACACCTTAATGCGGCGTTATGTAACTGTGGAGTTTTGATAAAAAGGATATTGTATGAAGATGTATATTTCTCTGGTGTTAACATTACTCTTGATAGGCTGTCAGACAGTTAAATTAGGTTATGACATGGAGAAGGATGTTGATGTCTCAAATGTTGTAAATAGCCATCTTTCCTCAGAAATATATGAGGTAATTCCATTTGGCTACGGGAGTTATGATGGTCCTTTTGAAGTGCTTGAAGACTACAAGTCTATTTGTGCCAATGCTGATGGATTAGTGAACTATACAACTGACTTGAGTGCTGGGAAGCTAAAAATTCTTTGTACTTCCTCAAAGAGTAACCTTGCTCTATTTTATGTTGTCGTACAAAACTCATTAGATTCAGATGAAAGTTATGATGCGGTATATATTGGTGTGAATGAGAGTCGCTATAGAAAAAATCTACTTTCCCTTGCAAACACGGAGGGTGTTTATTCAAAAAAACAGTTATTCGAAATTCAAAGTAAGAAAAACCTCGATGAGTTAAAGGTTTACCAAAATTTATTTGCATACAAGAAAAAGCTAAGTGAAGAAACACGTGAGGATGTAAAGAAAGTTGGTGCGACGGTTTGCCATGTAGAGCTACAACTAAGTGGGAATGTTGAGAGATTTGTAAATAATAAAATCAAGGTTTCGATTTACGATAAACAATTTTGGGACTGGCCTGATAATTGGTATTTATGTGAGCAGTCAAATTTATAGAGTTGTTTAAGCCATCTTGTTTTATGTAGCAAGTGCATCGATACCGTTACATAACAAATTGTTCAAGAGTGATTCGGCACGCGTGGCATTTTTACTATGCGTTGGTTTTAATGGTTAAGGTGGTGTGCGGAGGCTTCGGTATTGCGTGCCTCACACCTTAACAAGGCGTTATGCTTAATCACCAAAAATCAGTGGTTTATGATTGTTCTTTGTTCCCTTGGCTTGTGAGTTTCGTGCTCGT
>NZ_SGOM01000020.1 GCF_022113815.1 Vibrio cincinnatiensis
CTATGCGTTGGTTTCGGTGATTACGGTGTTATGCGGAAAGTTGGTAGTAGCGTTGGCTGCCCCTTAAGCGGGCGTTAGCTATCAGGGGGGCTTTGCTTGATTGAGTATTATCTACTCTTTATTCTTCTTAAAAGTAAACCATACATTCTGGATAACACTAATCGATAGTAAAGAGTAAAATAAAACATTTTTTAATGTTGCATCAGCACTTTCCCAGCGCCAAATTACTGCTGAAAGAATTGCAATAATTCCAACTATACCTATTATTTGATTCTTCATTTAAAGAACCTCGATGAATTTATCGTTGTTCTATGAGCTTTTTCGGTAGCTGCCTTTTCCAGTTCTATAGCATTAAAATAAACGCATCCCCAGATAACTAATGTTATCCAGTTTTTCTGACTAATCGATTTCTTTTCTTTAATCTTTTCCAACATTTCTTTGATGCTTCCTGCTGAGGCACCAATACCTAAGGCTGAACTTAGCAGATTTAGTTCATTATGAAATTGTATGTCGGCTTCTAATTCTACATTAGATAATGACCAAATTCCCCATTGAGGGTTAACAAAAGTTGTGTCGAGTACTCGGTTGATGATCTCTCCCATTAAAGCTTGTTTTTTTACAGAACGAATTGATTTCATCGCTTTATATCGTTGATTTTGATTCAAATGGCGATATAAAATCATATAACACAAAGCTTCTACTTCGACTTCATCTGCCCCAACTAGTAGGTTGTTTGGTATCGAAGTGATTTTTGCTAGTTTTTTTAACTGCCCTGCTGTGTCTCTTGGCAACTGATAGGGTAGGTCATTAACAGTTATCGCTGACATAAGATTCCATATAAATTTATCTAAAAAACAAAATTATATATTTAATATGACTATATGCAACGGTGACTAAATTATTGTTGGGTCAACATCTCGTTTAGATGTAATTTATAAAACTATAGCTAACAAAGCATTTAAGAGGGACAATCAACGCGTGGCATTTTTGGTTTGGTTGATATTTGAGGTTACGGCTGATTAGTTTTAGTGCAGCTGTTAGCGTTGCTTGCCCCTTAATGCGGCGTTAACTGGCTGACGGCGCTATGCTGTCAGCTTTTCTTGGATTTCGTATATGAAGTCAAACAATGGATGTATTGATTCTAAATGTCCAGTATCGTTTACTCTTTTTTCTATTCCTCGGATATAGTCTCCAGAACCGACGATACCGATCTTACCTTTTGAATAGATAATTTTCTTTTCCCATAAAGCTTTTTTAGCATAATGGGCATGAAATTGAGAATGGGTATAAGAGTCGTTGTAATGCCCCATATCTTCAGGATCATTGGTGTGCACATTGTAGTATTGAAATAGATCCCAGTAACTTTCCATATTCGGTTTTGGATTGGGTTCAGGATTCCTAGGTATGTACTTCTGATTACCAAGTACTAGGGTTTCGAAGCATCGTTTTTGAACGATAATACACAGTTTTACATCACGAGATAGGTCACTGTTTTGGCACTGGTCCAACACTGCTTGATATCTGCTTCATCTGAGTCAAGTATTACGAACAAATAATCAACATTATCAACGGACTCTATATCAACAATCGCATTATCTATTCGGTCTAAAAGGTTGGGGTAACCTTCGCCTGAAATAAAATATGATGAGTTGTCATTAGCTTTAAAAAGCTCGAAATCTTCAGTGCATGAGTAAGTACTGATTTCAGGTAAAAGTTCACTAACCCAATTAGGGTAGGCTTGCATCTCCGAGCCAACCCCTTCTAATAGAAAGTATAATTTCACTGTATTAACCTTTATAAATGTTACTGTTAATAAGTTTTATATAGTTATCATGACGGCTACTAGAGTTAGAAATTTTGTCCGCTGAAAAAGTTCTTATAATGTTGTTTGACCTATTTACGATCTTCCAGTGCTTTACCGGGATCTTGTTGATTATTTTAGGATGATGCGTTGTAATAATTACTTGACGCATTGCTGTTTCGAGTTCATCCAGCACTGATGGTAAGCAATTGACTCCTAAGCTATTTTCAATTTCATCAATTATAATTGGGTTGTTTCTTGAACCTAAAATTACCTCTGCAATCACTATTATGGTTTTAAACATTCCCGATGATATATCTCGTTGTTCTACTATTTCACCGGAAGATAATTCCAGTTTAATTGATAGTGTTTTGAAGTCATCATTCTTTGCAAAAGGAAAGTCGGAGTCTGATAGTACTGGAATAACAAGTTTAATATTTTCAAAAATAGTTGAACATATTGCATTGAAATATTCATACTGATCTTTATCAAATAAAGACGCATAGTAAATTCGTTCTCTAGTATCGAGTTTTTCACTTTTGATTGCGTCCAGTGAGTCAGTACATTCTTTTTTTAGACGTTCAAATTTAGACTCATTGGCTAAGCCAAGGAATTGTGGAGAATAAACATGTTCATTTAAGAGGACTATAGCTTGTAGAGAGTTATATGCCTCTTTTAGTTTTTCGTCGTTCCGCAATTGATGGAAAAAACTAGTTGAAGAATCTAAAACAGGTAAGTCATTTCCTTTAAATAGTTTTTGTGAATCACTTATATCAATGAGTAGTTCACCATCTATCGAAAGCTGCTCGAATGAAATCGGGGCATAAGTTTCTGCTTCGCCATTTTCTTCGTCAATAAATGTGCTGTAGTCAGGTGATACGACACCACTCCAAATGACCTCAACATCTTCGTTAGTTGTAAATGTGATAGACCATTCTTTGGAGTGGGTTTTTCTACCTTTTAGTATGCGCAGTATATCTCGTATGCCATTAATTATTGTGGTTTTACCTGCCCCAGAGACACCGACCAAGATAGAAAAATCGTGAAACTCAACATTTTCCACTTCAACGTTGGATTTTAAGTCCTTGTATTTAAAGCTTTTAATTTTCATTTTATCGTCTGGTATTCCGCTTTATTATGTAAAATGCATTGAAGTTGTCTTTTGATAGTTTACAACCAACGGTAGCCAGTTAACAAGGCGTTTAAGACGGATTCACAACGCTTGACATTTTTGATTAAAATCGGCTTTAGTGTTTACGGCACAATGGGTTAAGTTCGGTGGTCGCGTTGTTCACCACTTAACGCGGCGTTATGTAACCGTAGGGAAAAGACCACAATTTATTGAAAAATAATTGTTTTTTATAGCTAATCTAATTTTAATATCGATTTAATCTGTGTGAGTTCTGCGCATATTGGTTTAGTTTTCGTCTTCTTGTCCTTCGAGTATTTATTCAGCATTTAATGGTAAAGTGGGTTTGCGTTCAGCTTGTCTATAGTCATGATCCGCAGAATCAAGTTACTTTTGTGGTTGCCAGAGTTTTTTCTACTGGGTCAATGCTGACTGTTCGTGTAAGTTAAATCGTGTTTGGCGATGCTGTTTTTGGTAATGCTTTGAAATTACTAGTAAAGTTACATAACAAAGCATTTAAGAGGGACAATCAACGCGTGGCATTTTTGGTTTGGGTGGGTATTTAAGGTGACGGCTGGCTAGGTTAAGTTCAGCTGTTTGCGTTGCTTGCCCCTTAATGCGGCGTTATGTAACCGTAGAGAAAAAGATCGCAATGTATTGAAATTTAAAGTGTTTTTATCCTTTTGTATTTTAAGGTGAGCTTCTGCTTTTCATGTTTGATACTTTTAACTGATTGTTTTAATTGGTTATTTATACGGTTTGTAAAGTTAGTCTTATTCATGTTGATTTGGTTTTCGTCTTCTTGTTCTTCGAGTCTTTATTCAGCGCTTACTGGTGAAGCGGGTTTGCGTTCAGCTTCTCTATAGTCATGATCTGCAGAATCAAGTTACTTTTGTAGTTGCCAGAGTTTTTTCTACTGGGTCAATGCTGACTTTTCGTGTAAGTTAAATCGTGTTTGGCGATGCTGTTTTTGTTAATGCTTTGAAATGATTAGTAAAGTTACATAACAAAGCATTCAAGAGGGACAATCAACGCGTGGCATTTTGGGTTCGGGTTGGCATTTGAGGTTACGGCAGGTTAGTTTGAGCGCAGTTGTTTGCGTTGCTTGCCCCTTAATGCGGCGTTATGTACTTCTCTGAAATCCTTCCTGAAAATCAAACTTGTGCACAGTGCTATTATGCGTTACTCTTTGTGTATGGATGCACAATGAGACAGTGCAAGTTGTAATGGCATTAGAATTTAAAGATAAGTGGTTAGAGCAGTTTTATGAGGATGATAAACGACATCGTTTAATTCCAAACAGTATAGAAAATGCTCTATTTCGAAAGCTGGAAATCTTAGATGCTGCTCAAGCTGAGTCAGACTTAAGAATTCCACCGGGCAATCGATTTGAACATCTTGAGGGAAACCTTAAAGGTTGGTGTTCAATTCGAGTAAATAAACAATATCGTCTGATTTTTCAGTGGGTTGATGGTGTTGCACTAAATACTTACTTAGACCCACATAAGTATTGAGGTAACGACTATGCGTAAGACAAAACGTCGCCCAGTTAGCGTTGGTGAAATGTTGAAATTAGAGTTTCTTGAACCAATGGGCATCACATCAAAAGCGCTCGCTGAAGCTATGGGTGTACACAGAAATACGGTGAGTAATTTGATTAATGGTGGAGTGTTAACGGCTCCGGTAGCAATCAAGTTAGCAGCAGCATTAGGAAATACACCAGAATTTTGGCTTAATATTCAACATGCTGTTGACCTTTGGGATACGAGGAATCGCTACCAAGAAGAGGCCAAATTTGTAAAGCCGCTGTTTGTTTCGCTGGAACAAAGTGCACGTACATAACAAAGCGTTAAAGAGGGACAGCCAACGCGTGGCATTTTTATTATGCGTTGGTTTTTGTGGTTACGGTGTTATGCGGAAAGTTGGTAGTAGCGTCGGCTGCCCCTTAACGCGGCGTTATGGCTCTATGGATAAAATAGGATGCTTGAGATGAAGCGAGATATGTCTTTAATTCGTGAAATTCTTTTGTCAATTGAGGAGAACGATGAGGTTTTACCTGTAGAGGGTTTCTCGTCAGAGATCATTGAATCTCATGTGAAATTGCTTATAGAAGCACTATTAGTTGAACGTAAATCTTTTGGTGTAAATTCGTTTGTGACAGTAACTAAACTGACTTGGACTGGGCATGAGTTCTTAGACAGCATCAGAGAAGAACAGGTTTGGAACACTATAAAAAGTGAGTTTAGAGAAGCAGGTATGTCAACAATTATTAAGGTCGGTAAAGACTTAGCTGAGGGTTTTGCTAAGAAAAAAGTCGAGGCAATACTTGGCTCCTAGCCATAACAAACGCCTCAAGCGGGACTTCCAACGCTCGCCACTTTTGGCTTTAATGAGTTTTGAGGTTGCGGCTGGTTAGTTTTAGTGCGGTAGTTTGCGTTATCAGCCCCTTAGGCGGGCGTTATGTAATCGTAAAGAAAAAGGCCAACAATTTATTGAAAATTAAAGTGTTTTTATGATTTCTTCACTTTGAATTTGGCTTCTACTTTGTATGTTCAGTACTTTTAACTAATTGTTTAAATTGGTTATTTTCAAATTTATAAACCTAGTTTTATTCATATTGGCTTAGTTTTCGTCTTCTTGCTCTTCGAGTTTTTAGCTGGCTCTAAATCGTTCAGTGGATTTGCGATAAGCTTGGTGATAGTCATTTTTTCTTTGAACTAGGGCTCGTAGTTTCGTCGTTATCACGCGAATTCTACTGGGTTACTGCTAACTTTTCATGTAAGTTAAACGATATTTGGCAATATTGTTCTTTGTAATACTTTGAAATGGTTAGAAAAGTTACATAACAAAGCATTTAAGAGGGACAGTCAACGCTTGGCAGTTTTGGTTTGGTTGGCATTTGAGGTTAAGGCTGGCTAGTTTTAGTACAGTTATTTGCGTTGCCTGCCCCTTAATGCGGCGTTAGGTAGTAAGGAGTGTGCTATGAAGGAAAAATATGTTTTAGTTCCGCCGAAAGGTATACGACTTGATTTACAGACTGCCGAGCGGGAGTTAACCATTACTCATCAAAATATTTCAATCGAAGTTGGCCCTGAGCACTGTCAAATAAGGGGAAGGATTTATAATACTGTTGACCCAGTTGAATCTGCTGTTGCAGAAGGAGATTGTTTAAGTCGTTTACACCATCCAATGACTCCAAGGTGGGTTCGAAGAGCGTCTCAAATTATATTCGCTCCCATGATCATTTTAGTTGTAATCAAAATGACAGTTTCACTATTTACTATGTCTACACCAAATAGTTTCATAGAGTTGGTCGTTGTAGCCCTAATATTTTGCATCGGACTACTAATTCTTTGGGTTTATTGGTTGATTTTTGTCAGTTGTCCCAAAAAAACTACCTAACAAACGCCTCAAGAGGGACTGTCAACGCGTGGCGTTTCCAGTCCCATTGAGCCGCGGTGGTTACGGCTGTTGCGTTTGAGTTTGGTGTTATGCGTTGCCAGCCCCTTAGGCGGGCGTTAAGTGTAAGGAGAAAACTTTGCAATCAAGGATATCCATTCCTACGGATAATATATATAAGTTCTACGCTATGTTTGGGCTTGTACTTCTAGTTTCAACTATGGCACTTTTTGTATTCGTTTACTCTACATTTCAAGCTAACTCTCATGCTCGCTATGTAGAGCTTAAGGTATTGTCTTCCTTATCTAAATTAACGCCAGAACAATCGGCTCGAAAAGAAGTTCTGGAAGTAAAGGAAATGATCGATACTTCGGACAAGAAAACCTATATGAATGCAATTAGCTTCTTGCTAGCTTTGTCATTATTTTTGATGGCTTTTGGGTTTTATCGCTGGCATAAAAAAATTCAACCGCTACAAGATGAGATTTTAGTGAAGCAAAAGGAACAAACGGAGCTAGAGATTAGGTTGCTTCATAAACAGTTGAACTCTTCTCGTATCAAGCAAGTGGGCAAAAACACTTAACAAGCTGTTTAAGAGTGATTCGCAACGCGTGGCATTTTTACCATGCGTTGAATTTAGTGATTAAGGTGGTATGCGGCGGCTTTGGCATTGCGTTGCTCACACCTTAACAGGGCGTTATAACACAGAATCAATTCCTTGCTCGTAAATCTCAATTGAACTACTATTTGTACATTAAATTGTACTAAATGGAGTTCATTATGAGCCGTATTCACCTTGATCAAGATATTCAGCCTTTGTCTGAGTTCCGTGCTGGCGTTGCATCATTTATCAAACAGATCAATGAGACTCGTCGACCATTGGTTATTACACAACGAGGTAAAGGTGTAGCCGTTGTTCTTGACGTTGCGGAGTATGAAGCAATGCAAGAGAAAATCGAATTACTCGAAGAAATGCGTACTGCAGAAGCTCAATTGGCTGCAGGTTTAGGTATATCAAACGAAGATGCTCGTTCACAAGTTCTGGGGCGCATCATCAAATGAAAGTAGTTTGGTCACCTCTAGCGTTACAAAAACTGGGTGATGCCGCAGAGTTTATTGCTTTGGATAACCCATCAGCTGCAGAAAAGTGGGTGAATGAAGTATTCGACAAAACGGAATTGCTCGGCTCAATGCCAGAAATGGGCCGCATGGTTCCTGAAATGCCTCATACGAACTACCGTGAAATCATTTTCGGTCATTACCGCATTATTTATAGTTTGAGCCACGAAATCCGCGTTCTAACAGTTCGTAACTGTCGTCAATTGCTCACGGAACATGATGTGTGAAACTGTGTTATAACAAACGCCTCAAGAGGGACTGTCAACGCGCGGCGTTTCCAGTCCCAATGAGCCGCGGTGGTTGCAGTTGCTGTGTTTGAGTTTAGTGTTAATGCGTTGCCAGCCCCTTAGGCGGGCGTTATGTAACCGTAGAGAAAAAGACCACAATATATTGAAAATTAAAGTATTTTTATGATTTCTTTACTTTGAACTTAGCTTCTAGTTTGTCTGTTTGATACTTTTAACTGATTGTTTTTTATTAGTTATTTTTTAATTTATAAACCCAGTTGTGTTCATATTGGCTTCGTTTCCGTCTTCTTGTTCTTCGAGTTTTCAGTCTTTTCTCAATGGTAAAGCGAGTTTGCGTTGCTTGCCCCTTAATGCGGCGTTATAACTCATTTTCAACACTCGGAGACTTATAATTGGATATTGCAACAATTACAGCAGGTTTGAGTTCTATCAAAACTGCAATTGATATTGGGCGTGAAGTTCAAAATGCTTCATCTTCACTCGAAGAAGCGCAAATCAAACTAAAACTTGCAGATTTAATGGTGAACTTGGCAGAAGCTAAATTGCAATTTATTGAAGCACAAGACCAAATCTTAGCTCTGAAACGGCAAGTAGAAGAACTTGAGCATAAAAAGTCTCTAGCAGCACTTGTAACTAGAGATGGAAATTTACTATTGCCAAAAGATACCGAAATTGAACCATATGGAAAAGGTCCATGGTGTACATCATGTTTTGAAACTCAAGACAAACTTATTACGCTTCATCATAAATTTAGCAGTGGAGTAATGGTTGGTTCTTTGGTATCAAGTAGTTATAAATGGGAGTGCCCAGCCTGTAAGAATAGTTTCTCTGCACCTCAGCCAGATAAGTTATAACAAAGCATTTAAGAGGGACAATCAACGCGTGGCATTTTTGGTTTGGTTGGTATTTGAGGTTACGGCTGGTTAGTTTTAAGCTGTGCGGTAGCGTTGCTTGCCCCTTAATGCGGCGTTAGCTGAATGGTGGTAAATATCAGCATGATCGAAATTAGAAAGTATCAAGAATCAGATGCGCTTGATTTATGGGCTATTTTTTATCATACGGTTCATAATGTGAACTTACGTGATTATTCGCAAGCCCAAGTTGAAGCATGGGCTCCAGATGGTTTTTCTTCTGAGATTTGGCAACGAAAAATGAACTTGCTGTCACCTTTTGTTGCTGAAATTGATGGGAAAATTGTTGGTTATAGTGATCTTCAAGAAAATGGATTAATTGATCATTTCTTTTGTCACCATGAACATCAAGGCCAAGGAGTCGGACGACAGTTAATGGAACATGTACTCAGAATAGGTGAGTTACAAGGAATTACTAGGTTTTATTCTGAGGTGAGTATTACAGCTCGTCCGTTTTATGAGAGATTTGGTTTCAATGTGATACAAGAACAAACCATAGAAGTCCGTGGTCAAAAGCTGTGCAACTTTGTCATGGAGAAATTCAGCTAATAAGGCGTTAAAGAGGGACTCGCAACGCGTGGCAGTTTTGGTTTGGATGAGCATTTGAGGTTAAGGCTGGCTAGTTTGAGCGCAGTTGTTCGCGTTGCTTGCCCCTTAATGCGGCGTTAGCTATGGTAAGGAGATTAAATCATGAGAATTGAACCACGTTTGGGTTCTATGAATTTTGATGAAGATAAGG
>NZ_SGOM01000021.1 GCF_022113815.1 Vibrio cincinnatiensis
GGTTTTACCGTGGTCAACGTGGCCGATAGTACCAACGTTTACGTGCGGTTTCGTACGTTCAAATTTTTCTTTAGACATGGGTTGTCCCTCTAGGTACGGATTTAGGTGGCTTTAATTTATGACCACGCAACCAAAAAAGTTCGGTAGTAAAGTATATATCAAAAGGAAAACTTTGCTTAGAGCTGGTGCTGATAGGCAGACTCGAACTGCCGACCTCATCCTTACCAAGGATGCGCTCTACCACCTGAGCTATATCAGCACTCTAAAATGAGTGGAGCGGGCAGCGGGAATCGAACCCGCATCATCAGCTTGGAAGGCTGAGGTAATAGCCATTATACGATGCCCGCAACACGTAACTCTGTGAGCTATTTCCTTAAGAATATGGTGGAGGGGGACGGATTCGAACCATCGAAGGCGGAGCCGGCAGATTTACAGTCTGCTCCCTTTAGCCACTCGGGAACCCCTCCAAATTTTTCTATTTCCTGAATTATCAGGAAATGGTGCCGACTACCGGAATCGAACTGGTGACCTACTGATTACAAGTCAGTTGCTCTACCTACTGAGCTAAGTCGGCATAAGTGGGGCGCATTCTATTGAATGATCTGCGACCTTGCAACCCCAATCCGTAAAAAAATTTAAAATTTATCAGGTTTTTGTTTATTCGCTGTTTTTTTATGCATTTTTGGGTTAAATCGCTAATTCTCACACGTTTCTCGTTTGCAAGATGGGCTGCATATTGTATGTTCCCCACTTATTCTAATAATACGATTGAACATTTATGAGTCCGTATCTGTCTTTTGCTCGTCACCAGTGGGCTGAGCTACGTAACTCAGTGCCTATGACACTGTCAGAAAGTGATCTTCAAGAACTGCAAGGGATTAACGAAAGTTTAACCATGAAAGAAGCGGTAGAGATTTATCTTCCGCTGGCAAGGTTGTTGAATCTCTATGTTGCAGCAAGGCAAAGTCGTAATACGGTGCTCAATCAATTCCTTGGTAATGTAGAAAAAGCGCCCCCTTTTATTATTGGTATAGCAGGCAGTGTAGCCGTCGGTAAAAGTACAACCGCCCGATTATTACGCGCTCTACTCTCTCGCTGGGATAATCATCCAAAGGTAGAATTGATTACAACCGATGGTTTTTTATACCCCAATAAAATTCTCAATGATCGAAATATCATGCATAAGAAAGGTTTTCCTGAATCTTATGATATTCGCCGCTTAGTTCAGTTTGTTTCCGACGTTAAAGCAGGGCTTCCTCATGTGGTTGCACCCGTTTATTCTCATTTAACCTATGACATTACTACACAACAAAAAGTAGTAGATCGACCGGATGTTCTAATTATTGAAGGATTAAATGTACTGCAAAGTGGAATGGACTATCCTCACGATCCCCATCGAGTCTTCATTTCGGACTTTCTAGATTTTTCAATCTATGTGGATGCTGACGCTGAAATGATTGAAAAATGGTATGTGGAACGCTTTATGAAGTTTCGTCATGGGGCGTTTAAAAAACCGGGATCCTATTTTAATCACTACACTCAGTTGAGTGAAGATGAAGCGATAGCGAAAGCAAGGCATATTTGGAGTTCAATTAATGGTAAAAATTTACAAGAGAATATTTTACCAACGAAAGAACGCGCCCAACTTATTTTAAGAAAAGGCCTGCACCACAGTGTAGAAAATGTGTTACTGCGTAAATAGCAAAACAAATACCATCAATTAGTATGATCCACTTAGAGAGATTAATCCCCCTTACGAAGGGAAATCTCTCCACCGATGTAGCTCTTTATTCCTTCACTCGTTTCTAATTGAACGCCCCCATGCGGATCGATCCCTCGCTCTATTCCAACAATTTCATTAGGCCCAATAAGAAGACGAACTTGACGACCAATGAAGTTATCTAATCGATTCCAGCGTTCGACAAAATCCTGCATGCCTGTGTATTCATACTGCTGTAAGGCTTCATCGAGTGCTCGAATCAATTGGATTGCGAGCTGGTTTCGATCAATATGCTCCCCACCGATGACATCGGCTAAGCTTGTCCAAGGTTGATCAATATTCTTCCCTTTGTCTTGCATAGATAGGTTCATTCCGATACCTACCACAAGGTTCGCCGCACCGCCGGCTTGCCCAGACATTTCAACGAGAATTCCAGCAAGCTTTCTGTCATTGAAGTAAAGATCGTTAGGCCACTTTAACTTTACGCCTACAAGCCCCATACGTTCTAATGCTTCTACGACCGCAACACCCACAACCAAGCTTAAGCCCATAGCTGCGGCCATTCCTGCATCTAATCGCCAATACATAGAAAAGTAGAGGTTAGAGCCAAATGGGGAAACCCAATGTCGCCCTCTCCTCCCTCGGCCACTTTTCTGATATTCAGCAAGACAGACCGAACCTGAGGATAATTGGCTGATACGATCTAATAAATATTGGTTAGTTGAATCAATAATAGGATGAAGTTCAACCGGATTCCTTACTTGAGATTGGATCTCTCGCTCATCGAGCAAGGTCAAAGGCTCTGCCAATTGATAGCCTTTCCCTTGGACTCGGAAGATATCTATCCCCCATGCTTGAATCCCTTGAATATGTTTACTGATCGCCGCACGTGACATACCTAACTGCTCACCCAGAGACTCTCCGGAATGAAAAGTACCATCGGCTAATGTGCTTAGCAGACTCAACTTAACATTGTGCTCTCTCATTTTTTCTTTCCTACGAATGTCTTTAGGTTAACTTCACTCCTCGCCCCCATGAAGCGAACTTCATGTTCAAGCTCAATTCCAAACTTTTCCAAAACATCATGGCAAATTTTTAATGCTAATTGGATGACATCCTCAGCGGTTGCATCGGCAATATTGACGATAACCAAAGCCTGTTTAGCATGAACTTGAGCGCCGCCGATTCGGCTTCCTTTTAAATTTGCTTGATCAATAAGCCACCCAGCGGCCACCTTCATACCCTTGTCTGTCGGGTAGGCAATCAGTTCCGGATATTGACGTTTTAATTGTTGAAAGTGAGCCAAACTAATGATGGGATTTTTAAAAAAGCTACCAGCATTACCATTTTCTCGAGGATTAGGCAGCTTTTCTCTTCTAACCTGACAGACGACACGATAGATATCTTCTGCAGAGCTGTCAGCAGGCAACATTTTTAGGGGGCCATAAGACAGATTCGGTTTCCATAATTTAGGAAGCCTTAATCCCACCGCAACCACAATCGCTTTATCATAAAGAGAATGTTTAAAGATCGAATCACGATAGCCAAATTGGCACTCTGAAACACTCAATCGTTTAACACGAAAACTTTCAAGGCATAGGTAGTCTACATAAAGGCAGACATCTTTAAATTCAACACCATAAGCACCAATATTTTGGATCGGCGCAGAACCCGCACACCCAGGGATCATGGCTAAGTTTTCTAAACCCGCAAATTGATGCTGGATACACCATTCAACAAGTTTCGGCCAGTCCTCTCCACCCGCAACATGCAGAAAATGATGATGCGCATCTTCCGTATGAGAAATACCGGACAGACAATTGATAATAACGACCCCTTGATAAGGTTCGGTAAAGAGTACATTGCTTCCTTTCCCTAACACTAATTTAGGCGTATTTTGAAATTCAACACCTTGGTAAAGGTGAATAATATCTTCGACTGAGTGAACAACCGCCAAATATTTGCATTCCTGGTTAATATGGAAGGTATGGTAAGCCTGAAGATTTGCGTTATGATGTAATTGCATGCGATTCTTTGAATAAATTAAACTACACCCATTCTACAACAGATGCCTTTTGAAGACAGATACAAATGCCAACTCTGCAGTTTGAACAGATAGCTCCTCTAAAGTTACCGTTAATTAAACGATTCTACAAACGGCACTATCCAAGCACTAAACCCAAAAGTAATGAGTTGATGATCGCGGCATATCAGCATGGAGAGATAAAAGCCCTCGTCCGATTTCGTACGGTTGCACACTATCGATTATTAACAGGCATGGCAGTCGCTAGCGATGTTAGAGGGCAAGGTATTGGCTATCAGTTATTGCTCTACTGCAAACAAAACATAATGAAACACATGGACTATTGTTTTGCTTATCCACATCTGACATCCTTTTATGGTAAAGGAAACTTTCATACTCTTGACCCAGAGCAACTTCCATCAGAATTACGAGCTTTGCTACAGCGTTATCAAGCTAATGGGAAAAATCTTATTCCTATGCAGTATATTGATGATTTATGTTAATAAATCGCCACTTTTCTAGCCTTCGATTATACTATTTTGGTAAGATTCTCTGCTCGCAATTTTGTACATACGTAAGGTAAATCATCACTATGATGGCTCGTAGAAATACATTTGAACAACTGCCCGCTATTGCGCAAGATCCCGATAAGTTTCATGTATTGTTTTCAGCTAGAGAGTTCAGAACTCACCTTATTGACACCATTCGTCAAGCTAGTAAACGTATCTATATTGTTGCGCTCTATCTGGAAGATGATGAAGCAGGACGAGAAATCCTCACCGAGCTTTACGAAGCAAAACAACGAAACCCAGGACTCGATATTATTATTTGTGTCGATTGGCACAGAGCCCAACGAGGCCTTATTGGGGCGGAAACCTCTGCCGGTAATGCCGCTCTCTATTGTGCTTTTAAAGAGCAATATGCCCATTGTATTCCCGTCTATGGCATCCCGGTTCGAGGAAAAGAAGTTTTTGGCGTTCTTCACCTCAAGGGGTTTATTATTGATGATCACGTTATCTATAGTGGAGCTAGCATCAATAATGTGTACCTACATTACAATGCGCGCTATCGCTTTGATCGCTACCATACATTAGAAAATAAAGCGCTTGCTGATAGCATGGTGACGTTTATTCAAAAAGAAATGCTTGAGCACCCCGCGGTTCACGATCTTGCATGTGATAACAAACCAAAAACAAAAGATATAAAAGTCGATATCCGACAGTTTCGAGCTGCGCTCGCGCTCGCCAATTACCAGTTTCAATCTGAAGCAATCAGCTCGGATCAAGTCGCAATAACACCACTGGTCGGCATAGGTAAACGTCGTAACCATTTAAATCAGACGATTGTTGAACTTCTTGCGCAAGCAAATGAAGAAATTTTTATCTGTACACCTTACTTTAACTTTCCTAAGTCTGTGGCGCGAGAAGTAAAAAAAGCAATTAAACGCGGAGTAAAAGTACATGTCATTGTAGGCGATAAGACAGCCAATGATTTCTACATCTCGCCTCAAGAGCCATTTAAAACCATAGGTGGACTTCCCTATTTATATGAGCTGAATCTGCGAAGATTTGCCAAAATCAACGAAGCCAATATTGCTAGCCGAAAACTATCTATCCACTTATGGAAAGATGAAGACAATAGTTTCCACCTTAAAGGCATTTGGGTTGATAAACGCTATATGTTAATTACAGGGAATAACCTAAACCCCAGAGCTTGGAAGCTTGATCTAGAAAATGCCATTTTAATTAAAGATGAACACAAACATCTTACTCAAAAATTTGAACTAGAGATGGAGAATATCCTTCAGCACACCCAGTTAATTTGCACTTACAAGCAAATCGAAAAGCTTGATAGCTATCCAGATGCCGTTCAAAAATTAATCCGAAAGGTAACAAGAGTGAAAGCAGATCGAGTGTTAAAACAAATTCTCTAGCTGTAGAGCAGCGCATAGCAATTAAAAAACAGGATCCAATTTTAAGGCTATCGAACGTTTGTAAAATATCGTATAGATAGCCTTAATAACTCCCATTTTAAACAGCTTTCTACCACTCAGTCTTCCCTACTCACCTATTGAATTGGTGTGAATCGGATTCAGACAAGACTCTCTAACAAACCAAGGCCTTATAGATACTTATACCAATTACATTAATTAAGTGGTCATTTTTGCCCAACTCCTAAAGCAGAGTGATACGACTCTGCTTTTGTTCTCTGAAAAACGATTCCAAGCACCGAAAACACTATCAACAATATCTTCATAGTTATCAAAACATCGGTTAGCCAATTCATTCTGCCGTAACCAACTCCATACTTGTTCTATTGGATTCAGCTCTGGTGAATAGGGTGGGATATGGATAATCGTTAAGTTTGAATACTCTTTATCAAGATAACTTTGATGCCAGCTCGCTTGATCCATAACGATAACAGAATGTTTGCCCACTGGTGTCGCATCAGAGATAAGCGTTAAATGTTCCCTCATCACTTCCATAGTATTGACTGGTGAGACAGTCGCTTCGACTTCTCCAGTATTGATGCAAACAGCTCCGTATAGATAAGCATATTCAAATTGTTGTTGCTGAATGGCTCTAGGTCGCGTTCCTTTTTCTGCCCAAATCCTCGTTGTTGTATTGCGTTGACCAAACCTAGCTTCATCTTGGAACCACACGAGCACATCAGCTAAAGAGACATGTCCTGGGATCTTATGGATCGTTTCGATTTGGAATTTTTTTAAAGTCGTCTTGGGCTTTCGGTGACGGCTTGGGATGTTTAGAGCGAGTGGTGATCCAGTTCAAACCGATATCATGAAGGATACGATAGATATTCGCCTGTCGGTATTGGATGCCAAAATTCTGTGCAGTCTTTTGCTTGGAGGCGTCCACCGTGCTCTTTGATAGCCGCGTCTGTAACAAATTTTTTAAGTTGGCTTAATTGTTGCGTAGACAACTGATGAGGACGACCAGTATGAGGTTTTTCTTGTAGGCCTTCCAATCCAAAATCAAGATAGGTTTTAACCCATTTATTGACGCTTGTTCTACTTACTTTAAGAAACTGAGCGATTTCTGTGCGGCTTTTACCTTCAAAGAAGTGTGCGAGTGCAAGGTATCGAATACGCAATCGAGCATTCGCAGTCGATTTGATTAAGTGGCTAAAGTCATAATTCATAGAAGCTCCTTTTCTGTGAATTATTAGATCATAAAATTAATGTAATTGGTATTACACCTTTGAGGATAACAGCAAGGTTCCCTAGACGATGGAACGTCGACTAGGATTGAGCTTTGAATAGCAGCCTTAAGTGC
>NZ_SGOM01000022.1 GCF_022113815.1 Vibrio cincinnatiensis
ATCTAAGTCATTTGAATTGTACTTTCTTATCATTTTCGAACTCTAGATTGTAAAATTTATCAGGGCAACATAACGCCCGCTTAAGGGGCAGACAACGCTACTACCAACTTTCCGCATAACACCGTAACCACAAAAACCAACGCATAATAAAAATGCCACGCGTTGGCTGTCCCTCTTGAAGCGTTTGTTAAATTATATATTGCCAAGTACTCGTCCAAGGTTATTCATAAAGGTTCGCGTGTCAGCAAAATAATTTGGATAAGCATTTCTTAAGTTATCTGGATCATTAGTTGATACCAACGCAGCTTCAGCACCATCAATATCTTTACACCTATATTCAGCTTCTAAGTAATCATCACCAGCTTTCTTCAATAGATTTGTAGGGTAGCTAGTTATTTTTATATTTCCTTTTTGAGGATCAAGCTCCATTAAGAAGTACGACGCCCACTTATGTTTTTCTTTATCAATGTGGTTAGCTGTAACTGCACAGGCTCGCACAAACCGATTAACATTCATTTCTTCACACATTTTTTTTAGGTCTTCTGGAGCATTTCTATAACGCTTACCTTGCTCAAGTTCTTGAAAGTAATTTGATGCCAGTTTAAAAAACTCTAGCCACCGCTCATTTCCTTGATTTGATTTTAATGACTGAGCAGTAAATGCACCAACAACTTCAACTGCAGTTGCCCAACTATGCTGCACTGCAGTTCTTATTTGCATTTCAATTTGCAATCCATTCAACTTTTCATATTTTTTATTTTGAAATGCATAAACTAAATGATAACTGCGATAACCACTATCTTTAGGAGTATCAATGTAATCTTTTTCATTTTTAAGCTCATGCATAAAGCGAGTGTTTTTTATTTTATTTACAACTTTATATACATCTTCAATACTACTAACAACTGCACGGCATCCACCTAAATCTTGCATTCTATCTAAGCGCATTGTTGAAAAACGATTTAGCTTACCAACAATAGATGGTACTCGCTTTATCCTTTGAGCAATAAGGGCTTTGGGATCAACTCCTTGTGCACTTTGTTCTAAATATGTACGTATTTTCTCCAATGGATATGAGTGCGATAAACGCCAATTATTCAAAATGTCCAATGAATTTCCCTCTAAGGGACAATTAGCACCATAACAATCTGCTAATTTCTGTCCTGCCCTCATTACTGCTTTTTTTGATGATGTTGGCTGTACTATTGCCACGTATTACTCCTTATAATTTAACGCCCTGTTAAGGTGTGAGCAACGCAATACCGAAGCTCCCGCATACCACCTTAAACACTAAAACCAACGCATAGCAAAAATGCCACGCGTTGCGAATCACTCTTAAACAGTTTGTTAAAAAGAGGCTACTCGATCCCTAACCCACTTTTAAGAACAGCTTTTTGGCTATCGTTTATGCTATTAGCATCAATCAATTCAAAGGCACAATTACCAAAGCCAGTATATTTGTAAATCCAAGTTTGTTTGAACGCTAAAGCTGAAAACTCATCTTTAAACAAAAACTTTTTCTTTTCTTCGATAACAAGTATGATATTAGCAATATTTATTAATGTATCTACAACAACTTTTGCACATTTTTCTATTTCTTCGCTTCTAGAGCATCTCTTGAAATGACAGTCATTAATTGCCTCGTAAATACTCTTACCATTAAGTTTACGTGCAGGCTTATTGAACATACTTTCAAATTGCTTGGATATATTTTCCAAGTCTTCTGTTCTCATTTTTATCTCATCAAGCTTTTGAGAGTACTCATTAGCAATTTTCTGATTTTGCAACGTTTCAGAAACAGCGATTAGTGCTAGAGCAGATAGAATTGGCCCCAAAACTCCTCCAATAAAACCACCAAAGTCTGACCATTTTTGCGAATCAATAACGAATTTTTGATGTGAATTAAAGTAGAAGAAATAGAGATATGTACCAAAAGTAACCAAAATTACCAATACCGCCATCACTAAATACTTTCGCATATATTTTTACCTCTTTTTAACGCCCGCTTAAGGGGCAGCCAACGCTACTACTAACTTTCCGCATAACACCGTAACCACAAAAACCAACGCATAGTAAAAATGCCACGCGTTGGCTGTCCCTCTTGAAGCGTTTGTTATGTGCGTGGTTGAGAGTGCGATTTGACATACTTTTTCACCTTTTTCATCGCCATTTGACGCTTTAACGGTGAAAGATAATCAATGAATAAATTACCAGAAAGATGATCAATTTCATGCTGCATCACGATAGCCAGAAAATCATCACTTTCGATCGTGATTCGCTGACCTGTTCGATCTAACGCCGATACCACAACTGATGTATAACGTTCCACCTCAGCATAATAATCTGGAACTGAAAGACACCCCTCTTGACCTAAAGCTTTATTGCTACCACTCACTACTTCAGGGTTAATCAATATCAATGGCTGATCTCGATTATCTGAAAGATCGATAATAACAACCGCTTCTTTACGACCCACTTGAACTGAAGCTAGACCTATACCATTATCAGTTGAATATAGGGTTTCCAACATATCATCGATTAATTTCTGAACCGATTCAATGTCCTGCACTTTCTCTGCTGTAATCTTAAGCCTTGGATCTGGTGCTGTAAGAATTTCTAAAACTGCCATATTTACCTTTATATTTTAAGCACATAACGCCCGCCTAAGGGGCTGGCAATGCATAACACTAAGCTCAAACACAACAACCGTAACCACTGCGGCTCATTGGGACTGGAAACGCTACGCGTTGACAGTCCCTCTTGAGGCGTTTGTTATGTTTTTAGTGGTACACGACCTTAAAGTGCTCTAAAACCAAAAGCATATCTTCTCGAAACTCGATTCCAAGCTCATGACATTCTCGTGAGAAAAAATTTCGATGAGCCTCCTGCCACCATGCCAATGATTTGTCACCTTCACCTTCTGAAGCAGCAAAATTTTCAGTGACCTGATTGTATTGGCACTTAGAAACTGAGGTAATTTCGATAATACAAATCGGCTTACCATCCCAGTTAGTCACCACTTGAAGGTGGCCAACTTGAGGCATAAGTACACCTTTTTGACTGTACCAATATTCCAGACTGCATGACGCTCGTTTCTCGCCTCGGAGGATTAAATCGGCACATACATTTGCGTTGTATTCATCTGCACAAAAATAGTCTGCGCTGAAAGAGGTATACTTTTCAGATACTTCTCTAGGTAAAGAGCTAAGGTATTGTTCCAAGAATAACTGACTTTTTTCTTCCATGATTCACTAAACCTGATTAAAAACATAACGCCGCATTAAGGGGCAAGCAACGCTAGCAGCTGAACTTAAACTAACCTGCCGTAACCTCAAATGCGCATCCAAACCAAAAATGCCACGCGTTGATTGTCCCTCTTAAATGCTTTGTTATGTAACTTTACTAACTATTTCAAAGCATTACCAAAAACAGCATCGCCAAACACGATTTAACTTACACGAAAAGTCAGCATTGACCCAGTAGAAAAAACTCTGGCAACTACAAAAGTAACTTGATTCTGCGGATCATGACTATAGACAAACTGAACGCAAACCCACTTTACCATTAAATGCTGAATAAAGACTCGAAGGACAAGAAGACGAAAACCAAATCAACAGGAATAAGACTGACTTTACAAACTGTATAAATAACCAATTCAAACAATTAGTTAAAAGTACCGAACATAGAAAGCAGAAGCCAAATTCAAAGTAAAGAAATCATAAAAACACTTTAATTTTCAATATATTATGTTTTTTCTCTACAGTTACATAACGCCCGCTTAAGGGGCAGCCAACGCTACTACTAACTTTCCGCATAGCACCGTAACCACTGAAACTAACGCACAGTAAAAATGCCACGCGTTGGCTGTCCCTCTTGAAGCGTTTGTTAGCTGCCTTTAGTCACTTGGTTCAATAATGGTAGCGACACGAAATAACCGTTATTGCATTATCATCAACAGCATAAACCAGTCTATTTGTATCATCGATCCGTCGAGACCAAAAACCAGATAGATTTTCCTTTAGAGGCTCTGGTTTACCAATGCCTTCAAACGGTGAACGCTTAACATCATTGATGATTTTATTGATCCGCTTGAGTGTTTTTTTGTCTTGTGTTTGCCAGTACAAGTAATCATCCCAGGACTCATCTGTCCATGACAGTAAACGACTACTCATCAATCAGATCTCTTTGGGTAACTTTTCCCGCTTTGAACTGGGCAATTGAACGGTTTAGATGTTCAGCGTTCGCTGGAGAGCGAAGCAAATGTACGGTTTCCATTAGACTATTGTAATAATCCAGCGACATAACCACGGCATCTTCTGAATCACGTCGAGTGATGACGGTTGTATCCGCATCATTCACAACGGCATCCAAGACTGCTTTTAAACTATTCCTAGCTTCTGTAAAAGAAACGATTCTCATAGAACCTCCCACATGTACTGTTTACGGAACAAGTATAGTATTCACAACTCAACTTGTACAGCTAAAGGAACATATTCGCCAGTAGGCAGCTAACGCCCGCTTAAGGGGCAGCCAACGCTACTACTAACTTTCCGCATAACACCGTAACCACAAAAACCAACGCATAGTAAAAATGCCACGCGTTGGCTGTCCCTCTTGAAGCGTTTGTTATACGTAACTTCACAGTAACTCATTGTTCTAATACAAAAAATAATGCTACATTAGCATTAATATTATGTTAAATATCAATGGCAAACAAATAGCTAAATTACCCATTTTAGTATTTGAGACACTTTTAAGTAGTGTAATAATCACTACCGACACCCAGATTGATGTAGATATGTAGCCTAAGTTATCATCCAAATTGCGGTAATATTGAAAATTATCAAGTGACATTAGGATATTTGAGTCTTGTGCTTCCACTGCAGCTTGTAACACGCCATTCGCAACGAAACCATAATATTTCGATAAACTCAGAAGAACCAATTGAGTAAGTGTTGCTGTTATTAAAAATATCTTCATCATCTTCATACTTTAATTACGTATAACGCCCGGTTAAGGGGCAACCAACGCCACTACCAAGCTTCCGCATAACACTGTAACCACAAAAATCAACGCATAATAAAAATGCCACGCGTTGGTTGTCCCCCTTGAACCGTTTGTTATGTGATTGTTGCTTCAGATTTACAATCCATTATCGATTACAATCCTATGCGCCCCGTCAAATATTATAAAATGGATATCTCATGAAAACGCTTATTTATGAAACCCTTATTAATCTTGCTAACCAAGATCCTGAACAGCATGCACAAATCCGACAAAACTTATACGATCAGTTAGGCTTACCTTTCGAAAAACAACTTACTTTGTATTCTCAGGCCCTTGGGCCTGCTGGTTCAGGTAAACTTGAAAATGAGCAAGCAATGTCTAATGCCGTAGAAAGCGTGATCAAATTGCTTGAAACTCCTGAACACTAAACCTTTTCAGTTAATATTCGGCCCATTCGATTAGGGCCGTTTTTCAATTTACGACCAATCACATAACGCCCGCCTAAGGGGCTGACAACGCATTACCACTAAACTCAAACACAACAATCGTAACCATCGCGGCTCAATGGGACTGGAAACGCCACGCGTTGACAGTCCCTCTTGAGGCGTTTGTTATGTGTATGAACTCTAAGCTAAAGTTAGCCTCGTCCAAACATGCTACGCGATATTTTATGACCAACCGCAAAGCAAACAACAGCAACACCTATGAAAACTAGGATTGATAGTAAATATCCAACCATCGCTGATACGCCAAAGCCCCAAACAAACGAAAATACTAAGCCTTGATATGCTTCATATGGCCATTGAATTACTGGAAAGTGTGAGCCGTCCATCACAGTAAAGATTAAAGCTGCCAATCCTAATAGTGATGCCATAATCCCAAACATGGTTGATCTATTCATGTTGAAAACTAAGTTGGAAACAAGCTTGCCCATTCTATGTGCTTGTTTCTATTGGGACTAGCTAAAAAACACATAACGCCCGCTTAAAGGGCAGACAACGTAAAACACCTGCACTCAAACAGGACAGGCATAACCTCAAATGTTCATTCAAACCAAAAATGCCCAGCGTTGGCTGTCCCCATTGAAGCGTTTGTTATGCATATTTACCAATAATTTCATGACCATAAGAATTATCGATTGTACATAACCAATCCCCATTCTTATCTTGAACAAAAACATAGGTCGCTTTACGAACGACAGCGGGATAATTAGGTGCAGAGACTATCGTATTCGCTAAAACTAACGCTCTATCACCTGAGGTTAAAATTTCTAAACCTTGCTGCTGAACATTTAAACCATTTTTAAAATAAACAGCAATTGCTTCAAATGCTTTACGAATAGCTTCTTTACCTACCGCATTCTTGCCCGGCTCCACAACGAGAACAGCATCGTCCGTATAAATCTCCATTAACGCCTCAAAGTCTTCCGATACAATAGCCTTATCTGCTTTTTTTATTTGTTCTATTATCAAATTTTTCACTAAGTTATCTCCAATATGCTAGTGTACCCCACGAAAAGTGGACACAACATAACTACACACTTTCAAACACCACTGGACTCACATAGCCCAACGCTG
>NZ_SGOM01000023.1 GCF_022113815.1 Vibrio cincinnatiensis
TATGCGTTGGTTTCAGTGTTTAAGGTGGTATGCGGTAGCATCGGTATTGCGTTGTTCACACCTTAACAGGGCGTTAGCAGTACACGGTGGTAAATCAGTATGGAACATGACAAATCGAGATATTTTTTCTACGAGCCTGAAAATTCGATTCGCCGTGAGTCGATGTTAATGAACAAACTATTATTTGATCTACAGTTAGCTTATGCGATGCAGGGGTATTACCTTAAAGCCTACCGTACTGATGTCGATGATAATGGCTATGATTTGGTTCTTGATTCTGAGGATATAAGCAGAAAGGTTCAGGTTAAATCGACAATGGTTGATTCCTCCACTAAGTCTTGGGATATCGCGAAGGGTGTATTGCGTCCCGAGCTTCACCAAATGCGTAAGCATTCTATGTGGTCTAATTTGACTGCTGGTATTGGTGGGGGAGTAATTTTGCAAGAAGTCACGTTGAACCAAGATGACATTGATGTAAATTATTACTATACCGACTTGGTTATTCTTTCGCTCTACTGCTTTGAGATTATCGGGAACAAAGTGAACTATAAAAGTGCTAGTAGGGTTATAGGTGATCTTCATCATGAGCATTTCCATGACAAGGTAAAATTGTCAAAGAGCTGCTTTCTCAAGCTTAAATCACCGTCTGCCTTACTAGAGCTAATGGGGTTTACTCAAAGTCGGATGTACGGAGATATTATTTACAAACTGCAGTGTATTAATAATCCCAAATATCGCTCAGCGCCACACGAGTACTATCGAGACAAAATTGTACAGCTGATAAATTCAGTAAAGTACTGCTAACAAAGCATTTAAGACGGATTCCCAACGCTCGGCATTTTCGGTTTTCTTCGGCTTAAGTGTTTACGGCACAATACTTTAAGTTCAGTGGCCTGCGTTGCTCACCACTTAATGCGGCGTTATGTAACCGTAGAGAAAAAGACCACAATGTATTGAAATTTAAAGTTTTTTTATCCTTTTGCATTTTAAGGTGAGCTTCTGCTTTTCATGTTTGATGCTTTTAACTGATTGTTTTAATTGGTTATTTATACGGTTTGTAAAGTTAGTCTTATTCATGTTGATTTGGTTTTCGTCTTCTTGTTCTTCGAGTCTTTATTCAGCACTTACTTGTGAAGCGGGTTTGCGTTCAGCTTCTCTATAGTCATGATCCGCAGAATCAAGTTACTTTTGTAGTTGCCAGAGTTTTTTCTACTGGGTCAATGCTGACTTTTCATGTAAGTTAAATCGTGTTTGGCGATGTTGTTTTTGGCAATGCTTTGAAATGGTTAGTAAAGTTACATAACAAAGCATTTAAGAGGGACAATCAACGCGTGGCATTTTTGGTTTGGGTAGGCATTTGAGGTTACGGCTGGCTAGTTTGAGTTCAGCTGTTTGCGTTGCTTGCCCCTTAATGCGGCGTTATGTAACCGTAGAGAAAAAGACCACAATACATTGAAAAGTAGATGTTTTTTATGATTGATCTCATTTCAATGTCGACTTTTTCTGAGTGGGTTTCGTACATGTTGATTTAACTTTCGGCTTCCTTGTTCTTCGAATTTTCCGTTTGTTCTTAATGGTTCAGTGAGTTTGCGATAAGTTTGGTGGCAGTCATTTTTTTCTTTGAACTAGGGCTCGCAGTTTCGTCGTTGTCACGCAAATTCTACTGGGTTACTGCTAACTTTTCATGTAAGTTAAATGGTATTTGACAATGTTGTTCTTTGTAATGCTTTGAAATGATTAGTAAAGTTACATAACAAAGCATTCAAGAGGGACAATCAACGCTTGGCAGTTTTGGTTCGGTTGGCATTTGAGATTACGGCTGGTTAGTTTTAAGCAGTGCGGTAGCGTTGCTTGCCCCTTAATGCGGCGTTAGACATTTTATTTAAGTAAGGAGATCACATTGAAAGGGGGCAATTGGTGGGAATTCTATTTTGTACGTTATTTTATCGGTAGTGTGTTTGGTGCATTTATCCTACTTGCAATCTTTTTTCATCCTGATTCAGGCATGAAAAATGTTTTGACTGATTCTATAGTTATTAAAGACGTAAAGTTAAATGATATTTCAAGCTCAATATTGATTGGCTTATTATTTTTTGGGACGGCATTTTGTTATGTTGCTAGTGCTCCAGTCTTAGTTGCACATGCATTAAGGTACAGATTTACTGATTCATGGACTATAGGTGGTGTTACGAAACGTTGGATTATTATTATCAGCCTCTTTTCAGCTTTGTGCTATGCATTATGGCACGCTTTGTCACCAGACTTGCTAAGATGGATTTTGGTTATACCAGCGACGTTTTTTGTATTTATCCAACTAATTATGCTTAGTTCATGTATCAAACCCGCAAACAGAGATATTTTCGGGTTCTATAAAAAATTAGCTAAAGATAGAGCAAAGAAAAGTGCTGACAGGCAAGAGTATATAGAGTCTTATAGACACTTGAGAGAGCATGGTAATGCGTTTCTTATTTTGATTTGTGAGTCTGCACTTGGTATGGCTTTGTTTTCATGTAAATCATTAAATCAATTTATTATTGTATTAACAATTTGGCTGATCCCTGTGATGCCGATCTGGCTTATTGCTACATTTTTAGAGTCACGTATCAAAGATGTCTAACAAACGGTTCAAGAGGGACAACCAACGCGTGGCATTTTTACTGTGCGTTGATTTCGGTGATTACGGTGTTATGCGGAAACTTGGTAGTAGCGTTGGTTGCCCCTTAACCGGGCGTTATGTAACCGTAGAGAAAAAGATCACAATGTATTGAAATTTAAAGTGTTTTTATCCTTTTGCATTTTAAGGTGAGCTTTTGCTTTTCATGTTTGATACTTTTAACTGATTGTTTTAATTGGTTATTTATACGGTTTGTAAAGTTAGTCTTATTCGTGTTGATTTGGTTTTCGTCTTCTTGTTCTTCGAGTCTTTACTCTGGGATTTAATGGTAAAGCGAGTTTGCGTTCAGCTTGTCTATAGTCATGATCCGCAGAATCAAGTTACTTTTGTAGTTGCCAGAGTTTTTTCTACTGGGTCAATGCTGACTTTTCGTGTAAGTTAAATCGTGTTTGGCGATGCTGCTTTTGGTAATGCTTTGAAATAGTTAGTAAAGTTACATAACAAAGCATTTAAGAGGGACAATCAACGCGTGGCATTTTTGGTTTGGTTGGTATTTGAGGTTACGTTTGGTTGGTTTGAGTGCAGCTGTTAGCGTTGCTTGCCCCTTAATGCGGCGTTATGTAGCTTTATCAATCTTGGTTGTCTTTGGCCAACGGCGCGTAGACGGTTAGGTTGGCGCAAAGTGTGGCGAGCATTATGTTATCGAAACGTCTGTGTGCAATGTCGGTTCCGTTCGTTAGGCTTTCGCTACACAATAGCGATCTTTGTCGCTGGTCGATTTGAATCTACGATCGCTGGTCTTTTTGTCTGTCCAAGTTCGTGAACCAAATCAGGAAATTTGGGCGCGGCAAGATTTGCTGCTTGTTTAGCTTTTCTTGGGTGGTAAATTGAATCAGAAAGGCAGGCTACATAACAAAGCGTTCAAGCGGGACTTGGCACGCGTGGCATTTTTGGTTTGCAGTTTGTTTAGTGATTAAGGCGTAATGCGGTCACGTTTGTAGTGCGTGCCTGCGCCCCTTAACGCGGCGTTATGTTGCAATTGAAAGTAGCACACATTATCGTATCTGAAAGTATCGATAAATCAGGATATTGAATTTATGTACCAGCTGCGATGCACAAAGAAAGTTCAAGATGCGTTAGGTTTAAAACCAGCCAATTTAACAGAGGTTCAAGAGGAGAACTTCGCTATAGGTAATTGGTATGTAAATCTTTTTACGGCAGATCGAAGAAAGTGTTTGGTGTTCATGGAAGAAAAAACATTAATGTCGTTTGTATTAGTCGGCTTTAGAAAAGAACACGCTAAAGATATAGGCAAAATTTTCAAAAATGGTGTTTTACAGCTCCTTGAGCTGGAAGGTTTTCCTGAGGAAGTAATTGAAGCCTTTGAGCAAGCTCCTGAAGATGTTCTCTTTACTAAGACAGCAAGTAAAAAACTTTTGGGCAACATGAATGACGTTTTAGGTGGTTATGAACATTTTATTTACACCGATGGCGGACTAAAGCACTGTGACTTTACTAATGCAATGCTACGGATCAATAGAACACCACAGAGAACTTTAGGTTGGGACTATCCGATCGATGCTCTACACAAGCTCTTTGGCGTCGCAACATAACAAAGCATTTAAGAGGGACAATCAACGCGTGGTATTTTTGGTTTGGGTGGGTATTTGAGATTACGGCTGGCTAGTTTGAGTTCAGTTGTTTGCGTTGCTTGCCCCTTAATGCGGCGTTAGTTGCCAATCAAATTATCGAAAAAATGGGAAGGGAGGAAAGGACATGTTAAATCTAAAAAACGTAAAAATTGATAGATGTGGTACCGGAATAAGTGCTCCGAAAGACGCGCATATAAATGCCGATGGCCTTGAAATAACCAACACCCAAAAAGCCATCGAATTACGCGATCCTCCAAATTTAATGAAGTCACTTGGTTTACCTGAAAATACTCCGCCGGAGTATCTAATCGACGCTATGAAAATTCTAGAAGGCAATCAATACCTTCCAAGTAATGAGCGAATTGATAGCTTGCAAAAATCATCACTGTTGCAGTGGTTAGGCACATCTGCTGATTTAGTAACTATAGGTACTGTGCTTCTTTCTGCCCAGGCTCAGGGGCTCATCTCATCAGCTTTAGAAAGGTTGCTCGGTTAAAAGGCAACTAACAAACAATTTAAGAGTGATTCGGCACGCGTGGCATTTTTACTATGCGGTGGTTTTAGTGATTAAGGCGGTATGCTGCGGCTTTGGTATTGCGTGCCTCACACCTTAATTGGGCGTTAGCATGCGGATTCAATTACCAATTAATCAATTAGTAAGAGGAAAAAATGAAATTTAACATGTCTTCTGATGATAATTTTGCTTCGTTTTTTGATGAAGAAAACGAAAATCATATTTTTGTTGATAGTTTTGATAATGAAAATTTTGATGTGAGAATAGGAAGTGTAAGTGACTCTGAATTTGTAGGCTCGATTTTGGCGAAAAATGATTCTGAGCTTAACTCAAAGCTTGAAGAGCTTTATGAAAGCTTTATGGAGAAGCGTTCATGATTACGCCAGCTCAAATAACAGCACTCGAAAGTTCGGTAAATGAAATTTTACGCCGTCATAACATGTCGTTTAAATTATCTAAGCATTTTGTCAAAGATAGGATGAATGATTCACGTAACAACCCGTTGATAATGATTGCTGAGCTTAATTCTATATTTAATCGATTAACAGCATTACATTTAGAGTCGCTGAAGAAGTTGAAGCACCATGATAGCTTTAATATTAGGTGTACAGTTTCACATATAAATATGCCCTGTGCTGTAAACAAGGTTCAGGTTGATGGGGGTGAGCATCAAGAGAATATAGTTATTACGGTAATGAGGAAAAAGGATTGGAAGTCAAAAGATCCCAAAGAATTTCTTGTCTAAGTATAAGCGCATGCTAACAAAGCATTTAAGAGGGACAATCAACGCGTGGCATTTTTGGTTTGGATACGCATTTGAGGTTACGGCTGGTTAGTTTTAGTGCAGTTGTTTACGTTGCTTGCCCCTTAATGCGGCGTTATACAGCTACGAATTAGGAGTAATCTTTGGATATACATGTATTTACAGACGAAAGGCT
>NZ_SGOM01000024.1 GCF_022113815.1 Vibrio cincinnatiensis
ACGAGCACGAAACTCACAAGCCAAGGGAACAAAGAACAATCATAAACCACTGATTTTTGGTGATTAAGCATAACGCCGCATTAAGGGGCAGGCAACGCAAACAACTAGACTAAAACTAGCCAGCCTTAACCTCAAATGCCAACCAAACCAAAACTGCCAAGCGTTGACTGTCCCTCTTAAATGCTTTGTTATGTTTCTGAACTCAGTTTTCTCACAGCTAATCATCTTCACTTATTTGCCAACGATGGTGCCCGCATAATTTTTCAGCTTCATGCAGTTCCGAGGTTAGGTCATCCAAAGACAGTTGTTCACCGCAGATTGCACATGTTTGATTTAATAAGGGCTCCACTGATTCATGAAAGTGATATCTTTGTTTTACCGAAAGCGAACCATACCCTTTCCCAAGATATTGTTTCAGGACACCATGTTGCGCAGAGTCTTTTTCGATATAACCTAGATCTACCAAAAGTTGGATAGCCTGATCATTTAATAGCTTTTCATTGTCATCAAATTCATCCATTTTCCAGCCTCGTTTGAGATAATTTCATCCAAAGCTTAGACCAATTTTCTACAACTCACTTGCCAATAGAGCTCAGTGACACATAACGCTGCATTAAGGGGCAAGCAACGCAAACCACTGCGCTCAAACTAACCTGCCGTAACCTCAAATGCCAACCCGAACCCAAAATGCCACGCGTTGATTGTCCCTCTTAAATGCTTTGTTAGGCGATTTTATAAACTATTTCAATCCCTTACCAAAGAAACATCAGAACAAACCAAATTAAAACAACATGTGAGTTTAACATTGACCCTGTAATATTCACTTGCCAACAACGAAACTCATGGTCTACTTCAAAGAAAAAATCACGACCACCAAGCTCATCGCAAAATCACTCAACTGTTAAGGATGAACTTAAGACTCGAAGAACGAGAAGCACAAAGCTTATCAAATATGAACAGACTCGATCGTTAACTTTTATGAGAACAGAAAATTGATAATATTTTCTTTGGCTACTAACTTGATAACTCCAACAACTTATTGATTAAATGAAATAATTCAAAGAATCACGATTAAGAATCAACGAATGATTTGTTTAATTTCACGAACATCGCCTAACGCCGCGTTAAGTAGTGAGCAACGCGACCACCTAACCTAAACCATTGTGCCATAGACACTAAAAATGAAGTAAACCTAAAATGCCAAGCGTTGCGAATCTGCCTTAAACGCTTTGTTAGCTTTTGGTGCTTGCCATTTGCTTGTAAACTTCAACTATCTCTTTGGGAAGGTGTATTAACTTTTGAATTTCCGTTAATAGTTCTGGTTCATGAACTAAAGCTGGTCTTTCAGCTATCATAAATTTTTGTAGTGCGACTTGGTTACGCTTTTCAACACCAAAAAAACCATTTTCCCAAGTCAAAGCCTCAAACGCTTTGTCATCTTCATTTGCTAAGATATTTTCTAGTTCCCCACCCTCAATATGAAAATATCTAAATTGGCTATGATCTTCCGGGGCTTCACGAGTGCAGTAACAACGCAACTCAGCTACTAGTCGATCTAGATATATTAAATATTCACTGTGTGCATTATAGCCTTTCTCTAAATAACGATATTTCCCAAATGAATGCAATAGCTTCGTAAACTCATAACTATCCTCTGTCATCTTTGGTAAAACGTGAGGAAACTCGAAAAGGATTTTGTCTAGCCCTTTCACTATGTTATGGCTCAATTTTTTGGAAGGTATGCGCTGTAAAAAATAGATACACTTGATATATTTTTCAACAGCTTGAAGTCCCTGCCAGAGAAATTGAGGCATTAATCGAGATTTATAGCATAACCGTGCGGCAATATAGTCTTTATCAGCCATATCTCGGAACACGTGAAAAGCATAGCGATCTAATTTATCGTCCAAATTTGCTCCTTAATTTATGATAAAAAGCTAACGCCGCATTAAGGGGCAAGCAACGCGAACAACTGCGCTCAAACTAGCCAGCCTTAACCTCAAATGCTCATCCAAACCACAACTGCCACGCGTTGATTGTCCCTCTTAAATGCTTTGTTATGTAACTTTACTAATAATTTCAAATCATTACAAAAAGCAGCATAGCCAAACACGATTTAACTTACACGAAAAGTCAGCATTGACCCAGTAGAAAAAACTCTGGCAACCACAAAAGCAACTCGATTCTGCGGATCATGACTATAGACAAGCTGAACGCAAACTCGCTTTACCATTAAGTTCAGAATACAGACTTGAAGAACAAGATGACGAAAACCAAATCAACATGAATAAGACTGACTTTACAAACCGTATAAATAATTAATTAAAACAATCAGTTAAAAGTATAAAACATGAAAAGCAGAAGTTCATTTTAAAATACAAAAGGATAAAAACACTTTAAATTTCAATATATTGCAATCTTTTCCGCTACAGTTACATAACGCCGCATTAAGGGGCAAGCAACGCAAACAACTGCGCTCAAACTAACCTGCCGTAACCTCAAATGCCAACCCGAACCCAAAATGCCACGCGTTGATTGTCCCTCTTGAATGCTTTGTTATGTAACTTTACTAATCATTTCAAAGCATTAACAAAAACAGCATCGCCAAACACGATTTAACTTACACGAAAAGTCAGCATTGACCCAGTAGAAAAAACTCTGGCAACTACAAAAGTAACTTGATTCTGCAGATCATGANTATAGAGAAGCTGAACGCAAACCCGCTTCACCAGTAAGCGCTGAATAAAGACTCGAAGAACAAGAAGACGAAAACCAAATCAACATGAATAAGACTAACTTTACAAACCGTATAAATAACCAATTAAAACAATCAGTTAAAAGTATCAAACATGAAAAGCAGAAGCTCACCTTAAAATACAAAAGGATAAAAACACTTTAAATTTCAATACATTGCGATCTTTTTCTCTACGGTTACATAACGCCCAGCTAAGGGGCTGACAACGCAAACAACCATACTAAACCAACCAGCCGTAACCTCAAAAGCCATTAAAGCCAAAAATGGCGAGCGTTGGAAGTCCCGCTTTAGCTGTTTGTTAGGCGATTTTTACAAATAATTTCAATACATTACCAAAGAATCGTCTAAACAACTCAACTTGAAATCACACGCCAGCTCAGGGAAAAATCATGAACATCCTTGCTAAATAAGGGCTCAAAGCTGGTCAAAAACTTCACAACGAGCCTATTAGATAAATAGCCCAAAATTGTAACTCATTGATTTTAATCAACCATAAAAATCAACTCGATTCAAACTATTCAATCTATCCGGATTTTTCGCTTTCGAATTCTTTATCAGAATGCTGCGAACCCTTTAAACACGGGCATGTTCATGATTTTTCCCTGCGCCAGCTTAGCATTGACCCAGTAATATTCACTTGCCAAGAACGAAACTCATGGTCTAGTTCAAAGAAAAAATCACTGCCACCAAGCTAATCGCAAAATCACTCAACCGCTAAGGATGACCTTAAGATTCGAAGAATAAGAAGTACAAAACTTATCAAACACGAGCAGACTCGATCTTTACCAGCTCTGAGAACAAAAAATTTATGACATTTTCTCTGCGGAAATAACCTTGATGGATTCAAAAACTATTGAGAAAAATATAATTAAGAATCAATCAATTAGTTATCTTCTCGGACGAACATCGCCTAACGCCCGCCTAAGGGGCTGACAACGCAAACAACCGCACTAAAACTAACCAGCCGCAACCTCAAAACTCATTAAAGCCAAAAGTGGCGAGCGTTGGAAGTCCCGCTTGAGGCGTTTGTTATGCAACATTTACCAAATAATTCAAAATATTACCAAAGAATAGCATTGGTAGATATTCTTAAACTTACACGAAAAGCCAGCATTGACCCAATAGAAAAACGTTGGCAACAACGAAAGCCTCTTGATTCTGCGGATCATGACGATAGACAAACTGAACGTAAACCCGTTTTACTATTAAGTGCTGAATAAAGACTCGAAGAACAAGAAGCCGAGGACTAAATCAATATGAATAAAACTGATTTTCAAAACTGAAAAATAACCAATTTAAATAATGAGTTAAAAGTACCTATCGAATAAATTAGAAATCAGAATCAAAATACAATAAAACATAGAAACAGCTTAATTATCAATAAATTGCGATCGTTTTCTTTACTGTTGCATAACGCCCGCCTAAGGGGCTGGCAACGCATAACACAAAACTCAAACACAACAACCATAACCATCGCGGCTCAATGGGACTGGAAACGCCACGCGTTGACAGTCCCTCTTGAGGCGTTTGTTAGCCCTATGATGGCCAAATGCTATCAAATGGAATCGCTTCAATTTTCACGCCAAAACTCGAGATATTCGGCAAGGTCGAATTATGATGTTTTCGTATTTCTGCACCAGTTGCATGCATTTTATCGTGAGTCGTATGCGCATCAGCTATCAATGTTATATGATAGCCAAGACCTGCTGCTCGACGAGCTGTCGTATCAACACAAAACTCTGACGCGTAACCATATAAAAGTACGCGCTCAACTTCAAGCTCTTTTAATACTTTCTCGAGATTGGTATGCAGAAACGAATCTGGAGTTGTCTTGCGTACAAATAAGTCACTGGACTCTATCACTAAACTTGCTTGTAATTTCCAACCATCTGAACCGTACTCAATGCCTGTATTAGGCTGTTCATGTTGAATAAAAATGACTGGGATTGAGTAACTTCGAGCTGATTCAGTGACGGCATTAATTTTTCCAACACCAATTGTGACTCAAATGGGCGTGGTTCTGGATCAAATAAAATCGACTGAACATCGATCACTAAAACCGCAGATTTCATAATATTCCTCTGATAGGGCTAACGCCCTGCTAAGGGGTGAGCAATGCACTGTAAAAGCTACCGCACACCGCCTGAATCACAAAACCCAACGCATGCTGAAAATGCCACGCATTGCGAATCCCTCTTAAGCAGTTTGTTAGCTTAAATTTCAGCACCTTAGATTTACAAAAACTCAGATTAACCCGATTTGGGAAACCAACAAACTACTTGAGTTTTAAAACCCGAATTGACTCAAACTTTGTGGCCGTTCATTTGCTTTGAAACTAGTAAATTTTGAGAATTCATCTTCGGAGAACTCAAAGCGAAAGCAAAACTTCCAAAGCGACTTTGAGCAAAACTAGCTAACCTCGCGCAGTCCCAAAACTCAATTGAGGCAACTGCTCGAAACTCACGCTGACAAACAATGCTGATTTGCCGAGAAACCAGAACGAATAGCCAAAGGAAAAAAAAGACCACAACCAATTGATTTTAATTGTTTTAAGCTAACGCCGCATTAAGGGGCAGGCAACGCAAACCACTGCGATCAAATTAACCAACCGTAACCTCAAATACCAACCAAACCAAAACTGCCAAGCGTTGACTGTCCCTCTTGAATGCTTTGTTATGATTCACATTGCTACCCATGTAGCATTGCGCTACAATCATTTAAAACTTACAAGAGGATTATATCATGTCAACTGCAAGCATACGTCTTGATCAAGAACTCGTCGATAAAGCAGCTATCATGGCTAAAGCTCTGAATCGTACAACGCCTAAGCAAATTGAGCATTGGGCTAAAATCGGCGAAATGATGGAAGACAATCCAGATCTGCCTTATGAATTTGTGAGACAAGC
>NZ_SGOM01000025.1 GCF_022113815.1 Vibrio cincinnatiensis
CTACAGGTGTTATGTAACTATTAACATCCACCTTAAAACTCCTTTCGATAGTGGAAACTTAAGACAGTTAACGCCCGCTTAAGGGGCAGCCAACGCTACTACTAACTTTCCGCATAACACCGTAACCACAAAAACCAACGCATAGTAAAAATGCCGCGCGTTGGCTGTCCCTCTTGAAGCGTTTGTTAAGTGCATACTTTGGGAATGAGTAAAGCTATTGCTAGCAAACCGAACAACACAGGTAAAAGAAAGTCCAATAACAACCAACGTATTGACTGACTTCGCACTAGCATACTGAACCAATTATCAAATCGTTTCATCGATGCAGAAATACGGATGTTGGTAATACTTTGATCAAGTAAAGTAGTGTGCGTTTGAATTTCGTTTAGCTTATTGAGGATATCTTCTCTTTCTGTAGGAGTTAGATTTTCAGAATTAAATGTATGCGACTCAACTTTGATCCATGCGCTATCAAGTGCATCTTTTCGACTAATCACGTCCACTTTGTTTTCCAACATCCAAGTATAGAAATTTGAATTTTCCGGCTTACCCGAGTAGTCACACGAATCGTTTCTATTAGCAAACGTGCTTCTATTTCCTCTCGTAACTTGTGTATTGATTCCTGTGAGCCTAATACGCCAGTACATAAATCTATTGCTAACTAACCACGTGTACTGAAATAGCTCGTAACCAACAAAGGCTAACAAAAGGACATAAATAGTCTCGGGTGTCAGGTTCTCAAACTTGAGTCCCATAAAAGCAGTGTCTTTGGCAGGCATAAGCTTCAAATAAGTGAAGCAAAATGATATCGCTGATGCTAGGAGTAAATTCCGACGAATTTTTTCTTCATGATCACTAGCCTCAATGGACTGTGGTTCTTTCATTACCTGCTCAATACGCTCTTCGTGATCCATAACACCTCATCATTAATTCTACGATACTTGAAAATGCACTTAACGCCCAATTAACGTGTGAGCAGCGCATACACTAAACTTAAATACTTCGCCGTAAACACTAAACTCAACCCGAAGTGAGAGCGCCAAGCGTTGCGAATCACTGTTGAATTGTTTGTTAAGTGTTGATTGCTAAGTATTGCTCATCAAAATGCTGCTTCAAGCTGTCAAACTCAGGCTTGAGCTTGGGGTCTAGTGAGGACACAATTCTGATGCCTGCATCAATTAGTTGCACCGACAACATACTTACATAGTAAGAATGTCTCTCTGCGACATCTGGATTATAAATAGAAACGCCAATTTGTTTTCTAACTTCGTTGTATTCGAAATGTCGAGTGAACAACGAACCTAAGTTACAATGGGCTTCTGAGCATAGCTCAGCATAAACTGCTTCGTATTCAAGAAGCATATTTGCCATTGAGAACTTGTCTTTAATTCGATAGCCATTTTTAATTCCAAGTTCATGCTTAATATTTTTAATGAGAACTTCTGTTTTGGGTATCTCAGTATCCACTATTTCAACTAGAGATTTTAAATATACGTTTCCATTTTTAGCTGATTTCAAAGTGCGCAGCCTTTGCTCATGAAACTCTAGCTCTATATGCTTCAGATAGTTATCATCATTAATCAAGTTTATTAATTCAACATAGTTTTCTAGAAATGTTCTATAAACAGATAACGAGCCAGTATAATCCTTGTTGCCAATCAGCGTATGGAATGATTTTGCCAGCTCAATTAAGCTGCAGTAAATCGAGATACTATAGCTATGCGATTTTATTTTTGTAACAAAGCTGATATTGGTGATTTTTTCATGAGAAAAATCCAACACTTCTTGCAATAACTTAAGCTCCATTGCTCCCCCTAAACTTTATATTCATGGTTACACTTAACGCCCGGTTAAGGGGCAACCAACGCTACTACCAACTTTCCGCATAACACCGTAACCACAAAAAAACAACGCATAGTAAAAATGCCACGCGTTGGTTGTCCCTCTTGAACCGTTTGTTATATGCTTATTTTACTCTAACCCTTTCATACCATTGATCAAATTGGCTAATAACCCTGTTGTGATAGAAAGTCTTACTAATGCTTTTCGGGTTATCAGGATCTAAACGACGAAGCTTACAGTACCTTTCACCTTCGGCCTTCAATATCCTCATTTGATCATGAAACACTTTATTTTGTTTAAAGTTTGTATATCGACTTTTCAGAATTTCCAGAAGCTCGTGATAGTCGTGTGGATAATTTTTTAGGGCATCTTCTTCAGAAAAAACTATTTCAGGAGCATCTGGGTCATTAGTTAGGCGGACTTGTAGCGCTTCTTCATTTGTGGTTTTTACCAACTTAGTATGAAGTTTTAACGATATAGCATAGTTTGCATCTTTATCATGCTCATGGTCTTTTTCAATGGCTTTAAGATATTTAAGAAGATTTGATTTAACCTCACTGTCGATACTAAAGCTGGCGACATCTGAAAGATGAAAAAATGATACAGGCATCAGATAGAAGTTGTAACGACTAAAGTCATGATTGAACCAGTTCATTGCAAGAGTCATAAAGTTCTTTAATGATGCTGTACCAATTTCTTGGATACTAGTACTTAATTCCAAATCACCACAGACAAAATGAACCGAATCATCTCGGATGTTCATTAAAAGCCGTATATTATCACCAACCACCTTTGGTATAGAACCATTAGATAATAGACGATTAAGACATGTCCCCAATGAGATTGTTTTAGGGTTACCACTTGGAGATATTACAACTTCACCTTTGCTGAAGAAATGAATTACCTCGGGAGAGTCACCTGCATCCTTTACAAGCTTGGACTTAAGAAGAAGTTCCCATGCATTTGTCATTAATATTGAAAAGGTTTCCTCTCGATGCTGAAAATTAGGCTTGTTGTATATCTCTATCGCTGAAATACACGCCGAAATTGCTTTTTCTAGCATGATCTGATGAAGAAACTTATCTACTTCATCTTTTTGGCTTTGGTGTTGACGAAAAGTTGTTGGGTTGAAAGTAGTAATGACTTCTGTAACCCTATAACCACTGGCAGTAGCATCCAATAACGATGACCACTTTTTCCGTAAATAAGTTTTTACTGTTGATACACTCCAACCTGTCTTTTCAGCTAATTCATCTAGTGAGAATTCATGCCCTGCCTTAAAACTCTTTAGGAAGAATGTATACGCTTTATCTACTTGCAACCATTTTTTCTCTGACATAAACCTACCTACTGACTTGCATATAACGCCGCATTAAGGGGCAGGCAACGCAAACCACTGCGCTCAAATTAACCAACCGTAACCTCAAATGCCAACCAAACCAAAACTGCCAAGCGTTGACTGTCCCTCTTGAATGCTTTGTTATGCGTATTTAGAAATGATACCTAATTCCCGCATATCCACTGACTATTGATATATCAATATCTTCTATCTCTACATGAGCTGAACGATAACCAACATGCAGGTCAATATCAGAACCAATTATAAAACCAAGCTCTGCTCCAAATTGATAACCAAGCTCCGACTTAGATGCCGACAAACCACTTGATACTAGCTTGCCTTCTATATCCATTGAGCCTATGCCAGCTAAAAGACTAACATAAGCATCCGCATGCTCACCTAAAACTATAAATTTAGGTTTTACATTTAAAAATATACCATCCCCTTTTACATCCAATTCATTGAAATAATTAACCTTACCAAAATCTCGATACTCACCCTCTACCCCTATTTTTACCACTTTGTGTGTGTCAAACTCGTAACCAACAACTGCGCTATAACCAAAATCACTCAAATCGCTAGAATCATCAATTGAAATGCTTTCCACTTCTAATTCTAGATTATTATAAAAGCTAAAATCGGCACCAATATATACATGATTTTTGCCTCTATCACTGGATTTTTCTACTTGATCAGATTGAGCCATCACTCCAACGTTGACACCTAATAAGGCAATTATTGCTACCAACCACTGACGTAATTTCATTTGTTCACTCCATTTACTCATTAATATTCCATACGATTAAACTGTGCCGACGCATAACGCCGCATTAAGGGGCAGGCAACGCAAACCACTGAACTTAAACTAACCTGCCGTAACCTCAAATGCGAATCCAAACCAAAAATGCCACGCGTTGATTGTCCCTCTTAAATGCTTTGTTATGTGACTTTACTAACTATTTCAAAGCATTACCAAAAACAGCATCGCCAAACACGATTTAACTTACACGAAAAGTCAGCATTGACCCAGTAGAAAAAACTCTGGCAACTACAAAAGTAACTTGATTCTGCGGATCATGACTATAGACAAGCTGAACGCAAACCCACTTTACCATTAAATGCTGAATAAAGACTCGAAGGACAAGAAGACGAAAACTAAACCAATATGAACACAACTGGGTTTATAAATTAAAAAATAACTAATAAAAAACAATCAGTTAAATGTATCAAACAGGCAAAGTAGAAGCTAAATTCAAAGTAAAGAAATCATAAAAACACTTTAATTTTCAATATATTGTGGTCTTTTTCTCTACGGTTACATAACGCCCGCTTAAAGGGCAGACAACGTAAAACACCTGCACTCAGACAGAACAGGCATAACCTCAAATGTTCATTCGAACCAAAAATGCCCTGCGTTGGCTGTCCCCATTGAAGCGTTTGTTAGGCATTTTTTGCTGACTGGTACTCTGAAAGCTGAATTGCCATTTCGTTCTCTATCCAAGCGTCGTCGATACCAAACTCACGCCATACAACAGAGCTTAGTTTTTCTACTGCACGATCTGCAATTTGAAACATAGTTATTAGTGATTGAAGCTCAGTGACCATTTGAATACGACCAGTTGGTTCAGTCATGTGTACAGCATAATCATAAAAGAAATCATGCGCTAGCCAGTTTCTTTTATGTAGAGCTAAATCAAGGTGAGCAACCAAAGCATCCGGCAGTTCAACCCGCTTTTTAATATGACCAAGAAGGCGACCAAATGTATTTGAATTTAGCCTTTCATACAATTCTAGCCATTGTTCTTCCGTTAATGCAGAATCATCAACGAGCTTGTACCCCATAACAAAGTTAACTAGTGCTTTTTCTGCACACTGGGCGTTAAATGAAGCTAGTCCATAAAATGCGAACACTTCCTTTTCATCTCCAGACTCCAACTCTGGAACTAGCTTTAGTTCACCAATTTCTATGTCACCAAATTTCAAATATTACTCCTTGATGCCTAACGCCGCATTAAGGGGCAGGCAACGCAAACCACTGAACTTAAACTAACCTGCCGTAACCTCAAATGCCAACCCAAACCAAAAATGCCACGCGTTGATTGTCCCTCTTAAATGCTTTGTTATGTAACTTTACTAACCATTTCAAAGCAT
>NZ_SGOM01000026.1 GCF_022113815.1 Vibrio cincinnatiensis
AAAGGAGGACTGCCAACACTAGGCATTTTTGGCTCAAATGAGCATTTAAGGTTATGGCTGTATTTGCTTTAGTTTGGTGTTTTGCATGGCAGCCCCTTAAGCGGGCGTTATGTGCTACAAAGTAATAATTAGAAGGTTCGGTTGTGGAAGAAATCTCCCTAAAGTTAGATGCGTTGGAAAAAGAACATTATTCCCTTGCAGAATATTACGAACATAAAGGCTCATATGAAATGTCATACGTTGCTTTGTGGACCGTTTTAGAACACATCATGAAACCCATTGCTTCGATAGGCGTAAAAAAGAAGCTCGAATCTGAGTTGCTTGAATGGGTTAACCATATTCAAAAGCCAACCCCGGGCAAGCAACCCAAGGAAATTAAGAATTTCAAAACAGAGTATACGGCGACATCTATACCATCTATGACACTCATCGAAGAGGTTACTGGTGAGTTGCCTAAATTAAGGCTTCTAATGGATTCTAAGGGCAAATATCGTCGTAAGCGCAATGATATAGCTCATCGCGCTGAGAAATTATCAGAAGCTTCGTATGTAGACTACAAAGAGTCTGTCTTAGCCGCAGTTACTGAAGTTAAGCAGAGGCTTCGGGAGCTTGGAGAACGCACATAACAAACGCTTCAATGGGGACAGCCAACGCTGGGCACTTTTGGTTTAGATGGGTATTTGAGGTTACGGCTGTTGTGTTTGAGCGTGGTTGTTTTGCGTTGTCTGCCCTTTAAGCGGGCGTTATGCGCTAATAGGAAAAGTTACAGGAGTTAACAATGAATCAGCATGAAAAGATCAATTATGTAGAATTTTCAGCGAAAGACTTAGAGTCAACGAAAGCATTCTTTTCAAAGGTTTTTGGATGGGACTTTGTTGACTATGGGCCTGAATACGCAGCTTTTTCAAATGAAGGTTTAGATGTTGGCTTTTTCAAAGCTGAGCGTTCTAGTCGGACTGAAAATGGTGGTGCACTTTTAATTTTCTATAGTTCAGACATTGAAGCCACATTGGATAAAGTTGTGAAAAATGGCGGTAATATCATCCGTTCAATTTTTGAATTTCCCGGCGGTTGTCGTTTTCATTTTGTAGAGCCAAGTGGCAACGAGTTTGCTGTTTGGTCTGAAGCACGCGCATAACAAGGCGTTAAAGAGGGACAGCCAACGCGTGGCATTTTTATCATGCGTTGGTTTTTGTGATTACTGTGTTATGCGGAAGCTTGGCAGTTGCGTCGGCTGCCCCTTAACGCGGCGTTATGAATTTCTAGTTTCAGCAAGGGGGTAGCTTGAAGGATAATTTACTGACAGATTGCGTACTTATATTAGAAAAGTCAGAGTTGAAAGTCTTTAACGTAGAGACAGAAAGCCAATTAATAAACTGGATTTGGTTGCCGATTATGCAGTTTATTACGGGGCTTAAAGATGTTTTTCTACCGACATCGATTGGAGCAGTGATATGGGTAGTGTTGTTTCTGGGTACATTATTGGTAACAACATTACTTGAATTGCCTGCGAGTATAATAAATTACGGCTCTATTGTATGTATTGTACTCCCAATAGTAGCAATGCTATTTGCCACTCCTAGTTTTTATGCTACATCTGGTCTCAAAAACGTTAATGTAGATTACATATCAAAACTCATCTTACAGAAATCAGAAGGGGATAAAGACAAGGTTGAGCTTTTAGATTCTAGTTTTGAATATATAGAGCAACGAATAGAGTCAAGACATAAATTTTATCGAATGCTTATTGGGGCGTATTGGGCTTATAACATTCTTTTTGCTAACTTGGTGCATAAACAAGTAAATACAATTGAAGTTGTTTGGGTATCTATACTAGATGCTAGCTTTTATTTAGTACTTTGTTGGTTATTGTATCTTTCGTATAAAAGGGGAGCAGATATTTTGATTCGAACTATCAGGCTTTCTTTTAAAAATGCAGCTAGATTAGCTAGTGCTTCGAAAGAAATATCATAACAAGCAATTTAAGAGGGATTCACAACGCTCGGAATTTTCGCTTCTACTTCAAATTTAGTGTTTATGGCACAATGCTTTAGGTTTGGATGGAAGCGTTGTTCACCCCTTAATTGGGCGTTAAGTGCTTTCGAGTAATTGGTACATTGGAGGTGAAATGCAAGATGGTAAATTAATTTGGCATGTGGCCTGTGATGAATCAGGCGTAGATGGTCAGAAATATTATGGTTTTGGTTCACTTTGGATGAAGTACCAGAGGCGTGGAGACTTTGTTCGAATTATTCGAGAGCTAAGAGACAAACATAAATATGACAATGAAATAAAATGGCAAAAGGCTCATAAAAAGCACTACGCTGGTTTTTATGAAGATCTAATAGAAACATTCTTCAAACATCAATGGTTAGCTTTTCATTGTATTGTTATACGAAAGGGCATGGTTGATAAAAAGTATCACGACGGTGACTATGACCTAGCAATGCGAAAGCATTTCACAAAATTAATTCAAACCAAAATTAGTGCAATTCACAAAGCCCACCCTCAACGACAATGTGAGTTTCGCATCGAAGTAGACCCTTTGCCTTCGCGTTATAAAAAAGCAGATGAAGCATTTCACAAAATCGCTAATAGCATGCTTAAAAATCAATTTGGTGGTGAAGTACCAATTCGCTCGGTTGTAACTAAAGACTCTAAGGAATCAGAGCACATTCAAATTGCCGACTTTTTACTAGGGGCGGTAATGAGTGCATTCCAAGGTAAGGCTAGCTCTCCCGCCAAGCTGAAAGTTGCTGAGAATATTGCGAGTTATCTAGGTTGGGATACTTTGTTGCATGATACCAAGCCACATGAACGTAAGTTTAATATTTGGTATTTCCATGACCCTACTAAAGGGCCTCGTGAAGTTGAAACAAAAGAAGTTAAGCTAAAGTACCCGCTTCCAAAACGCACTTAACAAAGCGTTTAAGACGGATTCACAACGCTTGGCACTTTTAGTTTGATTCAGCATAAGTGTTTACGGCACAATGCTTTATGTTCAGTGGTCGCGTTGTTCACCACTTAACGCGGCGTTAGCTATTTAATTCAATCGAGGTAAGTAAATTTGAGCAAAGAAGACAAGGTTAAAGGTCTGATCCCTATCTTTGGAATAGTAGGGATAGTTGGGTTTCCTCTCATTTTTATATTGGGTGTAGTATTAGGCTCCTTGTTCGGTGAATCTAATTCGCTCACCTCAGATTCCATTTCATCATGGGTTTCAGCCATTGCAACAGTTGCTATTGCCGTTTTGACTTTCATTCTGGCGAAAGAAACGTGGGAGTTACGTAGAACTCAAACAGAGCAAATTCGGCAATTACGTAGAGAAAGCATACGTCCAAATGTAGCGGTCGCGCTAAGGCACAGTGATCTGGGGATGAATTTCATAGAAATTCATATAACTAACTTAGGTCACGGAGTGGCGAAGAATGTAAAATTTTCTTTTTATGATCAAGACGGGGTTGAAGTCGTTGACAGTGACGAGGGAATAATTAAAGAGTTTTTAAAGCTTCATGTACTGAAAAGTGGCATACATGCACTTGGTATTGGTCAATCAATCAACAGCTTCCTGTTTAGTTTTTATGATATTGACGGAAACCAGAAAGATATTTTTTCTCACTATTTACGTTTAAAAGTCACTTTTGAGGATATTGAGCGTTACAAGTATGAAAATGAGTTTGTAATGGACTTCCAAGAATTTCAGGGCATTTCTGAGTTAGGTGGTGGTAACCCATTGCACCAACTAGCGAAAGACTTCAAAAGTTTCAAAGAAATTTTCGACCAAGTAACCAAGGGTAGTAAGCGCGTGCAGGTGGATTCTTATAACACCGCAGACAGAGTAGAAAAGGCTCAAAAAGATAAAGAGTGGTTAAAGCGTGTAAAGCGTGAGAGAGGAGTCGATTAAACAGCTAACAAACTGTTTAAGAGCGATTCGCAACGCGTGGCATTTTTATTATGCGTTACGTTTAGTGTTTAAGGTGGTATGCGGCGGCTTTGGTATTGCGTTGCTCACACCTTAACAGGGCGTTAGGCAAACTATTCAAACTTATCGTATGTCTGATTGAACTTAGTTATTATATGGTCTTTCATCCCATAAAGTATAAAGGGCAAATTTATGCGAAATATTCTGCTGGTTTTAGCTAGCTTTAGCGTGTTATCTGGCTGTACTTCACTAAAACATAATGGTGGAGGTGTTGAAGAAACACTTATTGATCACCCGCCGATTGGTGTTGAGGCTGTAGCTTATGTGGGTGATGAAATGCTAGCGAAAGGAAAGCAAACCACAGTGAATGCGATATCTTTGAAGTACAGCACCTCCGTAGGTGTGCTCGCTGGTTACACTTTTGCTCCGGGCATTTATACGCAAATAGGACACAGCCAAAACAAAATTTTCTATACACCGACACAATACGGTATGGTTCAAGCTAGCGCATTAGCAGACCCTTATGGTGGCATGTACGTAGATCAGAAAACCCGAGAAATTTGTGGTGTTTCTACTTTAGGAGGTACGGTGTGTACATCTGCTGAGTTTAAAGATATCAAGCATACAACGAACGACATGCTATCTTTTCAACAAACACTACTCTACTCGGGTAAAGTTGGTAATAAAATCAATATTAGCTATCGCGAATTCAGCAACGGTCAAGCACGAGCTGCGTTTACAAATGATGTTGAATATGACTTAAATTCATCAAAAGTAATCGGGTATAAAGGTGCTCAAGTAGAGATTATTGAAGCTAATAACCATAGTGTAAAATATAAAGTACTCAAAAACTTTCGATAACGCGTTTGCCTAACAAAGCATTTAAGAGTGATTCCCAACGCTTGGCATTTTTAGCTCAAGGTTGGGTTTCGTGTTTACGGCGTAATGGTTTAGGTTTGGTGGTAGCGTTGCTCACACCTTAATGCGGCGTTATGTAACCGTAGAGAAAAAGACCACAATGTATTGAAAGTTAAAGTGTTTTTATGGTTTCTTTACTTTGAATTTAGCTTCTACTTTGTATATTCGATACTTTCAACTGATTGTTTTAATTGGTTATTCATACG
>NZ_SGOM01000027.1 GCF_022113815.1 Vibrio cincinnatiensis
TGAAATGAGCATTTGAGGTTATAGCTGTTTTGTTTTAGTTTGGTGTTTTGTGTTGCCAGCCCCTTAAGCGGGCGTTATGAGCTTTAAAGAAATAAAGGATACTCAACATTGATTGATGCAGTAGTGTTTGTCGTTCTTATTGGCTTTTATTTCTACTTCGAGGGAAGTGAAACACCTCTAAAGGAGGCAAGTATAGCAATTGGCACTTATGGACTTTATCTTGTGGTTTATCATTTGATAAGCCCGTTTCCAGGGTTGACATCGAAGTATATGGGACAGCTTTATGGTTTCTTGCCAATGCTATCTTTTGGGATGATTTTGTTTCCTAATTTAAATACAAGCTCTCCCGAAGTTGTAACTAAAGGAATGGGATGGATAGGGTTGATCACTTCTTTTTTAATCCTTAGTTATTTTAAGCTGTTTGTGTGGTAGTTATCACCCCGCTCATAACAAAGCATTCAAGAGGGACAGTCAACGCTTGGCAGTTTTGGTTTGGTTGAGCATTTGAGGTTATGGCTGGCTAGTTTGAGTTTAGTTGTTTGCGTTGCCTGCCCCTTAATGCGGCGTTAGCTTATCAATCGAAAGCATCACACCATAAGTGTATATTATTTCAGGTGATTTTGTGGTAATTGAGATTGCCCCAATACAGCTACGATTAGGATAAAATCATCTTCCTTTGTGAAGTAAGCAGTATGTTTTCCAATCAGAAAGTAAAATCCGTTACTGTATATTTCATGGCAGCTTCGTCCTAAATCAGGGTTATCGGCGAGCATTTGAAAACCAGAAAGTAGTGTTTCTTTATAACGTTGCCACTGTAATTCGGAGAAATTATTGATGGTATAGTTTTTTACTTTACGTAAATGAGTTTGAGCTAAATTACTCAGCTTATATTGTTTATGATGCATATTGCGTATCACAGCTCACTCAAAAAATCTTTACCATCAACGATATTACCTTTTGCTAAGTCATCTTTAGCCGCGTTGAAGCAATATTTGAGGTATTCGGCTTTCATCATTTCAAGCTCTTCGTAGTCATGTATAGACATCACGACAACAGCATCTTTACTGTTTTTACTGATCTTAATTGGTTGACGTTGAGCATTTAGAAGCAATTCACCAAAATTTCGTTTAGCGTCATTTGCTGTTAATGTATGCATGGCTATTATCCACAGTCTTAAATCTAATTGGAGTATAGTTTATCACATGAAGTGGTCAATATGATTAAATCGTGCGAAATGTGCGAAATGTGTGAAAGGGGGAAGCTAACAAACGCCTCAAGCGGGACTTCCAACGCTCGCCACTTTTGGCTTTAATGAGTTTTGAGGTTGCGGCTGGTTAGTTTTAGTGTGGTTGTTTGCGTTGTCAGCCCCTTAGGCGGGCGTTATGTTTACCGGGTGATTTAGCGAGTGGGAGAGTTTTGTGCAGTTAGAAAGTATTCATCATGTGGCTATTATTTGTTCTGATTATCAACGTTCAAAGTCATTCTATTCTGAAATCTTGGGGCTTAAAATTCTCGCAGAAAACTATCGGGAAAATCGAGATTCCTACAAATTAGATTTAGCTTTACCTGATGGTGGTCAAATCGAGTTATTTTCTTTTCCTTCTCCTCCGCCGAGGATGAATAATCCCGAAGCTCAAGGTTTAAGGCATTTAGCGTTTGTTGTTAGCTCAGTTGAATCAGCAGCTAATGAATTACAAGCCAATGGAATTGATGTTGAACCAATTCGTGTCGATGAGTTTACGGGTAAGCGATTTACCTTTTTTAAAGATCCAGATGGTTTACCTTTGGAATTATACGAAAAGTAAACATAACAAACGCTTCAAGAAGGACAGTCAACGCGTGGCGCTCTCAGTTCAAATGAGCATTTGAGGTTACGGTTGTTGTGTTTGAGTTTGGGGTTCAGCGTTGCCTGCCCCTTAAGCGGGCGTTAACTGATGCGAATATATTTAAGTACGGGGATTTACTCTTGAATAAAATTGGTGTTCTAATCTATTGGTTATCTTGTATTTATATTTTTAGTCATCTATTTCTAATGAATAGTTGGCTTCAATTTTTTGATGCTTTTTCAATTTTATGTACGTTTGTGCCAGCAATCTTCTCGTTACTTATCATTAAAGGGCGGACTTTAGTGATAAGTTTTTCAATTTTTTTAAAAGTAATGTGGCTTAGCGCAGGATTAACAACGTTTTACGGAATAATTTTAACGCTGAGTAATTTAACTGTAGAGTATGAAGCATTGGCTGCAGGATTTAGTGTTGCGATTCTTCCAATCTTTTACGCATTTGGTGCTAGTCTGTTGCTATTGCCGTTGATTATTCAAGATTGACAATCAGTTAACAAAGCATTTAAGAGGGACAATCAACGCGTGGCATTTTTGGTTTGGTTGGGTATTTGAGGTGACGGCTGGCTAGTTTGAGCTCAGTTGTTTGCGTTGCTTGCCCCTTAATGCGGCGTTAGGCGATGTTCGTGAAATTACACAAATGATTCGTTGATTATTAATCGTGTTTTTTTGAATTATGTCATTTAATCAATGAGTTGTTGAATCCATCAAGTTATCAGTCAAAGAAAATCTCAGCGGTTTTCTGTTCTCATAAAAGTTAACGATCGAGTCTGTTCATATTTGATAAGCTTTGTGCTTCTCGTTCTTCGAGTCTTAAGTTCATCCTTAACAGTTGAGTGATTTTGCGATGAGCTTGGTGGCCGTGATTTTTTCTTTGAACTAGACCATGAGTTTCGTTGTTGGCAAGTGAATATTACTGGGTCAATGTTAAACTCACATGTTGTTTTAATTTGGTTTGTTCTGATGTTTCTTCGGTAAGGGATTGAAATGGTTTATAAAATCGCCTAACAAAGCATTTAAGATGGACAATCAACGCGTGGCATTTTTGGTTTGGGTGGGTATTTAAGGTTACGGCTGGCTAGTTTGAGTTCAGCTGTTTGCGTTGCTTGCCCCTTAATGCGGCGTTAGCTTTTCAAGGGAATTTTGCATATGGAATATGCTGACGAGTATACAAAAAAAGAGAAAGCAGTTCGATTTTCAGTATTCACCATATTGGGTTTGGCAGTAATTGCATTTCATAAGTTTTTGTTTCTTCCTTTAGTGACAGATTTTGTCGAGCGACCGCACTGCTATGAATTTCTGGGGTTAAATGGTGCCGATTATGTGTGGCATTTAGTGTTTGTTGGTTTGCCATTTTCTCTTTTTGTCGTGCTTGCGTTTATGCTTCCGATCGGGATAAAGGGGGTGAAGGAAGGGCGTTTTCCTCCAAAATCAATGAAAGTGTATAAACTGACAGCAGTTAAAAGAGGTACTGCAGCGTACTTCAAGTCAGGTATCTGTATTTTGGGTCCGGTTATGGCATTACTACTAACCTTCTGGGGATATCATCAAGTTGATAGCATGCCTCCAATAGACTCAAAAAATCTCAGCCCTCATTTGTGCCAAAGCTAACAAGGCGTTCAAGAGGGATTCATGCCGCGTGGCATTTTTGGTTTGCGGTGAGTTTTGGTGGTGAAAGTGGCCTGCGGAAAGTTGGTTTATGCGGCATTCACCCCTTAACGCAGCGTTAGGCTTTATTGGAGAATGTATGATTATCGAATGTCCTCATTGCGAATCTAAAGTAGATGGGAAAGTTACTGGGCAAATTGAATATAGAGATGATGACTATCCGTTCCCAGCGAAGGCTGTACTCGTCGAGTGTCCGGTTTGTTGCAGTCCACTGTTAGGTGAAAGTGAATATATCCAAGTTGGTATGGATGAATATGAATGGACGGACTTGCATCGAGTTTGGCCTAAACAAGACTCACATATCGATTGGGAAATACCTGAAATAGCACGAAACTCGCTTATTGAAGCGAAAATTTGCTTTAAAGCTAAAGCATTCAGCGCATGTGCGGTTATGTGTGGTCGAGCTATTGAAGGGCTGTGTAAGCATCATAATGCAAAAACGAAGTCATTAGCCGCAGGGTTAAAAGATTTGAAGGATAATAATATTATTGATTCGAGAATTTTCGAATGGGGTGAGGCTTTACGAGCTGCACGAAATTTAGGCGCACATGCGTCAGAGGAAAAGGTATCAAAAGATGACGCTAAAGATCTTCTAGACTTCTGCACAGCCATTTGTGAGTATGTATTTGTTTTAAATGCAAAGTTTGAGCGATTTAAAGCACGTCAGAATAAAGCCTAACAAGCGGTTAAAGAGGGATTCGCAACGCTCGGCATTTTTGTTTTGCGTTGATTTCAGGGGTTACGGTGTTGTGCGGTGAGTTGGTAGTTGCGTTGCTCACCCCTTAACCGGGCGTTAGGCTAATTTCCATAAAATTGATGCCTTTGTCGCAAAATTGGCTTGTTGACTGTGAGATAGGTTGTTTGTTTATTGAACGAAAATATTATGCGTTCATAACCGTTGTTTCTAATGGCAGTATTGGTAATTCAATGAAAATCTTAATCTTCTTCGCCACAGTCATAGTAGCCAAGTATATAGGTGCTCAATTAGGTCTGACTTACAACATCATTTCAGATCCATTTAATTTCAAGCTCGCGATGTTCGACTTTGCTTTGTATATCTCAGTTTATTTTGCGCTGACGTTCTTATATTACAAAGTTAAAGTCTTCGTAGGTAAGAATTAGCCTAACAAACGCTTCAAGAGGGACAGCCAACGCGCGGCATTTTCATTATGCGTTGGTTTTGGTGATTACGGTATTATGCGGAAAGTTGGTAGTAGCGTTGTCTGCCCCTTAAGCGGGCGTTATGTAACCGTAGAGAAAAAGTCCACAATATATTGAAAATTAAAGTGTTTTTATGATTTCTTTACTTTGAACTTAGCTTCTAGTTTGTCTGTTTGATACTTTTAACTGATTGTTTTTTATTAGTTATTTTTTAATTTATAAACCCAGTTGTGTTCATATTGGTTTAGTTTTCGTCTTCGTCTTCGTCTTCTTGTCCTTCGAGTCTTTATTCAGCATTTAATGGTAAAGTGGGTTTGCGTTCAGCTTGTCTATAGTCAT
>NZ_SGOM01000028.1 GCF_022113815.1 Vibrio cincinnatiensis
CTACAGGTGTTATGTAACTATTAACATCCACCTTAAAACTCCTTTCGATAGTGGAAACTTAAGACAGTTAACGCCCGGTTAAGGGGCAACCAACGCCACTACCAAGCTTCCGCATAACACCGTAACCACAAAAATCAACGCATAGTAAAAATGCCACGCGTTGGTTGTCCCTCTTGAACCGTTTGTTATGCTTAAACTTCAAACACTTAGGTTTAATCAGCCACTAGAATAACTCAGATTTTCAAACCAACCCAAACACCAAAACTCGTTAACCTGATCGAAACCATAATTTGAATAAAAACCACGTTAATTTCACTACGATAAAAAGAACAAAGTGCCCTTTCAATGAAATACGGACCAACCAAACTCACAGCAAATTGGCGTAAAACTCGAATGAGGCAACAGCGCTGAACCACAAGCGCCAGCGAAATTGCCTTTTCATTAGGCAGCGCAAAACAATAGTAAATTGCCGATACGCTTTTGGCCGATAAGCCAAGGAGCCAAATCACTCAAAGCGACTTCGAGAAAAAGAAACTCAACACGAACCGGCCCAAAACTAAAATGAGGCAACCATTCAAACTCACAGCACCAATTCACTTAAAACAGCGACAGTATTATTCAATTGCCGACAAACAAGACCGAATGGCTGAAGGAACAGAGAAAAGGTCACAACCGATTGATTTTATGAGATTAAGCATAACGCCCTGCTAAGGGGTGAGCAATGCACTGCAAAAGCTACCGCATACTATCGTAGTCACGAAACTCACCGCATGCTGAAAATGCCACGCATTGCGAATCCCTCTTAAGCAGTTTGTTAGGTTTTTGGGACTCGAAGTACTTGAGTAGTTTTTCTACGCTGAATTTAAGTAATAACCGGTCTATATCAGTAAATTCCCCACCATGTATGATTATTTCATTTAGCTGGTAGCCAGAATCTAACTGGACAAGGTATTTTTTGAAATTGATTTGCTTCTTAGTGTCGTTGAAAATTTTCACTAGATCGGGGTCATTTATAGTAATTGAGTCTATCTGCCACTTAAAACCTGTCCTTTTAATCACAAATAGATTTTTTACATAGTCGAGGTCATTTGATAGCTTAAAAAAACTACTTTTCTCAGTTTGTGACAGGTTTAAGCTAACCCTTATCCCTTGATTATTGGTAAAAGGGAACCAGTAATTTTCTTTTTTGAGATTGATGGAAAAGTTGCCACCGTCACGTAAATCAAATCTTTTCAGCAAGCTAACAGTGAAAACAAACATGTCTTGATCACACTGTGAATCGAAGTTTGGGGCGTTACCAACAACAACCTTAATGCATTCACTTGAGAAATCTTCGTTCTTAAGCTTGATAAATAATTCACCTATAATCTCGTCTGCACGACTGTTTTCACCAGCAACACTCACTAAAAAAAAGAATGACACAACCAATGCCAAAGAAATAACTCCAAATACCTTGTTCATTAACAATCCTTTGAACTAAACCTAACGCCCGCTTAAGGGGCAGCCAACGCTACTACCAACTTACCGCATAACACCGTAACCACAAAAACCAACGCATAGTAAAAATGCCACGCGTTGGCTGTCCCTCTTGAAGCGTTTGTTATGTGCGTACTAACGATGATCGCTGCTTAATTGCAACAAATCCCACTTATTTCCATAAAGATCCTGAAATACTACAACCGTCCCATACTCTTCAATTCGTGGCGTTTCGTTGAAAACAACACCGTTTGCTTTCATCAGCTCATAATCTCGCCAAAAGTCATTCGTTTGTAGAAATAGAAAGACTCTACCGCCAGTTTGGTTACCGATAAACTGAGTTTGTTCATCTGTACTCGCTTGAGCTAACAGTAAATTTGTCCCATTCGAGTTGGGTGGTGAAACTTGAACCCATCGCTTACCGCCACCTAAATCGGTATCTTCAACTAGAGTAAACTGAAGCTTTTTAGTATAGAAATCAATGGCATCATCATAGTTTTCGACGACAAGGGCGATAGTGCCAATTTGCTGTTGGACGACTTTAGGCATAATAGCTTTCCAATAGTTTAAACACATGATTCTATACTACTTTTGAACATTTACCGAAAGCACATAACGCCGCATTAAGGGGCAAGCAACGCAAACAGCTGAACTTAAACTAGCCAGCCGTAACCTCAAATACCAACCAAACCAAAACTGCCACGCGTTGATTGTCCCTCTTAAATGCTTTGTTATGTAACTTTGCTAACCATTTCAAAGCATTACAAAGAAAAACATTGCCAAATATCGTTTAACTTACATGAAAAATTAGCAGTAACCCAGTAGAATTTGCGTGGCAACGACGAAACTGCGAGCCCTAGTTCAAAGAAAAAAATGATTGCCACCAAACTTATCGCAAACTCACTTAACCATTGAGAAAAGACTGAAAACTCGAAGAACAAGAAGACGAAAACGAAACCAACATGAATAAGACTGACTTTACAAACTTTATAAATAACCAATTAAAACAATAAGTTAAAACCATAAACATGTGAAGTAGAAGCCAACTTAAAAAAGCAAAAGCATAAAAATATTTTTAATTTTCAATATATTGCGGTCTTTTTCTTTACGGTTACATAACGCCGCATTAAGGTGTGAGCGACGCTTGGCTATACTTGAGCGAAGCGAAAACGCCAAGCGTTGCGAATCACTCTTAAATGCTTTGTTATATTAATTTTCGCTACTCATGCTGACATATAAATCCGTTAGAAAGTGACAATAAACGTCCACACAGTGCACTGTAAACCCTGCCAACAACACAACTTTATTGTCGCTGGAGATATCTAAATACTTATTTTGGCTTATATAACCTCTTAGCGCCTTATTACCTGTTTTCACCGTACCGTCAGCATGAACCAAACTATTTCTAATTTGTTGTATAAATAAAATTTCTTTCCAGGCTGCTTCTTGTTTAGGAAAGGACACTGAAACTACTTTTTCTAGATATTTTTGACATTGGTCGATGATGCCATTTGACGCAAGATCTTTGAGCTTAATGAGGCTATCAAGCTCTTTTTCAATAAGCTCACAAATCTGCTGCATCTGATGTTCAAGCACAGAGTAAGAGACTATAACTTCTGCTCTACGTTGGATTGAGGGGAAAATAACTTCGATTTCCTCCAAATACGCGTCATGAACACCAATAGACACATCAACAGATGAACCACCAGAGTCCTTAATTTTTCCTTTTAGCTCGTGAATCTGACTCGCCAGAAAGTCTTCTACCATAAGAGCATGAACTCGATACGAGTCAAGAACTGTGCAAAACTGATTATATTGTGAAAAGCTAAAGTTCACAGAAACTCCCGATTAATATAACGCCGCATTAAGGGGCAAGCAACGCTAACAACCGAACTTAAACTAACCAGCCGTAACCTCAAATGCCACCCAAACCAAAAATGCCACGCGTTGACTGTCCCTCTTGAATGCTTTGTTATGTAACTTTACTAACTATTTCAAAGCATTACCAAAATCAGCATCGCCAAACACGATTTAACTTACACGAAAAGTCAGCATTGACCCAGTAGAAAAAACTCTGGCAACCACAAAAGCAACTTGAGTCTGCGGATCATGACTATAGACAAGCTGAACGCAAACCCGCTTTACCATTAAGTACTGAATGAAGACTCGAAGAACAAGAAGCTGCAAGCCAAATCAATATGAATAAAACTGATTTTACAAACTGACAAATAACCAATTTAAACAATGAGTTAAAAGTACCTACCAAATAAATCAGAAACCAAAATCAAAATACGAAAAAGCATAGAAATAGCTTAATTATCAATAAATTGTGATCTTTTTCTCTACGGTTACATAACGCCCAGCTAAGGGGCTGACAACGCAAACAATCACACTAAAACTAACCAGCCGTAACCTCAAAAGCCATTAAAGCCAAAAATGGCGAGCGTTGGAAGTCCCGCTTGAGCTGTTTGTTAGGCGATTTTTACAAATAATTTCAATACATTACCAAAGAACCATCTAAACAAATCAACTTAAAATCACACGTCAGCTTAGCATTGACCCAGTAATATTCACTTGCCAACAACGAAACTCATGGTCTAGTTCAAAGAAAAGGTCACTGCCACCAAGCTCATCGCAAAATCACTTAACCGTTAAGGATGACCTTAAAACTCGAAGAACGAGAAGCACAAAGCTTATCAAACATGAGTAAAACTCGACCGTTAACTTTTTTGAGAACAGAAAATTGATGATATTCTCTTTGGCTGATAACTTGATGGATTCAACAACTCATTGATTAAACGGAATAATTCAAAGAGTCACGATTAAGAATCAACGAATGATTTGTTTAATTTCACGAACATCGCCTAACGCCGCATTAAGGGGCAAGAAACGCAAAACGCTGCACTTAAACTAAACAGCCGTCACCTCAAATGCTCACCCGAACCAAAAATGCCACGCGTTGATTGTCCCTCTTAAATGCTTTGTTATGTAACTTTACTAACCATTTCAAAGCATTACCAAAAACAGCATCGCCAAACACGATTTAACTTACACGAAAAGTCAGCATTGACCCAGTAGAAAAAACTCTGGCAACTACAAAAGTAACTTGATTCTGCGGATCATGACTATAGACAAGCTGAACGCAAACTCGCTTTACCATTAAGTTCAGAATACAGACTTGAAGAACAAGAAGACGAAAACCAAATCAACAGGAATAAGACTGACTTTACAAACCGTATAAATAACCAATTAACACAATCAGTTAAAAGTATCAGACATGAAAAGCAGAAGCTTACTTTAAAATGCAAAAGATAAAAACACTTTAAATTTCAATATATTAAAAAACCTTCCTCTACGGTTACATAACGCCGCATTAAGGGGCAAGCAACGTAAACAACTGCACTAAAACTAACCAGCCGTAACCTCAAATGCGTATCCAAACCAAAAATGCCACGCGTTGATTGTCCCTCTTAAATGCTTTGTTATGTAACTTTACTAACCATTTCAAAGCAT
>NZ_SGOM01000029.1 GCF_022113815.1 Vibrio cincinnatiensis
TGTCATTTTTTAAAACAACCAATTAAAACAACTATTTAAAAGTATAAACATGTAAAGTAGAAGCTAAACTCAAAGTAGAGAAATCATAAAAATACTTTAACTTTCAATATATTGTGGTCTTTTTCTCTACGGTTACATAACGCCGCATTAAGGGGCAGGCAACGCAAACCACTGAACTTAAACTAACCTGCCGTAACCTCAAATACGCATCCAAACCAAAAATGCCACGCGTTGATTGTCCATCTTAAATGCTTTGTTAGGCGATTTTATAAACTATTTCAATCTCTTACCAAAGAAACATCAGAACAAACCAAATTAAAACAACATGTGAGTTTAACATTGACCCTGTAATATTCACTTGCCAACAACGAAACTCATGGTCTAGTTCAAAGAAAAAATCACGGCCACCAAGCTCATCGCAAAATCACTCAACTGTTAAGGATGAACTTAAGACTCGAAGAACGAGAAGCACAAAGCTTTTCAAATATGAACAGACTCGATCGTTAACTTTTATGAGAACAGAAAACCGCTGAGATTTTCTTTGACTGATAACTTGATGGGTTCAACAACTCATTGATTAAATGACATAATTCAAAAAAAACACGATTAATAATCAACGAATCATTTGTGTAATTTCACGAACATCGCCTAACGCCGCATTAAGGTGTGAGCAACGCTACCACGAAACTAAACCAATACGCCTTAAACACAAAACCCAACGATGGAATGAAAAATGCCAAGCGTTGGGAATCACTCTTAAATGCTTTGTTATATTCGTTACTCAGTGGTGAGTAATACATGCATACGCTTTACAATCATAACTATTGTCAATATTAGGTGGACTGATATGAAAACTACGACCGGCGTAAAAACGTACATGTTAATATCTAGCTTGGGCACACCAATACATGCTAAATCTAATAATTTCCCTCTAGTGATGGACTCTAGAAAGCACATAAATATAAGTGTCAATGCCAATACAATAGAGTAACAAATATTATAATAAAGCTGGTCCAGTAATGACTTCTTAACCGTGTAGAAAGGAACTTTATTTCTTTCATTTCTCTCAGACAACTTTGAACTTTGGTCATAAACCAAAACTAAAACACTTAAGAGCAGTGCCGTAAATATCGCACCAAAGTTAACCAATAGTGATATCAGACTATCGTTAAGCTTAAAGCCTGATAAAAAAACCAAAATTCCAAACAAGAGTGGCACAATAAAGAAAGTGAATACATCAACAAGACTAACCTTACTTGATGATGCATCTTTTAATGTGTTCAAGTGACCAAAAATTATGTTGCAAACATTAATTTTCGAGCTCATATGGAACCTCTAAATTCATACCGGGATACATTGTTTGAGCGTATTCTCTTGAGATTTGTCTAACCCACCAAGTCATAGACTCAAGTAGAGGAACGCCATTATCAAGAACCACTGTCTCATCTATTTCAATTTCACAAACTGTGTTGGTAGAGCGATTGCCGACACAAAATGTTCTCTTTTTGCCGTTTAGCTCGACCACTGTCTTTACTTGAGAACCAAACTCAGAAAGCACTTCCACTGCTTGTAATCTATCGTTACCTCGTGTCATGTAATCTCTAAGTTTTCCTAAGGTACCTTTGCGAGGAGGTTTAATAATTAACTCTTGTTCATTGTGGCCTAGTTTTCGTATTTGGTCTGCTGCATCTTTTAAACCAACAAATTTCGTTAACTTCACCTCTTTCGCAGGTGCATCTAACCACGCATGAATCGCCTTATCATACGCAAGAGGATTCATTTGAAGAGTTAGATTGGTTATGTTTTTGAAGTAGGTAGAAAAAAGAACGTAGAAAAGAGTTTTAATGCCATTGCCTCGGTAAGAGTGCAAAAAAGCCATCGCCTCATTTACACCCACGGGGATGTAAAAATGCACGTAATGCTTGATTATCTCAGCATTATTTTGAGCTTTCTCGAAATCAACTTTACCGGTTTCAATATCAATGATATCTGTTTTAATACCATAGTAACCTACGTTGAACCAGCCGTAGATTTCTCGGGTATTCTCGTTAATGGTAAAATCACTAAATTGGTAAACTTGACGAATATCATCTTTGATTTGGTATGAACCTGAGTTATTCCGAATAAATACCTTTAGGATCTCAAACAAATCGTACTGCCCAATGCGATCCAAGGTTGAGTACCTTTGCTCTCTTTTACCCTCAAGATCTTTGTTGTAACAGCGAAACGAATAAGGAGCAAGAGAATGCATTTCATGCTCGTAAGTCTTAACCATGGTAAAAAGTTCCAAATAACATCAATGCCCGCATTATATGCACACACTCTCATTATTGGTATACATATATGCTCATAGTGTGACTAGAATATAACGCCCACTTAAGGGGCTGACAACGCGACTACCAAGTTTCTGCACAACACCGAAACCACCGAAACCACCGAAATCAACGCATAATGAAAATGCTGCGCGTTGGAAGTCCCTCTTGAAGTGTTTGTTATGCTTTATTACTCATTGATTACATTGAATTTTTACAATGATTATCGGTTGCAGCCACTTTAACTCAAAATGATAAACTTGCCTACTTTCAGCAATCATTGGTGCAAATAAGATCCCAAATAAGTTGAAGCGAATTAGCCTGCGAAATCAATGGGCAAACAACACCAAAGGAAGAGACCGTTCAGCGAAAAATGAACCTTTTGTGTGCACAATTTATCAGAGCAGAGCCGGAAAAAAGCGCACAATCATCGATAAACTTGCGCTAACCAAACACTGTCAGCAAGTAAGATGTTCATGAGATCCCAAACATGCTGAAGCGAAATAGCCAGTGGAATCAATGAACCAGTAACACCAAAGAAAGAGATCTTTCAGCAACAATCGAACCTTTTGCGTACACAATTTATCAGAGCAAAACCCGACAAAAACACAGAAGCATCGTTCAACTTTTAATCGCCACGAAAAAGAACAATAAACTCATAATATCAATAAATTAGAATAGGAAAACTTCTAAATCAGACCAAGCTTTCCCATTAAAATTTGTGAATTGATTTTGCTGAAGTTCAATAAAGCATAACGCCCGCCTAAGGGGCTGACAACGTATTACCACTAAACTCAAACACAACAACTGCAACCACCGCGGCTCATTGGGACTGGAAACGCCACGCGTTGACAGTCCCTCTTGAGGCGTTTGTTAGCTTCGTAGCCTATTGTTTAGCAATGATTTTTCAAACACATTTGCTTGAAAGTCATTTTACGCAAAAGCATCAAGCAAACACACGTCCAGCGCCAAAAGCTGTGAAGTGAGCTGTCAAAACTCACAGGGTTCAAGGTTGAGTTGGCCACTTACCGAATTTCCGACAAAAAAAGCGCGATTTCAGCGACGATGCAGCCTTTTGTGAAACCAAGTTGGCAGTGTTGAACATCAAACAACTTTGAAGCATCGAGACTTGTTGGCTTTCAGCAACTTTGAAATTGTTGAATTATCAACGCTTTCTGCTACGTAAATATCCGACTGAAACGCAAAGGCTGATTCGTGAACTTTCAAAGCATGAAGCTGATTTTTCAAGAGCATTGAACTCAAGATTTTGATAACCCTTGCTTCAAGAAGCTAACGCCCGCCTAAGGGGCTGACAACGCATTACCACTAAACCCAAACACAACAACTGCAACCACCGCGGCTCATTG
>NZ_SGOM01000003.1 GCF_022113815.1 Vibrio cincinnatiensis
AACCACATTTAAAGGTGGTATTAAACGCAAACGGATGAACTGCGCAATGGATGAAAACTACTTAAGTAAGGTTCTCGAAAGCCTTACAGGGTTGTGATGTTCATGCGGTTTCCGTGATTTAAGTGGGACAGTCAACGCTTGGCAGTTTTGGTTTGGTTGAGTGTTTGAGGTTACGGCTGGTTAATTTGAGCGTAGTGGTTTGCGTTGCCTGCCCCTTGATGCGGCGTTATGTGCACTGAAACTGCGATAAACCATGATTTGCTCACAAAATACGCAAAATGAACTTGAGTTAATATTCAACAACCTAGATATATCCGTGTGAGGAATCATTCTCATAATTTACATTTACACAAAAGGAATAAACAGATGGGCAAGTATGTAATTAAGAAATCTACAAAGGATACTAATCAACCATACTACTTTGTACTTAAAGCAGACAACGGGCAAGTGATTGCGACCAGTGAAATGTACGCTTCAAAGCAAGGGGCAGAAAATGGTATCGCCTCTGTTAAGAGTAACGCAGACTCAATAACTGTTGACGAGTCTTACACTTAAAATGTACTGTATTAGTTCCGACTAGATCTGACACTTCAATTTGAAAAGTTGAGAGTTACCCACTTTGATTAAAGGTGCTAAATCCGTAATCAAAGACAATAAGAGGTAACTCTCATGCTTCATACTAGCAACCCAATCATCAAACACAAAGCTGGCCTTCTCAATATTGCAGAAGAACTCGGCAATGTATCTAGAGCCTGCAAGGTCATGGGCGTCTCCAGAGACACTTTCATAACCCACAGTTGGCACCCATTCCGTTTTCAGACTTCTAAAGAAGCGCTCCATTGGCGCATTATCCCAACAGTTTCCTTGGCGAGATAAACTCTGTTTTATTTGAAAACACCACAGCAATTAACGGTATTTACGGCTGGTATAGTGACTGCCTTGGATGCCCTTCTAAGAGTCAAGTGGGTATTTGTATACTGTTGACTAAGGCGTTTCTATTTTTCAAAAGGTAATAAATTTCACGTGCTATATACCTCTTTAAGCACCGGATAGCTTCCATTTTTGACAGCCCATTAGCGATTCGTTTTTTGACGTAATCTTTTGAACGTTGCTCGGTTCTAAGCCTACCAATCGCAATAATATGGAGTGCACTGTTGGCCGACCTATCACCGCCTCGATTAAGCCTGTGTCGATTGGTTTTTCCTGAGGATGCAGGTATAGGGCTAACTCCACATAAAGCGGCGAAGCTAGATTCAGAGTTTAAGCGTTCAGGGTTATCACCCAGTGTTATCAGTAATTGTGCGGCGGATTCATACCCAACTGCTTTTTGTTCGATTAATTCAGGGGCAAGTGCGTCAACGATAGAAGAAATCATTTTATCCAAATCCGCAATCTCGTCATGAAGCTCGAGGTATCGACGAGCTAGGGATTTAAATACGATTCTATATGCGCTAGAAATGTTTTATACACAGCTAAATCAGGTCGACTTGATGCTAGGGTGCGAATTAAAGTCATATGAGTCATGTGTCTTAATGTATCCCTTATTTCATCGGGGGCAGATACAATGCTCGTTCTAATCATTTGAAGGGCAACAGTGCGAGCTGCCATTGCTGTTTTACGGCAGCCTTTGAGTATTCTTAACGACTCAACCATCCCATCTCGCGTCTTAGGTGTTACCGTACGTAATTTACAATACGCTGCATGAGCAGCATTTTCCGCATCTATTGTGTCATCCTTGCCTCGTTTTCTTCGATCAACTTTATCTGGGACTGTTACCTCTAATACTTCGATGCCATTGCTTTGCATATAACGAAGTAAGCCTAGACCATACGTCCCAGAACACTCAATTCCCACACGTGATACTTTGCCAAATGAGGACATCCACTTTAGCATTTCCTTATATCCATGACGGGTTGTTGGGAAATATTCACTTGATAGTACTTGGTTTGAGTCATTGACGATTGCAGCTACATGGATATCTTTATGAGTATCCACGCCACCAATAACATAAGATGATGTTCTACTTCGCTTCATTGGCAACTCCTTCACTATGTGATTATGGACAAGAGTCGCAAAACCAAATACTTGGACAAGACAGTAATGAGACAGGCGTCAGGCCCTTCTTGAGTCACAAATATCAGCGAGGCAACCCTCACCAAATAATGATACTAAGCAATCGACAGATCCAAGGAAGGACACATAAGGTCGATCGCTATGTGGGTCAGAAAGCTCAGTACATTATTGGTACCATCTTTCAAGCATGAACCAACTTTCTTAAATAGTGCATGAAGAAATCTAGCCAACACATTATTACTATCGCTATGGAACATGACACCTTTTGGCTTTCCGCGAGATTCATAGGCCATAGACAGCGCTTTACCTGTCAACCGACTATCAGGCGACAAAGACATTGACCAACCGATCACTTTGCGGGCAAAAAGATCGATAACGACCGCTAAATACATCCACCTATTACCTGTCCAAATATACGTAACATCGCCAGCCCAGACTTCATTTGGGGCGGTAACAGCAAACTGACGACCTAAGTGATTTGGAATTTCAATATGTTCTTGTGAAGCCTTTCTGTAACGATGCTTTGGTTCTTGGCAGCTCACTAAACCAAGCGTTCTCATTAGCTTTGTTGCTCGGTATCGGCTCAGCTTTACACCCTGATTTGTGACTATATCTGCAATGGTTCTCGCTCCCGCAGAGCCATTGCTTGCGGCGTGAGCCTCGCTAATCAAGCTGCGCAGTTTTATTGTTTCCGCATTAATTAACGCTGGGCGTTTAAGCCAATAGTGATAACTACTTCGATGAACATTGAAGACTTCGCATAATATTTTTACGCTGTGGCTCTGCTTGAGTTTCTTGATTGTCAAGAATTGTTCAGTGAGTCCGACATCAAGAGAGCCGTGGCTTTTTTTAGTATTTCATTATGCTCTTCAAGGCGAGCCAGTTTCTTTTTCAATTCCCGAATTTCTATTTGCTCAGGGGTCATAGGTGAAGCTTTCGGTGTTTTCCCTTGGCGTTCTTCTCTAAGCTGGCGAACCCATTTATCCATCGTGGACTTGCTCACATTCATGGCTTGGGCTGCTTCAGTCACTGAGTAATTTTGGTCTAAGACTAGCTGCGCTGCTTCTAACTTAAATTCTGCGCTAAATAATCGTCTTGTACGTTTTGTCATAATGTCACCTGTTAACTTATGAGGTGATGATATCACCTCTAACTAAGTGACCAAATTCACTATGCCACTACAGTTATCGAAAGCCTTACGGGGCGGTGATGTTCATGCAGTTTCCGTGGTCTGCCGATGAACTGCTGAATGAAATATGTGCAGCAAAGACCAACAGCTCCTAGTCGGCATATAATTTTTTAAAATTGAAAGTACGGAAGCAGAATAATTCGTTTTGATGTGCTAGAGCTCTTTAACTGATCACATTCCAGCCTAGTGGGGGGATAAAAAGTGCCAGATGCAACTCTGGCACTTTAAAACTAAAATTAAAACGTTAAACTCTAAACGCTCAACGTTAAGGATTTGAGACGCAGGATACGTAGTACCAGGCGCTCGGATCGTAGCTGATGATTCGCTCATCGATGAGGTGCACGGTGAAATAGCGTGAACCATCAGCATAAGGATCAGGATTAGGATTAAGAGTCGCCGTCCAATAGGCGTAGAAGGCCGGCCACTCGCGCTCGGTAAACATATTAATGTATACGTCGAACAGTTCCTCTTTTAGCTCGTCTTTTGTCGCTAAACGCCAGTTCTTTCGCCCGCCGAGACTATGGTCGTTGTACATATCGCACAGTGTCTCTGCGTCAGACCAGGTGAATCGGTAAAAAACACCGACTGGGCCGGACTTTCCATCTTCCTTATACGCATAAGTATCATTTGCACTACCGCCAATGCTGTCTAGGTAAGCCTTTGATGGTGAGTTGGTAAATAACTTACCATTACCCGTATCGAAGATATCAATACATGCTTCTGCGAGGTTGTCACACACATTCACATTCACCGTCTTGCTGGTGATGCCACCCTTACTGGCAGTGAGCTCAGTGTTACCTTTAGAGATACCCGTTACTAAACCAGAAGCGGATACCGTTGCAATTTCTGGGTTTCCTACTATTGTCCACGTTGCAGAACCAGCGACATCACTTTCAGTACCATCATCAAATTTAGCCATCGCAACCAACTGCTGTGTGCGATTTATTAACACCGAAATCGGTGAGGGGGTTACTGTAATGTCAAAAACCACAGCGTCTACTGGTGGCTGAGATTCAGAATTGAAAGCCCCTTCTGAATTACAACCAGTTAATAACGTTAGTAGTGGAAAAACCACTATTAGAAATAAGGTTTTAAAACATTTAATCATAATAATACAACCTACTCTTGGAATTTAAAGCTAGGGATGGTGACTTCAACTCTGCGATTCTGTGCTCTTCCCTCTATGGTTACGTTATCTGCAATTGGATTGGATTCCCCCTCACCCCACGATTCAATCTTCTCTGGATTTACACCTAAATCAATAAGCTGGTTCACCACTGCTTGTGCACGGCGTTCAGATAGTGTTTGGTTATAAGCCTCTGCGCCTGTCGAATCTGTGTGTCCTACAATAACCGCCCGAGCTTGAGGATGAATATTTAGTACAGAAGCCACCTCGGTTAATGATTGAATAAGATTATTACTGAGCTTGATGGCATCAAAATCAAAGCCGCCCTCAATAGTTTTTGCAGAAAAGGTCCACGTTTGAAGTAATGATTCACTATCGATAATTTCCTCTCCAGACTCTGAACTATTTTCAATAACAGGAGCCGTTTCGACTAGCGTTGATTGAGTTGTATGCCCAAAGGTATACGCAAGGCTTATCAAAGCCGCATGGCTATCGTATTTTCCTGTGTTTGATTTGCCTATACTATCAATATATTGGTAGCCTGCTGATAACCGAATACTAGGAGTCAAGTTATAATTTATCCCCACTTCACCAAGAGGAGAGAAGCCAGTCGCATCAAGTTTATCTGACGAAAGCTGTTTTTTTTCCATATCCCAATAGGCAACACCAAGTCGACCGTACAGACTTAGGTTATCTTGTAGATACCAATCGTAACGTAAGGCACTTTCAATCAACCAAGTTTTAACATTGACCGATGTGGCATCCGCTTTTAATTCATCATGATATTGATAGCCCATATCCCAACTCCAAACAGAGGAGAGGTGTACACCGCCATAAACCCCCCAGATAGAACCACTAGGTTCGGAGTGATTATAAGTGTCGTCTGAAGCCCATTGGTATCCCCCTTTAGCACCAATAAAAAATTGAGGGGGTTCAGTTTCTGCCAGTACAGGAATACTTAATAAACTAGCAAGCAAAGTTATTTTTTTCATAAATATCAACCAAATAAATAGATGGGTATGAATTCATAGATATGCATGTATGTGTATATTTATATCTATGCGTGGATGGTAGCATTCTCATAACAATTTATGCTGATAATGTTGGGGGATCGTTTCAAGAGTGGAACTAGTCTCACCTTTAGGTTAGAACGAGGCTTTATTTAGTTTGAGGGTGAATGCTAGTGACGGCTGATTTGGGGATTTTTAAGGTCATTCACGTTCTGTATATCTGTTGCGTCAATATTGGTTATTAGTATGTATTTTTTTATAGTTTACTGATATGTAAGGATAAAGTGTAATATCTAGTGTTCCCTTAATTAGGCGTTAGCGTAATCTGTTAGATATTAAATAATTCGAGGAATAAGCTTTTGGAAAACTTAGGTAATTCGAGTTGTATGAAGAATATGCGTTGATCAGTAAGAAATAACCTAATGTCTCAATTTAAGAGACTGTCTGAGCCATACATGAAATCTCGTCCTCAAAGTAGAATTGAATGGCTAGCTAGTAGAGGCGTAACATTATGGTTTAGACACTCCACTGTTGGACTGTAGTACCAGTCCATTAAAAGCGTTATATTTTGCAGTTGAAAATCCTACCTATGACTTAAAAGAGATGGCGCTGTTTACGCTATTCAGCCATACCGTTTCATCTTAGGAAGTGATTCACCATTTATAACTTATTCGATGGACTGAGCTATACATATGGCATCAAAATAGGTTGTCAACGCTAGGCATTGAGCTACAAGCTTGTATTGTCTACAATGGCGCACTTTTCTTACATATTTTAGGTTACGCATATGAGCGATACTAAGACAAAACCCGCTTTACCTGATCACTTGGCGGGGAATCCTCGCAGTCCACATTATGTTGCTGAGTGCTTTGAATATCCTATCGGTATTCGTCTTAATGGCAAAGAAAGAACAGATGTTGAAGAATATTGCATTAGTGAAGGCTGGGTGAAAATTCCATCACCAAGAGCAAAAGATCGTTTTGGCCAACCAATGTTGATTAAGCTAAAAGGCGAAGTAGAAGCTTTTTACAAATAAGCGATTGATTCGGCCTATAGCGACAGTGTTGGGGGAATGAACCTAACCTGTCGTTTTTGATCTGGATGATCTACGCCGTGTTTAGACAAAATCAGCAAAAGAATACAACCGTTTTCTCTTTCTCTGAATAAGGGTACAAACAAACGGAAGAGATTCAGTTGTATCTTCATTATTGTACATGCTGTTCTTTGTATACGGGAACGGTACAAAGAACAGCTTAAGCGAACTCTTACATCGGAATAACCAATATATCAATCGGAGAATGGTTAATTAGGCTACGAGAATAAGAAAGAAGTCGACTAACAAAATCGTGGTGATGTCCACAAATGAGCAGATCAAAACCATTATCATTGATAGTTTTTTCTAGCTTATTACTTAAATCTCCCGTCCCTACATAAAAATGTCTGATGGGAAAATCTGTATAGTTTTGCAGCTCTCGTAAGCGCTTATTGGAATGCTCAGTCAATGGCCGATGGTCTGGGTTGGCCTGAATATCCACTAAATCTGGATAGATTTCGCCAATAGCACCGTCAATATGGATAAACGAAACGTCGGCATGAACTAGCTTGGCAAAAGAAGTCGCTTTATCGATAAGCAATTTACTATCATCAGACAAGTCCAGTGCAACCAAGATATGTTGGTATGTCATCACTACACTCCTATATTGGGATAATTATTCTTATCATAGTGGTCATCATAAAAAATAGTGTCGAAGTGGTTACAAAACCAAAAAATACAGCGGCATTAGGAACACAGGTAAGAAAGTAATTAATAACCCTTGTGCAAATGCGCCAAGAATGGCTCCGCCTCTTCCCCCGGTTGCATTACCAAATACCCCAGCGGCTGCACCAACAAAGAAGTGAGGCACAACGCCTGGAATAATAATGGTTAAGCCCATGGCATATAACAACACCATGCCGACTAACCCAGCGGCAAAACTGGAAAGAAAGCCGACTAAGACCGCATTGGGTGCCTATGGGAATACAACTGGGCAGTCAAGAGCTGGTTTTGCATTTGGAACCAGCTTGTCAGAGATACCTTTAAAAGCTGGAACAATCTCAGCGATAACCATCCGTACCCCTTGTAAAATCACATACACACCACCTGCAAAGGTGATTGATTGCATCAACGCAAACATAAACCAATGTTTTCCGCCACTGACTTCGCGTACAAAATCACCGCCAGCAAATAAGCAAGTAATAATAAAGATAATACCCATGGTAAATGAAATAGCGACAGGGGTATCACGTAGGAAAAGTAAACTTTTTGGCACATTCATCTCTTCGGTCGAGTGGGCTTTATTACCGAATTTACTGCCAATAAATCCCGCTAATACGTAGGATAAAGTTGAGAAATGCCCGATAGCGACATCATCAGAGCCGGTTACTTGTTTCATGTAGCGATGAGCAATCGCTGGGAAGAAGACCATAACTGAACCTACAACCATGGAACCCAACGCAATTAATGGGACACCTTTCATGCCACTGGATGAAAGAATAGCGGAACTTGTTTCAGAAAAACTCAGAGAAAAAATTCAACAAGTGATCGACGAACTCGGTTACATTCCCAATAAAACAGCAGGAGCGCTGGCTTCTGGTGAAAGTCATTCTATTGCTTTGATCTTGCCTTCACTGGTTGAAAAGTCGAGCGCACTTTTTTTACCTCGATTTCAGCAAACACTCAATAAAGCAGGCTATCAACTTTTACTGGGTTACAGTGATTATTCGACGGAACAAGAAGAAAAATTATTGGCGACTTTTCTGGAAAGTCGCCCTACTGGTGTTGTTGTTTTTGGTTCGATTCATTCATCCAGAACTCAGCAGTTGCTTGATGCGGCGAATACTCAAGTGCTTGAAATCTCTGAGCTTAATGCTAACGTCGGCTACTTAACAATGGCCGTTGACCATTTTAAAATGGGGAAGCAAGCCACCGAGCATTTGATTCAACGTGGTTTTAAAAAGATCGGGTTTATCGGAGCGCGTACACAACACTCGACCTTGCAGCAAAAATTACATGGTTGGCAAAGTGCGATGTTGGAAAATTATCTCACTCCGGATCATTTTTTAACAACCCATGAAGGGCCTTCTGCTCAACTAGGTGTTGAAGGAGTGAGTAAATTATTACTACGAGAGGCGGGTTTAGATGCCTTAATTTGTAGTCATGAAGATATAGCCATAGGAGCACTTTTTGAATGCCATCGTCGAGTGATTAAAGTACCGTGGGATATGGCTATTATCTCGTTAGAAGGGACGTCAATGGGAGCTCATGCTTTTCCTAGCTTAACGTGTTTGGAAGTTGATTATGAAAAAATGGGAGCAAAAGCCGCGGAAATGCTTTTGCACGCCATTAAAAATGAGGCCCCTCCATCAAGGGTAGAAGTTAATTTTACTTTGCAAGTGCGAGCGAGTACTTCAATTAATTAACTTCAGCCGGGGGAGTTAATCGAACCAGTGGCGAGTACGGTTTACAAACCATACTAAGCTGAGCATAACAGGGACTTCGACCAGCACTCCAACCACGGTTGCTAATGCGGATCCGGAATGAAGGCCAAATAATGAAATAGCGACGGCAACTGCAAGTTCAAAGAAGTTTGAAGTACCAATCATACAAGCAGGAGCGGCGATATTGTGAGGAAGATTCATCTTCTTCGCTAAAAAATAGGCAATGGCAAAAATACCATAGGTTTGGATTAATAGTGGAATGGCAATGAGTATGATGGCTTGTGGTTTGGATAAAATGGTTTCTGCTTGAAAGCCAAAGAGCAATACAACAGTGGCAAGGAGGCCAACGATAGACCAAGGTTTCATGCGAGTCAGAAAAACATTGAGTCTAGAGTGGTCATCCGCTTTATCGAGTTTTTGGCGCGTAAATGCACCAGCAAGTAGTGGGATAAGAACATAAAGCACCACAGACAGCAGCAGTGTATCCCAAGGAACCGTGATATCGGTAACGCCAAGAAGGAACCCAGCAATCGGGGCAAAGGCAAAAATCATCACAATATCGTTGACTGAAACTTGCACCAGCGTGTAGTTTGCATCACCTTTGGTGAGTTGGCTCCAGACAAAAACCATCGCGGTACAAGGAGCAACGCCGAGTAGAATCATGCCTGCAATGTATTCTGTCGCTGTTTGTGGATCGACCCAATCAGCAAATAATCCTTTGAAAAATAACCAGCCTAAAAAAGCCATCGTAAACGGTTTAATTAACCAGTTGACAACTAAGGTTAAGATTAAACCTTTGGGTTTTTTACCGACATCTTTGATTGAAGAAAAATCAATTTGAACCATCATTGGATAGATCATCAACCAAATCAACGCTGCAATGGCTAAGTTCACCTGTGCATATTCAAATTGAGCAACAACGGCAAACACGTTGGGAGCAAGGATACCCAGTAAAATACCACCGACAATGGCAAGACCAACCCAAACGGATAAATAGCGTTCAAATAACCCCATAATTGTTCTCCTAAAGAACATGGTTTGATGAAAGACTTCTTAGACTTAGCATCAAAAGTGTGATTGAAAAACATATATGAAATTTCGCATATATCTAATGTTGAGTCAATGACACAAGTACTACTCATGGTATTGTGTTCAGAGACTAAGGGCGGGAAAGGGACGATTTTTTATGGCGATAGGGAAGTAACCCGTTTACTATCCACACCTATCCCTCCAACCGTGAAGCCTGTGGGCAGAATAAATAGAAGAACAGCGAATGAATATTGTCGATAAACTCAAAAAAGAATGGTTTTTACTGGGCATGGTCATTGTAATGGCTTTCGCTACCGTTACATCAGAATTAGGACGATCTGGTGGATGGATCCATCTTGATCAATTGACAGGAGTAGGGATTGCCATCGTCTTTTTTTTGCATGGATTAAATTTATCGCCTCGTGCGATTAAGGCCGGAATTACTAACTGGCGGTTACATATTTATATTCAGATGGCGACCTTTGTGGTTTACCCGCTGTTATGGGTGATTTTTGGTGATGCTTTTCTCACTTATATGCCTGCTGCCTTAGCATTTGGTTTTTGTTATCTGCTGGTGTTACCTAGTACGATCTCTTCTTCTGTCGCGATGACCAGTGTTGGGAAGGGGAATGTGCCGGGGGCGATTTTTAATGCTTCTCTCTCTAGTATTATTGGTGTCTTTATCACTCCTTTGCTTATTCAGTTGTTTATGGGTTTTGAAGGGGTTGAACTCAATTTGTTAGAATCAGTTCTCTCTATTTCTAAACTGCTTCTTTTACCGATGCTGATAGGCCAGCTTTTACGACCTTACTTGATCGCTTGGGCTGAACGAAATCAATCTGTTGTGAATAAAGTGGATAAATACGTCATTTTGATGATTGTCTATAATGCTTTCTGTGACTCGATCGTAAATGGCATTTGGCATGAGTTTTCGCTGGGTTTATTAGCGATGGCGATTGTGATTTGTACGCTTGTTCTACTTTTTATGACTCACCTTATTCAGTGGGGGGCAAAGCAGTTGAAATTTGCTCTGGTTGATGAGGTCGCCGCGGTTTTTTGTGGTACTAAGAAAACCTTAGCCGCGGGTATTCCTATGGCTAAAGTTATTTTTGGTGCAGATCCTTCGCTTGGTATGCTTTTGCTTCCGATCATGCTTTACCATCCTATCCAGATCTTTTACTGCGCTTTATTAGCGAATCGATATGCTCGTCAAAGTGAAGCCAAAAGTGCGTAGTTCACTTTTTCAGTAGGAGCAGGATTTGGGCCTAGAAAAAGGAAAAAGCCAGTGAGAGGAGCGCTCACTGGCAAGACTTCATGTTGTTGCTTCTAATAATAGAGGGATTTAAGCGGTCGCTACGTGTTTATCAGCTGCACGTGATTTTAGGAATGCATAACCTGCTCCTGTTACCACGGTTCCGGCAGCAATAGCGACTAAGTACATCAATACCGGGCTAATTGCATTTGGGATCATCAGCACAAACAAACCACCATGTGGAGCCATTAATTTAGCGCCAAATAACATAGACAAAGCACCGGTTAATGCCCCACCCACCATGCAGGCTGGAATCACACGCATTGGATCTTTTGCAGCAAATGGAATGGCACCTTCAGAAATAAAGCAAAGGCCAAGTACGAACGAGGCTTTTCCGGCTTCACGTTCGCCCGCTTCAAATTTGTCTTTCGCAAGGAAAGTGGCTAAGCCCATTCCTAGTGCAGGAACCATACCCGCAGCCATGATTGCAGCCATCGGCGCATAGGTTTGAGAAGCAAGCAGACCGACACCAAAGGTATAGGCCGCTTTATTCACTGGGCCACCCAAGTCAAAGCACATCATTGCGCCAAGAATGATACCGAGCAAAATAGCGTTGGTGGAACCCATGCTATTTAGGAACTCTGTCATGGCAGACATAATGCCAGAAACCGGACCACCTACGATGTAAATCATCACTAAGCCAGTGATTAAGCTGGCAATAAAAGGAATGATAAGTATCGGTTTTAATGCCTCCATCGATTGTGGAAGAGAGACATGATCAGCAATCCATTTTGCAGAATAACCCGCGATAAAACCTGCGGCGATCCCACCTAAGAAACCAGCACCTGTTGAGCTCGCAAGCATACCGCCAATTAAGCCTGGAGCTAAACCAGGGCGGTCAGCAATGGAGAAAGCAATATAACCAGCTAGAACAGGAATCATTAATGCGAACGCTGAACCGCCACCAATGGACATGAGCGCTGCTGCAAGCGTGCCTTCTTCTTTAAACGCTTCAATACCAAAGACGAAAGAAAGGGCAATGATTAGGCCACCAGCCACGACGACTGGTAACATATGAGATACCCCGGTCATAAGGTGTTTATAGACCCCTTTTTTCTCATCCGTAGCATTATCATTTGCATTGCCAGAGTGCTGATAAACCGTAGCTGTTTCAAAAGCTTTATCCATCTCTTCTGCTGTTTTTTTCAATGCAGGGCCCGTTTTGGTACGGTACATTTTTTTACCATTAAAGCGATCCAACGGTACTTCAATATCGGCCGCGATGATCACAAGGTCTGCTTCAGCGATCTCTTGTGCAGTTAACTGATTTTTTGCACCCACAGAGCCACGTGTTTCTACTTTTATCTGATGGCCTCGACGTTTACCTTCTTCCTCTAAGGCTTCTGCGGCCATAAAGGTATGGGCAACCCCTGTTGGGCAAGCAGTAATTGCAACAATTTTCTTCGCGGCATGGCTGGTTGTCGCCGATGTTTGGAAAGCGGTCGCTTCCGCAGCCGAAAGTTCTTTCGCTTGTTCGACCGCCATGGTGAGATACGTTTTGGGATCGTTAGTACAGGCAGAAATATCACTTTGGTAGACTTTTTTACCAACAAAACGAGTGGTATCGACAGGGGTATTAGTGGCAAGAATAACCACGTCAGCCTGTGCGATTTCGGTTTCTGTTAATGTATGCGTCTCCAATACGGAAGAGTGACACTCTACCGCTGCAGTCCAGTTCAGTGATTTGGCCGCCTGCTCAAGGAGACCTGCGGCAATAATACTATTGGCAACCCCGCTGGGGCATGCGGTAATGATGGCAATATTCATAGTTTCGACCTTCTGTCCTTAATGGTTAGTTTGATGACTAACGGGTTGTAGGTGGATATCTTTTTGTAGGGAAGTTAAGTATTCAACACTGGGTACACCCACGCCAACTTGTGTCACCGCAAGAGCGGAGAGTGCTGTGGCGAAAGTGATCAATGATTCTTTTTCCATGGTTTGCATATGTCCCCAGCACAGGCCAGCGACTAAGGTATCGCCCGCACCAACGGTACTGACAACATTCATTTTGGGTGGTTTTGCGTGTAGCCATTGGCCTTGATTGAGCCACATGGTGCCTTCCGCCCCCATTGAGACAACGATATTATCAATACCTTTGTCGGCTAGCTGTTCCGCGGCTAAGCGACAAGCTTCTGGGCTGTGTAATTCACGGCCGACGAATTGGGCTAGCTCTTCATCGTTGGGTTTAATTAACCAAGGTTTGGCATTGATACCAACAGCTAAGGCTTCTCGACTGCTATCAAACAGTACTTTCTTACCTAGCGATCCCAACTTTTCTATCCAAGCGGCACAACGTTGGGGTGAAACACCGGAAGGTAAACTGCCTGCTAGCACAAAATAGTCGTGATCCTCGGCAAGTTGGAACAAAGTCTGTTCAAAGCGAGCGATGTCTTGCTCATTAACATGAATGCCCGGAAAATTGATATCACTGACTTGACCTGATTTTTCGACCAGTTTGACATTAATACGTGTTGCCCCTTGGATACGGACAAATTTATCTTCCGCTCCCATTTGCTCAAAAAGTTGGCAAAACATTTCTTGATTATCTAGGCCAAGAAAACCAGTAACGGTAACCTTAGCTCCGAGATCGCTCAGCACTTTAGCGACATTAACCCCTTTGCCTGCGGCATGCAGAGATCCTTGCTTAACTAAGCTGACCGAGCCGACCTGTAAGCTATCTAAACTACCAGTTAAATCTAAGGCTGGGTTTAAGGTAATCGTAACAACTTTATTACTCATGACGGGGTTCCTTAATGCTCACCAAGGCCAGATTTAATGGCTAATCCGATAGATTCCAGAGCTTGTGCAGCATCTGGACCTTCTGCGGTAAATTGCAATTGATGGCCGTGTTTCACGCCCAATGCAATCACTTTCATTAAGCTTTTGGCATTGACGGCTTTACCGTCACCATCTAAGTTTGAGACTTTAATGTTGGACTCAAATTTTTTCGCTTCAGCCACCAGCATGGCTCCTGGACGGGCGTGCAAACCGTGAGCATTGGTAATTTTAAAGACAGCACTTTCGCCATTGCCGGTTTCACTGTGTGGGGCACTTTCGGTAGTGGCTTCTTGAGTAAAGAATTCGACCAATTGCTGAGCATCGGCTTGTAATAGTTTTTCTTGTTGTTGAGCAAAAACGAGTTGAATTATCTTATCCAACAAAGTGCGGTGAGAGGCATTACAAGCTGCAATCGCGATTAATGCTTTCACTGCCATCCCTTGATATTCGCAGTGGTTGGCGGTTGAAACAAAAGACATACCACTGCGTTTTACGTGTTTATCACTGCTGATCAACCAAAGGCCTTTACCTAAATGGGTTGGCTGTTTGGTCACAAGCTCGGCAACGAACTCGCTTTCAGTACAACCCGTGTTTTTAAGCAATCCACCTGCAACCACGCTCATCTGAATCATATCGCTTGCTGGAAACAGAAGCTGAATTAAAGAAGCATCAAACTCTGCTTCAAACTGAACATCGCCATTGAGTAGGGCAACAATATCTGAAGCTTGTTTTGCCTGCTTGAGCTTCTCCTCGACACCATCAGCAGACAAGACTTTGGTCAGCTGTTTTAAAATGCCTAAATGTTCATCTGATTTTGCTGCAATCCCAATTGCAACATAAACCGTATTACCGTCACCCCAATCCACACCATGAGGAAAATGATGAACCGCCACACCCGTTTCTTGCACTAAGTCGCGGGTATCGGTTGTACCGTGTGGAATCGCAATACCATTACCTAAGAACGTTGAGTTTTGTGCCTCTCGATTTAGCATGCCTTGGACATAGCCGGATTCGACCAGTTTCTTCTCTGTCAGATCCGCCGCGATAGAACGAATGGCCTCTTGCTTGTTGGACGGCGTTTGTTCTAGTCGAATATCTTTAGGTGAAAGTTGCAGCATGTTTGGCCCCTTAGCCCATCAAAGGCTTTTTGACATAACACCAAATCTTGACGACTTGCTGACTGATGTTATGGTGATTTAAATAAGCTGAATCGTTTCAGCTTTAAGTTCAAAAAAATTTAGCAAAACGGTCACTGATAAAAATGAGCCTGTTTTATTAGGTTTATTCTAAAAAACTCGACTTGGCTACCAATTTAGGTTTTTGCTGAATCCTTTCAGCTTTCATACTGAATCGATTCAGCCTATAATTCAACTCAATTTAGGATCGAAGATTTATTTCTATGATCCCACGCACAGAACCAGAGTAATGGATATGACACTTGATGAAATTGCCAAGTTGGCTGGCGTCTCTAAAACCACGGCAAGCTATGTAATTAATGGTAAAGCGACCAAATACCGAATCAGTGAAAAAACGCAACAGAAAGTGATGGCGGTGGTTGAGCTGCATAATTATCGACCGGATTTAGCGGCTTCTTCGCTTCGAGCAGGCAATAGCCGATCATTTGGTTTGATCATCCCTGATCTGGAAAACACCAGTTATGCCAAATTAGCAAAGTTGCTAGAGCAAAATTCACGACAAGCCGGTTATCAAATCTTAATCGGTTGCTCGGATGATGATGCAGATATTGAAAAAAACGTTGCACAGGCTCTGGTTTCTCGTCGAATTGATGCTTTATTTGTGGCCAGTAGTATGCCCGAGGCCAGTGAATTCTATTGGAAAATGCAGCAGGCGGGGACACCTGTGATTGCGATTGACCGTCCTTTAGATGATGAATATTTTCCTTGTGTGATCAGTGAAGATTTTGGCGCGGCTTTTGAGTTAACCCAATCCGTATTGAGTCAATCGGTGACGACGGTTGGGTTGATTGGAGCCTTGCCAGAACTCAGTATCTCTCAAGAACGCCAGCTCGGTTTTGAATCTGCGTTAAAAGCGGAAAATAAACAAGCCTTACTAGGGTATGGCGAGCACTTTAATCGAAAAGAAGGGCGAAGAATTTTTGAACAGTGGCGAAGAGAAGGGATGATGCCCGATGCTATTGTTGCAACATCATATACCTTATTAGAAGGCATTTTGGATGTGCTCTTAGAATACCCATTATTAATGGAGAAGTTGCGTTTAGCCACCTTTGGTGATAATCGGTTGTTGGATTTTTTACCTATAAAAATTAACTCGTTACCCCAGCAATTTGAACTCATTGCTGATAGCGCTTTAGCACTGGCACTGAATGCTTCGGCTAAACGCTACTCAACAGGAATTGAACTGGTACCAAGAAAGCTCAAAGTTCGTCGTTAGTCTATACCTTTATGTGATTGACTCACCACCGCTGCTATCGACGGTTGGTGAGTTTTTGTATCAGAGAAGCGATGAAATCAGCCCATAGCATGGGTTGATTGTTCCTAGCATCTTGAAGTTAGTTAGGTATATCATAGCGTTATTATCCCTATTGGCTTACAGGCTTGGAATGAAGTTTCTGCACACCTCTGATTGGCATTTAGGTCGTCAATTCCACAATGTGTCACTGCTTGATGATCAACGGCACGTCCTTAATCAAATGATTCAGTATATGGAGCACAATCCTGTTGATGCGTTGATTGTCGCTGGTGATGTGTATGATCGCTCTGTACCACCGACCGCTGCCATTGAATTATTGGATGAGGTAGTCAGCAAAGTTTGTGGGCAATTGGGTATTCCGATGATTATGATTCCGGGTAATCATGACGGTGCCAAGCGTTTGGGCTTTGCCGCCAAACAGATGCAATCATCCGGTTTGTATATCATCAGTAACTTTTCTCAAATGCTAACACCTGTGGTGCTGAACTCTGCTCAAGCGGGGGAAGTGGCGTTTTATGGTATGCCTTATAATGACCCTGAATTGGTGCGAGATGCGTTTCAAAATAAAGTCAGTAGCCATGACGAAGCCCATCAATATCTCTGCGAGCGTATTGTTGAGCAGTTTGACTCGTCACAGCGTCACGTATTGATTAGTCACTGTTTTGTCGATGGTGCGATGGAATCTGAATCTGAACGCCCGCTTTCTATTGGTGGGTCAGACCGAGTTAACCATGAACATTTCCTACCCTTTGATTATGTTGCATTAGGGCATTTGCATCAGCCTCAGCAGAAAGGACAAGACTTTATCCGCTACAGTGGATCTTTGATGAAGTACAGCTTTTCTGAGCAGCATCAGAAGAAAGGGATGACACTGGTTGAGCTAAATAAAGACGGATTTGCGTCGGCACAGCACCTTCCTTTGTCATCCCCCCACGATATGCGCATTGTGGAAGGTGAGTTACAAGCATTAATTACACAAGGGCAGTGCGACCCTCATCATGAAGATTACCTGTTAGTACGCCTGATGGATAAGCACGCGATTCTTGACCCCATGGAAAAGTTACGCAAAGTCTACCCGAATGTTTTGCATTTAGAAAAACCGGGGATGTTGATGGATGCCGATCAAGCCATGGGGCGTGCGCGGCTGGCGCGTGGCGAAATGGACATGTTTCGGGATTTCTTTCTGGAAGCCAAACAAGAGCCGTTATCTGCTCAACAAGAACTTGCCATATCTCAAGTTATTCAATCGCTTAAACATGGGGAGTCTTTGTAATTATGCGTCCGATTCAATTGACTCTACAAGCTTTTGGTCCTTTTGCTGCTCAACAAGTGATTGACTTTAGAGCGTTTGGTCATGCGCCCCTTTTTCTGATTAATGGTCCAACAGGGGCTGGGAAAAGCTCCATTCTAGATGCGATTTGTTATGCCTTATATGGGGAAACCACCGGGAGTGAACGCTCTGGCGATCAAATGCGCTGTGACTATGCCCCCGATTCGATGTTGACGGAAGTTCAGTTTATTTTTGAGCTAGACCAACGCCGTTTTATGCTCACTCGCAGCCCTGATCAAGAAGTGGCGAAACAGCGTGGAGAAGGGACAACCAAGAAAAACCATGCGGCAAGTTTAGTTGAACTACTCGAGTCGGGAGAAGAAAAACTGATTGCGCATCGTCCAACTCCGGTCGGTAAAGCGGTGCTGGAGTTGATTGGGCTTGATGTTAAGCAATTTCGGCAAGTGATGGTGATTCCACAAGGAAAGTTTCGTGAATTGTTAATCGCCAACTCCAAAGAGCGCGAACAAATTTTTGGTCAGCTATTTCAAACTCAGATTTACGTGCAAATTGAGCGAGAATTGCTTGAGCGAGCCGCAGGTATTCGTAAACAGAAAGAGCAGTTTGACCATCAGATCAAAGGGGCGTTAGACGTTACTTCACTGAGTAGTGAAGAAGCATTACAAGCCGAAATATTAGCCATTAAGCCGTTAGTGCAACGCAGTGAGCAAGCGTATCAGGCGTCACAAAAGCAACTCGATGCTTTAAAACGACAATGGAACGATGCGCAAGAGCTACAAAAGCAATTTAGCCAACAAGCGCAGCTTGCAGCAGAAAAAACGGCGATGCTTGCTCAGCAACCCGCAATTGAGGCTTTGCGTAAGAGTTTACAACAAGCCCAGAAAGCGGCTCGTCTCGATTTACCTTATCAACAAAACCGCGAAGCTCAGCGTCAACTTGACTTAGCCAAACAAGCTCAAGTGGCTAAGCAACAAGCGTTCGCCTTGGCTGAAAAGCAGCTAGAAGAGGCAACATTTGCCTATCAACAGGCGGCGAAGTCTGCCGAGCAAGTGGAACCACTGAATCAGCAACTTTATCAATTGGAAGGGATTGGAAAAAAATTTGCGGCTTTAGAAGAGCAGAAAAAGCTTCATCACAATGCAAAGCAGCAGTGGCTTACCGCTCAGCAAGGTGTTGAGCAAGCCTTGCTTAAGGTGCAAATGCTCGAAACTCAACTGCAAGCTCAACGCGAAGAAGTCGAAAAGGTTCACCAGCAAAAAAGTCGTCTGGAAGCTAAGCAGCTTACCCAAGCACAAATGAGCGATCACATAACGCTACGTCTTAAACAACAATCACTGGTTAAGAAAGTCACTGAACTTACTGAGCAATTTAAGCAGGTTGATCGCCGTTACCAAACGGCACAAACGGATGCTCAGCAGGCAAGGCAGCAAGCGGATCAATTAGAATTGCGCTGGCACACCAACCAAGCCGCAGAGTTGGCGCAAAGGTTAAGCGAAGGTGAGGCATGTCCGGTCTGTGGGAGCCATACCCACCCCAATATTGCCCAGTTTTCCAGTGACGTTGTCACTAAAGAGCAAGTGAAACAAGCGAGAGAGGGGCAGAAAAAAGCAGAAGCCAGTGAGATTGAATGGTTAAAGCAACACCAGCAAGTAAAAAGTGAATTGAGCTATTTTGAACAAGAGCAGCAGCAAGTCGCTGAGCTGATAGCACAGAAACAGATCGCCGATTTAGCGACACTGCAAGAGCAGGATAAACAGCTCACTCAAGAGATCGAACAGCTTTCACGACTCAACCCTCAGCAACTTGAGGTAAAAATCGCGCAGTTAGAGCAAGAGCTACGCACAACTCAATCGCAAGCTGAGCAGCAAAAGAGTGCGTTAGAACAAGTGAAGCAGCGGGAAATTGAAGCGCAAACCCAAGTCTCTAGTTTGCAGGCAGAGATCAGCAGCGACTTTACTCATGTCGATGAAGTGAGAGAAAGATACTCTGTGGTGCATAAACAAATTAAAGCGCTACAGCAAGCTGAACAATCGGCAAGAACCCATTTAACGCAAGCCCAGAATCATCGCTCAGCGGCTCAATCTTCATTAACCAGTGCCAATGAGCAGTGTGCAACATGGACAAAAGAGTGGCAACGTATGCAGCAGGTGTGGCAGGCGGCGCTGAGTCAAAGTCCTTTCACGGATCAAGAGCACTATTTGCAGGCTCGAGTTGATGAGGCTTCAATCGTTGAAATGGAGGGAAAAATCCGTCAATTTGAGCAGTTGTGGTCCACGCTACAAGGTAAGCTGGATAATTTGCACCAGACGTTAACCGATAAACAGCCGCCACACTTAGCGGAAATTCAAGCCAGTGTGGAGGCTCAGCAAAGCGATCTTAGCGCCAAGCTTAACGATTTTACTCAACAGCGTTCTCGACTTGATAGCTTACAACAAGTGAGTGAGAAACTGATTCGTTTGCATGAGCATAATGCTGCATTGGAAAAAGAGTACCAAATTTATGGAACCCTCAGTGACATTGCCAGTGGCAAAACTGGCGCAAAAGTGAGCTTACACCGCTTTGTGTTGGGCGTGTTACTTGAAGATGTTCTGATACAAGCTTCGCAGCGTCTACAACGAATGAGCAAAGGGCGCTATTGGCTTAAACGTAAAGAGGATCGCGCGAAAGGGAATGCTGGTTCTGGTCTCGACCTGATGGTGGAAGATGCCTACACCGGAAAATGGCGTGATGTTGCAACCTTGTCGGGAGGAGAATCTTTTATGGCGGCGCTATCGCTCGCCTTGGGTCTATCCGATGTCGTGCAATCATATAGCGGCGGTATTCGCTTAGAAACCTTATTTATTGATGAAGGGTTCGGCAGTTTAGATCCCGAATCACTCGATTTGGCGATTCAAACCTTGATCGATCTACAACAAGGGGGGCGATGCATTGGTATTATTTCTCATGTGGCTGAATTGAAAGAGCAAATTGCATTAAGATTGGATGTTGAGACATCCGTTCGCGGCAGTATCATCAAACTTATTGTATAGTGATGACTACTCCGCTCACTCATACTGGTGAATAATATGGATGCAATAAAAAAAATATACCAATATGCAGAGCCAAATCTCACGTTAGTCGGGTGGATGGGGCTGATCGGGTTTCCTGTCTATTATTATGTCTGGGCTTACCTGTTTCCACAGCCATATGAGTCGCTTGAGCTGAGAGGTTTTTGCTCGTTTCTCTTTGCGGGTATTGCTTTTCGCCATTTTTTACCCAAGGTTTTTCACCGTTATTTGCCGTATTACTACCTTTTCTCTATTGGGTTTTGTCTGCCGTTCTTCTTTTTTTATATGATGTTAATGAACAGCTGGTCCACTGAGTGGGCGATGTCTTTTATGGCATCTATCTTTTTACACATCTTGCTGGTGCATGAAACCAAAGTGATGCTAATACAAGCCTTGATTGCTTCACTTATGGCATATTTTACCGCGTATTATGTGATGAAGGCAGAGCCTAGCCAGCTCATTTCATTAACGTATGTGCCTATTTTTATTTTTACCTATGTATTTGGCAACTTATTCTATTTTCGTAACCAGATCTCTCATGAAAGCAAAGTGTCCATTGCAAAGTCTTTTGGTGCAGGGATTGCCCATGAAATGCGTAACCCGCTAAGTGCATTAAAATCTTCGGTAGATGTGCTACGCGCTCTGTTACCTGCGGCTGAATCGACGAGTGTGAGCTACACATTCACGGCTCAAGAATTGGCTCAGATACAAGAGGTGTTAAATAATGCCGATGAGGTGATTCATTCAGGCAATGAGACGATAGATTTACTCCTTACCTCCATTGATCAGAATCGAGTTTCGACGTCAACATTTAAAAAACATTCAGCGAAAGCCATCGTAAATAATGCGATACGTTCATTTTCCTATCCGAAAGCATTGGATAAATCGATGGTAACGGTGACGATTGAGCATGAGTTTGATTTTTTAGGCAGTGATACCTTGCTTAAGTTTGCCTTATATAACTTGCTGAAAAATGCATTTTATTACCAAAATAGTGACTATTTTCAGATTGATATCAAGCTAAAGCGGCAATTTGATAACAATATTATTGTGGTTAGAGATAATGGTGTGGGAATTGCTCCTGATCAACTTGATGAAGTTTTTAAAGATTTTTATACTTTTGGTAAAAATAATAGCTATGGGCTAGGGTTACCTTTCTGCCGAAAAGTAATGCGTTCATTTGGTGGAAGTATTCACTGTCGTTCTGTTTTTGGTGAGTGGACCGAATTTATCCTAACTTTTCCCGATTATTTTTCTGAACGAGTGAAACACATCAAACTGGATTTAATGAAGTCTAAGTCGGTTCTATATATCGGTGAACAGGAAATTATTTATCATCATTTGAATGAACAGGCGTTTTATCAAGGTTTTTCTATGAATAGCGTCAGCCTTGAACAAGCCATTCAACGAGAAGAATTTGAATTTGAGTTCGATGTTATTTTAATTAATCTGGATAAATTATCATCACAATGGGGTAGACTGAGTGTATTAGAAGATAAGCTCCATTTCACTGAAGCAAAAATTGGATACTTATATGATAAAAACCATCATTATCCGGTTAATATTTCACGGTATTTAACTATTTATCCAATTGAAATGCACCAACTATTACTTGATAGTTCATTAATGATGGAGCAACTATTTTTTGAAATGGAGGAAAATTCGGCCAATAGAAATCAGATTAAATCAGCTGAAGTTTGCTATCAACGGCGTATTTTATTAGTGGATGATAATGAATCATTACGTCTCTTTTCTGCCTTATTGTTGGAAAAACAAGGTTATGAAGTTTTTCAAGCCAATAATGGTAAACAGGCATTAGAGATTCTTTCAAATGAAAGTGTGGATTTAATTATTATGGATCTTGATATGCCGGTAATGAATGGTTTCGATACAACTAAGGCTATCCGTAATTTAGATACAAGCTATCATCATATTCCTATTATTGGATATACTGGCGATGATCGATCAGAAACGGTTTCTGAAATTTATAAAATAGGCATGAATGATTATATTGTAAAACCGGCAGATAAAGAAATTCTTTTAAGAAAAATAGCAAATTGGTTATGATTATTTATAAACAAGTGATCAACAATGTTGCTATTGATCACTTGTTTGCTAGGTTTAATCGTTATTTAAAATATAAATTTGTATTATTGATTGCTAAACTACAAACGTGGATAATTTTATCCAATTGCTCTTGCGTTAGTGAGCTGTTTAAAGATAATCGAATAATATTTTTATTTTTTGCGGTTGCGGGGCGACAGAATACTGCACCAAATACACCATTTTCTTCTAAATAGTCTCTGACTTTTTCTGTATTTTCTTCATCTCCGGTTTCTAAAGCGATAATTTGAGATTGGCTACGTATAGTAAAGCCTAGTTTAATTAATGCTGTTCGTAAGGTTTGCGCATGGTGAAACAGTTGTTCTCGCTTTTCATCTGAGGCTTTTATCACCTCTAATGTTGCACTAAGTGCCTCGACTTCATAGGGAAGAATGGTTGAGCTAAAGATAGCAGGGTAGCCAACAAAGGGAAGGCATTTATCGACATTATTGTTTGCCCATATCGCCCCCGCTCGATAAGCAAAGGTTTTTGCTAGACTGACGGTCATAAAGTCGACGTAGTTAGATAATCCTAGCTCACACAGTAGCCCTGCACCTTGTGGTCCACAAACACCGAATGAATGAGATTCATCCACTAAAATAGCACAATGGTATTGTTTTGCTATGGTGACGAGATCCACCAGTGGGGCTAGGGTTCCTATCGTGCTATAGATGGAGTCCACCGCAATAATACCAGGGCCATACCGCTTGATGAGCTTGATCAGATGATCGCAGTTATTATGCATGAATGGGTGTAACTGAGCATTAGCATAGCGTGCGCCTTCCCACATTGACATATGGGCAAAAAAATCAATATAAACCGGAGTTTCAGGTGAGCAAATTGTCTGCAATAACGCTGTATTTGCATTCCATCCAGATTGCGATAATAGACAAGTATCAAACTGAGCAAAATCAGCCAGTTGCTTTTCAAGTGGTGGTTTAGTTTGAGCATCTTGTAAAAAAATACCAGACATAAAAAGGCTATCATGGCTTTCATCAATAGCATGTTTCAATCGATCTTTAATTAAAGGATGATTGGATAAGCTGAGATAGTCATTACTTTGTAAAATAATATCATTATTTTGGGGTCTTTTCCCTAATACAAGATGTTTACCATTGTGATTACTCTCAATGAGGTCATGGACAAATAAATCTAAACGCGTTTGAATAAACTCAGGTAGACGCGTATTTTTGGCATCGTTTTTCATCGATTATATCCTTTTAATATTTAATAAATGCCAGCTGACAATGGATATTTTGGTCGAAAAAAAACAGTTGTCATTAAGGATATATTATTGTTTTGCTGTCGCTAGAAAACTCTATTATAGTGAATTTATTATCTGTTTATCATTCATACACTCAGAGAGTCTAGTTATAAAGGAATATATGAAAATATCTTTTTAATTAAAGGGTTAAATATAAAATTCATGATTACGTTATGAGTTTTTATGGGATATAAGTTTGATAAAAAAAAGAGGATAGGCGGAATGACTTCAATGATATGATCGATTAAAGTCATTTCAGCTTTCGATGCTTTTATATTACTTCAGCATAATTGAATGGAAACTCTTCAATTGGAACAGGGGCCCCAAATAAATAACCCTGAAAATGGAGGCAGCCATAACTGGCTAATCGCTCTCGTTGCTCTTGGGTTTCAACACCTTCGGCAATAACAGACAATTTCATGCTTTTAGCAAGGGAGACGATAGTGCGTGCAATGTCAGCATCATGTGTATTCGTCAGTAAGTCATGCACAAAGGATTGATCAATTTTCAGTTGATCTAAGGGCAATTGCTTGAGGTAGTTGAGTGATGAATATCCGGTTCCAAAATCATCTAAGGCGAAATGGACACCATGCTGTTTCAATTGTGTAATTTTGGTGACGGTATCTTTTAGGTCTTGGTGCAGCATGCTCTCGGTAATTTCTAGTTTTAATTGTTGAGGATTGGCTCCATGTTGCTGAAGGGCATTAATCACTTGTTCCACGAAATGGGTTTGATGAAATTGCTTTGCACTGATGTTGATGGCTAGCACCAATTCTTCTGTTAGTGGAGTGTGTTGCCAAGTTGCTAGTACTTTACAAGCTTGGTTTAGTACCCATTCCCCCAAGGGTAGAATCAACCCCGTTTCTTCAGCAACGGGAATAAATTGAGCTGGGGAGATCATGCCATGCTTGGGGTGCCTCCAACGAATAAGCGCCTCAGCACCAATTAATTGACCGTTGTGCGTAACTTGAGGCTGATAGTAAAGAATAAATTGGTTATGGCTTAATCCATAGCGAAGATCGCTTGCCATAGCCGCATGAGCTAATACTTTTTTCTGCATCTCGGGGTTGAAGAAACGATGGGTATTTCTTCCTGCCCCTTTTGATTGGTACATGGCTAAATCAGCGTGTTTGAGTAGGTCATCCACACTTTGCTCTTCACCTTGGAAGAGGGTAACTCCAATACTTAAGGTGCTAAAGTGCTCCATTCCATCAATGGTATAAGGTTGAGCCTGAGCATAGAGAATTTTTTGACAAAGCTGGTCGGCGCGTTTAGAGGCCATTTCTTCACTCAATCCCAGTTGTTCAAGCACGATAACAAATTCATCTCCGCCAATTCGGGCAACTGTATCGGTCCGTCTGACGCAATCGCTTAATCGTTGACTGACGAGCGTTAAAAACTTGTCCCCGACATCGTGTCCTCGGGTATCATTGAGAGTTTTAAAATCGTCTAAATCTAGGTATAGCACGGCACCGTAATGGCCATCTCTTGTTGTATTTCGTCGGGCTTGTTCCAAGCGTTCCATTAATAATTGTCGGTTTGGAAGCCCCGTTAATTGGTCGTAGAAAGCCAGTTGTTTGATTTTATTTTCTGCCGCATTGCGTTGAGTAACATCGACTAAAGTGATCACATAGTTGATGACTGATTCGTCATTATCACTCATTACCGCCGTCATATGTGTCCATTGCAGATATTCCTCACCATTTTTGCGGCGGTTCCACATTTCACCTTGCCAAGCACCATATGTGATGAGCTGTTGGTTTAGTTCTTCATAATAGCTTTCACTGTGTTGTGTCGAACGAATGATATCTAAGTGTTGGCCAAGTACATCGTAAGATTGATAGCCAGTAATATCGGTAAAGGCTTGGTTAACTCGCAGAATGTACCGATTAGCGTCAGTCACTATCATTCCTTCTGCGGATTCAAATACGGTGGCGGCAATTTTTAAGTTCTCAACCATACGTTGCATGGCTTCACCTACTTGGTTGTATTCATAAATACCAGTAGAAGAAAAATGCACCCTTAACCCTTGCTGTATACCTTGAATGTAGTTTGTTAATTGACTAATCGCTCGGTTATGACTGAGATGCAATAGCCAAGCCGCAATGGTTAATAAACAGAGAAAACCGCCAGATAAGAGTAGAAAAGAACGCATATAGTGTTCTGTTGTAGAAGGGAAGCGGCTTTTCTCCATTCCTAACTTAAGCGTTATGGGGTAACTTTCTTCATGCAGAACAACGGGTGAATCAAGTAAATAAAATGATTCGTTCTCTGAAAGATCCGTACCTTCAGCAGTAGAAGGTAATATTTGGGACGGTGCGGTTAATGTTTGATACTGGATAAGTGGGTTGTTTTGATAGTGGATAGAGAAGCTATCTAAATCTGCTTTCTCTGCTAATGTTTTGACGAAACTTCGGTTTTGTCCAATGGCTAAGCCAATAAACATATATCCCCTTAAGCGAATGGTGGCGGGATCAAAGATGGGAACCGCTTTAATCACTGCTGTGAGAGGGGCGCTGTGTACCAATACCCATTGGTTAGTATAGTGTAAAGGGGTATTGATTTTCTGTAGCAGTGGCTGGATGTCGTACAGAGGTAAGCCAGCATTTACCAGTAAGTTATTGGATGTATCGACGAGAAAGAATAGGTCTAGAATGGCTCCCATATTTGAATCTTGTAGCATAAAAATCATATCTTCAGCCACAGAATCAAATTCAGTATCTTGTTCGGCTAAAGAAGAAAAAATGCGGTTAGATGCCGTAGTGTGCAAGTAAACTTCCAATAGGTCTAATCGGTTTTCAATTAAACTTTGAACGGTTCGCTGCCGTTGAGTCAGGTTGCTGTCTATTTTGGATTGTAAATAGTTTTCAGCGGTGTGTAGTGAATACAGCATCGAAGCTAGCAGAGCCAGTAAACCGAGAAAGCCAAAAATGAAGGTGACACGTGTGGCAAATTTCAACTCCCACGTCTTTTTCTTAGTATTTTTCGGCGTTGGATTCCGTGACATAGAATCATTACTCCTGTACGGCCTATGCGCTGCTTTCATCTCAGCTTTGATTATGGTTGATTGAATGTCTGTTTTAGCTGCTGAGATTCCGAAATAAGTTTTTTATATTCATCCAGTTGGCTTGTAAACAGTGTCTTTAATTCTTGTTCTTCCATAAAAATAACGGGCATTTTTATTTTCTGTTCAGTGACTTGTTGAAAACGAAGGTCTTGGGTTGCTGCTTTTAGCGCTTGTGTGAGAATGGCAACATGCTTATCTGGAGTATTCGCCGGAACGGCAACGACGCGTATCGCATGGACACTCACCTCATAACCCAACTCCTTTAAGGATGGGGCATCGGGGTAATAGGCCAATCGTTCATCCGCGAGGCTGGCTAAGACATGCATTAATCCAGACTCTGTATAAATACTGTGTGTCCCTCCGCTAAAGGCGATATCCGCATCCCCCGATAAAATAAGAGGGGCCATACCTGCTCCTCCTGTGGTGGGGACGATACGTAAGGAAATCTTCTCTCGTTGCATGACTCGATTGATCACAAATCGATCTTGAGCGTTTTGTGAGGCATAGATTAGCCCCGGATTGACTTTGGCGTATTGAATAAATCCATCCCAAGTTTTAAAGGGCTTATTGGGGCCTGTAATAAAAGCATTTTGATCTAAGGTAACGCCTGCAACATAGCGAAAACTGTTTATTGAGTAGGAGGAGGGGCTGACGAGCGGTGCAAAAGTGTAGGGAAGCGAAAGACCATATTGGAAGGTATAACCTTGATCATGACTATGAGCCAGCATAGCCGCTGCTGCTGCACCGCCAGCACCTGAATGATAGATAATCTTAACTGGCTGATTGAGCTGCTCAGTGAGTATTTTAGCCAGTACTTGCCCTTGCACATCCGTGCTACCCCCTGGATTAAAGCCAATTAACATGGTTAATGGCCGAGTTGGAAAGATATCGTCGGCTAATGTTAGTGATGAAAACATCCCGAAACTAAGCAGTAAGCTGATCATAATATAAGCGTGGATGGAATTTCTTTTCATCGCAGTGACCTATATTGTTGAATTACTCTAAGTTTAGGTGCGCTTTTTGATTCTGTCTATGAGCCGCGAAAACTATAGAATACTCACTAAGTAGTATGAGGGCTGGCTCTCATTATTGAGGGAGATCATGCCGTTTTTTGAGGAGGTTCCGCAGTGATTTCTGGCCAATACATGCGTATATATCCCCAGGTAACCCAAATAACAAGTAATGTTGCAATGGTCAGTTCTAAAAAACCGAAATGATGTAGCCAATCCCATTGAGGATAATAGTGATCAAAGAATACGGCTAAATGGTGCATTGCGATAGCACTGATAACAGAAGGAAAGGTGACGGCGGCAATAGAGGGTTGGAATTTTAAACGGAGCAGTCTGAAGTAACACAAGTAAATGAGCAAAGTCATCGTGATAGCGATGCCCGCCAATGCGCCGGTTAAAATGGGATCTGGAGATGAAAAGTTAACTAAGTAAGTTGCCAATGTCAGGTTGATCGGTGCCGCCATGATCGCCAAGGTAGGTCGAGCTCGTTTCGGGAGCATCCCTTCAAACACTAAGCGATATAATACCAGGGGCAGCATAACAAAATAGATAGCAATACAGATACTTACTAAGGTTTCAGAAAATACCGTATGCCCAAACTGCGTGCCAGCAAGAGAGCTACTGATTAGCCCAACCGGGTACAAAAACCAACTGGGTACGATATGGGCAATATTGAAATGTTGTAGTTGAAAGTGAAAAAATAAGAGCATCATGGTGATGTGTAGCAGGAGTGAGGCCGCCCAAATTGGGTAGGCGATAGCAGGAGAAATTACGGCTAAGTAATCACACAAGATCAGTAAAGCCATACTCATGGGGGCCATCAGGCTTCCTGACAGTGGATGGCGAATATCGTTAATAAATGTTGAGTAACTGGTCAGATATTTTAGAAGCACGGGCAGTAGAAGTATCGCTCCGGCTATGGCCATATATGGACGGATGATTAACCCGACACTCGGCAAGTACAAAGCCCAAGCTTGCCCTAATCCAATCACGCCTAATGCTAAAGCGGCTTGAGCTGGGGGAACGCTCTGCACATGAATCAACCTTTTCCAATTCAATCTCCAACTCCTTGTCTATACCGCCGTACTCAATGAGCGGCGATTCTACCAAGTTTGGATGAATCGGTGAGGATAATTGGGCTGATGGATATCACAAAATGATAAGGTAACAGTGATAAATATCTCATTATTACCTTCGTATCGAGTGTGTATTGACCGTGATCCTACGTAATGATTAAGACTGTGGTAAATCTTGTTGGCGTAATTTTTCGTTCTTTAAGGTTCGATGTAATAGCTGGCTATAGATGGGCTGACCACCAAATAGCTGAGCAAAAATAACGGCACCAAGGCTGGTAATGATTAACGGTAAAATTAAATAGTAGTTATTTGTCATTTCAATAACTAATAAAATGCCGGTGATAGGTGCGCGAACGGTGGCAGCAAAGAGAGCCCCCATACCTGCAATGGCGAACATTCCTGGCTCTATATTCAATTCCGGGAATAAACTTTGGGTGATAAGGCCGAAGGCATAACCAAACAAGGTTCCCAAAGCCAACATAGGGGCAAAAATACCACCAGGTGCACCGGATCCAAAACAGAGTAATGTGGTGAGAATTCGACCAAGAAAAAGTAACAAAAGCAATGCTGCGCCATATTCTCCAGTGGTTACTGCTGGAATCAAGGCAATACCACCACCGGTTAGTTCTGGAATATAAAGCAGAGTCAACCCAAAGCAGCCACCAAGTAGTGAGCCTGTGATGAGGTAGCGTGCTCGAGTATTTTTATGAATCTGGACAAAAAAATCTTGAGCAAGAGTAATCAACTTGTTAAAAAGCACCCCAAAGACGCCAAATAACACACCCAATAACAAAAAAAGCCCCAGAGCAATGAGCTCTGGAGGCTGGTATTGTGGCATAGTTATCACCGCGGCTTGATCGTTAATCATTCTAAAAACGATGTTTGCAGAAACAGAAGAGACAATGACTGCCCGCACTGAGATGAGAGTGTACCGAAACTGAGGGCGCATCTCTTCCATCACAAACATGATTCCTGCCAATGGCGCATTAAATGCGGCCGCCAGCCCACCAGCCGCACCAGCCGCGAGTAAAGAATGACGTGTATCTTCATTTTTTACTTGAAATACATCTGACACCATCCGGCCAATCGCTCCGCCCATTTGAACTGTTGGCCCTTCTCGTCCTAACACCATCCCTGAGCCAAGAGCGCCCATACCACCAAAAAATTTAACCGGTAGAACTCGCCACCAACGTACTGGGCGTATACCATCCATAGCACCTTCTATTTCAGGAATACCCGAGCCGGCGGCTTCTGGCGCAAAACGATGAACGAGATAGTAGCCAATACAAGCAAGGCCTGAGCTGATTAAAAATGCGGCTAACCAGAGCGGGAGAAGATGACCAATCGAGCCTTTTAACCATTCTGTCCTCGTTTCTGAAACCAAATGGACAGCATGTTCGAAATAAGTTCCGACTAAGCCTGCGAGTACGCCAACCACAATGGCCAATAACAATACAGAAATAGAGGTTTTATCTTTGGAGAGAAATTGATTGAGGGTATCTTTCGGAACTTTGGCAAGCAAACTATGAGGAAATTTCTCTCGCTTTGACATTAAGTGGTTAGCCTCGTGACAAGTAACAAAATGTAAATTATACGCGGACAATCTTTTAACTATAGATCCAAAGATGAAATATTGAGTTCCAAAAATGAAGATTTTTGGAATGAGCGGTCAAAAGCGCGATCTACGTTAGAAAATAGGGTAAAAGATTTGAATTTACCAATAAATCAGCCATAGTTAAGGCGTAAGGCAAACAAAGTATTTCAACTGGAGGAAACGAGAGCCTTACCTACAATTTGGATGGATTCAAACATACAACTCCAATAGCCTCGACTTTGATCAGGTTGCAACTATAGACTTCCTGATTTGCAGACTCACGATTGAGTAACGAGGATTAAGGCGTACTTATTACAGTACGCCTTTTGCTATTTTACTCGTTGCCATTTTTCTAGGTATACTCCTTGCTCTAAAAAGGAGTGCGCTATGCCCAAAACGATACCCGCTAATATCATCACCGGCTTTCTTGGCGTTGGTAAAACCACCGCTATTCTTAACTTATTAAAACATAAACCTAGTCATGAAAAGTGGGCTGTACTGGTCAACGAGTTTGGCGAAATTGGCATTGATGGGGCAATGATGTCAGAGCAGGGCGCTTTTATTAAGGAAGTCCCTGGTGGATGTATGTGTTGTACAGCAGGGGTCCCTATGTCTGTCGGTATTAATATCTTGTTACGACAACAGCCAGATCGGCTATTGATTGAACCTACGGGGCTTGGTCACCCGAAACAAGTCGTCGCCACCTTGCTTTCTCCTCAATATCAACCCTATGTGGATTTGAAAGCAACCATTGGTTTAGTTGATCCCCGTCATCTTAGTAATGCTAAACATTTAGGAAATCAAAACTTTAATGATCAACTCGCAACCGCAGATGTAGTGATAGGCAATAAGGTGGATCAATGTTCAGCGGCTGATATTGATGCTTTTAATGACTGGGTGACAAATCAAGTTCCAGCCAAAGTATTCCATAAGCTGGTTTCTCAAGGGCAGTTAGCGATAGAGATTCTGGATATAGAACGTATTCATGGATGCGCTTCTACACAAATTGATGCACATCACCACCACCATGCACAGCTTGAACCACAATTTGCTCTTGACCCAGGGAAGGCATTTATTCGTAAAGAGAATCGAGGCCAAGGCTATTTCAGTTGTGGATGGCTATTTGGGGCAGAACATACCTTTGATTTTGATGCTCTCTTTTCTATGCTTAGTGAGCTTACGGCTGAGCGAGTGAAAGGGGTTCTTAATACGAATAAAGGGTGCTATGCATTTAATGCGACCCATGGAGTATTATCAGTAAACGAATTAACTCTACAGGGATTTGAGTCGCGGTTAGAAGTGATAGATTCCCACTTAATGCCTTGGGATCAACTAGAAGATATCTTATTGAATTTAGCGGGAATATCGAAATAGTCAAAAGAAGGGCATTCCGCCCCTCTTTTGCAATCATTACCGTTTATTTCGTAAATAGCGTTTACGCCTTTCTTCTTTGCGTTTCGCTTTTTCTTCGGTTTTACGTGCTTCTTCACGTTCAACTTCGATCAGCTCTTGAGTAATCATTTCTGGACGTTCAAGCGTAATTTGACCCAAGATACCTTGACGAAGTTCATGCAGCAAAATCTCAGAGGCTTTATGTAGATCAACTCGGCCTCCAGCGCGTAGCGCGCCTCGCTTACGACCAATTTCTTCCATCCACTCCACATCTGATTCAGGTAACGTATTAATTTGATAGCGTTCTTGTAATTTTTCTGGATAGTGTTGCGCTAAATATTCTACGGTATAAAAAGCAACTTCATCGTATTCCATTGCGGTATCTTTTACCGCCCCCGTTGCCGCTAAGCGAAATCCACTGTGTGGGTTTTCAACTTTCGGCCATAAGATTCCCGGAGTATCAGAAAGTACAATACCATTTTGTAGATTAATGCGTTGCTGACGGCGTGTAACCGCAGGTTGGTTCCCCGTCTGTGCAATAGCGCGCCCAGCTAAGGTATTAATAATGGTAGATTTCCCGACATTTGGAATACCCATGATCATGGTACGAATATTTTTACCAATTTCTTCACGGTGGGGGGCGAGTTTACGGCAAAGTTCTAAAATCTTATGCACTTCTTGCGGGTTAGTGGTGGTGATTGCCATTGCCTTTACCCCTTGCTCTTGCTCTAGATGCTCAATCCACAACTGAGTCATTGCTGGGTCGGCTAAATCCCGTTTATTGAGCACTTTTACGCAAGGTTTTTCACCGCGCAGATGAGAAATTAACGGATTTTCACTGCTATAAGGAATGCGAGCATCCAGCACCTCAATAATTACATCAACTTGAGGAATGACTTCTTCAATTTCTTTTCGGGCCTTATGCATATGTCCCGGAAACCATTGAATATTGTTGTTAATCATTTGAATTTTAATAACCTTTGTTTGGTGTTTTTTGTGGAATACTCGGAGGGTACCAAAGCGGAGTATTCGGTGAAAATAGCAGAGGTTCAGAGTATAACTATTGGCTGCTATTATCGCTCTAATGTGATGAGTTTAACACTTAACCGACCAAGCTGAAAATAAGTTGGGATTAAGGCGCTAAACTTTAGCTTTTATCATTGAACGTTACGCCAGTTGAGCCGCAGAAGTAAATTTTTATTGGGCTTGATCTCGCTCTTTGTGCTTCCCTTTCTACCTAGTTAAGAAATTCATCAATTAGGAGTCAATTTCAAGTTAATACTTTATAATAAACGACTCATCATACTCACTTACTATGATTGCTCCACAACTTATTTGTGGGGCTTCTTTTGTTTTAGATTATTTTAAGGTCCACAGAATGCCCAAAGCCTCCGACATTAACCAGCGAATGTCTATCGTTGCTCTCGCTTGGCCAATATTAGTGGAAATTTTGCTCCGGACAGCCCTAGGCACGAGTGATGTTTTTATGCTTTCGGGTTATTCCGATAAAGCCGTTTCCGCAGTAGGAGTCATTACTCAGCTCACTTTTTTTCTGATCATTGTATCCACGTTTGTCAGTAGTGGGACGGGCATTCTGATTGCTCAATATAATGGGGCCGGAAAAGAGCTGTCGTCGACCCATGTTGGGGTTGCCAGTATTGCCCTTTCGATAGTGATTGGCTTCATTCTTAGCCTATTGGCCGTGTTGGGAGCGTTACATTTTCTTCCCTATTATGGACTTGAGCCAGAAGTACAGCGGTATGCTCAAGAGTATTTGCTGATCAGTGGGGCCATGACATTTAACGTCACTATTGGCATTGTGTTTACCACTATTTTACGTAGCCATGGTTACTCTCGTTCTCCTATGACGGTTAACCTCATTAGCGGAGTGCTTAATGTTATCGGGAATTATATTGCGCTTTATCAACCTTTTGGTTTACCCGTCTACGGTGTTCAAGGGGTTGCCATTGCTACGGTCATGAGTCAGGTGATTGGCAGTATCATTCTTGGGGCTATTTTATGGCGTAGCTCCATTGCATTACCTATGTTGACGGTTGCTAAAATACCGGCGGAGATATATCAGCGAATATTAAAAATTGGTGGTATGAATGCTGGAGAAGTGTTGTCTTATAATATGGCACAAATCACGATTGTGTATTTTGTTGTTCAAATGGGCACTTCATCACTGGCGGCGTTTACCTATGCACAAAATATCGCTCGTTTTTCGTTTGCCTTTGCTTTAGCGATTGGTCAGGCGACTCAGATTCAAACTGGGTATTACATCGGTAAAGGTTGGGTAGAAAGTATTCTCAAACGGGTACAACTCTATTTTCTGGTGGGGTTTGCCACCTCCGTTACCGCTGCTAGTCTGATCTATTTTTTCCGTGATTCAATCTTAACGTTATTTACACAGAATCCGGAAGTTTTGGGGCTTACGGGGGCTTTAGTGATGGGGTCCATCCTGCTTGAAGCTGGGCGAGTGTTTAACTTGATTTTTATCTCAGCCTTAAAAGGAGCGGGTGATATCAAATTTCCTGTACAAATAGGCATTTTGAGTATGTGGGGGCTTGGGGTTGTTTTCTCTTATTTGCTGGGTATTCATTGGGGCTATGGTGTTTTTGGTGCTTGGATGGCGATAGCTCTGGATGAGTGGGTTCGCGGTATCATTATGGGAAGGCGTTGGCGATCAGCCGTTTGGGCAAAATATCGACTGCTTTAATCCTCTGTGATCTTCTAGAGTGATAACGCTTAGCCAAGAAGCTCAGCTCGTTATTCTCCAAAAGTAAAATTAGCCCCTCACCTGAGCCATATCAAAGGTTCTGTGATCGAGATCGCTATAATGTGTGGCATAAATGAAATAAGACAGAGTCAACAGTTTGGTTTTTCAAAAAGAACAGTTTGAGTTATTGGCCCCAGGTGGGGATTTGGATTCAATTAAGGCCGCTATTGCCGCTGGGGCAGACGCGATTTACTGTGGCCTAGAAAGGTTTAACGCCCGTAACCGAGCGACCAACATTACTTTAGACGTATTGGATGGGGTTTTAACCTTGGCCCATCAGCATCAATGTAAAATTTTTCTCACCATTAATATTGTGTTGTTGGAAAATGAAATCCCTTCGGTTATTCGTTTGCTTAAACAGTTAGCGGAGTCACAAGTTGATGGTGTGATCGTGCAAGATCTCGGCTTGGCTTACATTATTAAGCATTATTTCCCTGTGCTGGATATGCATGCTTCCACCCAGATGAATACGCATAATGATGGCCAGATTCTACTCTTGAGCAAGTTGGGAGCCAGTCGTGTAAACCTTTCTCGTGAACTGAATATCAATGAAATTACCCATCTAGCTCAATTGGGTCGCCAGCATAATGTTATGACAGAAGTCTTTGTGCATGGCTCATACTGTATTGGTTTTTCTGGTTTGTGCTATTTCAGTTCTGAACGCAGTGGCGCTTCTGGCAACCGAGGCCGGTGCAGTCAACCCTGCCGCGATCAATATCAAACGACGCCTGCGGGAAAAAATTACCCACTTAATTTAAAAGATAACTCGGCGTACTCCGATATTGAAGCTTTGGCCAAAGCGGGGGTGTATTCCTTAAAAATCGAAGGGCGGATCAAAAAGCCACATTATGTTTATACGGTGGTCGATAACTGGCGTAAGCAGATCGATCAATTTTGTGAGTCTGGGACGATTCGGGAAGACATGACAGAGCTATACAGTGTCTTTAACCGTGATTTCACCAATGGCTATTTGCAAGGTGACATTCATCGTGACATGTATATTGATAATCCAAGAAACCATGCTGCTACGCATTTCTCTACCATTTATCAGTGTCATAGTCTCGATGAAGTTAAACAGGTTAAGCAGCGTTTGTATGACAAGACCACTGAAATTATCGATAAGGTCGAAACCCTCACTCGATCTATGCCGATTGAAGCCGAGGCCCAGCGCAGTTTAAAAGGCAATGGAAGAAAAAGTGACATACCGATGCCAAAACAGGCGAATATCGATGACACGGCTTCGCCTAAATTGTCAGTGCTGATTTCAGATTCCAGCGATTTGGAGCTTATTGATTCGTGTCATGATGTTTCCTTTTTCTATCAGCTTCCAGATGCACTGAACGATCAGCTTGAAGCGATGAGTGTGATGTTTAGCCAGCATCCCACCCTGATTCCCTTTTTCCCTGCTGTTCTGATTGGTGAGCATTATCAAGCTGCGATGGAATTCCTGCGACAGCTTAAGCCAGATTGGATTGTTACTGATAATCTTGGCGTTGCTAATCTTGCGCAAACTTTAGGAATAAACTGGGTTGCGGGGCCACAACTTAACATCACTAACTCCTTCGCTCTGCAATGTGTACAGCAGGAATTAAAAGGCGTGGGAGCCTTCATTTCCGATGAAATTAATGCTCTGCAGATGCGACGAATCGTTCGGCCTCAAGGCTTTAGGCTATTTTATACCCTCTATCACCCAATACATTTGATGACGAGCCGCCAGTGCTTTTTTATTCCAACGGTTGGGTGTAAGAAACAGCGGATGAATAAAGGTTGTATGACGCGTTGTGAAAAAACGGCTTCGATCATTTCGCTAAAAGAGAGGCCTTATGTCATTCATAAACAGAAAGGGAGCTATAACCGTTTGTTTAGTGACGTCAATTGCCTCAATCTAGCGGTTTTAGAGGATTTACCACAACTTTATACAGATTTCATGATCGATTTACGTTCTATTCCTACCCTAACTCAAATTCAGATGGGGAAGGCATCTCTTATCGAACACTTTAAGCAAGCTTTACAAGGGGATAGTGCTGCTAAAAAGACGTTATCGACGCACATTCAAGGCATCACAAACAAGCAGTACCAAAAAGGCTTATAACAAGCCCTTTGATGTTTGAAGAGGAAAGTCCATCGACAAACTCGGGTGATATTTATCACAAAAACTGTTAGTATCGGCTCCACTTTTTGAAAGGTTGGTTTTTGCCAACCTTTTGCTTTTACCATCCAACAACTTGGAATTCTCTGTGTTAACGACTGCAAACATCACCATGCAATTTGGCGATAAGCCATTATTTGAAAATATCTCGATTAAATTTGGTAATGGCAACCGTTATGGCCTGATTGGTGCTAACGGTTGTGGTAAATCTACCTTTATGAAAATCCTCAGTGGTGAGCTGGAGCCCTCTGCCGGTTCTGTCTCGACCGATCCTAATGAACGTATGGCCAAATTAGGGCAGGATCAATTTGCTTTCGAGGAATTTACCGTGGTGGATACCGTCATCATGGGCCATAAAGAGTTGTGGAAAGTAAAAGAAGAGCGCGATCGAATTTACGCTCTACCAGAGATGACCGATGAAGATGGTATGCGGGTGGGCGATCTTGAAACCGAATTTGCGGAGATGGATGGCTATTCGGCTGAGGCTCGTGCTGGAGAACTTCTGTTAGGTTTAGGCATTCCAGAAGCGCAACACTTTGGTTTGATGAGCGAAATTGCACCGGGTTTGAAACTTCGAGTCTTATTGGCACAAGTATTGTTTGCTGAACCAGAAATTATGCTGCTTGATGAACCGACCAACAACTTGGATATGCACACTATTGCTTGGTTGGAACAAACCTTATTGGCTCGTAACTGTACCATGATCATCATCTCGCATGACCGCCATTTCTTAAATACCGTCTGTACTCATATGGCGGATCTTGATTATGGTGAATTACGTCTGTTCCACGGAAACTATGATGAATATATGATTGCTGCAGAACAAGCACGTGAGCGTTTACATGCTGATAACGCGAAGAAGAAAGCACAAATTGCTGAATTACAAACGTTCGTAAGCCGATTTTCTGCCAATGCCTCAAAAGCAAAACAGGCAACTTCTCGCCAGAAACAGCTTGATAAAATTCAGCTTGAAGAAGTGAAACCGTCGAGCCGTCAATCTCCGTTTATCCGTTTTGATCAGAAGAAAGAGCTATTTCGTAACGCATTAGAAGTTGAAGGCCTTAAACAAGGTTATGGCGACAACATCTTGTTTAATAACGTAAACTTAATGGTAGAAGTAGGAGAGCGTATTGCTATTATCGGTGAAAACGGTATCGGTAAATCGACCATGCTCAATACGCTTGCGGGCGTAATGGATCCGATGGCTGGCATGATCAAGTGGTCTGAAAATAATAACATCGGCTTTTACGCACAGGATCATGCGCATGATTTTAGCGAAGAGATGACCTTGCTGGACTGGATGAGTCAATGGAAAAACGAAGGGGAAGATGAGCAAACCGTACGAGGCATTTTGGGCCGTATGCTCTTTTCGCAAAATGACATTAAAAAATCAGTAAAAGTCATTTCGGGTGGTGAACAGGGCCGAATGTTGTTTGGTAAACTCATTATGCAAAAACCCAACATTTTATTGATGGATGAACCGACCAACCACATGGATATGGAATCCATTGAAGCGTTGAACTTAGCCTTAGAGAACTATAAAGGCACCTTGATGTTTGTTTCTCATGACCGTCAGTTTGTTTCCTCTATCGCAACGCGCATTATTGAGATCACCAAAGAAGGGGTGAACGATTTCCACGGTACTTATGATGAATACTTGGCTAAACAAGGCCTGATGGGCTAATTGCCAAATCGTGATAAACGTTACAAAGCCATCGCACAGTGCGGTGGCTTTTTGTTTTATTGGACTGAAATCTGAAATTCTAGGACAAAAAACGGTTACTTAATAACGGAAAAACGTTAATCAATAGGTTGTGGTGTTGGTGCTTGAGTCTTTTTACGTTCAATCAAGAGTCGGGATCATGCCTGTATTAAATAATAAAAGTGATCTTATTCATATATTTATCAAAATTTGGCCTTTACCGCTAAGAGCCTGCTCAGAATCCGTATTCTCTTTACTATTGCGCTTCATTTTTGTTTTTATTTTGTTGCCTGTTTGGTTTTTATTTGATCTTTTCTCTGCTTTTTTTGTTCGTAATTTTACACCTCTTTATATTTTTTACTTAAACGGATCTATAGCTTTACCTGCTGTTAACATTATCGTGTGTGAGTCACGTTTTCTTTATCACTCCTCAATATTATCTTGAAATCCGATTTAACATTCCCTCATCGATTCACCTTAACCCTGCATACTACAAAAAGGATTGATGAAGATGAAAAAGATCTTATTAAAAGCCGCAGTATTAACGCTTGCAATTGCTGCTGCCGGCGCACAAGCGAAAGATTACGAGATTGTAAACGTAGTAAAAGTTTCCGGAATTCCTTGGTTTAATCAAATGAACAAAGGGATTGAACAAGCTGCCACCGATTTGGGTGTGAATGCTCGTCAACTTGGCCCTTCTACACCTGATCCCGCCCAACAAGTGAAAATTATAGAAGACTTAATAGCGAAGGGCGTTGATGCGATTACCGTGGTCCCTAATGATGTGACTGTGCTTGAGCCAGTATTTAAGAAAGCTCGAGAGAAGGGCATTATTGTTTTGACCCACGAATCTCCTGATGGTCATAGTGCCGATTGGGATATCGAAACGATCGATAACCAAGCCTATGCGAAAGCGACCATGGATGAACTCGCAAAAAATATGGGAGAGAAAGGTGGCTATGCCGTATATGTGGGTTCATTAACGGTTCCTCTGCATAATAACTGGGCAAATTTAGCCATCGACTACCAGAAAAAAAACTACCCCAATATGTATGAAGTCACTAGCCGTATGCCAGTGGCGGAAAGCATCGATCAATCTTATGCCGCCACCAATGATCTGATGAAAGCTCACTCAGACATGGCAGGCATCGTCTCTTATGGTTCTCTTGGTGGCATTGGTGCTGGTGAGGCGATCAAAAAGAAACGGGCAAAAGATAAGATCAGTGTTGTCGGCATCATGATGCCAAGTCAAGCGGCTCCTTATTTAGCTCGCGGGGAAATTGATAAAGGTTTTTTATGGAACCCAGCGGATGCGGGTTATGCGATGGTTGCGGTGGCGAAGCAAATGCTCGAAGGCAACGATGTCTCGAAAGGCGTAACGGTTGAAGGCTTAGGTGAGGCGGATATTGATACAAAAAACCGTGTCATCAAATTCAATAAAATCTTAGAAGTGGATAAAACTAACGCTCGTCAGCTAGGTTTTTAACAGCTTAACGTTCTACCTCTACACCTTTGGGGCGGTGCAACGCCGCCCTCTGACTTCTGGAGATTCTTATGTCAGGTACTCCTTTTATTACCCTTAAACATGTCTCAAAGCATTTTGGTTCAGTGAAAGCTCTAGATGGTATCAATCTCACTTTTAACCAAGGTGAAGTGCATTGTTTAGCGGGCAAAAATGGCTGCGGTAAAAGTACGTTATTTAAAGTGATCTCCGGTGTTCATGCACCAGAGAAAGGAGCAGAAATCATCCTTGGCGGTAAAAGCTATGCAAGGCTTACTCCACAACAGTCGATTGAATACGGCATCCAAGTGATTTACCAGGATTTGTCATTATTTCCCAACTTAACCGTTGCAGAGAATATCGCTATTCAAGATCACATTGAGTGGTCGAAAGGATTAGTGCAAAAAAAACGAATTCGAGACATTGCACTCACAGCGATGGAAAAAGTCGGTGTGAAGTTGGCGTTAGATAAAAGGGTTGAACAGCTCTCTATTGCCGAATGTCAGCTTGTGGCAATTTGTCGTGCGATGGCATCGGATGCCAAATTAATGATCATGGATGAACCTACTGCATCGTTAACTCGTACTGAAGTTAACCATCTGATTAATGTGGTTGCTGATCTCAAATCTAAAGGCGTCACAGTCGTCTTTGTGAGTCATAAATTGGATGAAGTGATGGAAATTTCTGATCGAATTACTGTCATTCGTGATGGAAAAACGATTGGAACGTATCAAGCCGATGAGGTTGACAGTGACAAACTGGCCTTTTTAATGACGGGGCAGCGTTTTGAATTTACTCCGATGGCACCTTACCACGAGCAAGGTGAGATCAAACTGGAAGCTAAAGGCTTGACGAAAAAAGGGCAATTCAGTGACATTTCTTTCTCTGTTCGAGCGGGTGAAGTGGTTTCTATTACGGGGTTACTGGGGGCTGGCCGAACGGAGTTATGCATGGCTTTGTTTGGTATGACAAAACCAGATAGTGGCCAGATATTGGTCAACGGACAGCCGGTTTTTTTCGAATCCAACCGAGACGCGATTGCTCATGGTATTGGGTATGTATCAGAAGATCGTATGTCGACAGGCCTGGTTATGGAGCAAACCATTCGAGACAACATTACGGCCGCGGTGTTGGATCGACTACAAAAAACGTCAGGTTTTCTCGATCACATCAAAGCGAATAAGTTGGTGGAGCTTTTGATTTCATCGCTCTCGATTAAAGTTGCTGATCCTCAACTACCGGTGACCAGCCTTTCTGGTGGTAACGCACAGCGCATTTCTATCGCAAAGTGGATAGCGGCAGAGCCCGAAGTGTTGATCCTTGATTCCCCGACGGTTGGGGTTGATGTTGCCAATAAAGAGGCGATTTATTCCATCGCCAAAGATCTTGCCGCAAAAGGAATGGCCATCATCATGGTCAGTGATGAGATCCCTGAAGTGTTTTATAACAGTCACCGTGTGATTGTGATGAAAGAAGGACGTTTTACTCATGACTTCTACCCCGCTTACACCACCGAACAAGAGATTATGGAGGCCGTTAATGCTTAATTCATCTCGTTGGTCTCTCGCGTCGTTAACGAAACATCATGAATTTTATCTGTCGATGATGATTGTTCTCATAGTGGGAGCACTAACAGCGACCTCTGAAGATTTTCTGACCTTAGGTAACTTATTTGATATGTCCGTCAGCTCAGCCATTCTTGGCATCATGGCTTGTGGGTTATTTGTTGTTTTGATTGCTGGAGGAATTGATATCTCTTTTCCTGCCACGGCGGCGATAGCGCAGTATGTGATGGCGACTTACCTTTTAACGCTCGGTGGCAATTTTATGCTTGCTTTTGCCATTGCTACCGTTGTGGGGATTTTACTGGGAATGATCAATGCGATCCTTGTTTACAAGTTAAAAGTGCCTGCCATCATTATTACCATTTCCACCTTAAATGTTTTCTTTGGTTTGCTGATTTACGTCAGCAATGGTGAGTGGTTATACGGTTTTCCCGACTGGTTTATGGATGGTATCGAGTTATTCACGTTCACAGGGAGTGATGGCTATGACTATGGTTTATCACTTCCGATCTTGACGCTCATTGTGATGGTTCTCGCCACTTCTTTTTTAATGACGAAAACGCGCCTAGGACGACAAATTTATGCGGTAGGAGGCAATGCTGATGCTGCGAGCAGGATTGGTATTAACCTTTTTGGCATTCATTTATTTGTCTATGGGTATATGGGGGCTCTGGCGGGTATCGCTTCAGTCGTGCAGACCCAAATCACTCAGTCAGTCGCACCGAATTCTCTGATGGGTTTTGAGTTGACCGTTCTTGCTGCTGTTGTGCTAGGGGGAACCAGTATGACAGGAGGAAAGGGAACATTAATGGGGGTGATCCTTGGGGTTATCTTACTGGCAATTGTAAAAAATGGGCTAACGATTTTAGGGGTTCCTTCTTACTGGCACACCGTTGTAACCGGCTTAATTATTGTGTGCAGCATCAGTATGACGGCGATCAACGAGAAAAAACAAGCGGCGCAGGGGGTATAATGGAAGTTATTCTCAATAAACTACAACTACCGACTGATAAAAATATTCGTTATTTGTTGGTGATATTAGTGGGGATCTTACTGGCAATGGGATTTTCAGCAGGTCCATCCTTCTTCTCGTTGGATAACCTACAGTCTATGTCCTCTCAAATGCCATTACTGGGTTTGCTCGCGCTAGCAATGGCTGTGTGTATGTTAACTGGGGGCATTAACTTATCGATTATTGCTACGACCAATGCCTGCGGTTTGGTAATGGCGAGCATTATTACTCAAGCACCAGATAGTGCGGCGATGTTGGTTATTGCCTTGGCTGGGGGCGTGGCAACGGCGGTCATGATTGGGCTGTTTAACGGGGCGTTAATTGCTTATGTTGGTGTTTCTCCCATTCTTGCAACATTGGGGATGATGACATTGATCAATGGGCTAAATGTTCTTATTTCAGGAGGAAGTGTGATCTCTGGCTTCCCCAATACACTGCTGATGTTAGGAAATGGTACCTTTTTTGGGATTCCAATGCCTCTTCTTTTGTTTGCCGTCTTTGCGATTGGGCTTTGGGCTTTACTAGAACATACCCGCTTAGGGCGAACCATTTATTTAATGGGATCGAATGAAAAAGCCACCCGTTTTTCAGGTATTAATACGAAAAAGGCCACCTTATCGGTTTATGTCCTTTCATCCATATTATGTTGGGTGGCGGCATTGGTCATGATGGCAAAATTCAATTCCGCTAAAGCCGGATATGGGGAATCTTATTTACTGATTGCCATTTTAGCATCTGTATTAGGTGGTATTAACCCTGATGGCGGTTTTGGACGAATTATTGGCATTGCGCTTGCCTTGATAGTGCTTCAAACATTAGAAAGCGGTCTTAACTTGCTGGGAGTGAGTAGCTATCTCACTATGGCTCTGTGGGGCGGTATCCTGATTTTATTTATTTTCTTACAAAAGAATAAGGCTTAACGGTGAAATCTATGAGTATTTATTTTATCGGTGTTGATGTCGGCAGTGGTAGCGCACGAGCTGGGGTATTTGATGCGAATGGACGTAAAGTGGGTGAAGCGAAACGCGATACGCTCATGTTTAAGCCACAAGCCGATTTTGTTGAGCAATCTTCTGAAAATATTTGGCAATCGGTCTGCCTAGCAGTAAAAGATGCGGTATCTCAGGCAAATATCGATCCGATTCAAGTCAAAGGGATAGGGTTTGATGCGACCTGTTCTCTGGTAGTGTTGGACCCACATGGTCAACCTTTAACCGTGAGCCCAACTGGGCGTAGTGAACAGAACATTATCATGTGGATGGATCACCGAGCCATCGTTCAAGCCGATCGCATTAATAAAACGGAACATCCCGTGCTGGCTTATGTGGGGAATCGAATTTCACCTGAGATGCAAACCCCAAAGTTACTCTGGCTAAAGCAAAACATGCCGAATACGTGGTCAAAAGCGGGGTATTTTTTTGATTTACCAGACTTTTTGACTTGGAAAGCTACCTTTGATGACAGTCGCTCTTTGTGTTCAACCGTTTGTAAATGGACCTATCTTGGTCATGAAGGTCAATGGGATAAAAGCTTTTTTAAAGAGGTTGGTCTTGAAGATTTACTCGAAAATCATGCAAAACTGATTGGTGAACGTATTTTGCCAATGGGACAGCCCGTGGGAAATGGGTTAACCGCTCATGCGGCTTCAGATCTCGGTTTAATGGCTGGAACCGCCGTTGCGACCTCCATCATTGATGCCCATGCGGGGGGAATTGGTGTCTTAGGTGCGGCAGGAATGACGGGGGATAAAGCGGATTTTAATAAGCGGTTAGCCTTAATTGGTGGAACCTCCTCTTGTCATATGGCCGTTTCAAAAACCGCTCGTTTTATTGATGGGGTATGGGGGGCGTATTACAGCGCAATGATTCCGGAGTACTGGCTAAACGAAGGTGGGCAGTCTGCAACTGGCGCGTTAATTGATCATATGATTACTTCTCATCCACGGTATGACAGCGTCAAGATGCAAGCGGATAAAGTAGGAAAAACGGTCTACCAGCTGTTAAATGATCGCTTGCTGAGTTTAGCTGGAAGCAAAGATAATATTGCCTTTTTGACTAAAGACATTCACGTATTGCCATATTTTCATGGCAATCGCTCACCGCGCGCTAATGCGCACCTAACCGGCACGGTTACTGGGTTAAAAATGTCCAAAACATTGGATGATATGGCATTGCTGTATTTAGCAACCATTCAGGGAATTGCTTTGGGAACCCGCCATATCATTGAAGTAATGAACCGCTCAGGCTATGAAATTGATACCATTATGGCCTGTGGGGGAGGAACCAAAAACAGTATTTTTTTGCAAGAGCATGCTAACGCGACTGGATGTATTTTCTTGTTACCAGAAGAAAGTGAAGCGGTGCTTCTGGGCTCTGCCATGCTCGGAGCTGTGGCTGCTGGGTTTTATAGTGATATTCCCGATGCCATGAATGCCATGAGTCGTATCAGTAAAAGCGTTACGCCACAAACCGAAAAAATTAAGCATTTTTATGAAGTGAAATACGCTATTTTCCATAGAATGTATGAAGATGATACGGAATATAAACGGCTAATGGCGGATTTCTAACCCATCGCGGTTGAGAACAGTTCGTTATGTAGCATGGTTAAATTAAAAGCCACAAAGAGAACATTTCTCTCATATTGTGGCTTTTTGCGTTTTTGATGTAAGGCATTGGAACGATCGTTTGTTTTAATCTAAATAAAATATTTATTTCATTTAGATAACCAGTTATCTGGTGTGGTAATGAAAAGCCTTTGTATATCAATGATGTTTTATTTTATTGAATAGTATCGTTCAGCCCACTCATATTAGCCTTGATGAATAAAGCTAGTATGGCCATTTTGAGCAAAAATGTTGCGATACTCTCAATTTTTAAAAGCAAAATAAAAATTTCATTTCAAATTATTGTGAAATTATTTTTTCGTTGTTATGGTGTCTTTGTCATTAACAAGAACTCATTGTTTCCATTCCGCTCATTAATGAAGTGAGAACATCACCACTCGTTATGCGGTAGAGCTTCAATGAAAAGATCATAAAAACATCCTGTATAAGGAGAGTACCCTATGTATAACATTGCTTTGTTTGGCGCTGGTCGGATTGGACAAGTTCATGCCGTCAATATCGCTGAACATAAAGAAACCAACCTCTACTCTGTCATTGACCCTTATGGTGATGGTGCCGCAAAACTGGCCGACAAGTATGGCGCAAACATTCAGACGACGGAACAAGCGTTAGCCGATCCGAATGTTCACGGGGTGCTGATTGCCTCTGCGACGGATACCCATGCTGAACTGATTGAACTGGCGGCACGAGCAGGGAAAGCCATCTTCTGTGAGAAACCCGTTCATTTGGATATTGAACGAGTCCGTGAATGTTTGGCGATTGTCAAAGAGCATCAGGTTCCTCTCTTTGTCGGATTTAACCGCCGTTATGATCCACAGTTTCGAAAAGTGCGTGAACAGTTGAGTGCTGGTGTGATTGGGAAAGCCGAATCACTGCTGATCACCTCCCGCGATCCTTCACCACCGCCAGCTCAATATGTCAAAGTTTCTGGTGGTATGTTCCGAGATATGACGATCCACGATTTTGATATGGCCCGTTTTATCATGGGAGAAGACCCTGTCTCTATTTATGCTCAAGGCAGTAATCTTGTCGATCCTGAAATCGGCCAAGCGGGGGATATTGATACCGCATTCATCGTGATGAAATTCCCATCAGGGGCGATGGCGACCATTACCAATAGCCGTCGCTCTGGCTACGGTTACGATCAACGTATCGAACTCCATGGTGAAAAAGGTTTACTGCGCGCTAATAATATTCATGAAGATGTGGTGGAAGTTTGGGGAGAGCAAGGCTGTGTGGCCGCAAAACCTGAACATTTCTTCTTACAGCGTTATGAAAAAGCGTATCGTGCAGAGTGGCAACACTTTGTCGATGTGTTATCTGGCCGAGCGAAGCCAGAATGTAGTGGTTATGACGGTGAGCAAGCATTATTGCTGGCTGATAAAGCGCTGGAATCTCTGCATTCGGGACGTGAAATTACACTGTAAATCGTCGTTAACCCATTCTGAATGACAGGGTGGGTTAACTCATCGTTCGGCATGGATGAAAAAGAGTGCTGGGCGTAATAAAAGCTTTTGGAGGAACCATGCTCGCTTTTATTTCATTTATCGGTTTTACGCTGTTCGTTGCGGGTTTTGCTTACTATAAAACGCACAATGCACACCTCACTGATTCAACCGAAGGGTATTTCCTTGGTGGGCGATCGTTAACTGGGGTGTATATTGGTGGCTCTATGCTGCTAATGAACCTTTCCACGGAACACCTCGTTGGGCTAAATGGCTTATCATTTCGCACTGGCTTTATCGTCATGGCATGGGAAGTGATGGCAGCCATGACCATTGTTCTTTTTGCCATTTTCTTTTTACCTCGTTACTTAAAGCTGGGTATTTCTACCATCCCAGAATACCTAGAAAAGCGCTTTGATAAACAAACGCTGACTATCACGTCGATTCTATTTTTAGCTATGTATGTAATTTCATTATTACCTATTGTGCTTTATACCGGCGCGATTGCTTTGGAAAGCCTATTCCAAGTCTCTAATGTTTTTAATGTTGATAAAGATACCGCCTTATGGCTTATGGTTTGGGGAGTGGGGGGGATTGGCGCTATTTATGCTGTCTTTGGTGGAATTAAAGCCATTGCGGTGGCTGATACCATTAATGGCGTAGGGTTAATTACGGGCGGTTTGATGGTCACGCTGTTCGCTCTGGCTTATGTCGGAGAGGGTGATATCTGGGGCGGATTAGTGGAAGTGTATCAAGCTCACCCTGAAAAGTTTAATTCGATTGGCTCTGAAGACTCTATGGTGCCATTTTCCACCTTATTTACTGGGTTGATTGTCTCGAACATGTTTTTCTGGTGTACCAACCAGTCGATTGTACAAAAAGCATTGGGAGCGAAAAACCTAGCAGAAGGGCAAAAAGGGGTGCTGCTTTGTGCTTTCTTTAAACTGATGATCCCAAGCATTATCATTTTACCCGGTATTATTGCATTCCATGTGTTTAATGGACAGATGGCAAACCCAGACCATGCTTATCCGAATTTGGTGCAACTTGTCTTACCCGAAATGTTGGTCGGTTTTTTTGCTGCGGTAGTGGTTGGAGCCGTGTTCTCTACCTTTAGTGGCGGATTAAACTCTTCGGTAACCCTATTTACCGTCAATATTTTCCAAAAATCGCTTAAACCTGATGCAACGGAAGCACAAACTGTCTCTGTTGGTAAATGGTTAGGGCTAAGCTTAGCGTTAATCTCTATGATTGTGGCCCCCTTAGTTGCCAACGCACCAGATGGCTTGTTCTATCTTATCCAGCAGTTACAAGGTTTGTTTAACTCGCCGATTCTGAGTGTGGTACTGGTTGGGTTACTGACTAAACATGTGCCCGCCATTGCCGCTAAACTGGGGCTACTTTTTGGTGTGTCAGCCTATATTCTGTTTAACTTTGTGTTCCAAGTAGACATCCACTTCTTCCACCTCGTTGGGCTATTGTTTGTTGCCAACGTTGCCTTTATGTTGACGGTGGGCCACTTCTATCCTCAGGAAGATCATGAAGATGTTTATACCGAACAAGTGGATATTACGCCTTGGTCTATGACACCTGCGGTGGCAGTGCTGATCACACTTTCTTCTGTGTCTATGTATGTGTTCCTTGCGCACAATGTGCCAACTTGGATCATGGCTGGATACTATTTATTGGCGGTAGGGGCACTGGGGTATGTCTTCTGGGTTATTTTCCGTGAGTTAATGCGCAGTCCACGAGCCAAAATGATCAAAGCTCAGAAAGACGCTCAATAGTGACAAATTTTTACCTTGGCGCTTACTAGAGTGAAATACGTATACCGCTCAATCCTTTCGTAAAAGGATTGAGCGATTTTCGTTGATAGAAATAGGCTTTGCGATGGAAAGTTCACTTTTACCGAATATTGTTAGTTATCTTTCTTCAATTGATCCCTTTGAGCGATTAGGAGAACAAGAGCAAAATGCCCTAGCGGCGGCAGTGGATATTCTCTATTTAAAGCAAGGTAAAACGCTTGCTGGAGAGCATATTGTCGGGCAGGGCTTGTACCTTGTGCGAACAGGTGCGGTAGAGCAATACCATACAGATGGAACCTTGCGTGCTCGACTCGCAGATGGTGATCTGTTCGGTTTTAGTCAGCTGTATCGTACGGGTGAGTGTGATTACCAGTTAGTGGCGTTAGAAAATACTTTACTGTACCGCATTCCGAAAACTGTTTTGTTACAGCTCATGCAAGATAACCCTGCCGTTAGAAATCACTTCTCTTCCAAAGAATCGGTGCGTTTGGCTCATTCCAGTGTGAAATGGACCGGTGAGGATATGCTTTATTTAAAACGAGTGAAAGAAGTCATGAATCGCAGTGTGGCAAAAGTCCATTCGGAGACTTTGGTGCAAGAAGCCGCACAAATCATGGTTAATAGGCATCGTTCCAGTGCGTTAGTGATGGATGATGGTCAATTAGTGGGGGTCGTGACAGACAGGGATATGACCAAGCGAGTCATTGCGGCGGGGTTAGGGTTGGATGCACCGATTAGCCAAATTATGACTCAACATCCTCAAACCATTCAGTCAGATGCATTGTTGCTGGAAGCGATGGAAATGATGATGTTGCATAATGTACGCAGCCTGCCTGTGTTGGACGGTGAACAGGTTGTCGGAGTATTAACCGCTACCAGTTTGACTGAAAAAAGCCATGTTCACGCGGTGTTTCTGATCAGCCGCATTTATCGGCAGGAGTCTCTGACCGAACTGGTGAGCATGGTCCCTCAACGACAAGCCGTATTTGATGCATTACTCTCTGCCAGCGTTGCTCCCGCCATTATCCAACAGATGATGACGTTGATCGCCGATGCGTTTAATAAACGGCTACTGCAACTGGCTGAGCGCAAGTTTGGTCCACCGCCGATGGAATATGCTTGGTTTGCCGCAGGATCTCAGGCGCGCCAAGAAATGCACTTAAATTCTGATCAAGATAACGGCATCATATTGGCCAGAGAAGCCAACCATGATGAGCGAGCTTATTTTCACAAATTAGCACAGTTTGTTTGCCATGGGCTTGATGCCTGTGGTTACCCATTTTGCCCAGGAGAGATGATGGCGAGTCAGGCTCGTTGGTGTGTCTCTTTAGAGCAATGGCAAAAAAACTTCAGGCAATGGGTGGTACTGCCTGAACCTCAGTCATTGCTTGATATCAGCGTATTTCTTGATATGCGTTTTTTATACGGTTCAAAAGATTTGGTTGAGGCACTGAATCAAACCTTGCTCACTTGTGTACGAGAAAATCAGCGCTTTCTTTCTATTATGGTGGCAAATTCTTTGCGTGTTAGTCCTCCACTTGGCCTGTTTCGTCAGTTTGTTTTAACAAAAGATGGGGATAACCGCCAAGTGCTCAACATTAAACAGCAAGCGGTAAATTTAATTGTTGAGTTAGCGAGAATTTATGCCTTAAATGCAGGGTGTTTTGTACCAGAAACACATAAAAGATTAGCATACGCGACAAAGCTTGGGGTGATAAGCCATGCCAGTAAGCAAGAACTACAAGAAGCGTTGAACTTTATCAATCAAGTCCGTTTTCATCATCAAGGTGAACAAATACAGCATGGACAACCACTGAATAATCAGATCGCGCCGAGTGAGTTAACGGCGTTTGAACGTAACCACCTCAAAGATGCATTTCGAATTATTGCTCGTTACCAAGAAGCCGCGAAACAACGGTATCATGCAGGAGGGCGTTTACGGTGATAAAACATTGGTTTCGTCGTCAGCATCCGATTAAAAATGGTGATAAGTTACGATGTCACGCTTTGGCTCAATCTAGAATTCCGACTCATTGCCTGCCACTTTTTAAAAAACCGTACCCTGATCCCAATACCCCGTTATCTGAAGTAAAGTGTGTGGTGTTAGATTTTGAAACCTCGGGTCTGAGCCCAGATCAAGATGCAATTTTATCAGTAGGGATGATCAACATTCATTACCCTGTGATGTCTCTTGCCTCGGCTCAACATTATTACGTCGAATCAGAGCAAAGTATTGAAGCGGAAACGGCGGTCGTTAACCATATCGTACCGGAAACGCTGCTCGGAGGTATTTCACGTCATGAGTTGATTGAATGTTTGGTCGAAAGTTTAAGCGGGAAAGTGGTGATTGCGCATGGCGCTGAAATTGAGAAACAATTTTTACGTCAGATATTACAGCTAGAAGATTCACTGCCTTTACCCCTGATCTTTTTAGATACGATGCGCTTAGAGCGCTCACTCATGAAATATCGAGGGGTCATGTATCCTGATTTACGATTAGCCCACCTTCGAGAGCTGAAACAGTTGCCTCCTTATCTTGCTCATAATGCTTTTGCGGATGTCGTGGCCACGGGGGAGTTGTTTTTAGCGTTGATCGAGGAAATCTGTGCAGACCAAACACCATTGTTGGGGCCTTTGGTATTACGTTCATTATCCTAACGATTTTCGGTTATTCGCTCTGTAGAAAATGGAGCGAATAAGGTGGTGGTGCGCTATCCGATGGTCATTATTTTTCGATCCAATTAGATTTTTTCATTTTATTTTAATAAAAATCCGAAATAAATTTTTATTATTGTTTCATTTTGCATAAAATTATCCATACGGTAAGTAACGGAGTGTTGGAATGGTAACAGCAACAACCTTAAGTGAGTTAGAAGATCAAATTCGAACTCGTTATGGGGAATTAAGCAAAAGATTGCAGCAAGTTGCAGCGTATGTCTTGGATAATAAAAACAGTGTCGCTTTTGAAACGGTGTCAGCTATTGCGGAGCAAGCGAGTGTTCCACCGTCAACCTTGATCCGTTTTGCCAATGCTTTTGGTTATAGTGGCTTCAATGAAATGAAACAACTATTTCGTAGCAATCTATTAGAAGAGACTTCCAGCTACACGGATCGTGTCCGATTATTGAAAGAGATGGAAGGGGATACAACACCACCGGAACGTCCGATGGATATTCTGCAAGAGTTTGCACGGGCAAATAGTAATGCGATGCATCAGCTAGCTGCGCAAACGCCGGTTGAATATTTAGATGGTGCGGTTGAGATCCTTGCTCAGGCGAAAAATATCTATGTGGTGGGTTTAGGGCGTTCATTTTCTGTTTCGTCGTATCTGGTCTATGCATTACGCCATTTAAATAAACGAGCCTTCCTTATTGATGGGTTAGGTGGCATGTTTAAAGAACAACTGAGTACGATCGAAGAGAATGATGTATTGATTGTGATCAGCTTTTCACCGTATGCAAAAGAAACCACGACGATCAGTGAATCATTGGCTGGTTCAGCGATCAAACAAATCATCATCACCGATAGTCAAATTAGCCCATTAGCCTCATCCAGTGATGTGTGCTTTGTCGTGAAAGAGGCGAAAGTGGATGCATTTCGATCGCAAGCCGCATCATTATGCTTAGCTCAAACTCTGGCGGTATCGCTTGCTTTCCATGACTCGCCGAGCAAACACTGATGCGACTCACCGAGTACAAAAATGCCAGCGATTTGTGCTGGCATTTTTATTTCATAAAAACACGATAATTCCAGTTTATAGGGTTAGCATGTGACTTTGAAACTAAGCGTGTTTGGCTTTATAGGCTGGGCCATTGACCCACTCATGGTCGGGTTCCCAGGTGAAACACCATTTTCTTGAAGGGCCAGCCATCACATTTAAGTAATAGTTGTCGTAACCGGCGATGGTCGCTACAGGGTGATAACCTTTTGGGGCCTTGACCACATCTTTATTGTAGACAGCCATCGATTCATCTAAAGAACGATCATCGGTATAGACGCGCTGCAAGCAAAAGCCTTGGCTAGGGTTAAGGCGATGGTAGTAAGTTTCTTCTAAATAAGTTTCATGAGGTTCGTTAGATTGATCGTGCTTATGGCTGGGATAGGAGCTGGTACAACCCTCATCGGTAAACACCTCCACAACCAATAAGCTATCTGCGGGGACGTCATCAGGTAATATATTATGCACATAGCGTTGATTATTTCCCTGACCTCTCGCTTCTGCGTGGATGTCTTGAGGGGTGATTAACCGAGTAGCATAGGTTCCTTTTCCCGGAGCTTTGCAGACAGCTAATTCTAGTGAGGTTAATGCTTCAACCTCACAACCTTCTTGAGCGGAAACATAAACAGCGTATGGTTTTTTACGTTCAAAAGGATTCATCCGTTCGCCGATGTGTTCAAAACTCGCTGTTTCTGTTTTTATGCTTGCTTTGCCCGCGACTAGAACCAAGCAGAGTTCATTACTTGATGCGGGTAGAACCAGCTTTTGTCCTGTTTTCAATTCATAAACTTCAAATCCGACATATTCCCACCCCGCATTTTCAGGGGTTATTTTTTGAGTGCAACCCGTTTTATCCGGTGATTTATACTTTGATAACAGTGTAGACATGCGATGTTCCTCATCGGTTAGCGAACTCATTTCCCCGTCATCAGTCTTTGCTCATTCTTCATGGCTTATTTCTGATTAAAATGAGTTTAAGTTTTCAAATTACCATTTTATGAAATAAATATTTCAATCTCAAGATAAACTTAAGAGAAAAAAGCGGATTACGTGATGAAATAAACCCCTAATTGTCACAATTATACCCAGATCACAAAAGCCAACTTTATTTCAATAATAAATTGAAATGAAATTTATATTTCATATAGTGTTTTTAGGAAAGAACAGGATTGCGGTAAGTCACGAGAGCGGTGATGGAACAGTATCATGCTTCTCTTAGCGAATTTTGGAGATGATCGGGTTATGAATACGATAAGAATGACAACAGCGCAGGCGCTGGTCAAATTTATGAACCAACAATACGTTGAGTTTGATGGTCAGCAGCATAAGTTTATTCATGGTGTACTGACGATTTTTGGTCATGGCAACGTAGTAGGGCTTGGGCAAGCGTTAGAACAAGATTCAGGCGATTTGATTGTTCACCAAGGGTGTAATGAACAAGGGATGGCGCATATTGCAATGGGGTTTGCTAAACAGCATAAACGCAAGAAAATTTATGCCGTGACTTCATCTGTTGGCCCCGGTGCTGCCAATATGATCACGGCAGCAGCAACGGCAACCGCAAACCGAATTCCTATTCTCTTTCTTCCGGGGGATGTTTTTGCTTGTCGACAACCGGATCCCGTTCTTCAACAAGTTGAGCAATATTATGATGCTTCAATCAGCACCAATGATTGCTTTAAACCCGTTTCTCGTTATTGGGATCGTATCAATCGCCCTGAGCAATTGATGTCTGCGATGATTCATGCCATGCGCGTTTTGACCGACCCTGCCGATACTGGTGCGGTCACTATTTGTTTACCCCAAGACGTACAAGGGGAAGCATATGATTTCCCAGAATATTTCTTTAAAAAAAGAGTGCATCGTATTGATCGCCGACCTGCGACTGACGCCATGATCGATGAGGCGGTTCGCTTAATCATGACGAAGAAAAAGCCACTACTTATCTGTGGTGGTGGGGTTCGATATTCTGAAGCTCACGAAGCATTTCGTCAATTTGCAGAAACCTTCCATATTCCTTTTGGTGAAACTCAGGCCGGGAAAAGCGCCATTGTGTATGATCATGCCCTTAATTTAGGTGGTATTGGTACCACGGGCGGTTTGGCTGCTAACCTCATTGCGAAAGACGCCGACTTGGTGATTGGGGTAGGTACCCGATTTACCGATTTTACCACGGCTTCTAAATCTTTATTCCAACATCCAGACGTCGACTTTTTAACCATTAATGTCTCTGAGTTTGATGCCAGTAAACTTGATGCCACTGCGGTGGTAGCGGATGCGAAATCGGCACTTGGGGCAATGGCAAGCCACTTAATTCAGGCTGGCTACACCAGTGGTTACCAAAATGAGATCAAACAAGCGAAAGCATTGTGGCGAGAAGAAGTTGCGCGTTTGTTTGCTACACAAATTGGGCGAGAATACCAACCGGAGGTGGAAGGGCATTTTGATGATGAATTGCGTGAGTATCGAGAAGCTCTCAATACGGAGTTAACACAAACTCGTGTTTTAGGGTTGTTGGATCAACACTTAGAAGATGATGCGATAGTGGTCGGGGCCGCAGGTTCGTTACCGGGTGATTTACAACGGCTATGGCAACCGAAAGTACCTGACACTTACCATATGGAGTATGGTTTCTCCTGTATGGGGTATGAAATTGGGGCTGCCGTAGGGGCGAAAATCGCTTGCCCAGAGCAACCTGTTTATACCTTATTAGGCGATGGCTCTTACATGATGTTGCATTCTGAATTACAAACATCCATTCAAGAAGGGGTGAAGATCAACGTAATCTTGTTTGATAATGCCGCTTTTGGATGTATCAATAATCTACAAATGAGCCAAGGGATGGGTAGCTTTGGAACTGAAAACCGCTTTCGGGATCCGAAAACAAACACGTTAACTGGGCCATTGGTCCCGGTGGATTTTGCTATGAACGCCGAAAGTTATGGATGCCGAGCCTATCGAGTTTATAACGAAGAGCAACTGATCAGCGCACTGGCAGAGGCGAAAAAGCAGACGGTATCGACCCTGATTGATATCAAAGTATTACCTAAAACGATGACGCATGGTTACGAAGCTTGGTGGCGCTGTGGCACTGCTCAAGTGGCAGATAAGCCAGAGATAGAACAAGCCGCGAATGACATAAAACAAGTGTTAACGACTGCTCGTCAGTATTAAACGATAACACGATATCACCCCCGATTTCCCACCACAAAATGTGGTGGGCTTTTTTCTATTTCCACTTTTCTATTTTTATTTCCCATCAAATTAAAATTCTATATTACATTGTTTTTATTGATGTTTTGTTTTTTTGAAGTGTTAATTCTATTTTTTAGCATTTGTAAATAAAAATTCCATTACGATCACATAATGAAATATTGAGATATTTTTTTATTGAAAATGAAATAAATATTCCGTATAAATGGTGTTGTGAAATGGTTGTGCAATAGGATGTAACACGGCAAGAACGGTCTTATCACCTTGAGGGTTAAGAAGGCACGTTTAGCACTGAGGTACTTGAGGAGTGAACGGTGAGTACAGAAAAGAATTTAGATGTGATTTGCATGGGACGAATTGCGGTTGATCTCTATGGACAGCAAATCGGTGCCCGCTTAGAAGATATGGGCTCTTTTAGTAAATATTTGGGTGGTTCATCGGGTAACGTGGCTTATGGTACCGCAGTTCAGGGGTTAAAATCCTCCATGCTGGCACGTGTTGGTGATGAACATATGGGCCGCTTTTTACGTGAAGAGTTACAACGAGTTGGCTGTGACACCAGCCATTTACTGACAGATAAAGATCGGCTAACCGGGCTTGTGATCCTTGGCATCAAAGATGAAGAGACATTCCCACTGATCTTCTACCGTGAAAATTGTGCCGATATGGCGATCAGCAAGGATGATTTCAGTGAAGAATACATTGCTTCTGCTCGTTGTTTGGCGATCACTGGAACGCATCTTTCTCACCCTAAAACGCGAGAAGCCGTGTTGACGGCATTGAAATACGCGCGCCGTAACGGAGTTAAAACCGCATTAGATATTGATTACCGTCCTGTGTTATGGGGGCTAACCTCTTTAGGCGATGGTGAAACTCGTTTTATTGAATCGGAGAAAGTCACCGAGCAACTGCAAGAGGTATTAGGTCTTTTTGACGTGATAGTTGGGACTGAAGAAGAGTTTCATATCTGCGGCGGTTCAACGGATACCATTCAAGCGTTAAAAGCCGTTCGTGAAGTTTCTCAGGCCGAGTTGGTATGTAAACGAGGGGCGGTAGGTTGCTCCGTATTTACGGATGTGATTCCTGAAACTCTTGACCAAGGAATCACCGTTTATGGCGTTCGAGTGGATGTGTTGAATGTTTTGGGGGCGGGTGATGCCTTTATGTCGGGCTTATTGCGTGGCTATTTAAACGGTGAAGGTTGGGAAAAAGCGTGTGCTTATGCCAATGCTTGTGGTGCGTTAGTGGTCTCTCGACATGGTTGCGCTCCGGCGATGCCAACCAAAGATGAGTTAGATAACTATTTGTTACGTGCGCAGCAAGTAAAACGCCCAGATCTAGATAGCGAACTCAATCATCTCCATCGTGTCACCACGCGAAAATCACCAATGCGAGATGAACTTTGTGTCATGGCGTTTGATCATCGAATTCAATTTGTTGATATGGCGCGACAAGTTGGAGCGGACATCGCTCGTATTAAACCGCTGAAAAAGCTGATTTTACAAGCTAGCCAAGAAGTGGCAATTGAAGCTGGGCTGGAAAATGGTCAGGCTGGGCTATTGTGTGATAGCTCCTTTGGGCAAGATGTATTAAACGCCGTCACAGGACAGGGATGGTGGATCGCCCGCCCGATTGAATTACCGGGATCACGACCACTAGAGCTTGAACATGGCAATATTGGTTCACAACTCGTCAGTTGGCCGCTTGAACATATCGTGAAATGTCTGGTGTTCTTTAATCCAGAAGATGATCACACGGTGCGTTTACAGCAAGAACATCAAATTCAAGAAGTGTATCAAGCCTGTTGCCAATCTGGGCATGAGCTGTTACTCGAAGTGATTTTACCCGCAGGTGTCGAAAAAGACGATGCCCTCTATCTACGAGCGATGCAACGCTTTTATAACCTAGGCATAAAACCGGATTGGTGGAAGCTTCCTCCACTCGAGAAAGCAAGCTGGCAGGCGGTGTCTGCTTTGATTGAAGAGCGAGACTCTTATTGTCGAGGCGTGGTGATTCTTGGTTTAGATGCCCCACAAGCAGAATTACAGCATGGTTTTTCACAAACAGCAGGACAACACATCGTGAAAGGGTTTGCTGTTGGTCGCACGTTATTTGGAGAGCCCTCACGTGCGTGGTTAGCCGGTCAAATGGATGATCAAACTCTGATTCGTACCGTGAAAGCAAATTATCACAACTTAATCACACTATGGCGTCAACGCGGCGAAAATAGTGCAATAAAAGGAGACTTTTGATGAGTGTTCAACTAGGTATTAACCCACTCACGTGGACCAATGACGATATGCCAACACTGGGAGCAGAAACGTCGTTAGAAACCTGTTTAAGTGAAGGAAAGCAAGCGGGCTTTGCAGGCTTTGAGCTGGGAAATAAATTTCCACGTCAGGCGAGCGTGTTAGGCCCAATTCTAGCCAGTCATGATCTGAAACTGGTCTCTGGCTGGTATTCCATGGAACTTTTGACTCGTAGTGTGGAAGAGGAAATTGAAGCGGTACAAGAGCACCTAACCTTATTGCGTGAACTTGGCGCAACAGTGATGGTCGCCTGTGAAGTGACGAACTGTATTCATGGTGCAAAAGAAACACCCGTTCACTTACGCCCACTGTTTCCCGCTGAGCGTTGGGAAGAGTATGGTCGTAAGCTAACAGAGTTTGCTCAATACACACAAAGTCAAGGTGTCCAGATTGCTTACCACCATCATATGGGAACCGTGATTGAAACCGCGCAAGATATTGATAACTTGATGAAGCACACTGGCCCTGAAGTTGGCTTACTATTAGACACTGGGCATCTGACGTTTGCAGGCGAAGATCCGGTGAAAGTTGCGCAATGCTGGGCTGAGCGAATTAACCATGTGCATTGCAAAGACATTCGAAAAGACGTACTTGCCGATGTGAAAAATCGCAAATTAAGTTTCTTGGATTCTGTTCTAGAAGGCGTTTACACTGTACCGGGTGATGGTTGTATTGATTACCCCGCGGTATTTAATGTGCTGAAAACGGTCAATTATACAGGGTGGCTAGTGGTTGAAGCCGAGCAAGATCCTGCCATTGCACATCCGTTGACCTATGCCACATTGGGCTACAACAACCTATCTAAATTTGCCAAAGAAGCTGGGCTTTTATAGTGCCAATTCTTTGAGTAAAGAGCTAACCGCTTATTCCTGATAGCGCCTTTTTAGGCGCTTTTTTAGCAAAAAAGAGCACAGAATGATCATCAGCGATCCGTGGTTTTATGTGACCGCTATTCCTGCGGTACTGATTTTTGGTATTGGTAAAGGCGGGCTCGGAGGCGCGTTAGGTGTTGTTGCCGTTCCTTTGATGTCTCTGACCGTCTCGTCCACACAGGCGGCAGCGATTCTATTACCCATTTTATGTGCGATGGATGGGGTTGCGGTGAAACAACATTATCGGCATGTTGATACAACGCTGCTTCGTAAAATGTTACCGGGAGCGGTATTAGGGGTTGCGATTGCCGGAATGGTGATGTCATACAGCTCAGAAAACAGGCTGCAAATGGTGGTTGGTAGCTTATGCTTGCTTTTTTGTGGGCACTACTACTTTACGCTGTTTGTGACAGGACAAGAAAAACAAATTAGCTCCTCAAAGTACGACCGGTTACTGGCTTTTTTCTGGGCAGGGTTGAGCGGTTTTTCTAGCACAACGATACATGCCGGTGGTGGTCCTGCCAGTATCTACTTATTACCGCTTAAATTAGACAAAGTGACGTTAATCGCAACCATGGCAGTCTTTTTTGCCGTGGTTAACGCCTTTAAGCTGCTACCTTTTTATCTACTTGGTCAGTTTGACTATACCAACCTAATGACGGCTCTTGTTTTGATACCGCTTGCGCCGGTCGGAGTAAAACTTGGGGTATGGATGCTTCATCGGTTTAGTCAAGCAACAATCTACCATGTCTGTTACCTGCTGCTGCTTATTTCTGGAGCAAAACTGTTTTGGGCGGGCATCGGCTCTGATTTACTCTAAGCTTGAACACATCCACTTGATGGAGATTAAATGAAATTTATGTTTCATTTAATCGAGTAAATTAAGAGGGGTTCAGTACTATTTAGGAAAATTCCGTATTCAAAATGAAATAAATAGCCCTCTGTTGGTTGATAATGAAATGTTTATTCTGTATAAAGGTGTTATGGTCAAAGCGGTTCAAAAAGCACTGAATACGTAGTGACAGCAAAATAATAATGATCTTCCAGTCAAGACAGCCGAAGGAGAAAACGATGGAAACAGTGCTGAATTTTATTAATGGTCAACGCAAAACAAGCCAGAGTGAGCGATTTTCTGCAATCTATAACCCTGCAACAGGTGAGCAAACCCGTCAGGTACAATTAAGCCAAGTAAAAGATGTTACAGAAGCGATCAACACAGCGGAAACCGCGTTTTCCTCATGGGCGAAAACCAGCCCGCTGAAACGTGCGCGGGTTATGTTTCGCTTTAAAGCGCTACTGGAACAGAATATGGATCGCTTAGCTCGAATCATCTCTAATGAACATGGTAAAGTTTATTCAGATGCGGTAGGTGAAGTGACTCGTGGGCTTGAAGTGGTTGAGTTCGCCTGTGGTATTCCTCATCTACAGAAAGGGGAGCACTCTGCCAACGTGGGGACGCATGTTGATAGCCATTCTTTAATGCAGCCACTCGGTGTTTGCGCTGGCATCACCCCGTTTAACTTCCCAGCGATGGTGCCAATGTGGATGTTTCCCATTGCTTTGGCAACGGGCAATACCTTTATCTTAAAACCGTCAGAAAAAGATCCGAGCACGGCGTTAATTCTTGCTGAGCTGCTCACCGAAGCGGGTTTACCTGATGGGGTGTTTAATGTTGTGAACGGGGATAAAGAAGCGGTCGATGTACTGCTCACCGATCCGAGAATTCAAGCGGTTAGCTTTGTTGGCTCGACACCGATTGCCGAATATATTTATAGTACTGCCTCTGCCCACGGTAAGCGCTGTCAAGCATTAGGTGGTGCAAAAAACCACTGCATTTTGATGCCGGATGCCGATATTGATATGGCGACCAATGCGATTATGGGCGCGGCCTTTGGTGCTGCTGGAGAGCGTTGTATGGCACTTTCTGTCGCCGTGGTCGTCGGTGATGAAACCGCTGATCAATTAATTGAGCGACTACAACAAAAAATCGCCACTATGCGAGTGGGACCTGGTCTGGTCGATGGCACTGAAAATGACATGGGACCCGTTATCTCAGCGCAGCATAAACAAAAAATTTGTGACTATATTCAATCTGGACAGGAGCAGGGAGCGACTTTAATTACCGATGGCCGAGATTGTTCAGTTGAAGGGTATGAAGCGGGCTATTTTGTTGGTCCAACATTAATTGATCATGTTTCACCCGAGATGACCGTGTATCAAGAAGAAATTTTTGGTCCAGTGTTGTGTGTGGTACGGGTGGAGAATTATCAAACCGCATTAGAATTGATTAATCGCCATGAATACGGCAATGGTTCCGCCATCTTTACCCGTGATGGTGAAACTGCCCGTCAATTTAGTGAAGAGGTTCATACCGGCATGGTCGGCATCAACGTACCGATTCCTGTCCCTATGGCTTTCCACAGTTTTGGTGGTTGGAAGCGCTCAATATTTGGACCACTTAATGTTCATGGTCAAGATGGTGTGCGTTTTTATACCCGTATGAAAACCGTTACCAGTCGTTGGCCTGCAAGTGTCCGTTTAGAGCAACATGCCAGCTCTTTCTCTATGCCAACGATGGAATAAAGTTTTTTCTTCTCACCTTAAAACGACTGGCTTTTTAGTCAGTCGTTTTCTTTGCCAGAAGCTAAACCACTATCTGAACAGGTGTGATGATTTCACTTAAACGTTTTATTGGTCTGTCGTGAGTTAAGCGTATATCAATATCGGAATCAAATTAGCTCATCAGCACAACTCTGTGTTGGACTGATGAGTGATAGAAAGCCAGTTTATTTTTCGCCTTCAGTCCATACTTTGCGGTAGAGCGCGATCATTTCCTCAATCGTTGGAACTTTGGGGTTATTCAGCGGTGAGCCGGAATTTAATGCTTGCTGAGCCATTGTGGGTAGAAGTTGGAAAAATTTTTCTTTATCAATGCCATAAGACGCTGGCGAGGGGACATTAAGCTGCTCGTTCAACAGCTTTAGCTCTGCAACCAATTTTTGACAGGCGACGGAATTATGATCAGAAAGTCGTGCCACTCCCATTGCTCGCGCACAGTCTGCATAGCGCTCTTTTGCCGCAGGAATGGAATATTCTGTGATCACCGGCAATAACATGGCATTAGATAATCCATGTGGGACATGAAAAAAAGCACCAATAGGTCGGCTCATGCCATGAACTAAAGCAACGGAGGCATTAGAAAAAGCAATACCAGCTAATGTTGAGCCTAACATCATGGCTGCTCGAGCAGGTTCGTTCTGAGGTTCATGAAAAGCTTGACGAATGTGGGTTCCGATCATTTCTATTGCTGAGAGAGCTTGAGCATCTGTAAAAGGGCTAGCCTTTTTACTAACATATGCTTCAATAGCGTGGGTTAGGGCATCTAATCCACAATCTGCGGTCACTCTGGGAGGTAACGATAAGGTCAATTCATAGTCGATCAGTGCAGCCATCGGCATAAATCCTAGCCCCATACAGAGCATCTTTTCATCATTGCTATCATCGGTAATGACGGTGACTCGTGTTACTTCTGAACCTGTTCCTGCGGTGGTTGGAATCGCAATAATGGGCAGCCCATTTTCAGCCACATCTTTTGGAAATCGGTAGTCACTGATTTGCCCGCCAAATTTACCCACTATTGAGATTGCTTTTGCGCTATCAATCGGACTCCCACCGCCAATTGCAATGATCGAATCGAAATGACCTTTTCTAACCAAATCTACACCAGCTTGAATAGAGCTCGCGGTTGGTTCTGGTACCGTGTCTGAGTAAACCGTACTTTCAATGTCGTTACGGTGTAATATTTGTTGTATTTGTTCGGCATAACCTAGTGTAACCATCATCTTATCTGTAACGATGAGAGGGGAATGCACATGGAGTGTCTCCATCACCTCTGCCACCTTCATGGACGCCCCTTTCCCTATATGCATAATTCTGGGCAATACGATACTTGTACTCATGATTGACTCCTCACTTTTTCAAGGTTGAAAACTAGTAACCAAATTATATTACCACCGAAACTTTTATTTCCTTAAATAAATTAAATGAAAAATAAATTTCAACAATGAGCCACCCAAGAAATAAGTTGTGTTCTTTATTTAACTTATTGATATTAAATGTATTACATTTAATTTTTAGAGATATTTAGAAAATCGTGATCGATCTTACATAAAATAATCTTCCAAGATAATGAAATAAATGTTTCAATTAGTATGTATTTTGAAAATTTAAATTTTACCAGTAACCTAATTTTGATAGCAAGGAGAGGCATCTCGTGGATCTTGGAATGGTTGGAATTATTCTTTCGTTAGTGATGCTAATGTACTTAGCCTATAGAGGCATGTCTGTGATATGGCTTGCCCCGATTCTTGCCTTGTTCGCTGCGATTTTTTCGGCGGGAACCCCTTTAATGGCCAGCTATACTGAAGTTTTTATGTTGAGTGCAGCCAACTACGTAAAGCTGTATTTTCCAGCTTTTTTATTGGGAGCGGTTTTTGGCAAAATTATGGATGTTTCTGGCGCAGCCAAAACGATTGCTCAGGTGATCACGTCGAGGGTTGGAACAAACAACGCCATTCTATCGGTCGTACTTGCCGTGTCAGTGTTGACATATGGGGGCGTTTCCATGTTTGTCGTGGTGTTTGCGGTCTATCCTATTGCGGCACAGATTTTTCGTGATAGCCATGTACCCAAGCGGTTAATTCCGGGAACCATTGCTTTAGGATCGTTTACCTTCACGATGACAGCATTACCGGGATCGCCACAAATTCAAAATACGATTGCGATGCCATTTTTTGGTACGACGGCCTATGCGGGGCCAATACTCGGATTAATCGGTGCAGGCGTGATGTTTGGGTTAGGCATGCTATGGTTAAAAAGACGAGAAGCCACAGCTCGATCGAATGGTGAAGGTTATGGACACCACCTGGATGTAGATGTTGTCGATGGAAATGAGTTAGGTACTTTGCCTTCTCCACTGCTGGCATTTATTCCAATCGTTATTGTTCTGATGCTTAATTTTTTCTTGGTTACTTTTTATTATCCCAATATAGATGCTCATTATTTGTCTGATTACGGTTCAACTCTCCAAAAAGTGAAAGGGATGTGGAGCCTGATCATCGCGTTAACGAGTGCGATTGTCGTTGCTTTGATTCTATTTCGTAAACAGATAGCTCATGCACGAGAGGCGATCAATGATGGTGGTGAAAGTGCCATTATGCCCATCATGAATACGGCCGCCGCGGTCGGTTTTGGCAATGTCATCAAATCATTATCTTCATTTGATTCGATTAAAGAGATGATTTTGTCCATTCCCGGCTCCCCGCTATTGTCATTTGCCATGTCCACCAGTTTACTGGCTGGAATTACAGGTTCTGCTTCTGGTGGGCTAAGCATTGCTTTGGATGCACTTGGCGATATTTATATTCAGCAAGCGGAAAATTTTGGGATCAGCCTAGAAGCGTTGCACCGAATAGCTTCGATTGCATGCGGCGGGTTGGACTCATTACCCCACAATGGTGCAGTGATTACATTGCTTAGCATTTGTGGTATGACTCATCGAGATTCTTATAAAGATATTTTTGTGTGTACATTAGCGATCCCCATTGTTGCCACGGGAGTGGTGTTGATATTTGCGACGTTTGGTGTGGTGTAATGAACGTTGGTTCCAAATAGGGAAAATAAATCGAATAAAAATTTCATTCGATCACATATTTGGAAATATTAATTTCATTAAATAGATTCTTCGCCGTATAGTAGTCAAAGTATCCGTTGCGCTATACCCAAAAATAACGAGGAGAAACAATACATGTTTAATGAAGAGCAGCGATTCGAACACCCTATCCGCTGGGGAATGGTTGGCGGTGGACGTGGTAGTCAAATTGGATATTCACATCGAAATGCGGCTGTACGAGATGGTCTATTTACCCTTGTTGCCGGTGCTTTTGACTTAGATGCACAGCGTTGTCAAGATTTTGGGAAGCAGATTGGCCTTGATCCAGCTCGCTGTTATTCCTCCTATCAAACGTTATTTGAACAGGAAGCCAATCGGGAAGATGGCATTCAAGCCGTATCGATTGCGACGCCGAATTCAACACATTACGAAATTTGCAAAGCAGCCCTACAAGCGGGGTTGCATGTGGTGTGTGAAAAGCCGATTACCTTCACCAGTAAAGAGGCAGAAGAGCTGAAGTCTATTGCAAAAGCTAAAGATCGTGTGCTCGGCGTGATGTATGGTTATACCGGTTTTCCAATGGTGCATCAGGCGCGAGAAATGGTTGAACGGGGGGATCTTGGTGACATTAGAGTGGTTACTATGCAGTTTGCTCACGGCTTCCATAATATTGAACATGAAAAAGATAATCCTGGCTTGAAATGGCGAGTGAGCCCTGAAGTGTCTGGCCCGACTTATGTGATTGGTGATATCGGTACCCACGCATTTTATTTATGTGAAATGATGACAGGACTGAAAGTAGACCGACTCTCTTGTATGCGTCAAAGCTTTATTCCATCTCGGGCTCCTTTGGAAGACAATGCCCATGTGATGATGGAGTTTGAAGGGGGAGCTGTCGGGACGCTTTGGGCTTCCGCAGTCAATGCCGGCTCGATGCACCAACAAAAAATTCGAATTGTAGGAGAAAAGGCGTCAATAGAGTGGTGGGATGAACACCCTAATCAGCTGCGCTACGAAATACAAGGTGAACCAGTTCGAATTTTAGATCGAGATATGGACTACCTATATAAAGATGTGGCTGGGGTTGCCTCTAATCGGATTGGTGGTGGGCATGCGGAAGGCTATTTTGAATCATGGGCAAATCTGTATCACCGATTTGCTTTAGCCATGAATGCCGTTGATCATGGTGATAAGCAAACGGCTAAGACGATATGGTATCCCGGCATTGAGGCCGGAATAAACGGTGTTCGACTCTGCGAAAAATGTGTGGAGTCGGCAGATAACCATTCTACTTGGGTCGATTTTTCTTAATGTCTTTGGTTTGGAGTAACCGGATAGCCAAGTAAACCTATAACGAAGAGCCCATAAATTGTCTTATGGGCTCTTTTTTAGTGTGTTCTTTTAGGGTTAAACTCTCTTCGTTGTTTTAATGTGATAAATGCCACTTTTTCTAGCGTAAGATCCTGGATAGTTCGAATCTAATCCACAGTTATTTCTATTGCCTCTAGGTTTTAACTTGTTGTTTTCTATAATGGATAAACACAGCTTTTTGCACAAGTGTTTATGCTGCTGGCATAAAACGGTATGCGTTTGACTCTTAACAGGAATAGTGATGCCGTTTATCAAAGATTTTTATCACGCATTACTGCATGCGTTGAAAAACTTACTGCCGATCATTGCCGTGGTGCTTTTCTTTCAAGCATTTGTTCTTCGTCAGACTCCTGAAAATGCTTGGACAATGATCGCGGGGTTATTTGTAGTCGCGGTTGGGGTCGCTCTTTTCTTGCAAGGGCTGGAGTTAAGTATCTTCCCTGTTGGTAAAAGCTTAGCAAACCAATTTGCTCGGCGGGGTTCTTTACCGATCTTATTATGTTTTGGCTTTGCAATGGGCTTTTCCGCGGTGATAGCCGAACCAGCATTGATTGCTGTTGCGGAACAAGCTCAAGTGATTAGTGATGGGCGAATCAATGGGTTAACCTTACGTTTATTGGTAGCGGTATCAGTAGGGTTGATCATTGCCTTAGGTGTTTTTCGGACGATTATGGGCTATCCACTGCATTGGATTATGATTGTTGGTTATCTTTTAGTGGTCAGCCTCACCTATTTTGCGCCAGAAGAGATCGTTGGCCTTGCCTATGATTCAGGCGGCGTTACCACGAATATCGTGACCGTTCCCTTAATCGCAGCAATGGGGATTGGGTTAGCGAACTCAATTCGAGGACGCAACCCTCTGATTGATGGTTTTGGTCTGGTTGCGTTAGCCGTCATGGTGCCGATGATCAGCGTTCAGTTATACGGTATTTATGTGTATGCCAATCCTGCGGTATCTTATATGGTGATAGCGAATGCTGAAATAGTTATACAGCAGCCTAGCTGGTTGGCTCCTGTGCTCGATATTATGGCCATGATCCGAGATGTATTGCCAATTATTATTACTATCCTATTTTTCCAATATTTAATCTTGCAGCGACGCTTGAGCAACCCAAGGCAAATTTTATTTGGTTTTGCTTTGGTCATCATTGGCCTTTATGCATTTGTCATCGGCTTAAAGGTAGGATTATTTCCTATTGGTAGCGCGATGGCAGAACAATTGATTGAGCGAGAACAATTTCTTTCTGTCTACCTTTTTGCTTTTCTGATTGGTTTTGCAACCACCATGGCTGAACCAGCATTATTGGCTGTGGGGCTGCAAGCCGAAGAAGCGGCAGCAGGAAAAGTAAAAGCTAACACTATTCGTTTACTTGTGGCTCTTGGTGTCGCTTGTGGGATAGCGATTGGCGTGCATCGTATTATTATTGGCGGCTCAATGCACTATTTCATTATGAGCGGGTACGCGCTAGTGATTTTACTCACGCTATTGGCTCCCAAATACATTATTGCTTTAGCGTATGATTTAGGCGGAGTAACGACTTCTGAAGTCACGGTTCCTTTAATTACCGCATTAGGGATTGGCCTAGCAACACATATTGAGGGCCGAAATGTACTGATTGATGGTTTTGGTTTGATTGCTTTTGCCTCAATCTTTCCTATCGTTACTGTGATGATATACGCCATTTTTACGCAATGGTTTTTTCAATTTTTAAAGGTGAAATCATGAAGTTTTCCGTTTTGGTAGCAATCGTTCCAGAAGAGCTTGAGCAAGAGGTGATCGATACAGCTCGTGAGCAAGGGGCTGGCGGAATGACGGTATTGGCCGGGCGAGGGATCAGTAACGAAACTCGAAAAACGTTTTTAGGTTTGACCTATGATGGCAGCCAATCAGTTTTGTTCATGGTGCTGGAAAAGTCCCTCTCTTTACAAGTTTTAAAATCTTTGCAAACTTTGCTGCGACCAAGCGAAGAGGATTCAAAAGGCCTTGCCTTTACGGTTGGTTTAGAACATTTAGCTGGGATTGATCTTAACCAGTTGGACAAGTTTGAGCAACAGTTGAAAGAAACACTATAAGGAAATAAACCATGTTAGTGAAAGATGTGATGGTTCGTGATGTGGTGACAATTTCACCTTTCGCCAAATTGCGGGAAGCCATGAGTTTAATGAAAAAGCATCAACTTAAATCTTTGGTGGTTGAACAGCAAAATCCGCATGATGCTTTTGGGCTCATTACCTACACAGACATAGTTAAAACCGTTATTTCTGAAGATGGCGATATTGACCTATTGAATGTTTATGATGTGTGTGCGAAGCCGGCAATTTCTGTGGGAGAAAACCTTGCTTTAAAACATGTTGCTACCCTGATGGTACAACAACATATTAAACGTTTATTGGTTTTAAATGACAACCAACTACTCGGCTTTGTTACGATGGATGATATTATGGATGCATTGCTATCACGCATTGATTAATAAACTGATGATTGAATCCATGGTATGACAGACGTTGTGCCATGCCTTTTAAGCCCCTTGTAAAACCGCGTAAAGTTGAATGTATTTTCTCACTAATTGCTGATTTTTTGAACGCTTTAGCGGGTGACCAAACTTAATATAACAAGGGGTCATGGTGAAGGTATTATCTAATGCTTGCATTAACTGTGAGTCACTTTCATACAAAGTAATGCCTTGTGTGTGGTAATCTTCCATTTCATCGGGTAGCCTTCCGGTCCACCAATGGAGTAATTCTCGGCTTTTTTGGCTACGGCTGATCCAGTGATCCGTTAAGAGCAACAACAGATCATTCGGTTGAATTGCATAAGCATACTCTTGCTTCCATAAGCTAATATCTTTAAGTAATTTTTCCCGACATGTTTTGCCCGCACTAACCATATGGTGAGTCAAGACCCAGACTGTGCCTTTATCGCAACTGATTCGAAAGTGATGGGGGTTATCATGAACAGGAAAAAGATCAAGTGAAGCGTATTCACAAGGATGGCCAAATTCCGTTAGAGTACGAGCTAAACGACGGGAAAAAGCTAAACCGAGGTGATGTTCACTCATTCCTTGATTATGAATAGTGGGATAGTGTTTTTCACATAACTTCAGACAGTCAACTTGGAATTCATTAACACTTTGGGTCAGGATGTCCAGTAACAATTGAATCTTCTCCTTTATATCGCCAACTTAATCTGGTTACTTGTGAAAGGTATACCTATGTTTGGGCATAGGTCTTGCTCAATCCTATCATAAATCTGAGTGATATTTATGTTCACTGACTGGCTTCGAGTGCTTTATCACGCTGCGTTTTTTTATACACTAAAGTTTCTGAGACCTATGTGATTTTCTTGCTGAAGCATGTGGAAATAAACGCACGTTTTCTCTATTGTTGTTATAGTTTGTTACAAATGGCGAAACCTTTCTACTATAGACTTAGCTTAATCCATACTCAAATATTTTTTACTTCAGAACTGACTGATATTCCTGATAATCTTTTGTTATTTCAGGAGACAAACTAGATATTGTCTTCTAATTGATTCTTTCTAGTTCAAATAATTTGAACATCATCATCAAGTCGCTGGTATATTCATTATGTTGTAAATGGTAAATACTCTGTTACTAATATGTAGTTGAGTGGTGTAATTAACCAATTTTACTAAGAGATATGAAATGAATAGCCCTGTGACTCATTACAATCGAACGCTACAAATCATCCATTGGATCTCCGCACTGACCGTAATCGGTATGTTTGCGGTTGGTTTATGGATGGTCGATCTCTCTTATTACAGTGAGTGGTATCGCACCGCGCCTCATTGGCATAAATCTGTTGGTCTTTTACTTGCTGGATTAACTCTTTTTCGTCTTATTTGGCAGTCTGTGACGGTGTCACCTGTAATGGAGGGGCATCGGTTAGAAAAAGTGGCGGCAAAAGCTATGCACTGTTTTCTTTACCTCGATTTATTTCTTCTCTTTGTTTCGGGCTACTTGATTTCCACGGCTGATGGTCGAGGAATCGATGTATTCAATTGGTTTACATTGCCCGGAGCAGGAACCTTATTTAACCAGCAGTCAGATATCGCTGGAACCGTACACTTATATGCAGCTTGGACGCTGATAGCGATGGCACTACTGCACGCCTTGGCGGCTTTAAAACATCACTTTATTAACAAAGACAATACGCTACGCAAAATGATAGGAGCATCAAAATGAAGAAAACGTTACTAGCATCTGGTTTGGTATTGGCGATGGCTTTACCGTTTGGTGTAAGCGCAGCCGATTATGTGATTGACACCAAAGGGGCTCATGCGTCCATCAACTTTAAAGTCAGTCATTTAGGCTACAGTTTTATTAAAGGTCGTTTCAATACTTTTGATGGTGAATTCTCTTATGACGGAGACGATATCACAGCGTCTAAAGTGGTGGTGACTGTTGATACAACCAGTCTGGACTCTAACCATGCTGAACGAGATAAACATATTCGTAGTGCTGATTTTTTAAATGTGGCTCAGTTTTCTACCGCTACTTTTACAAGTACACAAGTGGTTGATAAAGGTGAAGGGAAATTAGCCGTGATGGGCGATCTGACTCTGCATGGAAAAACGAAACCGATCATTATTGATGCACAATTTATCGGTGCAGGTAGTGATCCATGGGGTGGGGAGCGAGCGGGTTTTGTGGGTTCAACACGTTTAGAGTTAAAAGATTTTGATATTGCCGTGATGGGGCCATCCAGCTATGTTGATATGGAGCTTCATGTTGAAGGGGTTAAAAAGTAATATTACCGATTCTGTTGATTAGAGAGAAAAGTCCCCTAAAGATAAGGGGACTTTTTTATGTCGGAAAGATGCTATTTGCCGTTGGTTACGCGCTTGCTAGCTCGTCTTGATCTTTAATAACACTTAAACGTTCGCCATAAATCGGGCGAAGAGCAGCAAGAACGTGGTTTCTTTCTAATACCCCAACAAACTGCCCATTTTCTAGAACTGGAAGAACATGAGGTTTGCTGACTTTCATGCTTTTCGCGCGTTCTTCGACAGAAAGTGCATTAAATCGAGTCGCAATACCCATATTCGTTGTTGGGAAGAGTTGTTCTTTATCGATGCATAAGAACTCAGTCACATCAACCAATGAGTCATTAGCATCGATAGCAATGACATCTCGAGTCATTAAATCAACCACTTTTTGTTCTTCATTGGGTAAGTAGTCTTGGCACCATAATTCAACCATGACATCATGAGCGGAGAAAATACCCACCAAACGACCTTGGATATCAACCACAGGCGCTGCGGTTAATTGATGCTCGACCAGTGCGTCGATAGCCAGTGCAATCGGCATGTCAGCATTAAGAGTAATAGGTTGCGTATTCATCATATCTTTGACGATAATCGAGTTTTTCATGGTCGTTTCCTTAACTGACTGAATAGGAGTGGTTTCCGTAATCGTGGCAATCTCTGCTTCTTTTAGGTAAGGGCGGCGATAGATTGACCAGTTAGCTAACCCAACTAAGACTGCGCCTCCAACAATATTTCCGAAAGTCACAGGGATTAAATTTGCGGTAATAAAGCGAGCTATATTTAAGTCGGCATATTGTGATGCAGACATGCCGACTTGTTGCCAAAAACTGTCTGGTGCAAAGTTATGAATAACAATACCCAATGGCACCATAAACATGTTCGCAACACAGTGCTCAAAGCCACTAGATACAAACATGGCAACAGGTAAAACGGTCATGGCAGCTTTTGTCATTGCATTGGCAGAACTAAATGTTAACCAAATAGCTAAACAGACTAGCAAGTTACATAAAACCCCTAATGCAAAGGCTTGAACTGGGGTGTGATGTAGTTTGTGTTGAGCAATATTGAGCGCATTAAGACCCCATTGGCCATGATCGAGTTGATACATGCCCGCCGCTGACACAAGCAGCAACAGAAACATGGCTCCAATAAAGTTACCGATATAGACTTTGCCCCAGATTGACAACATTTTGCTAAAGCTGATCTGTTTATTGGCCCAAGAGATGCTGGAAAGAACTGAACTGGTGAACAGTTCTCCCCCACAGATAACAATAAGAATAAGCCCCATACTGAAGGCAACACCTCCGGCAAGTCGGCTTAACCCCCATCCGGCACTATCACTGCCTGTTGTTACTGTGATGTAAAAGAGAAAAGCGAGTCCAATAAATGCACCAGCCATCATGGCTAAACTCAGAGTAATACCACTGGTTTTTTTGGCTTTGCTCAGAGCAAACTTTTCAGCTTCTGCCATCATTTCATAGGGCGAAAAGTAGTGTTGATTTTCAGTGTTTGCTGTCGACATTTTCGCTCCCCAGACTCAAATTCATAATTACCTCCTGACAAAAATAAGCAACGCCGGATGGGTTGCTTCACGATCAGGTTAGAGGGATGAGAGGGGAAGGTAAAATTGATAATTCTTTAAAACCTCATCAATTATATTGATATAGTCAAAGCAAGCAGTAAAATGAAACTCATTGCCCATAAAATTGGGATTGGTATAAATAGCTCCATAGGATAGGTTGTGCGGTATTCATTAAAACAATTAGCTGTTTTTGACGCAGTTGCGGATTGCGGTAGTGTGAGCGCGGCGGCGGATCAACTCGCTTTAACTCAGTCAGCGACGAGTATGTCTTTAGCACAGTTAGAAAAAATGCTGGGGCGTCCACTTTTTGAACGTCAGGGAAAGCAAATGGCATTGACCCATTGGGGGATGTGGCTACGCCCGAAAGCAAAACGTTTACTGCAAGATGCTCAGCAGATAGAAATGGGCTTTTATGATCAACATTTATTAAGTGGTGAAATTCGGCTAGGTGCAAGCCAAACACCTGCTGAACATTTAGTTCCCGACCTTATCAGTATTATTGATAGCGACTTCCCAGAGATCCGCATTGAACTGGGGGTTTGTCGTACTAAAAGTGTGATCGAGGGAATATTAGACTATCAATATGACTTAGGCATCATTGAAGGGCGTTGTGATGATAACCGGATTCACCAAGAAGTTTGGTGCCGAGATCACTTATGTATCGTGGCATCTGCTCATCATCCTTTTGCCAAACGAGAGGTGGTGAGTTTAGCTCAATTAGAGCAGGCAAAATGGGTTTTGCGTGAACAAGGCTCTGGGACCCGTAGCATTTTTGACAGTGCAATCCATAAGTTAATTGCTGATCTTGATGTTTGGCGTGAATATGAACATGTACCGGTTTTACGCAGTTTAGTTGCCAATGGTTCTTATTTAACATGTTTGCCATATTTAGATGTTGAACGTTTCATTCAAAGTGGTCAATTGGTTGCGCTGAACGTCCCGCAGCTTAGTATGGAACGAACGCTTTCTTTTATTTGGCGTGCCGAGATGGCTGAAAACCCACTGGCAGAATGTATACGGCGTGAAGGATTACGGATGATGAAAGGTAAACCGTATGTTTTATAATATCGCCATCTGTTGATTTATCGATTGCATCACATTTTTTTGTATTTTCTATCAATAAATACATTAAATTTGTGAATCAAATCCTTTGTCGTTTTTCCCCATCCTCTTACTATTCTCCGATTGTCGGTTGCCACATTTCACATGGGGCAACCGTGTTTCTTTGAGGGGGATATCATGAATGTACTTTTCGCTATATCACTAACAACGGGTATCTTATCTGGTATTTGGGGATGGATAGCGGTTTCTCTTGGCTTGCTTTCTTGGGCAGGTTTTTTAGGCTGTACTAGTTATTTCGCTACCTCAAAAACGGGTATAAAAGGATTAGCACAAAGTTTACTGTGTAATTTAAGTGGAGTATTTTGGGCGTGGGTGATTCTTTCCCTCTCTCAACTTATTGCTTGGGATATCATGGGGTATGTGATCACCGCTTTGGTCGCCTTTATGATGTGTATTCAAGCTAAACAGGCATGGCTGGCATATATTCCCGGTACTTTTATTGGTTCTTGCGCTATGTTTGCTGCCGATGGCAACGGGCTACTTGTTATCCCTTCTCTTTTTTTGGGGGGAGTGTTTGGTTATGCAATGAAAACCAGTGGCCTCTGGCTACATCAAAGAAATGAAAAAAGAAAAGGGGAAGTTAAGCCCTCCTTAACGTCACGCTGTAACAAAAAACAAGCCGTTATACGCTAGGTTCACATGTATGATCATAACATTGTTGTAGTTGAGAAAAAGCCTAGCCAGAAGGCGACTATCAGTAATATTGATGGCACTTTGAGCCTCAGCGTGATTCCCTTTGTGAATGCTTTTTCACAAAGGGAATGTGTTGAAATGGTACCGTTTAAATATTCCCGTTAGCCATGGTTACTACTCTTTTTAATGTCCAACGCAAGAGAACCGGAATTGATTCCACACCATTTTCTTCACAATGAGAAACGATAGCGAGAGCGAGATCAGGCTTTGCGTGCTTTTTCAACACTTTATTGACCACTTTTTTAGCTGGAATGGGATGATCATGAGGGATTTTTACCATATCTTTGAAAAAGAACTCAAAACCATGAGAGTACAAAAAATGCTCAATATCTCGATCGGGTAATTCGGTGAGACGATGTCGAGCTTGATCGTTTTCCAGCATATTCAAGACTGTTGTCGCATATTTTTTGCCTGCAGGATCTCCATCTGTGACGACATGCCATTCAATTGCGAAAGCCTTAGCCACTTTGATCAGTGATTTTAATCCTGATTGGGCAAATTCTATGATTTGTACCCCTTCTGCAGCTAGGTTATAGCCACATTGTCTGGCTAACTCACTAAATAGCCAAACTTCCGTTTCTCCTTCAACCAATAACCAACAGCGAGCAAAGAGAGCACCGGGGCGATGAAAACGAATATGAAAACCAATTCGTCTGAGTTCATCACGGCCTAATCCTCGGCTGGGCATACTGGTTGCCACCACTTTATCAGACGTTCTAACTAGGCGGCGAATCGAGTGTAGAGGAACAGAGGCGAGCAAATCACCGCTGTTAGTCGTTAATATTTTTTGCATGGGGAGTAAATCGAGTAAGTTCCATGCTCGAGCTAAATGGGTTGGGTGCAAGCGCCCTTCAGGATCCTCAACAATCAGTATTGGGCGAGCATAACGACGGAGATCATTTGGTCCTTTTGCTTGTAAGTAAGCATTCAGTAGCCCCATTAATAAGAGGCGTGTTTGTCGATTTTTCGTATCATCCACAATTTGCGATAGGCTTTTATCATGGCTTGGTGGTCCATAGACTAAACTTTCTCGCTCTCGACGTGGGTTCTTACGCTTTTGATCTTTAAACGAAAAGTAGTGCTCTATCAATGCCTGCATCGAATTTAAACTGCTGCGCATTTCTCCTTTATTCACATGACCAGGAATCGCCATTAGGCGGCGACAGGTATTATTAATGCGTTTCTCTACTCGGGCATTTTTTCCATTACCTTCAACAAAAGGGCGGTCAAATTGGCGGGAGTCTCGTAACCGAATAACAGGGTGTAAGCTCATCAATAGCTGGGCCAACTGTTCATTATCATGGATGGTAATGGCTTGCCCCTCTAGATCTAAGAAGGCGTAGTGGGTGGAAATGTCGTACTGCACGCGAGATGCATGGACGCGGTAAATAATTCGGTGGTAGCCATTTTCATCTTGTCGCCATACCGGTTTGAGTTTTCGATAGCGGCCAGCGCGATGCTCTTGTTTGTCTGAGGCGACAAAACTAAGAATAATTTGAATATCTTGAGTTTGTGGGTGAGATAGGGCGTAGTCCACATGAAAGTCTTGTAATTCGAACTGGTAAGGTTTTCCATCAGGGGGTAGCATTACTGATAGGGCATCTAGCAAAGAAGATTTTCCCCATGTATTTTCACCGATTAAGGTAGTGAGTTCATCAAAGGTAAGTGATAAGCGCCGAATACCTCGAAATCCTGATATTTCAATACGTTCTAAATGCATAGGCCTGTTCCTCTTTCTCAACGTCATTAAAAATTTGCGTTGAGTTTTTCTTTAAGCATAAAGGAAAACGGTTGAATAAGCAGACTCTTAAGCCACTAAACTGATCGGTATCTCACAGATTCTTTACTTTTTTCAGAGCGATAGAGTGGCCTTGGTTTTATTCTTTAACTTTGTCTTGCAAAAATATTTCATAAAAGTCACGGTTTTGTCATAATTTTTAGGCTAGGATGGAGGGGAAAGAGAAGAGAAAATATTATGAAAAGAACAAAAGAAATGACATCCATTACTCTGGCTCATATCAATGACACCCATTCTTACTTTGAGCCGACATCATTACAGCTATCCTTAAATATTCATAATCAAACCCTGACTCCTTTTGTCAGTGCAGGTGGGTTTGCTCGTATTGCAACACGAATTCATCAACTAAGAGCAGACGCTCAACGAATGAAGCGTGGCTTTATTTTTGTCCATGCGGGCGACTGCTTCCAAGGCACATTGTATTTTTCGTTATTTAAAGGTCAGGCTAATGCCGAGATGCTCAATGCACTTGGTATTGATGCGATGACGTTAGGAAATCACGAATTGGATATGGGAAATGAACCGGTTGCTCAATTTGCTAAACGCATTCAATTTCCATTACTCGCGGGTAACTGGGACTTATCTCAAGAGCGGCAAGATAAACAGCATCGACTCTCTAATAACCCAAAGGTATATGCCTTTGATCAAAAGCGACAATGTGCCCGTTGGATTGTGAAAGATGTGGATGACAGTCAAGTGGCTATTTTTGGTCTATCGTTGGATAAAATGGAAGAAATAGCGAATCCAGATGGGGATACACCTTTTGTTTCATCACTCAAAACTGCTAAAAAAACAGTTGAAGCTATTCAGCAATCAGGTATCAATAAAATCATTTTAGTCAGCCACTTAGGTTATGACGCAGATAAGGAACTGGCTGCCAAGGTTGAGGGGATCAGCGTCATTGTCGGTGGGCACAGCCATATATTACAAGGTGACTTTAGTGCGCTAGGGCTTTCAAAAGAAGAATCGTATGGGCAATTTGTCAATGGCACGTATGTGGTTCAAGCCGGATTATATGCTTTGGCACTTGGGCATTGCCATATTGACTTTGATAAAGACGGACACGTGGTAAGTTTTTCTGGGCGAAATGAGCTGCTGCTAGGGCGTCGTCTTTTCCTTGATGCCAGTATGAGTGAAGCGGGTAGTGATACCGCACACCTTGATGCTTGTGAGTATGTGAATAACCATCCCAATGTGGTGGTGTGTAAGAAAGATTCAGATGTTCATGGTATTTTACAGAATAAATACATACCCCGAGTCCGCGAACTACAACATCAAGTGATTGCTCATGCATCAGAGAAATGGCGTCATGTTCGTATTCCTGATGAAGAAGGGCCTAGCCAACTTGCGCCTTTGGTTGCTGAAGCGTTTGCGTATGCGATGGAAAAGCGTGGATATCGAGTTCAGTTTGCCATTCATAATGCCGGTGGGGTGAGAACCTCTATTTTGCCGGGGGAAGTTTCTGTCGCGGATATTGCCGGTAAATTACTGCCATTTGCTGTTCCGATTGGGGTTTATAAAATTTCTGGAAATGCGCTTGCTCAAACGTTAGAAGGGGCTATCAATAATGCACTCAATAATGGCGTCGAAGGGACGGGCTCCGGCAGTTACCCCTATACGCATAACCTATCTTTTGCTTATCAAGCCGAGAACCCGATAGGTGAACGAATTCAAAACTTAGCCATTTTTATCGATGGAGCTTGGCATTCTGTCGATGCGGACAGGGATTATTATGGCACATCATCAGCCTATACGATGAAAGGTAAAGAAGGCTACCATGCCTTAACTGAAATGAAAGGGGAAGGGAAAGTGACGAATGTTTCCATGGCTGACGCGTTTATTGAATTATTAACGGATAAGCCTTATTTATTGAATCAAACAGCATCGAATCATGTTGTCACTCAATTCAGTTGAGGTTTGGCTCAATTTTTGCTTGTGTTTCATTTTATAGAGTAAAGCATGAGTGTAAAGAGGCAATACGATGGGGAGTTATTGGGGGGATATGCTGGCAATTGTTACTTGGATCAGTTTATGGGCCGGATTAGTCTATTTTTTACCATCAAGCTAAATCCATGGTTTGTCTCTAGACGAAATGAACCAACCATAGTAGAGTAGCGCTGTTTGGGGAGTAGTCGCCATCATGCTGTTTACTTGTCGTCATCACGTTAAGCATTAAGCTTATCCGGCAAGTATAAATAGGTAGAAATTGTATCTATTTCGACGAGACCAACGCATCTATGCTGTTTTGTTCAGCATAATTTGGTATGCGGAAGGTTTCGTTTTCTTTTCTAAAACGTTTTTCTTCCGTGCATGGAGGAATTATGTCCCTAATGACTTACCTGAGCTTTTTGGCTCTCACTTTATTCTTGGTTACTATCGATATTTGGCAAACTCGTGGTACCCGTATTTCTTTAAAACGCGCATTAAGCTGGAGCCTTTTTTGGGTTTTGTTGGCTTTTATTTTTGCGACAACTCTTTTCCTGTTCTGGGATATCTATCTACCCAATAGTGATTACAACGCTTCGCAAGCCACATTGGCATTTTTAACGGGTTACCTATTAGAAAAATCGCTTAGTATCGACAACTTGTTTGTGTTCGCCATTATTTTTCATCAATATTCAGTGCCCGATCCCCTCCGTCCAAGAGCGCTGCTATATGGGGTAATTGGTGCTTTAATTCTACGTGGAATGATGATTGTGATCGGTGCGCAACTATTAGCTCAATACCACTGGATTTTATATGTTTTTGCCGTTTTTTTAATTTGGACAGGGATTCAGCTTGCGAGAGAAAAACAACACTCGGAACTTAACCCATTTCCTGAACGGATAATGAGGCGGTGGTTTAACGTAACTCATGATTATTCTGGACATGCTCTATTTGTTCGTCAGCAGAAAAATTGGTGGGTAACTCCAATGTTTATTGTTGTGGGTATGATAGCTTGCATGGATGTGATGTTTGCCCTCGACTCGATTCCCGCTATCTTTGCTGTCACTCGCGAGCCTTTTTTAGTGTTAGCTGCAAACGTGTTTGCTTTGTTAGGGTTACGTTCTTTGTATTTTGTTCTACAGGGGATGATGGATAAGTTTATTTATTTAAAACCTGCTCTTGCATTCATCATGTTATTTATTGGTATTAAGATGCTCTTAGTCGGCTCACCATGGGAGATACCAACGCCTATCTCTTTGTCGGTCCTATTGGTGACGATGTTGATTGCTGTCATTGCTTCGTTGATGAAAGGGCAAACAATCAAAACTCACACTGCGATCAAAGTCGAAAAAGAATATAAATGAATTTATTGTTAAAAAATAAATGCGGTGAATCTTTATTCAAAAAATAGACGGAGTAATAACTAGTTATTGAAGATAAGTGAAGCATGACTCAAGTGATTGTTAACGATTTGTTTTATTAGTTTTATTCATTCGAAATGTCAAATTTTGTCATTTTGTAAACTTGAGGGGATTGCTTAACATTCAGCCAAGTCAGTGACCGGTTTATCAAGAGAGGCAACTATGACACAAGCAATGTATTTTAGTTCTGTTTCAGCCCCTTCCTCTATGGATAAAAAAACCTATACGGTTAACTTCAAAGGATTGATTGCTCATTTTGTTGATATTCTTTTTGTCGAGTCCAGTTCGGCACATCGTTATCACACAGGGGAGTTATCGCATCATATACAGCGAGATATTGGTTTAATGCGCTAATTAAAAAAGCCGACGGTTATGTCGGCTTTTTGTTTGTTAGAAGTTATTGCCTTATTTTTTACGGCAATATTCCGCAATAATGAACATGGTTTGCCCATTAACTTTGCCTTGAATATGTTTAGGATCATCCGTTAAGGCAATACCACGCACAGCTGTACCTTGTTTAATCACCATGCTTGAACCTTTGACGGGTAAATCTTTAATTACAGTGACGTCGTCACCTTTTTTCAGCTCAACACCGTTAACATCACGCGGTTTTTCTTCGTCATCATTCATGCCGATTTCAGCCCATTTTTGGACTTCTTCATCCATGTACATCATATCGAGCAAGTCTTGTCCCCAACCTTTAGTTGCGGATAAGCGTTTTAGTTGGCGCCAAGCAAGAACTTGAACAGCAGGAACTTGACTCCACATACTGTCATTGAGGCAGCGCCAGTGGTTAATTTCTGCAGATTCAGGATCTTCAATTTGATCTTTACAGGTTGAACAAAGCATCACGGCATGGTCAACGGTTACTTGAGTGTGTGGTGAAACCACATATGGAGAAAGCGCTGACTCTGAAGAGCAGAGTTCACATTTGGATTCACAGCGTTCGAGTAAAGTAGCTTCAGTAGACATCGTCCCCACCTTATAAAATGAATTTCGCGGGTATTATCCACTTTATGCACAAAATTTAAAGGGATATTCCACGGTTAGTCATAATTAACCGTCTATTTTGACTATTTAATGACAATTTGGTGCGGAAAGCGAATAATTTGGCAAACTTTGCATTGTTCGGCTTAAATCTTCAATGCGTGTATCGTGTGAAGGGTGAGTAGAGAGGAGTTCCGGTGGTTGTTTTCCATCCGACGCTTTTGCCATGTTCTTCCATAATTCAACGCTTTGTTTAGGATCAAATCCGGCTTTCGCCATGAGTTCTAATCCTAAAATATCGGCTTCAGACTCTTGACGGCGACCATAGGGTAAAATCACACCATATTGCACACCAACCCCTAAAGCGGCCATCGTGATATCTCGATATTGGCCATATTCTGAAGCACCAAGTACAACATCGGTAATTTGTAATCCCACATTTGCTAATTGAGATTGCGATAAACGCTCATTACTGTGGCTGGCGAGTACATGTGCCAGTTCATGCCCAATGACCGTGGCTAATTGATCTTGATTGGTGGCAACATTAAGGAGCCCGGTATACACACCAATTTTTCCACCGGGAAGGGCAAAAGCGTTCACTTGTTCACTGTCAAAAACGATGACTTCCCATGTGTTAAACCCCGATTGTTTTGGAACTTGGGCGATAATTGCGTTGGCAACACACTGAACATAAGTGTTGGTTTTTCGATCTTGGCTAATAGGGATTTCTTTTTTCATCTGTTCAAAAGACTGTGCACCTAAGCTGCTCATTTCAGTATTTGAAAAAAGTAATAGTTGATTTCTTCCGGTTGGAGAAGCACTGCAAGCCATTAAGCCAATTGATGTGATGAGTAAGCCGCAAGCTTTCGTCCATGATCGCATTGAGATCTCCTTAAGGATTATGACTATAATGTTATTAAATTTGATGAGTATTTAATCAATCTGACAGCAAGATATAGCGTTTCCGGCATGGTCGTCAATAGCGAGCCTTGCATTGTGGTGTAGTATAATCCTTCTTTCTTTTTCTATGATTTAGTCAATAGTAGGAAACTCATGTCAATTTGGAAAAAACCAATCAGTTTAGAGGGCTTAAATGCCACATCAACAAACACCCTGATGGAACACCTCAATATTATTTATACCGAGATTACAGATAACACCATTAGTGCGACTATGCCTGTCTGCTCTTTTACCCATCAACCATTGGGGATGCTGCATGGTGGTGCTTCTGTTGTTTTGGCAGAAACTCTAGGTTCGATTGCGGCTAACTTTTGTGTAGACGAAACCCGTTATTGTGTTGGATTAGACATTAATGCTAATCATATTAGAAGCATGCGTGAAGGGATAGTCATTGGTACAGCGCGTCCAATACATATAGGGGTTTCCACTCAAGTGTGGCAGATAGAAATCACGGATGAAAGAGAACGACTTGTTTGTACCAGTCGTTTAACTATGGCGGTGAAACCATCTCGCTCTCAACGAATAGAAAAGCATGAGTCTTAAGATATGGTGATTGAATTTAAAAGCGGAAAAATTATTGTTACTGCCCATGAAATTCTTATTCGTTTGGAAGGAGAACACGGCTTATCATTACACGCCGTCAAAGATGCGGTGAGTCTAATATCAGGTGCTAATGTTGTCGTGGCCCATGGCAGTGAAACTAAATGGTCACTTAAACTCGATAGCGCGCAGCAATTACAAGATCTAGCTCAAGCTCTAGGGTGTGATATTGCTTAAAGATTATGGTTGAGTACTTGCGAAAAGTGCCATAAATAGGGAAACTGAAGTGATTTTACACTATGGTAAGTTTCCCCTTTATGAGCAGCCCTCGATTACGCGTCCAGTTTGAGACACTTTTTGAGCATTTTAATGGTCAAAATGCGGATACTCAGCTTGAAGATCTCACCGAGATTCTCTTTTGTACACGACGTAATGCACGCATTGTACTAAATAAAATGGAAGAAGAGGGCTGGATTGAATGGCATCCAGCCGCAGGAAGAGGAAAGTCATCTCAACTAATCTTTAAACGAAGCCGAACGGATGTCAGTGAAAATTTAGCGCGTCGATATCTACAAGAGGGTAAAATAGGCCAAGCATTGTCTGTGCTTGATCAAGATGCCGCCAAATTAACTCAAGTTATCCAAAGTTATTTGGGGGTTCAGCATCAAGAAGGTCAACAAGTGGTTCGCCTACCTTACTATCGACCACTTTCCATGCTTAACCCAGCCAAGCCGATGCGTCGTTCTGAGCTACATATTGCACGGCAGATCTACAGTGGATTAACCCGTTTAGATGAAGAAGAGCAGGTCCAAGCAGATTTAGCGCATCACTGGCAAGCGCTTAGCGCGCATCACTGGCGGTTTTATTTGCGTCCAGGCGTTCGATTTCATAATGGTGAACCATTAACGACAGAGGTTGTTGTACAAAGCCTATGGCAACTTCGGTTAGTTAACTTATTTGCTCATATTGAGCAAGTGACTTCGCCAGAATCTTGGGTAGTAGACGTGCATCTTGCAAAACCAGACTACCATTTACCTCTATTGCTTGCCGAATCGTGTGCCAAAATTTTATTGCCCGAAACGATGCGTTCCGATGATTTTGATTTAATGCCGATCGGTAGTGGGCCTTATAAAGTCATGGTGAACGATGAAAAGCGGTTAATTTTACAAGCCTTTGATGGGTATTTTGGATTTCGCCCCTTGCTTGACCGAGTGGAAGTCTGGGTGATTGATGAAGTGCATTCATCGATGGTATTTCCAAGTCTAGCGCACCCTATAAAAAGTCAACGAGGTTCGTTTACCGAGGATGTTGAGCTGGATCCTGGTTGTACTTATTTATTGCTGAATCGTCGTAAAGGATTAGCCGCGGATGACCAATGGGCGAGTTATTTTCAGCATAAGCTCAGTACGCTAAATCTATTTCGTTTATTACCAGAAGAAAAAGTGGTTGAGCTCGGGGTTTTACCAGCGTATGGCTTAAAACCAGGTTGGTATCATCAACTCTCCAGCAATAAGGCGATTTCTCCGCCAGAGTGTAGAACGGTAACGATTGCTTATCATGCTCAACACCCCATGTTCCCTACCTTAGCAAAAGTAATTCAACAGATCCTTAAAGCCGATGGTATTGAGGTGAATTTCATTAAATATGAGCTTACGGTGGAATCGGTTGAACAGGTTGATATTTGGATAAAAGCGATGGGGATAGCCAATCATCGAGATGATGCTCTAGCAGGTTGGCTACTCAATTATTCCGATATTGAGCATATGAGTCAAAGTGACGATTTTAATGAGTGGTCTGAACTTGTTGATCAATGGCGAGCTGAAGATAAGGGCAATTTCCCAGCACAAGAGCTTGGTAAGTCATTAATTGAAAAGCAGCAAATTATCCCGATGTTTCATTGTTGGCTCGGCGTCAGCAAAGATCAATGTGGCTCATTACAAAATGCTAAATGTAATGCATTAGGATGGTTTGATTTTAGCCAAGTTTGGGTGAAACCGGATATAGAAGTTTAGCCATAACAAGATGTTATTGCTTTAACTGCGCGATACAATGGCACCGTGTTAACAAATCAGGCATACTCATTAATCTCAACCTATTGGTTATTCTATAAAAAGGGGATCTCGGTTTTGCAAAGTCCAATGACATTAGAAGCCTTGCACATTCTTGATGCTATTGATCGTCGAGGCAGTTTTGCCGCCGCGGCCAATGAGCTAAATCGAGCGCCAAGTTCTTTGAGTTATCAAATTCAAAAACTGGAACAAGATCTCGATATTATGATTTTTGACCGTTCTGGTCATAAGGCTAATTTTACAGAAGCTGGAACATTGATCCTTGAACGAGGAAGAATGATTCTTTCTGCAGCAGAAAAACTGGTGAATGATGCAACATTACTAGCCAATGGCTGGGAGCTTGATATTACCCTCGCGTTTGATGGCATTATCCCGATCGCAAACTTTTTTCCCCTGGTTGAGGCGCTTGGTAATGTCAGTAAAACGCGTATTAGATTGCAAGAAGAAATTTTGGCAGGGTGCTGGGAGTCATTGGCAAATGATCGAGCTGACCTTCTTATTTGTCCGAAAATAGAGACACTTCCTCAAGATGTCAAAGCCGAACCTCTTGGAAAAATAACCATGGTTTGGGTTGCCGCCAATAAACATTATGTCCATAAGCGAAAGGGCGTCTTTGATGAAGATGCTCGTCAAAAATATCGGGTGATAGCGATTGCAGATACCGCGCGAGAGCAGCCCGCCATGAGCGTCAATATTCTCCAAAAACAACCTCGTTTAACGGTGACGAATTTTAATGCAAAATGCCAAGCTTTAATCGATGGGCTTGGCATTGGTACATTGCCACTCAGCGTTGCTCAACCTTTGATTGCTAATGGACAATTGAAAATAATTGAAGGAAGCGAAGACAAACACATTGATATTATCTTGGCTTGGCGACGAAATAAAATCGGTGAAGCCAAATCATGGTGTATCCAATATCTGAAAAAGAATTGGCAGTGGAGTGATTAAAACATTACTTCAAATGATAAGGTTATAGTCAGAGCGCGAGGCCCTGACTATAAATAGGCTATTATGGGTGAGGCGTCGTGAGTGGTAAAACCATATCCGCTTCACCATCTTCAAAATGAATGTCGATAGTAAAACCCATTTTTTGTGCCAAAGTAAGCATTCCTCTGTTGCTCGGCATAGTCATTCCTGATAACTGTAAGGTTCCTTTTGCTTTACAGTAATCAATGATTTTTTTCATAAGAACGGTTCCCAGCCCTTTGCCTTTGAGATCGGATCGGATCAATATAGCAAATTCTGCATCACTATTTTCATGGTTAATTAAGGCTCGAGATACGCCAATGATCTCCGGTTGTTCATGCTGATGACTAATAGCGACAAAAGCCATCTCTCGGTCATAGTCTATTTGGGTGAGGTTGGCGAGAGCTTCATGGTTGAATTCCCCTACATCAGAGAAAAAACGTTTATAGAGATCTTCTTTTGAGACATGCTTAATAAACTCGGCATGCAAAGGCTCATCTTCCGGTAAAATAGGGCGCAGTGTTATCCTCTCTCCATCCTTAGCGATAAAGGTATCCATTAATTCAGAAGGATAAGGGCGGATAGCTAATCGACTTTGCGCATCACCACTAAAGCGTTTAAGGGTGAGATCAGCATCTAAAATGGTAAACTGCCCCCCATTAACTAAAACAGGATGAATATCCAGCTCGTAAACTTGCGGGCAATCAACCACCATCTGCGAGATGCGAACTAAAAATTCAGATAACCCATTAATATCAATAGGAACAGGCTGCTTTTGTAAACGAATTTTACCACTGCGAATAGCTCGAACGATCAAATAACGGGCCAGTGTCATATTCAGTGGTGGCAACGCAGCTTCTGCATCAATCGACTCATCCCATTCTGAACCTCCTTGGCCAAGTAAAATAACAGGGCCAAAAGTGGAATCATGCTTAACTTTGATTCTCAACTCTTCTCCTCCGGCGAGCTTTGCCATCGCTTGGACGAGTAACCCATGAATTCGTGCTGAAGGGTAGGATATTTGGCTACGATCAAGGATAGCTTGTGCGGCATTCGCCACTTCACTGCTATTGCGTAAATTAAGCATTACTCCTTGCACATCAGATTTATGAGCAATGTCCGGAGAGCGTAGTTTTACTGCAACAGGATAGCCGATCGTTTCGGCAATATGGACAGCTTCACTGGTATCGGAAGCAATCCAAGTCGGTAATACCGTAAAATGAAAAAATTTAAAGAAAGCACCAATTTGATGAGTATCAAGTTGGATAGATTCTTGATCTGTCAAATGCTCTTCAATCCAAGCTTTTGCGCTGGTCACTTCAGAGGAATGTACCGCTTCTGAAGTACTAGGGGTTTCCATTAAATGTTTTTGATTTCGTCTGTACTCAACCAGGTGCATGAATGCGACAACTGCACTTTCTGGGGTTCGATATGTTGGAATACCCGCTTGGGTAAAAATCTGCCTTGCTGGTCTGGCTGTCAGCTCACCGGACCAATTGGTCAGAATATTAAATCGACGTGCTCGGGGATGATGTTTGATTACGTCTACAATCGCTTGAGCAGTTTGTTCTGAATGGGCGATCGCAGAAGGTGAGTGCATGACTAAAACGGCATCAACATCATCGCTTTCTAACACGGCATTTAATGCGTTAACATAGCGTTGATCATCGGCATCACCGACAATATCGATAGGGTTACTATGTGACCAACTGGGAGGCAGGCATTGATTTAGCGCATGGTAGACATCAGAGCTTAATTCAGCCAGTTTTCCTCCTCTTTCAAGTAAAGCATCAATCGCCATAATGGCTGGGCCACCACCATTGGTAATAATGGCAAGTCGTTCCCCTCGTAATGGAACGGCATGGGTTAGTGTTTCTACAGCGGCAAATAATTCGTGGGTATTATTCACACGCAACATCCCTGTGCGTCGAATTGCCGAGTCATAAATGCTATCGAGAGTATTATCACCGCCAGTGTGTCTTTGTGCCGCTTTTCTCCCTGCTGCTGTTCTTCCGCCTTTTAAGACTAATATTCGCCGATTACGTGAGGCAGCACGAGCTGCAGATAAAAAGCGACGAGCATCTTTTATGGTATCCACATAAAGTAAAATCGCCTCGGTATGTCTATCTGTACTTAAGCAATCGAGCAGGTCGGAAAAGTCGATATCACTGGCGTTACCTAATGAGACAAAGGCCGAAAAGCCTATTTGTTTATCATTGGCCCAGTCTAAAATTGTGGTACAAACTGCTGCCGATTGAGAGATAAAGGCAATATTACCTTTAAGAGCGGTGACAGGAGAAAAGGAGCCATTGAAATGACACCAAGGAAGAATCAGCCCTAAGCTATTTGGGCCTAGGATTCTCATTCCTGCCTGTTTGGCTATCTCATTGCATTGCTGCTGTATTTCTTGTTCTTGAAGATCGTTGGTATACATATCAGCGGATAAGACAATGACGTTAGAAACCCCTTTTTCTGCTAATTGCTTGAAGAGCGTAATGTTGCGTGAAGCATGTGTACAAAGAATGGCAATATCTGGAATAACAGGAAGGGCGTCGATGGTTTTATAAGCGAGAACACCACAGACAGAAGGGTAATAGGGGGTTACTGGCATAATCGCACCATCAAAACCTCCTTGTAAGAGGTTTTTCATCACGATATTTCCAGCTCGGAAAGCGCGAATAGAAGCTCCGATAACCGCAATGGATCGGGGGTTGAGCAACTGACTTAAATTATTCATAATTCTTACACCGTAAGTGGATATCGCTTACCACTTTGTTCGTAGATGAATAGATCGAAAGTGCGCTAGATAGCTTTATCCTAGTGAATTTTTTATGTCACTGTTGGCGTATTTCGCATCGATGTGATCATAGCAGCATAATATGAAGACAAGTTTGTGTCATAAATCACAGGATAAGCCGAGATTATCACAGTGGGTGCTTGATTCTGAGCGCCTCTATCGGCATGATTTACATTACTTTCTACTTAGAGTGTTATGAGTCCATGAAAAACGTTGCAATAGTCAGCTTGTCAGTGCTTCTCGCAGCCTGCGCCTCAGAGAGTTACATCACCGATGTAACAAGTCAAAGTCATACTGAAGAGTATGCAGTAGCTGAAGTTCCCAAACCCGTTGTTTCTGAGCAAGGAACAGCGGAAGGTATCTCTGAACAGAACGTCGAAATGAATGTGATCAAAATGACGCCAGCAGAAGAGAAAAAAGTGGTAAAAATGAGCCCGCAAACAAAGGCGAAACCGGCGGTTACCATTGCTCCACCAACGGATAAACAAATTGCGATGAACCCTCGCTATGGGTTTACGATTCAAGTGGTAGCCGTAGGCTCACAAAACAAGGTGGATCAATTTGCTAATCAACTTCCAAAAGGGAATCAACCGATTTGGGAAAACTATAAAGTAGTAAATGGTACCAAATGGTATACCGTGCTTTATGGTGACTATGCTAGTCGCAGTGAGGCCACCCAAGCCATTCAAACGCTTCCTGAAGAGTTCCAAACCTTAAAACCTTTTGTAAAAAGTATTGATAGTATCAAAAACTCTGAATACCCAACTTTGAATAAATTGAATTAGCATAAAATATTATTTTTATGGGTTAAAAATGCAACAAAGGGGCTTAATCGCTCCTTTGTTGCTTATTCTCTAAGCAGTTAAAACAGGATCGTGTGATTAATTCATCTCAATAGTGCACGCTTGCGTTGAATTGTCTATCATAGCGCAAGATTAGAAAACCTATTTGGTGTCACGGACAAGCTTAATGATGAAGACAACAATTTTACTTCTGTGCGGCGGTGGTTCGTCGGAGCATGAAGTTTCTTTAGTTTCTGCTAATTACTTACAGCAGCAGCTTTTACTTACTCCAGATTTTGATGTTATTCGCATTGAAATAAAACCAACCGGCTGGTTCTCTGAATCGAATGAATTGGTCTCTCTTGATACGAATACGGCATCACTCAATGGTGGGACGTGGTCAAGAAAAATTGATTTTGTTGTTCCGTGCATTCATGGTTACCCGGGTGAAACTGGGGATATTCAATCTATGCTTGAATTGGCTGGTATCCCATATTTAGGGTGTGGCCCTGAAGCAAGCTCCAACAGTTTTAATAAAATTACCTCCAAACTATGGTATGACGCACTCGGTATCCCCAATACACCTTATCTGTTTCTTACAGAAAATAGTGAAGAAACAAAGCAAAGTGCCGAACAAGCATTCAACAAGTGGGGGGGCATTTTTATAAAAGCAGCAAGACAAGGTTCATCAGTAGGTTGTTACAAGGTCACGGAGAGTGAACAAGTTAGCCAAGCGGTGGAATCTGCTTTCCAGTACTCAGATCAAGTACTTGTTGAGCAAGCGGTGAAGCCTCGTGAATTGGAAGTTGCCGCTTATGAATTGGGCGGTCAGCTTTATATTTCCAAACCGGGTGAAGTTATTGCACCGGATGATGCTTTTTATAGCTATGAAGAGAAATACAGTGTTGATAGCCATTCAAGAACCGAAGTAGAAGCAAAAAATCTTACAGAGCAGCAGCAAGCTTTAATTCATCACTGCGCTCAAAAGGTCTTCACACACATGAAACTAAGGCATCTTTCTCGGATCGATTTCTTTCTAACGGAACAAGGGAATATTTACCTTAATGAAGTCAACACCTTTCCAGGCATGACGCCCATCTCAATGTTCCCTAAAATGCTTGAGCATAATGGGCATAAGTTTAGTGAGTTTTTAGCTGATTGCGTTAACCAGTCTCTTATTCCAAACGTTTAAAGCGAACAAACTTAAACTTTTCCATTTCTGCGGTGTGTAAATTACCTAAATATTGATTTGGCATCGCAGGACTTAGCCAACGACCAAACTGCTGAATTTCTTTTGTTTTATATCCTTGTTTGGCAAGCTCTTTTACCGCACCAATACGGGTAGATTGACCAGAAAAATGCAAATTAGGTTGTGCAATAAGTTCTCCAGCTCGCCTTAAAATACGGAAAATAGAAGAGTCATTAAGTTGGGTTTGAGCAATGTTTCCATGTCTATCAATGGCTCGAAAAACAGGGCCATGAGGTTCATTGAGATAATTTAACCATTTTAATAATGATTGTTGAGCATTCGCTGATAAAGAATATTGCTCTGTACCTAAGTTAATGTATTGAATACCGGTTGCATTTAGATGAATGGCTTCCAATGGAAGATGCTTAAGTTCTGAACGCTTCATCGCGCATTCAAACATTACATGATATATAGCTAAGTCTCTAATATCTTTAGTTATTTCACTGTTAATTAAACATTTATACAATGCGTTCAGGTTTTGTCGAGTAAATGGTTTAGCTTGTTTTTCTTCACCTATTTTATCTAAACGAAAATGGCGAAGTTGATTGCGAACCTGAATATCTGAAGTGGGATCTGGTTGGTTGAGCAAATAGTGGATTAACTTGATTGTGACCACGTAACGTCTCAATGTGCTGAACTTCCTCGTCTTGGCTTCATGTTTGATAAATTGTCTCACGGTTAAGCTTGAGGCGGGTAATCGCTTGGTCGCTTTTTGTTGACCATATTGGACAAATCGATTCCAATCCTTCGTGAAAGCCAGAAGGGAATTGTGCTTATAATGATATTGAGTAAGCAAAGCCATTTGATCTAAGGTGATCTCATGACGAAACACTTCAACCATTTGTTTTATTTTAAGTTCATCGGTGAGAGGCAAGAGATTTTTTTTCATGCTAACGCACTATAACTTAGTTATTTATCGATAAATATACTTGCTAACCCGTCAGATACAATTATTATTTAACTATTAGCAATGAAAAGAAGCAGATCTCTATGGCGATAACAACTTACCGAGGGCTTACTTTGAAGTCGGCACCAAATTCAACTGAGGTCTGGCAAGTCAAAATAAAGACTCATGTGTTAACGGGAAACTTGGCTGCGGTCAAAAAGAGTATTGATTGGTGGTGTGATACCGCTTCTATCATTGATCCGAATGAATTTGAATCGGTAGGAAGGAAGCGTGAAGGAGCCTATAGAGCTGCACAAGAACAGTTTAATGGCTTCACTTTGAAAAATGATACAGGGGAGCCTAATGCTTGGTATTGCTTCTTCAATGGCCGGCTAATTAAAGGTTCAAAAATTGCTATTCAAAAACATATTGAAGCTCATCTTCTCGCAAAACAAAAAGCAGAAACTCAACTAAGAAAGTAAGAATTTTATGACATTGGTATATTCGACTGAAACTGGCCGTATTCAACCTGAACCTGAAAAAAAGGTACGCCCCCAAGGTGATGGTATCGTTCGTATCCATAAAGAGACTAAAGGGCGTAAAGGCAAAGGTGTTTCAATCATTAAAGGATTAGATCTTGATGATGCTCCGTTGAAGTTACTCGCCGCTGAACTGAAAAAAAACTGCGGCTGTGGCGGTTCAGTAAAAGATGGAGAGATTGAAATTCAAGGTGATATGCGAGAAAAAATCAAACAACTACTAGAAAAGAAAGGGTTCTCTGTAAAACTAGCCGGAGGTTAATCCTTATCGTTTGAGTTTGATAAACCATATAGAAAAAGAGCTTTATTATAATGCTCTTTTTGGTTCTTTACTTTATTTAACATAATATACGTAATGCGCACTACGATATTGAGTTTTAACATTTCGAGATTCTTCTCAGTTTAAAAAATATTTTCCTTTAAATTTAATTACTTATATTCTGGTTTTTAGTTAATACCTCGCTGTAAATCGTTTTTAATTGAATGTCTATTAATGTGATGTTCTGCTCAAAATGTACGGCCTTTCCTACTCATAGGCTTTATTGTGCAATTTCAAACTCATTAATAGAAAAAAACAATTAAATAGACTTTAAAAATGAGAGTTGTATCACATGGACGATTTAGCATTTAAGACGTTATTTTGGCGAGAATTTAAAAGTATTGGCGCAGGAGCCGATTATTTTCACGTTAAACCCATCACAGTTAAGCGTTGGTTATCCGGAAAAATCCCCATCAATCCCATGGCTGAAAAGCTGCTTATTATTAAAGCATTGGGCTATCTTCCTAATGATATCCGCTGGCAAGGCTTTCGCATTGACGAACAAAGAGCCGTGTTTATTACGCCCACTGGCCGCGAATTTTCTCCCACCGAGCTGGAATCCTTTGCTTATCATAAAGATGAATATCAACAATTGGTTGCGTTACATGGTCACGTTGAATATCCGCGTATTGTCCCTGCTAAAGAGAACGTGTTACCGTTTCGCGGCGGGCGTAGAATGAAAGCCGCACCGTGGATACCCACCAAATTTAAGTAATAAAAAACCCGCACTGAGCGGGTTATTCATTTGTGAAATACGTGATTATTTTGGAGAGTCCAACCCCCGCCAATGCAACAAGGTAAACCAAGCTAATGATATTTGCTAAATGCTTGGCTTCCACTTTTCCTTCTGCCACGCCTACCATCAAATCAGCCCATGAATCAACATTTTCTAATAGTTGCTCTTGCATATCATCCGGTACTGGAATGCCATTGATTTTAAGCACTGTTATCATAGTCACAAACGCGGTACGCTTATTTCCATCATTAAAGGCGTGTCCTCTCGCTATCGCTACCGCGTAATGAGCGGCTAAATCAAAAGGCGTTTGAATATTGTCCGTGTATGAATAATTGCTTTTCACCCGACCAATCACCGCCTCAACTTTATCTTGATTAACCCCTTTTAACCCTTGACCTTCAGACAACAAACTATCATGTATTTCGATAACGTCTTCCACGTCTAAAAAAAGTAACGATGATTTCATTATCTATCAGCCAACTCTGAAATGGTTTTTTTATGGCTTTTCATCACTTCTTTTATCGCCGCTTGTACCACTTCTTTCGGTGCTCTTTCAAAGGTGACTTCCACATTCTTATTGGATTCTATCGCCTTTTTTAGCTCTTTGCGTAATGCGTTACTCATGATCTCACCTTACTCGTCTCGTTCTTCTATTAACATTCTACATCATAGCCCCCCTTTAAAGCCAACTCGACTCATACAAAAAGGCCTGCATTATTGCAGACCTTTTAATGTGAGCGCATCAAAATAACTTGCCTTGCTTTTTGGCTTTCGCGCCTTTCTTACCCGCTGCGCTCAGCTTTCTACGCATGGTTGCCGCAAAGCGTTTATCTTTTTTCCAACGCTTTGCCGTAGCATTGCCGCCTTTTCGGCCCGCTGCTTTTACTGTGATTGATTTATTGGCCATAACCTTTAACCTTGTTTTTCTAATTCACACACGCGTTCATCCAAGTTGTCAAAAAGCTTTTTTAACCAGTGCATATCTGTTTTTAATGCAATGACCGTCGCGTAACTGGATGCAATACCCGCTACAATGCCCGTTGCAGAAGCGGTAATCACAGCGGTAATTATCGTTTCCATGTTAACCCTTTAATTTTATGTTCGTTTTGTTTGTATTCATCTCGAACCACATCATAAAACCCCACGCCCGCCGTAACCACCGCGCCGACCGCGCCGCCGATTTGCAAAACGCCCCCCTCGGTTAACGTTGCGCTAAACACATCACCGTAACCCAATGCCGCCGCCACGACTGACACCAAAACGGTTAAACCCCGCCATGTTGACCCCTGCATAAAACGCTCAAACATTATTAAGTACCCCTGTTTTTTTAAGAATTAACGCCGTAATAACGGCGACCGTTACCCCCACGGCCACACGACCTGCAAAAGCTTTTATATTCATGCGATAGCTACCCCTTTTCTCGCATCGTCGAGCGTGTAATACCCGCGCCCCACTTCCATGATTGACATTGCGTGCAATACCCGCGCTAATGTTTCACCATCTTGTAAATCAATGGATTCATTTACCCCAACGCCTACTTGGTCACCCACAAATTTTGCATAATTGTCGGTTTTGTTTTCGTTCGGCGGTGCAAAACGGTTAAGGATTTCATTGAGTGTGTAGAGCCCGTACAAGCTCTGATAATTGCGCAGTGTTACCGCACCCGCGCGAAAGCCGTATTTTGAATCACTAAACGTTTCGAAGCGCTTATCAATTGATGGGGTTACTTTCCCCCGCCAGTTATTCGCGCTGCTAATTTCAATATTTAGCGGGTTATTGGCACGAACGCCACGCGGCGCGGTTAACCCGATTTTTTTGCTGTTTTTCATAAGATAAAAGACCATCGCCAACATTAAAAAAGTAAGGGTCACCTTCATTAGAACGCCGCCATTGGAAACGTGGAGAATTTCCCCGCCGCACTTCCACTACAGCGAATATATCCACTCCCACCATTCATTCTTAACGGCCCACCCACAACACCAACGTTATAGCCAAATTCCGTTGGCTTATTCCAATGATTGGCATCTACAGACTGAGAGCCCGTATAGAAATTGGACGTTAAAACAAAAGCCCCATCAACACCGTAAAGGTTTTTCTTTAAGCTTTTCAATGTGGTATAGGGTAATGTTGTTCTATCCATCCATAATACTGGCCCCGAAAAATCGGCGGCGGTCGGGTATCCTTCACCAAGATGCGGAATAAACATGGTTGTCATGTTTACTTCAAAGACCGTGTTAACATTGACAAGAGGCTCTTTGCTCTCTGTCGGATTGTTCAACAATTCCCATAAAGTGGGCGACATTCTATGCAACGAAATCGCCAAACATTCTACGCCCGCTATTGTGTATATGGTTTCCGGCGTGGGAGACAAATACTTTAAGTCGTACCCTTCCAGAATGATCACCGGCACACAAAGCAACGCCTTTCTATATCCGGCGGTCACTTCTGATTCATGCAAATAGAAAGGAAGAGTAATACCCGATTTAAAATTGATGATCGCTTTAATTTCAACATCAATTTTGCTGCCGCGTTCTGCCAATCTTGCTAATTTATTTTCTGTGCTTCCTGTCCCTAATCCATTCATCATTTTTTAATACTCCAACACACACACGCGGTCACCATCCGCGCCCGTTAGTTCTATGCTTGCGGTCGTTTCTAGCTGGATTTTTTCGCCCGCGTCCAATTCATAAAAACCGTTAATCATTACCGCCGCCCCATTCGAAAGTGGGGCTTTTATCACAATGACTCTACGCGCTTTATTTTCCGGCACTAACAACGGTAAATCATCGGCATTCGTTGTTAGTGTCGCCGCCGTATCTCGGGCCACGCTTACTTTCCCTGACACTTCGACTTTTTGACCCTCAGCCAGTACAACAGGCTCAGACAGCGCCACCGTTTGCCCCTCAGCCAGTGCAACAGGTTCAGACAGCGCCACCGTTTGGCCCTCAGCCAATTCAACAGGCGCAGACAACGACACCGCTTGACCTTCGGCAATTTCTACGGGGGGCTGACTTTCCACAACCACGGGCTGACCCGCCGCTGGCGGCGTAAACTCGCCCCATCCGGTAATGATTTCCACTGTCCCTGTAAATTTAGGGGTAACAATTAACCGCCCAATTTCACCTTTTACGACTCGGTACACCGCCGAACGAGACAGAGAAAAACGCTCAGTACTGGCTTCACGATAAAATTCAAGCTCACCTGCTGCCGATTTTAAATAGATATATTGACCGTCTAAGGTGATCACTAACTCTTGATTTTTAATAACCGAAAGTTTCATTTTTTAGGCTCTCGCTACAACAAAGGCGGCAATGAAAAAGACCGCAACAAACGCAGCTAACTGCGCTTTGGACCGCCGTCTTGCTTAAATTTTGCAAGCTCCATCACCGCCCCAAGATTTTCCGCATTTTGCGCCGCTTGATTTCCCGCTAACCCCGCCAACATCTGCAAGTTTTCGCTATTACTTGCGCTGTAGCGCTCTAACGTTCTATCGGTAAAAGCAAAGGTGTTTTGTGAGACGTTTTCCATTGCTTCTATCATTTCGCCGCCCATGCTAAACGCCGCATCAACGGCTCCATGGTCGGTCGCGGTTATATTTACGCTTGAATTTGCAACACCTGTAAGCGCCACCCCAAGGTTATCGCCCTCTATACCAAGCTGACCCGATGTATTGTTATTCGTAGTGTTGCTTGAGGATTTCGATTTTCCGCCCATCACACACCCATTTTGATGTTAGAAATAGTTCCATCTTCTATTTCGCAAATTTTCTTACACAAACGCGCCACAGCGGGGAAATAAGTAATTGCGCTCATTTCTTTTAAACCCGCCGCCCGCGTGTATTTTTTAAGTTCAAGCACTGCCGAGATTAGTCCATGCCCAACGGCACCCCAGATAAAATAAGACGCTTCAACCACTTCGCCCGCTATCAGAACATCGTGAGACGTGTCAAACACTCGGTAAATGGACACTCGCCCCGCCGTGATTTCATCTAGCATGATTTGGTAATCATCTGGACACGCCCGAAACGCTTTTTTAATGGCATCTTGGGCGGCCTTATCTGTCGTCTTAATCTCTATCATTTTCTTGATTTAACAAATACGTATAACGCTAAGCCGATAACGGCATAAAGCACGATGTTTTTAACGCCGCCGCTACTGCTGCCGCCCATATTTAAAGACCCAACGGTAAACGTATTCGAATTATCTCCACCCGATACAGCGGGGCCACTGTCCCCGCCGTTAATTGGCATTGACCCGCTATTAGTTAACCCATTCGGCAACATTACAAATACACCTTGGCAATTAGAAAAATGAGACCCAAAATAACGGCATACCCCGCAGTCTTCGCCACAGAGTTAAGCCCGCCCGCCGCGAAAAAACCCACGCCGCCGCCCGTTAACCCTGCCGCTATAGCAATTGGTATCAATGGCATTGTTATTTCCCCTTCATTGCTAGATACAATCCGCCCGCTAATACAATACCGCCACCAATAAGCACCCATGTTTGAGTACTCAGGCCCAGCGGGCCAGCAACAACCACGGCCCGCCCGTCATTATTTTGATAGTCGGTTTGGTCTTTGCGGGCGGCATTAGGATCGGCAGATTTCGCGCTCTCTTTTTGATATGTAAAAACATCATCAATCGCCGCGCTTGTCCAACCACCGACCGCGTCTACTGCGCCACCGATGATTTCCCCACCTGTTTCTAAAATTCCGTCATACCACGCCATGACCGCCCCTTATGCGCTTGCCGCGCCGTCTTCGATTTGCCCAACTTGCTCAATCGCTTCGACAATCACCGGTACGCTTCCGACTTCGGTTTTATCCAGCTCAAATTGAAGTTGCTTCGCGGCGGCGGTCGGTAAGCGGGACTCAACGCCAAAGCCAAATTGCGTAAAGTCACAAGTAAACCAGCCTTCATTTTGCTCAAGCCCACAAAACGCCAGATCAAACGCGTTATCTTTTTTCGTTACGTTCATTTCTTCGCGGTCATCACGAAGCACACGAACACGCTGCACAGAGGCATCTTTAAAATGAATGCGCTTGAGAGATAAGAACGGGCTACGCTCTGCAAAATCAAATGGTGTACGACCTGTCGCAGCGGCCCACCATGTAAGCGAATACAAGCGCGGCAAATAAATACGCTTGCTTTGTGCTTGGGTCGTATGAGCGCGGGCGCGAATGGTTGGCGCTGGCTGAGCTTCTTTGTGTTTTAGCTGAATGTATAGCATCCAGATTTCACCGTTTAGCGTGACCAGTTCACCGGTACGAATGCCCGCTTTTGTATGGTAGGACAAATCCGCAAACGGGATGGTATAGCGCCCTTTTTCAACGTAGCGCTTACGATGTTCCATCAAATCAACCAAATCTTGGCCCGTCAGGTTCACAATTTCTTTGCCGTTTAATTTGAGCATGACGCGCTCAATATCTGCTGGGTCTTCGATGTTCGTGACCAAATCAATATATTGATAAGTTGGCCCTGAAACCAAGCGAAGTGTTGCTTGATTGCCCCAGTTCACGCCCTCTACAGGGTCCAGCTCTTTAGCGCGAGGGTTGTATGGGGTCATTAGCATTTCTAAAGCCATAATTAAAACCACCCTTCTTTTTTAGGCTGAACAAAATCACGAACCGGAGCTAACGCCCCAACGTTATTGATTGCTGCCAGTAAAAGCAGAGTGATCCCCGATGTAACGAGAATCGGAGTAAGTGTTTTCTTGTTTAAAGCCATTTTCTAGCCCTTGCTGTTGTGTATTGAATAAACAAAAGAGGCTTTATTACGCGAAAAAGAAAGGGGAATAGATAGGGGGTAAAACCTAATAGGCTAATGGCTTAGCCTATTAGGTTACGGGGTTAGGTTTTACAGTTTATTTGTCCTTGTTTTATGTTGCCGATACCCTCACCAACAAGCAAATACTCCGCAATGCCTTTATTAAATTTGGCACTTTTCAGGCTTGCTAACTGCGTAATGGGAACCCCTCGCGCATCGCTAATGTATTTTGCATCAACAGACGATTGCAACGCACCCACCCACCAGTTGGGCGATTGACTTATCACGGTTTTGGGTACTTCTTGCGGACGCTGGAAACAAGCGTGCATCACTAACCCATATTGACGCCCGCCGCGCCACAGCTCCCCCGCCTTTCCTTGAAGTTTTCCCGCCGTTTCACTCGCGCTGGCTAATTCTTCAATTACAACGTGAAACTGGGGCTTTAAACCGTCCCCCAAGGCCCAAATGATGCGCGCAAACATTTCGACATTTTCCGGCGTGGCTTCTTTGATTAAAGCTACTTTAAACGGCTTTTTCCCACTTCGGCCCGCAACCAGCGCTTTAGCAAACGAGCCAAACTCACGAAAGCCCCGCACTTGCTGACCTTGGAATCGCTTGCCGCTGTAGTTTTCGTAGGGGTCAAAGAAGGCCGCTTGCGAGCCTTTCGGAACTAACCCCATTTTTTTCACCGCCGTGGTTTTTCCGCTTCCGGTTGTCCCAATATAAACCACATGCTCAGCATTCAGCGCTTGGTTACTGTTACGCGGCGGCGGTAGCCGTATCTGTGGTTTTTTCGCCATCGTTCGCACTTGCTCCCATGTGTTCAGTTTGTAATTTCATTAACTGCTTACGGCTTGAGAGATAAAGCCCAAGCGCTGCGCCACTAAAGATAAGTTCTTCTTTCCACTGCTCAAACCATGCAAGCCACGTTAAACCGTGTTTTTGCATTAGCGGCCCAGAAGCGGCAAGAAACTTATCCTTGCTCTTTTCGTCAAATTCAAAGGGCAAGCCCGATGCGCTAGCGATGTATTGCTCTGACATAACCATCCCCATCTCTACCATTGCCACAGCGGCGGCGGGGTCTAGCTCGGTTTCTTTAGTTTGGTCGCTCTCTTCTTCCCCAGACTCTACGCCGTCTACCGCCCCCAAATCCTGCAGCATTTCATTAAAATTAGGGTCGTTTGCAGCGTCTAATTCCTGAGTGTCCATTTCGTTATCTTCAATCATGCGGTTTTTTCCTTAGCTCTGAGTTGATACATAATAAAAAGGGCCAGCGCCCCCATGGCAATAAGCCACGGCTTAGCGGCTTCAAGCCTTGTTTTTATTGGCTTCGCTGGCGTTTCGGTTGCCAGCTCTAAAGCTGGCTTGTTTTCGGCTTCTTCCGGCTCACAAAGCGTTACCCCGTCACCATTTGAAGCCGCAGCGGGCAAAGCTTCAAGCGGTTTAAGCTCACCTTTGCTTTCTTTCATGTGCGATTTTATCCAGCTTTGAAAGGCTTCCCCTTTCCCTTGCTGAAACCCGCAATTCGGGCAGTTATAGTAAAGCCGCCCAACATTCCGCTTATTTTTTGGCGGTTCACCCGCCGCTATGATTTTGTGCTCACCCACGGCGTGAACCGTGGACACCGCCCCGCAGTCGGGCATATGACAGCACACATATCCCTTAATTGGATTCTTCGACATTACACCCCCTTTCAAGCGCGTTTAATCGCTCGTTTGTTTCTTTCATCCAAACCAAGAGCAAACGAAGCGGAGCCGCTACCATTTTTAATAATGGATTCTTCGCGGCTTTGTTAACTTCTAGCTCTAATTCGTTAGTGATTGCCTCAGTTTTATTCATGTTGTGTTTACCTAGCATTTTTGTTGTTAGTGATAAAAGACACTGGCTTGCTCATACATCGACCAAAAATGAGCGTTTTGTCTGTCGAACTCATCACGACTTATCGTGACAGGCTCGAAGGGGTCGCGCTTGACGGCCTCCCAATAAGCCCGTTTTTCAATAAATTCGTGGTATTGATTCTGGTATTGAACTTGCGCCGCTTCTTTTATGTCGGATAAGTCCACATCGTTATAAAGCGGCGTCATTGACCATCCCCGCGCCCCTGCCGCCCACTTTAAAAACTGGTTTATTCTGATTTCGGCTTTTTTATCAAAGGTGATGCAAAAGCGGTTTTTTGCGCTAACGTGCATCCCTGCCGCTTTGGTTTCGGCTCGCGCATTTTTAATCTGATTTTCAAGGCGTGTGATTCGGTTTTTTAGCTTCGCCAGCGTGGCTACATCGTTTTTAGCCTTGGCTATCCCTGCCGCCTTAATGCTTTGCTCTTTCAGGTTTTCAGCCCGTTTAATGCTTCGTAATATCGGCTTTTTCCATCTGTCTAGCTTGTGCCCAAGCTCTGCAATAATTCCGGCCATATTTCCGGCCTCAAAGCTTGTTAGTGTTTCCCATTTTGGTGCGCGTGTACATGCGGCCATGCCATAACGATTCCCGCGAATAATCCCTTGATTTTCCTTGTCACCCTTAGCCGCATAGCCCACCGCTTTGATGATGTAAGTTCCGGCGGCCTCTGGCTTTTTGATGCGCTGCAGATTGGCAAAACCATTCCCCCAGAGTGACTCTATCTTTTCAGACCAGGCGATGAATAACTCCGGCGTCATGTCCCAATCCATTAATAAATGCACATGCGGGTTTGGTTCGCCGCCCTCGTTCGCTGGACACTCAGCCACCCATAGATAATGAAAATCCGATTTTTCGGGCATCACACACGCTTCTTGCTTGGGAAACGGACAATACAAACGCCCGCTTTCGCTGTCTCGCTCTGTGACATACGCTTTAAACCCGCGCTTTCTGGCTTTTTTTAGTGCATTGATAAACCCTGACACTTCCGCGCCTATCGTTGTCTTTGCACCTACCACACGCCAGAGCTTTTCTGGTTTAGCGAACAACGGCGAGTATGGCCCCGCAATTTCGCCGTTTTCATTCATTAGCGTTGTGTTTTTTATCTTGCCCCGATACCACTCAATAGCGGTATATGGCCCCGCTACCTCGTTCACACTTACCGCAAAATTTTGCACAAAGCCCACTGGCGAATAGAAAAGCCCGTCTTCAGTCAAATCTGTGCCATCTAACACGCGGCGGCGGCGCTCTTCATCAAACGTTAACGTTAAAAACGTCTTAAACCCGCCATGCCTCACCGCCACATAAGCGCCAGATTCAAAAATATTTTTTACGGCGCGGGCGGTCAGTTTTTCCGTGAATCTATCACCGCTATTTTCAGCGGGTGCCCTTTCCGCTGGGGTTTCAATCACTTGAATTAATCGGGTTTGTTGCGACCATTCGCGGGTTTGCAACTGAATTTTTACGACAGGTTTTTTATCTGCTAAGGATTTTTTATTGTTGCTATTGAGAATTACGCCCCGACTTACCGCCGCAAAAGTGCCGCTATCAGGCTGTGAGTGGTATTTATACGGATTTAATACTAGCGGGCCGCGTATCGACTTTTTTAGCGCGTGTAGGCGGGATGATTGCAATTTATAGCGTTTAAATGCCTCTTTCCCACTTGTCCGACTTTTGTGCCCTTTGACTAGCCTATTATCTCCGGCACTTCGTGCCGCCGCTTCGCGGATATGTTTCTCTATTGCTTTAACACGAACAGGCGTTAACTGCTCAGCATTTTTTAACTTTTCCTCTTCGCTTTGCTTCCATTCCTGAAAATCGGAAACAAAAAAACCGCAACGTTGCGCGGTAATGTTTTTTCTTGCTTTGTCTGATTGGTCAATGGCTCCAACTGCATACAGCAAAGCGTTTTGATTGAGGCCCACTTCATGCGGGCCAAATTTTGAGATCAATTCCATTACATAAACACCATGAAACGGCGGTTTTTATCAATTGCGATTAATGCCGTATTTCCTGCCATGTATTTAACCGCGTTTCCTGTGTGATATTCACACTCAGCCACAGCGCGAAAGAAATTGCGTGAAGGTTTGAACGGCAACGGCTCACCCGTTGGTAAACATTTCTCGTTGTTCCAAATTTCAACCGTTGCCATTGCATTAGCCCACCGTAGCCCAGTTACACAAAAACGTCATAACACCCACTAGCGCCCATACTTCTAGCATTGCGTGCCCGATATCACTAAAAGTAAATTTAAACGTGGCGGGGTTATAATCGCGCCCCATCAAAAAGCCAAAAAATCCGACAAGGAAAACGCCGAGAATAGATAGACTCATTAAGGAAACTCCTTTAGAACTTCACCCGCTCTGCGTAAATTTTTAGCGAATCCAGAATCACATTCTGGCGCTAACTCAGAAGCTGCAATTAAACTCTCTCCCGCCCGTCTTAACGCTCTTTTCTGATAGCTTTCTTTTTTTATTTTGCTTTTAAACTCAATTTCAGATGTAAACCCCTTACAAGCCTTACACTTAATAAGCCTAGGAGCTACAGCGAAAGCTATAACTTCTAACGTTTGTTGCGTTCCACATGCTCTGCATTCGTAATAATAAGTAATTGGCGGGAGACTCATAAATCCCCCATTAATTCGCAATCGGGACAAACATCATGATCACTTTTAAACGTGTTTTTGCATGAATCACAAAGCTCTATGGAAGATTCCGCGCCTTTGGTTTTCACCTCCGGCGCTTCCTCTTGCTTGCGGATTTCGTTTCGTCTCACAAGTTCGCGGCGCATTGGCGACCAGCTAGCATTTTTAAAGGTTTCGCTCTTTTTATTTCTTTTAATTGCTAGCCATAAACTAAATGGCGACTTGGCGACACTCTTAGCTAAAAAAGCCGTGTAGCTATCTGGATAATCACGAATCATAATTTGATTACTAAAAGTTTTATTCCAGTGCTTATGGCTTTTCTCGATAGATTGCGCCAACTCAGTAGCAAAATTACCACCATAGCGCAGCGTTAAATTAGTAAAGTGGTAGGACATGAATGCGATATTTCTAGCACGATACGCGCTAGCCAATCTCTTGTATTGCACCTTGGTAAAATCAAAATGGCTCATGCTTCACCCCCTTGGCGAAAACGTGCAGGGATGAATACTTGAGGTTTTCTTGGGGCTTTTTCTGCTAACATGGCCCGTAATTTTGCAACCATTTCGAGAGAGTTAGCGGTTTTCTGTGGGTCGGGATTAATACACCCCGCCATGTCGGGACATGGCAAATGAATTGGGTCTAAAATTTGTCGTTCCATCGTTCTAGCCTCCGCAAGCTGTTTCACAAACTGACGGAACAAACAATATTTCCAATTATTAGATATGTCCACTCAGCGGAAATAGTGAAATGAACAAAATGATCGCCTATGATTTAACAAATTGAGGCTTATAGGGTTAAAAAAATGAACTATACAAATTTACTTTTAAATAGAGTTAAAGCTAAGTTCAACCTAACTTCAGAGTATCAATTAGCAAAATATCTTGATGTTCCTCATAGCAGTTTGCATAGGTGGCGTAAAAGTGCTACTTCAATGGAATGGGACACCGCTTTTAAAATCGCCGATTTGCTCGGCGAAAGTGATCAAAATGTCGTCTATGGTTTGATTGACGATAAGTACAATAATCCTAGATTAGTCAATGCGTTACATGAAGCGCGGCAGTCATAAATCCGCTTTACCACATTATACGTAATGCGCACCTTAGACTAAAGGCAGTATAGATAAAAGATTATTCTATTAACTTACTGATATATTAAAGATTTTCATCTTTGGCGGCTCCTGAGTTAAAGATTACCATAAGTGTTTTTCTTCAATATGAATTCTGATCATGTAGTCAGGCTGTTGGTAAGAGTACTTTTTGCCTACCTTTATATATTGTTTGATCTGACGGCATTTGCTGGATGAGCCTGTGGATGTAATTTTCCTTATTTCTGCTTTTTTATCAGTGAGATGACGCATGTATATAAACACATCACAATAGCCAGACAAGGAAAATTGGTTCTTTTTTAGTTTTTTGACCAACTGGTGCTTAATTTTCTTTGCTGTCGGGTTACTTTCTGTATCATCAGCAAAAGCTGTCATCACTGTAATGCTTAATATTAACCCCAACCAAATAGATAATTTATTCATCAGCCTTTCCTAATTAAAAATGACAGCAGAATAATATTGAATTTGTTGAGCTATGTTAGTGTGATTGGGTGGATTCTCGATGCACTTAGTAAAGTAATGAAATTGGTGATGTTACTCAGTTCATAGATTTAGTGACTTTTCTTTGATTTTCCTCTGCTTTTAAAACCTTGATGAGGAAAAACATTGCGAATGCGCTGCTGTATTTTTTTGGGAACCTCTTTAGAAAAAATAAGTTTCATCCCTGCTCTTTGATGGTAAATCTTCATTTCACCGTCAAAAGGTGTCGATTCTGCAATATCAATTACATTGTGCTTAAATGTTGGAGGAAAATGCCCTTTTGTTGCCGTAATTTGTCCTGATTTAAATTTTACTTTTAAAATGGGTCTATCAACAGCGACTAACCAAAAAATCACGATGCTAGCAATAATAATGACATAAAGCATGTCGTGTGCTCCTAATCAAGATAACAGTTTGCTTAAATCTTCTTTCAAGCTATTTACCGCTCGACTTGCTTTTTCACTGCGTGACGCTTCACTCAGCAAATATTCAATCGCATCAGATAAAGTACAGCCAAGCTCATTTGCTCTAAAGGATAGCTTTTCCCATACTCGATAATCTAAATCTATAGACTTTTTACGAGTGTGAAGCTGTTCAGCGTTAAAATGCCGCTTACGTTTAGCTCTTATCGCTTGTTTCAGTTTATTATCCAATGCATCAGCCATATGCTGCTCGATCCAATCGAGAACTAATGTGGGTTCATATTCAAGCGCTTTCAATTGTAAAATGGCGGCTTCAGCTTTACTACGATCAATATGCCGAGTAATGATTTCCCCATCTTTCCATTTTTTCATCAAGTACTGCCATTTCCAACCGCATTCCAGATTTTCGAGTTGTTGATATTTCATGTTTGGCGAGCCTATATAAAATTATGGTGACAGTGTAACTCTGTCCTTATCAATTTTCAATTCTAGGGGCAAAAAATACGATAGAGATCATTAAGAATAACAAAGCTATTCGTGGATGGGGTTTTTCTATATAATTTCAGTCCTTTTAACCACTTTGATGACTCAATGACACAAGATATCTGGCGTTTAGTCACGCCCCAGTATGACGATTTTGACTTGTTATTTGCTCAGTTTGAACAAACGCCGGTTCATACATTTTTTCAGACTCAGCATCGTCTTTCTCAAGCAATCGAGCGTTTCATACAAATACAGGGCTTTAGCCGAGTTCTGCTTATTAATGCACCAGATAATTCTATCTATCGCTCTTTGCTCCAAGAACATATGCAAGTTCGGCAACCACAAGTACCGGTTATTCGGACAGAAAGTTTGGATATGTCTGTACTTTTTGGGCAAGTAAAAGCTGAAAATGGGCAAGTTATAACTCAAACCACCGGGTTGCTAGAGCAAGCACATAATGGATATCTCATTGTTTCTGCTAATTTACTTTTAGCTAATCCCCGTTGTTGGTCGCAGCTAAAATCGGCCATACTTGGTGAGTCTGTTTCTCCTATTAATTGTGATAAACGTTCATTATTACAATACCTACCTCGTCAATCCTACAATATTAAATTGATCATTGTCGGTGATCGTCATCAACTCGGCGATATTGATTTCCTAGATTCCGATATTCACGCAGGTCTGTGCTTATTTAGTGAGCTAGAATTGGATATTAAAATCAACCACAGCACAATGCCGACCTATTTAGGCTATCTTCGCTGGATTGTGGAACGTTACCGTTTACCCCCATTGGCTGTAGGAGCAATTGAAGCGGTGATGACAGCTGGTGCAAGGTATACGGAAGATCAACATTACGCTCCACTTTGCATAATGTGGCACCGAGCTTTACTTGAAGAGGCAGCGATTGAGTCTCAAGGGAAAACTATTGAAAAGTCACATGTGATTCAAGTTATTGAATCACGGTATTACCGAGCCTCATATCTTCCCGAACGGGCGTTGGATGATATTCTTGATGGACAAGTCATCATCGAGACTCAAGGTCAACAAGTTGGGCAAGTTAATGGTTTAACGGTCATTGATGTTGCAGGACATCCGACATCTTATGGTGAACCTGCAAGGATTTCTTGTGTAATCCACTTTGGTGATGGTGATATCGCCGATGTTGAGCGTAAAGTTGAGTTGGGTGGCAATCTACATGCAAAAGGAATGATGATAATGCAAGCCTTTGTGAGTAGTGCGCTTGATTTGGATGTCCCATTACCCTTCTCTGCTTCTGTTGTTTTTGAGCAGTCTTATAGTGAAGTGGATGGCGATAGTGCTTCACTGGCTGAACTTTGTTCTTTAGTGAGTGCACTTTCTGAATATCCAATAGACCAACAAATCGCTGTAACCGGTGCTGTTGACCAGTTTGGGCGAGTTCAAGCTGTTGGAGGGCTGAATGAAAAAATTGAAGGTTTCTATCGAGTATGCCAGCATCATGGTTTTACTGGGCAGCAAGGGGTTATTTTACCTAAGAGCAACTTAAAGCATCTGGCTCTTCATCCCCAAGTGGTTGAGAGCATTAAAAATGGGCAATTTACTATTTGGCCAGTCTCAACGGTTGATGAGGCGATTCCTATTCTAATGAGCAAACCATTTAGAGGGGATGACGACGAAAGTGTAATTAGCAAGATTGCCGCTCGAATAGCCTATTTTGAAAAACACATTCAACCACATGGAATTATGGAACGAATCAAAAACTGGTTTGTCTAGTACTGATCGGAGTTGTTTAGCGTACACCTGTTCACTAACATGCTTCCTATTGGAAATTGGAGTAGTAAATAATGCATAACAAACGTGATTCATACAATCGTGATGATCTTCTTGCCTCAAGCCGTGGTGAATTATTTGGTGAAGGCTATCCTCAGTTACCTGCGCCAAATATGTTAATGATGGATCGTGTAACAAAAATGTCAGAAAGCGAAGGTGACTTTGGTAAGGGGGTGATTCTTGCTGAACTGGATATTTCACCCGATCTTTGGTTTTTTGACTGCCATTTCCCGGGTGATCCTGTTATGCCAGGTTGCTTAGGACTTGATGCCATGTGGCAATTAGTTGGTTTCTTCCTTGGTTGGATTGGTGGTAAAGGCAAAGGCCGAGCATTGGGTGTGGGTGAAGTGAAATTTACTGGGCAAATTCTTCCTACAGCGAAAAAAGTCACGTATGAAATTCATATGAAACGAGTTGTTAATCGTAAGCTAGTAATGGGACTCGCTGATGGGCGTGTACTTGTTGACGGTAAAGAAATTTATGTAGCTAAAGATCTAAAAGTGGGTCTTTTTCAAGACACTTCTGCGTTTTAAATTTGATGGGACGGCTTATATAGCTGTCTTATTTTATAACAAAATATTCAGTTATAGTGCACTAGAATAAAAGCAAATAGCCCCTTTCGGGGCTAAGATCCATAGTGTATGTGGAAAATTATTTGTAGAGACCAGAGTGTTTATCATCTCTAGCATCACGCCAACCACCTAGCCAATATGAACGAGCATCCGTTTGTTGATAAGGACACTCATCAGGTGAACGGCCATTCAGCCCTGCTTTATATCCTTGAGATTGCGCTCTTTCCAGGCGATCACGCTTTTGTCTCTTCATAGTGCAGTCCTCATACAGTAACTTGTGTTTAACGTACAACTATTAAAACGATGTGGTAAGTTTATGACCACATCATTAAGAATCGGCCAAAAAACGGGCTTTCTCAAGGCGTAAAAAAGGCACAAGTCCAAATCTGTGAACTTGTGCCCTATTTGACAATTTTTCGCTATTTCCTGCGGAACCCAAAGAGCCCTAATAAAACCAAAGCCCACAAACCTACCGCAGCACCTTTACGTTCGGTTGCGCGTTCGTCCATTCCTCGGCGAACAATATTGTCGCTCGTTGCACCTGCTATTGGAATAAGCTTAACCGCAACAGTGCTTTCTTCTCTTGTGCCATTACCACAGGTGGCATTGTGCGCAGTTGAATCATAACCACCATCACATTTAAATGCGGTTGCCGCAATAACACCAGCATCATTAATATCGGTCGCATCAATAATGCGGTATTGGTTATTATCGGTAGAATGTTTACCACCATTAGTTAAATCATCTAACCACCAAGCCTGGTTATTAAAGATTTCTCTGCGAGTAAGCTCTGTCTTATTATTATCATCATCATATGGGTAGATAAAGCCACGTTTACGACGTGGTTTACCATTAACCTCACGAGTGTTATCGGCATCGATTTGACCAACCATTTCATTATAGTTATTAATTGCGCCCGCTTTACCCCCTGCACCTTCAAAGAAAATGCCTCCCGATAAGAATGCAGCGGTTGGTGGCTCAGCAGCAACATTGGGAACAATAAACAACCGATTCGCATAAGCTCCTTGCTTTGAACTTGCTCGTTTGGCTTCGCCTATTGCAATTAAGTTCTCATTCACAGAAGTTAAAATAGAATTAGTATGAAGCTTATCTCCGCTTGTCCCACCACCGGAATAAACTGTAGCACCTTTAACTTCAACGGTTTTTTTATGATTAAGACTATCATCATCATTAATGGTCAATAAAGAAACACTCGCTTGCATATAGTGATATTTTTCATAGAAAGTATTAAAACCGACGGCGTAAAGCGAATCGCCATCATCAGAGATGACAAAATCTCGGAGGCTACCTTGTGCTAAAAGCTGATTTCGTTTTGCTGCAACACCTGCTCCCCACGGTACCTGAATAGCAACAGTGCTGTTCTTCCAGATCGTCCCTTTCGAAGTATAGTAATCCCCTTGGCTATTGGTATTCTCGGTAGCAATGCTACCGACGGTATAAGTACCATCCGTTTTCCAAGCCCTCGTTTGTAGACTGCCATTAACAGTATAATCATCCGTTCCAACAAACGCCGTAACTGAATTTCGCCGATACCCTGTCCTATCTCCAAGTGCAGAAACAATGCCGACAGGTTGTTCATCTTCGGTCAAACTATTGATAACAACATTATTAACATTATTGGCAACATCAATTACTGATGCTGCCCTTGCCCCTTTGTCTTCAATAAAAGCGATGGCATTTGGCGTTGTATCACCATTAATCTCTTTATCCCAAAGGTTCCAACGAATGGATGCCCATGTATCACAAATTGAATAACCAAGTTCATTTCTACAATAGTTTTTAAAATCACTATTATCTTGTACATAGGCAAAACTATTATCTAACCGGAATGGCACTTCTTCTCGATAGCTAAGCCCATCGACCGCTTCACCCGCATGTGCTTCCACTAATCGCGTTTCTCCGGCTAGTAAAAATTCACATTGTGTGGGTGTGGTACTAGCATTAAAGCAGCCTAATGGCTCATTGACCATACCTGGCTGAATGGCGACACCATAACTACTTTTAAACAAGTAGTTTCCTGGATGTGTCACCTCAACTACTTCATAAAGTGCAGCGGATGCTGAGGTTGAAGCTAAAATTGCGGCACTCACCAACGTCCGTTTAAACGTATTACTACTCATTGGTTTCATTAACTTTCCTGTTGTATTGCTTCAAGCTCTTCCCAACGCTCAAAGGCAATCTCAAGCTCCTGCTCATAAGCAGCCAGCTTATCTAAAATGGGTTGGGTAATCTCTACAGCTTGGCTGAAAAAGTTGGGTTCATTCACCTGTAACTGTAGCGCTTCAATTTGCTCTTCTAGATGCTCAAGTTGTTCAGGCAAAGTTTCCAACTCGCGTTGGAGTTTATAAGATAACTTCTTCGCTTTTGGTTTTTGTGATGCAGATTTGGACGTTTGCTCAATAGCTGGCTCCACTTTCTGTACTGTATCTTCACCTGCTCGAGTTTGTCGTACTTGTTGACGTTGTTGCTGAGCATCATGATAGCCACCAACAAATTCTTCAATTTGTCCGTTACCTTCAAAAATCCAACTCGTGGTCACAGTATTATCAACAAACTCACGATCATGGCTCACTAATAATAATGTGCCCTGATAGTTGGCAAGTAAATCTTCTAAAAGTTCCAATGTTTCGATATCTAAATCGTTAGTCGGTTCATCAAGCACCAATAAATTATTCGATTTTAGAAAAATTCTTGCCAGTAATAGGCGGTTTTTCTCTCCGCCCGATAAGGCTTTAACCGGCGTTCTTGCGCGTTTAGGCGCAAATAAAAAGTCTTGTAAATAACTTAAGGCATGACGTTGACGCCCTGCCACGGTCACTTCTTGTTTGCCATCAGCCAGGTTATCAATCACGGTTTTTTCAGGATCGAGTAGCTCACGATACTGATCAAAGTAAGCGACCTCTAGTTTTGTGCCACAGTGCAGTCGGCCACTATCTGGAGCCAGCTCTCCGAGCAATAGCTTAAGCAAGGTGCTTTTCCCACAACCATTCGGGCCAATCAATGCAATGCGGTCTCCCCGCATAATATTGAAGCTAAAGTTACGAACAATCGGTTTGCCTTGAATTGAAAAGTTAAGGTTTTCCGCTTCAAATACAATTTTTCCTGAGCGAGCTCCATCATCAATTTTAAGGTTGACTTTACCTTGAACTTCGCGTCGTTCACTTCGTTCTTGTCGTAACTGTTTTAAGGCTCTCACTCGTCCTTCGTTACGGGTTCGACGGGCTTTTATGCCCTGACGAATCCAGATCTCCTCCTGAGCCAACTTTTTATCAAACTCAGCATTTTGCATCTCTTCTACACGCAATTGCTCTTCTTTTTCAACCAAGTATTGATCATAATTGCCAGGGAAAGAGTTCAGTTTGCCTCGGTCTAAATCCAAAATACGAGTGGCCATTGCTTTAATAAACGTACGATCGTGAGAAATAAAGATGATGGAACCACGAAAATCTTTAAGGAAGCCTTCCAGCCATTCAATCGTTGTGACATCTAAATGGTTGGTTGGCTCATCAAGAAGCAAAACATCGGGCTCGCATACCAAAGCGCGTGCTAAAGCCGCTTTTCGTTGCCAACCTCCGGAAAGTTCACTCAGTTTCGTCTGACCATTGAGTTTTAACGCCGTGAGAACATTATTAATTCGGTCTTCAAATCGCCAAGCACCAGAATGTTCCAGTTGCTCTTGAACTGTGGATAATTTCTTAATATTGGCGTCTGTTGGCGAGTGAGTCACAAGATCAAGCAGATCGTTATAGATCTTAAGTTGTTCCCCAGCTTCTTTTAAGCCACCTGCCACATAATCATACACATTACCTTGTTGGTCACGTGGCGGATCTTGTTCTAAACGAGAAACCACCACATCTTGCATGATCTGCATTTTGCCATCATCCATTAAAATCTCGCCGGCTAATACTTTCATCAGCGTCGATTTTCCGGCCCCATTACGGCCAACAAGACAAACACGTTCATTTTCTTGCAAAGCAAAGTCTGCATGATCCAATAAAGGGTGGTCACCGAACGCCAGCAACCCGTTATGAATGGTAATTAATGCCATTATTTTCTAACCACTGAGTTAATTCATTAAAATCGAAAGGCCAATTGAGTTCAACGCCTTGACATGCGACCACGGGTATGGTGACACCGTAACGAGAGAATAGCTCATCGTCAAAAGCAATATCTGCAATAGTGATCGGATCGGCAATATTCGCTTGTGTGAGCAGCTGATAAGCTTGCTCACACAAGTGACAGCCCGAGGTACTATAGAGAGTGATCACACTCGCCCCTGCTCTTGTGGTTTATGGGTAATTAACCAGCAGTTATGGATGTGCTTGTTACGCTCAAAATCCATGGGTAATGTCTGAGCTGAGATATTCTGCGCAAGCAAATCAAGTTCATCCAACTGTTCCATATCCATCTTAAAATGGCGCTTATTATTAGAAAATACGATGGTGCCACCAGGGCGTAAAATTCGTTTAAGGTTTTCCATCAATAGAATATGATCTCGTTGCACATCAAATGTCTGCTCCATGCGCTTTGAGTTGGAAAAAGTAGGAGGATCAATAAAAATTAAATCGTAGTATCCTTTCGCCGAGCTTAGCCATTGTAAACAGTCCGCTTGTTCATACTGATGTTGCCGCCCAACCTGCCCATTGAGCTTCATGTTTTCTTTCGCCCATTCAAGGTAGGTTTTTGACATATCGACCGTCATGGTGGATTTGGCTCCGCCACAAGCGGCATGAACTGTTGCCGAGCCGGTATAAGCAAATAAGTTAAGGAAGTCTTTTCCTTTGGCCATTTGTGCAAGACGACGTCGAGTTAACTTATGATCCAAAAATAGCCCTGTATCAAGGTAGTCATGCAGGTTAACCAACAATTTGACCCCATATTCATTCACCGTGAATGTCTGAGACTGCTGAGCTAATTTTTGGTACTGAGCCGCGCCTTTCTTACGTTCACGCACTTTGAGTACCACGTTATTTGCATCAGTGCCTGTCACCTGAATCGCAGCACGAATAATGTCAGTTAAGCGACGTTTGGCTTTTTCTTCAGGAATCGTTTTGGGCGGTGCATATTCTTGGATGACGAGTTGATCTAAATAAACATCAATAGCGACGTTGTACTCAGGAAGATCAGCATCATAGATCCGATAGCAGTCTAACCCTTCTCGTTTTGCCCATTTGCCTATTTTAGTAAGGTTCTTTTTCAATCGATTGGCAAAATCAGGAGCAATGAGTGACGGACCTGATACGTCCGTTAGTTGAGAAGTGTCTCGTTCTGCAATCGTGTAGTTCTTTTGGTGACAAGGTAACGCACCATTATTCAATTTGAACTGTTTTTCTGCTCGCATACGCAAACAACTCAGTAGTTCATCAGAGCTCGAAAAGATAGAAGCCTGACAGCCACCAAACTCGGCTTTTAACTGCCCACCAAAGGCAGTATAGAGAGCAATCAAGCCGGGATGAGTACCTAGCCGTTCACCATAAGGTGGGTTACATATGATCACACCATGCTCAAAACCTTGTGGACGAGTCAGTTTTGCCGCATCAGCTAACTCAAATTGAATCAGTTCATCAACCCCTGCTCGTCGGGCGTTTTCTTTTGCCATTTGCAAAACACGAGGGTCATTATCTGCCCCAAAAAACTTAGTGTCAGTTTTTTTGACACCCTTACGAGCTTGAACGGCTGCTTCTGATTTTATCTCAGCCCAGAGTTCCGGTTGAAAGTCTTCTAAAGCTTCAAAGCACCATTTTGCTCTTTTTAAGCCGGGAGCGATATTGGCTGCCATCATCGCCGCTTCTATCAATAAGGTTCCAGAACCGCACATGGGATCGAGCAACGGGCGGCCTGGCTCCCATCCACTACGCAGAATAAGGGCGGCAGCTAATGTTTCTCGTAAAGGAGCGCGACCCGATTCAGGGCGATAGCCACGAATATGCAATCCAGCACCAACCATATCAATACCTAGCAAGGCTTTTTCTTTATGGAGTCGGACGTGAATTCGAAGATCGGGTTGATCTTTACTGATCGATGGACGAGGTAAATTCTTCTTACTAAAACAATCAACAATGGCATCTTTAACTTTCATGGCACCGTATTGGCTATTACGGATTTCACGGTTAGTGCCATTGAAGTCCACAATAAATGTTTTCGAGCTATGAAAATGGTTAACCCAGTTAATTGCTGTCGCCGATAAGTATAGGTCCATATCATTCTGACAAGTAAATTCAGCAACTACACGTACGAATCGAGAAGCAAGCCGGCTCCATAAACAGCAGCGATAAATATGTTCGTTGGAGGCGGAAAACTTAACCCCAGCTTGAACAGGTTTGGCATCAGAAATCCCTAATTGGGTTAGTTCTTCTACTAATAGGTTCTCAAGACCATTGGAGGTCACCGCTAGATATTGATTCATAGTGTTCTTTAACTGCTAAAAATGGTTTCAGATTATAGCTGACAACTAAAGGTCATGGCTAAATTAAACAACGAATTTTAACAAAAAACCCTTAGGTTGTTTAATCATTAATCAGTTGAGCTCTTCCACTCACTCTCTATTTCCTCTAACAGCACTCATCCAAAGTTGAATAAAAATAACCACCATATCAACTCAACCAACTTATTCCTTCTGATGTGTTATCTACATTTTTACTAAACTCAAAGCAAAGTGAGTATTTATTCACGTGCATTTTGGACTATACCAGAATGAAGTTAGCACTGTAATTTAACAACAAATCTTGTTAAAAAGGGAATTTTTGCGGAGATTTACAGAATTCACCGCTTGAGGAATGTCACGTATGGTAAAAAAAGAAGAGAAAAAATGCGCAGAATATCGCCTTCTCTAGTGAGGTTTAATCGGTTTTTATAAAGTAGAAAACAAAAAAAATCGGCGAAACGCCGATGGGAAATGAAACAAAGGAACGAAAATAACTAGGGAAATTAACCAACCAATGCAATAAGCTCTGGTTGTAAAATGTGATTAGCCAACGCCATTCTGTCATGCATAACTTTAATCACCTGCCCAAACTCTAATGTTTTAGACCCATTTAAAATAAATGGTTGGCGATCAACCAAAGCACATAAGCTAGCGCACTCTCCTACTTCGAGAACGATGAAATAACCTTGACCATGACTATTGACCAAGCTCACAATATCTCCTTCTTGAGGAGATAGTCCTTCATCTGATTGCTGGTAGTCAAAAAACCAACTTCTTGGCTGAACAGGCTTGTGAAAGCGTTTAGCAGCCACACAGTACAAGGCTAATTCGACTTTACGTGGTTCAGGCAATTCTAAACCACTAATGCATTCTTTATAGGTTTGGTAATCTGATGCATCATCAACAGAAAAATGGTTATCTAAAAATGCACAATCAACCAGTAAATTTCGGCTAAGATTTGTGCGAAATACCATATCCTCACCGAGGTCGAGCATCAAATAGCCTTCGCTATCTGAATAGTACCAACTCCATTTATCACTGGGTTTTAGCATTATTCTGGCTCTCTATTTACCGGGATGATCGAACGATGAGGTAAACCACTTCATTACCTTTACTTATCTATTACTGCCATTTTAGGAAGGGGATAATAAAAAAAAAGAGGAAATGAATAATTCATTCCCTCTGAAAGTCACCTTGTCACTTTTTAAAAACCACTAAAAACGTGACTCTTTTCCCTACCACTTGTCATTCATTATAAATTTTTGACAATATCACTTACAAGCTTCGGTCCTTGGTAAATAAATCCACTATAAATTTGAACTAACTTTGCTCCAGCAAGCAGTTTTTCTTTCGCTGAAACATAAGAATCAATACCACCTACACCAATGATTGGAATTTGTTCACCCAGTTCTTGATAAAGTTGTTTAATCACTTCTGTACTGCGAGATTGCAATGGTCGACCACTTAACCCCCCTGCCTCATTAGCGAATTTCATACCTTCTACTAATGTTCTATCCAATGTGGTATTGGTCGCAATCACACCATCAATATTATGTTTCAATAGCGACTGACAGATTTGTTTCAACTCATCATCAGTTAAGTCTGGCGCAATTTTTAATGTTAGTGGGACATACTTACTATGCAGATCAGCCAACTCTGTTTGTTTTGCTTTTAGCGTTGCTAACAATTCATCAAGCGCTTCACCATATTGCAATGTACGTAACCCTGGAGTATTTGGAGAAGAGATATTGATAGCAATATAACCAGCATAAGGATAGACCTTATCCATACAGATTAAGTAATCCTCTGCCCCTTTTTCTATCGGTGTGTCTTTATTTTTTCCAATATTAATACCAATGATACCGTCATAATGTGCTTTTTTAACATTCTCTATCAGATGATCGACACCAAGGTTGTTAAATCCCATACGGTTGATGATCCCTTCTGCATGCACTAAACGAAATAATCTAGGTTTGTCATTGCCGGGTTGAGGACGAGGAGTTACGGTCCCTACTTCAACAAAACCAAATCCCATCGCTCCAAATGCTTCAATACATTCCCCATTTTTATCAAGCCCTGCCGCTAAACCGACCGGATTTTTAAAAGTGAGCCCCATGCATTCAACAGGACGTTGAGGAAGATGTTGACGATAAAAGAGATCAAGAGGTGTACCAGTGAAACGTTTGAAATTTTGAATGGCGAGATCATGCGCCTTTTCAGCATCCAGTTGAAAAAAGCCAGCTCTGGCTAAGCGGTAAAGCATACTGCCTCCGAAAGAAAAAAGCCCCGAATAAACGGGGCGTTATTATTGACTTATTCGGTTAACAATTCAATGCTTATTCTGCTCCCTGACAATTTAAGTTGAGCAACATTAATTCACGCATGGCCACTGAAAATTTTGCAAATTCATGTACAGTGCCGACTTTAAATTCATTGAGGATCGAATCCCAACGCTGTAAAGATTTGGTATTATTTTCGATCCAACAGTCCAATGCTTTGAGTATATCGGATGATTCTACATGATTGATACACGTTAATACCTGTGCCGTTAACTGACGCTGTTGCCAGTCCAAATCTTCTCGGAAAGCGGCTCGGGCTAAAGCCTGCCAATGGTTATCTACCGCCTGCTGATTAATCTGCTTTAAGAACCAGTGTAATGACAAACGATCCCCTAAGTTGAAATACAGTTTAGCAACTTGATCTACCGGAAATTGTTTTTCATGTGAGATGATCGAAATATCCAAAGCCGAATATAAGCTCGATAAACGTGCCACATAGTGTGCGACTTGATTATTGGCGCCTTGTTCGATCCAGCTTTGAGCAAGAATATTATGTTCTTCGACTTCGCTTTCGACTAAGGCATGATCCAGTTGTTGCCTTATGTGTTGAACATCCACTTGATAATGTTCAACCATCGTCTGGACCGAGACTTTACCCATACGATTTCGTAATAACCAACGTGATAATCGACGCAATGTTCTACGGACTTGGAACATCATGTCGTATTGCACCACGCTAGTGGCTTGACTATCGAGTAACCGAATCTCTTTTAAGACATTTTCTAACTGATAAATTTCCCGAGCCGCTGCATACGCATTAACAATCTCTGTAACGTGTGCCCCCGTTTCTTCTTGTAACCGAGTAACAAAGTTACACCCCATTTCATTCACCATCTGATTTGCCAATGCAGTAGCGATGATCTCTTTACGTAATGGGTGTTCTTTCATTTTCCCCTCATAGTGACCACGTAACTTTGAGGGGAAATAATGAATCAATTGTTTGGCATGAAATTCCTCATTCGCTATCTCATCGCAAGCCAGCTCCTCTTTTAGCCGCATCTTGCTATAAGCAACCAATACTGCGAGCTCCGGCCGAGTTAAAGCCTTCCCTTGTTTTTCTCTTTCCAATAATGCTTCATCATCCGGAATATGTTCTAAATTTCGATCTAAATAGCCGGCTTTTTCCATATGATGGATAAAACGAATTTGTTCTTTTACCGTATCAACGCCAAGAAACTCTGTAACAGAGATAGATTCCGATTGTGTATAGGCATCTTCGATAACAATCGCTCCCACCTCCTCTTCCATAGACTCAAGCAGTTGGTTACGCTGTTTTATGGTTAGATCACCACTGGCAACTAAGTTATTTAAGAGAATTTTGATGTTCACTTCATTATCAGAGCAGTCAACACCTCCCACATTATCAACAAAATCGGTATTCACACGCCCACCAGACAAGGCATATTCCACTCGTCCAAGCTGGGTCATACCAAGGTTTCCACCTTCCCCAATAATTTTGGCTCTGACTTCCTCCCCATTAATGCGAACCGTATCATTGGCTCTATCTCCCACATCAGAATGGGATTCGCTAGATGCCTTAATATAAGTACCAATTCCGCCATTCCAGAGTAAATCGACCTCCATCTTTAGGATCAACTTAATCATTTCATTGGGAGCAAGCGAACTTTTCGTGGTTGCCAACATCTTTTGCATCTCAGGAGAGAGAGGAATGGCTTTAGCCTTGCGGGAGAATACCCCGCCACCTTGTGAAATTAAGGCCAGATTATAATCTTCCCAACTGGATCGAGGTAATTGAAATAAGCGTTGACGTTCTTGCCAGCTCACTTGGGTATCAGGGGTGGGGTCAATAAAAATATGCACATGGTTAAACGCTGCTTGCAATCGAATATGCTGAGAAAGAAGCATTCCATTTCCAAAAACATCCCCAGCCATGTCACCAATCCCAATAGCGGTAAAGTCGGTTGTTTGGCAGTTAATACCTAACTCACGGAAATGACGTTTAACCGATTCCCACCCCCCTTTTGCAGTGATCCCCATCGCTTTATGGTCATACCCATTGGAACCTCCAGATGCAAAAGCATCGCCTAGCCAAAATTGATAATCGGTTGATATTGAATTTGCTAAGTCAGAAAAGGTTGCTGTTCCTTTATCTGCGGCCACAACCAAGTAAGGATCATCGTCATCGTGACGAATAACATTGCTGGGCGCACTAATCTGTCCATCCACAATATTATCGGTTACATCTAATAGCGCCTGAATAAAATGTTGATAGCAACGCTGTCCTTCTGCAAAAATTTCATCTCGACTAGTGAAGAATGGCTGTCTTTTACAGATAAAACCCCCTTTAGCCCCTACTGGTACAATGACGGTATTTTTTACTTGTTGCGCTTTAACCAGCCCTAAAATTTCGGTACGGTAATCCTCTTGTCGATCAGACCAGCGTAAACCTCCACGAGCAACTTTTCCTCCTCGTAGGTGTACTCCTTCAATATCGGGAGCATAAACAAAAATTTCAACAACAGGCACTGGTGCCGGAATATCAGGAATGTCCCGTGGAGTTAATTTTAAAGAAAGACAAGTTTTGGGCTCTTTATTGTTACCTAACTGAAAATAGTTAGTGCGTACGGTAGCGCAAATCATCTCCATATAACGGCGTAAAATACGATCATCATCTAAACTTTCAACATGATCAAATTGCTCCGTTAGTGCTTGGATCAATTTAACTTGTTGTTTTGCCCTGTCTTGATAGCTAGGATCAAAACGGCACATAAATAAAGCCACAAGCTCTTTCGCCAAATCTGGATAGTGATTAAGTGTTTCTTCAATATACTGCTGACTAAAAGGGAAACCGACTTGACGCATGTAGCGGGCATAAGCTCTTAAAATAGAGATTTCTCTTCCCGTTAATGAAGCACTTAACACGAGTCGGTTAAATCCGTCACTCTCTAATTTACCCTGCCAAATCGCAGCAAAAGCTTGCTGGAAACGATCTCTGGCTTCACGAAGATCCACCTGCTTATCACTTTTGTGCAGCATCGAAAAATCTAGGATCCAATATATTTGTCCATTGTTTTTTCTGATCTCATAGGGAGACTCACCAATAATACGCAAACCTAGGTTTTCCAACATCGGCATAACATCAGAAAGATGAATGGGTTCATCTCGATGATAAAGTTTAAGCCGAACGGCCTTTGAGGTTTTATGCTCTTCTTGAGGTCGATAAAAGAGCATACCTAATTTATTTTCTTCACTTAATGCTTCAAGACGTTCAAGATCAGAGACTGCCGAGCCTGGCATGACACTTTCTTTATAGGAACGAGGAAAAGCACTTAAATAAGCTTTGGCAAGAGGCATTCCCAGACTCTCCCCCCAATGGGCAATAATCGCTTGAGAAAGTCGGTCATCCCAACGGGTTGATGCTTCCATTAAATTCTGCTCTATTTTTTTAACATCGATATTGCCGTTATTATTCTCAACTCGCACGATGTAGTGCGTTCTTGCCAAAGGGCTTTCTGAGAAATATGTGGTAAATTCAACCTCTTGCTCACACCCAAAATAATCCTTCAAAATACGCTGACTCTGCCGTCTTAGTTCGGTGTTATAACGCTCTTTACTGACATACACCATACAACTAAAAAAGCGTCCAAAAGGATCTCGACGAACAAATAGACGAATAAGATCCCTATCTTGCATTTGGACAACGCCCATTCCCACTGCCAATAGTTCTTTTTCATTGGCTTGCAATAGTTCATCTCTGGGATAATTTTCTAAAATATTATGTAGCGCCTTATAGGCATAAGAGCCGGCTCGGTATCCACTTGCAGACAAGATACGCTGCACTTTTTCTCGAATAAGGGGGATGCTTTCCACCGTTTGATTATAGACAGCCGAAGTGTATAACCCAGTAAAACGATGCTCTCCTACCACCTTACCGTTTTCATCAAATTTTTTAATACCAATATAATCAGTATAAGCTGGACGATGAATTCGAGACTGTTTATTACCCTTGGTCAGAATAAGCAAAAATGGTTTTTCTGCTTCCACTCGAGCAGCATCAGAAAATTGAGAAAGCTTCACTTGCCGTACCCGCTTCCTATCAGAAAATAGACCTAAGCCTAATTCTTGAGTGGGGCGCAGTTCGATATCTCCTTCTATATTGACTAAATCAAATTCTTTATAGCCCATAAAAGTAAAATTATGATCACCAAGCCAACGTAGAAAATTCAAGGTTTCCTGATAATGTTCTGATTCAACAGGAATCGACTCTTTTTGTTGCTCTAGTTGCTTAATCACCTGATTGAGTTGGCTGACCATCGGCTTCCAATCGTGAACAACCAACGTCACATCCTTGAATATATTCAGCAGTTCTTCTTGTAGAGTTCGCATCTCTTGCTTGGTATTTAACTTATCGACTTCAATATGAAATAGTGATTGTAGTGAACCCTTTCTTTGATGAATACTTTTAACCAAACCTTGATTGTCATATTCAATATGAGTAGGACCATTGAGCATAAAATGGCACGTTAATCCTAAACGACTTAAGGCCATTTTGATTGAATCCACTAAAAATGGGCTATCTGGTAAAACGATTTCCACAATGGTGTGGGTTGATTGCCACCCATGTTTACTCACCGTGGGGTTAAAAACACGAACCGATAGAGCTTTTGAATCTTTCTCCGTAATATGATGCCAAAGACTGACTAGAGCACCATAGAGATCAGATTCATTTCGTTTGGTAAGATCATCTTGGGCCACATTACTAAATAGATGCTTTCCAAGTTGGGTAACGGGGACCTGTTGATTAAGCTCAAGTTTGTCTTGAATAAGCAGGTAAACTTTTTCAAGGAGAACCGGCATCAAACCTTCACGCGCAGTCATAAACGACTCCAAATATTAGAATTATAACGAGTAGGGTATGCTGTAAGCATAGTTGCTACTTAGGGTAATGCGGCGAATATTGTAAAAATTTGCCAACTGAACGTTAACAATTTCAGAATGAGATGGTGAGTGAAATGCTTAAGAATATGCGCTAAATATCAAGTTAAATAACTATAGAATCTAAAAATTACAGAATTTCTAGCTTTACAAATTTATTTTTCTGATCCGTCGTTAAACGAAATCGCCCTTTTATTCCAAGTTGGCTGAGAAATGGTCGCAATTTTGTCGCAGACAGTTGCAGCTTAAGCCCATTATCTGTCATGACGATGACATAACTGGCGGAACCAGAATAGTGAGCCAGAAAGGTTTGATAAGAGATGTTAAGTGTAAAAAAATAGTGATTCATTGAACTCAATTAAGTAGCACCCCGGAGTATGAATGAGAGCAAATATCCTTCCTCCTTAGTGCTACTCCTTGTGGTTATTGATCTAACGCTTTGGTCAATTTTTCAAAAAGATCTCTGGCTAAATTATCCAAGTTCTTTAAAGCATCGAGCTCTTTTTTCATTAAGGCTTGGCGGTGCTGATCATATAAGCGGAACTTGAGTAATGGATCAATTAATCGTGAAGCCACTTGAGGATTGCTGGTATTTAACTCACGCAGGATCTCACCAGCAAACTGGTATCCCTCCCCACTTTGTGCATGAAATCTTACTGGGTTCATAGTTAAGAAAGAACCAATAAGGCTGCGAATACGGTTAGGATTCTTCAGACTAAATGTTGGATGTTTCATGGTATTTTTGATCACCAACAGCGCATCTTCAGCGGGATTGCTCCCTTGCAGAGCGAACCATTTATCCATCACTAAACCATCATGCTGCCACTTGGCACTGAAGTCTTCCATAAGTGCTTCTCGACAAGATAACTGAGCACTATTAGCAGCACTCATGGCCGACATCGTATCAGTCATATTATTGGACTGATGGTATTGACGGTTAACTAGACGTTCTCCCTGCTCTGTATAAGCAAGGTAACTTAAACAGATATTACGCAAAGCACGTTGTCCAATCGCTTCATGGCTAATCGAATACTCTTCCTGCTTCAGTAAATGGTAAATAGTACTCAACTCATCTTCAAGCTCTGTAGCCAACATGACTTTAAACTGATGTAAAACTTGCGCGATGGCATCCACATCCACCTGTTTATACCAACCAGAAACTTCATTATGATTGGGCAGAGTCAGCATTTCAGTAATAAAAGCAGGATCAAGTGCGTCATTGAGTAAAATACCGCGGAAAGCATCAATAACAGAGTCTGGAAGTACAATAGTTTTACCTTGCTGTACCGAATCAACATTGTTACGAATATATTTCGCTAGCAACATTTGCCCAGCATCCCAACGCGCAAACTCATTTTTTGAGTGGACCATAAGGAAACCAAGTTCTTGATCAGTATAGTTATATTCAAGTTTAACGGGTGCTGAAAACTCTCGTAATAACGAGGGAATCGGTCTTGCTGGCACATTTTCAAAGACAAAAGTTTGCTTTTGTTGCGTAACATTCAGTACGTGATGAAGTGGCATTCCGTTACATTGTAACGGAATAGCCGTTCCATCTGGTTGGTACAGTTCAATATCAAATGGAATGTGCAATGGCTGTTTATTGGGTTGATCCGCCGTTGGTTCCGTTGTTTGCTCGATCGTCAAAGAATAAGTTGCTGACGTCGCTTGATAATCACTGCTGACTTTAAGTAACGGTGTACCCGATTGGCTATACCAAAGACGAAATTGCTGCAAATCAATCCCACTGGCTTCTTCCATTGCAAGCACAAAATCTTCACAAGTGGCCGCGGTTCCATCATGGCGAGTAATGTAAAGTTTTATTCCTTTCTGGAAGTCTTCTTCACCGAGTAAAGTATGCAACATACGAATGACCTCACTACCCTTTTCATACACGGTCAAGGTGTAGAAGTTATTCATTTCTATCACTTTATCAGGTCGAATAGGATGAGACATTGGCCCGGCATCTTCTGCAAATTGTGGCCCGCGAATGATGCGCACATTATGAATACGATTCACAGCCCGAGAGCCAAGATCAGAGGAAAATTCTTGATCTCGAAAAACGGTTAACCCTTCTTTTAAACTCAGTTGGAACCAATCTCGACATGTCACTCGGTTCCCCGTCCAGTTGTGAAAGTATTCATGCCCAATGACGGATTCAATACCTAAGTAATCTGTATCGGTTGCAGTTTTTTCATTGGCTAACACAAATTTTGAGTTGAAAATATTTAACCCTTTGTTCTCCATTGCGCCCATGTTGAAAAAATCAACCGCAACGATCATATAAATATCAAGATCGTATTCCAATCCAAAGCGTTGCTCGTCCCACTGCATTGAATGTTTGAGTGATACCATAGCATGGTTCGCTCGGTCTAAATTCCCTTTATCAACAAAAATCTCTAAATCAACTTTGCGCCCAGAATTGGTGACAAAGTGATCACGTAATACGTCAAAATCCCCCGCTACTAGTGCAAAAAGATAAGCTGGTTTAGGGTGAGGATCTTGCCATTTAACCCAATGTTTGCCGTTCTCTAACTCACCTTCTGCAACCTTATTACCATTACTTAATAAAAATGGATAAAGGGTTTTATCTGCTGTAATCGTTGTGGTGTATTTCGCCAAAACATCCGGTCTATCAAGATAATAAGTTATACGACGAAATCCTTCGGCTTCACACTGAGTACAAAAAGCTCCTCCAGACTTATATAACCCTTCTAACGCGGTGTTCGCTTGAGGATCAATTTGAGTCATGATCGTTAAAGTAAACGTCTCTGGTAGATGATAAAGCTCTAAGCTTAATTCACTCTGAGTGTAACTTGTCCAATCAACACCATTCACTTGAATAGATTGTAAAATAAGCCCTTCACCATCGAGTATCAACGTAGAGCTTGTGGACTGCTGCTGAACCTGAGAAATAGCGGTTACTAAGGTTTGGTCATCATGGAGCTCAAAGAATAATTCAATCTCACTAATGGTATGCGTTGGGGCTTGATAATCTTTACGATATTTTGCTTGTGGGCTTGTCGCCATGGTAGGGATCCTTTTTGACGTAGTCACTGTGGCAGGTAAGGTTAATCACCTTTATCATTATCTTGTGATCTTAAGCCTGTCAGTATGAATAACAACCCCCAGATAAAAAAAACATAGATATTCTCTTTATCATATCAAGTTAAGCACAGCATTAAGATCTCAAACCTTAAAGATCAGTAGAACCGATGTAAAAAAAGCGGGCTTATAAAGCCCGCTTACGATTAACAAAACATAAATAGATTAAAGTTTAAGCATATCAACCATAATTGCTACTGATTCATTCAGATATGCATCTGGTGTTTCATAATCTTTCGGTACATCACTGAGTTGAACAAACGGTGTTTGACCTAAGGCTTTCTGGCGAATGTTTATACGATCTAACCGTTGTTGATCCGCCTTATCCATTTCATCTTTACGTATTTTTTCATTTAAAGATAATAGGTTGTCACCTTTCTCAGCTTTATACTTCTCAATGTCTTGTAAAATAAAGCCAAACTCACGATCTGACAGAACACGAGCTTGATGTTGCTGCGCTAATTTTTCAATCGCATCGCCAAAATCATGCAACTTATCATACTGAGCTTTATCTATACTGTCCCAAGGCAGTGCATTATCTTCCACACTTTCCCCTGTTTCGTCAGCATTCACCGGTGTTGGGAAAGCAATATCAGGAATCACTCCACGATTTTGTGTGCTACCGCCATCAATTCGATAAAACTTTTGAATAGTGTACTGTACATAGCCCAACTCTTTTTCAAACAAGTCATAAATATGATTCAGTGAGCGATGTTGCTGAACAGTACCTTTACCAAATGAGTTCTCACCCAGAATAATTGCACGACCATAATCTTGCATTGCCGCTGCAAATATTTCTGAAGCCGATGCACTATAGCGATTAATTAATACCGCCATCGGACCTTGATAACTAATTTGCCCATCCATGTCGCTATTGACGTTGACACGTCCGTAACTATCACGGACTTGTACAACAGGACCGCTAGTAATAAAGAGACCAGAAAGTGCCGTGGCTTCAGTTAAGGCTCCACCACCATTATTACGAAGGTCAACGATAATTCCATCAACTTCCGCTGTTTTTAGCTCAGTAATCAATTTATCCGTATCTTGCGATAAGCCAACATAGAAGCTGGGAACTTCTAATACACCGATTTTTTTACCGTCTTTTTCAATAATCTGAGATTTAACGGCTCGATCTTCTAAACGGATCTTATCACGAACAATCGTGACAACGTGACTTTTAGCATCTTTCCCTTCCGGTAAGATTTGAAGCTTAACTTTAGTGCCTTTTGGTCCTTTGATTAACTGCACAACATCATCTAATCGCCATCCGATGACATCAACAATTTCACCTTTTTCCTGTCCGACACCAATAATTCGATCACCTTCCCCCAGTTGTTTACTGCTTGCTGCTGGCCCACCAACGACAAGGGAACGAATCACTGTGTAATCATCGGTCATTTGCAATACTGCACCAATTCCTTCGAGCGATAGGTTCATTTCTGACTGAAATTGTGCAGCATTACGAGGAGATAAATAGCTGGTATGTGGATCAATCTGACGAGCAAAAGCATTCATATAAACTTGAAAGACGTCTTCACTGTGTGTCTGTGTCAAACGTTTAATCGCATTGTTATAACGCTTTGCTAGCGTTTCTTGAATTTCCGGCCATGCTTTTCCAGCCAACTTCAAGTTTAATGCATCAAATTTAACCCGTTTTTGCCACAGTGAATCAATCTCAGCGTGATCTTTTGGCCAAGGAGATTGGGTTCGATCTTGCTCAATAGAATCATCCGAATCAAAGGTAACTTCTTTATCTAATAAAGAAAGCGCATATTGGAATCGCTCAAACCGTTTACGCATTGATAAGTTATAAAGATCAAAAGCGATCTGGTTATTCCCTACTTTCAGTTGGTCATCCAGTTGTAATGACCACTCGTTAAAGGAATCAATATCCGCTTGAGTAAATAAGTTGCGGTTATAGTCCAGCATCCCAATATAGCGTTCGAAGATGGCTTGAGAAAATTCATCATCTAAAGAAAAATGCTTGTAATGAGAGCGAGTAAAACGAGATGTGACCCTTTTACTCGCCGTTTCATGCTGAATTTCAGGCGTTAAATGAGGAAGATCTTCAACGTTAAGGTTGGCTTCGAGAGCCTGAACAGAAAAAGCTGCCAGCAATAAGCCAGCAGCAATTGATGTTAATTTTGAACGGCATTTCATGCGTAGGAATGTCTCCTTTATGCGCGCAAGTGCTCCGTCTTCACGACCATTTGTAGGCCGTTACCGAGTTGGACACGCACATCTTCCTTATTAATCTCAACAATGGTCGCAGCCATGTTGCCTTTACCCATGTTCACGTTTACTTGCTTACCAACACTGAGTTCATCAGCTTGTAAAGCGCGTGTTTCAACTGGTTTTTTCTCAGCTTTTGGCGCAGAACCTTGAGGACGACGAGCCTGAGGTTTCTTTGTCTTAGGTTTTGCTTTCGCTTCTTCACGAACTTTTTTCGCTTGCTCTTTACGACGAGCATCAACGCGAGCTTTGCTTTCTGCTAATGCGGCTTGAGCATGTTCAACATGTTGCTCTTCTAATTCACCACAAGCATTACCATCAAGATCAATACGAACCGCACCAGCTTTCACTCCATGTAGATAACGCCATGACGAGGTGTACTGTCTTAGCGCAGCACGAAGCTGAGTTTTACTTACTTTAGGGTCATCATTAAGACGTTCAGCAAGATCTTGAAAAATACCAATTTTTAGAGGCTTAGCCTCACCTTCTAAAGTAAAGCATTTAGGGAAACATTCAGCAATATACGCAATCACTTCTTTGCTGTTTTTTAACTTTTCAGTGTTTTCCATGAGGATTCCTGGTTGATGCGGCTGGTCCGCGGAGCATTAAATATAAATATGTTCGGTATTATAGTGACCTGACAACGAAAAACCACAGGCAAAGGTGAAATTATGCCTTGTTCGCATGTGAATTGAGCAGCTTTTCTACTTCAGTCATTAAAAAAACCAATCCTTGTTGATCGATTTTTGAAAAACGAGCAATAGTTGGGCTATCAATATCAAGAACTCCGACCACTTGATTATTCACAGAAAAGGGAATAACTAACTCTGCGTTGCTCTCTGCATCACAAGCAATATGGCCGGGAAAAGTATGAACATCATCTACTCGTTGAACAGTATTGCTCGCGGCTGCAGTACCACAAACGCCTTTCCCGATGGGAATTCGCACACAGGCCGGTTTACCTTGGAATGGTCCTAACACTAATTCATCGTTGCGCAGTAAATAAAAACCGACCCAATTAATATTGTCTAATTCCATGTTCAATAGTGCACTTAAGTTAGCAAGATTCGCCACTATATCGGTTTCTGATTCAAGTAAAGCAAGCGCTTGTTTGGTTAAACGGCGGTAATCATCAGTGTTCATTTTTATTTCCAATTAAAGACTTTTCTTACAAGTGACAGGTTTATCACCACAATGAGATATTGACGATATTCTGACTATCGTTCGTGATTTCTAAATATTTTTATCTACTCCGCATCGATAACTCAAGAGAAAATCGCTCTTTTCCTACATTGATAAGCACAGCTCTTTGAGATTTCTCTCTGCCAATGGATTAAACTCAGCTACACTTACCACCGTAATGATGGGTATAGTTGCCTTAAAAGCTTTTAGAAAAAGCTTTTTATTCAAAAAGATACGATTGGCAAATATACAATATGTTGTACATTCAATCCTATTTTGAGGCATAATTTATTTCCAATTGCCTTAACATTAGAGCATAACTTGTATGGATGACGACTTTCAGGCATTACTTCGTCCTAATAGACTAAATTGAAGCTTATGTCTTACCGAGCGACTACTCTTCACACAATAAATGTGACACGGTCACAAATATAGACTAAGCGGTGAATTATGCAGATAAAAACGCTATCACATCCGCACAATAAAACAGCCCTCATTCGTTTATGTCAGGGTTGCGAACTTCCGATCGATCTGATTGATATTAAACGCGGTGAAAGTGCTCACTGCCCGCGATGTGGGACGCGCTTATATCGGGGAGGAAATCCCTCGTTATCCGGAAATCTTGCGATAACGATTACCTGTTTATTACTCCTCATCCCTGCTCATTGTTTTAATTTTTTAACCATACGCTTGGTCGGGGTGATGATCCCTGCTTCTTTACCAGCCGGATTATGGGCTTTAGCTTCAGATGGGTATCCCGTTTTAGCACTACTGATATTTTTTTGTAGCTCTCTAGCCCCGCTATTGGTATTAAGTGCGATTGTTATTGCTCATATTGCACTGCATTATCGTTGGTTTAATGCCTTTCGTTATTCATTGCTTATCACCCAGAAATTAAAACCGTGGTCAATGATTGATGTTTTTCTCGTGAGTGTCGCCGTCTCTTGCTTTAAATTAACCGATTATGCCGATATTTTTATTGGCCCAGCATTATATAGTTTAGTGTTATTACAAGTGTTAACGGTATTGCTGATAAGTAGAGTAAGCATTCAACGTTACTGGGAAGTTTGGAAACCCGAGGCCCAGTTTCATACGGTTGCCAATAAACAAATGCATTGTCACTACTGTCACTTATCACAGTGTGCAAGCGCACATTGTGTACGATGTGGACAACCACTTCATCATCGAAAACCTCAATCCATTGAGCGGACATGGGCCTACACTCTTTCCGCCGCGATAGCCATTTTTCCTGCTAACCTAATTCCTATCTCCGTCTTTATTACTAATGGTCAACGCTTAGAAGACACTATTTTCTCAGGCGTTGCCGCTCTGATTAACAGCGGTATGTATGGTATCGCCGCCATTATTTTTATTGCCAGTATTGTTGTTCCGGTCGTAAAAATTTTAGGCCTGATTTATTTACTCTTGGCGATTCAATTTCAACGACGCCTTTATCATCGTCAACGGATGACGATTTATTATGTTATCAAATGGATTGGTAAGTGGTCAGTCATGGATCTTTTCGTGATTTCTATCATGCTGACCTTAATCGATCGTGGCCAACTGCTTGATTTTACACCTGGATATGGTGCAGTCGCATTTGGTTGTGTCGTAATTCTGACTATGTTAGCCGCTGAAAGTTTAGATTCCCGTTTGATATGGGACAATGACTCGGTTAAAGCGAAACACTGTGAGTCTTCTTATGAATGAGCACCCCATGAACCAAACTTCCTACTCTCCTGAAATAAAACGTAATAAGGGAATTTCGCCCTTATGGATATTACCCATTCTTACCGTTTTTTTAGCGGGTTGGTTAGTGACCAAAGCCATTCATGATTCAGGAGAACGAATCCAGATCTACTTTTCTAACGCACAAGGGCTTGTCGCCGGACGAACAACCATTCGTTATCAAGGGTTAGAAGTCGGCATGATAAGAGAGATAAAGCTCGCACCTGAACTTGATCGCATTTATGTTGAAGCCGATATCTACCCAGAAGCAACGCGTTTACTCTCTGATTCAACACGCTTTTGGTTGGTCAAACCAACAGCGAGTCTGTCTGGCGTTTCTGGCCTTGACGCTTTAGTTTCAGGAAACTACATTGCCATTCACCCCGGTAATGACGGCGATGAGCAAACAGAACATTCACAAGTTTTTCATGCGCTAGATAACGCTCCCTCAGACTTAATCTCAAATGGTGGATTGCTCATCGCCCTAAAAGCCAGTGATTTAGGCGGATTATCAATTGGGTCACAAATTGTCTATAAGAAAATCCCTATCGGAGAAGTTTTCAGCTATCAACTTGATGAAAACGCTCAATCGGTTCTTATTCAAGCCTCAATAAAAGAAGAATATCGACATTTAATTACCTCTAAGAGCCGATTTTGGAATGTCAGTGGCGTGGGAACCAGTTTAGGATTTGATGGTATTGATGTTCGTTTGGAAAGTTTAAGTGCCATGATTGGCGGAGCTATTGCTGTTGATTCTCCAGATGGCGGGGAGCCGGTTGCACAACACAGTCAATTTAGATTGTATAAAGACTTAAAAACAGCCGGACGAGGCATTCCTATTACGATTAAGTTACCTGATGATAACGGAATAAGCCCATCAGGTACTTCCATCATGTATCGAGGCATTGAAATCGGTCAAGTAACACATTTACAGCTCAATGATGACCATTCGCAAATTATTGCACACGCTGCGATCCAACCATCATTTAGTTCGATGTTAACGAACGGCAGCCAATTTATTTTGCAAGAAGCCAAAGTTTCTTTATCGGGTATAGAAAATCTCCCGAATCTTGTAAAAGGAAACTATCTCACACTGATTCCTGGTAATGGCGAACGCACACGTCAATTTACCGCATTACGTAAAAGAGACTACCAACAATCACAATCTCACTCGATTGAACTCACGTTATTTTCAGAGAATGCCTATGGCCTCAATGCAGGAGCCCCGCTACTGTTTCGAGGAGTAAATGTGGGGGTGGTTAAAGAGATCGCTCTGAACGAAAATTATGTAACTTTTCAGCTCGCGGTTGAGCAAAAGTATGAACAACTGATTCGCTCACAAAATCGGTTTTATGTTACCGGGGCAGCCAGAGCTGAACTTAATGCTTCTGCCATTAATGTTACGCTATCTCCGGTAAAACAATTGATGACGGGCTCAATCAGCTTTATCAGTGAAGGAAGCCAAAAGATCCAGCCACATTATTCACTGTATGCCAATCAATCATTAGCAGAATTAGCGAAATACCAGCAATCCGGTTCACAGACAATTTATTTGAATGCAAAAACTCAACCGCCCGTACAAGCAGGTAGCCCCCTACTTTATCGCAATTTAAAAGTTGGGAAAGTCGAGCGTTTTGCCCTTAAAACTCATGGTGTTGAAATTGCTATCAATATCGATAATCAATATCGCCATCTTATTAACGAAAATACCGTGTTCTGGAACCAATCTGGGGTAGAAATTAATGCGTCACTTGCTGGTATCCATGTTCAAGCAGCTCCATTACAAAGCCTATTACAAGGCGGCATCGCCTTTGACAGTCTACCGGGAATAGAAAATAAAAATGGTCAATTTTGGAAATTATACGATAGCTACCAGCACGCACAGAAATTTGGTGAAGCAATTACGCTGATCGCTCAAACGAATTTGGGCGTTATACAAGGAACACCGATAAAATATCAGGGAGTTCAAGTGGGTGAAGTTATGGCTGTTTCACCAAGCTTTACTGATCAACAAGTCACCTTTTCCGCACGAATTCAACCGGAGTATGCAGCCTTCATTACTCGAGCTAATTCTGTTTTTTGGGTAGCCGAAACCAAAGTTGGTTTAAATGGCGTGACCAATTTAGATAATTTGTTCTCCAAAAACATTGAAGTCAAACCTGGTGAAGGAGACATAACACACACCTTTACCTTAGCGAACCGTCCTTATCAGCCAGAGGGGATTCAATTTACCCTGCAGAGTGAAGAGAAAGGGTCGGTTTCTATTGATACGCCCGTTCTTTATCGAGGAATGGAAGTTGGTCGAGTGATCGATGTTCAACTCGGCGCTTTTGCAGATAGAGTCATTTCCATCATAGAAATCGCCCCAGAATATGCTTATTTGGTTCGTAAAAATACCGTATTCTGGAATACCTCCGGAGTGGATGTCTCTATCGGTTTATCTGGTGCTAATATTAAGTCTGGTACATTTGACAGCCTTGTTCGTGGTGGGATCACCTTTTCAACACCGGAACAAAAGCAACTTCTAGAACCTGCGCCTTCAGGACATGCTTTCTACCTCCATCCTACAGCTCAGGATGATTGGAAACAATGGAAAACGGCAATTCCACAACCATAATAACAATCGAATGAGAAAACTTTTCCTGGGGCTGCGATGGGTATATAATCGCGGCCCTAAAATTTTCCAATTGAGACTCCGTTTTGCATTCCAACGTTGCCCTACCCGAAGAATTTCTTTCTACTATTGCCTCTATTCTTCCTACCCATTTAAATTTGTCAGACTTCATTCAAGCCTGCCAAAGGCCGTTACGAAAAAGCATCCGTGTCAATACATTGAAAACCACTGTGGTGGAATTCGTTGAACAAGCACAAGTTAAAGGCTGGCAATTAGAGCCGATACCGTGGTGTGAACATGGTTTTTGGATTACAGCCGATGAAAGTGAAGTGCCGCTTGGAAATACAGCTGAGCATATGGCTGGGCTATTTTATATTCAAGAAGCCAGTTCAATGATGCCTGTCTCAGCCCTATTTATGCAGCAAGGACAAGAAACGCCACTTTATGCTGTATTGGATATGGCTGCCGCGCCTGGCTCAAAAACCACCCAAATTGCCGCTTTAATGGACAATCATGGTGTGCTAGTCGCTAATGAATATTCCGCCAGTCGGGTAAAAATCCTCCATGCCAACATTGAACGCTGTGGGATAAGAAACGTAGCTTTAAGTAATTTTGATGGGCAGGTTTTCGGTGGATGGCTGCCAGAGCAGTTTGATGCCGTACTCTTAGATGCTCCTTGTTCGGGAGAAGGAACTGTCCGTAAAGACCCAGATGCCATGAAAAATTGGAGCAAGGCTTCTGTTCTTTCCATTGCTAGTACCCAGAAAAACTTAATTGAAAGTGCTTTTCAAGCATTAAAAGTGGGAGGAGTCCTAGTCTATTCAACTTGCACCCTAAGTCGTGAAGAAAACCAAGAGGTTTGTTGGCACTTGAAACAGACCTATGGTGACGCTGTAAGTTTTGAGCGACTCGATTCACTTTTTGAACAAGCCTCTCAATCTATCACTGAAGAAGGATTTTTACATATATTCCCTCAAACTTATGACTGTGAAGGTTTTTTTGTCGCTCGCATACGAAAACATGCTTCTGTAGCATCACCGAAAGTAAAAAAACGGTTAGGCAAATTTCCTTTTGAAAAAGCTAGCAAAAAAATCTGTACAGACATAAGTCAGCAATTGAAAAAGTCTTTAGGGATTTCTCTGCCAGAAGAGACCACTCTGTGGTTACGAGAGAATGATGTTTGGCTATTTCCAACAGCACTAGAACCAATGCTGACTGAGCTAAGATTTTCTCGCATGGGTATTAAAATCGCAGAAGCTCATAAGCATGGTTATCGCTGGCAGCATCAAGTTGCAACAACACTCGCAACCGGTAATGATACCCATCGTATAAAACTGACTAAAGAAGAAGCCAGAGAGTGGTTTATGGGGAGAGATATTCGCCCTCAACAGACGTCTGGCCAAGGCGAAGTCATTGTTTATTATAATGGCCACGTGATTGGGCTAGGTAAATGGGTCAGTAACCGGATTAAAAATGGACTCCCAAGAGAAAGAGTTAAAGATAAAAATTTATTTTAGCCACTGAATGATATCTGGGCTTCACCCCGTGTCTCGTAGTGCGCTTGCCACACCACATCACCTTTAGGGTCGTAACAGTAAGCCAAGGCGTAACTCTTGAGTTTATTTACTCAACAGACCATTGGGTTGATAATGATAAGAAACCGTGCGATACGCACAGCTTGTTGTCGCCATCGTCGGCAATAATCGCCAGTGGTTGTTCTAGTTTTGGTCCTTCACGGTTTATGTTAACCATGGCAGGAAAGTTGATATATGCTCTCAGCTGCAACGCTATTAGCGTCTTTTTGTATAATAAACCAGAGCAGCGGTGTAATACCTTCATCGCCACGGATATTGAGGTCGACAAACCTGCTCAATATAAGCGCCGAAAGAACTTGCACACTTATGCTTTGTGAACAGAGAAGCGAAATATCATTGATTTAGAACCATTAAAAGGTAAAAGCTTAAGCATCAAATTAACTCCGTTATTGATTACGCTGTGCTCTGATTTCCTTTGGCGTTGGCGGAGGAAAACTTACACCTTTATCAATAAGCAAGGTTTTAGTTTTATGGGCATCGTCGCTCACCTTAAATGCCGGATTCTTAACATTTTTTTCAAGTGCTGAATGTACACGCCATGCTACTGATGCACCTGTTGTTGATGATTCTGTCGCTGATGCACCCGCGTTAATAAGTTTGTACACAAAGTCATACTTACCTAAATCAGCAGCATATAGAGCGCTATTGCTATTGCTTCTGTCTTTCGCATTAAGATCAACACCATACTCCAACAGTAGGTTGAATTGCTGCCAGTTATCATGGCCTATGGTGCCAAAGATAGCGGGTTGGCCAGTAGACTCGTCTCGGGAGTCCGGGCTGGCACCGTATTTTAGCAATAAGCTAAACAGCTTGTTGTCACCATGGCCGGCAATAATAGCCAACGGTTGGGCGGGCTTTGGCCCATCACGGTTTATGCTGACCATGGCAGGGAAATTAGCATCAGCACCTAACTGCAGGGCCAACTCAACGGCGTCAGTGTCTTTTTGCATAATTAACCAAAGCAGTGGCGTAATACCTTCATCGCCACGGATATTGAAGTCGATACCCTGCGCTAACATGGACTTGGCGCTGGTAGCATCCTGACGTTGAATGGAGTGTAGCAGTTTCACCATCTCGGTATCAAAAAATAACTCGGCTTTCATATTTTTTCCTTCAGACTTGCAACTGCTAAGCAGAGCAACAAGCACAATTATTAAAACGGGTAACAGCTTTAAGATTGTTGTAAGCGATACTTTTGCATTAACCATTATAGGCCTTTGAGACATTTGATAGGGTTTCTATATCTTCAGCCTTTTGCGCTTCTATACCATCAATAACCTGATCCATACCATGCTTAGCTACAGGATTGCCGCCCTTAATGCTAGGCAGCTCCAGCATAGTGCCAGCGGCTTTGGGTAAAGCGTTAAAGGCAGTAATACCTATTGCAACCAGTAAGCCAACGACAGAGCCTCCGATAGCGGCGGCAGCACCGGCAAGAACTGCCTTTGTACCCAAGCTTTGCGCCATAGTTAACACTTCACCTTTAACGGCCTGGGTGGTAATCAGCTTGGAAGCATCGGCAATAGATAACCCATTCTGGCGGCCAGCTGTTTTTGGATGTAAGCCTGCAGAATTAAAGGTGTAACCAGGTTGACCGGTTACCGCCGCGCCTGATGATGCCAGACCGCCGCCAAGTGAATGCCCAACTATGGAGAAATCACTACCGAAAATATCCTCAGTCTGAATTGCTAAACGCATTGCCTGATTATACTGCTCAGTCTCCAGGCCGCTGCCTTGTTTAAGGTTCGTTAACCAGTCCTGCTTGCCTGTTACCGCGTTATTGGTGCCGCGATACGTTAGCATGGTTTCACCATTGATCTCTGATTTAAATAATGCCGCACCAAAGCCGGATTGCTGATTAGTAAAATGTTCTTGATTAAGGCCGATATCTTCAGGGTTGATAATTTGTAGCCCTGGCGGTGATTCTGGTAGCACATCTAAGGCACCACGATTAAACTCGTCTACTTTGTACACATACTGTGCTGCTTCTGCCCGCAGAATATTGTCGTTATTAAAATTCAGCCGCTCATGAGCTTGCTGGACTTCAGGTATTCCCGCAGTGTTTTGCAACAATGTTTTGCGCTGTTGATACCTTAGTTGCCGCTGCTGCACCTTATTTAAGGCTTTCTCTGTGGTAGTAGCTACCTCATCTGTAATGGTCAGTCTGTCTGGTGTTTGTAGTAAGGTGCCATCATCCAATCCATTCTTAATCTGCGCTGGCGTAGCAACTCCCGCTTCGGCCAGAGCGTACAGTTTATCACTGGTGTTTTGGTCTATCACGTTTTTATCAACCGAATTGCTGAGTGCCGAACCCAGTTTTTCTAAGTCCGTACTTTTATTCGATGATGTTGTGCTAGATAGCTGCCCCACAGAGCTGCTGGCTAACGTAGTTGACTGATAACTCGCCGGAAGGGTACTCGTGATGAGCGTTTGCTGCGGATTCTCCGCTAAGGCTTCTATAGGGAGTGTGCTATCCTCTTTTGCGCACAGCCCTGTCGGGTCTATCCACATCACTGGATTGGGCGCGTACTGATAGTGGTTCAACCCACCCAATAAACCAATCGGGTCTGGTTGAATAAAACGGCCTGTGCGCGGGTCGTAATAACGGGCTAAATTATAGTGCAGCCCCGTTTCATCATCGTAATATTGCCCCTGAAAACGCAGCGGGTTAACCACACGCTCGATTTCTATCTGGGCTTCACCCCATGTCTCGTAGTACGCTTGCCACACCACGTCACCTTCAGGCGTCACTAACCTGAGCGGCGTGCCTAGGTGGTCACACTGATACACATAATACTGACCATCTTCCAACAATAGGGCTGGTATATGGCTATCGGGTTGATAAACATACCAACGGTATCGACCTTGGTGATATTCGCCAATTAGCAGGCTCTCATGCCAGATAAATTCCGTCACCCCCGCTTCAGTGATTTTGCGACTACGGCGGCCTAAAGCATCGTATTCATAGTGGGATAAGCCGCCATTGTTCTCCACGGCCACCAATTGATTCAATGCGTTAAAGCGGCGATGCTGAGCCTGACCTTCCCCTTCCACTTGGCTCTGGTTACCTTGAGCGTCATACTGATAACGCCAGCCTCCATGTTCCAACAACTTATCACCGCTGCATTGGCTCTGCGCGTCACTCGGGTTACCAAAAGGGTCGTACTGGTATTTCTCTTCCCGCTTACGGGTGGTCACTCGGGTTAACTGACCTACAGCATCATAGTGGTAGTGGGTCGTGCCCGCTTCACTGTCCATAATAATGGCTAAATACTGAGCGCCATCAAAATAGTATTTACGCTCTCTTCCTGACCAACGCTGCTGACACAAACGGCCAATGCCATCAAACTGCTTCTCTTCCTGTTGATTTGCGTAACGAAGGCGATAGAGCCGCCCCATCACATCATACTCATACTCGACAAGCGGGGCCGATTGTCCACTCAAAGACACCGCGCTTAACTGCCCATAGGCGGTGTAATCAAACTTGACGGTTTCACCACTCGGAAGATGAATGTCCGATAACTGACCATGTGGGTGATAACGATAAGCCAAGTCATGCACCCCTTGGGTTTGTTCTATCAACAGACCATTGGGTTGATAATGATAAGAGACCGTGCGATGCGTATTGCTGGCTAAGCAGAGCTTATCACCCGCACTGAACTGAAAATGATGTTCACTGATACCGCTCTCACCGCCCGCTCGAATCAGAGTTAAGTTACCTCGTGGGTCGTAATGAAACAGAACCTGACGTTTATCACAGGTTAAATGAGATAAACGACCCGCAGCATCATATTGATAGTCAGTAACGGTACCATCAAAGTGACGGGTTTGGGTGAGATGGCCTTCTTCAGAGAGCGTGAAATGGTAGCTTGCACCATCACTGCGAGTGAGGGCGGTCAGATTTCGTTCACCGTCATAATCAAAGGCTAGGCCTGCCCCATCAGGGCGAAGTAATGCTTCAGGTTGAGCCAGCTTGCTCCATTCAATAATGCTACAACCCGCAGGGGTCACTACTTGGGTAATACGACCAAAATCATCATAGTGGTAACGAACTTCTCGTTGATGGTCATCACGTTCACTGTACAAGCGCGTTTGAATGCACTGGCCGCGTTCATCGTATTCCAACGCCAGTAGCATTCCATCAGGGTAAGCAATACCATTAAGATGGTGGCTTTCGTCGTAGCTGTAACGCAATAAGGTTTGATTGGTTTGTTGGGCGATTAATTGCTCGGATTCATTCCACCACCATTGGCACTGCTCACCATGCTCACTTTGGCTTTGAATAAGACGACCGAACTTGTCGTACTGATAGTGGATGACAGAGCCTTCTGGCTCCGAGCGCCAGAGTAGCTGCCCTAGAGCGTTGTAATGCTGGTGTTGTTTTTCGCCATCAGGATACTCCACCATGGTGAGCTGACCAAGTGGATTATGTTGATAATGGGTGGTTGCGCCGGAGGAATGATGCTGCGCACAACGTTGACCATAAACATTGTATTGATAGCGCATAAAACTGCCATCAGGGAAATGCTCGGTCACCAGTTTGCCTAACGGGTTATAATCCCAGCGCCATAGGCGACCTTCTGGGCTCTGTTTTTCCAGTAACTGACCCTCATCACTATGACGAAAAATCCACTGATGGCCTAATGTATCGGTAAAACTTGAATTATGCTCACTATACTGAAAACGGTAATCATAAATCTGCTCATCACCGTAGTTACGCACACATTGAGCACCACTCCCCTCACCTAACCACTCAAAATAATGGTTAAATCCCGTATTACGGCGGCGGCGAAGAATCAGGTGAGCGTCGGTATACTCGTAATGCTCGGTCTGACCTTGTTGGTTGGTGGCAGAGATTAAACAATCTTGTGGATCATAACGATATCGGCTAAATACTCGCCCTGAATGAGGCTCTCGAATTTCAATTAAATGACCACGCTGGTCATATTGCAGCTCGAAACAGTGACACTGGTTGAAACTGACACCAATTAAACGATATTTAGAGGAGTAATCGAGCGTAACCAAGGTCAGAATATTGGGTCTAATCTGCTTAAGTAACCATGCTCCCTCGATACGTTCAAATTTATATTGCGCTCCACTCGCTAGCGTGACAAGGGCATAGCCTGTCTCTTGGTAAAAACAGCTAGCTCCAACATAAATTTGATAGCTCACCGCTCCTTTGTTTACCGCTGGAAATGAGATAGCATCCCCCATTTCATCAATAAACTGCCAGTGAGTCACACTACCTTTATCGCAAGCAATATCCAGTAATTGAAAGTCAAAGTTATGACGCCAACCATAGCCTAAACCAGTATCACTATCACAACGTGAAGAACGATAAGTTCGGCTAAAGACTAAACCATGATGCCGCGTTATATCGGTAAGAGTCAGTATTTCTTCTCCCGTCACCATAGAGACGGGGTCACCTACCGTTTCATGGTTCTTGCTACTTTCAGGATGTGACTCTTGACTAACACGATCCTCACCTCTCATCTCCTCTGATTTACCATCAGAGGTAGGTTTAGAGGGTTTTGCTTTAGGCGGAGAAGTAGGAGCCGCAGGAAGACCTCCGGTTGGATTCACACTCGCAATTTGTACAACATGCAAATGCCGATGAACCAAAGCTTGGCTTAAAGGCGCAAGATAATCAGCGAAAGTGTTTTTCTCACGATGAACATTGACTATTGGCTCAGCACCAATCCAACGAGCCAATTCTTCTATATCCGCGAGATCAGATAATTTAAAACGCTCCAGAAATTGGGTAGCTAGGGCGATGGTAGGAAAATCACACGCTTTACCCTCAGCGATTGGCTGATCAGAAAAGTAATGTAGTGAGCCGTCATACGCGGCCAATCGGACAATCCGTTGAATACTCATTTTATTTGACGTTTCTTTTAGGTGCGCCAACGATACAAAACGCCCGCGGCCATACCGTGAGGATCGCTGTCTAGTTGTAATGCATGAAAAGTAGATTTAAATGCCATTTTCTGCTGTTCATATAGCCCTAGCGTTTTCAAGAATCCACTCCCCGCCCCCACTTCACCAATCATCAGGTTATTGAATCGATAGGTTGTCTCTTGGGTGATCCATGGGGAGAAGCGAAACAAATGCGATTGCCAATCTGATGATTCATCGTCATGTAATGAGAGAGCCAGATCGGTTAACTCTTGCCCACATAAAGTCGCTAAAGAAGGCATAACGGAATCAACCCCACTGCTATATGCCTGTGAATAACAATCTATCTGGACCTTGGAGGCTTCCAAACCTTCGTCGGCGACAACAATACGTGACACCAGCAATGAATCAGTTTTGATATCATCAAACAACTGATATTCATGACCACTACAAAAAGACTCAGACGAGTCTAATGATAAAACCCAGCACCCATATGACGAGTGGGCTAATGTAGAAATCCTCTCCAGCGCAACTAAAAATGAGGCACTTCCGTATGGAAAACAAAATAACGGCCGATCGATATCCGTTGAAGTGGGTAAAACCCTCTGCACGGCTTTCAATACATCAGCAATATGTTGTCTATCGTTAATCTCTGGTAACAGAAGACACACTGAAGCATAGGGAGAAATTTGTGCTAATGCTGAACGATGATGCGCCAATAATTCAATCAATCGCTGAGATAATGAAGACGACTGATGCGATAATGCTCTACGTGTATTACCAGTGAAATAAAGATCATCACACCACTCTGGTGAACTCAATTCTTGCGAATAAAAATCGCCATAAAATACCTGATCTCCAAGAGCAATCACCGTTGATTCAAATACAAGAGCCATTTAGTCCCCAATCAACACTGTCGGCACACCAACTAATATTTTTCCGCCATGTGAGGTTCCATCACCCATACGAGCCGCCGGCTTTCCGTTGATTGTCACAGAGGAAGACCCTGTAGAAACACTGTCTGGAGGACCAACACAGACCAATTTATCGCCAACCCTTGCGGCAGGAATTCCTCCAATCTTAACATTGGGAGATCCACCAACAACAGGGCCACCCACATGAGGGATTTTCCCCGTCTTTTTAGGACACACATGAAAACAACCAATGACAGATGCAGCTTTACCCATATCCATTTCCTCAGTTCAAAGAAATCTGACCCGCTTTTAAGGCGATCATCGAACCATTAAGTGCAATCTTCTTACCTTTAATATTAATTTCACCTGAACTTGACATCTGAATTGAAGCCCCACCCACTTTAATTTCAATACTCTTACCCGCCGTCAATGACAAAACCTCACCAATATCAATACTGTAGTTTTTACCAACTTTAGATGTGGTATTTTTTCCTATCTCAGAAATGAGGTTATTGATAATTTTTTCAGTTTTATTGTTCTCAACCAGAACATCGACAGAATCTTCCACTTTCATCTGGAAGTCCTTCTCTGCGTGTAGATAGATATGCTCTTCACCGGGTTTGTCTTCAAATCTCAACTCATTGAAATTTTCCGAACCTTGCTCAACGGAACGACTTCGATAGCCACTTTGTGTTTTTTTATCAGGGAGTGCGAATGGAGGATTTTGTGTGCCATTGTAAAGAGAGCCAATGACCAAAGGCTGATCAGGGTCACCATTAATAAACTCAACAATCACTTCTTGCCCAACGCGTGGCAAAAATGAACTGCCCCATCCATTACCCGCTATTTGCTGCGCGACACGAATCCAGCAAGAGCTATTAACATCAAATTTCCCTTCTCTATCCCAATGGAATTGAACCTTTATCCGACCAAAGTTATCAACATAAATTTCATCGTCTTTATTACCCGTTACAATAGCGGTTTGAATGCCTCTAATATTAGGTTTTGGATAGTTCACCGATGGTCTATGCATTGTTCCTGATTCAATACAAGAGAAGAAAACTTTGACTCCCTGTCCGGAGGTACCACCTTCGCCCGTCTGGTTAAATACAGCGGCGCTTACAGTGATAGAAGAGAGCACATATTCTTTACCAATACGATCTTTATCATCATGTTTAGCAAATTTAAAACTTTTCCCTATCGAAAAAGTACGACAGCTTGCCTCTCCCGAACATATATAAGCATTCTGTTGAATCGACTCTATCGAATGGGTATTACGAACTTTATATTGGTCACTCGTTTCTGTTTCGCCAAGATACTCAAAATATTCACTTTCAGGGACAGTGAATAAGGCACAGTCTCCTACCGCTGTATTTTTCGGTACAGAGGAGGGTTTTTCCATATTAAAACCCGCTTTATGGCTACGTTTAGTCACTAAAGTCTGAATTTCATTCCATGATGATATATGGCCAATTTCAGAACTTCCAGAATCGAAATTCACCATAAACTCGATACCGGGCTTATAATAGCTTACATCATCAAATATTTCTAAACAGTGAGAGGAACTCGTATGAGAAAAACAGAATGATAACCCTTCCTCAGCCATCAGTCGTCTGACAAAAAGAAGATCAGATTCTTCATACTGAACTTTATAAGTATATTTAGGATAAGATTTCACTAATTTAAAAGAAAAATCCACACCATGTTCACCTAAAATCAACGTCAGTATTTCTTTTATATCTTTATTTTGAAAGATTCGGCTATTAATACGAAATGCTGAGAATTTTACTTTTGGTTCTATGATGATTTCAATATTTTTATAACAATCCCCTTGGCTTACTTTTGTTATGCGGGAGCCCATTAACCTAGCTTTTGATACTATTCCATGGAAATATCTCGGTTCTGATGAAATTTTCTCATGATTTCTCATAGTAATAACGACGGGTTTACCTAGGATCTGATTAAGCTCCCCCTTTTGCCCATTAAAGTAAGCAAGTACCTGCAATGAAAAAAGCTCCGACATTTCTTCCCGGTATTCAAAGGAATTAAGAATGATGGCATCTTTGCCATATGGAGTAGATATACTAATAAAATTGTTATCTTGTGTGGCTTTTTTCATTACAGACTTCTTTCTTAAAAAATAAGCGGAGGAGTAAATCCTCCGCAAAATATTACATTTGCTGACCTTTAACGCCACTGTAACCATATACCAATGGTGCAGAGACGTTGTTTTTATCATCAGTTGGTGTCACAGTCATCATCATTTCTGTATAGGAAATAGTGATTGTTTCAACTGGGCGATCATCTTGGATTGAAACTGAATAGTTAGAAATCATGGCATCGGTTAGTTCGATTTTCATGATTTCTTCAATTTTTTCGCCTTGCTTGGTGATATGAAATACCGCGGGTTTTCCTTTACCAATTGTCGCTTCTTTAAAAAGATCTGGTGATGAACGATCTTGAAGCTTAGTGATAGTCATATCATAAAGACGAGTCGAACTCGCTTCACGGTCCATAGCTGTACCGGTATAAGATGAAATCTCACGTCCTACACTCCAATCAACAGAAAGAAGGGTAATCATATCCTTATACTGTTCTGCGGTAGCTTCACCTTTAATATCTGCATATTTCAGGTAGGTATTTGCCTGCATGCTAGTCTCCTATAGCATTGATTAATAAAACTCGATTCGAGCAAGTTTGTTGTTTGATGCAAGAATGAACTTAATTATAAATGTATCAAATAAAATAATTTAAATACGCGTCTTTATAGCAGAAACCAATAACGCTTAATAGATCAAAATATCATCCCAGGCATTATAGTTTGATCTTGATCCAAAATATTTTACGATAATTATTTATTATTCCACTGAAACAGAAATATTATCTACCATTCCTTCAATTATAATATTATTAATAGAATAATCATTTAAAACTGAATTCAATATAGCATCAGATATTTTAGGTAAAACTCTATTTTCAATCACCGTTTGCAATGCTCTTGCGCCACTTCCCGACTCATTGCAGCTATCAACAATACTGTCAATTAATTTCTCAGAAATCTCTGTTTCAGCCTTGTAATTATTTTTGATCCTCTTTCTTATTTTTGAAACTTTTAATTCAGTGATCTTAATTAGGACATCCCTACTTAATGGAAAGTAGGGAATCACATTGACTCGACCTAAAAATGCGGGTTTAAAATCTTTCAACAAATCCTCTCGTAAGGCTTCTTTTAAAGATTCAGCATCTGGAGCCAGTTCAGGGTCTTGGAAAAGCTCCATGGTCGTATCAGTTCCAGAATTAGAGGTCATAATGATAATCGTATTTTTAAAATCGATATCACGCCCTTCTCCATCTTTGATCATCCCTTTATCAAAAATTTGATAGAAAATATCCTGAACACCTGGGTGGGCTTTTTCCATTTCATCAAGAAGAATGACACTATAAGGTTTTCTGCGTACGGCTTCTGTTAATACTCCCCCCTCACCATAGCCGACATATCCAGGTGGAGAACCGAGCAATAGGGAAACTTTATGCTCTTCCTTAAACTCAGACATATTGATAATAGTAATATTATCCTCATGACCATAAACTTGCTCAGCAATAGCAAGTGCTGATTCTGTTTTTCCCACCCCACTTGGGCCAACAAGAAAGAAAATACCGTTAGGTTTTGACTCTTCATTTAACTGAGCTCTAGCGGTTTTTATTACCTCTGCCATTTTGACTAAGGCATGATCTTGGCCTACGACCCGCTCACTCAAATACTTATGCAGTTCCAGTATTGCTTTGACTTCATCATTTTTCAGCTTACCTAATGGAATCCCTGTCCAATCAGCAATAATTTCTGCGACTAAGAGTTCATTGACATGAGAAAACACTAACGGCATAGGATTAACAGAGAGTTCCTGTTCGATTGAAACCAACGCTACCGCCTTATCAGAAGAAGGAGACTGTAATATTTCAGAACGAAGCGCTTTCGCCTTCGCTACTGCATCACTCTCTTGCCGCCAAATCTCCTCCAGTTGTTCTATTTCGTGGTGCAAAGAAGTTAATTTCAACTCCAATTCGCTAATTACTTGCTGATGTGAGTGCCCAAACGTCTCTTCTTTTAGCAATTGATTTAGTTGATTTTCTAACATTTGCTGCTGTTTATGTTTCTGATCAAGTGAGCCGGGTATTGTATTTTGGCTCAGGGCCACTCGTGAACATGCTGTATCTAAAACCGCCACCGCTTTATCAGGAAGCTGACGCCCACTGATATAGCGATCCGATAGACATACCGCCGCTTTCAATGCTTCAGCCGTAATATAAACGCCATGATGTTTTTCCATGACGGGGACTAAACCTCGCAGCATTTCTATCGCTAATTGCGGTGTTGGCTCTTCGATTTTCACAACCTGAAAACGCCGAGTCAATGCCGCATCTTTTTCAAAGAACTTCTTATATTCAGCCCACGTTGTGGCTGCAATGGTACGCAATTCACCTCGTGCTAATGCGGGTTTCAGGATATTCGCTGCATCCCCTTGCCCCGCTTGAGCCCCCCCACCAATGAGCCCATGAGCTTCATCAATAAACAAAATAATAGGAACGGCAGATTCTTTCACTTCTTTGACTACATTTTTCAGGCGATTCTCGAATTCGCCCTTCATCCCTGCACCAGCTTGTAATAATGCAAGATCTAACGATTTAATTTGTACGTTTTTTAAGGCCGGAGGTACATCTCCTGCGGCAATTTTCAACGCTAGTCCTTCAACAACAGCGGTTTTTCCAACGCCAGCTTCTCCCGTTAAAATTGGATTATTCTGCCGACGACGTAGCAAAATATCTGTCATTAAACGGATTTCATTGTCTCGACCAATAACAGGGTCAATCTGACCGGCCTTCGCCTGTTCAGTGAGATCAACGGTAAATTGGTCTAGGGCCTGAGTTGATGACTTGTGACTAGCCATCGCTTTTTTCGGTGCTTTAGCCTGCTCTTTCCTATATTGAATCAGCGCATCGGCATTAATTTTTGTCAGTTCTGAGCTAAAATGGGATGAAAAAGCAAACAGTGTGTCGTCTGATAAAAAGGCATGCAATATGTGGACTGATGCAATCTCTGGCTCTTCAAAAGCAATCGTGGCCGTCATCCATGCATTTTGTAAAATGGTTACCGTATGAGAAGAAAGCCCTGGTACCGTTTGACAACCTGTCTTAAATTTTTCCAATTGTAGCTGTAGATCACTGTGTAATTGGGCAAGATCCACAGAAAAAAACTGATACATCTCTCGTTCTGCCTCACTGGGGTCCTGAATCATTGTCAGTAACCAATGAGCAATTTCTATACTGTGGTGAGTTCTTGAACTCGCTAAAGCCGCCGCTTGCTCTAAACTCCCTTTAGCTTCGGGAGTCAATTTGTCAACCAACGCTGATAGTGATAAAGACGTCATTATTAATCCTTTCAGATCGTTATCGTTATTTGTTTATTTATGGCTGCATTTTTTGCTGCCAATACACTTCCTTTACCAAGGGTTCCAACCCCCTTGCTAAGATTTGCTTTAGGGAATAACTGGCGTTCAGCCGTTAATTTCCATTTAATCTGTTTACTCTCCCCCAAAAGTTGTTTGGCGAGTATTTTGGTTTGTTCTAATCGTTGGCACTGCAATAACGCTCTTGCCGTTTGTGCATCCGTTGCCACAAGCTCAATCTCAATACCGGCATTCATATTCCAACTTCGTTTCCCGATCAAAGCACCACTACCTAATTGAGCAAACTGTCCTTCGGGCATACACGGACTGCAAATTCTCGTCTGTTCGTGCACTTCAATATCAAACCAACGACCTTGGAATTCATGCAGAACAACCGAACAACCTGATTGCATTTCAAGCAGTGTTTTCACCATCGCCTTACTACGAGATCGACGATGAAAAGCGCCCCCCAAAAAAATGGCGCTATCTCCTTGATCTCCAGTTAATGCACTTAAGATGGTGTGAATGGGTGCACTTTGGCCATCCGCAACTTGACATAACTGAGCGGTTAGTTGAGAAGAGAGCCAGCAACGGTAGTAAAGAGAGAGAAGTCGATGGTTAAAAATGTCAAAAAAATCCGACATTGCCTCATCATTTTCACGAATACGCTGAATGATACGCTCACTATAATGATTAGGAAGAATGCCTTGCTCCCCAGTCAAACCCATTAAGTTCGTTTTTAGGTGTAGTTTGGTTGTTGATTTTTTGCTTATGCTCACCAACTGATTAGCTTCATAGCCGAGTTTTTGTAAAACAGAAAGGGAGATGCGTTCATTCTCAGGTAAAGTATCACTTCCAAGATAACTTTCTCCCTTTAAATAGTGATGCTCAAGCAGATGAATCGCTTCAAACAAAGGCAAAGCTTCTAATGCATCAAAGAACTCTTTTTCCGTCATAGAAGTTCCTTTTCCCCCGCTAAAGCAGGCCAGCTAAATAGTCTTTCACCCGTAGAAGTCAAATGAATGGATAACTGAGTAAAGGTATTGATTTCAGCAAATTGTGCAAAATAGGCAGACAATACATTCCCCAACAAGAAGATTTGTTCACGTGACAAAATCTGATCAGAGATATGAAGGACAATTCCAGTGCCATTGCAAAAACCGACTCGTCCATTCTGTAAGGCGCGTCCCGTCGTTATCGAGGTTTTCATGTCTTTAATGGCTTCAATCAATGCTTTTGTTTCAGGTGTTCCTCTAAAAGCCAGTAGGTTCAGCACTTGTTTCAATGCTTCAACGCCATTCTCATCGCTAAAGTGATTTAGCGTTAATAACTTCGCAAACTGCCAGCGAGAACTTTCATCCATTTCCGGCCGAATGGTTTCTGTCGGAGTTACGAGGCACTTAATCTTGCTAAAATTATCTTTACAGTCAGGCATGGAAACTTGGGGTAAACCGCCTCCAAATGGAATTTTAGCGGCAAGATTACGGTTGCAACACCAAGCTTCCACCGACATCAGCCAATTTTCACGAGACTCAGGAGAAAAAAGCCGATACTGCTTATCCACAATTGAAACAAAAACTTCTCGACCCGGTTCGTCAAATCCCCCCGCCCAATTTTTATCTTCTCGGCGTAGAACCCAATATATTTCATCTTTAGAAAAATAGTGGGGGTGATTACCCGCATAATATGAGGGTAAATTATCGTAGACTTTATTCCAGTTTCTCAGGGTTACCTTATCTAAGCTCACCACTTCGCTTGATTCAGGATCCATATATTCTGTATAAAGCTGATATTCATAATCCGATGGCTGAATACGAACTGGCTTCATCTTTGCTTTATACAGATTAACCACCGGAGAACAACCTAATTGGATGTTCTCGCAGGTTATCTGTTTTTCTAGCCAATCATTGGATTCTTTAAAATAGAACCAGAACTCTGCCTGAGTCCCCTCTCCTAAAATAGTTAAATCAAGATCCACTAAATCGAAGAACAAGAATTTTTCTGGGAAATGCAAATATTCAATCAGCATACGAGTTCCAGAAAAACTACGCTTACTGTAAGGAACGACTTTATCGAGATCACTAAACCCGACCGTATTAATATGTCGTTGAGTGAACTCTTTAACACATCGTCCTCCTTGCACTAAAACTAATCCCAAGCAGGAGCTGAACAAGTGTTGATAAAGCTGTAGCGAAATCTGCGATTGACCACTGAGATAAAATCTCAACCGTTTATCTTTGTTATCGGCAATATTGATCTCATCACTGTGACTTTGTAGTCGCAGCTTCAGGACTGACTTGGCTTCCGCTTGTATACGAGCCTCTATCCCAGTAAAGGGAGCATTCTCAAACTTTGCTTCGGTCACGTCAAAAGGTAGAACTTGTGTTTCATAACAAGTAATAAAATCACACTCTTTAAAGCCTGGAGCGGTGATCGTAACCCTTTCCCCAGCGGGGACTGTCACACTTGATGTCGCAGAACTCGAACCACAGACTTTCACGATGGACATCGAGGGAATCGGGGCATGAAAATCAGGGAAAAGTTGACCAATAAGCGCTTCTGTCAATTGTGGAAAAGCATTATCTAAACTTTGTCGAATTCGGGCGGTAAGGAAAGCGCAACCTTCCAATAAACGAGATACATGAGGATCTTCTACGACCTCCTCACTTAAACGTAAACGAGCCGCTATTTTAGGGTAGTGTTCTCCAAACTCATGACCTTTATGTCTTAAATACACCAGCTCACGATTATAATACTTTAGAAACTCTTCACTCATTTCGCTTTACTCAGTTTAATTCCTAAGCTAACGGGTTCTACTTCTGAATCCATAACAAGTTCTTGTTCAGTACCGTCAATAATGCAGGTCGCACGGATGCGTAGTTTTAATATCCTGTCTAATGGATTCTTATCTTCTGCAATACTCACCGTCACATAACTCAAACGCGGCTCAAACTGTATGACCGTTTTTTGTACTAAGTTGCATAAAAATTGCTGCCCATCTGCGCTACTAAATGGCATGGATGAAAAATCTGGCAAGCCATAGCGGAGAATAGAGTGGGATAATTCTCTAAGCTCTTCTGGTAATGACTGCCAATTGATTCGACTGTTTAACAAAGCCTCGAGATCCAAACGAATTGAATCCATTAACGCATGACGTGTTAGTGGATAATGCTTGTCATAATGACTCTCTGGATCATAATCGACCAATTTATCCAGTAAAGAAGGCATCACACTTAACTCGTTCATTCAACCGGAGCCAACGCAGCTTTTTTAAGCTCACCCAATTGAGATAAGGCGATCACCCCCTCTCCGGCCAACCACATTTTTTGCCCCATACCTAGGCTATGCTCAGTCTCCAAAATTCTTTTCCAATCGGTTTCTCGGCCTAACTTTTGACTATCCGTTTCGGAGTCCACATACGTCATTGGGAAATGAGCCTCTCCTTCTCCTAATCCATCAATATCAAATTCACATGGACGCCAAATGGTTTCTAGTAAATTGGTTGCGGGTTTCAGTTGCAGTGAATTCACTTGGCTAAGTGGAACCAAATAGTAATTACCCATCGATGAAAAGAGCTCAATAAAACCCGCTAAACGATCATCTAGATCCCTAACATCTTCGTAAGTCGTACCGTTTACCGTAAAAGCAAGCTTAGGACGAACCGCTTCAACCTCATCACACACAGCGGCCAATTCATCCACACACTGATTTCCTAAGGCCAAACTAAAATTAACCAGCATGTTATTTTGTTTTTCCGCTTCACAAACAAATTGTGCCGTTGCGGCGCCTTGCGAAAAATCAACTCTCGCTTGTGCCGCTTTCACTAAATGCCGGATCTGGCTAGCACCCGGTAGATATTCGGGAAACAACTTAATTGCCTGCATCAATTGCTCATCAGCACGAATAAAATCGCCTTGTAGACAAAGAACTTCGATAAATGCACTACGTAATGTGGCATTTTTAGGCTCTTGTTTTATAGCGTTAATCAAGGCTTCTTTTGCTTGTTGTAATTCGCCCTGTCCAATGTATTGTTGCCAATCTAACATTTTGATTCCTTACAATATGTGTTCTGGGGATAGCTCTGTAATCAGTTTTATAGAGGAGACCATCTGATCCAGTTGGAAATGTGGCCTTAAATGGATCACTGAGTAGTAATTTCCTGGACTACCCAATTTTTCCGTCACTCGTATCCGCGCTTCATTAAGCGGATATTTTGCTCTTAGTTCATCCGAAGCTTCATCGGATGCGGTCGTATATTTGTGTAACCACGCCTGAAAATCCCTTTCTATACTTTGTGCATCTTGGTAACTTCCAACTCTATCTCGTCCCATCACTTTGATATAATGAGCAATTCTTGATACACAGAGTGTGTATTGCAACATCGATGATAAACGAGCATTGACATTAGCCCCTTTCTCCGAAAATAGACGGGATTGATGCAATGAAATATTCGATGTAAAACTAATAAACTGTGTTTCTGCTACTGGGGATAAAGGAATAAAACCACAATCCGATAACTCCTGCTCACGTCGTTCTGTAACTTTAAGATTTAGGGGCGCTTTATAGCGCTGAACTTTTCCTGGTAAATGAACACGACACGATGATGGAGGTTGAATAATTCCTTGTGAATAGTCCCCCGTTTTATGTCCACGAATATGAGTAAACCAACCGTTTTCCTGAAATGCACGCATGATGACTGCCGCAAAACAAAAAGAAGCATTTCCCCAAAGCAAGTCACGATTGGAATCACGGATCCGCTCGTTATAAACAAATTGGTCACTTCTTGAACCATCACTACAATATGGCTGACGGTAAAGAACATTCGGCATTGTTAGTCCAATAAAGCGCACATCATCTGATTCTCTTAATTTACGCCAATTCAAATACTCACTTTGCTCAAACTGGGTATAGATATTTCCGATAGAGGCAATATCAGAAAAATGATCCGTACCAAAAACGCTAGGGCTTACCGACATAATAAAAGGACTAAAAGCCGCAGCAGCCGATTGAGCCATTTTACCTAAAGTTCGAATATCTCTATCCACCGCATTTCTTCCCGGTGACTGCCCTAAATAATAATCTCCAACTAATAATCCGAAAGGTTCTCCACCCGGCATTGAATATTCATTTTGATAGATCAATTTAAACAAGGCTGATTGATCAAACTCTATCGCTCGCGTTGCATCTTTGACTAACTCATCCCAAGTACATGTTAAGATTTTAATTTTTACTAATTCTTCAGCATTAGAGTCTTTTTGCTCAACTAAATAACGCAGCCCCCGCCAAGTAGATTCAAGACGTTGGATAACACTATGGTGTAAAATATCGTCTAATTGCTGGTTTAACTGGACATCTATCTGTTCAATCGTACTCAGAATGCTATGAAAGAATTCCTCTTTACTCTTAATACCAGCTAACTCAACCCAGTACTGTATTGCTTGACTTAAGTCCTTAGTATCCAAAAAACGCTCGATCCAATGATTTGCCAATAATGGCTGATCTGGGGTCGCTCGTTGATGTGTGAGTTGTTCTACTGAGACGAAATTCATGCTACTCATCAGGGGCTGGTGTAATACACCACCCCTGCCTTCTTAATTAACCACCTGATTGTGGTATTTTTGCGACTAAACGTAATGAAGTTGTCAATTCTTCCATTTGCAGCCAAGGTTTTAGCCAAGCAACCGCATTATAAGCTCCCGCTGTACCAGGAATTTCTTTAACCTGAACACGCGCATCAGCCAATGGATATTTAGCACGGATCTCTTGACCACCCCCTTCCGAAGCGTTGACGTAACCTAATATCCAACGATTCAACCAAGACTCCACATCTTCCGCTTCCATAAAACTTCCGATTTTGTCTCGTGCCATCACTTTGAGGTAGTGAGCAAATCGAGAAGTCGCCATCATATAGGGTAAGCGAGCGGAAATTGCCGCGTTTGCAGTGGCATCAGGAGAGTCATACTTCGCGGGTTTTTGGCAGGTTTGCGCACCAAAAAACACCGCATAGTTCGTATTTTTATAATGACATAAAGGAAGGAATCCCAGTTTGCCTAATTCCGCTTCACGTCGATCCGTGATTCCAATCTCAGTTGGACACTTCATATCAGGATCACCATCATCACTCATAAAAAAGTGAGTCGGTAAATTATCAACTCGGCCGCCACCTTCAGCGCCACGAATCGCGGTACAGAAGCCATATTTAGAGAATGCATCTGTCAATTTAGCACCCAGAACATAAGAGGAATTCATCCAACAATAGTCATTATGCTGTGCATTGGTGGCAATACCAGAAAGTTCATCAACATCAAACTCTTCAAACCCGAACTCTTCGACTGGTGACGTTGCTTGACCATAGGGCAAACGAGCTAAGACTTTAGGCATTGTCAAGCTCACAAATCGAGAGTCTGCACTTTCACGAAAAGCACGCCACTGAGTGTACTCTAGTGATTCAAATACTTTTTCTAAGTCACGAGGTTTAGAGAGTTCTGTCCATTCATCGAACCCAAATAACGCTGGAGAAGCCGCAGAAAGGAAAGGTGCAAAACCGGCGGCAGCAACATTAGACATTAAACGTAAGCTCTCAATATCTTCCGGATGATTAGTAAATTCATAATCACCAATCAATGCGCCATAAGGTTCCCCCCCTGCACTACCAAATTCGGCTTCATACACTTTTTTAAAGATTTGGCTTTGATCAAATTCAACCGCTTTACTTAAATCTTTATGCAACTCTTTCTTCGTCATGCTGACCATACGAATTTTAAGCGTAGAGCTGGTTTCCGAATTCATGACTAAGTAATTCAAACCTCGCCAAGTTCCTTCCAACTTTTGTAGATCGGGGTGGTGCATCACTTCCGAAAGCTGTTCTGATATTTTTTTATCCAGAGCCGTGATTGCTTCGCGGAAGGTAACGGTTAAGTTTTTATTCCAAGTCACTGTACCTTTCAAAGCTTCTTCAGCTAAAGTTTTGATCAGTTCTTGTGCACGAGCAGCTTCTGTTTGTTTCGTTGCACCAATTGCCTGTTCAAGAAATGAAAGTGACTGACTCTCAACAGTCGGGTCCAATTGATTTTCTAACTGTGTTGACATCTTATTTTCCTTATTCTGCCAGCGCATCGCCCTGACCAATCTTCAGCTCATCAGCCAATTTGGATAAGTTTTCAGTATTATTGAGTACCGCCTCTAGAACATTTTCCAAATCTTCAGAACGATCGACTTTGGTCATTAAGTCTCGTAACTTATTTCGGGTATCCATTAATTGACGAAGAGGATCAACTTGCCTAACAATGGAGGCAGGTTCAAAATCTTTCATTGACTGAAACTTCAAATTAACTTGAAACTCAGAATCATCATCCGCGAGTGTATTTTTCACTTTAAATATGACTGATGGGCTCATTTTTTTCAGAACATCATCAAAGTTATCACGATCAATTTGAATGAACCGTCGATCTTTCAATGGTTTAAGAGCCTCGGTATTTTGACCAGCAAAATCCCCCATAACCCCAACCACGAACGGAAGCTCTTTCTTCAATGATGCGCCTTCAGTTTCTACATCGTAGGTAATATGAACACGTGGTTTCCTGACTCGTGACAGTTTCGAGTGAATACTAGCCATATTGTTCTCCCTTTAATTACTCATCTTTATTTGCTATGCCAACTAAACGGAAGTAGCCCTTTTTGGCTTCTCCATCAGATATCAGCTCTGCCAATAAATCAGGCAAAGCCATTCCACACCAGCGAATGACTTGTTCGATAGTGTATGAAACGGGTGAATGTGGTTCTGTCTCTCGAAAAAAATCAGCCACTTTTCGTAATTGCTCTATTGCCTCTTGCCGAGATTCTACATTTCCATTCCAGAGTTCATGGTGAAGGCCCGTACGAGTATTGTTCTCAGCGTTTAACCCAAATTCTTCTTGCCCATCTAATACTTCTGACGTACTTGTGCCAGCACTTCTTATTAGTTTATCGCCAGCAAGATGCTTTACCGCGGCATAGATGGCGTCTAGCTTATGAGCAATATATGAACTTGGGGTCACCTCTCCACAAACATTATCGAGTACTTCAGAAAAATGCCGAAAGTTATCAATCGCACTCTGTAAATCTTGTTCTAATTCCTGATAAAAAGTGCGACTAGAAGCTTTAGCGGTTTGTACAATATCGTTAAGCGCAGCAACACCTTGATTGTGTTTAGCGCGCTTTTTATCTTCATCGAGTCGCTCAATTTCCAGCGCCTGTTGGTACTCCCAGTAGGCATAAGCTTGCTCACTTCCCTGCTCAGTAATCGGGATACATGCAAGCGGAAAAACTAATGTTCCCTCATTATCGATACCATTAAGCCCAATAATAGGAGAGATGCGTGTCTCGATACCTTCTTCATCTGGCATTGGATGTAAGTGTGGCCAGTAATGCTCTACATAATAACTCGCTAGATCATAACCAATTGCCATACCTCTGAAACCCTGTAAACGGGTCAAGGCCTCTATCAGCCAAGCAACGAACTCCAAATCTTTAGTCTGCGTTGCTAACGCTAGTGGTAACTCTTCTAGAAAAACGCGCCACAAACTGGAGTGACTGAGAAGAGGCTCTTCTTCAACAATGGCATTACGCTCGATATTTCGAGCCTGCATACGTTGATCTTTCAGTCGATAATAGAGTGACTGGGGAGTGATATCTCCTCTCGGGTCAATCCCCGTAGGCGATTCTCCCGCTATCGCAGCTTTTGCTGCATTCAACCAACCATAATCGATGTCCTCAAAGCCCATTCATTCTTCTCCTTGGGTATACCGGAACCGTGGCATCAGAGGAAACGGTTACGCCTTCACTAGCAAACGGCAAACTGACTTTGATGAGAGCACATGTAATATTGTCACTCGCACCACGAACTAAAGCAGAATGAAGCAAAGCCAACCCAGATTGATTCACCGAATCTGCATAAAGGCTATTTTTTATTTCGTTATCATGTAGCTCTTTCGTTAACCCATCGCTGCATAACAAAAATTGATCCCCGTGTTGTAACTGACCCGACACCTGATCAATTCGAACGCCATACTCCACACCGATGGCCCGAGTAATAACATTGGCTAAGGGGTGATCTTCAGCTTCATCCACAGATAAAATCCCTTGCTCTATCATTTCCATCACTTGGCTATGATCACGCGTTTTCTGTGAAAAAATATCATCACGCAGTAAGTAAATCCGGCTATCTCCTACCCAAAGACAGTGAAAATAACCATCTTGGATCATCAACAACACCATGGTCGTGCCCATCGTTTTCCCAGCTAAATGCTGCTGTGCATAATCATAGATATCCATATTCGCCAGTTCTATTTGATGGCGTAAGTCATCAACACTGAAATGTGGAGTATCAATAATAAACCGTTCAATTTTATCCACTAACATTTGGCTGGCGACATCTCCAGCAGCATGCCCTCCCATACCATCGGCGACCACCCAAACCTGACGACTCGTCATATCCAATAATGAATCTTCGTTATATGGACGAACTTTTCCTGGATGCGATTTTGAAAATGTAAAAAAATTCCAATTCATTCACTTACCCACATTACCAATTCCACTTTTCCCATTGCCCATCCAGCATAGCGGCATATTTGCCTATTGGAGGTAAACCCTCGGAGATAAACGTAATAGGCTCCACGGTATCGTTTCCATCAGTCCACCAATAACAGGGGGTGTTGTATTTTTCGTTAATAAGAAACTTGAGCAGATCGTCCGCCCCAATTTCAGCATACTCCTTGAATATCAATGACTCACACTCAGCATTTTTCAACGAAACCTGACCACTAAACTTACGATTCAAAGCCAAGTTGTCGTTCGATGAGGATAAAAGATTCAGCCAATGATCAAACGAAAAACTATCTTCTAATACAGCCAACGCTAATGCTTGTGAATCTTCCGCCCAGACTCTATGCTGCCAATAGGCTAAGGCATGCTCTTCGACCAATCGGGCAACCGTAAAAAAGAAATATCGCCCGGCAGCATCCACACTTGGAATCATGCTACCAATTAATGTTGACTCACCCGTTATCGAAGCATCGAATGAAAAATTCCATATTGGTGCATTCAGATACAGTGTCTGCCAACGCTCTTGAAGCTGCTCTCGACTGACCGCAATCACAGCTTGTTGCCAGTCATGTAACACATTTGCACAATGCTTAGGCAAACCATGTTTGATAAAATCGCCTTTTGCGGGGATCTTTCCGATATACCCCCAACCCGGAGTTACAATGTCTGAGGGCATCGGAATCTCTCCATATCATTAGACCAAAATGGGTTCATGGTACTTCTGGGTATTAATTCCAACTGAACTTTATTACCTCTCAGATCAATCATAACGATGTTATCTCTACGAGATTCAGGCCTCGCTTTAAGAGACTGGTCGAGAAGCTTAAACATCCCCCACTCTCCCTCAAAGGTATGCGATATTTCACGACGAGAATCGGGTGGAGTGAATATAATCCGAGCAACAGGGTGCTTAGAGGGCCAACTCAACGTTTGTATTCTTGCAGGGCCATGCCTATAAACTAAATTTTGCCCACCTAACTCAAGGGAAAAACTGGTAATATGCTGATCTAAATAAATCGGCTTCATACCAAAATCGACCCTTAACGTATTATCTGATTCAAAAAACACCTGTCTTATTCGGTCTGCTCGTTGAAATATTGCTAAGGTATTTTGGCTCACCCCTATTTCTTGTTCAAAACGCCATACTGACTTTGACGTATCCACAAATGGGGCTAAGTACTCATTAAAGAATGAATCCAATGTTCCTCCATAGCCAAAGAAGCGACTAAAATCTTTCAATGTGACTTCTCTTTGTGCTGAGGGATTGAAAGGATAACGTCCCTGTATACTTCTTTGATATGGTTTATAAACTTTGTTCGTCCATAGTGTATTGAGGTGTACTCGTGACCCCTTCTCCGCTAACTTAGCAGAACCACTGGACAGTTCACCTAGCCAAGAATCAAAAGGCTTTGGCAATAATTGCCTTGCGTGATTAATCGATGCAGCAACCTCACCACTTAATGTCCCGTTTAACATACTCTTATAAGCCACTCTTTGGTTATTACCTGAGCTTGATAAATCTGAGAGGTATTTTCTAAGGCTGGATAATGCTTGATGAATGTCCTCAAAGTCTTGATCAGTTATCTGAATAATATCCTCAAATGCCTCTTCAACTTCTTTACCAGGCAAAGAGAGATTAAAGTTTTTATCATCGGAAGGACGATATCGACGTAATGTGTCCGCCGTACTAGATAATTTCACTTTAGCCACATTACTTGCTACCTCGGCCGTAGCTTTTTCATTTTGTGACAAAGCGAGTTGAGTGAGAGCCACTTCTCTTCGCACTGCTTTTAATAATGATTCCACTGGCCTTTCAGAACTCACTAGTGTATCAGTTTGCTCCAAACTACTTTTCAGATCAGAAGTCGGTTTTAATTGAAGATCGTCAAGTAATGATCTCCATTCATGAATGTAATCTCGAAAATAACGATCACGAACACCAGCAATAGCAAGATCGTGATCAATATTGCGAGCATCAATTTCATCACCATAAACCCAGTTCTCTTCCATTAAGGACTTAACTGTCCGGCCTATCTGTAATTGAAATATACTGTGAAAACCATTGTAGGTATAAAAACCCGAGATCCCCATGGATAATGGTTTACCACTACGTCTTTCAAATTGCTCAAGACTACGAGCCCCCAACACATCCGTTAAGCGGAAAGAAGGAACATGGCTTTTAATAAATTGTAATTTCATTCTCTGGTAAGCCCTTTCAGATAAGGACATTTGCGTAAGCACTTGTCGAGCATCTGAAACAACATCATTACTTAAATAGAGACCTTTTTCTGTTTGGTTAATATAATTCTTTGTGTGCTGCTCTAAGTCTGAACGTAATCCTTCATTTAACACACCTGAATATGCTTGCTCATAGTAATAAGAGAACCAGCCCAATACATGTTCAGGATCTAATTTATCGTCATTAAACAACATTAAGTATGTTTTCAGTGTCTCGTATAAATACTCTCGGTGATGCTCATTCGATCTCAGCTCACTTAACAAGATGCCTTCAATAAAAGGGGCAAAATAGTTGACTAATGCATTGTGATAAGCGGCTTTCGCAGATTGCTCAATTTTCTCACCTTGATACAATCCTAGAGATCTGACTTTACCTTTCTCTTCTTGTTGCTCACTATTAACCATTGGGAGCATCATGATTTGATTTAACACATCCACTGATGGAATTAAGTTGTCTATCAAATCAATATCTTGAGTATGAATAAGATGCTGTACTTCTTTTATTTGAGTATCCGTTCGACGGATCAAATGGTTATTCCATTGATAGCTCATCATCCATAACGTGACGGCTAATAGAGAAACTCCTGCACAAATTACATATGCACTTCTTCGTAGCCAGCTGCTTTGTTTTTGATGGTGTCGATTGACAGTCCCCAGCAATTGCTCCTTAAAAATGACATCTTCAAAAAGTTTTTTCACAAAATACGTACAAGAGTCTTTAGAGCTCAGGCGTAATGGCGGTCTACCGAGTCCGAGACCTTGCGAAGTCTCAAGCATAATCCTGTCTATCGGCATACCTTCTTGAAGAGAACTCACGATGAATACACCACGAATCATGGATGGCTCTTCAAACTTATTTTGAGCAAAAATCTCCGTTAGAAACTCATCTAAATTCGCCTGTAAACAACGAAGTTGCTTAGGAAACTCAAACATTAAAGAGCGTTTATCTAGATCTTCTTCCATTTCTAATCGTTGCATCATGCGCTTATCTAATGATTCAAGAAGATCATGGAACTCTTTGTTAAACAGAGAAATCACTCCTCTTTCGTCCTCAACTTCACGAGGAAAAACAAAGCCTAAAAACTCTTCTCTCTTTTCTTTGCTAAGATCAGAAAAGAATTCATTGAATCCAGCGATCAAATCAGCCTTAGTCAATAAAACATAAATAGGAAACTGCATTCCCAGTTGATTCTTGAGTTCTTGCAAACGATTTTTAATTGCTCGGGCGTGCAAACCTCGTTCTGTTCGAGTTTGGGTCATCATACTAGCAAGGCTAAGAGTCACAATGGCACCATTTATTGGACGCTGCTTACGGTATTTTTTCAATAACCCTAAAAAACCATACCAAGCTTTAGAATCTACTTGCACTTGGCTATCTTGCGTCGTATACCGCCCAGCGGTATCAATCAGCACGGCTTTATTGGTAAACCACCAATCGCAATGACGAGTGCCACCTATACCACTAACAGAATCACTTCCTAATGCATCACTTAAAGGGAACTCAAGACCAGAATGCTTTAGTGCCGAAGTTTTACCTGTACCAGGAGGACCAATCAATACATACCAAGGTAGGTTATACAGATTCTTCTTTCCTTTCCCATCTTTAGTAATGATTTGAACAGCGCGGTCAATTCGTTCACGCATGACATCAATTTCTGAGGCTGCTTCATTGTCATTTAACGAGTCCACTTCTAGTAAATGCTGAATGCTCTCGTCTTGCTCTTTACGCTCTTTTTGCTGACGGAATAGATTCATTGCCCCCCAACCAAAAATCAAAACAGCGATCATCAGCAATCGATTAAATTCTGATTTAAATGGTTCAGATCCAGCAATCGCAATCAATGGCCCGACAAACCAAATGAAGATAGATATGGCTAGTAAACCCACTAAGCTAATAACCCAGCGCTGGCGAAAAAAGTTTTGTATAGCGACCATCTAGTTATTCCCATCCATTAACTGACTAGAAATCAGCAGATCAATTTCAACTCGTCTATTCATTCTTCGCCCTTCTGGGGTTTCATTGGATGCCAAAGGTTTTGCGTCCCCCCAACCTTCAGGAATGATTCGTCCTTTAAGCATTCCATTAGACATTAAATAATCAGTCAAAGATGTAGCTCTTGCTAGAGACAAGTGCCAGTTAGAAGGAAACTTACTGGTAAAAATAGGCTTATTATCCGTATGACCAATAACTAAAAGTTTTCCCGTGGTGGATTCTAACGCCCTAGCCACTTTCGAAATAACGGGTCGCATATGGGCAACCATCTCTGCACTACCAGACTGAAATAAATCCTGTGATTGAAAAGAAATACGGACTCGATCAGCCAACGGCTCTACACGTAATATCCCCATTTCTATTTCTGTTGCTAAAAAACGTTGTATCTGCTCACTAATGGCAAGTGAAGAACCATAACTATCCTGATGCTGGGATGCAGCTCTATCTGGCAATAGATTAGTCAAGTTGCTAAAGGTCACATCGGATTTTTCATTAAGATTAAAGTTCAAATACATATAAATACACGCTAACAGTGCAGCTGTAATAGAGAACACCACCCATAGTGGTGCTCTCTCTGTCACCTGCTGACCGGTTAGAATATTTTTCATCGTACTTTCATATAATTCCGTATCAGGTACTCTCTCGTAATGTTTCAATACATCCATAACTTTAATTTTCAAGGCCCGATGCTGCTCACTACCATTCTCTTTGACACGGAAATGTCCTTTAAAGCCTAAACTCATACATAAATACATGACTTCCAGAAGATCAAGAGACGTTTTAGGCTGTTTAAGACATTCCTCTAAATGTATAAAAAACTCTTCTCCTCCTTGCGTATTTGAATAAAACGTAGAGAGTAGAGAATTATCAACCCATACAGACTGGCTACCCCATACGGTATTCAATACCGCCTCGTCAATAGCACAGCAGAGGCAGTATCTAGCAATATCAATCTCTCTCGGGTCAGCACTTCGCAAGCGAAGACGATTCTCGTAATCACGCATTTTCTGAACAAAGGCTTCTCGTAACTGCTTTACATCACTATGAACTGCAGTAGAACGGATCTGTCCAAGTAAAGAAAATATGATGTTTGCCTCTGCGAGTAAGACATTACTACCATAAGCAATCACACTAGATTCTTTCTCTTCTTTTATCATCTGGGTTAAAAGAACTGTATTATCACTTTCAACAGCGGCTACTGCTGACAAAGCGGAACCTTTCTTTCTTCCAGGTGTCGGTTTTACAATTGTCTCATCCATAACTTAACCGCTACTGATTGATGCTCCAAAGCTCCATTTCTAAACCTGGATAATTCCCAGATACGTGAAAAGCCATACCACCGCTTTCCATTAAACGAGACCAATAAGTCCCTTTTTTGATCAATTCAAAATACACAAAGCCTGAGGAATAAGGCATCTGCCGAGGCACAACGTTTAAAGGAGCAATGGAGATACCATTAATTTGGTTATTGATCAGCTCACGAATGTTTTCCGCAGGCCCAACCTTAATCTGCCCAGGTAACTTCCGACGAATTTCTTCCGGAGAAACATCGGCTTTGATAGCGAGAACAAACTGGCAGACTGAGAGCAATTTTTTATCAGGCAGAGGAGTCACATGAATACCAAATTGCCGAATATCAAGCGGCATTTTAGTCGCGGTTTGTTCAAGCACAACACTTAAGTACTGGCTTAATATTTGGTTAATTTCAGCAAATACCTCCCCCATATTGTGATGAACATACTCAGGTAATTTAGGTATTCGTTTATTTTTATTTGAAAATGTTGCCAATTCACCCACTAAACTAAACAGATGTGTTACTAAGGTATAGGGGTGCAACTCAACACCTTGAGACCAATGCCGTAGGCTTGCCTCATAGCGATTTAGCATTTGTAACATGATAAAATCGACAGCAGAAGAAGCCGCTGATTTTCCCTGAGCTAAACGTTGGGCAATAGCATCCGCTCGAATTTTAAGCATAGCTAAAATATTCTTCAAATACTTGGTTAATACTGGGCTATGATGCACATTAAGGAAGGGAGGGACATAATCTTCATCAAGGATAATTTCACCTTCAGCCGTCACCTGACGAATACGAGCTAGAGGAAGTGAAACATAACCAGGAAGGTTCTCATTAGAGACTTTAATTTCACATTTTAACCCAGCCAATTGAACAATCTCTTCATCCACTCCAAAAACATTATCCGTAAGGCTAGACTCAATAAACTTATAGCGTGTCACTTGAGTATCTTCTGCTGTAGAAACATTCTTACCTTGGTATTTTTCAATAGGCACAGCTAATTGAATCAGAGTGTTCTCAATATGAGGCTCTACGGTGATCGCTGGAGGTATAGAATCTTTCTCGGGAATAATAACCAATGTCATGTCAGGTAGAATGGCAATTAACTTAGTAAGAGATAACTGTCCTTCTTTTAGAGAAGCAACCTCAAAGCTAAGTTGCTCAATTCCTCTAGCATAACTGCTAGTTAATCTTGCTAACCCTCGATATTCATAGGCCAATGCCCGTTCCTGCTGTTGGAAATGCTGTGGACGCAAAAACATCCCTTCACTCCAAACCATTGGTGAATATACACTCATTTATAAACCTATTAATGCTATCTGTTTGTTATTTTATTGCTAACGTCAATTCGTCTAATAAAAGCGTATATGTGTTATAACCTGTCCGATCAACTTTAATCACTTTTCGCCAATTGGCATTTTCTATATCACGGAAAGCAACAATAACTCCAATATACTCAACACCAGGTTTCATACTTGAACGATAATGTTCTGACTGTCCCGGTGAGAGTGATATCTCTGTTTTTTCCACCATATCTGGTCCGAGGACCTCATTGGAATTCTCATATAAAGAAAAAAAACCTTGACTTTTAAACAACGTATCAGAAGTCAATTCAAATATATGAACAACCACCGGAGATGGGCGTCCATTCATATCAGGGTTTATATTATTCTCAGCATAAATATTAAGATTAGAATAAGGATCAACGGCCATGTTGGCGATACTACACCCAACTAATAAAAATGTAATTAATAACGGTAAAATTTTGATTAAACGTCTCACTTATTATCCCTCTATATTCCTTATTGCTTTATCATATTCTCTTGCAAAATCTTCTAAATAAAATTTATCACTATCAAATCCACCAACTTCGAAATCATTATTTAGTTGATAGTAAAATGCTTCATATTTCTGCCATTTTTTTTTATCTACTTTCGAAAAGAGAGTAGAAAATAGACTTCTCTCATATTGAGAAATATTTTCAGCGATATGATTAGGATCAAGTAGCTTCATTACACTAGAGACCGCACCGTGCAAGCCATTTATCATCGCTTTTTCATGACACTCTATATCTCGAAATGCCGATTTAATCGCTGCTTCAGGTGAAAGAAAACTTGAACTTTTTCTGTTGTACAAATTGTGTATGGCATCATCAAAATCTGCCGAAAATTTCAAAGGGTTATTTTCTCTCTTCTGGAAAGCAGTGTGATTTAGTTTGTTGGATTGTTTGAACTTTGTTCGATTATGCAATGTTTGCATCAAACCGTCTAACATTAATGCATAGGATTTCCCCAGCTCTTGAAACCACACTTCTTTCTTGTTATCCGGTAACAAGCTTTCATCAATGCCAGCTCCAGAAAGGAACGCACGTAAAAGCGTTTCTGACTCAGGCTGAAAACCTGATGTCTCTTCAACCATTGGCCGTTGCAATAGCTTTTTTGTTTTTTCTTTCTTTTCAATAGAAAAATCTTCAATATTTTCAATTGATTTAGTATCAAAAAAGTCGTCGATATCCCCAATATCTGGTTTCTCTAAAACTCTAGGAATTTCCTCTTCTTGAGAAAGAAATAAATTGGCATCAAAGCCGAAATCCATATCACCCATTTTTGGCATATCGACAGGTTTATTTAAAATCTCTCTTGGTGACAAGGTATTAAATGAAGTGGTCATAAGGTTGTGATTAGGCAGTACATCATCTGTTTTTTTATTGGTATCACTTAAGGTCACTTCTATTTCGTAGTCACCGAAACTGATCGTATCATTATCATTAAGCGTGATCTCCATTCCACTTCCAATTGGGCTAACTGATTTATTAATAAATATCCCATTTGTTGATAAATCTCTTAGTAAATAATCATTCCCAAATTTAGATACTTCACCATGTACACCTGAAATAATTCGTTCAGGGTCAGGTAAAACCCAATCACAAGAATCAGAACGCCCAAATTTAATGGAGCAATATTCTTCCTCAGAAGAAAGTGTATAAACACTTTTTAGTTCTGGTGTGAACTTATGAAAACTGGTAATGGAAAGAATTAAATCCATGTCAACCTCTAGCCGATATGTATCTTGTATTTTTATAGTCTCTGACTGAATGCACAATAGACAGACTAACCACCAGCCTAAATAACAAAACAATCAATAATAGAGCCGTTACTTATAACGGGCAAATAATGAATCATTTAAAATTCAATTCAACGCAAAGTTGTCTAATAAAACAAAATCTAGAACCAAGATCAAATTTTTATAACTTTGCATTTCATATTTCGCTTAACCTCTGTTAGTTAAATCGAATTTTATCTCATACAACCTCTATTAAATAAATATTAGGGATTATAGTCAGTTTTACTTTTAGCTAGGAGCCTAACACATGTCTATTGATAAAAAAGAAAATAAAGACCAACCAATCATAATTAATGGGGATAAAACACAAATCATAAGAAATCAAACGTGGAATCAAGAAGATGTTAATCCTAAAAATCAAGAAGAAAAAAAACTGAAAATGGATAAAAAGAATAATATTTCTCAAAATTCAGACAATGATATGAAAAAAAATCTCTCTTCCGAGACTGAAGAGTTCAATATTGGGACTAATGATAAAAATGATTTTAAAAATAAAACGACAGAAAAAAACTCGAACGATCTGGTCGAACATTCCACTTTAACGCCTGGCCATCTAGTTAAAGGTCGATACATCATCGATGCACTTATTGGCCACGGTGGACTTTGTGATGTCTATCGAGCAAAAGATAAAGTATTAGAGTCATCAGGATCTCATAACCCCTATGTAGCATTAAAAGTCTTACAGAGTGAATACATTGATCAACCTGAAACGGCTCGGATGCTGATACGAGAAGCACAGCATACACAAACCTTAAGCCACCCAAACATCATTCGGGTATTTGATTTCGGTGTCGATAACAAAACGTATTTTATCGTAATGGAATATCTAGATGGCGAAACTGTCGAGCAGTTAATCCAACGCTCCCGCCCCTCTGGCTTGCCATATCACAAAGCAAAAATTATTTTTAATCAAATCCTTGATGCACTCATCTACGCGCATTCGCTTGATATCGTACATGCTGATTTAAAACCAGCTAACATCATGATCGAATCCAATGGGAATGTAAAAATCCTTGATTTTGGTGTATCAAAGATGGAAAAAATTAAACAAGATCAGTATTCGGCAAAAAGAAAAGACGATGATAACTCTGTTATGGGGTATACTCCGAATTACGCTTCACTCAATATTTTAGCGGGTAATAAAGCAACACGAGAAGATGACATCTTTGCTTTTGCTTGTATTGCTTATGAATTGGTTAGCTGTAAACATCCATATAATCGAACAACGGCTGATATCGCTCTGAAGAAAGCACTAAATCTCACTAAGCCAGCATCCTTGCCCTTTTTGGCATGGCGGCCATTAAGAAAAATTCTATCCTGCTCAACAAATCATAATCCATTATCAGCCAACGAACTAAAACAACGCTTAAACTGTGCCGTAACACCTAAGTTTGCAATCGCTGCATCAAGTTTATTATGGTTAGTTGCCATAACACTCCTTATTAATTATTACGATCAAAAACTCTCCTCTATCAACCAAGTTGCAAAAAAACAAGCTGACCAAATCAACTACCAACAAGTACTTCTTAATACACCACCTGAAGATGTATTAGCACTAACCCAATCAGATAATCTTCAACCTATTGTTCGAGACGGGTTAATGCGTTACCACCAAGATGCACTCCTTAGTCTCTTTGAAACCCAAATTGACGAAATACTTAATGCAAGCGAGATGGAATACCCTGATTATAATAAAGTAGAGTCTGTCCTAAAAGATGCAGCACGCTACTACCCAGACTCTCATCGCCTTGAAATATTAACTCTAGACATCCGATCCAGTAAACGTTCAACACTACTGGCAATAGAAAGACAACTCAATTCTATGTTGGAAAAAGCGCATTACACCTCTATTGAAGATGAGAAGTCTGTTACTGATTTATATAAAAAATTCAGTGCGATTCATGCAGACTACTCTTTTGAACCTTCCTCTTTAGCTAGTGAAGTCTTTGGTCAGAAGCTTAAACAAGCACTGATCCAACGAGATGCACAAGCTTTAAACACACTGATTAATATTGGTAACACTTTCTTTAGTTCATCCGATACTCATGAGGAAAATTTATCCATTAGTAATCAAATGAAAGAAGCTATAGAAGAAATGAGTGATTATCTTACAGATAAACATAAAGGCAATTCACCAGACTACCCGTATGAGGCAGCTCGTATTTTATACAAAAATGAATTCGAAAATTTATACCGTCGTATCAAAAATGCATCAGCCCTCAACACTCTTGACAGAATAGTCACTGAGATAGATAAGTTGGCAAAAGAACTGCCTTCTAATTTTAGTGATATCTCAGATCTACGTTTTCAAGCATCAGACAAATATCTAAAACTTTCAGATAGTTTGCTTAAAAAGCGTGAATCAAAGAATGCACGTAGAGCAATACAAAAAGCGAACGAATTACTCCGACAGGTTGACAGAGGTTGACAGCCATTCTACAAGTAATACAAACACAGCGTAAGAATACTGAGTATAAAACGACTTAGTTTCTAAAAACCAACATCCGTAAAATGGGCTATACTTTAACCGTTATTCTCGAACAATTGAAAATATATCCAGAGAATAATGCTGTTCCCTTATAAAGAACTTCCCCTAAGGCCCTAAACGCTTTGTTTCGGGCCTTTTTTTATCGTACTAGACTAAACGAATACCCTCTTGTTCAATGACAATTTTGCCTTGCTTAAACAAGCTGCCAATCGTTTTCTTAAATGTGCCTTTGCTGGTTCGAAAAGTAGCAAAAATCGCTTCAGGGGAGGATTTATCACACAAAGGAAGGAATCCCCCTTTCTTCTCTAATGTTTCCAAGATTTTTGAACTCAGCTCATCCATCTTTTCAACCCCTACTTTTTGCAAAGCGAGATCAATTTTACCGTCAGGACGAATGGTCTTAATATATCCCTTAAGTTTTTTACCAATAAATAGCTTTCCAAAAACATCTGAAGGAAAAATCATTCCCCAATGCGAACCATTAATAATGGCTTTGTATCCTAATTCTGATCGCTCTGCGATCAAGAGATCGACTTGTTGATTCCGAGTATAGTGAGCCGGTGTTTTGTCTAACCACTTATTAAACTTTGTCGTTCCAACAATACGTCCTGAGGCTTTATCCGTATAAACATAAACTAAAATCGTTTGTCCTGTCGAAAAACGGGCGCGCTGCTCACTAAAAGGAACTAAAAGATCCTTATCTTTTATTCCCCAGTTAACGAAAACCCCCGTGCTATTGACCCCTTCTACCTTCATTAAGCCCCATTCACCCACTTGAGCAATTGGCGTTTCTGTTGTAGCAGCCAGCTGATTTTCTGAATCAAAATATAAGAACACATCAATGAACTGTCCTAATTCAACACCTTGTGGTGCATAACGTTTAGGTAACAGCGTTGTACCAAACTCGCCTGCGTCTAAAAAGACACCAAAATCTGTTATCTTTACCACTTCTAAACTATTAATCTGGCCAATGTTAATCATGTAAAACGGTCTCACAGCAAATTTGCAGAGATTATACGTGATCTCTGGTATGCTTTCCCCATTGTACAGAGAAAATTCAGCAATTTTTTCAGGAGCTTTCATTGATCATTGTAGATAAGCATGATGCCGTGACTTTAAAAATTTCCACCGAAATCTCAGAAAGTAAAATACTGGATCTTGATGCCTATTTATTTATTCCCGGAGAACTTGGGTTAACACCAGAAGTCATGTCTGAATCCGAGTTTTTCTACAGCTCTATTCATCAAAAACGCTCCTATTACAGTGATAAAATTCTTCTTCCTTTAGTACACAGCCGTTTAGCACAACGAGGCCGACTTTCATCCACTCAATATCGAGTCAGTCTCAGTCTCTTTGCTTATCAATACGTAATTGCATTAGATCGTGCCGTTAGCCAACTCAATTCAACTAGTGACACCGTCACCTCGGATGAAGTGGATACGGTGATAGAACTGTCTCTCGACATTCTTAAACGATTACGTAGGACAATTCCTTATGAAGAAAGCATAAAGCGCTATTATGCGAATATTGATAACTATCTTTCTTGGTATACCGAACAAAAATTTCTTTCCATCATCGCTCATTTAGCTCGAGATAGTGATTACAAAACTATTAAAGAACGGTTGATCACATTAGTTGAGAAAGAACAGGCACATCGAGCACTCAACCATTACAACTCAGCCAAAGCCGATACAGACATCACTCGGTTAAGCAATAAAATGCGCTTATTACGACGCCTGATTGAGCACCCCATCATTCTCAATGAAAAAGTGACCTCGTTGGGCAATAATATGAAGCGAGCCGTAAAAGGGGTTGCAACAGGCTTAATTATGGTAGTGGTAACTATTACCGCAGTTTCTGCACGTGATTATTGGGGAGAAATTACCGCTTCTTTTATTATTGCTATGTCATTTATTTATGCTTTGCGTGAAATCTTTAAAGATGATCTCCGTGATATGCTTTGGCGTTGGATCCGCAAAGGCAAACCCAAATGGCGTCGCCGCTATTTCGATCCAAGTACGGGAAAACTGGTTGGGCAAAAAGATGAGTGGCTCGACTATAGAAACCTTTCCACCTTGCCAGAAAAAATCCAAAAGATTCGAAAAAAGCGTGTAGTCCAGCGCGAAGAACAAATTTTGCATTATCGTTCTAAAGTTGAAATGTCCACCTCTCGCTTTATGAGTGGCTATGAAGAAACCAGAGAATCGATGATGATCGATCTTAGGCCAATTACACGATTAATGGATAAAGGATCTAACCGGATTTATCAATTGAGCAATGGGCAAGTCAGCCGAGAATCCGTTGAAAAGCGTCACCTCATTAACTTAATAGTCAAAGAAGATGACCACCTACACCCACCGACTTACTACCGCTGGAAAATCGTACTCAACCGCAGCAAAATAGTGGACATTGAGTCCATAACCTTGGATTAAGGCTTTACACATTTTAACGATAAGGTGAGCCAGAACTCCGCCATGGGTTCATTTCCATGCTGCGATGGACAGGTTGCGATAATTTTTACCGCCTTATTTATTCGTTGTCCCGTTGCAATAGTTTCATCCAGCATAGAGTCAATCAGCTCCCCATCATCACAATGAAAATGAACATCGGCTTCTGGGCGCTTAAAAAATTCAGCATTGACCCCTTTAAAAGCCAATGAAATAGGCTTACCTCGACGTTGTGCTTTATGCATTGCCATAAATCCCCCCGCCACATCCGCCCCAACAGCTAATACACCAAAGTACATGCTATTTAGGTGATTTTTATTACGACGTTTTAAAGGAATACGAATTTCTACCGATCGTTCGTTAAGAGATAAAATTTGAGGCCGACAATACCAAATCAAAGGAACTTTAAGAAAGCCAAAATAATTTAAATAAAAATTCGCTTTGGTGAGAGCAGAAAGCATAACGAGTCATCCTTATTAACTTGTCAGACCAGTAAATTCTAAGAACGCACCAATGTCAATAGAATGTTACCAAAATGAGCATCTTGATTAACTTTTAGCATAAAAATGATTCACTTTACCTTCTCGATGAACTTAATCACGCCATCGAGAAGGTAAAAATTGATGTTTATTGATTTAAAAATTGTAGATTGATTCAGCTTGCGCTATCTCTGCGAGGAAGGCTTGTAGTTTAGGGAACTCTTGCAATGAGTAAGTGACCATTAATAAAGGTTTTTTAGCTTGATGAGCCGCTTTAATTGCGACCTCGGCTAGCAGCATGATAGCCTCACTATCTGGATTATATAGGTAATCTAGTTCACGATTTCCTTTATCTACCCCTAAAGTAAATTGCGACAAATCTTGCCAATCAATCACAACGCCATCAAAGTATTGCAGCAAACGCTCAGCCAATATAGCAGCCGCTGGAACATTACATACATACAAGACTTTTAGCCCATTAAGTCCGCGAGGGAGTCCTTGCTCGGCTAAACGATCAATAATAGTTGCCGCATCACTCAGAGCTCGAACAAACGGGACAACGATCTCAATATTGTGACCTTTCTCCTGCAATGTTTTGATCACTTGGCATTCTAATGTAAAGGCACTGGCATAAGCAGCCGATGCAAACCGAGAGACACCTCGCACCCCCATTGCTGGATTTGCTTCCACCGATTCACAATCACCGCCTATCAATGTTTGAAATTGAGCACTATCTATCCCACTTAAACAGATACGAATCACCTTATGCTGAGGCTTAATTCCCTGCTCAATTCGAGTTACCAAAGTATCGACAAAATGCGCATCAACCGTTTTCCCATCCAATAATGCGGACAACGAGTTTTTCTCCAACTCCGTCAGTGAGTCATCCTCAACAGAAATCGCCGGATGGTAAAAAACACTTTCGGCAATAAGCTCAGAAAGAGAAACGAACAAATCCGCACTCGGCGTTTGGGTCGAGATTTGAGGTAATGTATTTCCTAGTACCAGCTGTGGCTGGATTGTGGGTGATTGTTCTAAACTCATTACAGCTCCGGTCATCCTTAAAATCGATAAGATTGAAAATACCGATATACGGAAAGAAAAACAAGCAAATAAAGTAAATATTTATACAATCTAAATGAATAAATACCCACAAAATAACTTGTATCACCTCCTTTTGTGCTAAATAGTTTATTCTGACGGTTAAATTCGTTATCTTTAGCGCTTCGCAATAAAAAACAGGCAATCTTATGCCACTTAAAACTGATGAATTACGTACCCAATCATTGGGTCCAATGCCGACACCGGCAGAGTTAAGTCTGGCTCATCCTATTACTGATGATATCGCAGATCATATTGCCCAATCTCGTCAACATATAGAACGCATTCTTACTGGAAAAGATGACCGATTACTGGTCATTATCGGGCCATGTTCGGTGCACGATCCTAAAGCCGCTCTCGATTATGCACATCGTTTAAGCCAGGTACAAAAAGACTATGAAAACGAACTATTTATTGTCATGCGTACTTACTTTGAGAAACCACGTACGGTTGTTGGTTGGAAAGGCTTAATTACCGACCCTAATCTCGATGGTTCTTACGCATTAGAAGATGGCCTAAGTAAAGCACGCCAACTGCTGTTAGATATCAATAAGCTGGGCTTAGCAACCGCCACTGAGTTTCTAGATATGATTACCGGGCAATATATCGCGGATCTTATTAGCTGGGGAGCCATTGGAGCCCGTACAACAGAGTCACAAATTCATAGAGAAATGGCCTCTGCACTTTCTTGCCCTGTTGGATTTAAAAATGGAACCAATGGCAATATCAAAATCGCCATTGATGCTATTCGCGCCTCTCAAGCTTCTCACTACTTTTATTCCCCTGATAAACAGGGTCGCATGACGGTCTATCGCACCAGTGGGAACCCTTTTGGTCATGTCATTTTACGTGGGGGTGAAACGGGACCAAACTTTGATGAAGCCTCGATCGACAATGCCTGTAGACAACTGGCACAAGTTAATTTGCCGCCGCGCTTGGTGGTTGATTTCAGCCATGCTAATTGTCAGAAGCAGCACCGTAAACAACTTGAAGTTGCAGAGGTGATTTGCCAACAAATAGAATCTGGAGGCTCAAAGGTCGCTGGCATTATGGCAGAAAGCTTTATTGTCGAGGGCAATCAACCGATGGATGATTTAAATGATCTCACTTATGGTCAATCTATCACCGACCCTTGTCTAAGCTGGGAAGACTCCACTATCATGATGGCTCGATTAGCACAAGCAATAAAAATAAAACGAGCTCGTAAATAATAAGGAAACAAAACCATGCCTTCTTTTGATATCGTTTCAGAAGTCGATACTGTTGAACTGCGTAATGCAGTCGATAATTCTAACCGTGAACTGGCTACTCGCTTTGATTTTCGTAACGTAGAAGCTAGCTTTGAGATCAAAGATGAAACAGTCAAATTAGTGGCGGAAGGTGAATTTCAGCTTAGCCAAATGATGGATATTTTACGTAATAATTTAGCCAAACGAGGTGTGGATGTCCGCTCAATGGAATTGAAAGACTCCGTTCATTCTGGTAAAAAGTGGTACAAGGAAGTGGTTTTAAAGCAAGGTATTGAAACTTTATTGGCTAAAAAAGTGGTCAAAATGATCAAAGATGCCAAATTAAAAGTTCAAGCCGCTATCCAAGGGGATAAGGTGCGAGTGACGGGGAAAAAACGAGATGATTTGCAATCGGTGATCACTCTGCTCCGTGAATCTGAACTTGAACAACCTTTTCAATACAACAACTTTCGTGACTAAGCTAAGCTTGCCTTGATATAAAAAATCCAGCCCTATTGATCAGGCTGGATTTTTTGCTAAAGAAGGCTACAACCCTAACTCTTCCGATAATGATTTTATTTGCTCTAAATCCATTTGGTGGACTCGGAGCATTTGATTTATCTGGCTCAATCTTGAGTTGATATCATCCTGTCTATCACACGCATCCGATTTAGCATCCCAAGACTGACCTTGCAAATAAACATCACACTCTTTTTTTAACTCTTTCGCTGTTTGGGCTAAGTGCTGCTGTTCTTGCTGTAGCTGCGCCATTTCCTGTTTCACTTTAAGCTCTTTCTGAAATAGCTCACGTGAACGCTCAAACAACACAGCTTGCATATCCGCTTGACGATTTAAACGAGAATTTTGAGCATCTGCCGCTTGCAAAGCACTTTTTTGTTTATCTAACTGCTGCTCTAACGAAAGATTCATCTTTTCCAACTCCATCAGTTGTTTCTCTACTTGCTGGAGTTTGGTTTGATACTCTTCTTGCTGAGCCTCAAGCTGAGATTGCAACTTCGCTTCCCATGCTTGCTCTAGTTTCTCTGTATTTTGTGTTGTTTCAGTCTTACGCTGCTGCGTTTCATCTTGCCACTGCTGAAATTGCACTTGCAAGGTTGAATAAGAGGCTTCCCACTTCGACGCCGTGAGCATCGAGCCCACCAAGCCACCTAGTGCGATACCAAGAATCGCCGCAATAGCAATGTATAAATAGCTCCGCTTATCACGTTCTTCTATGATAACAACATCATCGTGTTCGTCTTGATTTTTTTGATTCACATAAACTCCCAGCTGCACATCAGCGGATTAATTCAGTTACAACAAGTGAAACAGTATAGAGAGCAAAAGCGCTTAACAAGACAATGACAATCCACTTTTGGAATTTGGCATTCGTGCCATAACGAATCAGTAAAAATGCTAAAACAATCAAAATTCCAATTGCGATCAGCCTACCCATAACTCACTCCCTTGTTTCTTTGTATACCAGTTATCTAAGCTTAGGTATAAAATACCCTTTTCACGTCAAGCGGTGTTAATGATATTCGCTCCCCATCACATCGTTAGCTATTTTTATGATGATTCACTTTTATACTACCTAACGACAGCTTCAAGTTGTTTGGTATAACCTTTGCTATTTTATACCATTTATTGTCCCTCAATAGTCAGAGAAAAGTTGATTATCTTTATTCAGGATCAAGAAGTTACCCTCTTCTAACCTGAAAATTGTTCAATAAATGAGTCCTACGCTCTGTGAATGGATAAATTATCTTTTCCTTTATATTTGTAGATGACATCACAATTTTTTTTCGTTAGTATCGCAAAGCAAATTATCACAACATTAGATAATTGTTCCGATGAAGACTGCAGGAGAGAGGTTGTTAACCTATTTACAACATATAGGTCAAATAAACCCGCCGAAGAAGTAAATCTTTCAGGTGCTTTATTCTTCTTAGAAGAATTGCGAGGACTGTAGTTGGAGGAACCTCTGGAGAGAACCGTTGAATCGGTCGCCGAAGGAGCAAGTTCTGCTGATCAAATTTAGCAGAGTGAAACTCTCAGGCAAAAGGACAGAGGAGTGAAAGGTCACTTTATGAACAAGCCACTTAGGTTTGTTTTTTGGAGCACTATGCTTTGCCCCTTTCCTCTTCTCCTTAGATATCATTTATTAAGGGGAATACATGATTAACCTACAATCACTGCTACAAACTATTGATCACTTTATCTGGGGGCCACCCCTTCTTATCTTACTCGTCGGTACGGGTATCTATTTCACTTTTCGTTTAGGCCTTCTCCAGTTTCGCCACTTACCTTCTGCAATAAAGATGGTTTTCAGCAAAGAACCAGGAGACAAGCAAGGCGATGTTTCCAGTTTCGCTGCTTTATGCACTGCACTTTCTGCCACCATCGGTACCGGAAACATTGTGGGCGTTGCGACTGCCATCAAACTCGGTGGCCCAGGGGCTTTATTTTGGATGTGGCTAGCCGCGTTATTTGGTATGGCAACCAAATATGCTGAATGTTTACTTGCAGTTAAGTATCGCAAGGTTGATGACAAAGGGCAAATGGTCGGTGGACCGATGTACTACTTACGCGATGGTGTAGGCTCAAAAACGCTGGCTGTTTTATTTGCCGTGTTTGCGCTTGGCGTTGCTTGCTTTGGTATCGGTACTTTTCCACAAGTGAATGCCATTCTCGATGCCAGTGAGATCTCTTTTGGTTTATCTCGAGAACTTTCTGCTGTCGTGCTCACGCTTTTAGTTGCTTTTGTCACCATAGGCGGTATTCAGTCTATCGCTAAAGTTGCTGGGAAAGTGGTTCCTGTGATGGCTGTTTTTTATATTGTAGCTTGTCTTAGCGTCATCATTAGCCATGCTGATCAACTAGTTAACGCCCTACAATTGGTGCTTGTGTCTGCCTTTACTCCGACAGCAGCCAGTGGCGGTTTCTTAGGCGCAAGTATTATGCTAGCCATTCAGTCAGGGATCGCTCGTGGTGTTTTCTCTAATGAATCAGGCCTTGGTAGCGCCCCGATGGCCGCCGCCGCTGCAAAAACAGACTCTTGTGTCAGACAAGGGCTCATTTCCATGACGGGAACCTTTTTCGATACCATCATTATTTGTACCATGACGGGGTTTGCCTTAATTTTAACGGGAGCATGGCAAAGTGATTTAGCCGGTGCGGCGATGACGACTCATGCTTTTGCCACAGGCCTTCAAGCGCAAACACTTGGACCCATGTTGGTATCGATTGGGTTGATCTTTTTTGCTTTTACTACAATTTTAGGTTGGAACTATTACGGTGAACGTTGTGTTGTCTTCTTGTGGGGAACCAAAGCTATCTTACCGTATAAGGTGATTTTTATTGGTTTGATCGCTTCAGGGGCTTTCTTGCATTTGGACTTAATCTGGATCATTGCTGATATAGTGAATGGACTTATGGCCATTCCCAACCTCATTGGTTTAATCGCTCTACGACAGATTGTCATCCAAGAAACCAAGCTTTATTTTGATGCACAGCTTCCATCGATGAAAAGAGTTAAAGCGAAAGCATAATACTTAAAACCGCAGATCATTCTGCGGTTTTTTTATCGCCTTTTTTATACGGAATCGTCCGTCATCAACTTAATACCAAGTCCGACTAATACCACCCCCGTTGCTCCTTCCATCCAACGCATAAAGGTATTATTTTTCAGTAAGTTTTTAGCTGAACTTAATGCCCCAGCTAACCCACACTGCCAAACCATAGCGATCATAAAATGAAGTCCAGCCATGAATAGAGATTGCAGTAAAGGAGAGTGCTCGGGATTAATGAACTGAGGAAGGAAAGCAAGATAAAACACCGCAGTTTTAGGATTTAATACATTAGACAAAAAACCTTCACGCAATGAACGCCTGATCTTTAATTGAGTATGTAACAAGCTGGTTACCTGCATCCCTTGGCCAGCTTTAGATAAAGAACGTAGGCTAGAAAAACCCAACCAAATTAAATACCCTGCTCCGACCATTTTAATGATGTGAAACAGCTCTGCCGACTGAGTTAAGATAGCCGAAATACCAATAGCGGAAAAGGTGGCATGAACAAACAAACCAACACAAATGCCTAAGCTGGTTACGCAACCATCTGCCATGCCTGCACGAGAGGTATTGCGGATCACTAAGGCGGTATCCAGTCCTGGGGTTAACGTTAAAATAGTAATAGCAATCAGAAAAGCTTCAAAATTTTGAATATACATAATGACTCACCCAATAGATCAAAATAGGACGAGCAAGTTTTCACTCTAAAACGAGCAATACGTTGACGTCCCTATCAACCCATATTTTTGTTACTTCACTTCGACACCAGCATTCACAACCAGTAAACCGAATTTTCTTTTGTTATACCTGAGTTGATGAATCTTGTCTGTATTATTTTTATAGCCCTGCTTGCTCAAGCCACTGAGTCATCAATGTTAATTGATCAATACCTTGAATATCGGTTGCCTGCAAAGGAATCGGATAACGCGCTAATTGTGCAAACTGTTTATTAATCTCTTGCAAATGCTGCTGCTCTTGCTGACGGCGTAACGCTAAAAACTTACCATCAGCATGGGCAGGCAAAACCCGATTAATGACAATACCCGCAACAGGAAGTTTTTCAGCCTGTAATGATTGTACCGCTCGCGCCGTTTCTAAGATGGGCAGCTTTTCTGGTGTGAGTACAAATAAAATAGCCGTTTTCGAAACATCGAGAAATGTTTCTCGAGTCCGTTGCAATAAACGTTGCCGATTAAGCAAAATATCAGCAATCGCTTTATGCCTTTCATCTAAACCACTTGTAACATGCTCTTGCGGGCTAATTAATGGGTTATCAATATCTTTACCCGCTTTTGGAGTTAGATGATCAAGAACCTTGCTGAATTTATCCGACTGTTCGTTACTTTTAAGTAGGCCTTGCGTCCACGCTGCCATCGCTTCGGGTAAAGCTAATAGTCGTAATGTATGCCCTGTAGGTGCAGTGTCGAAAATAACAAGATCATAGCGTTCTAGCCCCTCTTCTAATGTACGAGCGATACATTCCAGCAAAGCCGCTTCTTGAGCCCCCGGAGACTGTCCCGTTAGGCGGATCTGCCGCTCAACGGCACCATAAAGCTCAGGGCGAGTAAAGCGTTTTAACTGCGTAGTTACTTGAGAGAGATGACGAATCACTTCTTGATCGGGATCGATTTCTAACCCATCTAAATTCGGTGCTAAACACGTTATTTTATCACCGATGGGTCGATCAAAAGCATCCGCTAGGCTGTGTGCAGGATCGGTCGAGACAATTAAAACACGTTTATTTCTCGAAGCCGCTAATAATGCAAGCGTTGAAGAGGTGGTGGTTTTCCCCACCCCTCCCTTACCACCTACCAAAATTACTCGTTTATCTGTCAGTTGTGATGACACTCGTCTTCTCCTCTCCCCAACATAAGCAATGGGAAATCAACAGCACTTAAATTGATCGAGTGGTGAATGAGGCATCCCCATACGGAGATGCCAATCATGAAAACGTTCAATTAGGATCGGCTGTAACTCCAACGTGTAATAACTCGCAGGGTTGGGGACTCCCATCATTTCAGAAAATATCAATAACATGAACAAGTCATCTTGCTCACGCTTAGCGCGAGCAATAGCGGCACGATAAGGTGCGTTATAAATCTCTTCTGCATAATGATTAGCAAGTTTAAAACATGCTCGAATCTTACTCAGCTTCATCGACAGGTTGTACCCTCTTGGCTTTCAATAATGTATTTAAGCTTGAACTGCACTCTAAAGTAATTAGGATCGCAGCAATCAGCACAATAATGTCTAAGCTAAACAGGAACCAATCTTGCTTATCATAAAAACTTTTTAACTGAATCAATAAACCTAGCGTGGTCATGATCAGTAAGAAAACTAATGGGATCAAGGTGTAGTACATCGGACGACCTAGCCGAACTAACATAACGGTAATTACCAATAGTGTTAAGCCCGCCAGTAATTGGTTCGTCGTACCAAAAAGAGGCCAAATCAGCAAGCCACCGGAACCATCGCCACCAGCACCAAAAGCAAGCAGAACACAAGAACCTACGGCTAATAGCGTAGCCGGAAAGGCTTTTTGCATCCAACCAATATTATAAATAGAGCCCCATTCTTGGAAAATATAACGTTGTAATCGCAGCCCAGTATCCATCGTCGTTCCCGCAAATAGAACAACCATCACCGTCAGTAAAGTTTGTGATAGCGTCGTATCAAGCCCTAAGCCTTGTTGCAAGATATTGGCACCACCATTAATAAAAGCACCAACCCCACCTTGGCCAAAACCACTATAAATACTTTGCCAATCTGCAAAAGTTGCAAACCCTGCCGTTGCAGCGATAATCGCGGCTAACGCTAACGATCCCTCTCCGATCGCACCAAAATACCCGACAAATCGGACATCCGGTTCTTTATCGAGTTGCTTCGATGTCGTACCACTTGAAACTAGGCCATGAAAACCTGAAATAGCTCCACAGGCAATAGTCACGAATAGTAATGGTATTAATGATGGAGTTCCAGCGGGCAAATCGGTATTAAAAGCAGGTGCTACCACTTCTGGACCAGAAATCACTACCGCTAAGTATAATAAGAACAGGCCAATAAAGAGTTGAATACCATTGATATAATCTCGAGGTTGCAAAAGCATCCATACGGGTAGCAGTGAAGCAATCGCGGCATAAACAAAAAGAATGATAATCCAGCTTTTTGTTGGGTTTAATCCCATAATGGAATCAGGCAAAGAAAGCGGCAACATTGGACCAACATAGATCATTGCATATAAGGCAATCACCCCTAAGAGAGACACCATAGCTAAGCCAATATAACGGCGATAAATTAATTGCCCAATAACAAGAGCCACCAAAATAGCCCCCCATACAGGAATGGTTGCACTAGGAAAACTGATCAACTGACGAGCAATGACTACAGCAAAGACAGCATTTACCATCAAAAGCACTAAGAAAATAACAATCATGAAAAGGCTACGTGCTCTTGGCCCGATAATATCCCCCGTCAATGCACCAACTGATTTTGCTTTATTACGGTTACTAGCCCAAATAGCACCGGCATCGTGTACGCCCGCAAAGAAAATCGTACCAAATACAACCCATAAAAAAGCGGGGACCCATCCCCAGATCACGGCAATCGCAGGGCCAATAATCGGAGCGGCTCCAGCCACTGAGGTAAAATGGTGCCCCCATAATACATATTTATTCGTGGGCACATAATCGATCCCATCATTCAGTTCATGGGCGGGGGTCCGAAAATGAGGATCCACTTTAAAGATTTTTTCGCAAATAAATTTTGAATAAAAGATATAGCCCAGAGCCATGGCCCCTAGGCCCATCAGCATCAGGAATAAAGCGTTCATGCCTACCTCCACTGTATACATAGTTGCAACGCACAAGTAACATACTAATCTTATTAAAAAAATTATAACCTTATCCCACACATAAGTTTGACAATGATCGCTTATTCGTTACATTGTTAGTGACCCCATTCTCATAAAAATGAAACGAAAGCGTTAACAGCATTGCTTGAAGTCGACCAACATCAAATATCAATACAGAAATAACATCAGAAATTTTCTCATCACTGAGCATTAATGATGAAAAGGAGAAATCTCCTACACGCTTACCTCTTACAGACAAATGTATAATTATACACGGTAGCCATTTTTTAATTAAGGATTCCCATTTGAATCACAGGATATTAGTTGTTGATGATAGTATCGTTTTTCGCAATTATCTCGTTCACCGACTTTCAGCATTAAACTTTGAAATTATAGTTGCATCAACTTATGAAGAAACGCAGCGGATAATGGAAGATAATCCAAACTTCTTCTTTGCTATTATGGACTATTGCCTACCTGATGCTCAAGATGGAGAAGCCATTAAATTATTAATTAAAAATAAACAAAAAACGATTGTTCTAACCGGAAAGTTTGATGAAGAAACAAGAAAAAGTTTCTTAAAGATGGGCGTTCTTGACTATATTTTAAAAGAAAACCACGCATCAATATCTTATATATTAGAATTATCACAACGTTTAAAGAACAATACGAAACATCATGCACTTGTTGTAGATGATTCTCTTGTTGCTCGCAAACAAATTTCTCACCTTTTAGAGAATCACTATATAAAAACCACATTAGCAAAAGATGGATGTGAAGCGATAGAAATATTAAAGTCGAATAAAGATATTACTTTTCTTATTACGGATAATTATATGCCTAAAAAAGATGGTATTTCTATGGTGCGTGAGTTACGTAAGTCATACAGCAACACAGCTCTTCCTATTCTTGGTCTATCTTCTGAAAGCGAAAAAAATATCACTCCCATTTTTTTGAAATCAGGAGCGAATGACTTTCTCCACAAGCCATTTCACCAAGAAGAGTTTTACTGCCGTGTACATCAGCTATTAAATATTAAAGAATCCAATGACAACCTATTTAAACTCGCTAATGAAGATGCCTTAACTGGATTATGGAACAGACGATATCTTTTTGGTGAAATATGTAAAGGTATGGGGCATAGAAATGTCGCCATGATCGATATCGATTTTTTCAAGAAAGTCAATGACCGTTATGGGCATGATGGTGGTGACGAAGTAATAAAAATGGTTGCTCGGTTATTTAAAAAGCATTTCTCAACTGACATTATTTCAAGATTAGGTGGAGAGGAATTTTTTATATATTCTAAACTGTCAATTGAAGAGTTCTTATCTAAATTAGAAACATTACGGCTGCATATTGCAACCACCCCTGTCATTCATCAAGATCAAGTCATTGAAATAACCATTAGCATTGGTGTTTCAAGTTTAAATGGTACACTAGATGAACAAATAAAACAGGCAGATATACGATTATATTTATCAAAAGAAAATGGAAGAAATAGAATTACTTATCAATAAATAGATCCCTATTGATGATCATGCATCTTCCAAAGATTATACTGGTTAACGATACCCATTCCTCTCAGTATTCCCGTATACTTACAACTTACGGGAATACTGGTGATACGGAACACTATTCACTATTTATTACAGTTTTTGGCTAAATTGGCTAATAGCATCAACGACTTTCTGAGCCCCTCTCTGTACATCTTCCATCAATTGGCCTGCTTGAGTGGATAACTCTAACGTCTCTCCCGCTTGTGACTGACATACCGCAATCAGTTCCACCGCTTTAGCTGTTCTTTGTAAATTTTCGGCAACAACTGTCACAATTTCTTCCGTTGTATTGTTTGTGCGCGAAGCCAGTTGCCGGACTTCATCTGCAACCACGGCAAAACCACGCCCTTGTTCACCCGCTCTTGCCGCTTCAATGGCGGCATTAAGGGCCAACAAATTTGTTTGATCCGCGATACCACTGATACTTTCAACCAACTTACTGATTTCTTGAGAATGTTTGTTAAGCGATTCAATATCTATCGTAGCCTGTTTCATTTGCTTAACCAAATTATCCATCCGATCAATAATGGCAGTCACCACTTGCTGCCCTTCCAGTGTTTGCTGTCCAGTTTTTTCTGAAACAGCATAAGCAATATTTGCCGCTTCTGAGACAGCCTGTTCTTGATTCACTTGATCGGTGATCACCGTAGCAAACTTCACCACTTTATAAAGCTCACCTAAATCGTTATGAATGGGGTTATAAGAGGCTTCTAACCACACAATCTGACCAGCGCTATCAACTCGTTTAAAACGCTCAGAAACATATTGCCCGCTGGCTAACTTTTTCCAAAATGCCGCGTAAGCGGGTGAGTTTGCTTCTTCCTCTTCACAAAAAATACGGTGATGTTTTCCCGCAATCTGCTCATTACTGCGGTATCCCATAGTACGAAGAAAATTATCATTGGCGCGTATAATTTTTCCATCTAAGGTGAATTCAATCACAGCCGTAGAACGGTTTAGTGCTTTGAGCATATCTTCATGTTCGCGTGATGCTGTAATGGTACGAGTCAGCTCCGTCGCAAAAACAAAAAAGCGTAATAGCTGTCCTTGACTATTAATAATGGGTTGTAAAATGATGCGTAGCCAAGCTTCCTTTCCATTGGTTTTTGCTATTTGAAATGCACCATTCCAATGTTTTTTCTGCTCTAAGGCGGTTTTCATCCGATTAAAGTGTGCCGTTTTTCTAGCTTTAGCTGGCACTAAGTCGGTTAAATGGACACCTTCAATTCGATTAAACACAATACCGAGCTCTTGCTCAAAATTTTCGTTAATGGATACAATTTTACCTTTGGGATCCAACGTTATTCTTAACATATCGCCATCAAGGCTTTCTCGTACCTGTTCCAATGAATACAAGTACTCTTTTAATTGCTGATTTTCTTTTTGAAGTGATTGATTGAAAAACATATGAACCTGCTGTTTTTATTCATTGCTCTTATGGATATTAGCATAAAAGAATAGAATCCCTGCTGGGTATCATTCATATTGATTAATCACTTTACAGATTAAAAAGGACACCGCATACTCACGCCATTACGACTTCGATTAATGATGAGCATGATTCAGCCACTGCTTTTTACCTTATTCATGGCAATTTTGGGTTCGGCATCTTTACTGAATGGATCGCCGACGTTGCTCATCACTTCTGTCAACACTGAATCAGAAAGTCGTGCAACACTATTGTCTCAACAGCGTATCCATCATCCAAGTACAGCTGCGTTAGTGAGCTCTCGTCTTGAATCACCTCGTTTACCCCAAACTCAATCAATGTTAGATGAAAATGAACAAACATTGACTGAAACAGGCGCTTACCTCGAACTTATTCACCACAGCCTAATTTTATTGCTCTATGCAGGGATAGTCGTGTTGGCTGCCCCACATTTTCTCCGCAAAGCACTTCAATTCTTAAATCTTTACTCGCGTTTTGCTCATGCATAATGACGCAATCAATACACTGAAGTTATTTTGATATTGACTGATTGAGGAAAGCAATGTGAGTGCTTTACTGTCCATTTTTTCAGCCTTATGGCATCAAGATCTGCTGGCTTTGCAACAGGTTGATCTTTCTTTACTCTACCTTTGTGTCGGGTTACTTATTTTTGTTGAGAGTGCGTTCATTCCCGCTGCGCCATTACCATGCGATAGTGTGATTGTGCTTTGTGGCAGCCTTGCGGCGTTAGGAATATTAAATCTGTACATTATGATTGGCGTTCTTGTGCTCGCTGGTTGGTTAGGAAGTGCTGCCGCCTTTTCTCAGGGACACCAGCTTAAAGAGTGGCGAGTTGTGTCTGTTTGGCTCGATAAAGTATCTGATAAGCAGTGGCAAACGACCGATCGTCTTATCCAGAAATATGGCTTACTGGCGATGTTTTTTGCGCGCTTTATTCCGGTTGTTCGTTCTTTATTACCGATGGTAATGGGGCTAAGAAATGCGGTTCTTCCTTTTCGCTTCTTACTGATCTCACCATGGAGTGCTCTGACATGGATTTTATTTCTAATTTTTTCGGGATATGGTATTTCACTGTTACCAGATAACCTGTCTAAAATCGCCAATCAACTGTTAATGCTAGCCCCCATGGTAACTCTGTTTATTGCTCTGTCTAGCCTTGCTATCGGTGCTTGGATGCGGCGGCGTGCCAATCATAAAGCGCCGAGAATAAAACAGGTTAAAGAGTAAATATGATAAAAAGTCAGCCATTAAGAATAAGCCTTAATGGCTGACTTTTTATTGAAAACACTCCACAGATAGCGGTTAATGCTGAAGTATTTTTTCTAATTCACTCAAGCTTGTGGGATCATCAATGGTAGATGGCACCGTATAACTTTCCCCATCGGCAATTTGCCGGATAATACGCCGTAAAATTTTACCGGAACGGGTTTTCGGTAAACGTTCAACGACTAAGGCGTGTTTAAAGCAAGCCACTGCACCAATTTGACTACGAACCTGACTGATTAACTCTTCCTCTAGGGTCTGCGCATCAATTTTGACACCATCTTTTAATACAACGAAACCAAGTGGAAGCTGGCCTTTTAATTCATCATGCACACCCACGACAGCACATTCCGCAATGGCGGGATGTGCGCCGAGAATTTCTTCCATCTCCCCCGTGGAAAGACGGTGCCCCGCCACATTAATCACGTCATCAATGCGTCCCATAATAAATAGGTAGCCTTCATCATCCAGATACCCCCCATCCCCTGAAACATAGTAGCCAGGAAATTGAGCTAAATAGCCAGATTCAAACCTGTCATGATTTCGCCAAACCGTCGTTAAACAACTCGGGGGCAATGGACGTTTAAGGGCAACAAAGCCTTGTTGATTAGCTGGTAAAGGTTCTCCCAATTCATTTAGTATTTCCACTTGATAACCGGGAATCGCTTTCGTCGCAGATCCCGCTTTTACTGGTATGAATTCAAGCCCTAAGGTATTCCCCGCAATGGCCCACCCCGTTTCCGTTTGCCACCAATGATCAATCACAGGTTTATGGGTATGGTTTTCAACCCATTCAAGAGTCGGAGGATCTAAGCGCTCTCCAGCCATAAAAATCGTACTTAGGTGTGATAAATCATATTGCTTGAGAAGCGCTCCATTTGGATCTTCTTTTTTGATCGCCCGAAAGGCGGTTGGCGCTGAGAATAAGGTGTCGACTTTATATTCTTGGCACACACGCCAGAATGCTCCTGGGTCTGGTGTTCGTACGGGTTTCCCTTCATACAAAATCGTCGTACAACCGTGAATAAGTGGTGCATAAATAATGTAAGAATGTCCAACCACCCATCCCACATCAGAGGCAGCCCAAAACACGCCCTCTTGAGGTTGACGATAAATCGTATGCATCGAATATTTCAATGCAACGGCATGTCCCCCATTATCCCGAACCACACCTTTCGGTTTTCCCGTCGTTCCAGAAGTATAAAGAATGTAAAGCGGGTCGGTAGCCAACACTGGCACACACGCCCTAGGAATGGCATGTTGTAGCAAACTGCTCCAATCAACATCCCGCTCATGGCTAAGATCAGCAAGGCACTCTGGCCGTTGATAAACCACGACTTTTTCAGGTTTCCAACGACTATCCATGATGGCTTTATCCACCATAGGCTTATAGGGAATCACTTTATTGACTTCGATGCCACAAGAAGCGGTCATGATCACTTTCGGTTCGGCATCTTCAATTCGAACGGCAAGCTCATTCGGCGCAAAACCGCCAAAAACGACAGAGTGGATAGCCCCTAGCCGAGCACAAGCCAACATAGCCATGGCGGCTTGAGGAATCATCGGCATATAGATGATGACTCGGTCTCCTTTAGTTACCCCTTGATCTGCCAACATGCCAGCCACACGTGCGACACTGTCACGTAGTGCATTATAGCTATAACGTTGCTTTTTCCCGGTAACGGGAGAGTCATAAATTAATGCCGTATGATCACCGCGTCCTTGCTCACAATGATAATCTAATGCAAGCCAACACGTGTTCATCACCCCATCAGAAAACCAACGTTCAATCCCGTTGTCATCGGTTGAGAGAATGGTGTTAGGGAACTCGAACCAATCAATCTGCTGAGCTTGAGCTTTCCAGAACGCTTCCGGCTGCGCCTTTGCCCATGAATATTCCTTTAAATATGCCGACATCGTGCCTCTCCTTATTCGTTCTTTAGGCTTTCAGCTGGAACTCGAACCCAACCTTCCATCAAAATACGTGCACTGCGGCTCATGACCGCTTTTTCAACTCGCCATCCTTGCTCTGAATGGTAAGCTTTCGCCCCTACTTTTAATGTGCCCGATGGGTGACCAAAAACCACTTGCGTTTTTTCTCCGCCGCCTGCGGCTTCATTCACGATGGTTCCAGGTACACAAGCAGCGGCAGCAATCGCAACCGCCGCCGTTCCCATCATGGCATGATGTAATTTTCCCATCGACAAGGCACGTACAAGCAAGTCAACCTGCTGCTGAGTGACTTTTTTACCACTGGAGGTGAGATAGTTTTTCGGTGGAGAAACAAAGGCAATTTTGGGAGTATGTTGTCGAACCTTTGCTTCCTCTAAGTCGGTGATTAATCCCATTTTCAGCGCGCCGTAAGCTCGTAGCGTTTCAAATCGAGCCAATGCGTGCGGATCGTTATTAATTTCATCTTGTAACTCACAACCACCATAGCCGATAGCGTGCGCATCAATAAAGATGGTTGGAATACCCGCATTAATTAGCGTCACTTGTAAAGGCTCAAATCCCGGAATCTCTAACGTATCGCGCAAGTTCCCCGTTGGAAACATCGACCCTTCACCTTCTGCGGGGTCGAGAAAATCGACTTGGATTTCTGCCGCAGGAAATGTTACACCATCGAGTTCAAACAGACCCACTTCCTGCACTTCGCCATTGATGATGGGAACGTGAACAACGATGCTCTTTTGAATATTGACTTGCCAGACTTTGACGTCAACAACCCCATGCTCGGGAATACGTTGTGGATCTATCAATCCGGCGTGAATGGCAAAGGGGCCAACCGCAGCAGAAAGGTTGCCACAGTTACCACTCCAATCAACAAAAGGTTTGTCTATCGATACCTGACCAAAGAGGTAATCAACATCATGCCCTTCTTTTTCACTTTTGGAGACAATCACCGTTTTACTGGTACTGGATGTCGCCCCTCCCATTCCATCAATCTGTTTACCATAGGCATCTGGGCTGCCGATGATTCTTAATAACAACTTGTCGCGTGCCTCTCCGGGTACTTGTGCCGCAAGTGGGAGATCAGACAACTTAAAAAACACCCCTTTACTGGTTCCCCCCCGTAAGTAAGTGGCGGGAATTTTTAGCTGTGGCGCGATATTGACATGACTCATAACTGCACTCCTTACTGGGCCAGAAAATCTTGCGCAAAACGCTGTAAAACCCCACCGGCGTTATACACATGCACTTCATCAGCCGTGTCAAGGCGGCAGATGACCGGAACCAAGAACTGCTCACCATTTTTACGAGTCACACGCAGCGTGAGATCTACGCCGGGTTGAATATCCCCTTCAACATCAAAAAGTTCACTACCCTCAATGCCCAAGGTTAAACGGTTGGTTCCCTGCTTGAATTGCAAAGGTAACACACCCATACCCACCAAATTGGTTCGATGAATTCGCTCAAAACCTTCGGCAACAATGGCTTCAACCCCCGCCAGACGTACCCCTTTTGCCGCCCAATCACGAGAAGAACCTTGCCCATAATCCGCTCCGGCAATGATGATCAAAGGCTGTTTACGCTGCATATAAGTTTCAATGGCTTCCCACATTCGCATCACTTGACCTTCTGGCTCAAGCCGAGTGAGCGAACCTTGTACCACTTGTTCATTTTCCTTCACCATTTCATTCAATAGTTTTGGGTTGGCAAACGTCGCTCGCTGAGCGGTTAAGTGGTCGCCACGATGGGTCGCATAAGAGTTAAAATCTTCTTCAGGGACTCCCATTTGAGTGAGATATTCCCCCGCAGCACTGGTGGCGAGAATGGCATTAGAAGGGGAAAGATGATCAGTAGTAATGTTGTCACCTAAAACCGCCAGTGGCCGCATGGTTTTGAGAGATCGTTCTCCCGCGAGAGCGCCTTCCCAATAAGGAGGTCGGCGAATGTACGTACTCATTGGCCGCCAGTCATACAGTGGGCTTATGTGATGTTCCGTGTCATCCAATTTAAACATCTGGATATACACTTGGTTAAATTGCTCAGGCTTAACACAACTTTCCACAACCGTATCGATTTCTTCATCACTTGGCCAAATATCTTGCAAATAGATGGGATTGCCCTTGTTATCGAAACCCAATGCATCACGCTCAATATCAAACCGAATGGATCCTGCCAGCGCATAAGCAACCACCAGCGGAGGTGAAGCAAGAAACGCCTGTTTCGCATAAGGATGAATACGACCATCAAAATTGCGATTGCCTGACAACACCGCAGTAGCATAAAGATCGCGCTCTATAATTTCTTGTTGAATGTTGGGATCAAGCGCGCCACTCATGCCATTACAAGTGGTACACGCATAAGCAACGATGCCAAACCCCAGCTTTTCCAGCTCCGGCAATAAATTAGCTTCTTCTAAATAAAGCTTGGCCACTTTTGAACCGGGGGCAAACGAACTTTTTACCCAAGGCTTACGCACCAGCCCCAGTTGGTTGGCTTTTTTTGCCAGAAGACCAGCGGCAACCACATTGCGAGGGTTACTGGTATTCGTACAAGAGGTGATCGCAGCAATAATGACGGCACCGTCTGGCAGCTTCCCCTCCTCTTGCGGTAAGCCATGCTCAGCGATACCACGTTCGACCAACTGTGAGGTCGGTAAACGACGATGTGGGTTAGAAGGGCCAGCCATATTACGCTCAACATGAGAAAGGTTAAATTCTAGAACTCGCTCATACTTCGCACTAGCCAGATCGTCCGCCCATAATCCGGTCTGCTTCGCGTATTGTTCTACCAATGCAACCTGTTCAGTCTCACGCCCCGTTAATTGCAAATAGCGGATTGTTTGCTCATCAATATAGAACATGCCCGCACTGGCACCATATTCCGGCGTCATATTGGAAATTGTGGCGCGATCACCGACAGTTAACTCTCTGGCCCCTTCCCCAAAAAACTCGAGGTAACTCGAAACGACTTGCTCATGGCGCAAAAATTCAGTGAGTGCCAACACAATATCCGTCGCCGTGATTCCCGCAGGGCGTTTACCGGTTAACTTCACACCAATAATCTCGGGCAAGCGCATCATAGAAGGGCGACCGAGCATGACGGTTTCAGCCTCTAGCCCACCGACACCAATAGCAATCACTCCTAAGGCATCCACATGCGGTGTATGGCTATCGGTACCCACACAAGTATCTGGATAAGCAACGCCCTTTTTGAGTTGAATCACTGGCGACATTTTTTCTAGATTAATCTGGTGCATAATGCCATTACCAGCGGGAATGACGTTGACATTCTTAAAGGCCGTTTTACACCATTCTATAAAGTGGAAACGGTCTTCATTACGACGCTCTTCAATGGCTCGGTTTTTCTCAAAAGCGTCGACCTCAAATCCAGCATGTTCGACCGCAAGCGAATGATCTACGATCAGTTGCGTTTCCACTACAGGATTCACTTTGGCAGGATCGCCGCCTTGCTCTGCAATCGCGTCCCGTAGTCCGGCTAAATCCACCAGAGCGGTTTGTCCCAAAATATCATGGCACACCACCCTAGCCGGATACCATGGAAAATCAAGGTCACGCTTACGCTCGATCAATTGCTTGAGTGAATCAATCAAGGTTTGTGGGTTACAACAACGCACCAAGTTTTCAGCAAGAACACGAGATGTATAAGGGAGCGTTTCATAAGCACCGGGAGTAATGGCATTAACGGCTTCACGGGCATCAAAATATTCAATTTGAGTGTCGGGCAGTGTTTTTCTATATTGATTGTTCATCATCGTTCTTCCCCAAAATTATCAAAGACGGGTTAGCAATAACCCGTCACTCCCGTAAACTAACCACGTTGTTCAATGGGCACCCATTGCTGGTGTTCGGGCCCGATATAATCGGCGCTCGGGCGAATAATGCGGTTGTTATTACGTTGTTCATAGAGGTGTGCCGCCCATCCGGTTAAACGGCTCATAACAAAAATAGGCGTAAATAATTTGGTTGGGATCCCCATAAAATGGTAAGCCGAAGCATGGAAAAAATCGGCATTACAGAACAGACCCTTCTCCCGCTGCATCACCGCTTCCACCCGTTCCGACACCGCATAAAGATGCGTATCGCCAACGTGTTCAGATAATGCTTTCGACCAGCGTTTAATCAACGCATTACGCGGGTCACTTTCTCGGTAAATCGCATGGCCAAAGCCCATGATCTTCTCTTTGTTTTCCAACATTTGTAGGATCTCTTGCTCCGCTTCATCTGGCGTTGACCACGGCTCAATCATCGCCATAGCAGCTTCATTCGCCCCACCGTGGAGTGGGCCTCGTAAGGTCCCAATCGCTCCAGTAATACAAGAGTGCAAATCCGATAACGTTGAGGCGCAAACACGAGCTGAAAAAGTCGAAGCATTAAACTCATGCTCAGCGTATAAGATCAGTGAGCAGTGCATGACTTGTTTGAATAAGTCACAGGGGGCCTCATCGGTCAGCATCTTTAAGAAATAACCACCGAGGGAATCTTCGCTCGTATCTTCAGTATCAATACGCACCCCATCATGACTGAATCGATACCAATAGCAGATAATGGCAGGGAACAGCGCCAGTAGTCGCTCTGTTGCTGACAATTGCTGAGAGAAATCTTGCTCAGTCTCTAAATTGCCTAACATAGAGCATCCAGTGCGCATCACATCCATGGGATGTGCTTGAGGCGGAATTTTTTCCAAAACGTCTTTTAACGCTTGGGGTAAACCTCGTAGACTGATCAGTCGTGTTTTATATTGATCCAGCTCTGTTTGCGTGGGTAAGTGTCCCACCAGCAGCAAATGGGCAACTTCTTCGAATTGAGCATAATTGGCTAGATCTGTGATGTCATAACCACGATAAGTTAAGCCTGTTCCAGTCTTTCCAACCGTACATAGTGCGGTGCTTCCAGCGCTTTGGCCACGCAGGCCCGCGCCACCTAATGAAGTAGAAGGCATGTTGAACTCCTTTTCTTGCTGCACTTCGGATTCTTTGATGAATCAGCTTCTTCGGGCTTAGCGTTTTGCTCGATAGTGCAGCGGTTTCACGTTATTGGATTAAGTAATTGAATAGTGAATTTTTTTAGATATTCCCACTTAGCGATTATTTTCTGAAAACAGTTGATCGAGTTTGTCTTCATAACAGTGATAATTGAGGTACTCATACAACTCACTACGAGTTTGCATCATCTCAAGTAAGGCTTCTTGATTGCCATGTTCTAACACATGACGATAGACCATCTCGGCCGCTTTGTTCATGGCTCGAAACGCACTAAGTGGGTACAACACCATGTCCACATTCACCTTGGCAAGTTGCTCAGTGCTGTAAAGCGGTGTCTGACCAAACTCGGTAATATTGGCTAAAATGGGGACACGCTTCCCAGTTGCAGCGTGAAGTGTAATGGAGAACTGTTCGTACTGTTTTAATTCCGTCATCGCTTCAGGGAAAATCATATCTGCTCCAGCTTGTACATACGCTATCGCCCGCTCAATGGCACTGTCCATCCCTTCCACTGCCAGAGCATCCGTACGTGCCATAATGACAAACTCTGGGTTATCACGCGCATCAACGGCAGCTTTGATTCGATCCACCATTTCTTGGATACTCACAATGGCTTTATTAGGACGATGACCACAGCGTTTTTGAGCCACCTGATCTTCCATATGAACGGCAGCAGCCCCAGCTTTTTCTATCGTTTTAATGGTTCGAGCAATGTTGAAAGCTCCGCCAAAGCCAGTATCAATGTCTACCAGCAACGGTAAATCGCAGGCATTGGTAATTCTCTCAACATCAATCAGCACATCATTAAGAGTGGTAATACCAAGATCGGGTAAACCATAAGATGCATTAGCAATTCCCCCACCCGAGAGATAAATCGCTTGGTGACCCAATTTTTTTGCCATCATGGCGCAGTATGGATTGACCGTGCCAACAATTTGCAAAGGGTGATGGGACTGAATAGCGAGCCTGAATTTAGCTCCTGGACTTAAACTCATAGGATTCTCCTTAATTTTAGGCTTCATGATCTATCTGTTGTTCAATCAAACGACGACTGTAGGCAATGTGTCTACGCATCAGCATTTCGGCTAACTCTTCATCACGATTACGAATCGCCTGCAAGATAAATTTGTGTTCTTCTAATGCTTCCACCGGGCGAGAATGTGAGCGAGGCGATTGATATCGATACATTCGTAACAAATGGTAAAGCTCATCACATAGCAGCGCGATCAACTGATTATTGCGACTGGCTTTAATAATCCGATAATGAAAATCAAAATCGCCTTGTTGATGAAAATAAGAAGCACCATCCACCTGATTAATATGTTCAGAATGTGTCGACAATAGAGTGTCTAAACTCGCTAACTCAATTTCAGTAATATGCCGAGCCGCTAAACGAGCCGCCATGCCCTCCAATGCTTCGCGAACCGCATAAAGGTCAAGCAGCTTCTCTCGAGAAAGTTGAATAACTCGAGCGCCAACATGAGGAATCCGTTCAATAAGCCCCAACCCTTCTAGCCGCATCAGAGCTTCACGTAATGGGCCTCGGCTAACCTGAAAATGCTTTGCTAACTCGGGCTCAGAGATTTTACTGCCCGGCACCATCTCGCCCGCCACAATCGCTTCAATCAGAAATTCAGTAAGGCTTTCTGACTTGGTGTACTCTTTGTCACAAGTTTGACGTTTCGTTAATTCACGATTCATTTTTACTTATCTTCTTTTGGATGGGTAATCGTTCCAACAATATTCATTACCGACTACCAACATAGCACTAACATAATCGATCAAATTGTCGACAATCAAGCTAATTGTCGACAATTTAGACTAAGGTCGTATGAGTGCCTTTTCATTTCATGAAATGAGATAATATGCATCATAAGAAAAACTTTATATTTCAATTACAGTGACTCATTCTCTTTCGTTATCAATATCTCTACAGACGAACCACATCAACATATTGTCAACAATCTTATTTATTTCAGCATTTTCATGGCGCAATTCTCCTTCTATGTATGACAAACCCTCAAAAAATTATTGGCATATGCCAATAATTAGCGCACAATGCTGACTATATTATTGGATGAAGGAAGTGAACCATGATTTATGCAATTCCCTGTCGAGATAATCAACTGAGTAATCATTTTTCTAAAGCACCCGCATTTTTACTGATCGATTCAGACAATCAGCAGCGTCAACTCATTCATATTCCAGAAACTTTAGATGAGGGGGAAAAACATTGCGGGAAAAAGTCAGTGCGCCTTAACCTGTTGCAGCAACACCAAGTTCACGCCATTGTGGTCAAAAATATTGGTCAAGCTATGTTGTCAACGCTCTTTAAAAAAGGGATTAAGGTATTTTCTTATCCGCCACGCTGCCCATTGGATGCCTTAGATCTGAGCCAGCTTCAAGAAGTCACCGATATGAGTTATGCGCGCCCATCCCCGAATAAAGCATCGCATTCTTGCTGCTATGAAAAACCCGCCTGTACCTCGCCCGTTTCAACAACTAAACTGAATCCAAGAACGTTAGATAAATTACAGCGTATTTTTAATATTCATCGATAGATGAGAGCGAAGTTATGATTTACTTAATCACTGTGGGATTTTTTTTATTAATGATAGTTTTGATGAGCCTTGGCGTCATGGCTCGTCGTAAACCGATTCAAGGAAGTTGTGGTGGGCTGTCTAACGTTGGGGTTGATAAAGTGTGTAACTGCAAAACAACGTGTGCGGGACACCAAACCACCCTATACCAGATTCAAGAACCACAAGAAAAATCGAAAGAGGAATAACCAGCGACTCAGCGTGAAGAATCAGACCTCACGCTGAAGTCTCAGGGGAATTAGCGTAATCGATTTAAGACAACGTTTTGATCCAACTCATGATGCCATTCGGTATAGTCAAGCCCTTTATCAAAAATAAACTCAGTCACCAGTTGTTTAACGCAAGCGGTCAGCTCTTCGGCTCGCCAAGGCTTATCAAAATAACGATTAATACCCGCCGTATTAATGGCATTGATGGTATCGCTATGCGTAGCTTGCCCTGTTAGCAATACTTTCTTAGTACCAATAAAACGAGGATCTTGGTTAATTTCACTGAGCAACTCTACTCCCGTTTTCCCGGGCATCACATGGTCAGAAACCACTAAAGCAATATATTCTCCTTGTGCATCTAGCTCATCCATCAATTCCAGCACTTCATCGGCTGATTCACAATCTTCAATTTGTAACCAATGGGCCAATGGCTGTAAATCTTGCAATACTGCACTTAGCACTTCCCTTTGGTCATCAACACAAATGATATTAAGCTTCTCCATATCCATCCTCGACTGGTAATTTGATCCTAAAAATCGTTTTCTCATCATTGCTCTTAACGGCAATGCTTCCCCCATAACTGGTCGCTATCCGTTTAACAATGGCTAACCCTAAGCCAAGGCCAAACGACAACCCATCTTTTTTGGTGGTAAAACTCGGTTGGAAAATTTTCCGCCTAGTGGCTTCATTGATCTCCGGACCGTTGTTGGCAATCGTGATAAGAATCCGTTGTTTGTTGTAACGTGTATGAATATCAATTTCAGGGTGTTGGGTCTGAGCCATTGCATCACACGCATTTTTAATGATGTTGACCCAAACCTGTACCCATTCTGTCTGTGAACCTTTCAAAATAGGTAGAGCACCAGGGCGCATCCGAACCGACACTCGACGTAGATCACTTTGCAGTAAAGCCAATGCCCGATTTAACGTTTCATTAAGATCCAATTCTTCATCTAAATGAATGTCACTGCGTCCTAGTTGTTTTACGGATTTGACAATGCCAACCACATGCTTGGATGCAAGACGCAAATCATGGAGATCTCGTCCCATTTGCCAGTAGCGAATCGCCAAATGAGGGTTATTAAGCCAGTGCTTAGAGAGTGTTTCTTCTGGTACCGCTCGAGCAAGTTCTCTTGCAACATTAGAAGCCAGCTGATAACGACGAGCAAATTGAGCCCCTCTTGTTCGGGCCTCACTCGATGATACTTTTTGACCGTACAGTAAGCCAAAATCAAAAAACTGGCTGGCCTCTGGATGAACTTCTTGTAGTAAATCAATAAACAAAGACTCTAAACGCTCCGTCTTACTGCTCACTACCCCAATGGCATTATTCAGTTCATGAGAAATACCTGCAGCTAATTGGCCTAATGTGGACATTTGTTCAGCCATATGTAACCGTTCTAATGCTTTTTCTTTGGCAACGGCTTCTTGCATCGCTCGCCGCTGACGACGAGAAAGCTCTGCAACAATGACCGGCATAAACTGAGAGCTCAACGATCCAAATAGGGCTTCATCAACCGCAGGAGTCTGCCTATCGATCCACCCCAATTCAACATCAGTCTGAGCAACCACCGTTGAAGAGGCGATCCAGTGTCCCGAAAAGAAACTGTGTACACCAATAAAAGCCCCCGCTGAGGCTGAAAAAACCGTGATAGGTTTGCCATCCTTCTCACAAAATTGTCCAAGTAGCTCTCCCGCCTTTACATAATAAAGGCGGTCATTATAGCCATTTTGTTGAAGTACAATCGAACCACTTGGCAACGTCACTCTACGCTGTTCGCTGTCAAAATATCGTTCAACTAAAGCTTGCACTTGTGGATTCATACACCCTACCTATTGCGCCTACATTTAGCCAATATGGCCGACCACATGCAGTAACCAAATCATGACAAAGCTCATCAGCACACCAATGACACCTAGGATAACGCCGACACGTGCCATTTGATTACTTTGCACATTGCCCGTGGCATGAGCCAACGCGTTCGGTGGCGTACTGATCGGCAGTGACATCCCAAGTGAAGCAGCAAAAGTGACCACAAGGATCAACGTGACTTCGCCCCCTAATGGAGCTAATGACGTCATTGATGCCCCCAACGCAGCCATAATTGGCATCAATAAGTTGGCAGTTGCTGTGTGCGACATAAAGTTCGCCATAAGCAAGCATAAGAATGCCGCCCCCAAAAGAACAATATAAGGAGAATATTGATCAAATGGGATGCTGTGTACCATTAGGTGAGCAAGCCCGGTTTTATCCAATGCAAGACCTAATGCGATACCACCAGAGACCAACCACAGCACATCCCATGAAATTTTCTTCAAATCTTCTTTATTGATAATGCCCGTAACGGAAAAAACAGCAACGGGAATTAAAGCAACCGTGTAAGAGTTCATACCATGGACGGACCCCATTAACCACAACAGTATGGTCGCCGCAAAGGTAATATAAACCACAATGGCTTTTGGCGTTTTCAGAAACTTCCCTTTAATGCTGAGTTCAATCGTTTTTTGCTCAGCACGATATAAAAAGCCAATTAATAGCCAAGCTAACGCCATCAAGATAATGACGAATGGAACCCCAAAAGCCATCCACTCACCAAAGGTGATCAAGTTATCACCGACCAGATACTTCAATGCAATCGCATTGGGAGGTGTTCCGATGGGCGTTCCAATACCACCAATATTGGCAGCAACAGGGATACACAGTGCAAATGCGACTCGGCCGGGATCTTTTGGACCAAAAACAGCAATCACCGGGGTCAGTATTGAAAGCATCATTGCCGTTGTAGCGGTATTGGACATGAACATTGAAAACACGCCTGTTATCAACATGAGGCCCAACATTACAAATTTAGGATCTTGCCCAAAAGGCTTTAGTAACACACGCGCTAAGTTAACATCTAAGCGATACTTCGTTGCAGCCATGGCAAGGAAGAAGCCCCCTAAAAAGAGCATAATAATCGGGCTGGCAAAGGTTGCCATAATGTCACTATGACGGAGTAAACCTCCAAATTCTGGGAGTTCTTGCTGTGTTCTAAATAGCCATAGCCCTTTATCCGACAACATGAGTATCTCTAACACAATAATCACGACTGATGTAGCGTAAATAGGAATAGGTTCAAACACCCATAACAGTGCAGCTAATAAGAAAATAGCGATCACCCGTTGCTGAATAATGGTTAATCCTTCAAAGGGAAAAGCAGACAAAGGTAACCATAATATAAGTAACGGAATGGCTATAGGGATAATAAATTTGAGATAAGGACGTATCATATTCACTCTTCCTGAGAACATTTATGCAAAGATCCGCTCATGATGGCCTGAATTATTTTCCAACTGCCTCATCATTCTTGGATATGCCCTAGACCTAAAAATCATTTATGTTTTTAGGGCATACGTCTGATTATGCCGAAGGAAAAAAGAAATACTTAGGCTTAGATCAACGAATATCTATAACTTTCAATAAGTAGTAAAAACCTGAGCAAAAAACACGGTGATCTCTCATATTACTTCGAAAGGTATTGACTCCCCTCTAGTGAGAAAATCAATTCATGATTTCTATTGATACGACGAAACCCTTGCCCCCCAATCTTGTTGCCATTTTTTCAGCGAATCATCAACAAATTGTGATCACCATTGCCATTTATTTAAATTCAGGCAGAATGAATTTTTAGCTATGTTTGACTCAGCTTTTAGACTCAACTCTATGGAGAAAGCATAAAAAGCAGAGAGTCAGTTCGAATTCCAGCAGAAAACAGAGATAACCTGATTCTGTTTCCCCTCGCTGATAACCTAATGACTTCAAATCAAAGAGTACTATGACCCAAAAATCGCCGATACTCATTGCGGTCGGTTGCCTTCTGGTCGCCATGATGGCTATCCAGTCTGGCTCTTCGCTCGCTAAACAGCTTTTTCCCATTGTTGGCCCGGGAGGAACGGTCGCACTTCGAATTAGCCTCGCAGCACTGATTCTACTGATCGTATTTCGTCCTTGGCGAATCTCGCTCAGTCTCTCACAGTGGCGTTCCATGATTATCTATGGCACAAGCTTAGGTGGAATGCAGATCCTGTTTTATTTTGCGATTGAACGTATCCCATTAGGGATCGGGGTTGCGCTTGAATTCTCAGGCCCATTACTTCTTGCGCTCTTTTCTTCAAAACGGAAACTCGATATCGTTTGGGTTGCTTTTGCGATTTGCGGCATGTTGCTACTGTTACCAGATATGACGGGTGTGGATGCTCTAGATCCTGTCGGTGTATTACTGGCACTCAGTGCTGGCTGTTGCTGGGCTGGATATATATGGTTTGGTCAACGGGCTGGCAGTGTTGGTTCAGGTGGAATGACGGTCGCCATTGGAATGTCGGTGGCGGCAATCATTATTTTTCCTATTGGTGCAATGACTGCAGAATCAAGTATTTTTACATGGTCCGTTTTGCCCATGGCATTGACGATTGCACTGCTCTCCAGTGCACTTCCATACAGCCTAGAAATGTTGGCCTTAAACCGCCTTTCCACTCAACATTTTAGTGTCATGATGAGTTTAGAGCCCGCCATCGCGGCGATCGCAGGTTTTTTGATTCTAGAAGAACAGCTGGCTTTTTCACAATGGCTAGCCATTTGTATGATCATCAGCGCTTCAATGGGCAGCACCTTAAGTGCGCAGCGGAAAAAAGACGTCACGGTAGAGTAAAGGGTTACACATGTCTATTCACACAAAGCCGGATTTTATTTCCGGCTTTGTGCAAGCAACCCTATACTCTTACCCCCAGTTTCACAGATCCCTCTGTTTGAAACCAAAGCGCTTCGCTCCGACGGCGCCCCAATAAAATCGGCCCATCATCGTAAAACAAAAAGTTTTTCCAGTGCCGTTTAAACACAGCCCATTTTGTTTCAATAACATTGTATTTTTCATAGCAAAAATAGACTGTGACATCATCTTGCCAATCAATATGCGTTAAAATCGCTTGTGGTAGTTCAGCTTCATCACTTTCCCATTCTGCCATCCAATCCACCAGTTCTGTCCAACTGCCTGCTTTACTTGGCCAATCTTGAGAACTAAATCGATCCGCATCTGGGCTTTGAGCACTGATATTTTCTTTCCAAAACTGCGCAGAACGCATGGGCGTCATAGGCTTAATCTGTGCCAGTTCTAGCTCTGGTATCGGCATTGACTGATGAGTAAAAATCCATTTTCTTGGGTATTGTTCCAAAGGCAAATACGACATGAAATGTCCTTCGACGTTAATCCACCCTACATTGGGTTGGAGAGAGTAAATAAAGCGTTATTTTGGTAAATTGGCTTGCCAATTTGGGTTTATTAATGAGGTGAGTATATGGTCTTGCCACTGCCCATCAATCAGTAAGTAATCTTTTGCCAGTCCTTCGAGCACAAAGCCTAACCGCTCTAATACCGCAGCACTACGGGTATTATGAGGCATGTAAGCCGCCATAATGCGGTGCATATTTTGCTGTTCAAATAAGTACTGACATGCCAAGCTCAACGCTCTTGTCATAATATAACGACCTTGTGCATTTTCGGCTAATGAGTAACCAACATGACACGCATGAAAAGGAAATCTCGTCAAGTTACTAAATGAAATTGTCCCCAACATAGCTTGGCTTTTTGCATCAATAATGAGCAGGTAGTAGCCTAGAGCCAGCTTATGCAGCTCATCAAGCTTAAGCAATTTTTGCTGCCATCCCGTCACTTGAAAAAAGCCCGCTTCTCGTTTGGGCTCCCAAGGCTTAAGATAGTCACGATTAGCGGTAAAGTATTGGACAATCATCAACGCATCCTCTCGCTTTGCCGTTCGGACAATGATTTCGCCATCGGTTTGGTAAACAGAGTACAATGATGTGTCCATCAACGTTTCCTTATCCCATAATCACGCAATTTATTGGCAATTGACGTATGTGACACATTCAGTCTTTTAGCCAACTTACGGCTGGAAGGAAAAGATTGGTATAATTTGTCAAGAATTTGCGATTCATACTCTTTCATAATTTCATCTAGAGAACCATCAAGGTTTACACTTGTCAGGCTGGATGCTCCCGCTTCCAGTGGCGGCAGATGGAAATACTCGACACGTAAAAGTTTATCTGGCATTTCAGTTAAAGCACGTAAAACCATATTATCCAACTGGCGCATATTACCCGGCCAAGGATAATGCATGAGTTGTTCAAGCAAATCTTCCGCTAATTGGGGCTTAGCCATGGCTAATTTGTGTGTGTGTTTCGCAATAAACAGTTCCAACAATGGCTGAATATCACTTGGACGTTCTCGCAAGGGAGGAATACGAACGGTAAGTACATTCAAACGATAAAATAAGTCTTCACGAAAGCGGCCCGATTCTGCGAGATCTGCGAGATGATGCCGTGTTGATGCGATGACTCGAACATCCACATGCATTTCATGCTCTTCACCCACTCGGCGGAAAGTACCATCTTGTAAAAAACGCAGCAGTTTGATTTGCAGATGAGGACTCATTTCACCGATTTCATCAAGAAAAACGGTTCCCCCATTTGCCTGCTCAAAAATGCCTTTGTGTCCTTGCTGATGATTAAACGAACCGGGTGCATGACCAAATAACTCGGTTTCAGCGACATCATCCGGCATAGAAGCACAACTCAGCACTAAAAAAGGCGAATTAGAACGATGGGAACGATGATGACAAGCCCGCGCTAACATCTCTTTTCCTGTCCCCGTTTCTCCCTCTAACAAGAGCGGTTGATCTAACATGGCCAGTTTTTTAGCATGATTCATTAATGATTTATGACGGTTAGATACCCCAACAAAGTGCTCAAAACCTAAGTTGTTATGAACGGGAATGTAAGTCTCTTGCTGAAAAGATGCCAATTGTGCACGTAAAATCATCATGCAACTGGCAAGCGTAGATTGCAGAGATTCGTCACGAATGTAAACGGGCATTAGTTCCATTCGATAGTCCAGACCTTCAATCACAACCTCTTCTCGAATCCGAGCTTTACTGCCTTCTACCCAACGTGAAAAATTAAACGACGGTAATAACTGAGTGATTTGCCGACCAATGACTTCATCACTATTTTTGTTAAATAGGGCCAGTGCACTGTGATTCGCCATATCAACCGCCCCTTTTAAATCAATAGCCAGTACAGCATCCGGAAGGTTGTTAAGCAGTGAGATAAGCTCCGTATTATGCCTTTCCATTGGCATAAACTGGATTTTACGGACATCTTTTACCCCAGAAATACGGCGAATTTCTGCCATAAGTTCACTGAAAGTATCAAAATCAATATCGGGGCAGTTGAGGTAAATAATCCCTACGACATCAATTTCGATGCCTCGAAGATCGATGTTTTTCGAGGCGAGAATATCAAGCAGCTCTCGGGTTAACCCAAGTCTGTCTTCACAAAAGACTTCAAGGCGCACTGAATTGTATCCTAGTCAGAAAGTGTCACGAAAAGTTGACACTAGTGTCTATCATGGCATAAAACGCGTCAAGCGATTCTCCGCAAAATTCCCCAAGAATCATACGCAAAACCCATTCCCGGTTACTTCGACACCAAAGCTGTTATTTTGGCGACGATCTGCTTACGTATTTCACGTAACTTCACGGCGCGTTCCGGCTGCCAAGGTAAAGGTCGAAGTAAAGCCATCGCCTTTAATCCTAGCCGTGCAGTAAGTAACCCCACCCCCAGCCCTTGCCCAGCCCGAGCGGAAATTTTTTTAGTTAAATCCATTGAAAGTAGGTCCATACTTGCATCAATAGCGACTTCGGTGGCTCCGGCTAAAGCCATATTGACCAATACCGCTTTAAACAGCTGTAAACGTGACCAATACCCCAATTCAACCCCATACATTTTTGCTAATTGATCAATCATTTTAAAGTTACGCCACGCAACAAACAGCATATCGACCAATGCCAATGGGCTGACGGCAACCAAAACCGCGGCTTCTGTCGCATGACGCGAGACAATTTGAGTTGCCTTTTTATCTTGCTCGCTGACCACCATCGCATCATACAATTCTATGATATCAGCATCACTATGGCTGTCATTGACACTATTTAGCCAGCGCTGATAAACCTCACTCTGCTGATTAATAAGTGCGCGTTGAGCTAAACTTTCACAAAATGTGATGCCTTGGCCCACCGCATCCTGCACAATCAAGTTTTCAGCCTGCTCTTGTACTGAGAAATGCTGGCGAAGCTTACGTAATTTCCACAATTCTCGACTCATACTGCCAATTCCCAGCCCCGCTACCCCAGCAAGAAAACTACTCCAAGCCAGAGCAAGCCAGTCGCCAGCTTGAACCGCCGACAGAATAGAATCAATGGCTTGCCAGCCAATCAACCCTGAAAACAGAACTAACAGCGCAACCATTCCCCTTTTTTTTCTTTTAGTAGGACGGATAATTTGCTCAAGTTTAGCTTCAGCCTCTCCTTCGTCTTCTACTGCGGTGGCTTCTGGTACAAACCGTGCTTGCTCCGTAAAGGCAATTTTTCTCGTCAGGGTTTCCGTCACTTCAGCCTGTTTTAACGGCTGGTCAAAGATTTGCTTACTTTTTAGATCACTCATTTCAGCTTATCTCCTAATAACGTTTCTAACGCTTTATCCATTCGAATATGCTGGCAAGGCTGATCAACACTGCTAGGCATAGGGCGAAATGCCACAAAATCAAATGGATGTTGTGACCAATAATCTGGATTGGGCAATTTTTTAGGAACGTCTCCTGGAAAAAGGGTAATACTTTCTCCCGTCAAACTGGTTCCCTGAATCGCTGATATAGGGTTCTGTGCCGTGTCAATGTATCCAGACTGAGTCGCTCTGACCGAAGCTAAGCTCATGCAACTCATTGCAATATTTTCATAAGCTGCGTGCTGCCATGCTGGATGAATCATCTGCTGTAATAACGAAACCATATTGGGATGTTGATCTGGCGTGACGTGATCCGCCTTGGTTGCAGCAAACACAATTTTATCTATTTTGGGGGCAAACAAACGGTTGAGTAAGCCATTTCGTCCATAACGAAAACTGTGCATAATTTGTTCAATCGCGCCTCTCATATCCATAAAAGCATCATAGCCCAAATTCAAAGGCGATAAGCAGTCTACCAAGACAATTTGCCGATCAAAGGTAGAGAAATGATGCTTATAAAATGCCTTCACCACTTTATGTTGATACTCTTGATAGCGAGTATTGAGCAACTCTAACATCGAACGTTTCGCCATTTTTCCATCTTTCTCTATCCCTAAGCATGGAAAAAATTGTAACACCGGAGCCCCCGCTAACTCTCCCGGTAAAACAAAACGCCCAGGCTGTACCCAATGTAACCCTTGTTGCTTACATTGATGAAGATAATCGGTATATAACGAAGCAATATGCGCTAAGGTTTTTTCATCCGCTTCTTGATTCAGATCTAAGGTGCTGAGTTCACGTAACCAGGGTTTCGCTAACTCAGCCCGAATGCCGTGTAAGGCGTTCATCTGCAACTGAGACCAAGTAGCAAAATCCATATTTAAGAGAGGCAAATCTAATAACCATTCACCGGGATAGTCAACAATATCAAGGTATAGCGTGGCTGTACTTCCGAGCAGCCGTTTGCTACGTTTTTCAGGGCGGTACTTAATGGCTAAGCGTATTTCACTGACATCTCTCGTTGGTATTGGCCACATGGGGGGAGATTGATGCAATTGCTCCATTGCTTCATCGTAACTAAAGCGAGGAACCATTAGATTGCTTTGTGGAACACGTTTCGCACCAATAATACGTTTATCTCTCGCAGCAGAAAATAGAGGCAGTTGATCATGAGTGGAGGTATGTAACAGTTGGTTAACTAAAGAGCTAATAAATGCGGTTTTACCCGCTCGAGATAACCCCGTCACTGCCAGACGCACATGAGAGTCTAATCCTCGATGGATGAGATCACTGACTTCTTGACCAATGCGTTTCATGAATAACGCCACCTTTTAATGATGTTTGAATGAGAGAGAATAAAGACAAGTTAACTTAGAACAATGATCAAGCCCTCTAAGCCAACCATTGAGATGACGTAAAAGATAATACGTCAATGATGCTAAATCAAAGTAGATGAAGCCTCTGAATACAGTCAAAAGCTTCATCATTATACTCTTTGACTATCATGCTCAGAGTATACGCAGATCTATGCTTCAACCGCTCGAAGATGGAATCACACAGAACATAAGTCAGACTGCCTCAATCATCTTCAATTAATTTATAAATAACAAACAAACTAATCTGTAACAGAACGAATAATACACTCGAAATGATCACGTATTTGTTATCAAACAGACTGACTCCGTGAAGGATTAGGTCATACATTAGAAAGATGCCAATGATAATGGCAATCGCCATTTGCAAAATTCGTATAAAGCGTGGCATTTTCTTCTCCTGAGAATTCAATTAGTTGTTCTAGTATATACGCAATGCTGTTCAATACAAAAGGTGCAGCAAGCGCTGCACCTTTTACTTTTTTCAACCTGTAGACTAAATTGCTGAGGAATTACTCCGCCGCTTCAGCAATTTTTACTCGCCAAGTATCTGGACCAGTTTGATGTGCATTTGCACCCGTTGAGTCAACGGCCACGGTCACGGGCATATCTTCAACTTCAAATTCGTAAATCGCTTCCATTCCTAAATCTTCAAAAGCCACTACACGTGCTTTCTTAATCGCTTTCGCCACTAAGTAAGCCGCTCCACCGACAGCCATCAGATAAACGGCTTTATTTTTCTTGATTGACTCTACAGTTGCAGGGCCACGCTCAGCTTTCCCGATCATGCCCATCACCCCAACTTCTTCCAGCATCATATCGGTAAATTTATCCATGCGGGTAGAGGTTGTTGGACCAGCAGGCCCCACCACTTCATCACCCACCGCGTCAACAGGGCCAACGTAGTAGATAAATTTCCCTTTCAAATCGACCCCTTCTGGCAAGCTTTCACCATTTTGTAGCATCGTTTGAATACGTTTATGTGCCGCATCTCGACCCGTCAAAATTTTACCAGAAAGCAGTACTGTTTCTCCGGTTCGCCATGTTTCTATCTCTTGTTGCGTAACGGTATCAAGGTTTACTCGACGGGTATTCTCCCCCGCTTCCCATGTAATTTGTGGCCAATCTTCCAACTTCGGTGGCGTTAACTCTGCTGGGCCAGAGCCATCTAGCGTAAAATGCACATGACGAGTCGCCGCGCAGTTAGGGATCAAACACACCGGCTTCGATGCTGCATGCGTCGGCGCAGTTTTGATTTTCACATCAACAACCGTTGTTAGGCCGCCCAACCCTTGTGCACCAATGCCAAGCTTATTCACTCGGTTAAAGATGTCTAACCGAAGCTCTTCTTCAGCATTTTGTGGGCCACGCTCAATTAGCTCTTGAATATCGATATGCTCCATCAAAGATTCTTTGGCTAAAACGGCCGCTTTTTCTGCCGTCCCACCTATCCCAATACCGAGCATTCCCGGTGGACACCAACCCGCGCCCATGGCTGGTAATGTTTTTTCTACCCATTCAGCAATATCATCTGATGGGTTGAGCATTGCCATTTTCGTTTTATTTTCACTACCGCCGCCTTTCGCTGCGATTTGAATATCAACCTTGTTACCCGGCACCATATTAATGTGCACAACGGCTGGTGTATTATCTTTGGTATTGATTCGCTTGCCCGCAGGATCCATCAATACAGATGCGCGCAATGGGTTATCTGGATTCGTATAAGCCTGACGAACCCCTTCATCGACCATTTGTTGTACAGTCATATCGGTCGCGTCCCATTGAACGTCCATACCAATATTAACAAAACAAGTCACAATCCCAGTATCTTGACAAATTGGACGGTGTCCTTCTGCGGACATGCGTGAGTTAATCAAAATTTGCGCAATCGCATCTTTTGCCGCTTGGCTTTCTTCACGGTGGTAGGCTTGTTCCAGTGCTTGAATAAAATCAAGGGGGTGGTAATAAGAAATGTACTGAAGAGCATCAGCAACACTGCTGATCACATCTTGCTTGCGTATAACCGTCATTGCATGCCTCGTTATCATTATGCTTCCATGGGCTGACGCTTAAATGATGGGTTCGAGCGCCAGTAATGCCTGAAGGCGAAAAACGACTGAATTGAACACATTCATCAAGTAGCAGCTTTATTTTGGAGTTTTATACTCTCACAACCTCAAGAGATGAGCTTACTCTGCCAACTGCTTGAGGTTACTCCTTTATATGATACTCTTGCTTTCCTCAACACGCTATGCAGTGAAGCGTCCCTTTGTCACAAATTACACAAATGAATAGCAACGAAAAAAAAACCGTACAAATTCAGTCACTCAGCTATCAAAAGGACCTTGCTCATCAAATCTTTTCTAAGATAGAGCATCTCCCTTGGGCCATGTTATTACGCTCTCCATCAGAACAACACCCCGATAGCCGATTTGATATCTTGGTCGCCAACCCGATTGTGACCTTAACCACCCTCGCCGATAAAACAGAAATTTGCACCCCACAATCAGTGACAGTGTCACAAAAAGATCCTTTTGAGTTACTGGCACAATTACAAGCGACCTACCTGCCCAATTTGACAACTCAAGACGATCTCCCTTTCATTGGTGGAGCGGTGGGTTATTTTAGTTACGATCTTGGACGACGTGTTGAACAATTGCCCACTATCGCAGAACATGACTTACCCATGCCTGAGATGGCTATCGGCCTTTATGAATGGGCGATTGTGCTTGATCATCACCAACAAATGGCTTACTGGGTGGGAGACAACCTACCCCAAGCTCAAGCTTGGTTACATGCCCAAACCCAGCCAGAAATCCACCCCTTTAAGCTTACGGCGCCTTGGCAATCCAATATGTCTGCCCAGCAATACCAACAAAAGTTTAGTCAAGTACAAACCTATTTACTGTCCGGTGATTGCTACCAAATCAATCTTGCACAGCGTTTTCAAGCCAGTTACCAAGGCAGTGAGTGGCTGGCTTACCAAAAATTAGAGCAAGTCAATCAGGCTCCATTTTCTGCGTTTATACGCCTTAAGCAAGGCACGATTCTCAGCGTTTCACCTGAACGATTTTTATTGGTCGACCAAGGCGAGATTGAAACAAAACCCATTAAGGGAACACGACCTCGTAGTGATGACCCACAACAAGATACGAGTAATGCGAGAGAACTAGCTAGTGCAGAGAAAGATCAAGCAGAAAATTTAATGATTGTCGATCTACTGCGAAATGATATTGGTCGGGTCGCACAACCAGGCAGTGTTCATGTACCCACGTTATTCGCTATTGAGAGCTTTCCTGCCGTCCATCACTTGGTAAGTACGATTCGAGCCAAATTGGATACACACTATCAAAATACCGATTTACTGCGAGCAAGCTTTCCCGGTGGCTCCATTACAGGGGCCCCTAAAGTACGAGCAATGGAAATCATTGAAGAATTAGAGCCGCACCGTCGAAGCGCTTATTGTGGCTCGATTGGCTATATCAGCCGCCATGGACGTATGGATACCAGTATTACTATCCGCACCTTGATAGCCCACCAGCAGCAGTTGTATGCTTGGGCGGGAGGTGGCATCGTTGCAGACAGTCAATGTGAGGCTGAATATCAGGAAACATTAGATAAACTCAGCCGCATCCTCCCGATCCTTGAGCAATAAGACCGGAATAATAGAGAACCCCATGGAAATCATTACGCTTAATAAAAACCAACTAATGCAAAGTTTTCTTTTGACAATGCCGCCGGAGTATCATGCTCAGTCACTCCATCGAGTCTCTCATTTATCACCAGATGCATTGCGAAAAGCTTCTGTCTTAGTTGGATTTGTTGAGCGTGAAAATGGACTTAATATTATCTTAACGAAACGAGCCGCTCACCTAAAACATCACCCAGGGCAGATCAGCTTTCCCGGAGGAAAATATGAAGAAAGTGATGGCTCGCTTTATCAAACAGCAAAACGTGAAGCACAAGAAGAAATTGGTGTTTCAGATAGTGAGATAGAGATTTTAGGCCAATTACCAGAGCTGCTCACTGTCAGTCATTTTGCGGTAACCCCTGTTGTTGCATTTATTGATGCCAATTATAAAACCTGCATCGATCGCAATGAAGTAGAGGAAGTTTTTGAGATCCCAGCAAATTATTTACTGGATCAGCGCAAACTCTACAGCAGCACTTTTCAGATACAAAATCGCCCACATAGAGTGTTTGCAATACCATATAAACATCATTTTATATGGGGTATGACCGCTCAAATTCTCCAAGCCCTTCAAAAACACATAAATCTGTCTCTCTAGCCAAGTTTATCGCTCATCACTCACCGACTTTGAGATGATCACGATGTCATTTCAACCAAAAAGCAAACGTTTGCCATGAGAAATTCTCACCCAAACCGCCATTCAAATAACTTTATCTAATCCGTACGTTAACATTTTTTACATGTGGCACAGTTTTTCCGTGATCAGGGGTCGGTTTTTGACATATCATCCAAGCACACAGGTAATACATGACTTAGATCTATTTTTTATTGTAAGAAAAACTGCAAAATTGCACTCGATTTATTTCCTGTTCCCAAAATGAGTAAATTAAACATGAATACAACCACAAAGGTTTTATCGACCACACAATCTGCTGGTAAATGGACCTATAAAGATTTCGTATGGTCACTGTCACTCTTTGGTACAGCCGTCGGTGCGGGTGTCCTATTTTTACCGATTAAGGCAGGGGCAGGTGGTTTTTGGCCATTAGTTATTTTAGCCCTATTGGCAGCACCAATGACTTGGTTTGCCCATAAAGGACTGGCTCGTTTCGTTCTGTCAGCGAGCAAACCAGATTCGGATATTACCGATACAGTTGAAGAACACTTTGGTAAGACTGGCGCGAACCTTATCACTTTTGCTTACTTTTTTGCCATTTACCCTATTGTTCTCATCTATGGTGTCGGTATTACAAATACCGTTGATTCTTTCTTAGTTCACCAAATAGGTATGGCGTCGATTCCTCGCTGGTTGCTCTCTGGCGCACTCATTGCAACGATGACTGCGGGCGTTGTTTTTGGTAAAGAATTGATGTTAAAAGCCACTTCGGCCATGGTTTACCCTTTGGTGTTTATTCTACTGGCACTCTCCGTTTTTCTTATTCCAGAATGGAATACTTCAATGATGGAAACCTCACCGGATTGGTCGGCGATGCCCGTGGTAGTATGGCTTGCAATTCCTATCATTGTTTTCTCTTTTAACCATAGCCCAATTATCAGCCAATTCACAAAAGTACAGCGTCTTGAGCACGGTGACAAAGCGGTAGCAAAAACCGACATGATCACAGCAGGTTCAGCGATGATGCTGATGGGTTTCGTGATGTTTTTTGTCTTCTCTGTTGTGCTTTCGCTCACTCCAGAGCAGCTACATATGGCACAAGAACAAAACATTAGTGTTTTGTCTTACCTCGCTAACGTACATGAGTCGCCACTGATTTCCTATTTAGGTCCTATTGTGGCTTTCGCCGCTATTACTTCTAGCTACTTTGGCCACTTCTTAGGAGCACATGAAGGTTTGGTCGGGTTAGTCAAATCTCGTAGTCAATTATCCATCACAAAAATTGAAAAGATCTCGTTAGTCTTTATCGTTCTCACCACTTGGTTAATTGCAATTATTAACCCAAGTATTCTAGGAATGATTGAAACCATGGGTGCGCCAATGATTGCGGCCATCTTATTCATACTGCCTGTTTTTGCCATGCAAAATGTGCCAGCAATGGCAAAATATAAGACCTCTGTACCAGTACAAATTTTTACAGTTATTTGTGGTTTTGCCGCCATTAGTTCTGTAATCTACGGCGCTCTTTAATCTCTGCGTCAATGTATGAGCTTAAAACATATAAAATATAATGATAAATGGGCCTCCCTTTATTAAGGGGGGCCTGATTTTGAGGTAATCAATATGATTAGTGTATTTGATATCTATAAAATTGGTGTCGGTCCGTCCAGCTCACACACGGTCGGCCCAATGAAAGCGGGAAAACAATTTATTGATGACCTGCGCGCAATGGGAAAATTGCGTGACATCACTAAAATTACCGTGGATGTTTATGGATCATTATCACTGACAGGGAAAGGTCACCACACAGATATTGCTATTATTATGGGCTTAGCAGGAAATACCCCTGAAAAAGTCGATATTGATGCAATTCCAAGTTTCATGGCTCGTGTTGAAGAAACCGAGCGACTTCCAGTCGGCATGCACTGTCATACTGTTGCCTTCCCTCGTGAAGGTGGCATGAATTTTCACAAAACCAATTTATCGCTTCATGAAAATGGTATGCAAATTCATGCTTGGATCGATGATGAGGTCGCTTATGCTAAAACTTACTACTCTATCGGTGGTGGTTTTATCGTGGATGAAGAAAGTTTTGGTCAAACGATTGAATCTCCTATTCAAGTCCCCTACCCATTCAGTAGTGCTGAACAATTAGTGAATCAATGTAAAGATCATGGTTTATCAATCAGTACCTTAGTCATGGCCAATGAGAAGGCTCTTCATTCAGACGAAGAAGTTCGAAGCTATTTTGCCAATATTTGGCGTACGATGCGTGAATGTATGGAACGAGGAATGAGCACAGAGGGAATTCTGCCCGGACCTTTACGTGTACCTCGCCGTGCTGCCGCGTTACGCCAACAATTATTAACCTCAGAAAAAATTACCAACGATCCTATGGCAGTGGTGGACTGGGTAAATATGTACGCCTTTGCTGTCAATGAAGAAAATGCGGCGGGAGGCCGTGTTGTTACCGCTCCAACCAATGGAGCATGTGGCATTATTCCCGCGGTACTGGCCTATTACGACAAATTTATCCAGACCGTAACAGAAAAAGATTATATTCGTTATTTCACCGCCTCTGGTGCCATTGGTGGCCTTTATAAACAAAATGCGTCAATTTCTGGTGCAGAAGTGGGTTGCCAAGGTGAAGTGGGTGTGGCCTGCTCAATGGCTGCAGCAGGTTTAGCCGAACTATTAGGCGGTAGCCCTGAACAAGTGTGTATGGCCGCAGAAATTGCCATGGAACATAACTTAGGGTTAACGTGCGATCCCGTTGCCGGTCAAGTCCAAGTTCCTTGTATTGAACGTAACGGAATTGCTGCAGTGAAAGCCATAAACTCCACTCGCATGGCAATGCGCCGCTCTTCTGAACCACGTGTCTCCTTGGATAAAGTCATTGAAACCATGCTTGAGACAGGGAAAGACATGAATGCAAAATACCGAGAAACCTCTCAAGGAGGATTAGCGGTTAAAGTAATCTGCTAATTTCAGTATAGCCCATTGTGCTTATAAAGCCTGATACTCTACCATCAGGCTTTTTTGTTTCTTTACGCATCTTTACTTAGCTTTACCTAACAACCGCTTGTTTTCTCTTAAGATAACGTTATAAATGGTGATAATCATTCTCTTTTATGTGCTGGTTCACTTTTATTACCATGTCATTACTTATTACAAAGAAAACCACTCTCACGCTATTCATCGTGATTTTTATCCTAATCGTACTGGGTTATACTTTGTATCCCAAGCAGAAAGCGCTGACCTACGTCACCGATACCGTTCAACGCGGTAATATCGAAGAAACCGTGCTTGCTACCGGTATGCTTCAAGCTTCAAAATTGGTTGCAATTGGAGCCCAGGTTTCCGGTCAAATTGAGGCTCTTGCGGTTAATTTAGGGGATAATATTCAGCAAGGCGATTTAGTGGCTCAAATCGACAACCTAACTCAGCAAAATAAACTCAAAGAAGCCCAAGCCTCATTAAACAGCTTAAATGCCCAATACCAAGCCAAACAGGCATTAATTCGTCAAGCTCAAGCTGAATTCAATCGCCAAAAAGCCATGTTGGCAGATAACGCCAGTTCACTGGCAGATTATGAAGCCGCTCAAGCTTCTCTTGCCGTGTATATTGCCGAACTTGAACAGTTAAAGGCACAACAGGAACAAGCCAAAATTAGCGTTGATAGCGCAAAGCTCGATCTCAATTATACGACCATTCGAGCCCCCATGAATGGAACGGTCGTTTACAATGCGGTAGAGGAAGGCCAAACCGTCAATGCTAATCAAACCACCCCTACCATTATTGAGCTAGCGGTACTCGACACCATGACCGTAAAAGCTCAAATATCAGAAGCCGACATCATTAAAGTCACTCCGGGGTTACCTATCTATTTCACCATTCTAGGCCAACCCAATAAACGCTATTCCAGTACATTACGTGCTATTGAGCCCGGCCCAACGTTAATGACAGGCAATGACAGCAACCTTTCAATCAGTAATGACGAGGCGATTTACTATCATGGTCTGTTTGATATTGATAACCCTGATGGTCTATTGCGTATCGGGATGACCGCTCAAGTCACCATTGTTTTACGACGCTCAGAAAACGCGCTATTGATCCCCGCTCAAGTGCTCATCAGACAACCGGGACCAAAACCTCGCTACCAAGTTCCTGTACTAGAAAATGGTCAACAGGTATTTCGTGACGTTAAAATTGGTATTAACAATAAAGTGAATGTAGAAATTGTTGAGGGGCTCAATGAAGGTGATACGCTTATTTTAGGTATGCCAAACACGCTTAATGACAGTACGAGCCGTCGTATGGGACCACCGGGGATGCGTTTCTGATGTCGGATGCTTTATTAAAAATTGTCAATGTTTCTCGCCATTTTACTTCTGGTGATGAAACACTCACCGTCTTAAAAGAGGTCGATCTTACTATTGCTCGAGGTGAAATGGTTGCCATCGTTGGCGCTTCAGGCTCGGGCAAATCCACCTTAATGAATATCTTAGGTTGCTTAGATACTCCAAGTTGTGGTGAGTATTGGATCAACGGACAAAACACCTCACAACTGAATGCTGATCAACTGGCTCAGCTCCGCCGTGAATATTTTGGTTTTATTTTTCAACGCTACCACCTGTTAGGGGATTTAGATGCATTAGGGAATGTCGAAGTCCCTGCTATTTATGCAGGTTACGATAAGCATTCTCGCCATGAAAGAGCACGCAAACTGCTTGATCGATTAGGGCTAGCTGACAGGCTTGATCACAAGCCGAATCAATTAAGTGGCGGACAGCAGCAACGTGTCTCGGTTGCCAGAGCCCTCGTTAATGGTGGAGATGTTATTCTTGCCGATGAACCAACAGGTGCACTTGACAGTAAAAGTGGTTCAGAAATGATGCAACTGCTACAAGAGCTACATAGCCTCGGGCATACCATCATTATTGTTACTCACGATATGCACGTGGCTCAATATGCCGATCGCATCATTGAGATCAAAGATGGTGAGATTCTCAGTGATCGTATCAAACCATCAGCCAATGATGCACCACTCTCGCCTGTTCTTCCCGATAGCCCCCCTCCATTCAAGACGTCAACTCTTGGTCGTAGCCAAAAGTGGATCGACAATTTTTGGGAAGCATTAAAAATGGCGCTGTTAGCCATGTCAAACCATCGGTTAAGAACCTTCTTAACCATGCTCGGGATCATTATTGGTATCGCCTCGGTAGTTTCTGTCGTAGCACTCGGAAATGGTTCACAAAAATCAATTTTAGACAGCATCGCCTCCATGGGCACCAACACGATTGATATTATGCCCGGAAGCGGCTTTGGCGATCGGCGCTCAGGACGCATTCGAACCTTAACCGCAGAAGATGCACAAGCGCTGCAATCTCTGCCGTTTATTGACAGTGTCACCCCTACCGTCAATAGTTCAGCCACCATCAAATTTAGTAATCAATCCGTCACTGCTTCCATACAAGGGGTTGGGCCAGATTTTTTCCGGGTCCGTGGCTATGAACTCGCCAAAGGACAATATTGGGACCAATCCAGTGTTGATAACTTAGCCCAAGAAGCCGTTATAGATAACAATACATTAACGGCCCTTTTTGCTAATGAGAACCCGATTGGTAAAGTCATTTTTGCAGGTAAACTCCCTATCCGAATTATTGGCGTGACCTCGGCCAAAGAGAGTGCATTTGGAAATAATGATGCCCTCAATATATGGGTTCCTTACAGTACGATTAACGCGCGGATGATGCGGCAAAATCACCTTAATCGAATTTCTGTGCGTGTCGATGACAATATTCCAAGTGATGCGGCTGAGCAGGCCATTATCTCTTTATTAACCATGCGCCACGGTATTCAAGATTTTTTCACCATTAACACGGATACTATTCAGCAAAATATACAAAAAACAACGGCCACCATGACCTTACTCATTTCCGCCATCGCCGTCATTTCATTAATTGTTGGTGGAATTGGCGTAATGAATATTATGCTAGTTTCGGTTACTGAACGAACCCGAGAAATAGGGGTTCGTATGGCTGTCGGCGCAAGACAGCACGACATTTTACGTCAATTCCTCATCGAAGCTGTGCTTGTTTGTCTTTGCGGTGGCATTATCGGAATTGCCCTCGCCTATTTAATCGGAATCGGTTTTTCCTCTTTCGGCAGTAGTTTTACCATGATCTATTCTAGCTCCTCGATCATCTCCGCATTTTTGTGCTCAACATTAATTGGCGTTTTATTTGGCTATCTTCCTGCAAAAAATGCCGCTCAGTTAAACCCTATTGATGCACTTGCACGGGAGTAAAATATGTTACCTTCGAGTCAATATTCCAGCTTAGCTTTGTCCATGTTGTTACTGTTTGGCTGTTCAACTCAATATGAAGCAGTAGAGCCTTCTGTTTTTATTGCTGCAGACTGGCATACGCCTCAACAAGAGACGAGTAAGCTGTGGGAAAGCCAATGGTGGAAGAGCTTTCAAGATCCTAAGCTTAACCAGTTAGTTGAACGTGTTTTGTCCAGCAACCATGACCTTGCACAGGCCACACTCACCTTAAAACAAGCTCGCTTAAACGCTGATTTAGACATGGATCAGCGGATTCCCGATCTCTCCGCGGGCGCATCAGGCAGTCGTTCAAAAGATCTCAACCATGGAGAAACATCTAAAAACTATCAGGCTAAAATCAGCATCAGTTATGAACTTGACTTATGGGGTAAGCTTTCAGCTACGATCGATGAAAGTCAGTGGAGTGCCCTAGCTACGCAACAAGAACGAGAAGCCACAGCACAAAGTTTAGTGGCGACTACCGCTCAACTCTATTGGCAGATTGGCTATTTAAAACAACGAATAAGCCTAAGTCAGCAAGATATTGACAACGCAGTGCAAACTCTCAGTCTTGCTCAAAGCCAATATGCCCATGGTGCAACCTCACGCTTGACCGTATTAGAAGCCAAACGCTCACTGGCTGGATTGGAAGCGGCACACCGTGATTACCAACAACAATATCGACAAGCCAGTAATGCCTTAGCTATTTTGTTTGAGCAGACCCCAGACCAAACCGATATTGAGATCGATCAACTGCCAGACCAAGACTTACCCTCGATTTCAGCAGGGATACCCGCTGAGGTTTTGGGTCGAAGACCTGATGTCAAACAAGCGTTGTATCAACTCCAAGCTTCTCTTGCAGCCAAGGAAAGTACTCGCCGCAGTTATTTCCCCGCACTCACACTGACAGGAGCTTTGGGTGGATCATCCACTGAGCTAAAAAAACTTCTGAGCGATCCCATAGGAACTTTAGGGGCCGATCTAACTCTGCCGTTTTTAAATTGGAATGAAATGCAGCTAAAGCGTGATATTGCACAAGTACAGTATGAATCGGCCGTTATCACTTATAGAAAAACCTTGTATGCCGCCTTTCAGGATGTGGATAACGCCTTATCTGCCCGAGAGAATTACCAATATCAAGCAGAAAAATTAGCACAGCAGTGGCAAAGTGCCGCTGAAGCGACTCGAATATATCAAAGCCAATATCAACATGGGGCAATAGAAATTAAAACGCTACTGGATGCCCAAGAAAACGAACGTAATGCTCGCGCGGCTTTATTGGAAAATCATTATCAACAACTGGTGACCCTAAGTACCCTTTATCGGAGCCTAGGAGGTGAGGTGATCCTCAGCGAAGCAGGAAGTTAACCATCTTTGCCCAAGCCAATATCATGGCTTGGGCGCAGTATTACCCAGTATAGACACACCCTGCTGTACAGGTCTCTTTAATTTCTACTTTACTTAATAAAGGCAGGTTGGGTTTCAATTGTTGCCAAATCCACTTTGCTAGCACTTCACTGGTTGGGTTTTCTAACCCTTCAATATCATTTAAATAATAGTGATCCAGACGTTCATAAATCGGCTTAAATGTCGCTTTAATTTCTGCAAAATCGACTAACCACCCAGTATGAGGATCCACCTCACCTTCGACATAGAGTCGAACTAAGAAAGAGTGCCCATGCAAACGACCACATTTATGCCCTTCTGGTACATGTGGTAGACGGTGGGCGGCCTCAAACATAAACTCTTTATAAATTTCGGTTTTCATCTCACTACTCGGGCTTTGAAAAGAGAGGCAATACTACGGAATCTACTCAACGGAGACAAGAGCCATAATCCAGCCCAATCTGTACGCTAAACTCAGATATTCGCGCCAATTTCACCCAATGGTTCCAACAATTGGCGTCATTACTCAACCAATTTACGCTTTCGGACAAGAATTGAGCGGTGAAATGATATTAAAGGTTGATGCGGAAAAATTGACAGGTAATATGTGCCATTGAATCTGTAAAATTTAATCCAACCCAATGTTTAGCCTATTTTTAAACAAAAAATACCGTGAATGAACATTGGGTTGAATTTTTACCTCAATGGAGACTATAACAAACATGACTTACGCGCCTGTAAAAGACGTATTAAGCGGTAAGCTTGCAGTAGACAGTGAAGTCACTGTTCGCGGCTGGATCCGTACACGTCGTGATTCCAAAGCTGGAATCTCTTTCCTTGCCATATATGACGGCTCTTGTTTCGACCCGATTCAGGCCGTGGTCCCGAATAATCTCAATAATTATCAAGATGAAGTCTTAAAACTGACCACTGGATGCTCTGTTGAAATTACCGGTACTGTGGTGGAATCCCCAGCTAGCGGGCAAGATTTCGAGCTCGCGGCTACCCATGTAAAAGTGGTAGGTTGGGTTGAAGATGCTGAAACTTATCCAATGGCAAAGACTCGTCATTCCATTGAATATTTACGAGAAGTCGCCCACCTCCGTCCACGCACCAACGTAATTGGTGCTGTAGCTCGCGTGCGTAACTGCCTTGCTCAAGCCATTCATCGTTTCTACCACGAACAAGGTTATTACTGGGTTTCTGCTCCCTTGATCACTGCATCTGATGCGGAAGGGGCTGGGGAAATGTTCCGAGTTTCTACACTAGACATGGCCAACTTGCCACGTAAAGACAATGGCGACATCGACTTTAGCGAAGACTTCTTCGGCAAAGAGACCTTTTTAACGGTATCAGGCCAGCTCAACGCGGAAGCTTACGCTTGTGCCTTAAGCAAAGTGTATACCTTTGGCCCGACATTCCGCGCAGAAAATTCAAACACCAGCCGCCACTTAGCAGAGTTTTGGATGGTTGAACCGGAAGTGGCGTTTGCGGATCTCAATGATGTGGCTCAACTGGCAGAAGATATGCTCAAATATGTCTTTAATGCCGTATTAACCGAACGTCGTGACGACCTTGAGTTTTTTGCTTCTCGTATCGATAAAGAAGCCATCACACGTTTAGAACAATTTGTTCAATCAGATTTTGCCCAAGTTGACTATACCGATGCGATTACTATTCTGCTCGATTCTGGTCGTAAGTTTGAATTTGATGTGGAATGGGGTATCGACCTTTCTTCTGAACATGAGCGTTACTTGGCTGAAGAACACTTTAAAGCGCCCGTTATTGTGAAAAATTATCCAAAAGACATTAAAGCCTTCTATATGCGCCTTAATGAAGATGGTAAAACTGTCGCGGCAATGGATGTTTTGGCCCCAGGTATTGGTGAAATCATTGGTGGTTCACAACGTGAAGAGCGTTTAGACGTACTTGATGCACGCATGATTGAGATGGGTATCGACCCTGAACATATGAGCTGGTATCGTGATTTACGTCGCTATGGTACCGTACCTCATGCAGGGTTTGGTCTTGGTTTCGAACGTCTCGTTTCTTATGTTACTGGCATGGGTAACGTGAGAGATGTCATCCCATTCCCTCGCACACCACGTAGTGCTAACTTCTAAACCATCTGTGTAAAAAAACCTTCGCTAAGCGAAGGTTTTTTTTCATTTTCCACCGGACTATGGTTGTCACTGCGCAACCAGAAAGGTATAAATAGCTGAAATCAATCTTCTCACCTTAACTTTACATGGATGAATATTATGTTTGAAAAAGTTGTCGCAGCCCCTGCTGACCCTATTCTTGGTTTGACGGAAGAGTTTAAAAATGATCCTCGAAAAGAGAAAATCAATTTGGGTGTGGGCATCTACAAGAATGAAGCGGGTGAAACCCCTGTTCTTGCGACAGTAAAAAAAGCCGAAGCCGCACTGCTTGAATCAGAAAAGACAAAGTCTTATCTGACTATTGAAGGAACCGCCGAGTACGGGCTTGCTGTACAAAAACTTTTATTTGGTGATCAATCAACAATCGTCAATGAAAAATTAGCGAAAACGGCTCAAGCTCCTGGTGGTACAGGTGCACTACGTGTCGCCGGTGAATTCATTAAACGTCAGTTAGGTGATGTTAAAGTTTGGATCAGCAACCCAACATGGGCGAACCACCATGGCGTATTTAATGCTGCTGGGTTAGAAACCGTTCAATACACTTACTACAACGCAGCAGCCAAAGATAAAGACTTTGCAGCGATGGTTTCTGACCTTCAGCAAGCAAACACAGGTGATGTTGTCCTATTTCACGGTTGCTGTCACAACCCAACGGGCATCGATCCAACATTAGAAGAATGGGAAGTGTTGGCAAAATTAGTAGCAGACAAAGGCCTATTACCACTGTTTGACTTTGCTTATCAAGGTTTTGCAAAAGGGGTGGAAGAAGATGCAGCTGGGCTGCGAATTTTTGCGCAACATAATCAAGAAATTTTAGTGGCCAGCTCTTTCTCAAAAAACTTTGGCCTGTATAACGAACGAGTGGGTGCTTTCACCTTAGTTGCGGGTTCAACGGCAGTTGCAGAAACGGCATTTTCCCAAGTAAAAGCCATCATCCGCTCTATCTACTCCAACCCTCCTGCACACGGTGCGGCAGTGGTAACTTATATCCTCAACAACGCAGAACTTCGTGCGGAGTGGGAAGCGGAAGTGGCAGAAATGCGTGAACGTATTCAAGAAATGCGCGAACTCTTTGTTACTACCCTTAAAGAAATAGGGGTAGCGGCTGACTTTAGCTTTATTGAACGTCAAAATGGTATGTTCTCATTCTCAGGCCTAAGCAAAGAACAAGTACAGCGCTTAAAAGAAGAACTGGCTATCTATATTGTAGGCTCTGGCCGTATCAGTGTTGCTGGTATGACAAAATCAAATATGTCACCACTGTGTAATGGAATTAAAGCGGTATTATAACGGCTTCTCTCCTTCCTTGATGAAAGAGTTGGCTTCGCCAGCTCTTTTTTTCTTTCTCATTTTATCTATCACCATTGAATAGATAAAAGCATAAGTAAAATTGGGGATGCTCAGCGTAATAAACTAAAATCGTGTAGTATGTAGGGCTTAGACTACTCAATACGTCACCTTCTGACCAATTCAACCTTGGCTAAGGTTGGTTTATTCTACTCCCTTTCTCAGAAAACACAGGAGCCACTTAATGGAAGCCGAATTACTAGAAATAAAAAACTTCCTCTCTCAATATCCTCCTTTTAATGAGCTTCCTGAAAATATATTGGAAGATATTGCCCATCACGTAGAAATTGCCTACTTCCGACAAGATACTCCAATCATCCATGCGGGCGACCACATTCAAGATCTGTACATGATAAGGAGTGGGGTTGTTGAAATTTATCGACGCAAGGGCGAACTGTATAACCGAATCACCGAAGGTGGCCTGTTTGGACAAATGGGGCTACTAACCAATAACAAGGTCAGCTTCCCCGTTACAGCAATTGAAGATACGTTAATCTATTGCATTCCTGAAGCTGTCTTTCAACAACTCTATGATGAATATGATACGTTTGCCGATTATGTTGAAGTTCAAGATAATGCACGTTTGCGCCAAGCCATTTCGAATACGGCTGAACAAAATGATTTAACCACTGCCAAGGTCAAACGATTATTGAGCCGTGAGGCACCTTTTGTTTATAACGATGCATCCATTCAAGATGCTGCCATTAAAATGTCTGAAGAAAATGTCTCATCATTGCTGATCATTGACCCGAGTATTATGCAAGATAATGATGATGACAGCAGCCCTGTAGTTGGAATCATTACTGACCGCGATTTATGCCGACGAGTGATTGCTACCGATCTCGATCATAGCCAACCCGTCACCGAAGTGATGACCAGTGAGGTGATCTCCCTAGATCACAATGCCTATGTTTATGAAGCCATGCTCACCATGCTGCGCTATAACGTGCACCATCTTCCAGTGCTAAAAGAAAATAATCCCATCGGTATCATAGAAATTACCGATATTGTTCGTTATGAATCGCAAAACTCACTATTGCTCGTCAGTAGCATTTTCCAACAAAACAGTGCTGATGATTTAGCCCAACTCTCTAAACAAGTGAAAGATGCTTTCGTCCGTTTAGTGAACGAAGATGCAAACTCCCATATGGTTGGCACCGCGATGTCAACCATTGGGCGTAGTTTCAAACAACGCATTATTGAATTAGCAGAAGAAGAATTTGGCCCCGCCCCCATCCCTTATTGCTTTTTAGCATTAGGGTCAATGGGGCGAGATGAGCAGCTGATCGTCACAGATCAAGACAATGCGATTATTTTAGATGACAGCTATGATGAAGCCTCTCACGGTGACTATTTCGCCAAACTGGCAACATTTGTCTGTGATGCATTGGATAAGTGCGGTTATAGCTACTGCACTGGCGATATCATGGCGACCAACCCCATGTGGCGAATGACTCGCCAGCAGTGGGAAGCCTGTTTTGCGGATTGGATTGATAACCCGAACCCGAAAGCCCTGCTTAATGCTTCCATCTTTTTTGATTTAGATGGCGTCTATGGGCGCTTAAAATGGGCAGAACAGCTCAATGGCTTTATTGTTCGTCGAGCGAGACGCAACAACCGTTTTCTTGCTTGTTTAGCACGTAATGCTCTGAATCGTACACCACCACTAGGGTTCTTCAAAAATTTTGTAATGGAAAAAGATGGTCGTCATAACAATTCGATTAACTTAAAACGTCGGGGTACCGCCCCCTTGGCTGATTTAATCCGCGTTCATGCCCTCGCCGTAGGCTCTCGTTCAAAGAACTCTTTTGAACGGTTAGATGATGTCATTGATGCCGGGATCCTCCCCAAAGGTCGAGGGCAAGATCTGCGTGATGCATTAGAATTTATTTCGATGGTTCGTATTCGCCACCAAGCCTTCGATGTGGAGAATGATATTCAACCAGATAACAATATTGAGCCAGAGCATCTTTCTGAATTTGAGCGTCGAAATTTAAAAGATGCGTTTCAAATATTGAGTAATGCCCAGAATTTTCTCAAATATCGTTACCAAGCCAGCAGTAATTTTAAATAAGGGTGATCATGAAACGAATTTTTCAAGCGCCCAGTATAGACTGGCCTTATAAGTATCGAGCCAAACAGACGGTCGTTCAAACACCTGTGCTACAACATTTTTATCACGCTGAGATTGCCAATGGGAACACCGAACTTGGTGAGATGGAGTTTGTGGCTATGGACTTTGAAACGACGGGTCTAAATGCAGATAAAGATGAAATCATCACCATTGGTTTAGTCCCCTTTACTTTGCAGCGTATTTATCTCAACAGAGCAAAGCATTGGACCGTTCGACCTCGCCAAAAATTGGATGAAGAGTCGGTCATTATTCATGGCATTACTCATAGTGATATCATGGGAGCCCCAGATTTAAGTGACATTATTGATGACCTACTTGAGCAGTTAAGGGGCAAGGTCGTGGTCGTACATTTTCATAAGATCGAGCGTGAATTTTTGGATCACGCCTTTCGACGCCGAATTAATGAAGGAATCGAATTTCCCATCATTGATACCATGGAAATTGAAGCGCAAATACAGAAAAAAATGACCGCAGGCCTTTGGAATAAGTTAAAAGGTAAAAAAGCCCAGTCTCTACGCTTAGGCCAAGCCCGACAGCGTTATGGCTTGCCTGCTTATCATCCTCATCACGCTTTAACCGATGCTATTGCCACCGCTGAATTGATGCAGGCACAAATTGCGCATCATTATACACACCAGCATCCAGTGCGTTTGTTCTGGTTATAAAAAGAGGAGCCTTGGCTCCTCACTATTACCTTTCGCTACGGTCTACAATTTAAATCGGCGGATTTCTTGATCAAGCTGATAAGAAAGCTGAGAGAGTTCCGCTGCTTGTGAGGCAGCTTCATGAGCCTCTTGGGCTAAGTCATTAGAAGCATCGCGGATCCCCACCGTATTACGCGTTATCTCCGATGTAACAGAAGCTTGCTCTTCTGCCGCTGATGCAATTTGAGTCGCCATATCACTAATGCTCTCAACTGCTTGGTGGATCTGCATCAGGCTCGCGGCTGCAGAGTTCGCATCGTCAACACTGGTATCAGCTAAGCGACGGCTATCATTCATAATTCCTACCGCTTTGCTCGTTGTGCCTTGTAGCATTTCAATCATGCTTTGAATTTCTTGAGTTGAAGCATGCGTACGTTGACTTAACACTCGGACTTCATCTGCCACAACCGCAAAACCCCGACCTTGTTCACCCGCTCGCGCCGCTTCAATCGCCGCATTCAGTGCCAATAGGTTGGTTTGCTCCGCAATACCTTGAATCGTCGAAAGAATGGTACTGATCTGATTGCCATGCTCCTCCAGTTCTTGAATAACATCCGTTGCAACCTGAACTTCTTGTGCTAACGAGTGAATGGAGTTCTGTGTTTGTGATACTTGTTTGGATCCATGAGAGCAAGCATCAACGGCTTCTGATGAATGTTGTGCCGTGTTTTCAGAGTTATTAGCAATCTCTTGAGTTGCAGCCGCCATTTCATTAATGGCGGTTGCCACCATATTGACTTCATCTTGCTGCATACGAATACGGGCACTTCGCTCTTCCGCATGAGCTGCCGTCATTTGAGACTGAGCAGACAGTGACTGAGAAATCTGGCTTAACTGGCTGACCATATTGTGCATATTGCCAACAAAAATATTAAAGTTTTTCGCTAATAGCCCAACTTCATCATCACTGCGAGGTTCTAAGCGTTGAGTCAAATCCCCTTCTCCAGTCGCTATCTCTTCCAATGCTTTTGACACTCGTTGTAAATCACGAAATAGAAAGCTAACTAACCAAGAAACGATCAGAACAACAATAATCGTAATAATCAACGCCGTCACCAATAAGCCAGTCAGTAATTGGCTATGGGCTGCATACTCCGTTTCTTTATCCATTTGTACGGCAAACACCCATGGAGTATTTGGTACTTTCGTAAAATAGAAGAAAGTTTCTTGTCCGTTGAGATTCAGCTCAAGTAACTGCTGACGATTTGCCGCCTGCTCAAGAACGGTCATGTTGAGGGCTTTATTAAGTGAAGCAATAGGCTTGAGCAATAACGTCTTATCGGGGTGAGCTAGAAAGTTACCTTCTTGCGTATCGATCAGCATGGTATAAGCTTTATCTCCAGCATCCATACTCAACACGTCATTAATTAGCTGATCAATTAAAACATCCGCCCCAACAATACCCGCAAATTGTCCATTATGACGAACCGGTTCCGCTATTGTGACTAATAGCGCGTTAGTTATTGCATCTTGGTATGCGGTAGTGATGATTTGTTTGCCCGCTGAAGCGGCATCTTTATACCATGGGCGAGTTCGGGGATCATAATCAGCGCGATTTCTCTCTGGATGAGAGCGGTACATCTCGCCATTGGGTGTGCCAAAGAAAATATCATCAAACCCGCCCGCTTTACGTGCTTGCTGCAGGAATGGCACGACATCAGGCTCAGCACTGTAATCATTAAATGCACTAGAGATCTCTTTACGAATTGAGATCCAATCGGAGATCCCTTTTGTTGCAGTCGAAGATATGGCTTCTGCACGAGCCACAATACCACGGCTGGTTTGTTGTTTAAGTTGATCGGCCGATAACCAAGTCAGAGCGGCAGCCATCACAAGAACGGCTGAAAGGCTTGAACCTATAAGCTTTTGTTTTAGAGTTAGTTTCATTGTAATTAATCGTCGAAAAAAGGAACATTGCGGGCAAGATAGTAACGGCATTTAATGTGCTTTGCACGAATTATGTAAAAATGAATTCACACAAGCTAAGTTTTTGCTTTCAATCATATTTACGTCAAATTAATGACAACAAATTGCCCAACGACCGTTCGAATTTTGACAATAAAAAAACGGGTAAAAACCCGTTTTTTTATTGTTTCGCCTGCTATGACGATTTTTTCTGTTCCGTCCGCATCCCCATAATCAGGCTGACGCACATCAATAAGAGAATCAAAGTAAACGGTAATGCAGTAGAAATAGCACCTGCCTGTAGTGCCTGTACCGCTTCAGTCCCTCCTATCCATAATAAAGCAATTGCAATCGCCCCTTCCATAACGGCCCAGAATATACGCTGTAAAACAGGAGCATCCATTTTTCCACCAGCAGTAATACTATCAATCACAAGCGAGCCTGAATCTGATGAGGTAATAAAAAAGACCAAAACCAGTACAACTGCAATGATAGAAAGCCATGTCCCCATTGGCAGCCCATCAAACATTTGGAACATAGCCAGTGAGACATCAGTTAAACCTTTATGACCTAACTCACCCACACCATTAATGACTTCCTCAATCGCCAACCCACCAAATACCGACATCCAAATCACCGTCACTGCGGTTGGTACCAGTAATACCGCCGTAATAAATTCACGAACAGTGCGGCCTTTAGAGACTCGAGCAATAAACATCCCAACAAATGGTGACCAAGAAATCCACCAAGCCCAATAGAATACCGTCCAACCTTGGAACCACGCCTCATCGGTGCGGCCATGAGGGTTACTGAGTGGAATGATATTTTCAATATAAGCCATCAAAGTCGTTGGAATGGAAGCAAAGGTGACGGCATAACCAATGATGGCGACTAAAATCAGTAATAAAAAAGCCACAATCATATTGATGTTGGAAATCACCTTAACGCCGCCATCAATACCTCTAACAACCGATATCGTTGCCAGCAGCGTTACCCCAACAATTACCGCTATTTGTAAATGTATTCCCGCATCCAGGCCAAAAACATGATGAATCCCACTGGCTGCCTGTTGAGCCCCTAACCCTAATGAAGTCGCCAATCCAAATAATGTGGCTAATACTGCAAGAATATCAACGACATGGCCAGCCCAGCCCCAAGCTCTGTCCCCAAGAATTGGGTAAAAAATAGAACGGACAGACAATGGTAAGCCTTTGTTATAGCAGAAAAAAGCTAAAGAAAGCCCAACAACGGCATAAATAGCCCAAGGATGAAGCCCCCAGTGGTACATGGTTGCGCCCAGAGCTAACTTTGCCGCTTCAGGTGTATTCGCTTCAACGCCGAGTGGCGTTTCATACCAGCCGGTAAAATAGGCGACAGGTTCAGCAACGCTCCAAAACATGAGGCCAATCCCCATTCCAGCGGCAAACAGCATCGATAACCAAGAAATGAAGGAGTGATCGGCAACCGCCCCTTCACCACCTAAACGAATTTTACCAAATGGGGAAATGATCAAGCCTAAACAAAAAAGGACAAACAGATTGCCAGACCAGATAAATAGCCAGTCAAATGTTCCTATAATCTTCCATTTCACCCCATCAAGGACATTTTTAGCCGTATCCGCATCACTAAACAGAGTTACGACTAAAAACAGTACAATCAGACCAGCACTAATACCAAACACCGGATTATGGACATCAAAGCCCCACTTCTGCACATTGTCTTGCCCGACGGTGTAATCGGTACTATCAATGCTGTATTTATCAATTCCTCGTGTCATTTTCTCTCTCTTTTATTGATTCTAAATAGAACTCAATAACCACGACAACGAAATAAATTCTCCGACAAGTTGCGGATAATCCCACCAAATATATTTCGTACTCATAACTATAGAGTGTAATAACCGTGAAGCATGGTACACAAAAAGAGATAAAGATCTAGAAAAACAGCCACAAAATATCGTAAAAACGCTTAAACACTGAAATTTCGTTCAAATAATAACCAGAACAAGAGTTAAATTACTTTGACAACAAAACATTAATACTCTTTGTATTTTTGGAAAGATTTTTATACATGGAGAGCCAAAAAGAAGGAGTTCAATACTTTCAAATTTATTACAACTAAGGTATGGTCCGAGCTAATTTCTCCAGATGTTGTAGGTAGGTATTGTGGAAAAGCATGAAGAAGTGTTGGTGGCGATCCGCCAAATCATTCGAGCCATTGATTTACACTCCAAAAAGTTGAGTAAACATGCTGGGTTGACGGGGCCACAATTGATTTTAATGCGTTCGATTGAAGCATTAGGAGAAGTGACCATTCGTCAACTTTCAAAGCATACCAATATGAGCCAAGCGACAGCGACCACTATATTGGATCGTTTAGAACGGAACCATTATGTACAACGAGTTCGAAGTAGTACTGATAAACGCAAAGTTCACGCTTATTTGACTGAGGAAGGAAGAGCCCTGCTCGCAAAAGCACCTCAGCCACTGCAAGACAGTTTTGTAGAACAATTTCGACAATTAGATGATTGGGAGCAAAGCCTGTTACTGTCATCTGTTCAACGCTTATCTTCGATGATGAATGCGGAAAATATGGATGTCGCGCCTATGTTGGAAATTGGCAGTATCACCAAAACAGAATAAGGCTTTTCTAAGTATCCTATCTGGTTTATAAAGAATAAAGCCCCGAAAATTTCGGGGCTTTATTCTTTATTGGAAACAAATTACAGGGCTTTATAAATAACTTTATTACCAGCTAGTTGCTCTTTTGCAACTAAATTTTCTTCCAGTAGTTTTTTTAAAGCTCCAGTAGCCCAAGAAGCCGCTTTTGAATCTTCTTGCCCTGCAGCCAAGCCGATCGCTTTAGGATTAATACCGTCAGCATTGGCAGCAACAATTTCTAATACTTGCTGTTGCTTTGGTGTTAATGCTATTTCTGCACGAGACTGAGCAGAAACCTTGGCTACATTTGATTGAAGTGGTGCTTTCTTTTCAACAGCAGGTTTCGCCGCTACAGGCTTAGCCGTTTTCGGTGCACTGGCAAGATTTGCAACAATCGCTTTAATCCGTTTTTGCAGTTTAGCCTGTACTTTACGCTTATGAGCAAGTCTCATCGGGGATCTCTCTCCATTTCACTGCACCGAGTGCAGTGGTGAAAATTTGAAGCGCGTTTTATAACAAAATTTACAGACTATTTGTAGGGGATAGGTCAACTTCATCCAGAAAAGCCGACATTTTACTGACAAACGACTAAAATTTCATCACACATGAAGAAGGTGATGCACAAGAAATTCTCCCTTTTTCCCAACTGTCAGCCACGAGGTTTGTATGCCAACGCTACACCTATCCAATTATCCTTTTTATTCTTCAACTGAGATAAAACGTCTGTTTGGGGTACCTTTCATCATAATTATTGCACTAATCACTACCTTCATTGATTGGCCATACAATGCTTTATTATCCTCAACCCTGTTATTGATCGTGGGGATTAGCTACGGAGCACTATGTAAAAGTTGGGTCGGATTTACCCTCACCGCCACTCATTTCCAACAACATTTTTATCATGGTGGCTGGGTGGTTAAATGGAATAATATCCGACAGATCGGAGTATGCAGTTATCAACAAGAAGGATGGCACCAGCCTTTACCTTGGATTGGTATCCAATTAAAAAACTATTCTCCTTTTTTAGACGCTATTTGCCCTCGAGTCGCCAGAGATATGCTGATGAACCAAAGAGCCCTCCTCTACTTAGGGGCTAAGCAGAAGGGGAAAACGATCCTTTTTGAAGAGATTGTTCTAGATTCAACCCCCTATAAAGATGAAGATGGTCGTCTTTATACCGGATTAATGGCTATGCTTGCCAATAGAATGCACTATCAACGGGAATATTACGACTTTGATGTCTATATCGCCGAAGCTGATCTTGATCGTAATGCTGACGAATTTGTTGGTTTGGCTCGGCGCTATCTCGCAGCCGCCGAACCTGAAATAAAGCAATAGAAGGGTATCAATAGAGCGGCATTTCATCTGCCACAAATGGGTTATTGGCTCGCTCATGACCAAACGTCGAGGTAGGGCCATGGCCTGGAATGAAAGTCACATCATTGCCCAGTGGCCATAATTTGTTTTTGATTGAGTCAATTAAAGTATTGAAATCCCCTTTAGGAAAATCTGTACGTCCCACACTGCCATTAAAAAGTACGTCTCCAACAAACGCCAATCGAGCTTGTTCGCTAAAGAGAACAATATGACCAGGTGTGTGCCCAGGGGTATGTAATACAGCCAAAGTTTGTTGGCCAAAAGTAATGGTATCCCCGTCTTCTAACCATTGGGTCGGTTCAAAGGCTTCTGTCAATGGAAAACCAAACATTTGGCTTTGCCCTTCTAGCCCTTGCAACCAAAAATTATCAGCCTTGTGTGGACCAATAACCTCTATTCCACCTAATAATTCAGCCAATGATTGAGTTCCTCCAACGTGGTCTAGATGACCATGTGTCAACACAAGCTTAACTACACTCACACCAAGCTCATCTATCAGCCTATTAAGTTGTTTAACATCACCGCCGGGATCGATAACAATGCCTTGCATCGTTTTATCACACCAAACAATGGAGCAATTTTGTGCAAAAGCTGTTACAGGAACAATTTGATATTTAAGAGACATGGGAAAACCTGTTCAATAACCATAAAATATGGCAGGAACTATGACATTCTCCCCGGAATTTGACAAGTCAGGCTCCTCGCCATTGACGAACCGCACCAGTATCAATGTGGATAAAGTTACTCTTGGGATAATAACCCACACCGCCTGCTTTTAATTTCAGTGCAGCAGTATGTACGGAACCTAACTCTACACCTTCCAATCGAAAGTCGATGGCTTGGCCAAGCATATGTAAACTCTTTTTTGCCACCCCTCCACCACGACTATTGCTGCGAAGTAGCTCATTCGTAGCGGGTGAACGATAGCCAGAAATAACCTCAACTTTTGCTTCTGTTCCAAGTAAGGCCTGAATACGAGAGAGTTGATCGAAGAGCTGTTTATCCATTGGGTGAACTTCATTACGACGAAAGTCTCGACAAAGGTGATTTAGCCGCTGCAGTTCAGATCGCACATATCGATGGCCATTAAAATAACAAGATTCAAGGCTCTCCCCAGTATGCAGATTATTCAAAGTTAATACTCTAGGCTCTTGAGCTAAAGAGGCATGAACAAATGAAGGAAATGCCGCAGCAGAAGCTACACCCAAACCGGTTAATTGCAGGAAACGACGACGAGATAAATGCAAAACAACACCTTCATGATTCACTTTTTACAGAATGAAGGCGAAAAGTAGCGAAGTCCGAGCCTAAGATCAAACCTTTCATTGTTACAATTCGAGCAACTTATCCAATTAAAAAGCTTAGTTATTGACAATAAAGACATTATCTTTGTGTCATTTTTTAGTCAACATTATTGAGAAATAACGCGATCAAGGTGGTAAATATCATCACGAAAATGTAACTGACCACCATCAAACCACGTGGTTTGATAAATGATCTGAACCGGAATGCGCTGTTTCAGGGCAATGGCATGATTCGTGTCACTACTTTGAGGTGAAAATTCTTGATCATCTAGCCCCTGCTTCTTAAGCAACATCGTGGCAAATAAATCGGCATTTTCAACACGAATACATCCGGAACTAAACGCTCTAGAATGATAATCAAATAGATGCTTACTTGGCGTGTCATGCAAGAAAATAGCCCGCCGATTGGGGGTATTAAATTTATAGCGTCCCAGTGCATTTTTATATCCAGCTTGTTGACGAAGACGATAAGGAAAAGATTTGGGTTGCAAATTTTCCCAATCAATTAAGGTAGGATCCATTGTTTGCTGTGAGCCCCAATTGGGTAATATCTCAATATGATGCTGCGTTAAATATTGCTTATCCCTTTTGGCTATTGGCAAAATATCTTCCACCATAATTTTATAAGGCACATTCCAAGTTGGATTAACAATTAGTGAGTCTAACCGAGTCGTCATGACAGGCGTTGGACGAGTAACACGCCCCACCACAACTTTAGATCGAAAGACCGCTTCTCCTGCATGCCAATAGTTAAGCTCAAAATTCGGTACATTGACCACTATAGAGGTAGTTGAACTTGGCCATAAGCGCATACGCTCCGCATTTAAAGCAATTAATCCTAGGCGGGCATCTACCGATAAGTTCAACCACTTTAATGTATTGGGTCCAATAATCCCATCTTGTGGTAATCCATGCCGTTTCTGAAACTGCTTAACAGGTTCAACCAGAGAATTATCATACCAAGAGACATCATTGCGTATCGCAGTGATATCGATATTCACTAAAGCCAAACGTTGAATCAGTGTTTGCCGATCATCCAATTTATCCCCAACTCTTTTTAACCCACTTTGCTGATAAAGGGCCAGTGAGGTCTGGCTTAGTGGACGTAAAAAGCGATAAGCATAAATTAACTGCTGATAGGCAGGATCTTGTGGGGTATATCGATAGATTAAGTGATCCAGAGTCTTTGAACCAATAGCAACATGCAAACCAAAGAGCGCACCTTCCGTCGGAAGTGGTAAAATATGCTCTAACTTATTGCCATTAAAAAACCACCCCATCCCCTCTTTAGGCGACAGCTCTGCATAACTTAGATACATGAGCAACGTATCTGTTGCGAGCAAATCATATTTAAACCAAGCCTCCTGTTGCCGCATCTCGCTCAGTTGCTTTAATCGCTGAGTAAAAAGAGGGCTGATTTTAGCCCGATGAATCAGATCCAATTGCTCTTCAAACTGCATACGGCTAAGCATATCCGTCCATATCAGTTGATCATTATTACGGCGGTAGATCTGTTCTAGCTGCTCGGGATAATAAAAAGAAAGCGAATGTGCTTCATCACGGGTTAACCACTCCAACGTTGTAAAGTAGGGCGTCGCAGCAAGGGGGAAGCTGAATAAAATGAAAAGCCCAGCAATTAAGAAACGATGTTTCATCACAGCACTGCCTCACAAAGTTAGCATTGAACTAAGTATGGCAAAAGAACAGCATTTAACCAACTGTTCAGAGGAGTCGTCAAACATAAAAAAACCTCATCGTAATGAGGTTTTTATCACATCTAAAGTTTTAAGTTATGCTTACCATGGGCGACTTTGGCTTGCAGGTATTTTTCATTACCATGTTTAATATGTGCGGCAGTATTCACAACTTCAACAATCTCGATACCCTGTTCTTTTAACTCTCGCACCTTTTTAGGGTTATTCGTCACCAGACGAATTTTCATCACGCCCAGCGCTTTAAGCATTTGTGCAGCTTCAGTAAAGTCACGGAGATCATCACTAAATCCGAGATGGTTATTTGCTTGATATGTATCCATCCCTTGGCTTTGTAACCGATACGCATCAATTTTGTTATACAACCCAATCCCACGCCCTTCCTGACGCAAATAGAGAATAATACCGCCATGCTCTCCCATTTTATTAATGGTTTCTTCTAACTGTTCGCCACAGTCGCATCGAGATGAATGAAACACATCGCCGGTTAGGCATTCAGAGTGCATTCTCACTAAAGGAATAGGCTGGGTTTTATCTGCGGATTGGAAGATCACCGCCACATGCTCTTTCTCTGTTTTTAGCCCTTGGAATGAAAGTATTTCCGCATCAATGTTACTTTTCAAACCCACTTTTAAATCAACTCTGGCTCTTACTTCCGCCATATCTGCACTCACTTGAATTTTTCTGGCTGCATGCTGGAATGGTATGCATCTTTCTACGCTATTGTGACTTTACTATGGGGATTACTTTCCTCGTTTTCAACGAAAAGTTCACAATTTCAATATTTGTTATATTATAACAATTTCAAAAAACGGCAACAAAAAACCCAGCTTTCTTTACACATAAGCTGGGTTTCTTTACTAGCGACTATCGCGGAAAAGTTCACACTTGTGCTAATGACTCTGTGATTTTTTCCATACCGTCAATTCCACCCAAATCTGCTCTAATTGTTTCAGCTCTTCTGCCGTTAATAGTGATAAGGTTGTTTTTCCTTGAGATAAGGGATAAGACTGAAAGGCACATATCTGCGCATAAAAATCTTTTTTTAATTGCGTAATGACTGCGTAGTCCACTGGATGCCCCGATCAAAATAGTTTAGTGATAATTCATAAAAAATAAATACTACCATTTCCTTCTATTAACTGACAATTATATTTTTATTTCTGAATAATTATCACAATCACATTATAAAAAGTGATGAGTAGAAATAAATAATAAGAATGATCATTTTGTCTCATTATTAGATCAAACATAAATTATCAGCCGATATTCATGATTTTTATTCATAGATATCATAAATAATAAAAATAAAGATCTTATACATTACCAGTAATACACCATTCTATTTTACTATAAATAAGCATCTATTTAATATTTTCGTTCAGAGAGCCACTGGTTTAATTGAGCTAAACTCTAGCGTAGTGTCCTTACTCACCTCTCTCATTAACGCTCTATCTATGGCATATAAAAAAACCGAGCTTATTATCGCTCGGTTTTTATGATTCATAATATAAAGACTATTTATTCTTCTGAATCAATCTCGCTATCATGGATCACTGGGTTTTCTGCGTCAGCAACCGAATCTGCTGCCTCTTCCGCTGAAGGTAAATCTGCCTCATCCACTTCTTCAATACGCTGTAAGCCAACGACTTTTTCGTCTTCAGAAGTTCGAATCAAGGTGACGCCTTGTGTGTTACGGCCCACTTGGCTAACCTCAGCGACTCGGGTACGCACCAAGGTACCGGCGTTGGTGATCATCATAAATTCATCGCCTTCTTCAGCTTGAACTGCACCAACAACACTACCATTACGCTCAGAAACTTTGATAGAAACCACGCCTTGAGTACCACGACCTTTGGTCGGATATTCAGATAAGCTGGTGCGCTTACCGTAACCATTTTCTGTCACGGTGAGAACGTCACCTTCCGTCTTCGGCACAATCAATGAAACTACTTGATCGCCATCTGCCAATTTCATACCACGGACACCCGAAGCGGTACGCCCCATAGGACGGACACCTTTGAATTTAATTTCTGGTTGACCGTTTTCATCGAGCACAGGTTGACCATTCTCATCGAATAGCGCGATTTCTTCGGCTTCTTTAAAGCGAACCACTTTACCAAATTTTGAGAACAGCATGATTTCATTATTACCATCAGTGATATCAACCCCAATTAATGAGTCATCATCACGCAGATTGACGGCAATCAAACCATTAGCACGAACATTAGCAAATTGGTCTAATGACGTTTTCTTCACTGTACCATCGCCCGTTGCCATAAAGATAAATTTATCATCACTAAACTCGGTAACCGGAAGAATAGCAGTAATGCGTTCTTCTGCTTCCAATGGCAATAAGTTAACGATAGGTTTACCGCGTGCGGTACGGCTTGCTAGTGGTAATTGATACACTTTCAAGCGATACGTTTTACCACGGGTCGAGAAGCACAGGATATTATCATGCGTGTTCGCAACCAAAAGACGCTCAATGTAGTCTTCGTCTTTCATGCGTGTTGCACTCTTACCTTTGCCGCCTCGACGCTGCGCTTCGTAATCACTGAGTAATTGATACTTCACATAACCTTCATGGGAAAGTGTCACCACCACATCTTCACGTGCGATCAGCTCTTCCATATCAATGTCATGCGTTGCCGCAGTGATTTCGGTACGACGGGCATCACCAAAGTTTGCTTTCGCCATTTCCAGTTCTTCACGAATCACTTCCATTAAGCGTTCGGTATCAGAAAGAATACGAATTAGCTCTGCGATTTCATCCAACAATGCTTTATATTCATCGAGGATTTTCTCATGCTCTAATCCGGTTAAGCGGTGTAGACGTAGATCAAGAATCGCTTGAGCTTGCTGTTCTGTGAGGAAATATTGACCATCACGGATACCGTATTGCGCTTCAAGCCATTCAGGACGCGCGGCATCTGTTCCTGCACGTTCTAACATTGCAGCAACATGACCTAATTCCCAACCTCTTGAAATTAAACCCGCTTTTGCTTCAGCTGGAGTTGGTGCTTTACGAATTAAATCAATAATGTCATCGATATTGGCAAGCGCAAGAGCTAGACCTTCAAGAATATGTGCACGTTCACGCGCTTTACGTAATTCAAAAATAGTCCGGCGAGTCACCACTTCACGGCGGTGGTTCACAAAACATTTCAACATCTCTTTCAGGTTAAAAAGTTTTGGTTGACCATTATCCAGCGCCACCATGTTAATACCAAAGGTGGTTTGCAGTTGAGTGTTCGCGTACAGGTTATTAAGAACCACTTCGCCAACCGCGTCGCGGCGACATTCAATGACAATGCGCATTCCGTCTTTATCGGACTCATCACGCAGCGCACTAATGCCTTCAACTTTTTTCTCTTTGACTAAATCGGCAATCTTTTCAATCAAACGAGCTTTATTCACTTGATACGGAATTTCAGTGACAATAATGGTTTCTTTACCATGTTTATCGGCTTCAATTTCCGCTTTTGAACGCATGTAAACTTTACCGCGCCCAGTTTTGTAAGCATCAACGATTCCTTTACGACCGCTGATTAATGCTGCCGTTGGGAAATCAGGCCCTGGAATATACTCCATAAGCTCATCAATCGTGATGTCTTCATTGTTGATATAGGCCAAGCACCCATCAATAACTTCCGTCAAGTTATGTGGAGGGATATTGGTAGCCATACCAACCGCAATCCCTGACGAACCATTGACTAACAGGTTAGGAATCTTGGTGGGTAAAACCGCAGGAATTTGTTCAGTGCCATCATAGTTAGGCACAAAATCCACGGTTTCTTTATCTAAATCGGCAAGAAGTTCATGGGCCATTTTTGCCATACGAACTTCGGTATAACGCATCGCCGCCGCTGAGTCTCCGTCAATTGAACCAAAGTTACCTTGGCCATCAACTAACATATAGCGGAGTGAGAATGGCTGTGCCATCCGAACAATTGTATCGTAAACCGCACTATCACCATGTGGGTGATATTTACCGATTACGTCCCCTACCACACGGGCAGATTTTTTATATGGTTTATTCCAATCATTACCCAGTACATTCATCGCAAATAAAACGCGACGGTGAACTGGCTTTAGGCCATCACGCACATCGGGAAGAGCACGACCCACGATAACTGACATCGCGTAGTCTAAGTATGAACCTCGAAGCTCATCTTCGATGTTTACGGGCGTGATCTCTTTAGCTAGATCGCTCATAGAGCCATTATCCCTCTACAGTTTGATCGGTATATCCAGACCACATTGAATGTGACTCTAACAACAGAGCCAAACATTACCGATGTATCGCCCGGATAATATTGATACTTATAAGGTTGGAAAATATAACACAAGTTCACCGAGTTCGGCATCACTTTCCCTGTCCTTTTATCAGGTTGTGAGCTTTGTGGGGTATCAAATGCTGAGAAATCACACACTCATCCCATATCCAACTGATAAATGGTTGGTTTTTGCTCAACATTTAACGAATCATCGATAACGGGTGGTATGAATAACGAACCCGGTTATAATGCCACCTTAATTTCTGGATGCATAACACAGGCAATGATAAGCATGACTCAAGCACAAAATGTCGATCCAAACGAAATCAAAAAATTTGAAGAGATGGCTTCACGTTGGTGGGATTTACACGGCGAGTTTAAACCGTTACACCAAATCAACCCATTACGACTTCATTATGTTTTGGAAAACGCCAATGGCCTATTTGGTAAAACTGTGCTTGATGTAGGATGTGGCGGGGGGATTTTAGCGGAAAGCATGGCCAAAGAAGGCGCGCTCGTTACTGGGTTAGATATGGGTAAAGAACCGCTTGAAGTGGCTCGCTTACATGCTTTAGAGACAGGAACCTCTCTCACTTATATCCAGAGTACTGTTGAAGAGCATGCCCAGGAATTTCCCCAACATTATGATGTCGTAACCTGTATGGAAATGCTGGAGCACGTGCCCGACCCACTTTCTGTCGTACGTTCCTGTGCTCAGCTCGTCAAACCGGGGGGACACGTCTTCTTTTCAACACTTAATCGTAATCTTCAGTCTTACTTATTTGCCATTGTGGGCGCTGAACAGTTATTAAAAATTGTCCCACCGGGTACTCATGATCATGCAAAATTCATTCGTCCCTCTGAACTGCTAAAAATGGTAGATAAAACCCCATTACAAGAGCAAGGGATCACTGGCCTACTTTATAATCCACTCACCGATACTTATCGTCTGGGTAAACACGTCGGGGTCAATTATATCCTTCATACTCAATGCCTAAGATAGCATCGTAGAAACTAGCCACGATAAGAGGCTCAGATAGCCAAAATCCAAGCCTCTTGCAAGAAGTCAATTTATCCCAAAAGATCAAGTGATTTTTTTTCTGATCTGGTGAGTAAAAAACCAATATCCAAACCACTATTTTTTACCTTTAACTCTGCCCTTTGATTGTCGGTAAGTAGCTACTAACTGAAAATTTTTCTTTCCCAACTTATCCACAAACTGTGCAAGAACTGTAACTTGCATTCCCCTCTCGATAGCACTATCTTGTAACCCGAACACTGATGCACCCCTACATGTAGTGTTTACTCATACAAGATGTAGGGCGACTTCGAACACAAAGCCAACGTTAAATTTACAAAAACCACACCAAAACACGGCTTTTATCAGTTTTGTTAGGGAAATAAAGCAGAATGAACCAACAACTTACTGTCACCAAACGTGATGGCCGCAAAGAAACTATCGATCTCGATAAAATCCACCGCGTAATCGCATGGGCCGCTGAAGGTCTAGACAACGTCTCTGTATCACAAGTTGAACTGCGTGCTCATATCCAATTTTATGATGGGATCACGACCTCAGATATTCATGAGACGATCATTAAATCGGCAGCCGATCTTATTTCAGAAGAGACCCCAGATTATCAATACCTCGCTGCACGCCTCGCTGTTTTTCACTTGCGTAAAAAAGCTTATGGTCAATACGAGCCGCCAACACTCTTTGATCATGTCTCAGCAATGATAGAAAAAGGCAAATACGACAAACACTTATTGGAAGATTATAGCCAAGAAGAGTTTGCACTGATGAACGAGTTCATCGACCATCGCCGTGATTTGAATTTCTCGTATGCTGCAGTCAAACAGCTCGAAGGAAAATACTTCGTACAAAACCGTGTAACTGGTCAAATCTATGAAAGCGCTCAGTTTTTATACATTTTGGTTGCCGCTTGTTTATTTGCGAAATACCCGAAAGCCACGCGTTTGGATTATATCCAACGTTTTTACGATGCGACTTCAACGTTTAAAATTTCACTACCAACGCCAATTATGGCGGGGGTTCGAACACCAACACGCCAGTTCAGCTCATGTGTATTGATTGAGTGTGGGGATAGCTTAGATTCTATCAATGCAACCGCAAGTTCAATTGTTCGTTACGTCTCTCAGCGCGCAGGTATTGGTATTAATGCTGGACGTATTCGCGCCTTAGGTTCTGAAATTCGTGGGGGAGAAGCCTTCCATACTGGCTGTATTCCTTTTTATAAATATTTCCAAACAGCCGTAAAATGCTGCTCACAAGGTGGCGTACGTGGTGGTGCTGCCACGGTCTTTTACCCACTTTGGCATGGTGAAGCTGAATCACTGCTGGTACTGAAAAATAACCGTGGTGTGGAAGAAAACCGTGTTCGTCATATGGATTACGGCGTTCAGCTAAATAAATTGATGTACACACGTTTAGTTGAAGGCGGCAATATTACGCTGTTCTCTCCTTCCGACGTTCCTGGCCTATACGATGCTTTCTTTGAAGATCAAAATGAATTTGAACGTTTATATGTCCAGTATGAAAATGATCCTTCTATAAAAAAACGCAGTGTAAAAGCAATCGAGATTTTCTCTCTCTTAATGCAAGAACGCGCCTCTACTGGTCGTATTTATATTCAAAACGTCGATCACTGTAATACTCACAGCCCCTTTGATGCGAGTATTGCCCCAGTTCGTCAGTCAAACCTATGCTTAGAAATTGCGTTGCCAACTAAACCATTGACAAATGTAGAGGACGATAGTGGCGAAATCGCGCTCTGTACTCTTTCTGCATTTAATTTGGGAGCAATTAACGAGTTGGATGATTTCCAAGAGCTGGCAGAATTAGTGGTGCGTGCGCTGGATGCACTGCTTGATTATCAAGATTACCCACTCCCTGCAGCACGTAAATCAACCATGAATCGCCGAACTTTAGGGGTTGGTGTCATTAATTACGCTTATTACCTAGCAAAAAATGGCGTAAAATATTCAGATGGTAGCGCCAATGCCCTTACTCACCGCACATTTGAAGCGATGCAATATTATCTCCTCAAAGCATCGGTAAACCTTGCCAAAGAGCAAGGAAGATGTCCGGCATTTGATGAAACAAACTACGCGAAAGGCTTACTCCCTATCGATACCTATAAGAAAGATATTGATCTTATTTGTAATGAAGCTCTGCATTATGATTGGGATGCTCTGCGTAGTGAAATTATGGAATTTGGTTTACGTAACTCGACATTGACTGCTCTGATGCCTTCAGAAACCTCTTCTCAAATTTCGAATGCGACCAACGGTATAGAGCCACCTCGTGGCTATGTGTCTGTCAAAGCCTCTAAAGATGGCATCCTTAAACAGGTGGTTCCTGAATTTACCAAACTCAAAGAGAACTACGAGTTATTGTGGAATATTGGCTCTAATGATGGCTATCTACACTTAGTCGGCATCATGCAAAAATTTGTTGACCAAGCAATTTCTGCTAACACCAACTACGATCCTAGCCAATATGACTCAGGCAAAGTGCCCATGAAGAAGTTATTACAAGACTTACTCACCGCGTACAAGTTTGGAGTTAAAACGCTTTACTACCACAACACTCGTGATGGCGCAAAAGACGATCAAAAAGATGCCGTCCAGCCACAAGATGATGATTGTGCTGGCGGTGGATGTAAGATCTAATTTTGCCGCTCTCCTCATAAATAGGGCATGATATGCCCTATTTATGAGAATAAAACGTTACTCACTGATGATTTGTATGCTGCTTGATTAAACAAGTGGCGAAACGGATGAAACACTATGGCTTACAGTACTTTTACCCAGAAAAAAAATAACCAACTTAAAGAACCCATGTTTCTTGGCCAGTCAGTTAATGTGGCTCGCTACGATCAACAAAAATATGAAATTTTCGAGAAACTCATTGAGAAACAACTCTCTTTCTTCTGGCGTCCGGAAGAAGTAGATGTCTCTAGCGATCGTATTGATTATGGTAAGCTACCAGAGCACGAAAAGCATATTTTCATTTCCAATCTTAAATACCAAACACTACTGGATTCGATTCAAGGTCGTAGCCCAAACGTTGCTCTATTACCTTTAGTTTCACTACCTGAACTGGAAACGTGGATCGAGACTTGGTCATTTTCTGAAACGATCCACTCTCGTTCTTACACTCATATTATTCGAAATATCGTCAACGATCCGGCTGTTGTCTTTGATGATATTGTTGAAAATGAACATATTCTTAAACGAGCAAAAGACATAGCCCACTATTACGATGACTTAATCCAATATACGAACGATTACCATCGTTTGGGTGAAGGTTCTCATCAGATCAATGGTAAAACTATTGACGTGAACCTTATGGAGTTGAAGAAGAAACTGTATTTATGCCTCATGTCAGTCAATGCTCTTGAAGCCATTCGTTTTTACGTCAGCTTTGCGTGTTCCTTTGCTTTTGCTGAGCGTGAACTGATGGAAGGGAATGCCAAAATTATCAAGCTGATCGCTCGTGATGAAGCTCTCCATCTTACGGGGACCCAGCACATGATCAATTTACTGCGTAATGGTATTGATGATTTTTCATTCTTACAAATTGCAGAAGAGTGTAAGCAGCAGTGCTTTGATCTCTTTAAAGAAGCCGCGGAACAGGAAAAAGAATGGGCCGCTTATCTCTTTAAAGATGGCTCAATGATAGGGTTGAACCGCGATATTCTCTGCCAATATGTCGAATACATTACCAATATTCGCATGCAGGCGGTTGGCTTAGAGGCTGCCTATCCTAATGCAACCACCAATCCAATTCCTTGGATCAACGCTTGGTTGTCATCGGATAATGTACAAGTGGCTCCACAGGAAGCCGAGATTAGCTCCTATTTAGTGGGTCAAATTGATAATGAAGTAAAAGCCGATGATTTTGAGGGCTTCGAACTGTAATGGCCAGCCTTAAGATCAACAAAATATTGACCATTGAATCCAACACATCCAATACTTTACTTGAAAGTATGGAGCATGCAGGGTTACAACCAGAATACAATTGTCGAGATGGCCACTGTGGTGCTTGTCGTTGTACTTTGATTTCGGGTGAAGTGGAATATGTTGGTTTTGCGATGGCTTATACACAAGGTAATGAGATTTTACCTTGTGTCTGTAAAGCAAAAAGCGCGCTTGAATTGGAGAATGTTAAATACTTTCCCAAAGCCAAACGCGCTTAATCGCTTTATTCTCAAGCCAGAGCTAGACTCTGGCTTGTTTTTTACCAAACAGCAAACTATCCGCCGTGTTCACTGATACCGATTTATTTGCCACTTCTCGCCCATCATCATCAAACAACGATAATTGATAGCCATAACCAACCTTTAAGGGTTCTTCTGATGGAGCATGACGCCAAAGTGAAGTCATATCTTGAGGATGGTTGACTAACGCCTCACCTAATATCACTTTCTGACTGGCAATTTTATACCATACGATAATTTTTGATTGATGGAACATCACAGCCTCCTGCCGAAATGATTCAAACCGACATTGATTGATAAACAAGATTAAGTTTACAAACAAATCGCTATCTCGTATGAATCAATTCAGGCTGTTCAATAACACTCTCAACGAATCAGACAGTTACCTTTTAGACGAATTATGCATAGATATAACACAATACAATAAAGTCCAGTAATAAGATTATTTTTCAATATCTTAGGAAGATGAATCCCTATTTTTTATGACGGTATTTTCAATGCATGGGCAGGTAAATGCATTTCTTTCACGACCGTCACAGAACCGTAATGTGTGAAGACGGGTTTCCCCGAAAGATAGCGACGCAACATATCACCCGCAATGGTGCTAATCAGCTCTTTTTGCTCAGGCAGTGAATAAGCACGATTGAAAGTCAGTTGTTGTCCCCACTCACCATGTGGCGTTGATAAGGCGACACAAAACGTATCCTGATACAAAGGCCCTGTGACAAGAGCGAGATCCGTTGAACATTTATCTTTAGTCGCTCCCGCTAGCGCAAAAATAGCCGCAAGAGGATCTTTTTCACCTAACCCCGACTCAACCTGATGGCTTAATATCCAGCTGTGCCCACTGAGCTGCTCAATCTGTCTATTGCTGAGTAGCCACTGCGACAGCCAACCTTTGGTTGCTTGCTCAGCTATCGATAGAGAGAATCCTTTGTCGGCCATCAAATGCCCGAGATGATCCAACATAGGTTCATCAATACTCACCACATAAGGTTCAATCAGAGAATGGATGATCTGCATGAGCTTAACGCGTTTTGCCAAATCTTGACGGAGACCAAATAGCTTAATCTCAATAAAGGGCAAATATGAACGGTAACCCAACCAATACCCTTCAGGTAGCTGAAGTTTCACCAAACGATCGGATAAACCAGATTCTGAACTACCAAATGTATACAACTTGCTGCATTCAAGACCAACCTGCTGAGGAAAATTCTGCTTTAAATCAGGAAGAATTTGCTCACTGACCATGCGCTTAAACTCTTTTGGCACACCAGGAGTAAAGTAAAACCAGCAATCGTTGATCTGCATTTTAAAGCCACATGCAGTGCCGATGGGGTTATCCAAAATCGTTGATTTTTCCGGCAACATCGCCTGCTTCAAATTACTTTCTGGCATCACTTTTTGTCGACGGGCAAAGAAAGCTTCTAACTTAGTCAACCATTCCGAAAAGAGAACCAGAGATTGTTCCGCCGCTTGTGCCGCTGCAACAGCACTCAGATCATCACTCGTGGGCCCTAAGCCACCGTTTACAATAACGACATCATTATTGAAACTGAGCATCAATAATTCTTCCGTTAATACAGTCTGACTATCGCCAACAGTTGAACGCTTAAGGAGACTAAACCCATTTTCGAAAAATAGACGGGAAAGCCAAGCCGCATTGGTATCAAGGATGTCGCCGTGTAAGACCTCTTCTCCCGTACTTAGCATCGCTATTTTGAGCATAATTAACCCTTATTCTATTAGTGGAGAGTTAAGAGGCCTTAACTCTCTCCTCTTTTTTCGCCGTTCAGTATACCTAAATATCTCCTGAACCTGCGACAATTACTCAACAAAACCACCACAACCTTAAGTCATCGTTAGGGTTACACGGTAAAGTTTGGAAAATATATATTGTTTAACCTTGGCTTAAATCAACGGGTTGTCACTTTATCGGCAAAAGCCAGCATCTCTTTTGTGCGTGAGGTAAAATTATCGCATCTTTATCTTAACGCCTATTACAAAAATTGACTCACATCAATCTTTATTAGCAATAAACCCCTACACTCAAAAGTAATAACCCATTCGGTAATGTTCTGGAGGCCGTTATGAATTGTACCTTTATTGTAAACTTTGTTGGCACAGCCACAGCTGCCACGATTAAACAGCTTGCCGCCATTACCCATGAAAATGATGGTAAGTGGCTAATAAGTAAAGTGAATTTTATTGAAAACCAAGTAGCAGCCGTCATTAAAGTCGAGATACCACTGGATAAAGCTTCTGTCGTAAAAGAAGCTTTTCAATCACACCCTGACCTTCTCGTTCAAATTGTTGATTGCGAAATCAGTACCAATAAAGAAGAGTCCATTTATCAAGTTCGCTTAGATGCGAATGACCGCTTTGGTATCGTCAATGAAATCACTCATTTGTTGGATGGGCAAGGTATTGGCATTTTGGATATGGACTGTCAACGCGTGTTCTTAGCTGGTGGCGGTGGTGTTAGTTCAAGCCTATTTAGTGCGACTATGGCAATTCGTTTGCCCGCTGAGATCAACATTGAAGATGTGGCGAAGGAGCTGGAGGCTCTCAGTGAAGATACTCGAGTCGTCATTGAGTCGTAAGTATCATTGAGAAAATTGAAAAATAGGGAGATTTATCTCCCTATTTTAATATTACCGATGCACCGACCACTGTGATAATGAGCGTTTAAAATCTTGATAACCAAATTCGTTCAGCTTCTCAATTTTTCCATCTCTGCGCTCACAATATACCGATGGCATTTTCAAGCCATTGAACCAGTTGAGTTTCACCATGGTGTAACCCGCGCTATCAAGAATATGCAGTTTCTGCCCCACTTTCAGTGGTTCATCAAACTTCGCCACACAAAACTGGTCTCCCGCTAAACAAGAGCATGAGCCAATCACATATTCGTACTGGCCATTCTCGCTTGCTTCCAGTACCGATGCTGGCTCTTTGTAGATCAACGTATCCAAACGGTGCGCTTCAGTTGCCGAGTCAACAATAGCGGTTTTCATCCCATTCTCAACGATATCAACAACTGTCACCACAAGATCGGTCGTTTTCGTGATCACTGCTTCACCGGGTTCAAGATAAAGCTGCACACCGTGCTTTTCAGCGAAAGCTTTGAGCGCTAAACCCAGTTTCTCAACATCGTAACCAGGCCAAGTAAAGAACACGCCTCCGCCTAGGCTCACCCAATCTAGCCTATTCAGGTAGTCACCAAAACGTTCTGAAATGGAATTCAGCAGGCTGATAAACGCATCCACATCTTTATTCTCACAGTTCATGTGGAACATGACGCCATTGATGGTCTCAAAGACGGCTGGATCAATGTGATCCGCTTGTACTCCTAAGCGAGAAAACTGACGAGCTGGGTTGGCCAGATCTTGTCCGGCATAACTTACACCGGGATTAAGGCGCAAACCTAACGAGGCTTTCCCTTCCACCAGATGACGATAAGCTGAGAGCTGAGATTGAGAGTTAAAAATCATTTTGTCACAGATATCAGCAACCTCTCTCACATCCTCTTCACTATATCCCACACTGTAAGCATGAGTTTCGCCGCCAAAAGTTTCATAACCCAATTTGACTTCAAAGGGACCAGAGCTGGTGGTTCCATCCAAATAGGGTTTTATCAGGTCAAAGACCCCCCATGTAGAAAAACACTTTAACGCTAACACCAACTTCACCCCTGAAATCTCTTTGAGTTGCTTGGCAATTTCTAAGTTAGCGATCAATTTACTTTCATCGATCATGAAGTAAGGCGTTTTTAATTCGCTCTTTTGCATTTTATCTGCTCCGATGCCGTCTAGAACGACACCTTGTGAATCTTTATATGGAAAAACAGTCATCACACTCAGTGATGACTGTTTTTGATTTTACTCAAGATACGTTTACTTAAGAATATTAATGACGGGTTCACCCGGTTCTAGCTCAAGAATTTCCCAATCCAAACCGATTGACGGCATGGTTTCTAGGAATGGATCTGGGTTAAGTTGCTCGATGTTAAACACACCAGCGTCAGCCCAATCACCTCGGAAAAATTGCAACGCAGCAGTAATAGCAGGAACACCTGTGGTATAAGCAATCGCCTGATGCTCAACATCTTGATAAGCCACTTCGTGATCCGCATTGTTGTATATAAAAACACTGCGGGGTTCACCATTTTTCTGACCTTGAACCCAAGTGCCGATACAGGTTAACCCTGTATAGCCGGGTGCTAATGAGGTTGGATCTGGCAACAATGCTTTTAATACCTGTAATGGTTGAACGACAGTACCATCTTGCAATGTCAGCGGATCAGGGCTTAGCAGACCGATGTCACGCATACAGTTAAAGTAGTTCAAGTAACGGTCACCAAAGCCCATCCAAAACTCAATGCGTTTGGCTGGAATGAACTCTTTTAATGAACGCACTTCATCGTGCGCCATTGAGTACACTTTAAATGGACCACATTTTGGGAAATCAAATTCCATCATACGGGTATGACAAGGTACCTGTTTCCACTCGCCTTCTTCCCAATAAAAGGAATCGCCCTGAATTTCCAGCATATTCGTTTCTGGATCAAAGTTCGTAGCAAATTTCTTACCGTGATCACCCGCATTAATGTCCATCACATCAATGGAATCGATCTCATCGAAGAGGTGTTTAGCCGCATAAGCGGCAAACACACTCACCACGCCCGGATCAAACCCAGCACCAAGGATACCTGTGCTCCCCGCTTGTTTAAATTTCTCACGAAAAGCCCATTGCGGGTCATACGCTTCTGGGACTTGCTGCCCTTCAGAGCACAAATCAACCGCAACCGACGTATCTAGGTAGGATACACTTGCCCGGTAACAGGCTTCCATAATGGGTACGTTAACCCAAGGAGGACCAGCATTGATGACTAGATCAGGCTGAACCGCTTTGATTAACGCGACCAATGCGTCTACATCGTCAGCATCTACTGAACGAGCTTCTAGTTTCTTAGTTGAATCTTTTAAATTCTGTTTACCTTTAATCGATTCAATGATTTTCTCACACTTCTCAATAGAACGAGAAGCAATGGTAATATCACCCAGCACGTCGTTGTTCTGCGCTGCTTTATGTGCAACGACCCAACCAACACCGCCCGCACCAATCTGTAGAATTGACATAGTCTCCGTTTACCTTTATTTCGCTAGCTCAACCGCTAGAGTTTCAATTTTAGCCAGTAAAGATTCGAAGTCCGAAATCTTCAAGCATGGGTTCAAGATTGTGAATTTCAAGGCAGTTTTGCCATCCACAATGGTCTCGCCAAGAACAGCGACACCACGTATCAAGGCCTGTAGACGAACTTGCTTATTCAGTTCATCACAATCAGACGCTTGACTGTTTACCGCGCGGAATAACACGGTAGACAAAGATGGTTCAGCCAAAAGCTCAAAAGCTTTATGCTGACGAACCAAATTAGCCACTTGTTGAGTTTGCTCAAGTAAGTGGTCATACATTGCGCCCATTTTTTTAGGACCTATGTTTTGCATGGTCATAAACACTTTTAGCGCATCAAAGCGTTTTGTGGTTGCGATGGATTTATCAACCAAGTTTGGCAAGGTATCGTGCTCACGGTTCAAGTAGTCCGCATGATGCAGTAAGAACTTGAAATGGTGTTTATCTTTCAGCAATAGAGCACCACAACTGATGGTTTGGAAAAAGAGTTTATGAAAATCTACGCTCACGGACTGAGCACGCTCGATACCATTTAGACGATTTTTATGACTGCTCAAAATCAGAGCGCCGCCATAAGCACTATCCACATGCATCCACATTTCGTGTTTGTCAGCGACATCCGCGATAGTCATCAGATCATCAATTGCACCATGATCCGTTGTCCCCGCAGTGCCTACCACAGCAAATGGAATCAGGCCTTCCGCCTTCGCTTGTGCAACGACAGCGTCTAGCTTAGTCACATCCATCGTACCGTTTGGTAGCGCGTCAACCGTGAGGATAGCTTTCTCACCTAGGCCCATCCAAGAAGCAGACTTCTGAACAGTGAAGTGAGATTTCTTCGAGCACACAATCCGCAGTTTGTCCGCGTACTCTGGCAGACCCAGTTTCTGAATCGAGTGACCGCTCAGTTTATCGGCAATCCAGTCGCGAGCCAACATCAGGCCCATTTGGTTGCTCTGTGTACCGCCGCTGGTGAAGATACCGTCCGCTTGTGTACCCAGTTCAAACTTATCACACATCCAGTCAATCACTTTCTGCTCAACAAACGTTGCTGCAGAAGACTGATCCCATGAATCCATTGATTGGTTCAGCGATGCGATGATCGCTTCCGCAACAACGGAAGGCATCAGTGGTGGCGTGTGCAGGTGCGCAATGCAGTCTGGGTGCTGAACGATGATTGAGTTCTTCGCAACCAGTTCCGCAGTGTCAGAGATCACATCTTTCAGCGATGCAGTTTTGTTATCCAGATCAACCGCGTAAATCGCTTCTTCCAGCGCTTTCGGATCGATGCCTGAATACGGCGCGTTCACTTCTTCAAACACAGCTTTCATTGCAGCGGTCGTGTGGTTCATCACTTGTGAGAACTCTTGGCTGCCCATGTGACCGGTGTGAATGAAGTGCTTTTTCCACTCTTGGTTTGCTTGTTCTGGATCTTTCTTACCGCCACCCGCAGCAAGAATGGCCACTTCCAACGTGCGCAGAGCAAAGTCGATCTGTTCAAAGGAAATAATCATAGGAGGAAGAAAACGAATAACCGAACCTTCACGTCCTCCTTTTTCGACCATCAAACCACGCTCCAGCGCCGCTCGTTGAATCGCTAAAGTCAGATCTGGTGCCGCTTTGGGCTCACCAAATTTATTCAATTCTCCGCTTGGATCTTGAATTTCTAGCCCCAACATCAGGCCTTTACCTCGGACTTCTGCAACACAGTTAACGCGGCTTTGAATTTTTTCCAGCCCCATACGTAGGTATTGACCTGCAATATTCGCGTGCTCAACCAGATTATCTCGTTCAATGATTTCCAGCGCTTTCGCCCCAGAGACCATTGCCAATTGATTACCGCGGAAAGTTCCAGTGTGCTCACCCGGTCGCCAAGTGTCATGCTGTTTCTTAATCACTAACAATGACATGGGTAAGCCACCGCCGATCGCTTTTGACAAGCACAGAATATCTGGCACAATCCCCGCTTCTTCAAAAGCAAAGTGATAGCCTGTTTTACCTACACCACACTGAATTTCATCGAAAATCAATAAGATACCATATTCATCACAAATTCGACGCAGCTCGCGTAGCCAAAAAGCCGGGGCTGGAATCACACCGCCTTCTCCTTGTACTGGCTCAACAATGATTGCCGCTGGCTTCATAATGCCCGCTTCATCGTCATTCAACAGGCGTTCAATATAACGAATACTCGCTTTCGCCCCTTCATCGCCCCCCAAACCAAATGGACAACGCAGGGTATAGGGAAAAGGCATGAAGTGCACATCAGACATCAGCCCAGTCCGACGAGATTTAGTATTAAGGTTGCCCATCATTCCCATGGTGCCATTGGTCATACCATGGTAAGCCCCACGAAAAGCAAACATGGTGTTACGACCCGTGGTTTGCTTTGCTAGCTTAATTGCCGCTTCTACAGCATCGGCACCGGATGGCCCACAAAATTGAATAACGCAGTTGTTGCCCAACTCTTCAGGCAAAAATCGCTTCACCGTTTTGATGAAATGGGTTTTCGCTTTTGTTGCAATATCCAGAGTTTGGTAAGGAAGCCCTGAATCCAACTGCTCTTTCAAAGCTTGGTTAATTTCAGGGTGGTTATACCCTAATGCCAATGTTCCCGCCCCGGCCAAACAATCTAAATACAGTTGGCCACGCGTGTCTTCCACTAGGCAACCATATGCTTGTTTGATCGCAATCGGTAAACGTCGAGGATAAGATCGAACTTCAGATTCATGCTCGACTTGATCAAGCAGAACATCATCTAATGTCAGATCATAAGTACCTTCAACAATTGGTACTTGGTTGGAAAAATAGGTTGCGATAGTATTATCGACTTCAAAGGCTGTACTCATCTTTGTCCCCTTGAAATGGTTAATATTCTGTGCATTTCCCATCACAAAATTAAAAAGGGAAATGACAAATAGCAAAAGTTCCGAACGTGTCAGAAGACAAAGTCGGAATACGGGCCATCACAACGATGGCAAGTCACTAAAACAGAGAATCAAGGCTCGGTTATGCTGCTGTCCTGATGGACTGGGCATAAAGGATGAACAAAGCTGAATAATGTGTGTTGTAAGTAATTAAGTGAGTTCAATGTTGGGTTTCCCATTCACATGCTGTTCCAACAGCAAGAGTATCCCGTCTATCAGTAAAAGGACTTACTGATACCTACCCTACGTAGTGTCACAATCAGCCTGAATGGTCACTACGCGTATCCCCCAGAATCATCGTCCGAGATTGCTGCGGAAGTTAACATAGAATTGGCGATATTCGCAACGATTTTCATCAATGATTTACCACAATAAACACAACATTCATAAACACCAGTGATGAATATGCTTATTTTTCACTCTTATCACACGAAATTTCATGTATCACCTCTGCTGACAGCTTGTAGCCGAAAGAGGGGAAGATAAAAAAACCTGCTAGCAAAGCAGGTTTCTTTACAAAAGAAGGTCGTTAATCTTTTTTCTGGTTATCAAGCACTTCTTTTGATGGCATATGACGGCTCGCTAACTCATGGGTTTTTAGGTTATAGCGTTCTTTAATCACATCTTTCACCACGCCATCCCATTGAGGAACACCGACGAAATAGCTCGCGCGCGCTAAGACGTGAGCTGCAATCGGAGCCGTTAAAATGACAAAGAAGACCACCGCTAATGCTCGGACGACAAAGGCAATATCCCCCCAGTTCACCACAGAGAATGCTAATACCATCAACCCAACCCCTAATGCTCCCGCTTTAGTGGTGGCATGCATTCGTGTCAAAAGATCTGGCATACGGTTAAGGCCTATTCCCGCTAATAGCATTAAAAATGAGCCAGAGAGCACCAGAATGGCAATAATAAAATCAATCATCATCTCTATTCCCTCTCTTTTCCAAGTATCGAGAAAACCCTACCGCAGCCATAAAAGAGGTTAAAGCCAGCACAATTGCAACATCAATAAAGTAAGGTTGCTGATACCGGATACTGTACAGCACAACAATCCCCACGGTGAGTGAAGCCATCAGCTCCAATGCCACAACTCTATCTGGCAATGACGGCCCTTTTAGTAAACGAACCGTTGCTAGAACTAAGCTCAGTGCCAGCATTGCAAAACAGAGGGTATAGACAATATCCAACATGATACTTTACCCCAATAAATCAATGACGCGTGCTTCAAGACGCTTGAATTCTTCAATTTGACGAGTTTCATCTTCAAAATACATAAGATGAACATACAAAACACTTTTATCTGTTGCGACATCTAAAGCCAAAGAACCCGGTGTTACGGTAATTAAAGTTGCAAAGATTGTTATTGCACCGTCATCTCTCAGATCTAAAGGAATTGCAATCACAGCAGGCTTCATTAAGTGTGTTGGTGTTAAGACATCATAAGCTACACGCCCATTGGCTTTGATTAGATCCCAAATAAAAAATAAGCCAAAGCTAATGACTTTCGGTAATTTTTTAAAGTAAGCCTCAAAGGTCGAACTATCTCGCAACAAATAAGCAAGGATCACATAGCTCATGATCATCCCAGCAAATAAATTGGAAATAGTATAGCTCCCAGAAAGCACTAACCACACCAAAGCAAGCAACATGTTCCATCCAAAGGCTTTCATGGTTGGCCTCCTAATACGGCGTCAATATACCCTTGTGGATTCATGATCTGCTCAGCAGCTAAACTGGCTAACTGTACAAACCACTCAGCACATAAACCGATCGTAACGGTGACTCCAGCCATTAATATGATTGGAAGATAGAGACAAAAGCGCTCACTATCTGACAATGGCGGTTTGGTTTCAGCAGATTCGGGCAACGGTTTCCAGAAGGCTTCAGCCCAAATTTTAACCATAGAATAGAGTGTTAATAATCCCACAGCTAAAGCTGCGGCAACCATCAACCACGCTTGAACCTCTATCCCGGATTTAATCACCACAAATTTAGCAAAAAAACCGGACAGTGGTGGTATCCCAGCTAAAGACATAGCAGGGATTGCGAATAAAAAGGCTAAAAAAGGAGCAGATTTATAAAGACCACCTAACTTTTCAAGATGATAGCTGCCATGCAAACGATGCATTACCCCGCTGACTAAAAAAAGGTTCGTCTTCACCACAATATGGTGGAAAAGATAAAAAATTCCTCCCATGATTGCTAAAGGCGTAAACAAAGCCAGCCCCACGATCATATAACCAATTTGACTCACAATATGAAAAGAAAGTATTCGTCTCACTTCATACTGTGCTGCGGCTCCTAATACTCCCGTCACCATCGTTAGAATTCCCATCCACAATAAAAGCGTATGGTGAGTAAAAGCGATATCCCCAATAAATATAACGCTGAAGACTCGATATAAGGCATACACTCCCACTTTGGTCAGTAAGCCAGCAAATACCGCAGAGATAGCGACAGGCGGCGTATGATAAGAAGCGGGTAACCAAAAAAAGAGAGGGAAAGCCGCTGCTTTTATTCCAAAAGCCACTAAAAATAGCAGGGAGATAACAGTAATCACCCCCGAGTTATCAGACTGAGCTAATTTGCTTCCAAGATCTGCCATATTTAAAGTGCCAGCGTAAGCGTACAATAAACCCACCGCACTCAAAAACAAGGCTGATGACAACAGATTAAGGGTAACGTATTTCAATGCACCTTCCATTTGGGCGCGCTCTCCTCCGAGGATCAACAGCCCAAAGGAAGCAACCAGCATGACTTCAAACCACACATAAAGGTTAAAAATATCACCCGTCAAAAAAGCGCCTATAACCCCAGCGAGCATCAAATGCAACAAAGGATAAAACCCAAAAGCCTCTCGCTCGGCATCCATCGTAGCCAACGCATAAATGGCAATACAAAAAGCAACAAACGCGGAGACGGTGACCATTATTACAGTGAGGAGATCCGCGACCAGTGAAATCCCAAAAGGTGCATGCCAATCACCTAAATAAGCCACTTGGATACCGTTGTTATACACCTCATGGAATAGCATCAACGCCGAAATCAACAAAATAGAATTGGCGAAGACACTAACCCAACGCTGAAGAGTACGATGCCGCCAAATAATCATGGATAGGGCAGCGGCAAACATAGGTACGAGAATAGGCATTAGTAGCATCATAATTAAGAATCTGTACTCTTCATTTTGTTCATATCATCAGCCCCGATCACTTTATAAGCTCGGTGGATCAAGACAACGGCAAAAGCCAACACACCGAAACTGATCACAATCGCGGTTAAGATCAAAGCTTGAGGTAAGGGGTCTGCTATCTCGGTCGGCGGTATGTTCATTCCTTCAGGAATCAACGGCGGCGCGCCCCGAACTAAACCGCCTCCCGTAAAAATCAGAAGGTTTGCAGCATTAGATAAAATCATCAACCCAATCACTAATTTAACAATACTACGCCTTAGCATCATAAATAGTGCAGCGGCGTACAAGCCGCCAATCACAAAAGCAAATAAAGTGGTCATAATTAATCCTCCACTTCAGCTAAAGTAAGGAGTAAAGTCGTGACCATACCGATCACCACCAGATAAACCCCAATATCAAACACAAGCGGGGTGCTAAGCTTTAACTCTCCAATCCCAGGAAGGTAAACTCTCCACCAAACACTGGTCAAAAATTGGCTTCCAGATTTAATTACCCCCACGGCCCCACTTAACATCGCGATTAATAATCCAGCCCCCATAAGTTGAGCACTATCGACGCCTATCAAATGGCGAGTCTGCATCGGATTAAATGCAAATAGGTGTAAAGCAAAAGCACTCGAAGCGACTAAACCAGCAATAAACCCCCCACCCGGTTCATTGTGCCCACGCAGCAGTAAAAAAATAGAGAACAGCAGCAGCATCGGTAATAAAAAACGGGCGGCAACTTGTAAAATTAATGCTGAATTCGTCTTCATGGTTTATCCTTGTCCAATTTAATCATCGCGGTGACTCCTATCGCGGCAAGCGCGAGAACAAAGATTTCCCCTAAGGTATCCAGAGCTCGATAATCCACTAAGATCACATTGACAATGTTGCGCCCTTTCGCGATCACATAGCTATTTTCAATCAAGTAATCACTAATACGTTCAGGCTCTGCAAAGTGCGTAACTGTCATCACAAGTAGTGTCATCATGCCGCCAAAAATGATGGCAACCAAGGCATCACGCCACCGAACATCCGAACTGGATAAACGTTGAAATCTTGGTAGCTTAAATAAAACAAACACCAATAAGATTACCGTTAATGTCTCAATCAATACCTGAGTAATGGCCAAATCAGGAGCGCTGAAAAATACATAAATCAATGCCATACAAAAGCCTAATGCGCCAATCGCCGCTACCGCGCCCAATCTCTGCTCAGTGATACAGGCATAACCCACCACCGCGATAATGATCCCTGAAATCAACAGTTCATACACTTCAACGCCAGAAAAATCTAATGAGCCATACCAACCAACCTTGCTACCGATTGCATAGCTCACTAAAACAATAGTGGTAATAAAGATCGTTAGGATGTAATTGGACAAATAACCATTTTGCAGCTTCGCCGTGATCCATTTCGAAAAAGAAACTAAACCCTCCATAAACTGCTCATATCCCTTTTCTGGGCCGTAATTAAGTAGGGCTTTTGCCCACGAGAACTTAACGGCTAACTTATCCCAATATTTAAAGAGCAAATAGCCAAGCGTAAAAGCAAGGAAGCTCATTAGCAGAGGAAGGTTAAACCCATGCCACAGAGATAAAGAGATCGGATCGATCGAATACCCGATCACCGCAGAAGCGGAAGCGTCAATCAAAGGAGAAACCAACGAAGGGATTAAACCAAACATGAGCCCTAGAGTGGCAAGCAATGAGAAACCCAATCGCATTGCAAAAGGAGCTTCATGTGGTGATTTTGGCGTTGCCACTTCAATTCCCCAAAATGGTTTAATCGCCACCAACCCAGCACAAGCAACAAAACAGATCGAAGAAATAACACCAACCAATAAAAGAAGATTCTGCCATGGGCTCATTAATAACCCAGTAAGCATTGACTCTTTAGCAATAAAACCCAATACAGGTGGGATGCCTGCTAAGGCTAATGCGGCAAGAGACATAAAGATTGCTGTTTGTGGCATAGCACGCCTTAAACCACCTAACTGACGAATATCCTTGGTTCCTGTTTCATGGTCAACGGTTCCCGCAGCCATAAAGAGTGCTCCCTTGTACAGAGCATGAGCCAATAGAAAAACCATCGCAGCGACTAGGGCCGCTTCTCCACCAATCCCAATCAACAGTATCAAAGTCCCTAGAGAGGCGATCGTGGTATAAGCCAAAATACGTTTCAGATCAGTACTGGTCACCGCCATTACCGACCCCACCAACATAGTCAAAGCTCCCGCGACAACCAAAAGTAAGGTCCAAGTAGTATCCCCTGCCATCGCTGGCTGCAAACGTGCTAATAAATACACGCCCGCTTTTACCATTGTGGCCGAGTGAAGAAATGAACTGACCGGTGTGGGAGCCGCCATAGCATTGGGCAACCAAAAATGAAAAGGAATTTGCGCAGATTTTGTAAACGCCCCAAGCAAAATTAGCAACATCATAGGAAGAAAGTACGGGTGTTGCTGAATTTGGCTCCCTTGGCTTATGATCTGATCGAATTGATAGCTACCCGCTATCTGCCCAAGCAATACAATCCCCGCCATCAGCGCTAAACCACCACCAACGGTAACAAATAAGCCTTGCAATGCCGATTTACGGGACTTTTCTTGCTCATGATAAAAACCAATCAGCATATACGAGGTAATACTGGTTAACTCCCAGAATACAAACATCGCCATTAGGTTATTGGTTAAAACCACCCCGAGCATCGAGCCCATAAAGGCGCATAAATACATCACCAGCTTATGCTGATCAGGGTGCCCGGCAAGGTAACTGCCCGTATACACAATCACCAGCGTACCAATACCGCTAACGAGTAGTGCAAACAATAAACTTAATCCATCGAGTCTTAAATCAAGAGAAATATCGAGAGAAGGAATCCAGTCATAGTGAAAAAAAAGAGGATCCCCTTGTGAAATGGGGGCAATAAACCCTAAAAAATACACAAATAAAGCAGCAGGAAGAAGCGCAACCCACCATACGGCTCGTTCTCCTTGCTGATGGTACAGCCATGGAACCAAAAAAGCCGCGATAAACCCTGACATTAATGCTAATAGCATTCAATGACCTCCAATCCTTAAAGCCGTATTGAACACTCAACTCAACAACGCTTTTTATCCTAGTCTGAGTGGCTAAATTTCAACCTCAATGGTATTTACCTTTTGAGCCTACCATGGTTAATACTGATATATAAACAACTTAGCTAAAGAATAGTGCACTCTGCATAAAAGAAGAAAGTATAAAACCTAGTTTCATACTTTCTTCTTCATAGAACGTTAGCTTAATCTATCTATGCCATCACACACCAGAGCACCGCAATGACTTGAAACACTCTGCTTTCGTTATGTGGCACATTAGACCTGCTATTTTTCAGCTTTAGCAAATACAGACGGAACCTCTAATGTGACTTTCTTCGGTAATGTCGCCCGTAGCATCATGTAACCAGCCAATGCTGCCGTCGTAGACCCCATAAGAATACCTAAACGTGCGTAGTTATCTAATGAAACATAGGCACTACCAAAGGCGAGCGAAGAGATAAAGATCGACATAGTAAAACCAATGCCACACAAAACAGAAACGGAAAAAATATGTCTGATATCAATCCCTTCTGGTAGCTTAGTCATTCCCAGTTTTACGGAAATCCAACTAAAGGTGAAAATACCCAATGGTTTACCCACAAAAAGACCCAGTGCAACTCCCAATGGTAAAGTAGACGTCAGTCCAGACATTGAAATACCGGTGAGTGAAATCCCCGCATTCGCCAGTGCAAATAATGGCAGAATTAAAAAGGTTGACCAAGGATGAAGCACATGTTCCAAATGCTTCAGAGGTGAGTGGTTAGCTTTTTTCCCTTTTAATGGAATCGCAAAACCCACAATAACCCCAGCTAATGTTGCATGAATACCTGATTGTAGGACAGCAAACCACAAGATAGCTCCCACAACTAAATAAGGGGTCAGTTTTGTCACTTGATAGCGATTAAGCAGATAAAGCCCACCAGCGGCTACCACACTAATCGCTAATGCGACCATGGATAAATCACTGGTATAAAAGAGCGCAATGATCACTATGACACCAAGATCATCAATAATAGCCAACGCTAATAAGAAAGCTTTTAAACTGACAGGGACACGGTTACCCAGCAACGCCATAATCCCTAAAGCAAAAGCGATATCCGTGGCAGCTGGAATCGCCCAGCCTTGGCTCGCTGTGGGATCCGATGAGTTAAACAACGTATAAACCAGTGCAGGCGCCAGCATTCCACCCAGTGCAGCAATCGCGGGGAATAATGCTTGTTCTTTCGTTTTTAACGAACCATCAATCAACTCACGTTTAACTTCTAAGCCAATCAGTAAGAAAAAGATAGCCATCATGCCATCATTGACCCAATGAGAAACCGACATACCCAAAACATTGGCATGTAATGCATGTTGGTAGAAATCATTCAGTGGAGAGTTAGCAATCAACATGGCCATAATGGCCGCAATAACAAGCAGAATTCCGCCAGCCGCTTCCGACTTTAAAAAACTACGAAACAGATGAATCATGGTGATATCGTCCTTAATTATTATGCTAATAAACGATGAAGTAACCTAAGTGACGTCAAAATGAGGGATTAATACCGTCACTATGGGAAAAAGAAGATAGGGGGAGTTTACTCAGACAACGTTCGCTTTAAAAATCGCTTGTAATGAACTAATAACTCGGAATAACCGAACATTGAAAGCATAATGTACGTAAATTCCGTCATTTAGAATAGTTTAAATGCACCTAGATGCATATGAGTTGTATTTTAGAGGAAAAAACCATCAGCTATAAAAGAAGTGGTGAGAGCGATGCAAGATCGCTCCACACTCACAATCAAGTGTTAAGGGAAAAGCGTCGAACTCACTTTCATTATTGAGACTATTGAGCGAGTCAACATTACTCACACAAAAAGTCTAATAGCCCGTGAGCTGCATAAACCCACGCGCTTGATGAGAACCTGTTGCATGAATAGGCCCCTCCCAATAAGGCAGCGCAAAAGAGAGCCATAGATTGGGGTTTAAAGCCTGTGTAGTGAGATGAATATTTTGGCTTGCCACTGAAAGACGCCACTGTAGCGGTAACGTTTTATCCCCCACAATATGGCGAGTTGTTAGCGGCGAAATATCGATGTCAGCATCCGATAAGACGAGCGTTTTTCCGTCTCGTGTTGCCAAGGTTCCATAGGAATAAGGGGCTTGGTTCCTATACCGATGGCGAATCACCGTCAAAGTGCTGTGATTATCGAGGTGAAGAACAAGCCAATCCCACCCTTGCTGATCTTCCTCAAGCAATCCACTGCCCCACTCTTTACTCACCCATGCCTCCCCTTCTACAGGAACGGCATCAGCCTCAGGATCTAATTGAAGTATCCCTTTTACTGAAATAAACGGAGCATAAATAGAATAAGAAGCAACTGAGGCCTTCTCATCCCGACGTTGATATCCATTATGTCCCGGCAAAACATAAGGGCCTTTGGCCATCATCTGCAATGACACCGCAAAAGTATCCGTGTCTATTCTTAACTGGCTGGGAAGAGGGCCTGAGCTAAGAGAGCGCCAACGCCAGTTATCAATCCATAAGCGAAACGGTTTCTGTGTCATATCCGCTTGCCCTATCCCACCACGGGCAATCCGCTGCTCTTTCCATACTTGATGGGCACTAGAGATAACAACATGAGAGAGAAATAGTTGTGAATTTTGCCATCCACTCTCTTGCCGATCATCGTTAGCCACGCGGAAATAATTCCACTGCACACCATACTCTTGTCCTTGTGCATCCCGAACATTAGCAAAAACATGCCACCACTCATGTTGATATTCCGGATGAATGGCAAAATCATGCGGTAAACGCACAGGGTTATCTGGAGAAACCAGCGCAAAACGTTGATCTTCATTCGACAAAAGCAAACGACTTGATTCACGTTCTAATGATGAGTCCGTAACATTAACAAATTGATGATAAACACTGTAAATAACCGCCCCAAACAGAGTAGTGACAAGCAAAAATAAAGGTAATGCTCTACGCATGATGACTTTTTTCATACGGCATCCCTCAATGATTTCATTGCCGTTTGACGCACCAAACGAATAACCGGAAGCGCACCTGAAACAATCAAAGCCAGCATAGACAGGCCTCCCGTTTTAGCATAAGCAGAAGGCACCATTTGTAATTCAATCGTCCAGCCAAAAGCTTCACGTATCACCACATCCACCACTAATTTCGCTAATGCTAGGCCTAATGGTAATGCAATCAATAATGATATGATGCCAAAAACAAACAGCTGCAAAGCCCCTATAATGACCAGTTCTTTGCCTGATACTCCAAGACACCGCAATAAGGAAACATGCCGTTGACGAGAAACCTCTCCCGCTAACGTGGCGAAGAAAATACCGCATATTGCAATAAACAGCGTGATATTGCCTAAACTATCGGCAATCGCAAAAGTTCGGTCGAAAACGCGCATTGCTTGTTTATGCAAGCTGCTATTATCAAACATTCGCTCTGAATCCAGTCTAAAAATGCTATCTAATCGATTGATTAACACTTCCGCATTGCCCTGTTTATTTTTGAGTATTACACCTAAAGAAACATTGCCACTATTAGATAAACCTTCGAGCCAGTTTTTATGCGACATTAACACCTGATGATAAGGGTTACCATAATCATAATACACCCCAACGACGAGCCAACTTTGCCCCAATGGCATCGACAGATCTAAGTAATCACCGGGACGAATATCCAGCCTTAAAGCCATCGATTCACTGATCATCACACTACGAGAATGATGTAATTGATACCAATAATTAGGGACACCTAATTTAACCGTGAGTGATTGCAATTCACCCTCAGACGATCCGGTACTAACGACTTGGATCGTCCCTTTATCACTCATTAGATCTTTTTCCCACCGATGCCATACTGTTTGTACTTCTGGCTGCAGGTTTAACCAGTGCGTCATTCTTGCTGCGGAACTGTTGGTTGGATAAAGGTAGAGATCAGCGGCTAAACGTTGAGTCAGCCAAGTATCCGTCGTGTGCCTAAAGCTGCCAATCATCGTTTCCACACCTATATTAGCGGTCATGGCTAACATAAAGGCCATGGTTGCAACACCTCGATAACTCATACTGGCGGCGGCATCAGCAAAAAACCAACGGACTTTAACCCAACGTAATGTATAAGAGAAGCTGATAAACAATTTCCAGACTAGGTAAGGGGTCAGCAAAGCGACCCCTAATAACATAAGCCCAATAATGACGAAGCCCGATGCTTGGCTTTTAGGTGCTTGATAAACAGCAATGGCAGCGACCACCAAAGCACAAGCGACCAAAGCTTGTAAGGTAAATTCTGCGCCGGCAAAGCGTACGAGTGATAAACGCGTGGTGAGTCGAATAGGTTGAGACTTAAGTAAACGAATCAAAGGCCAAGTACACGAAATCAACGCAGCAACAATGGCCATCAGCAGGCTATAACTGCTCCATTTCCAACTCCAGCTAATAGAGAGGCCAACATGTGCATCATACAAGTTACTTAAGCTGGCAGAAACCGACGGCAGCAGTTGATTAGCAAGTAGCAATCCCAACCCATTACCGCATAGCCAGCTAAAAAGGATCAAGCCGATTAATTCAATCGCTAACGCTTGAGCTAATTGCCAACCAGAAACGCCCGTTTGTCGTAACACTCCGACCAAAGGCTGCCGCTGAATGAACGAAAGAGACATCGCTTGATAAAAAATGAACATTCCGACTAAAAAAGACAACATACCTAAAGCCGTTAAATTCATATGAAAAGCATGAGTCAGAGCTTCAAGATCGGAATGAGAAGTGCGAGCTAATACCATTCCATTGGGTAAGCTCTGTTTGAGTTTTTCTAACTTACTATCTGGCATATCAGCACAAGCGATAACGGAAAGGCCTGCACTTTTACGCAATGTTCTGACTAAAGAAAGGTCAGCGATGACCCGAGTACCATTGATTAAATCGTGCCGATCAACCGATATTGGACCCAAGGTGGTGTCATCCTCTAACTGAATAAAGTCTCCATCCTGCCATTTCTGTATTGCCGCAAAGTCTTGACTGACAAGCACCGGATAGGGAGCTCGCATCAAAGAAAGCGTCACCATTTCAGGCAATGAGCGATCGCTGTTAACAGGCAACATTGCCACTGTATCAATGCCCAGTAAGGTAATATCGACCCCATTTTTTGTCGTTAGCCGGTAGTTATCAAAGGGAACACATTGCTGAAAGCCTTCTCGACGAAGCTGCACATAAAAACCTTGGGGGATTTTATTAGCAATGTGTTTGGGCCGAATACGGTAAGGCAGAGGGTTTAAGAAAAGTTTCTCACCATGTTGATAACTTTGCTGTGCATGTTGGTTAATCGCGGTGACGCCCACCAACAAAGAAACGCTCAGTGTTAAACCAAGCCAGACTAAAAAAATTTGCAGCGGATAACGCCGATAGTGCCCGAGTAGCGCTTTAACTACGGGCCATAACATGAAGTAGCCCTCCTTGTAGGCGAATACAGCCTTCCATATGCTGTGCCACTTTTTCACTGTGGGTGACCAGTAATAAAGTGCAATCTAATTGGCGAGTTAAGCTGGTCAATAAACGCATCACCGCTTCAGCATTACGCTCATCTAAGCTTCCTGTCGGTTCATCAGCCAATAACAGGGTCGGTTCCATATATAAAGCGCGAGCAATAGCAGCACGTTGCTGCTGACCACCGGAGACTTCTTCTGGGTAACGCCCCAACAGAGGCATTAAGTCTAGTGATGAGAGAATTTGTCGCAGTAAGCGTTGATCTTCAGGTAGCCCTTTTAACTGGCGACAAAAACGGATGTTATCAGCAACATTAAGTGTTGGAAGCAAGTTAAACTGTTGAAAAATATGACCGATATTATTACGACGGAACGCCGTTCGCTTGTGTTCAGACGAGCTATGCATCGCAAAGCCTGGAAACCAAATTTCGCCAGAATCAGCACTATCTAGCCCAGCAATCAGATTTAATAGGGTACTTTTTCCAGAGCCACTTTCCCCCATCAACGCGAGTTGATCACCTCGATTTAACGTCAACTCTGCACCTTGTAACACAGGGTGGAACTCATCACCATCCACGTAACCTTTGCACAGGTCTGTCAGTTGTAACATTAAATCACTCACCGTTGCTTAAAAACAGGACTGAGAATCTACACTAAATCCCTTCCAGTAGGAAGTTTTTTGGATTCCAGATCACAGAGTATGAATTCAATTGCATTTTACCCGCGGCATGGGTCTAATTTTCAATCAAATTACGCATCCACTTCCTGCTAAACATCCGCCACATTGAACCTCCCCATTTAATGAACTCTTCCAGTAAAAACAGTAAATAAATCCATTCAGGTTTGATGTTGAAATAGATTGCTGCCAATGCCGTGAGGGGAATTCCTATCACCCATTGAGCCAACACATCTTGAGCCAGACAAAATTTAACATCCCCACCCGCTCGGAGTACTCCAACAATCACCGTCATCGGCACAGATCGAAGAACAATACCAAGACTCAAAATCATGATGAATTTTTCGGCTAACTGCCGAGTCTCTTCGGTTAATGCACTAAACGCATTCAAAATAGGAATTTGGATAATAAAAAGAGCAATAGCAACCACAATACCCGCGATAAAACTTAAAATCGTCACCCCTATTGCTTGGTAATAAACAGCATCATACTGCTTTGCTCCCAACTGGTTACCCACCAAAACGGCAGCCGCATTCGACATACCAATCAGCAAGCTCAACGAGATCGATTCTACTGGCGTCATCACCGACAAAGCAGCTAATCCTTGTACTCCACTTTGTCCCATAATCGCATGGTAAACAAACAAGCCGCCAGCCCAAGTTAAAAAGTTGAATGTCGTGGGTAAAGAGAGTTTCAAAAAACGGACAATGGGCTTCCACACCATCACAGCTTTAATATCATCCCATCCAAAAGCCAGAAGGTGCTTTTTACTATAAAGATAGCCATACAAGCAGCCCACTTCGATCGCTCCACTCAATACAGTAGCGATGGCCGCCCCTTCAATACCCAAAGCGGGAAAACCCAGTTTGCCAAAAATGAGTACCCAGTTAAAAATCACATTGGTCACAATACCAATGCCACTGAAAAAGGTGCTAACTCCTGGCTTATGCATCGCACGCAGTCCGACTGCCATACTGCTTACACAGGCAACCGCTAACATACTCAATGAGGTAATTATCAGATATTGGCTACCCAACTCATTGACTTGCAACGAGTCTGTCGTTAATCCCATGATCTGGCTAGGAAGCAATAAAAATAGAGCGACAGTAAATAGTGCAAAGAACATGGAAATCAACCAAGTCAGAGCGGTACTTTCCCGAACGCCTTGCTTATTGGCTGCTCCCCAATATTGGGCGGTTAATAACGCGCCTCCGGTGGTAACGCCCACCAACATAATGGTAGTCACAAAGGTAGCTCTAGCAGCGACACCCACGGCGGCAATTTCAGCTTCACCCAGCTGACCGAGCATCAGCACATCCACTAAGCCTCGACTCGAAAACATGATACTTTGCAAACTGATCGGTAAAGCAATGGCGATCAAGCGGCGCAAAAAATCCCCTTTGGTGTAATATATTACTTGAGAAATGGCAGACAACGGATCACCTCTGTAGTAAGAGTTTGATAAAAAGCATCATAGGTATTCTCGCCACGCTTTATCAGCAAAGCGGTCACTGGTTTCGTAGCGTAAATAGCGCTGGATATGTCATCAAATAGCGGGAGAATTATACGCACCCATACAAATTCACACTAGCCTATATAAAGGAATAACCATGAAAAATGTCTTAGTGTTAGGAGCATCAGGCTATGTTGGATCACAATTAGTACCACTTTTGCTGAGCAAAGGTTACATCGTCACTGCAACGGCGCGGCAAGTCGAGGAACTATCCGCTCGCATTCCCGCTCATCCTCAGCTCACCATTACGTACCTCGATCTCGCGGACCGAGCTAAAACAGGCCAATTAATTAACGATTTTGACTTAGTCTATTTTCTTGTTCATGGTATGGCTCAAGGTGGTGATTTTGTTGATTATGAACTTTCGCTTGCGGAGAATGTTTGCCTAGCATTAGACCAAAGCCAAGTTCAACATGTGATTTATCTCAGTGCGTTACAACCCATTGTCGGGCATTCCGAACATTTATTAGCAAGGCAGAAAACCGGGGAAATTCTACGCCAAAGTCGAGTCCCTATCACGGAATTGCGTGCTGGCGTTATCATCGGTCCGGGATCCGCCGCTTTTGAGATCATGCGGGATTTTGTCTATAACTTACCCATTTTAATTACCCCAAAATGGGTAGACTCCAAAGCCAACCCAATTGCACTCCATAACCTCAACTATTATTTGTTAAAACTGGCTAAAGAAATGCCTCTAACTCACCAACAGTTCGAAGCGGGTGGCCCAGATATTCTCAGTTACCGAGAGCAATTTCGCATTATTTGCCAATTAGCGAATAAACCTTTTCGACTCTGGTCAACTCGTTTACTCACCCCTCGTATGGCATCCTACTGGCTTGGACTTATCACCTCCGTACCCGCTAATATTGGACGCGCACTACTCGATGGATTAGCGCATGACTATGTCGCCAAAGCTGGTGAGCTACATCAGCGCTACCCTCAGCCGATGATCACCTATAAGCAAGCAGTAAAAAGTACCATCGAGCAAGAAGGAAAATTTATCCGCAGTAATGTGTGGGGGTTTGATCCCGGAGCAATGCAACGTTGGCAGCCCGGTTTTGGGTTCTATCCGAAAAAGACGGGAGCCACGATAACGACAGAGGCAACCAGAGAGCAACTTTGGCATGTCATAAAAATGATCGGAAGTCGTCAACAAGGGTATTTTTTTGCGAATGCTTTATGGCGCACCCGAGAATGGTTAGATGTATTATTCGGGGCCAGCCGCCCAATTCGCCGTCGTCCACAAGGGCCTGAGTTACAAGTTGGCGATTTTATTGATTCTTGGAAAGTCATTCGCTGTGAATCAAGTCAGTTTTTATCTTTACTGTTTGGTATGAAAGGGCCGGGGCTAGGCCGACTTGAATTTATGATTAAAGAACAAGAAGATAAACGAATATTGACCGTCACCGCTTGGTGGCACCCGCAAGGGTTTCTTGGATTGCTTTATTGGTTTGTTATGATGCCCGCCCATTTATTTATTTTCAAAGGCATGGTGCGGGCAATCGTGCGAAAAGCAAAAAAGAAAGCGAATGCTTAAGGTAATGTCAGTAGATCTTCATTTAAGATAATCAAGGCTTCGCTTGGAAAGATAATGGGATTTCGGCCAACTGAGTGCCTTGATTGTCAGGGAAAATAAGATATTCACCATGGTATTTCACATTTGATTTATAGTCAGTGCGTTTATGTAGCATAAACCCTGCTGCAAACGCTTTTTCAATAAATCCGGCATGATGCCCACGAACAAACCAACTCATAGGTTTCACCAACCGTTCCCCATCAAAACAAGATTCACACTGTGTCGCACACAACGCTAAGGAATTTTGTCCATCAGTAAAGAGCTGTACCTTCCCACAATCAACCAAAGGTTCAGACGTTGACACTTCCCATCCCGCTTGCTCCATCTCATCCAAAAAGGATTCAATTTTTTTATCCGTCAACGTGTTATCCGCTTGATCATGAAAAAAGTGTTGATAATAAGCCGCAATACGCTGAAACAGCGGTAATAGCCCTGCTTGATTGCCCTTTGAACGTCCTGCTTTTTGCCAAGCGGTTAAGTCATTCCCCACACAACGATGAAAACGTTGATTTTTTAATGATTTAGATACCCAATGTACCAAGAAATGGTTATTCGCTACCGGAGCATCCACCAATTTTCCAGAGGCATGTTCTTGTGCCAATTCTTGCAGCGCACTATTCACTACATGTTGAATTTCTAAATGATAACTCGACATTATGCTTTTCTTCCGAATATCCAATAAAAACCGGCAGACAACACAGAGCACGCCGCCATCATAAAAATCATCGGCCACGCGACACCGCTCGGCATCGCCGCCACAATGGCCCCAATCACCGAGCCGGTACCAAAACGTAATGTTCCTGCTAATGAAGAAGCGGTTCCAGCCATTCGTGGATAACCACTCAACAATAAGCCCATGGCATTACTACCGATGGTAGAAATAGTACCAACAAACAGTACAACAAAAGGTACCGTGCCCCATAGCCCCCAATCCAACCCCCAGCCGATCAACAAGCCACAGCCAGCCATCAGTTGGATAAATAATCCAAAACGTAACATGGCATGAGAACCGACCTTTTTCACGATTCGACCATTCAAGCTGGTCATGGCGATCATCGCAACAATATTGAGTCCAAATAGATAACCAAATTCATTGGGTGTCACACCATATAAATCAATGTAAACGAAAGAACCCGCCGTTAAAAAGGCAAACATACCAGCAAAAGAGAATGCCCCAGCAAAGATAAGCCCCATCGCCTGACCACTGCGACAAAGTTGAAAGTAGTTGCGTAAGGTATTTCCGAACCGTAATGGCTGACGATTCTCAATGGCTAACGTTTCAGGGATCATCCACGTCACCATCGCCATCACGATCATCGCAAAAATTGCCAATACCCAAAAAATTGAGCGCCAGCCAAACCAAATGGCAAGATGCCCCCCAATCATTGGAGCGACCAATGGTGCTAATGTCACAACCAAAGTAACAAACGACATCGCTCGAGCAAAATCTTCACGGTCAAACATATCTCGCACCACCGCTTGGATAACCACCGCCGCCGCTGCACCTGCAAACCCTTGCGCCGCTCGAATATAAGTTAAGGCTTCAATGCCATGAGTGGTCGCGCTCACGACCGAAGCGACCGCAAATAAAAAGACGCCCACCAGCATCACGGGGCGTCGCCCATAACTATCAGCCAGCGGTCCATGCAGTAATTGCCCGATCGCAAACCCCGCGGTATAAGCTGTTAAGGTTATTTGGACTGCACCCGCGCTGGTTCCAAGATCCTTAGCGATCGACGGCATAGCAGGCAAATACATATCAATAGCTAACGGTGTTAATGCCCCTATTGCACCAAGCACCACAAATAATAAAAAGCCAATATTTGCCGCATTAGGCGTGGGGGACGCATGTTTGGAAGTCATAACTCTCCAGAGTGGTCATAATAATTAAGCGGTAAAAATGCCTGCCATTCCATCAAGAATGACCATACATAACAGAAAGTGAGTCGGGTGTGGTTAACTAAAACTATTTCCACACGGAGGCAATTTCTTGTTCTGTTAACTGGCGGTACTCACCCAGTTTTAACGTTTCATCAAGCACAATTTTACCAACGCGTTCACGATGCAAACCAATCACTTTATTACCCAACGCGGCAAACATTCTTTTCACTTGGTGATATTTGCCTTCATGAATCGTGAGTAATACTTGTGTTTCATCGATAATCTCTAACTGAGCGGGACGTGTTAATTCACGTTCACTACGCAGCTCAATACCAAGAGCAAACTGCTCTGCATAATGTGGCTCAACCGGATCAGCAAGCCACACTCGGTAAGTTTTTTCGCAATGATGTTTAGGTGAAGTAATGCGATGTGACCATTGTCCGTCATCGGTGATTAACACCAACCCTGTTGTATCGGCATCTAATCGTCCAGCAAAATGTAAATCACGCAGGTTTGCTTCATCAAGCAGAACAAAAGCGGTTTGATTAAAGCTGTCTTCATGCGAACAAACATACCCTTTCGGTTTATGTAACATGATATAACGAGGCCCGGTTAAACCAATAGGACGGCCTTGCCATTCAACGCAAGTATCGCTCTTGACCTTAAAGGATCCACTTTTTTGTACGATGTCATCAACGGTTACTTCACCACTTTTCAATAGGCTGGTCGATTCTTTGCGTGTGGTGCCGAGCGCATCACACAGGAATTTATCTAAACGCATGAATACCTCATCTGTTCTAAGTCAGGTATTATACAAGCCTTGCTTAAAATAGTTGAACTATTTCACACAATTAATCTTTCGTTGTTATGTATACACTACGTCCTTACCAAGCGGATTCCGTCAAAGCCGTGATTCACTATTTTCGTCACCATTCCACACCAGCGGTGATCGTATTACCAACAGGTGCAGGAAAAAGCCTGGTCATCGCCGAACTCGCTCGCTTAGCAAAAGGGCGCGTGTTAGTTCTGGCGCATGTCAAAGAATTGGTTGAGCAAAATTACGCCAAATATGAAGGTTATGGGCTTACTGGAGGAATTTACTCCGCAGGATTAGGACGAAAGGACACCGAGCATTCCGTTGTTTTCGCCTCAGTTCAGTCTGTCGCACGTAATTTAACAGATTTCACTGATCAATTTTCGCTCCTCGTCATTGATGAGTGCCACCGAGTCCCGGATGATAAAAATAGCAGTTACCAAAAAGTTATTGCACACCTCTTATCCTTAAACCCAGGAATGAAAGTGCTTGGCTTAACGGCTACCCCTTATCGATTAGGCATGGGGTGGATATATCAATACCACACCCGAGGGTTAGTTCGCAGTGAAGAGCCCCGTTTTTTTCAAGATTGTATCTTTGAGCTGCCCATTCACTACTTGCTCGATGAAGGCTTTTTAACTCCCGCAAGGCTGATTGATGCCCCTGTACTCAGTTATGATTTTTCACAAATCAAGCCCACCAGTACAGGACGTTATAAGGAATCTGAACTCGATCTCGTCATTGAGCAGTCCAAGCGGGCCACCCCACAGATTATTGAACAAGTTATTAGGCTCGCAAAAGGAAAACGGGGAGTAATGATCTTTGCCGCCACCGTGCGCCACGCTCAAGAAATCCTCAGCTTATTGCCTTCTGAACAGGCAGCAATCGTGATCGGTGATACGACTTCACATGAGCGTGATTTGATTATTCAACGTTTCAAACAACAAGAAATCCTTTTTTTAGTCAATGTATCTGTACTCACTACAGGGTTTGATGCTCCTCATGTGGATCTTATCGCCATCTTACGTCCCACGGAATCGGTCAGTTTATATCAACAAATTATTGGTCGAGGCCTAAGGTTATCACCCGGAAAGACAGAGTGCCTGATTTTGGATTACGCAGGAAATCGCTATGACTTATACCAACCTGAAGTCGGTGATCCCAAACCGGACTCTAACAGTGAAATTATTACTATCCCCTGCCCAGCTTGTGGCTTTAATAACAACTTTTGGGGGAAATTAGATGAAAATGACTTTCTAATTGAACATTATGGACGCCGTTGCCAAGGTTATTTCGAGGATAAGGAAACCGGAGAACGAGAACATTGTGGCTATCGTTTTCGAGCTAAATATTGTTCAGAGTGTGGCGCAGATAATGATATTGCCGCACGAATTTGTCATGAATGTGGAGCCACACTGGTCGATCCGGATAAAAAATTAAAAGAAGCGCTCAATTTAAAAGATGCGTTAGTGTTTGAATGCTTGTCGATGGAACTCTCAGTTCATAAAGATAATCAAGGGAAAAACCACCTGAAAGTGACTTATCAGGGAGAAAATAATGCGTTAGTACATGAATTTTGGTCATTAACCACCATCAAACAGAAAACCACATTCAAACAACGTTTTGTTCGCCCCCATCTAGCTGATAAACATCGCCCGTTTACCGCAGCCACTCCCAGTAAAGTAGTTGAAAATCAACACCGGTTTCGCCCCCCGCAATTTGTTATCGCACGAAAAGAGGGTCGCTTTTGGCGTTTACGAGATAAAATTTTTGACGATGAGCTCACCCGTTAACATTAAAAGCTGCCGAACCCATACCAAGCACAGAGATTATCCCCTTACTTTCCCCCGATTTCAGATGATTTTTATTGCTCATCATCTCTATGAATGCTAGTATCCGCGCTCGTTTTGATGACAACGATTTTTTGTTTTTCAAAACAATACAACAGCACAAGGTCGCATTGTTGCTGTTATCCTTTTGTTTTTTACTAATTTTGAGAGTAAATACTATGAAATTCAATGCAGTAGTACGTACTGAGCTAGGTAAAGGTGCGAGCCGCCGCCTACGTCACGCTGGTCAATTCCCTGCTATCGTTTACGGTGGTGAAGCTGCGCCAGTTTCTATCGCTCTGAAACACGATGACGTTATCAACCAAATGGACAAGCCTGAGTTCTACGAAGGCATCATCCTAGTTATCGATGGCCAAGAAGTGAAAGTTAAGCCTCAAGACGTTCAACGTCACGTGTTCAAGCCAAAAGTTGAGCACATGGACTTCATCCGCATCTAATTCCCTACCAAGGAATTCGTTGGATAAAATCCAGCCTTTTGCATACATAAGATGACCCGGCCTTACCAACCGATCAATCTAAAAATTAGAACCCCCGATGCTACCAACATCGGGGGTTTGCCGTTTTATTTCACTGAATAACATCGTCCAAAAATTGATTTATGCCATTCCTCCAATCGTTAGCGCTTTCGGATCAAGGTATTTTTCTAATTCACTTCTGCTCAAGTTAGTTTCGATTTCGGCTACATCGATAATAGCTTTGCCCTCTTGGTAAGCTTTTTTCACGATTTCGGCAGCTTTCAGATAGCCAATCACAGGGCTTAATGCTGTCATCAAGACTGGGTTTTGGGCAAGAACCTTATCAATGTTGTCTTGCCGCACTTTAAACGGCTTAATTGCTTTATCTGCCAATGAAATGCATGAATTCGTCAGAAGATGAATCGATTCCAGTAAGTTATGAGCCATTACTGGTAACATGACATTAAGCTGAAAGTTACCCGACTGGCCCGCAATCGTAATGGTGGTATCATTACCTATGACCTGTACCGATGCCATTGCTACAGCTTCAGGAATCACGGGGTTTACTTTGCCAGGCATGATTGACGAGCCTGGTTGTAGAGCCTCTAACTCAATTTCCCCCAGTCCGGCAAGTGGGCCTGAATTCATCCAGCGCAAATCATTGGATATTTTAATCAAGGCAACCGCCAGTGTTTTTAATTGACCGGAAAGTGCAACAATTGCATCCTGACAGCTCAGGTTAAAATAGAAGTTATCACTAGGTTCAAATGATAAGCCACTTAACTGGCTTAAATTATGACAGAAATTTTCAGCAAAATTTAAGTGTGAATTGATCCCAGTTCCGACAGCGGTTCCCCCCTGCCCCAAGGCTCTTACCGATTCCAAAGCTGCGGTTATTGACAGGGAGGCATGATGTATTTGCGCTTCCCAGCCACTTAATTCTTGGTTGAAAGTGATGGGCATAGCATCCATTAAATGAGTTCTGCCAGTTTTGACAATCCCGTTAAGTTCCCGCTGTTTGTTTCTGAGTGTTTCTATTAAATGGGTTAATGCCGGAATTAAGCATTTTTCGATGGTCATAACCGCACTCACCTGAATGGAAGTGGGTATTACATCATTACTGCTTTGCCCCATATTGACATGATCGTTAGGGCTGACTTGTTCGTTTGATATTTGGCTTGCCAGTGTCGAAAGGACTTCATTGATATTCATATTGGTACTGGTACCTGAACCAGTTTGAAACACATCAATGGGGAATTGATCATGATATTGCCCATCAATAATAGATTGTGCGGCGCTAATGATTGCCTTTGCGATGTGATGATTTAATGTCCCTAATTGAGCGTTTGTCTCTGCCGCAGCCTGTTTGATATACGCTAATGCAACAATCAGATCTTTAGGCATCTTGTATTCACTAATTTTGAAGTTATCGACTGCTCTTTGTGTTTGAGCCTGATAGAGAACATCTAAAGGAACGTTGATTTCACCCATACTATCTTTTTCAATACGAAATGCCTGACTCATAAAAAATCCTTAGCTCTGTTTACTCAGTTTCTTCGCATGTGTAATAGTATAGCGCGCCCTCCTTTAAGTGACGCTTTTCTGGCAACCAGGCTCGGGTGATAAAACGATGGCGTTTATATATCAAAAACTACCGACATCAAACGTCACTATTTTAATCATGGCTATGCGCCTCTTTTAGAACAAGAGATTAAAAGATCATTCTCCCTTTTAAATAGCGAATATTTGCCATCAACAACCCATATGGCACGAGTTGTTGATAAGGCTGTCTAGAATGGCTAATAAGCTAACGTAAACTCTTCCACTAGCGTTTTTAACTCGCTGGCAAGGCGAGCAATATCAGTACTAGAAGCGCGTGTTTGATCAGCCGCGGCAGCATTCTCTTCAGCAACCTGCTTAACATTAATGATGTTTTGATTGATGCTTTCAGAAACAGAGCGTTGCTCTTCAGAAGCACTGGCAATCTGAATATTCATCTCAGTAATCACATCTACCGCTTCAGTAATAGAATTAAGAGCAGCACTGGTTCTACGTGCGAGGTCGACACATTCATCAACTTGTACTGAACCCTGCTTCATCGAATCGACAGCAACTTGTGTCCCCTGTTGGAGCTGAACAATGATTTGTTCAATTTCAGACGTTGAATTTTGAGTACGAGATGCCAGTGAGCGAACCTCATCCGCAACAACAGCAAAACCTCGCCCAGCCTCTCCGGCTCTAGCGGCCTCAATAGCCGCATTCAAAGCAAGTAGGTTGGTTTGATCTGCGATTTCTTTAATAACATTGAGAATAGAACTGATATTGAGCACTTCCTGCTCAACATGGTGAACATTATCGGATGAGTCATTAACTATCTGGGCTAATGTATCAATCGAATTGACGGTATTATTGACAATTTTAGCACCACTTTCTGCTTCATCCGCAGCCACATGAGCAGAGTCAGAAGCTTGCGCCGCATTGTTGGCTACCTCAGCAACCGTTGCAGTCATTTGATTAATAGCGGTCGCAACTTGTTCGGTTTCTTCTTCTTGCGACATGATTCCACTGGTTGTTTGCTCTGTCACAACCGCCAGTTCTTGAGAAGAAGAAGCGAGTTCTTCACTAGCACGAGTGATAGTTATCATCATTCGATTTAAACGAGAAGCGGCCATTTGAACAGCATTCAGCAACATTCCCATTTCATCTTCACTGGTTTTCCCTACCTGAATAGACAAATCGCCATCTGCTAATTTTTTTGCAAAATCAACAGCAAGATAAATCGGCTTAGTAATATTAATAGTAATAATATAGGTACTAATAATACCAGCAATGACAGCAATAGAATAAAAGGTCAAACTAAAACGGATGCTACTTGCTATAGACTCAATAACACTAGCACCAAGATCATCTAATTGTGCCTTAAAGGATTGTTCCATTCCTTTAATGGCTGTAAATAGCTCACCACTGGTAACATCAATATTGCTGTTAGCAAGGTCAATATCATCTACAATCCCTTTACTGATATTACCTTGTTGAGATAAGTAGCGGATCTTGTCATTCAATAAAACATAATGTTCATTATCCGATAATTTTTTGCCAACAGCATCCAACTCTTGTTTAACAATATGCATTTGATCGTTGAATTTATTAAATTCAAGTTCTCGTGAAGTAGCAATAAAGATATCTAATTTACTAAATGTAATTTCCATATCCGTTGCTATCTTAGATAGTGATAGCGTTAATGAATCATCATTAATATCAAGAGTATAATCTTGTAAAACCTCAATATAATGACTAATTTCCTTCATTGTAGGAGCAATTTCAGATTCATAAAGCGTTGACTCTTTACGATATAAATTAACAATATCCTTACTTCGATCTTCATAGATTACGATTGATTTTTTAACAATATCGACTTTTTCTCTATTCTCTACTTTACGAAGGAGGCTTTTTAAATAATCGAGCTGATCACGAACATCTGTTAAATCGCTTGAAAAGTTTTTAAGAAATGATTCATCTTTAGATAGGATGTATTTATCAACAGAACCATTAATTGAACCAATCGTTGAGGAAATGTCAGAAACTAAATTGTTTTGCTTAACCAATAACTGATAGTTATCGATACTGTTGTCTGCATCATTCAAACTGGATAATGTAATCATAACTGCCACGGATAGAAGTACAATCACACAACCAAATCCGAGCGCAATCTTAGTTGCAACTTTTAAATTTTTAAACATGAGAAATTTCGACACCTTACGATAAAAAATCAAATGTTTATTGTTTGGCCTGCTTTCATTTCGTAAAAGCTATCATTTAAATTAACTGCTTAAATTTATAGTAATAACATGAATTATTCACACCAAAACTCATTAGCTTGATTGATAATCATCACATTAAACCATTATTTATATTGTCAATTATTAACCAAACAACAGTGACATCGAACTTATTAAGCTACTTATGAATTATGTGAGATCGTTAACCATACTCTCATAAAGAATGAGCAAGAATCGTTCACTTTGTTTTTGTCAATAAGAATACTCCATTTTCAGGATATTCCTTCAAAATTATATCGTAGTTTGACTTTTTTTTATCTAAAAGCTTATAAGAAAACACAAAGATTAATAATGGAAATATAACTATTGGCGGTATTTTAGACAGAGACATGAGAAGAAAAGTTTGATTGATTACACAAACCTTATATCTGGCAATCGTTTACCATAGAGGTTACAGCCATTATTTTTAATGATAACTGTACTCATAGACGCATTTAAATACTGAGCTTTTCGGACAATTCACTCAATGAGAAAGCAATCGCTTTACCTGCAGTATCAAGGTGAATAACATCAGAATTCCAAGGCTCATAATATCGGGCTTGAACCTGTTGCCAAGTCGGCTGCTGTAGGGTCGAGATAGAACAACGCCGAGTGTTAATCCTATATTCATGTTCAGCTAAATCAGAACATCTTATTTCAATATTAATAAACCGAGCACCTGTACTTTCTGCTACCTCCTGCCATTCATGACGAGTGAGTGCTATTGGGTTACATGAATCAGCAATAACACAATTTCCCACGATAAGGTTGTCTTGCGCAATTCGATAACTCAGCCGATACCCCTCACTTTCAACCTTAAAATGGCATAAATCTCGCAGACCTTGCTCGACGGTGTCAATCCGCAAGTACACTGCACCGATTCGCTTAGCGAGCAATTGAGCTAATGTGGACTTCCCTGAGCCCGGAAGGCCAGAAAATATATATAATGTCGGAATACTCACTCTTACCTCCACTTCAGATCTAAGCGGCATTAAAGGATCAAGAATAGCACATGATGAATTTTCATCATGGATTTCTACTAGCACTGAGTTGCTTGTTCTAGAAATAGGGTGAGTGGTCATTGAAGCTCACGAACGAAACGCCCAAAGGCTAAAGCAAGAAAAAAACTGGAGTAAAAAGAAATGACGCACGGCACGAGACGCTTTACCGCAGAAAAAAGAAGCGTGGGGAAGATAAAAACAAAAAAAACGCCATAAGGCGCTTAATATTAAAAAAATGATAATTTATATAAGCCATTGGAGCGTGCGGCGGGAATCGAACCCGCATCATCAGCTTGGAAGGCTGAGGTAATAGCCATTATACGACGCACGCTTTGTTTGCTCTGGCTTGCTTACGGGATGTATATTGCCATATTTATGAGAAAAGAAAAGTCTTTTTTTTAGATTTTGTTTTGTTTGCTTGTAAAATAAACAAAATGATATCAATAGGTTACTTTTAAAGCACTCAGATAAAAAATAACCCCCCGTGAACGGGAGGTTAGGAGTCCGTCGTGACAGTGATTAAATCTGAGAAGCTTGGATATAGGCATCCAACTCTTGATTACTCACAACCGTGATCAGTTCATCATCTAAATAGAACGCCACCGTTTCTTCGCCTTTTGTACCACGAAGTATTTTATGAGTACCATCAACGTAAGTTACTTCCATTTGTAGAGTCTGCTCATCTATTTGTTGCATGGTCGCTTTTTCAATCGGCAACACTTGAGTCTGCAATGGTGCATCCGTCAAGCCACTGTTTAGCTGATCGTTCACTTTAATAATGGCATCAGCAGGCATATCCACAACCGCAGGTGATTTTCCTGTAATAATGTTAGTTCCTGTCCAAAATTCAATAGAGTTGAAAATCAGTAAGTCTGCCACACTGGCTAAACCATAAACAGGAGCAAGTAGTAAGAACAAACCTTCACGCGCATATCGGTTATCAACGATCTTTAAATTTGCTTTTGTCACCAGCCCAGTCGTGGCCATCTGCCCCATACAACCCGTTAGCATGCTAACACCTAGAGCAGCGGCGACTGCTATTTTTACTGCTTTCTTATTCATAATAATGTTTACCACTCAGTTTACGTGCTTTACCACAGATACGCCGCGATAATAGAGATTTGTACGCCCTGAAAAAATCTCTCATGCAAAATTTTACATGCTTCTGACTGACCACTGTAATTGACACCGCACACATCAACGGAACAAATAAATGCCACACCATCAATAACAGCCATTTTTCATCTCTGACAACTTCTTTTGCCAAAACAAGAAACTCACTTTGCTCTTAGATAATTTCCATACCATCAAAGCAAAATATTCGCATGCTCCCCTTATGCTTGCGTATACTTAGCACACATTCCATTATTTCTATGGCGAAATGAACTTACGCAAACTCTTCATTATTAGCTTAGTTACCCTTTTCTCTGGCTGTGCTGTTTTAGCAAGCCTCAACTATGATCAACTGTTTGGGAAACCTCAAGTAAGAGAGCGCCAAGCTCCTCTAGATTCCGCTGCTGCTCATTTTTTTCTTGATCAAGTCAAACCGATTATTGATAAACGCTGTGTGGTCTGCCATGCCTGCTACGATGCGCCATGTCAACTAAAGATGTCTTCCGTTGAAGGCATTGATCGAGGTGCCAGTAAAGAAAAAGTTTACCAAGGTACACGCTTAACGGCGGCATCCCCCACTCGGTTATTTGAAGATGCTCAACTCACTAAAGAATGGCGGGAGTTTAATTTCCACCCTATCCTCAATGAACGGGAACAGTCACCCAATGCCAATTTGCAAGCTGGTTTGATGGCCCGTTTATTGATGCAGAAAGAGGCCCACCCCCTCCCGAAACAAACTCAGTTGGAAGGGTTTGACTTCTCAATTGATCGTGAAGAACAATGCGTTGCGATAGAAGAATATGAACAATACCAAACCCTGTACCCTGACTGGGGAATGCCATTTGGGATGCCCAACTTAGCTCAATCCGATTACCAAACATTAATGACCTGGTTAGAAAATGGCGCAATCATGAATGCCCACCTTCCACTCACCAAGCAGCAGCAAAGTTTAGTCACGCAATATGAAGCTTTTCTGAATGCGGACGCGCTAAAGAATCAATTAGCAGCTCGCTATATTTATGAGCATTTATTTCTCTCTCACCTCTATTTTTCAGATCTAGCAGAACCTCGATTTTTTACACTCGTTCGTTCGGCAACCCCTCCAGGTCAACCCGTAAAACGGATTGCTACTCGCCGACCTTATGATGATCCAAACGTTGAGCGCGTCTACTACCGTTTGATTCCAGAGCAAAGTACGATCGTTGATAAAACCCATATGCCTTATGCCCTCTATCCACAACGGATCACAGATTGGACAGCATGGTTTATTGACGCTGATTATTCCGTCACTCAACTGCCGAGCTATCAACCTTCCATTGCTGCCAACCCCATGACGGCATTTATTGATTTACCCGTACAATCACGCTTCAAGTTTATGCTTGATAATGCGCAAAATACCGTGATGGCCTTTATTAAAGGACCAGTATGCCGAGGACAGTTAGCACTCAATGTCATTAACGACCGTTTCTGGGTCTTTTTCTTAGATCCTGATAAAGCCGATATACCTGAAGTTAATGAATTCTATCGATCTCAAGCAGAAAATTTAAAACTGCCCGCAGAGTTAGAAAGTAACACACTGCCATTAACGCATTGGGTTCGCTATGCCAAGCAACAAGCGCGGTATCTAGAGGCGAAGTCCGAATTCATCAATCATTGGTTTAAAGATGGCACCTACTTAACCACCAATCTCATTTGGGATGGTAATGGAACCAATCCGAATGCAGCATTAACGATTTTCCGTCACTTTGACAGCGCTTCCGTCGTGCAAGGTTTGGTTGGGGAAAAACCCAAAACCGCATGGGTGATTGACTACGCACTACTTGAGCGCATTCATTACTTGTTGGTCGCAGGTTTTGATGTATATGGTAATTTTGGCCACCAATTAATTACCCGCATGTTTATGGATTTTTTACGTATGGAAGGAGAAAGCAACTTTGTCTCTTTCTTACCTCGTGAGGTTCGTCACATAGAAATGTCCAGTTGGTACCAAGATCAAAGCCCACAACTGTCTGATTTTTTATTGAAAAATGTCACGCCATTTGATCAACCAAGCCAGGTGAATTACACCACGACTCAGTACAAATCCGAGCTATTCGATAAGCTAAAAGCGCATGTGCATCCGATTTTAAGCACGCGTTATGAGATTGTGGATACCGGATTACTCCCTGAGCATGAAAAAGCACTAGCCAGTATCAATAAAATTAAAGGTTCTGGATTAAAAGCAATCCCGCAAATCATGATGTTGATGATCGACAACCTCGATGGGCAATCGCAATTGTTTACGCTGCTGCATAAAAACGCGCATACCAATATTTCTAGCCTGTTTGATGAAGAAAAAAACCGTGATTACGCCAATGATGACCTAACCCTAGTGCGTGGCGTTGTTGGTAGTTATCCTGCGGCTTACTTGAAGCTCAATGAACAACAAGTACCAGAATTAGTTTCACGGTTACAACGTTTAAGTAATGAACAAGATTATATCGCATTGCTGGACCGGTTCGCTGTCCGTCGTAGCGCTGATGATTTTTGGTCTTTTAGTGATAAAGTCCACGCTTGGTATCAGCAAGATCAGCCGATTGAATTTGGTCTACTCGACTATAACCGCTTCGAAAACCGTTAATATTCATAGAAAGGCCCCAATGTGAATTAGCGCGAATAGGCTGCTTGTTCAAATTGAAGGGCCTCAGCAAAATTGGAAAACTGGGTATATACTAACCAAGAATGACCAGTGACACTCCCAACTCAAGTGAATAACAGGAGGTGTGAGATGAGCATTAGAGACAGCATTGATGTACTCGAACAACAAATCTATGTGGCTTGTTCAGAAGGCGATTATCAAACCGTCAATCAACTTGAGAAGCAATTAGAGCAATTACGTGGGGAAATTGAACATGCTTTTGATGATGACCCATATGCACTCGAAGGGCGTACATTTATTGATGATGATTGGCGATAGAAACGTAAAGGGAGCGCTTAAGCTCCCTTTCTATCTTTGCTAGAAAAATCGAATAGCGCTACGGCCACCGTTGGTGCTAGGTGGCGTCTCTTCAATCGTCTCTTTCGCCTTTGCTTGTGTTTTATTCGGCTGCTTTTTTTTATTTGTGGATTTTTTTTCTTGTTTTTTACTGAGCTTGCGCTCTTTAGGTTTACTCATCCTAGATGAAGGTGTTTTTTCCTTAGTTGAACCTTTAGCTGGCTTTTGGGGTTCAGCTGGCTCACTGATTGGAGCTTCACAAATCACTAAATAATATTCTTGGTTAAACTCAACCAAATCTCCATCATAAAGCTTTCTACGCTTACGAGTCTCTAACTCACCATTTACGGCAACGTAGCCTTCTGCGATGGCATACTTCGCTTCGCCACCTCCACTAACCGCATTCGCAAGTTTTAAAACTTTATATAGTTCAATTGGTTGAGTATCAACCTCAATACCTATTGCTTCGATTTCAATTTCTTGCTGATCGTCGTTCATCTGACTCATGGTCGTTCTCACTCAATATTTACCGCTAGTGTATACCGAATAGCAGATTTACTGAATCTCACCTTAAAAACAAAATCAACATGAAGACAGCCGTACTAAAGTTTGAGTATAAGGGTGACTTGGGGCAGAAAAGAGTTGGTCCGTTGGCCCTTGCTCTACAATTTCCCCTTGCTTCATCACAATGGTGTAATGGCATAATGATTTCACCACATTTAAATCGTGACTGATAAATAAGTAAGTTAACCCATATTTTTCCTGTAGTGACTTTAACAGATCCAGCACTTGAGCTTGGACAGTGCGATCCAACGACGAAGTCGGCTCATCGAGTAAGATAAATTCCGGTTTTAATACCAACGCTCGGGCTATTGCAATGCGCTGCCGCTGCCCTCCTGAAAATTCATTGGGATAACGGTGACGGGTATTTGGATCCAGTCCAACCTCTTCCATCGCTAAACAGATAGCTTCATCGATTTCTGTGAGAGAGAGTTGGCTATGCACTGTCAGCCCTTCGCCAATCACTTGAGCCACCGACATGCGAGGGTTTAACGCGGAAAAGGGATCTTGAAAAACCACCTGCATTTTACGCCGAAATGGCAACATCGCCTGCCTATCAAGTGATTGGATAGTCTGATCGGCATAACGAATCTCACCACTCGAATTGACCAACCTTAATACCGCCATGCCTGTGGTCGATTTTCCTGAGCCACTTTCCCCAACTAATCCAATCGCATGCCCTTGACGCAACTTAAATGTCATCCCTGTCACCGCTTTGACGTGATCCATGGTGCGTTTAAAAATCCCGCCTTTAATTGGAAACCACACATTCATTTGCTGAGTTTCTAATAAAACTGGGTTATTTTTATTGACGGCAACCGGTGTGCCACGCGGATCTGATTCAATCAGTAATCGGGTATAAGGATGCTGTGGCGCAGAAAATAATTCCGCACAGCGATTTTGTTCAATCACTCGTCCCTCTTGCATCACCGCAACACGATCCGCAATACGTCGAACAATGCTTAAGTCATGAGTAATGAACAGCATCGCCATACCCAGCTCTTGCTGCAAAGATTTGAGCAAATCTAAAATCTGCGCCTGAACCGAAACATCCAACGCCGTGGTTGGCTCGTCGGCAATCAAGAGTTCGGGTTCATTGATCAACGCCATCGCAATCATCACCCGCTGCCGCTCTCCTCCAGATAATTCATGAGGATAAGCATTAATTTTCACCTGTGGTTGTCGAATCCCGACTTTTTCTAACCAAGTCATGGCTAAGGATTCTGCGTTGCGTTGACGCATCCCACGGTGAATCGCTAAAGTTTCTACGAGCTGTTTACCAATTTTATGCAGCGGATTCAGTGACACCATAGGTTCTTGGAAAATCATGCCTATCCGTCCCCCGCGAATACCCCGCAGTTGACGCTCTGAACAGGCTAATAGATTCAATCCCGCAAACGTGATCTTACCCTGCTGATAATGTGCTGAACCTTTCGGTAAGAGTTTTAAAATAGCGTTGGCTGTGACTGATTTGCCAGAACCACTCTCCCCCACTAATGCTAGCGTTTCCCCTTTATGAATAGAGAGGGAAACTTGATGAGTCACCGTTTCTATCGCTTGTGCTCGACCAAATCCAATCGAGAGATCGGTAATGGTTAATAATGGTTCGCTCATTAGCCTCTTCCTTGCACATGTGGATCAAACGCATCACGAACCGCTTCACCAATAAAAACCAGCAGTGTGAGCATCAGAGATAAAACTGCGAACGCCGAAATACCCAACCACGGGGCTTGTAAATTCGCTTTGCCTTGCGCTAATAATTCGCCTAGTGAGGGTGAACCCACTGGCAAGCCAAAACCGAGAAAGTCCAGTGAGGTTAAAGTGGTGACTGAACCCGATAAAATAAAAGGCATCATAGTGAGTGAGGCAACCATGGCATTGGGTAACATATGTCGGAAGATGATTCGGGTATCTTTTACTCCCATCGCTTGCGCTGCACGAATATAATCAAAGTTACGGCAACGCAAAAACTCCGCGCGTACCACCCCCACCAAGCTCATCCAACTAAATAACACCATGATCCCAAGTAACCACCAAAAGTTGGGTTCGACAAAACTGGAGAGGATAATTAACAAGAATAAAGTTGGCATGCCTGACCAGACTTCAATAAAGCGTTGTCCGAACAGATCCAACCAGCCGCCGTAGTAGCCTTGGGTTGCTCCCACCAAAACACCAATCACCGATGAAATAATCGTTAATGCAAAGCCGAATAATACTGAAACCCGAAAACCGTAGATAATTCTGGCTAATACATCACGCCCTTTATCATCCGTACCTAACCAGTTAACAGAATCCGGTGCAGAAGGCACCGAGCCGACCACATTGAGATTGATGGTATCGTAGCTAAACCGAATCGGCGCCCAGATGAGATAGCCTTTTTGCTCAATTAATTCCACGACGTAAGGGTCGGTATAATCCGCTTCTGTTTCGAATTCGCCCCCAAAGCGGGTTTCTGCATATTGAGTAACGACAGGGAAAAACCACTGATGGTCATAAGAGACCAGCAGCGGTTTATCATTGGCAATAATTTCAGCAAACAGACTCACGATAAAGAGCAGCGAAAAAATCCACAGCGAATAGAAACCTCGCCGATGAGATTTAAACCTTTGCCAGCGCGCCTGAGTTAATGGATTAATCATTGATTTCTTTACCATGCTTAGCGCGCCTCAAAATCAATACGTGGATCCACCCAAGTGTAGGTAAGATCGGAAATAATACTGAGCAGTAACCCAAGTAATGTCATGATATAGAGTGAGCTGAATACGACGGGATAGTCGCGTTGAATGGTTGACTCAAACCCGAGCAAACCGATGCCTTCTAAAGAGAACATCACTTCAATCAACATCGATCCAGTAAAGAAAATACCGATAAAGGCGCTAGGAAAACCCGCAATGATGATCAACATGGCATTGCGAAAGACGTGTTTATATAAAATAGTCCGTTCATCCAACCCTTTGGCTCGTGCAGTGACCACATATTGCTTATTGATCTCATCAAGAAAGGAGTTTTTCGTCAGCATACTTAAGGTTGCAAACCCACCGATCACCATTGCAAAAATGGGCAGCGCCAAATGCCAAAAATAATCGAGTATTTTTTGATACCAGAGTAATTGTTCAAAATGATCAGACACTAATCCTCGTAGTGGGAACCAGCTAAAGTAGTTTCCGCTCGCAAAGAGAATAATCAAGATGATCGCAAATAAAAAACCGGGAATTGCATAACCGACAATCACCATGGCACTTGACCAGACATCAAAGCGAGAGCCGTGATGAATCGCTTTCATAATGCCAAGGGGAATGGAAATAAAGTAGATGATGAGCGTACTCCATAACCCCAGAGAAATAGAAACAGGCAGACGTTCTACGATCAAGTCAATCACATCCCCACCACGAAACAGACTCTCACCAAAATTAAAGGTCAGATAGTTTTTCAACATTTCAAAATAGCGTTGATGTATGGGCTTATCAAAACCAAACTGGCGTTTGATCTCCTCAACCACTTCGGGATCTAAGCCCCGTGAACCTTTATAACCTGAGCTATCATCCAGTTTGCTGGCGATAACTTCTTGCCCACCGCCTGTAAATCGTTCCATGATGCCAGAGGTGTGCCCTTCTAGCTGGGCAATCGCTTGTTCAACGGGGCCACCCGGCGCAATTTGAATAATAAAAAAATTGATGGTGATGATCGCCCACAAGGTGGGGATCACCAGCAATAAACGGCGAAAAATATACGCAGCCATGTCTACCTCTTAACGGCGTTTGGCAGGAAGTTTCTGCGCTTTCTGCTCAGAGATCCACCAAGTGTCTAGCCCTAAATCATAATCTGGCATCACATCTGGACGTTCAAATTTATCCCAACTGGCTACTCGATACATTCCGGTATACCACTGAGGAATTAGGTAAAAATTCCATTGTAAAACACGATCCAATGCTTTCCCTAATGCAGCTAACTGCGGTGGATTTTGTTGATTTTGGGCGATTTGCTCAGTGAGAGCATCAATTACCGGATCCTGAACCCCCGCGGTGTTATAGGTGGAATCCATATAACTTGAGTGCCAAACGATCAGTAAATTAGGGCTCGGATAAGGGTTGGCGAAAAAGCTGGATGAGACCATGTCAAAATCTCGATCACGCAGCCGTTTGGTATATTGCGTGGTATCAATAGTGCGAATCTTCATATCAATACCCATCAACTTTAAATTGCGCTGGATAGGAATGGCAATTCGCTCGGTCGTTGGGCTGTAAATGAGCAGCTCAAAGCTCATCGGCTCACCCGTTGCCACATTCTTCATCACTTTATCGCTCAGTTCCCATCCCGCTTCTTTTAGCAAGCGGAAAGCTTCTCGCATCTGTGGACGAATCCGACCGCTGCCATCGGTCACTGGTGGCTGATATTCTTGGGTAAAGACCCGAGCGGGGAGCTGATCTTTAAACGGTTCAAGTACCGCTAACTCTTGCTCACTCGGCAAGCCTTGTGCTTCATAAGGGGTGTTTTGGAAATAGCTACGGGTGCGGGAGTATTGATCGTAAAACATATTACGATTCATCCATTCAAAATCCATTGCGTAGTTTAATGCTTCACGTACTCGAACATCTTGGAAAATCGGCCGCTGAGTATTAAAAACAAATCCTTGAGTCGCGACAGGCGCATGGTGTGGGAGCTCTTCTTTCTTAATAAATCCCTTATCAAAATTGGCCCCCGTATAAGAAGTCGCCCAAAACTTAGCCTGACTCTCTTGGCGTAGATCAAACTCTCCCGCTTTAAACGCTTCGAGCATCACCGTATCATCACGATAATAGTCATATTGCACTTGCTTAAAGTTATTACGCCCAACGTTCACCGGTAGATCTTTCGCCCAATAGTCATCCACTAGCTGATAAGTGACACTTTGACCGGGTTTAAAATCCACCACACGATAAGGTCCACTGCCTACAGGAGGTTGATTTAAAGGTTCAGACAAGTTTTTATCTTGCCAAAAATGAGCCGGTAATACCCGCGTGGACTGAGCAAAACTAAAGAGCTTCTCACGATTCCCCTCTTTCATTTCAACTCGCACGGTACGCTTATTTAAGGCTTTCACCGATTTTATTTCTTGATAATACACTCGATACTGAGCGACACCTTCGGTCATAAATTTATCAAAGGTAAACTCCACATCATAAGCGGTGATCGGTGTACCGTCGTGAAAACGTGCCGCAGGGTTAATATCCAACTCAAGCCAGAGGTAATCGTCAGAATAACGGACTTTTTCGGCGATAAGTGGATAGTAGGTATCGATTTCATCGCTGGGGGAAAACATTAATGTGTCATATAATTCACCCGATCCCGCAGCCGCCACTCCACGTGAGGCATAACGGTTAAAATTATCAAAGGTGCCAATCTGCCCATAAGTGATTTTCCCATACTTGGGCGCTTGAGGATTCACATAATCAAAATGAGTAAAGTTGATCGGATATTTAGCCTTACCATAACCGACTAACTGGGTTGTCTCTATAACATCCGCCCAAACTATCTGACTGGATACGAGTAATAATGCCCCCAATACCCATCGTGAATATTTCCCCATTTAAACGTCCTTCTGGTTAACTGGTTGTCTTTCGTCTTATCCTATTGTTTTTACTATACTCAACTACAGGCAAGATACCAAAACATAACTAACAGGATTGGCTTTAATAACGGTATTTAAAGTGAATCTAGCTTGGCTTTAAAGCAATTCTTTGGCAATCAAGCGCAGTAAGAAAGTCTCTCTCTCAATGCTCATGCCTTTTTGTTGACTGTGTGCCATCGTCTGTTCGTTATGAGCAATGGCTTGATGAATATTCATCCAAATAGGTTTCATACCATTTTTAATTTCATAATCTTCAAAACGTGTTTGTCCAAGCTGGCGATCGACTTTACAGGTATAGCAGTAAGAAATCATATGCATCACATCGGCATCCTCTCGATACCAAGGACGAAATTCTTCATAGAGGCCATAGGGCTGGATCATCTGAATATTGTTTGCTCCTGTTTCTTCCTGTAATTCACGCACCATGGCTTGAATGACGTCTTCCTGCTCGTCAATTCCCCCGCCTGGTAAGGTGTAGTCATGATACCGCTCAGTATAAAGAAGTAAAATTTCTTCACCTTCTATGGCTATAGCTCGCGCTGCTTTGCGTTGCACTATTGAATGGTTGCTGAGGTTTTCGATCTCTGGATGAGTGGAAGTGTGTAAATGTCGCATGAATATCTCACTTTGCTCTTTGTGGTGAATGTTATCATGTAGACTAATCAGCGCACGGATCCGTTCATTATTTTTATCGGTAAATTATTGTAAACGACAACGATTATCATTGCCGAGGTGTGAAATTATCGTTATGGTAAGCCACATAAAGTCAGCGAGATAAATACTATGAGTAATCAAAATAATCAACGCCCTTCTTACCCTGTCACCGTGACAAAAACCGAACGAATATCTCCACATATTCAGCGTATTACCCTGCAAGGTTCAAGCATTGCTCACTTTGGACAAGAGAGCGAAGGTGGTTACATTAAACTGCTGTTTACACCACAAGGTTCCAGTGATCTCAGCCATCTTGGTAGTGAAGAACGCCCGATCATGCGCACCTATACGATTCGTCAGTTCGATCCTCAGAGTCATAGCCTTGTGGTCGACTTTGTTCGCCATATCAGCGACGATGTAACTTGTAGTTTTGCCTCTCGCTGGGCAGAAACCGTACAAGTGGGTGAAAGTATTTCCATTGCCGGCCCGGGTAAAAGCCAAGGTCCAAGCTGGCAAGCAGATTGGGTATGCTTAGTCGCAGATATGACGGCACTTCCCGCCTTGTCAGTGACGCTGGCTAGCCTTGATACGGAAGCAAAAGGCTATGCCGTGATAGAGATCAGCGATCCCGCCGATCAACAACCTCTAGCCGCTCCAACTGGTGTCAAAATTATATGGGTGAATAAAGCACAAGGGGAATCCTTAACTGAGGTTGTTAAAGCTCAGCCTTGGCTGCCGGGTCAGTGCGCCGTGTGGTGTGCCTGTGAATTTGATTCAATGCGAACGCTACGCCAATATTTTCGAAATGAACGAACGGTTGAACGGGAGTTTATTTATATCAGCAGTTATTGGAAAAATGGGGTAACAGAAGATGGTCACAAAGTGATCAAGCGCCAAGATGCTGAAGAAAACCGTTAACCGTTAATGATTTGCTTCCATATCAAAAACTACCTAGAACATGGCCTACGGGCCATGTTCTTATAACTCCAAGCTGCGAAGCCGATTCAAATTAAACGCGATGATAGATCCGGCTCTACTGAGTGTGATAACTCGGCCACTGATTCGATACTAATCGCATCATGTCGCCAATACTCAATATCACAATCGATTAACTCGCCATGTTGATTATAATTCACTCGCTCAACCACCGTTGCTGGTGTTCCCGTTGTCGCTCTCAATGCCTGCGCGGTTTCACCTAATAGTGAACTGGTTGTGATCCGATAACGAATTTTTTGATACTGCACCGAAAAATGAGTTCGATAAATGTCAGTCAGTGATTGTGATAAATCAAAATCTAACAAGTTAGGAAAATATTCTGGGCGAACGTAGTGAGTCACAAATACTACCGGACGGTTATCTAAATAACGAACACGATCAATACGATACACATCAGAAAATGGAGCTAACTGTAAAAGTTTGGATGCCTGCTTATTGGCCATCACCGCCTTCGCACTGAGCAGATCAGTTTTGGGTTGACGATGTTGCGCTAAAGCCATATTGGTAAAATTGAGCGTTTGAGTCGGGTCATAACGCAATGGTGGAGGGGAAATAAACCAGCCTCGGCGGTCTTCCCGATAAATTTTCCCTTCTGCTTCCAATAAAGAAAGTGCTTCACGCAACGTTACCCGAGTGGTATCAAAAGATTCAGCCAATTTGCGTTCAGCAGGCAACTTTTGTTTAGGCGCCAGCATGCCTGCTTCAATTTGCTCAACGATCGCATCTTTAATTTTAACGTACTGCACATCAGTCCTTAATTATGGGTTGCTTGCTTTTTGTCACGACACTTAGATGGTAAAAGCGCCCTAGCGTTTTCGCCAAGCTTGTGTTTTCACTATTAAACCATGTTCTATGATTAAATGAATCAGTTTCGCTAAGGTGGCAGAAAATAGGATCATAACCGCCATTGCCGCCGCGGATCCAGTTTGTCCGGCATCATCCATGTTTAATACAGAAACAGATGCCGGCATCGTTTCTGTCGAATAGAGAAAGACAACCGCAGACGTTGTAGTTAATGCATTAATAAACAAATAACAAGCAATATCTAAGATAGCAGGTAAGCAAACGGGTAGCGTCACTTTACACAATAAACGGTACTGTGGCAGTTTAATTGATGCTGCCGTCGCTTCCAACTCCTGTGGAATCTGTTTCAACGCTGTCAATGCCGTAATATGTCCAACGGTGTAGTAATGAACAATTGTATTCGCCACCAGCAAAAACATAGTGCCATACAAAGTGTTGAGCGGATTATTCCCATCATTAAAATAAAAAATATACCCAAGCCCTAATACCATCCCCGGTACAGCCATTGGAACAATACTCAACATTTGCATGACTTGGCGAAGCCCAGGAAAAGCACGACCCCGTTCTATCGCATAAGCATTAACAAAAATAACCACTGTTCCAAAGAATGCCGTAAAAAACGCAAGTGTTAGTGAATTAAAATAAGGGGCCCAACCATAAGTACTGACTCGGCTAAACTGATAATGGCTAAAGGTTAATGCTGTATTCCAAGGCCAAAATGTAACCAAAGAACCATAAATAGCCATCCCCAAAACAAGCACAATAGCGCTACAAATAATAAGACAATAGGAAAAACACAAAGTGTCACGTACTGGGTTTGGCTTAGGTTGATACGCAATAGAACGAGTATCAAATAAACTTTTCTGCTTTCTTTGTACCCATCGGTCAACAGTAAATGCAAGCGCAGCAGGTAGTAGCAGTAATAGGCTAGTCACCGCTCCCATCGAAAAATTTTGTTGTCCCACCACTTGTTTAAAAATGTCGGTCGCTAAAACATTAAAGCTCCCTCCAATGACTTTCGCTACCCCAAAATCACAAACCACAAGCGTAAAAACAATAATTAATGTGCTGATCAACCCATATTTCGCCGCAGGTAGTGTGACGGTAAAAAACACTTTCCAACCTGGGGTTTTCAATGACCTCGCCGCTTCATACAGACGCGCATCAGAGGTGCGCAGTGACGTCGACATAATCATCAAAGCGTGAGGAAACGTCCAAAATATCAGCCCTAAGCTGATGCCTAACATGCCATAAATAGACTGTTCCCCTAACCATGACTTAAAAAGCCCTTGGTTACCAAATAAAAAAATAAGGCTAATCGCAGGCAATAAAGAGGGCGCAAGAATGGGGGCACTTCCCAATATACGAAATACCCCTTTCATAGGCATACAAGAACGACTCAATGCATAGGCATAGCCAAACGCCAATAAGGTCACCCCTACCGTGATCATAACCCCAAGCGTAAAAGTATTCGTCACCGAGCCGAAAAGTGCGGAAGAAGAAAAATATTCGGCAAAATTTGCCAAACCAACAAATTCTCCCTGTTTACTCTGTAGCGACTTAACGAACATTGCCCATAATGGCATCAGTATAAACACGCTCATGAATGACAACACAAGCAGTAACGTCACCGCGAGAATGGCATTATCGCGGCTCACCCGCTGCCATAATATCTGAGATAAATGCGGTTTTCGGGTCGATAACGTCATCATTTTCACTGTATCCCCTTAGGCGGCAACGCGATTGAATTGTTCAGGGAAGTAAACTTGTACCGCCCCCTCTTTCAACATGAGATGGCGCATTTCCCCTTCTTTTAAACACCGTTGATGGGCTTCAGCGACAGGAATATCTACATAAACAGCTGGTAAGGATCGATCACCTTGGAACAGGCATTCCACTCGGTAAAAGGCTCCAAGAAACTCCAAACCACAAATTTTTACGGGGATGGTTTCGGGTCCATGTTCACCAAACATCAGTTGCTCTGGCCTTATCGCAAAATCAAAACGATCACCACGGCTAAGGGTGGCATTGGAGATAAGGGGAAGCGAGATAAGAGATTCTGCTACGCGAGCAATGGAAGAGGTGATCATCGAGCCAGGAATAAAGTTCATGTTTCCGATAAATTGAGCCACAAAGCGACTGGCTGGATGTTGGTAAATATCTTGGGGAGTGCCAATTTGCTCAATAACGCCATGATTCATAACAACAATACGATCAGCCATGGTCAAGGCTTCCTCCTGATCATGAGTCACCATGATGGTGGTGATCCCTAATCGACGCTGTAATTGACAGATTTCATTACGAAGATGAGTACGAACCTGTGCATCCAGTGCCGACAACGGCTCATCTAACAGCAATAACCCCGGAGACAAGGCCAAAGCACGAGCTAAAGCAACCCGTTGTTGTTGCCCACCCGATAATTGACTGGGGTACTTATGCCCTGCATTGGGTAAATCGATCATTATGAGCCATTGCTCAACCTTTTCTAATACTTCCTGTGTCGAGAAACCTTGGTTTCTTAACCCAATGGCAATATTTTCTTGTACCGTCAAATTGGGGAAAAGGGCATAAGATTGAAACACAATACCAAAATCTCGTTTCTCAGGTGGTGAAAAAGTAATGTCTTGTTGATGTTGGATAATGTGTCCAGCCGTTGGTAAGTCCAACCCTGCAATGGCTCGTAGTAACGTCGTTTTCCCACAACCCGAAGGCCCTAAAAAACAGATAAATTCTCCTTTTTTGACTTCAAGCTCTATCTCCTTTAGAGCAATGAACCCACCGAATTGCTTAGTCAGGTGGTGAATTTCAAGATAAGGGGTATTCATATCAATATCTCCAAATTGGTATAGTCCAAATATAATGTGCATTTGTGACATTACCATGACAACCCGATAAAACCTCAGTGAAAAAAGTGCCTATTCAGGAGAGGAGAACATAATGACAAATTCCCGATAGCATAAATGGCATTGCTATCAGGAATTCTAAGAGTGAATAAAAAAGATCTAGTGGTTAAGATTTAGGCTCTGATTTACTATCAAATTTTTCAGACCATACCTGCAATACTCGCTCACGTTCATTACCCATTTTGGTGAAATCCATCTTCGCCATCACTTTTTCTACATTCGGGTAATTCGGCACTAAGCGACTAACCGAGCTATGTCCAACAATTGGATACATCTCAATGTACAGCTCGTTAGCCGCTTTAGAGAGTGACCAATCCACCACTTTTTTTGCACTATCAGAGAGGTTCACTAAACCAACAGCTTCTGATTCCCAGCCAATACCGGGGGGAGTAATCACCTCAAGAGGTGCTCCTTGCGTTTTTAATTTAGCCCCTCGGCTGGCCATCGAAATACCAATAGCCACCTCACCCATTCCAGCTTGAACACAAGGTTTTGAACCCGAATGCGTATAATGGGCAATGTTCGTATTTAAACGTTGCATATATGCCCATGCTTGCTCTTCTCCCATGGTTTGCAACCAAGCAGAAACTTGCATGTATCCCGTTCCCGACGATGCGGGGTTAGGCATGGTAATATGCCCTTTATATATAGGGTTGGTTAAATCTTCCCAGCGTTGTGGTTTCGGTAAATGATGCTGCTTTGCAACCCTTTCATTGAAACAAATCGCATTAAAAAATGCGTCATTCCCATACCAAGCCGTATTTTCTTGTGGATCATTTAAGTGGCTACGTAAACTCTCACCCCCTTTCGGCGTATAAGGTATCAGAATGCCTTCTTTCTTCAGCAAAGCCATAGATGACCCAGCTAATCCCCACACCACATCAGCACGAGGGTTACTTTTTTCTGCTAATAATTTTGCAGTCATAATCCCTGTTGAATCACGCACCCATTTAATCTGAATATCCGGATTCTCTTTTTCAAAAGCCGATTTGTACTTTGCCAATACGTCATTTTCAAATGCGGTATACACGGTTACTTCTTGGGCGGAAAATGCTTGAACAGCAAAAAGAGCGGTAAAAGCAGTCAGCGTACTTTTTATCACACGAGGTTTCATCATCATCTCCAGTTTAAATCAATCTGGTATTAACCAGTTCAATTATCACGTTATCACCCCTATGTGACATTTCCATGACTTAAAATGATAAATTATTTAATATTTAATGTTGAAACATATGATAAATACCATATTTTATTTCATTCTTTTTCAATGAAATTTTTATGACACCTTTGGATCCGCTATTTACTGCGCTTAACTTCTTTTGCTAGATTAAACACACCATTTGGTATAGTCCATTTATGAGGTTATATGAAAAACGACTATATTTTGTTAACACCAGGCCCTCTTTCTACCTCCTCTCGTGTTCGAGAAGCGATGCTAAAAGATTGGTGTACTTGGGATGATGAATACAATATCGGTGTGGTAGAAAATATTCGCCAGACGCTAGTACAGCTTGCAACACAGAAAAATCACTACAGTGCAGTATTAATGCAAGGTAGTGGCACTGCTTCAGTAGAAGCCACCATAGGCAGTGCGGTAGGCCCAACCGATAAATTACTCGTGATCAATAATGGTGTTTATGGAGCCCGTATTGCCCAGATTGCTGATTACCTGAATATCCCTTGCTATAACTTATCATTGCCTGAAACCACGTTGCCAGATCTCAGTGAAATGAATGCTATTCTAGCGAGTGAACCGGACATTACTCATGTTGCCGTGGTTCACTGTGAAACAACAACGGGAATACTTAACCCGATAGCGGAAATTACCGCACTCGCAAAGGCCTATCAAAAAACCGTCATCGTGGATGCAATGTCTAGCTTTGGTGGCATACCAATGGATATTGGTGAGTTAGATATCGATTTTATGATCAGTTCGGCAAATAAGTGCATTCAGGGAGTCCCTGGGTTTGGCTTTATCATCGCCAAAAAGGAGGCGTTAAAACGTTGCCAAGGACAGGCTCGCTCACTGAGTTTAGATCTCTACGAACAGTGGAAGTGCATGGAAGAGAATCACGGGAAGTGGCGTTTTACTTCCCCCACACACACAGTGCGAGCGTTTTATCAAGCTTTGCAAGAATTGAAACAAGAAGGGGGGATTAACGTTCGTTTTATGCGCTATCACACCAATCAAACCATGTTAGTGAAAGGGATGCGAGATCTGGGTTTTGTCCCTCTCTTAAGTGATGAGCTCCATTCACCAATCATTACATCCTTCCATGCTCCCTCACATCCCGCATTTAATTTTGATTTATTTTATCAGCAGCTAAAGCAGCAAGGGTTTGTGATTTATCCCGGAAAGGTGAGCCATGCGGACGGCTTTCGGATTGGCAACATTGGCGAGATCTTCCCCAGAGATATCGAACGTTTTTTGAGCGCAATAAAACATGCCATGTACTGGGAAAAGTGCCATGAGCATACAGAATCTTCCCTGATTTCTGATCACTCTCCTTCTTTTTAACTGAGCAATAATAAGGACTCACTATGTCATCCCCCATACAAGCTGTGATTTTCGATTGGGCAGGCACCATTGTCGATTTTGGCTCCTTCGCCCCCACCACCATTTTTGTTGAGGCATTTAAGCAAGGTTTTGAGTTTGAGATCTCTCTTGCTGAAGCTAGAGTTCCCATGGGGTTGGGGAAATGGGAGCACATTCAAGCAGTTGGAGAATCACCCTCAGTTGCAAAACGCTGGAATAGACAGTTCGGACAGCCAATGAATAAGCGAGATGTTGACAAAATTTATGCCGCTTTTATGCCTTTGCAAATGGCTAAAGTGGTCGAATACGCAAAGCCTATACCCCATGCTATCCAAGTTGTGAACCAGCTAAAAGAACAAGGTATTAAGATTGGGTCTTGTTCTGGCTATCCTCGTCAAGTGATGGATATTTTAATCCCAGCCGCACAACGTTACGGTTACTCGCCTGACTGCATTGTCGCCACCGACGATCTTCCTCAAGGTGGACGTCCTGCACCCTATATGGCATTAAAAAATGTCATCGAGCTTGAAGTGACGAATGTCGGAGCATGCATCAAAGTTGATGATGCATTACCCGGCCTTGAAGAGGGAAAGAATGCCGGAATGTGGACAGTAGGAGTGCTACTTTCCGGTAATGAAGCAGGGCTAACAGAAGAGGCATTTCTTAACGCAGACCAAGCCACATTACACATTGCTCGCCATCAGGCGACCTGTAAACTTAGCCAAGCAAACCCACATTATCTCATTGATACTATTTATGATTTTCCAAACATAGTTAAAGAGATAGAAACGCGTATTCTGGCAGGAGAAAGGCCATAATGCTCACGTATTCAAAGTTGTGAACGAACAAAGAACACATCTTGTGAAATTCATGCTATGGTGTCACCATTCACTGGATATCACCGATATATTGGTTACAGACCGAGACAATTTAAATTAACAAAACCATGTGCATATTGATTGAATTTTATTGATATTCAGTTTATGTTCTATGCCATATTAGGTACTTAACAAAATGTACCCCCAAATCCGTTTTTATGCCGCCCTGATTCGTTCGGGGCGGTATTTCTTTTGGAGAAAATAAAATGCCAAACAATCATTCAATTATCGTGTCGACCCTCGACATGGATCGCATCAGCGCATTGATGGATAACATGCCTAAGTTATCTGCTGAACTGGAACGCTTAGAAGACGAGCTAGATCGTGCAACAGTACTCGCTCCTGAAGAAGTTCCAGCTAATGTCGTTACGATGAACTCAACCGTTAAGTTTAAATTTTTGGGCAACGATGAAATCATGCAAAAAAACCTAGTCTACCCAAAAGACTTAAAAACTAACGAAGATATCTCTATTTTTGCACCAGTAGGCAGCGCATTATTGGGCTTATCAGAAGGGCAACAACTTTCTTGGCCAATGCCAAGTGGTGGTGAAAGAACGATTGAGATCATTGAAGTCGTTTATCAGCCAGAACGAGAAGGTGAATATACTCGTTAATACCTGATACTTTGGTGCAAAGGACCCTCTTTGCACCAAGAGCGGTTGAGTTAAGCGAGTAAAATATTTTTTAACTCATATAAAGAAGCCACTTCATAGTGCGCATCAATCCCCTCTGGGCGAGGATGTTGATGAGCGTTCAACCAACAAGTTTCAATCCCAAAGTTAAGCCCACCCAAAATATCTGAATGTGGGTTGTCGCCGACCATCAGTACTTTTTCTTTTGAAGGGTTCCCCATTCTTTCCATCGCGTGCTCAAAAATACCCGCGTCAGGTTTGGCTATGCCGACTTGTTCAGAAATAACAATGTGCTCAAAATAAGCCGTCATCCCTGTTTTCGCTAAACGAACATCTTGCAGCTCGGTAAAACCGTTGGTAATAATGCCCAGCTTTGCTTTTCCTTTTAACGCATCTAATAACTCTTTTGCACCAGGCAACAAAGTACAAATATCGGCCATTGCAGTTAAAAAGGCACTGTTGAGCTCTGCAGTGGTCGTCTCTAATTTCTGAGCCCATGACTCGAAACGAATATGCTTCAGTTGCTCTGCGGTAATATCACCATTTTGGTAATCAACCCAAAGTGGTTTGTTGACTTGTTGATATTGATGAAAATCTTGCTCAGTAAAATCTACCCCCTTACGAGCAAACATCAATTGCATCCCTTTAAAGGCATCAAAATGGAATAAGGTTTCATCCGCATCAAACAAAATCCAATCGTACTTCATTACTTGCTCCTCAAAATTACCCGCTCAGTGTAGATTGTTTTTAAGAAGATGTTAACCTCATAGACAGGTCTTATCCGTTAACTGAGCAAGGAGCCTACCGATGAAAAAAGTTGCCGTGATTTTAAGTGGATGTGGTGTTTTTGATGGGGCCGAAATTCATGAAACGGTACTCGCACTGCTCGCCATAGAAAAACAAGGAGCCAGTTGGCACTGCTTTGCTCCGAATATTGAACAACAAATCGTCATCAATCATCTGACTGGTGAAGAAATGAATGAAACCCGTAATGTCTTGGTTGAAGCTGCACGGATCACTCGTGGTAACATTCAAGACGTTGCCAAGCTAAATGTCCAAGACTTTGATGCTTTATTGCTCCCCGGCGGTTTTGGCGTGGCCAAAAACCTCAGTGATTTTGCCACTCAAGGCGCAAAATGTTGCATCAACGATCAAGTTGCCAGCGTTTGCCGAGCTTTTGCAAAAGTCGGAAAGCCTGCTGGTTATCTTTGTATTGCACCGACACTTATTCCTCATATTTATTCATCTGGCGTTGAAGGTACGATCGGCAATGATCCAGATACCGCTTGTGCATTTAATAAAATGGGGGGTGAACACGTAAACTGCCCAGTCGATGATTATGTTTACGACCAGCAGTATAATGTCTTGTCTACGCCAGCTTATATGCTTGCAGAAAATATATCTCAAGCCGCAGCAGGGATTGAACGACTCGTCAAACGGTTAATTCAACTGGCTTAATGTAGAGCAGAATCCATCTTGTACTCAATCTGATGGATTCTTGTTTTGAGAGCTCGGCTAGGCTTAGCGTAAACCGTGTAAAAATTCAGCGCGGGTAGAAGGGTTTGACTTAAAAATACCGCCTAACGCTGTGGTAGTGGTCACGCTGGTCGCGTCCATAACGCCACGCGATTTCACACAGTAATGAGTGGCATCGATGGTCACCGCAACATCGTCAGATTCAAGCAAAGTTTGTAGTGCAACTAGAATTTGTTGGGTTAACCGCTCTTGGACCTGTGGCCGCTGAGCAAAAAAACGGACAATACGATTAATCTTTGATAAACCAATGATTTTTCCACGAGGAATATACGCCACTGCGGCTTTACCATCAATCGTCACTAAGTGATGTTCACACGTGCTGGTCAAGGTGATGTCTTTAACACATACCATCTCACTGACCTTCATTTTGTTTTCTATGACGGTGATTTTTGGGAAGTTTTTATAGTCAAGCCCAGAAAAAATTTCATCCACATACATTTTTGCGATTCGATGTGGCGTTTCTTCTAAACTGTCATCCGTTAAATCAAGACCAAGAAGATTCAGAATCTCACGCATATGATGTTCAATTTGTGTTTTCTTGTCTTCACGGCTGATCGCATTGGGTTGCATTGGCGTTTCCTGACCGCGGCTTTCAAGTGCCGCTTTCACTAACTGGGCGGATTCGCTCAAACTTGACATTTCCCTACCTCTTAATTACCCCTTTTGGATGGCAGACAAGAATACTCGTATTTTTGAATAATTACATCCCTATTTTATAAGAGGGCATTATTGTCCTGCCCTTTGTATGCTAAAGTACCCCAAAAAATAATGACCATAGGATGACCGATATGGGCTGCTGCGATGCTCCGGGCTTAATGCCCATTGAAGATGCACTCAATGCGATGCTTTCACGCATTACACCGATTCATGACACGCTACAACTCCCATTAGCCGAAGCACTCGGCTTTGTGCTTGCTGAAGATATTCTCTCCCCTATTAATGTTCCTCCTTTTGATAATTCTGCTATGGATGGCTACGCCGTAAGGCGTGCCGAACTTATGCTCAATGGTCCATTGCCAGTAGCGGGGAAATCTTTTGCAGGCCAACCCTTTATTGGCCATTGGCCAGCAATGACATGTATCCGCATCATGACAGGGGCCCAGATCCCAACTGGATGTGATGCAGTGATCATGCAAGAGCAAGCACAAGTAACAGAACAAGGTATTCAGTTTTCAGTCTCTGAGGTTAAAGCGAACGCCAATATTCGCCCCACAGGTGATGATATCCAACAAGGGAATGTGGTACTCAGTAAAGGTGAACGTTTAACCGTACGCGACATTCCAATGATTGCCACCTTAGGCGTAAGCCATGTGCGTGTTTTTCGTAAACCTAAAGTTGCCTTTTTCTCAACAGGAGATGAATTAAAACCGCTGGGTGTCCCCCTACAAGCTGGGCAAATTTATGATAGTAACCGCTATGGCATAAAGCCTTTAATTGAAAATTTTGGCTGTGAAGCCATTGACTTAGGCATCATCCCCGATTGTCCAACCCAATTAACCGCAACATTTGAACAAGCACAGGTTCAGGCCGATGTAGTGGTCACCTCCGGTGGCGTCAGTGTTGGAGAGGCAGACTACACCAAAGATATTCTGGCTGAACTGGGTGAAATTGGTTTTTGGAAGTTAGCCATAAAACCGGGAAAACCTTTCGCATTTGGCTCACTGAATCATGCGTGGTTTTGTGGCCTACCGGGCAATCCGGTTTCTGCCGTGTTAACCCTGTATGTACTGGTTCAACCCATGCTGGCAAAGCTTGCCGGACACACGGCTTGGCAAGCTCCACTATCCATTCCGGCGGTCACCCGCTCTCGTTTTAAAAAATCGCCGGGCCGAACAGACTATCAACGTGGTGTCTACTCAATTGAAAATGGACAATTTGTCGTTGAAAGCACAGGGAATCAAAGCTCTGGTGCCTTTCGTTCCATGAGTTTAGCCAACTGTTTTGTCGTACTTGAACAAGAACGAGGCCATGTTGAAGCCGGAGAAACGGTCAATATTCAGCTTTTTAATGCCAGCTTGTATTAGGAAAACACATGGATATTTTGTCTGATCAAGAAATGCTGCGTTATAACCGTCAGATCACCCTAAAAGCTTTTGATTTCGATGGACAAGAAGCATTAAAACAGAGCTCTGTTTTAATGCTGGGAGCAGGGGGGTTAGGCTGCGCGGCAAGTCAATACTTAGCGACCGCAGGCATTGGTCACCTGACCCTCATTGATGACGATGTGGTTGAATTGTCTAACCTTCAACGCCAAGTGCTGCACACTGATACAGACATAGGCCGCTATAAAGTGGATTCGGCGGCTGAGTCACTGCATAAACTAAACCCACATGTAAACATCACAACGGTTGCACAGCGTTTAGATGATGAAGCGTTGAATATGCTTGTTGCAACTCATACTCTCGTATTAGATGCGTGTGATAATGTTGATACTCGTAACCAACTTAACCGCCTATGCTACCAAAATAAAACGCCTTTAGTTTCCGGAGCCGCGATTCGAATGGAAGGGCAAGTCAGTGTGTTTATGTATCAACACGCTGACGAACCATGTTACCAATGTTTAAGCGCCTTATTTGGCAACCATGCGCTCACCTGTGTAGAAGCGGGGGTTATGGCTCCCGTGGTGGGTATTATCGGTGCAGTACAAGCGATGGAAGCCATCAAAGTTATCGCGCATTATGGTCAGCCGTTAAGCGGAAAAATATTGATGCTCGATGCACTAAGCATGACATGGCGAGAAATGAAATTACCCAAACAGGCTCACTGCCCTATTTGTCATGCTCAATCATGATCACGAAAAAGACGACAGGCCACCGGTGATAAGAGCGCCCTGCCATATTTTCTCACTTAAGGAATAGGAACCATGTCTCCACTCGTAACTCCAGCTTGGCTATCTCAGCATTTAGACTCTCCAGAAGTCATCATCCTCGATTGCAGTATTGAATTTCAAATTCCTAATGAAACGGAGAAAGATTGGCTCAATAGAATCCCTGGGGCGCGCCGCTTTAATTACGATAAAGAGTTTTGCGATATCTACAGCACTCTGCCGCATATGATGCCTGATGAGCTTCGTTTTAATTTTCTCGCACAAACATTGGGAATCAATCAAAATGCCATCATTGTGGTTTACGACAATAGTGGGACGTTTGCTTCACCTCGCGCTTGGTGGATGTTTCGCGCCTTTGGTCATAAGCACGTCTATATTTTAGATGGAGGACTCCCCGAGTGGAAAGCTGCTGGTTATAAAGTCACTCAAGAATATTCCCCCATTTCAAGCCGAGGTGATTTTGATGGAAAGCTTCAACCTCACCATTTTGTCGATGCCGGCTATGTTTTCAATAAAATCACCGACCCCACTAGCCTCACGATCGACGCTCGTTCTCAAGAACGGTTTTTAGCTCAAGTCCCGGAGCCAAGAGTGGGCGTACGCAGTGGACATATCCCACATTCGTGTAACCTACCATTTGGTCAATTAATGAATGGCCATAAAATGAAGTCACCGTCAGAACTCACATCGATTCTCGCCCCAACCTTACCTTCCGCTGATGAGTACCTTTTTAGCTGCGGCTCTGGGGTAACCGCTTGTATTGTTCTGCTTGCCGCTTATCTCTGCGATTACCCAAACCTTGCGGTGTATGACGGTTCATGGACAGAATGGGGCCAGCGCCATGAACTGCCGATCGAATAGCAAAACCCAGCCTCAAACGTATCTACACACAGTGTCGTAATGGGGAACCCTGCTCATCTTGTGCCATCTAACTTACGCATCTGCTCATCTAAGTTCAAAACCGTTAATGCGTTACTCACACTCGTTGCGATCACATCGATCGCGCCGGTGCGAAGGGCACCAAGCAGGGAAAGGGGTTTGCTATTTTCCGCCGCAATCGCAATTACTTCAGAAATCGGACGAAATTCATCAATGCCTAGCCCAATGACACGATCGCTCATGACTGTATTGGCGATTTGGCCATGGATATTGAAAAAATCATAACCCGCAAAGTCCCCCACAACCCCTTGTTGAAGCCGAGACTGTACAACTTCATCAGGCGTAAACCAGCCAAGATCCACCATATAGCTATTTTCACTCATATCCCCAATCCCTACCAAGGCAATATCCGCTTTACGTGCTAAGTCCAAAGTCTGCTTAACAGTAGCATTTTGCATAAAAGCCAGCTTTTGGCCCCGATTCTCTGCATAGGCTGGCGCATAGAGAGTTTCGGATGTGCCACCATATTTTTTCGCCATTTGTCGACAAATATGGTCGGCATTGAACATTCCGCCTCGGGGGTGAATTCCTCCAATACTACAAACAAATTTACAATCTCTTGGCGTGATGACGCCAATATGGTGAGCAACTGCCGAAACATTTCGCCCTTGGCCAATACTGACCACCATGCCATTTTTTAAGGTACTGGATAGGTAATTAGAAACTAACCCAGCCACTTGCTGCCTTTGTTGCTCTTCATTGGGTTGATCTAAAGCAACCAACGCCCGTTTAATACCGAACCGTTCAATTAATCGCTGTTCGATTTTTGCACTAAAAACTGGGTGGTACTTAACGGTGATCTCAACAATTCCTTCATCTCTTGCCTGTTTAAGTAAGCGCCCAACCTTAGCGCGGGAAAGCGAAAACTTTTTGGAAATTTCCTCTTGAGTTGCGCCATCTTGATAATAAGCCACTGATATTTCAGTCAGTAGATCGGTATTTTCCATTGAAAAATCTGTGCTTGAACTACTCATACACCACTCTCACTCTCGATTTAGTGACTAGCATAAATTAACTTGAACATATGCTCATTGACCTAGCATATGTAAAGCGCTCGCCACAATCAACATTTGCTCATCATCAAAACATTTTCTCACTTACATTGTTGAAGCATTCAAAGAGGTACTCGCCCAAAGGCTACCTAAGCAAACGTTTCTTTTCTTATCCGGGTCTCTATCGATCAAAATTAGTGGGTTGCGTGTGTCATTCCGCCATTATGATGATTGACTTTCTGTACAGATAAGATAAATATGGAACCATCATTTACTCAACGAACGAGCAAATGTTCAATGCAATTGTTTGGTCGCTGAAAATTAACGTTCGTATTAGCAAGAGTGAGCTCGTTATCTAGCTAAGACTTTGCTAATCCGCTTGCCAGTATCCAGCTTCAATGCTGGTTTAGCCACAAGAAATAGGATGATCGAAATGAGCAACAAATTAGAGCAACTTCGTAAACTCACTACTGTTGTCGCCGATACCGGCGAAATTGATGCGATAAAAAAATATCAACCTGAAGATGCCACCACTAACCCATCTCTTATTCTTAAAGCTGCACAAATTGCCGAATATGCACCGCTGATTGATGCGGCTATCGAATATGCCAAAGCACAAAGTTCCGATAAAGCGCAACAAGTGCAAGCTACCTGTGACATGCTTGCCGTTAACATCGGAAAAGAAATTTTGAAAACGATTCCGGGTCGTATTTCAACCGAGGTCGATGCTCGACTCTCTTATGATACCGAAGGCAGTGTGGCGAAAGCGCGTCAACTTATCAAAATGTACAACGATGCCGGGATCAGTAATGACCGAATCCTAATCAAGCTCGCCTCAACTTGGGAAGGCATTCGTGCTGCGGAAATTCTAGAAAAAGAAGGCATTAACTGTAACCTCACTCTCCTTTTCTCTTTCGCACAAGCACGTGCTTGTGCAGAAGCAGGCGTCTTCCTTATTTCACCTTTCGTTGGCCGAATTATGGACTGGTACAAAGCCAAAGAAGGCCGTGATTTCGCTCCGCAAGAAGACCCAGGCGTTGTTTCTGTTACCACCATCTACAACTACTACAAAGAGCACGGTTATCACACTGTGGTTATGGGAGCCAGTTTCCGTAACATTGGTGAAATTCTAGAGCTTGCAGGTTGTGATCGTTTAACGATTGCACCAGCACTGCTGGCTGAGCTGGAAGCGGCAGAAGGAGAAGTGATTGAGAAATTGGTGGATTCTAAAGGCAGCAAAGCTCGCCCAGCCCCAATGACTCACTCAGAATTCCTTTGGGAACATAACCAAGATGCCATGGCAGTTGAGAAGTTAGCAGAAGGTATCCGTAACTTTGCCATTGACCAAGGCAAACTCGAAACCATGATTGCGGCGAAGCTGTAATTCAAAGGCACCCAACAGCTAGCTAGAAAGGATCGCTAAGCGTTTTTCCTAGCTAGCCTAGGTTCTTAAGCCCTATTCTCGGATGGTGCTTTGATGCACCATCGATACCCAGACTATTTGCGGTAGCAGGCCAATGACCTGCCTATCACAAGGGTGATGAACGAAAGTGACTCATAATTTTCTCCTTAAGTAGTAAGGGTATCACTCTATTTAACTAACTCTGTTTTCAAATAACTCCGGAAAATACTATGGATCGTAAACAATTGGCTAATGCAATTCGTGCTTTGAGCATGGATGGTGTACAGCAAGCGAATTCGGGACACCCAGGTGCCCCCATGGGAATGGCTGATATCGCAGAAGTGCTTTGGCGCAGCCACTTAAACCATAATCCACACAATCCTAAGTGGGCAGACCGAGATCGCTTCGTGCTTTCTAATGGTCACGGCTCCATGTTGCTTTACTCTTTACTTCATCTAAGTGGTTATGATCTGTCTATTGATGATCTGAAAAACTTCCGTCAACTGCATTCTAAAACCCCCGGACACCCTGAATATGGTTATGCTCCAGGAATTGAAACCACCACAGGTCCATTAGGCCAAGGGATTACTAATGCCGTCGGTATGGCCATGGCAGAAAAAGCTCTCGCCGCTCAGTTTAATCAACCCGAGCATGACATCGTTGATCACTTCACTTATGTCTTTATGGGTGATGGTTGTTTGATGGAAGGTATTTCTCATGAAGCCTGTTCACTGGCTGGCACATTAGGGCTTGGTAAACTCATTGCTTTCTGGGATGACAATGGTATCTCTATTGATGGTCATGTAGAAGGCTGGTTCTCTGACGACACGCCTAAACGTTTTGAAGCTTACGGTTGGCATGTCATTCCAGCCGTTGATGGCCATGATGCTGAAGCGATTAATGCTGCAATTATTGAAGCAAAAGCGGAAACTGCTCGCCCAACACTCATTTGTACTAAAACCATTATTGGTTTTGGTTCTCCCAATAAATCCGGTTCACATGACTGTCATGGCGCACCTCTTGGCCATGATGAAATTAAAGCAGCAAAAGAATTTTTAGGTTGGAAATACGGTGCGTTCGAAATTCCGCAAGAGATCTACTCAGAATGGTCAGCGAAGGAAGCTGGCGCAACTAAGGAAACAGCGTGGAATCAGAAATTTGCAGCTTATGAAGCAGCGTACCCCGAGCTGGCGGCTGAATTTAAACGCCGCGTAAACGGTGAATTACCCGCGCAGTGGGAAGAGAAAGCGAGCCAAATCATTGCGGATCTACAAGCTAACCCTGCCAATATTGCGTCACGTAAGGCATCACAAAACGTGTTAGAAGCCTTTGGTCAGCTACTCCCCGAGTTTATGGGTGGTTCAGCAGACTTGGCTCCATCTAACCTCACAATGTGGTCCGGTTCTCAATCACTGACGGCTGACGACTTCTCTGGTAACTATATTCATTATGGCGTTCGTGAGTTTGGAATGACGGCGATCATGAACGGCATCGCCCTACACGGTGGCTTTATTCCTTACGGTGCAACCTTCCTGATGTTTATGGAATACGCTCGTAATGCCATGCGCATGGCCGCATTGATGAAAATTCAAAATATCCAAGTTTACACCCATGATTCCATTGGTTTAGGTGAAGACGGCCCCACTCACCAACCTGTTGAACAAGTTGCATCACTGCGCTTAACACCGAATATGAGCACATGGCGCCCTTGTGACCAAGTTGAATCAGCAATGGCTTGGAAACTGGCGATTGAGCGTAAAGAGGCCCCATCGGCTTTGATCTTCTCTCGTCAGAACTTAGCTCAGCAGCCTCGTACGGCCGAGCAAGTTGCAGACATTGCGAAAGGTGGTTATGTCTTAAAAGATTGCGCAGGGAAACCCGAACTTATCTTGATTGCAACGGGCTCTGAAGTTAGCCTTGCGGTAGACGCGGCAGAGAAACTGGCGGCGGAAGGTAAACAAGTACGAGTCGTTTCGATGCCATCGACTGATACGTTTGATAAACAAGAAGCCGCTTACCGTGAAACCGTATTACCTGCTGATGTGACCAAACGTATTGCGATTGAAGCAGGTATTGCCGATTTCTGGTACAAATACGTCGGTTTTGGCGGCAAAATCATCGGTATGACAAGCTTTGGTGAGTCAGCACCTGCGGATGAGCTGTTTAAATTATTTGGGTTTACCACCGATAACGTAGTTAAAACTGCCCAAGAACTACTGGTGTAATTACCCTAAATAATGAAACCCTAACCATAAAAATGCCAGTCATAATAGGACTGGCATTTTCTTATTCCAGAGCCATGCTGTTTTCTTACACTGTTTGGCTATAGCGTTGCGACATAATATCGCACAGCTGCAACATTCGTTGCTCACATTTTTGTTTTAGAAATTGGTGTAATGCTCGCGTTGGGTGATTTAACAGTCGTTTATCTGCACACACTAAATAAACTGGACACGGCTCCGACTGCCATTCCGGTAACAAGGGCACTAAACGCTCATCAATAATATCAGCGCTAATATCTAATAATGATTTATAAGCAATACCATACCCACTAATGGCCCAGCGCCGGACAACATCTCCATCATTAGCACTGCGCTGACTTTTTACGACCACGGTTTCCGACTCTCCAGCTTTCCAAAAAGTCCAACGATTATGGTAAGTATCTGACAACATAAAACACAAACAGGAATGGCTAAGTAAGTCGCTGGGTTTTACGATAGCGGGCTTACTGTGTAAATAATCTGGGCTGGCACACACAACACGTTTGTTATAAGTACAGATAGGTAAAGCAACAAAGTTAGAGTCTGGAGGGGTTCCATACCGAATCGCTAAATCGATTGGGCGATGATAAAGGTTCGTGATGCCATCAGAAAGATCCAAATTGATCGACATGTTAGGATAAAGCCCCATAAACTCATCAAGCCAACTCAGTAATTGATTACGACCAAAATCAGAAGGAACTGACAAATTCAGAGTGCCAGAAATATCACCTTGAGCTTGGGCTATCTCATCCAACCCTTCTTGAATAGTACTAAAGGCTAACTCTGCCTTTTTTAGCAAAATATCGCCTTCATGGGTAAGGCGTAAACTGCGAGTAGAACGAATAAACAGCGCAAAACCTAGCTGAGCTTCCAAACGTTTAATGGCCGCACTAACAGCAGCCGGCGTCACATCTAAGCTGTGAGCCGCTTGAGAAAAGCTACTTTGATGGGCTGTTTCGACAAAAATATTGAGATCGTTTAATGCTTTCATAGGCGAAGACACTGATGGTAAAAATCCTCTGTATCACATCATATTTAGCCAACATTGAAAAGCGCGGCCTCCATCAACGATGAAAGCCGCACTAAATTAAACGAGCCCGCTACCCCAAAAAGGTGACTTGGCGAGGATTCAAGTATTCAAGCCAGCCATTTTTCTCACTTTGTGCCACAAAATGCTGAAAGTGCTCGCTTTGCGTATGTTTTTCAAGTGCCGCAGCAGAGCACCAGATTTCTTGCATAATAAACAGCCCCGCAACAGACTCATCTTTATACAATTCATACTGACAGCACCCTTCATCATTACGAGAAGGCTCAAGTAAAGCGCGTAAAGCTTGCTCAACCTGTGCTTCTTTTCCTTCAAGTGCTTTAATTTCAGCCAAAAGGTGAACGGTTGCCATCATCAACACTCCGTAATAACGTCTGCTTCATCCCAACGAGATTTCGGCAATTTTGCATTGAAGTCTTCCTCGCTGTGATAACCCATAGGAATGACCAATACACTCGTTAACCCTTTGTTATTTAAGCCAAATTCTGCATCCATCACCGTTGCATCAAACCCCTCGATAGGCACAGCATCAATTCCCATTGCTGCAGTACCTAATAACACCGTACCCGCATTGAGATAAACTTGCTTTTCCATCCACTCTTGCGCATCGTTAAGATCAGCACGGTGTATATTCACGAAATAAGAGCGGCCGTTATGCATCCCTTGTTTATCATCCTCTGTTGCAAAGCGACCGTCTTTATCTTCAACCGCCAACAGTTTCAGTAAATAGTCGTCATCAATGCTGGTTTTAGCACAAAGCACCAAAACATGCGAAGCATCCAACACTTTTCGCTCATTAAATGAGAACCTTCCCTGTGTAGATTTGGCTATCCGTTGCTTGCCTTCATCCGTGCTGGCTAAAATAAAGTGCCAAGGCTGAGAATTTACGCTAGAAGGACTTAAACGAATCAAATCTTTAATTTGCTGGATGTTTTCTTCACTAATGCGTCGATTGGGATCGAAAGCCTTGGTGGAATAGCGTTGCTGTGCAAAATGGGCAATGTTCATCACTCTTTATCCTACTGATGTGTATTTAATTGCGGGAAACAATAACGACTTGATGCCGCAGGAAAAAGAGGGGCAAGCTTTAAGGACTTTCAAATTTTTTTTGAAAATCCTTACTTGTGACTGACCCTTATTTCAATTCGCCAATCTTATTTCTCTTCAAAACGAACCGCCAATTGGCGAAGGTCTTCCACTCGAGCATTCATATCAATACTGTGCTCTTCAACTTTATGTGTGGCAGCTAGGTTTTCGCTCGCTGCCGAAGAAATAGAATGAATACGTTGGTGTAGCTCGTGTGTCATTTCTCTTTGGCTTTCCGCGGAATGCGCCATATCTTTTACTGTTCCATGCATTTGTTGCAATAAGGCTTCAACCGCTTGCAAACATTGAGCACTCTCTTCTGCCATCTCACCACATTGAACCGTTTGTTGCTGGTTCTGAATAATGTCATTCTGCCACGACTGAATGGCTTGTAACATGTTTTCGGTACTTGAGCGGATATGCTCTGTCGCTTTCTGCGTTCTTGATGAAAGCGCTCGAACTTCATCTGCTACAACGGCAAATCCACGTCCTTGTTCGCCTGCCCTCGCCGCCTCAATCGCGGCATTTAATGCCAGTAAATTGGTTTGATCAGCAATACCGCCAATTTCTTCCATTAACTGACTGATACGCTGAGCCTGTTCACTAAGCGCATAAGTGGTCTTAGTGGCTCGCTCTGCTTGTTCCATCAATAGCACTAAATTGTGATTCGTTTTTTCAACACTTTGCTTGCTCTGTAAACACTGAGTTTGAGCCTGATCGATCAACAAATAGGAGCGTTCCGCATTATTAGAAACCGCATCGGCGGCCACTTCTACCACCTCTGTTGCCTGCATCACGTGGTGAATATCTTTATCTTGCTGTTTCAGAGCTTGCACTACATCAGCACTGGTCTGGTGCAAGGTTTCAGAGATCGCTTGCAACGGTTTGGCTGAATCCATCATTCGCCCTAATACCGTCCGAATACGGGCAGAGGCCATTTTTAAATGATAATCCGCAATAGAGAAGGGATGATTACCTGAATAAATTAAGCGACTAATACTGTCATACTGATCCGTTAATCGACTTAATTGTTTGGGGGTATGTAGCAATTCTTGGCGAAAGAAAAGTGCCAATATGCCTGCAGGTAGCAAGCTAGCCAATAACGAGAGGGGGGCTTCCCATGCCATTCCATGTGCAAGAATCGGAGCGGTTAAAGCGACGACTAACAGGACATAGCGGAGAGAGCTGACTATTTGAAAGGAGGGGAACGAAATCGCCCCTTTCGACTGTTCCTGTTTTCGCAGGACTTTGTACGCTTTTGAAGCCGTATCCACCCATTGCCGTTCAGGCTTAACCCGTACCGATTGATACCCACAGATTTTACCATTTTCATAAATGGGGGTGACATAAGCATCTACCCAATAATAACCGTTATTCTTTGTTCTATTTTTTACCATTCCACGCCAAGCATTGCCTTGCTTTAAATGTTTCCATAAATCAGCAAAAGCAGCTTTCGGCATATCTTGATGCCGCACAATATTGTGGTTTTGTCCTAATAATTCATGTTCTTGAAAACCAGCAATACGGCAAAAGGTGTCATTACAATACGTAATCACCCCTTTCAAATCGGTAGTAGAAACCAGTTGATCATTTTCAGTAAGTGGAACTTCTTGCGCAGACGCAGAAGAGATAGCTTGAGCAGACATGACACATTCTCATTACTTGTTATATGTTTTGTAACCCCTTGTATACACAAAATATACACACGGTTCAAAACATTGTACGATTTAACCGACACAAGCGTGAGAGCCATCATAATTTCCCTTTATAAGCATACGGTTAGGAAATTTATCTCATTTAATTCATTCGCTGCAATGATTGATATTTTTCTCATTTAGCAAGATATTCCGGAATAATCAACGATACCTCAACTCGACGATTACAAGCTCGACCTTTGGCGCTGCTATTGAGACATGACGGAAGATGTTCACCATACCCTCGGGTATAAACGGCCTCTTTCGCCACTTTTTGCTCTGTTAATACTCGTTTTATTGCTTCTGCACGACGCAGCGATAACCCATCATTTAATCGCTCAGAACCCGTATTATCAGTATGACCTTCAACCACGACATCAATGGCCGGATATTGAGCGAGAAAACGCCCTAAAACACTGACCCAACGAATTGCATCGTTTGACAGCTGAACCGACCCTGTTTTAAAAAGAGCCGTTCGCTTTAGCTTCACAAGAGTATGCTCTCCAGGTTGTAATTCATACTCAAATCCATGGCTTGCCAAGAAAGCCAATAATGGCTGTGTTTCAAAAGTAGAACGGGAGTTTTGTGACGTAGCATTGGGGGCTGTTTTCACCGTCACGGACGACTTCGTCTGTGGTTTGGTTGACTGACTCGGCCCACTCCAGTCTGGATAAAGCACTTCTACATCATTTTGTGGTGCTGTATCTAATAAATTACTACTAAACATCCGGTCAGCGGCAAAAGAACCACATCCTGATAACAATAGGCATAATAATAGTGTGCAACCTTTCATCAACTCTGTACTCACTTTTTCTCATCTCTTTTGTGTTATCGGCCAACGCGGTAAAACTTTATGCTGTCTTGCTAACAAATTCACCTTATGCGGTTTGCCTCATAAAAATTACTGGTTAGACTAACCCTCTCTTTTCTACTGTTATGGATGCCTTATGAAAACATCGGTTTGTCGTTTATTTACCCTTTTATTTAGCCTTGTCGCTCTCATAAGCTGTAGCGATAATGCAGACACAAAACCTACCGAAGGGGTACATTACAAAGCGCTACCCACTAACCTCACAACCTATCGACTCGCCCCGGTCACCGAAGTTTTCTCACTCACCTGTGGACATTGCCGAACCATGGAACATGTTATTCCTGATCTAGAAAAAATGACGGATGAGCATTTTGGCAAACTTCATGTCACCTTTAATCAAGGAGCCCAAATCAGCGCCATGCTTTACTACAGCGCCGTGATGCAGTTAGAAGCCGTACCAGATTCAGCGATGATGGAAGATCTGTTTGCCGCTATCCAAGCACCAGAAGGGATGACGCCAGAAGCAAGAAAAGCAGCTATTGATCAAACCTTTCATCAACGTCAACTAGTAAGCCCTTATGATTTTGACGAAATACAACAAACACAATTGATGGAGATGCTCACCCTCGCTGGTGAGATTTCACAAAAATCACAAATCAATGCCGTACCTACTTTTATCGTGAAAGGAAAATATCAGGTCCTCACTGGTGGGCATAAAGATGCCAATAGTATTGCCAATACTATTGCTTACTTGCTCAAACAATCTTAATAAAGGCAACTGGCTATGAATAAAGTGATCTTCCTTCTTATTGCCCTATTATTGGCCGGCTTTTTCATCTATCGCTCGTGGAATAACAGCAAAATAGCCGAACAAAACCTCACTCTTGGTAAAGCTTTCTTACTGAAAAATGGACAGAAAAATGAGGTAACAACCACAGAAAGTGGTTTGCAGTATCAGGTGTTACAAGTAGGAACAGGGGAAAAACACCCAATGGCAAGCAGTCACGTTACCGTACATTATGAAGGCAAGCTCCTTGATGGCTTCATTTTTGACAGTTCGATTCAGCGTAATCAGCCGATTACTTTTCGTTTAAACCAAGTGATTAAAGGTTGGCAGGAAGGCGTCCAACTTATGGTGGAAGGCGAGAAAATGCGCTTTTTTATCCCCAGTCACTTAGCTTATGGTAAAAATGGATCAGGCCCGATACCACCAGCTGCAACATTAATTTTTGATGTTGAACTACTCGAGATTCAATAACGACCATTTCTTATAATGTTCAATGAGCAGTGTTCACTGCTCATTGACATTGCTGACTAAATGTTGTGCCTTAAGCTGCGTGAAACTCTAAGCCATGTTTGGTCACCATCACACAATCCATACCACCTGCATGGGCGGCCTGCATCCCCAGCGCCGTATCTTCAAAAACAATACACTCTTGAGGTGATAGGTTAAGCAGTTCACTGGCTCGCAAGAAAGTTTCCGGATGAGGTTTATGATTGGTCACATCCGTAGCCGTGACCAATGCATCTAATTTCTCCAGCACTCCAACCTGAGTCAGTAACTTCGTTGCGCTTTGTCGCTGGCTTCCCGTTCCTACCGCCATTTTCTTTTCACCGACATGTGAGCAAAAAATGGCATAAGTCTCGGCAATTAAAGGGCTATCCGAACCCAATTTGGCAAAAGCTTGCATTTTATACTGAGCAACCTGCTGAGGGTCTAACGATAGTTGAAAACGTTCATTTACTTCGTTAACAATCTTAACGCTCGGCATTCCCCCTAAGCTATGTAACCACTGAGCATCAAAAGGGAACTGAAAATATTCAGCCGCTGCTCGCCACGCTTCAATATGTGCAGGCATAGTATCAATTAAGGTGCCATCCATATCGAAAATGATCCCTTTGTAGCGACTTAAATTTAGTGACATTATTTTCTCCAACTGATGAGCCACATCGTTTGTTCATGTGCTCTATTTATCAAGGGGACTCCTACATACTATCCGCTTATTGCCTGCAGCATCGCTTTGGGTGATTGCCAAGTAAAGACTTTTTCCGGTAGTCGATGACCTCCGGGAGCTTGCCATATTTTTTCACATGCATTTTTCCCTCCCATATGATCATAGAAATCCAGAGCTGATTGATTTTTCTCTACCACTTCTAAATAAACCCCGTTCTTCGGGAAGTAATGCTCCATCCATTCGATCATGGCCTTAATCAGCTTTTTCCCCAACCCTTGGCCTTGAAATTCAGGATTAATGTGTAACGCATCAATCATCGTCCCTTTTTCTACGTCATGATTACCAAACGCACAAATGAACCCGAGCAAGAGGCCTTGCTCCTCCAACAACAAAATATGTTGGTTATAAGGTGGGTTAGTAAGTCGAATCTGCCAGATCAATAGACGGTCTTGTAAGACATCATTATCCAGATAATCTTGTTCAAGAATACCTTGATAATGCCGCTGCCAACTTTGCGCATGCAAATGTGCAATCCTGTCAAAATCACTATATTCCGCTACTTTTATTTCCATTTTATAGCCCTTATCACTTCCTGTTGTTATTCCAACTCCACTTCATACTATTCATTTACACAGTAAAAGCAAAACAGACTGATCACATTTTAATTAAACCTATTTGACTTACACGTGTACGCTGATATTCTAGCGCACAACTGTAAGCTAAAAGGATGCTTTTATGGTCAATAAACCGCCGTTGATCTGGCTCAATGTAATGATTTTCTCGCTAAGTTTTATACTGGCGGCTTTTGTCACGCCTTGGTATGGCTGGCAATTTGGTTATGGTTGGGAACACCTACTTTGGTTACTTGTCTGTTTTTCATTTTGTAATCTATCAATCACCATTGGTTACCATCGACTTTGGTCGCATAAAACCTTTGAAGCACACTGGTTACTACGGTTACTGTGCGCATTAGGCGGCGCTTTCGCTCTGCAAAATAGTGCATTACATTGGGCCTCTGATCACCGTGTCCACCACAAGTTTGTCGATCAAAATGATAAAGATCCCTACAGCGCCAAACGAGGTTTTTGGTTCTCTCACATTGGATGGATGCTGAGGAACTATAATCAGAACCGTTATTCCGATTACAGTAACTGCCGAGATTTACAAAAAGATAAGATAGTGATGTGGCAACACCATTATTATGTCCCACTCGCCATCATGATGAATATCGGAGTGCCACTATTTTTAGGTTGGTGGTATCAAGACATGATGGGGATGTTGCTTATTGTTGGAGCCGTCCGTTTAGTACTCAACCACCATACCACATTTTTTATTAATTCATTGGCTCACATTTGGGGCAAACAGCCTTATACCAACAAGAATACAGCACGCGACAATGGTATTTTAGCCTTTTTTACCTTTGGTGAAGGTTACCATAACTACCATCATATCTTTGAAAATGACTATAGAAATGGAATTTACTGGTGGCAATATGACCCATCAAAATGGCTCATCAAGCTCTGCGCTTGGTTGGGATTGGCCAAAAAGTTACGCATTGCTCCACCGCTCAACGTTGAAAAAGCTCGAGCAGAAATGCGCTTAAAACTCGCTCAAGCTCACCTGAGTCAAAAGCCTCACCTGCAAAACATGTTTACCCATATTCAACAAGAGTTTGATTCTTTTATCGAAGAGCTACATGACTACTATGACATAAAAAAACAGTTACTAGAAAGTAAGGCAAACTCTGCCATTAAAAGTTATGAACGCGCCTTATTGAAAATTCGTTATTTCCAGGTAAAACAGCGCTTTCAAGAAACAAAACAGCGTTGGACACTGATCACGAAGCACTATGCTTAACGCACTTTACGAATAAAAGTGACAATGCTGTCACTTTTATTTTTATATGATTACCTAGCCTCATACTATTCAATACATCTAGTAAATAGATTTAACACAAAACTTACCACCAAAAACCACTTAAATAACCTGATCCTTTGCTTTCTATTTTTCTCTGTTTTTTTGTTTGTCTTAGATCATGCAAATCGCAACTTTACCTCGTCTCTAACTCTTGTTTTGAGTAAATTCTCAGTTATAAATTGTATTAGACTATTACAACTCAACATATTTGACTGGAGATCACTATGCTAGAGCTTTTTATCGGCGCAATTGTGACCATTGCTGTCGGTTATTTTATCGTTAAGGGATACAAACCCGCTGGGGTACTCCTAACGGCAGGGATTGCGCTACTGTTAATGACAGGGATATTGGGTTATGACGTCCTTCCTTCCTCAATTACCGCAACAGGTAACCTTGTCACCGACTCCATGGAATATGTGAAATTTACTTTGCAAAACCGCGGCGGTGGCTTAGGAATGCAAATCATGCTGCTGTGTGGTTTTGCGGCTTATATGACACACATTGGTGCCAATAATGTCGTGGTCAAACAGTTTTCTAAACCCCTTTCTGTCATCCGTTCTCCTTATGTTCTACTAGTTGCAGCGTACATTGTTGCCTGTCTAATGTCGCTGGCGGTGAGTTCTGCAACAGGGCTTGGAGTTCTCTTGATGGCAACCTTGTTCCCGATGATGACAGCCATGGGGATTTCTCGCCCAGCCGCTGTTGCCGTGTGTGCTTCCCCCGCGGCTATTATTTTATCGCCGACTTCTGGCGATGTGGTGATTGCCGCAGAGAAATCAGGCCTTGCTTTGCACGTATTTGCTGTTGAAACCGTATTACCCGTTTCTATTTGTGCAATTATTGTGATGGCTGCAGCCACTTTTTTCTGGAATAAATACCTCGATAAACGCGACAATACCCCAATGGAACGTATTGATGTTTCAGCAATTGAAGTCAATGCACCCGCGTATTACGCCGTATTACCCTTTCTTCCTATTATTGGAGTGTTTCTATTTAATGGAGAAACCATCCCAGGCTTATCCCTTGATATTTATACCATTGTCGTGGTCTCTATTTTTGCAGGTGCACTCGTAGATTTCATCACCAAACGTTTTGATGGTAAAAAAACCTTGGAGGACTTGGAGTCCTGTTATGAAGGGATGGCAGAAGCGTTTAAAGGGGTTGTGATGCTTTTGGTTGCTGCAGGAGTATTCGCTCAAGGTTTAATGTCAATTGGAGCGATTGATAACCTACTCGGCTTAGCAGAAACCGCTGGTGCGGGCGGCTTAGCACTCATGATCATCTTAACAATTCTGACAATGGCTGCGGCGATAGCAACAGGGTCTGGTAACGCCCCTTTCTACGCTTTTGTCGAATTGGCTCCTTCATTGGCCGCAAAAATGGGCGTCAACCCAGCATTTTTGATAATCCCAATGCTACAAGCATCTAATTTAGGCCGTACCATTTCCCCTGTTTCAGGCGTGGTAGTGGCGACCGCAGGGATGGCTCATATCAGCCCATTTGAAGTAGTAAAACGCACATCGGTTCCTGTCATCGCTGGATTACTTACCGTCATGATTGGCACCATGATCCTGGTTCCAATGGCAAGTTAAGCGGACTATTCAACTCACTATAAAGAAGGGCGCTCAATTAGCGCCCTTCTTTGCATTCCCAAATGGCTTAATATCACAACGGTACGGATAAATTAAGATTTAACTTCACCATAACGTTCTAAATAAAGTACGGTCGCAGCCGTTCGTGAAGGTACCTGTAACTTTTTCAATAAGCTTTTCATATGAACCTTAACGGTTGACTCGGAAATAAACAGACGGTCAGCAATCTGCTTATTACGAAAGCCTTTCGCCACTTCCGCTAAAATCTGCGCTTCTCTATCCGTCAGCAAGGCAAAAACATCGGGCTGATGGCGGCGTTGCAGTAAATACTCTGCCACAATGGCACTATAAGCTTTATCCCCCAGCATGGCTTGTTTTAACAAGTTGATGAGCTCATCCGGCTCTGTATCTTTCAACAGGTAACCATCGGCTCCCGCTTTAATTAAAGCTTCAATATCTCCAGCATGATCAGACACCGTCAAGATCACTACAGAAGCACTGTACCCATCGGTACGAAGTGCTTTCAGAGTATCTAGCCCAGACATTCCTTTCATATTAAGATCCAACAGAATCATATCGGGATCCGTCTCATGGGCAAGAGCAATCGCGTCTGAACCATTACTGGCTTCTGCGATCACCTCAAATTCGTCTTCCAAGCTGAGAAGTTGGTGGATCCCTCGACGCATCAGAGGATGATCATCTACCAGCAAAATTCTACATTTAGTCAAATTATCTATCCTTTGCACAGGGGTATTTAAGGGTGATTTTACAACCAGAGGCCGGAGCTGCTTCAATAAAAAGCTCACCATTTAAACGTGCTGCCCGCTCTTGCATAATACTCATACCATAATGGTTTTGTTTCATCTGTGGCACATCAAATCCACAGCCGTTATCTTCGATGGTAACCACAACATGTTCTTCATCTTCATAGCAATCAACATGAATTTCGCTTGCTTGAGCGTGCTTCATGGCATTAATTACGGCTTCACGCATCAATTGCATCAGATGAACTTGTTGATGGGCATCCAGCTCAAGTGAAGAGAGTTGATTATTTAGCACAATCTGTGCTTCGGTTTGCTCATCTAATTGGCGAATCATCTCTTGTAACGCTTGGCCAAAGGTACCTTCTTTGATCGTTAATCGAAAAGTCGTCAACAACTCACGTAATTGAGTATAAGCCCCTGATAACCCTTGGTCGATATCATTAAGGATCGTGGTGGCTTGCTGCGTTTTCGAACCTTGGTCTAATTTGTTAATCACTCGTTTCAGTAAAGAAACCTGTATTTTTAAATAAGAGAGAGATTGCGCTAAAGAATCGTGTAGTTCACGAGCGATAGTGGTTCGTTCTTCCATCAACAATAACTGTTCTGCTTGTTTTTGCGCCCAATTGTAGTACACCGCCCGCGATAAAATATGCACAAAGTTATCCATCAACGCGGCATCAGGAGTCGGTTGACCTTCTTGCCAATACAGCTCGCCAAGATGCTGACCATCCAGAATCAAAGGCTGCTGGCAGCTACTTTCTCCAACAAACTGCCCTTCACATAAAACGACACCTTTCCCCGCCTCTTCTTCAATCAGTAGTTGCACAGCATGAACGCCTTCAATACTGACCATATTTCGCAAAATGGCTTGAAAGTTATCGAGGGAAATCCGCGATGCGGTGAGCTCTTGTAATGAATGGTAAAGGACCTGCAATGATTGATTAGCGTGTTGCAGTTTATGGGTTTTCTCATTCACAGCTTGTTCTAGCCCATGATAGAGTTTCCCCAATTCCCCCGCCATCCCGTTAAAGGTTCGCATCAAAATGCCCATCTCATTCGGGCTAGAAGTTTCTAACTGAATATTAAACGATCGATTCTGAATTTGCTCACTGGCTTGAACTAAAGCACGTAATGGTCGAACGACTTCTTTTTGAATATAGTGGATAACAAACAAGGAAATGAACAAAACACCTCCTAACCCAATTCCCCCAACCCACGCTAATTTAATCAGTTTTTGCTCAGAAAACTGCTGCAGCTTAAAAACAAATTGATCAATTTCTCCAACAAACCCTTCCACTTCATCCAGATAGGCCAAATTATTAGCACTTTTTAAGATTGCTCTCAGTCCCTTCCAACGAGCAACCAACTGAGAGTAGTCTTGAGTAATTTCCACAGGAACAGACCAATGTTGTAACCCCTGCATCGATGAGGAATAAAGCGAATGCTCAAAATCTTCAATATGCGTGCGATAGTCAGTGGAATGGCTTTGAATATCGTGAGCAAGCCGATAGCTTTGCATACGCATAGAACCCGCCACGTTTACCGCTTCAGCATCATTTAATGACGAGGCTAAAGTCAAAATAGCAAATCCCGTTGTCACGATCGACAATAATAAAATCAATAACATCGACTTAGCGATAATACGTGTTACTGACTTTTTTACCTGCTTACCCAATACAATTTCTCCGCCGATCATAACGCTATGACGATGGGGTTTTCCCCTTGTAGCCATCATCCATTTGGTGATTTTCCAGAACGACCACTACACTTAAGTTTTATCTTGCTTATCAATACTAACAATATGTGATCACTCTCGCTGGAATTTATTGATCGAAAACAATATTGACCAGTAATTACCCCCTTGGAGGTATTTATACAGTGAAGGCAAAAACTACAATTTGTGTATGGATAAGAATGGATTAAGCCTCACTGATATCAGTGAGTAATGTCACAACATAACAAGGCAGTGAGCTTTTGTGGTAGACCTTTCAAAACGACGTTTATTCTCACGTAAATCAGCGACGCTTTCAACGCTTCGCCTCCCTTGGGTTGCCCAACCCGAGACGTTTACCGATTTATGTACTCGTTGTGGTCAGTGCCAAACGGTGTGTGAGCAAAAAATCATTGTCAATGGTGATGGTGGGTATCCCCATGTTGATTTTCAGCATGGCGAGTGCACATTTTGTTATCAGTGTGCCGCTATTTGTCCTGAACCCATTTTTCTTCCACAGTCAGAACAACCATGGCAAGCAAAAATAGCAATCAGTGACCATTGCCTTGCGAAACAAAATGTGGAGTGCCGAAGCTGTGGTGAGGTTTGTGAACCGATAGCCATACAGTTTCAACTTCAACTGGGTAAAGTTGCCCAGCCCATACTCCACCTTGATGACTGCACGGGATGTGGCGCTTGTGTTTCTCTTTGCCCAACGTCAGCCATCAGTGTCAACCATCATCAATAACGATAAGAGGACATCATGTCACTCAATGAAGTACATATTTCAAGCTTAATCGTTCACACCCTGCCAGAGCATTTGGATGCAGTTAAAGCGCAAATTAATGACTTTGAGCAAGCGGAAATTTATGGCGACAGTCCGGAAGGCAAAGTTATCGTCGTACTCGAAACCGAAAGCCAAGGCTTTGTGACAGAAACGATCGATGCCATCAATAACTTACCACACGTATTGAGTGTGGTTTTGGTGTATCACCAAATTGATACCCTTTTACCAGAAACCAATATCAACACTGGAAATCCACATTCACAACTTGAGGGTGATGTATGAAAATGACAAGACGAGCGTTTGTGAAAGCAAACGCAGCCGCATCAGCGGCCGCCGTGGCCGGAATCACCTTACCGGCTTCTGCAGCTAATCTGATCGCCAGTTCAGATCAAAATAAGATAACGTGGGATAAAGCGCCTTGTCGTTTTTGTGGAACTGGCTGCTCTGTTTTAGTCGGTACACAAAATGGCCGAATCGTCGCCACTCAAGGTGATCCTGATGGCCCGGTAAACAAAGGCCTCAATTGTATTAAAGGCTACTTCCTCTCTAAAATCATGTATGGCCGTGACCGTTTAACTCATCCTTTGCTACGCATGAAAGATGGAAAATACAGTAAAGATGGCGACTTCACCCCTGTATCTTGGGACACGGCATTCGATATTATGGCCGAGAAATGGAAAGCCTCTCTGAAAGCAAAAGGGCCGTCTAGTATTGGGATGTTTGGCTCAGGCCAATGGACCATTATGGAAGGTTATGCAGCTGCAAAAATGATGAAGGCGGGGTTTCGTTCCAATAATATTGACCCGAATGCACGTCACTGTATGGCTTCTGCCGTTGTGGGCTTTATGCGTACCTTTGGTATTGATGAGCCCATGGGTTGTTATGATGATCTCGAACATGCGGATGCCTTCGTACTCTGGGGATCGAATATGGCCGAGATGCACCCAGTACTCTGGACTCGTCTAACAGATCGACGCCTCAGCCATCCTCACGTCAGAGTAAACGTTCTATCGACTTACTATCATCGTTCACTCGAGCTGGCGGATCACGGGTACATTTTCCACCCTCAATCCGATTTAGCCATCGCGAACTTTATTGCTAATTACATCATCCAAAATGATGCCGTGAACTGGGACTTTGTGAATAAACATACTCATTTCAAACAGGCCATCACAGATATTGGTTATGGCCTCCGCGATGAGCACCCATTACAGCAAAAAGCCAAACATGCTAACTCAGGTGATATCAGTAATATTGATTTTGAGCAGTATAAGCAGTCTGTCGCCCCATACACGGCGGAAAAAGCATCCGAAATGTCGGGCGTTCCTGTAGATAAACTGATTACCTTAGCGAAGCAATATGCTGACCCCAACACTAAAGTCATGTCATTATGGACAATGGGCGTCAACCAACACACCCGTGGTGTATGGATGCAGAGCCTAATCTACAACCTTCACTTACTGACAGGTAAAATAGCCACTCCGGGCAACAGCCCATTCTCATTAACTGGTCAACCTTCTGCCTGTGGTACAGCACGAGAAGTCGGAACCTTTGCCCACCGCTTACCCGCCGATATGGTGGTCACCGATCCAAAACACCGAGCATTAGCCGAAAAAGTGTGGAAACTGCCTGAAGGTACAATCCCTGAAAAACCAGGGTTCCATGCTGTACAACAAGATCGCATGCTCAACGATGGTGTTCTAAATTGCTACTGGGTACAGTGCAATAACAATATGCAGGCAGGGCCAAACATTAATAATGAACGTCTTCCTGGGTATCGTAATCCAGAAAACTTTATTGTTGTATCAGACCCTTACCCCACGGTAACAGCTCAAGCTGCTGACTTGATTTTACCCACCGCAATGTGGGTAGAAAAAGAAGGGGCGTATGGTAATGCGGAGCGTCGAACTCAAGCTTGGTATCAGCAAGTTAAAACAGTGGGCGAAGCTAAATCGGATTTATGGCAAGTGATGGAGTTCTCTAAACGCTTTAAAGTGGAAGAAGTGTGGCCAGAAGAGCTGCTAGCAAAAACACCACAATATCGCGGAAAAACGCTGTTTGATGTGTTGTATCGAAATGGACAAGTAGACCAATTCCCTGTTGAGCAGGCCAAAGAACTGAATGATGATTCTCAACACTTTGGTTTTTACGTACAAAAAGGATTATTTGAAGAGTATGCCACATTTGGCCGCGGTCATGGACACGACCTCGCCCCTTATGACAGGTATCACCAAGTACGCGGCCTACGCTGGCCCGTGGTGGATGGAAAAGAAACCTTATGGCGCTTTAAAGAAGGCTCGGATCCTTACGCCAAAGCTGGTAGTGGTTGGGATTTCTATGGCAAACCAGATAGTAAAGCTTGGATTATCTCTGCACCTTATGAAGCACCACCAGAGGTACCAGATGAAGAATATGACTTATGGCTCTGCACTGGTCGAGTATTAGAGCATTGGCATACTGGCACCATGACACGTCGCGTTCCTGAATTGTATAAAGCTGTTCCGGATGCCGTTTGTTTCATGCACCATGAAGATGCGGTAGCCCGCGGGTTACGTCGAGGCGATGAAGTTTTGATTTCAAATAAACGAGGAGAAGTCCGCGTTCGTGTCGAAACTCGAGGCCGGAACAAGCCCCCTCGTGGATTAGTTTTTGTTCCCTTCTTTGATGCGCGAATTCTGATTAACAAACTGATTTTGGATGCAACAGACCCACTATCGAAACAAACCGACTATAAAAAATGTCCGGTCAAAATCACCAAAGTGGCCTAACGAATTAGCTTGACTCACTTGGCTGCTCTTTGAGCAGCCTTTATACAGAATTTAGCCATAAGGCGGAGAAATAGATATGAAAAAAGTACTCGTTGGCTTACTGGTTCTTGGAGCTATCCTGACTGGTATTGCCAAAGCTGAACTGGATACCCCACTCGGGCTAAGCAGCCTTGAATCATTACGTGGTATGACAGACATTACAGAAACCCCGCCGGCAGAAGAGATGAAGAGGCTGCCCCGTGAACAGGTGTTGGATGCCGATTTTGTCTACCAACCTCCTTTGATTCCACATGATATTCGTAACTATGAAGTCTCACTCAATGCGAATAAATGCCTTAGCTGTCATAGCTGGAAAAACGCGAAAGTAATGGGTGCAACTAAAATCAGCGTTACCCACTTTGTTGATCGAGAAGATGCCGTACTCGCAGACGTGTCACCACGACGCTATTTCTGCCTGCAATGTCATGTTCCACAAACCGATGCAAAACCATTAGTTGAAAACCGCTTTAAAAGCGTCGATGCACTCAATTAACCCAAGCGGCAGATTAAACAAAGAGGCAATGTATGAAATTAATTAAAGCGTTTTGGCGACGGCTTACGACTCCAAGTAAAGCTGCAGTGGGTGTCGTGCTGTTTATGGGGTTTATGGGGGGCTTACTGTTTTGGGGGGCATTTAACACAGGAATGGAAGTCACCAATACTGAAGAGTTTTGTTCTGGATGTCACGCCCCTATCGTGGCTGAGATACAAGAAACCATCCATTATTCAAACCGTTCAGGGGTTCGAGCCATCTGCTCCGACTGCCATGTTCCTCATGAGTGGACCGATAAGATTGTTCGAAAAGTACAAGCATCCAAAGAACTTTTTGCGCATTTGGTTTTAAAAACGATTGATACACCAGAGAAATTTCAAGCACGGCGCGCTCACTTAGCCGAGCGTGAATGGGCTCGAATGAAAAATAATGATTCATTGGAATGTCGTAACTGTCACCAATTTGATTATATGGATTTTTCAGTACAAAGCACCATCAGTGCTAGGCAGCACTCTACCGCCTTGGCTTCTGGTGAAAAAACCTGTATCGATTGCCATCGAGGTATTGCGCATAATTTGCCTGATATGCATGGTGTCGAAGGCTGGCAATAACAAAGGAGTTAAGCAATGAGTCGTTTAGAGTCATTTATCTGGTATTTTCTGGGGTACAGTGCCATGCCGGTGATTATTCTGAGTGGGTTTCTCGGTGTCGCCATCGTATCTCTGTGGTTACTGTCCATAACCAAAGATAAAAATTCGTAAACAAAAACTAGAGCCCCTAACCAAATTCTCTGGCTAGGGGCTCAAAATACATCAATAACACACTCCCTTTCTCCCTCATTGGTCATTCCCTTATTGAACGAGGAATAGACACATCACACCTATCCCTGCTATTAGAAATGCATAATAACTCACGATCAGGAATGGAGTATGAGGATATGATTAAGATTTATCAGTCAGTCGATTAGTGAATGCAAAGACTTTTTCTGGGCATACATCAATACAGCGCCCACAGCTAATACAGTTCTTATCCATCACTTTAGGCTCCCCCTCTTTTAAAGGCTGTCGGAGCACATCAGGTTCAGGACACACATGGTAGCAATCCATACACTTAGTACAGGCTTCTCGGTTCACCACCTTTATTCGCAATATGCTTTTTTGCCCAATGACCCCATAGGTCGCACCAAGTGGGCAAAGGTGACCACACCAAGCGTGATCCACCAATAATAGATCCATCAGGAAAACCAGTAGCACAACAATCCAACCCATTCCTATACCGAAAATAAGGCCCCGATGTAACGTCGCAACAGGATCAATCCATGGCCACAGTAAACTACCAGATAATGCACTGCCTAGTAATAATGCTGCAACTAACCAGTACCGTAGCTGATTATTCCAACGATAACTGGCTTTGATTTCAAATGTCCGTTTTAACCAAGCCGCAATATCCGTCACCATATTCATTGGGCAAACCCAAGCACAAAAAGCGCGGGGGCTAACCAATGCATAAAAAGTCACCACAATAAGCACCCCGATAATGGCACTTAATTCCGGAATATGCCCACTAAAAAGTATCTGTAAAAAGATCAGCGGATCAGTTAAAGGGACGGTATCGAGTAACACACTGGATGATAAGTTACCTTGCAATATATTAATGGTCGGGGCGAGTAAAAACAGTACGATAATACTGATTTGACAGAGCCTCCTGAGAATAAGAAAACGATGCGCAGGCCACCAACCCAATTGTTCAACGGCCTCTTTACCCGCATGTTTTGCCAGATTTTTCGCCATCTCAATGTCCTCCTAAGCTTTCTAACGCGCCAGCAGGAATATCACTGGTATCAGGGGCACGATTCTGAAGTGATTTTGTGATCTCTTCCCATCCTAATTGATAGTGATCGCCCATTTTCCCTTTGGCTAAATCTCTGGGAACCACTTTTATCGCAGCCACCTCCGTCACACACGCTTCCTCACATTTTCCGCACCCCGTACATTGATCAGGATTAACGGTAGGAATCAACTTAGCATGCACGCCCGTACGCTCGTTTCGAACATATTCAAGCGTAATCGCTTCATCGATTAACGGGCAAACCCGATAGCAAACATCACAGCGAAGTCCCTGCCAATTTAAGCAGGTTTGATGATCGATAAGTACGGCTATCCCCATTTTTGCATCATCAATATTAGTCAGATTAGGGTCTAATGCACCACTTGGGCATGCGACGATACAGGGAATGTCTTCACACATCTCACAGGGAATATCACGAGCGTGAAAGTAAGGTGTTCCGGACTCTAGCGGAGAAAGTAGCGTCGCCAGTTTGAGTGTGTCATAAGGACAAGCCTTGACGCAAAGGCCACAACGAGTACAAGCTTTTTCAAACGCACCTTTAGGTAGTGCACCAGGCGGCCTAAGAGGCACGCCGCTACCCTCTCTTGCTTGGCTTTGTAACGACTGAACACCCAGCACCGTCGCAAATGCACCAACACCAACAGCCGTTCGAATAGAGTCTCGTAAAAACCGCCGGCGGCTCTCTGATAGTTTATTCGGACTACGAATACTCATGACACTTACCTCATATGTCGATACAACATTGATTAAGACTTCCCCACCCTACATGGAATACCAAATGAGCATTACTGGGCTACCTTTGGCTGCATCAATGACTATAACGATAATAGACACCACGTTATCAAGCTTATAGGCACAGAAAGACAATACATTTTTAAGGGGTATAGAAAGGATAGAACAACTGTATAAATATACGGGGTGATTCCTATCCCTCTAAAGAGGTAATCCGATAGGTTGTTGTGTTAGATCAAGATTAAAGAGTCACCCATCTCACATTCTAACAATGGTATGAATTTTATTGATTTCACATTGACAATATTCATTAAAAAACCAAATTCATTCAAAAATATTATTAAATAAATCCATTCATCACCCAAAATAAACCCGAGTTAATCCATAAAAAATATTGATAACAGATCGTTAATTTAATTATTTAAGACACAATAAGTTCACACGTACTAGCAATAATAATGACAACTAGATCAGATTATTCCCTCACCGAAAAAAAATTTCGATAAAATAAAATTTCATACACATCTATTAACATATTCCCGTCCAAACTTAACCTGAAAACGTAAGGAAAAACGTACAATTAATTGTGAGCAATATCATGTTTTCTTAGCTTGAAATTGAGCTTCATGCTAGACTTCGCTTCATATTGCAGTCGGAATATTCTTACGCATCGACTGTTTATCAGGATAGTTTTTTCATCATATGGATGTGACCAATTAGTTGTTACCACGAGGTCACTCACTTTTATGTCGTTTTTAAAAAATTTAGCAATCCGTAATAAAATTGCGCTTGCTTTTAGTATTATTGCCTTAGTCAATATTGCTTTTGGTATTTATATTTATCGCTCAATCAATATGATTGAAGAGGATGTATTAGATTTAACAGATAGCACATTACCCTCCCTCATGATGGTTAATGATCTGAAATATAATATGGCCTCCGTTCGTCGCGCCCAATTTGGCATTCTTTCCGCTACTGATGATTCGGCAATCAGAGCTGATATACAGTGGATGAGTGACATTGAGAAAGAAATTCAAGAGCAATTAGCCAGCTATGAACGCACACTTTGGGACGAAACCGATCGAGCAAAATTCCTTGCAATAAAGAACAACTGGCAAACCTATTTACGTGATCTTGAGTCATTCAATAGTGATGTGTTAAATGACAATATTGATAAAGCCGTCAGTGAAATGCAAAAAACACTGGCCACTTATGAGAAAACCGAAGTCGCGGTGGATGAATTACTTCAATTAAATGTCTCCTATGCTGATGAAAACCGCACAACCCTGACCGAATTAATCGGGAACATTGCCCAATTTACTCTAACTTGTATTATTGCCATCCTGATCTTTATGGCAGTGATGACTTGGCTACTATCTAGCCTCATTTGCCGTCCGTTACAGTTGGTTGTGGCACAAGCTAAAGCGATTGCCAAAGGCAATCTCACCTACAATTTAAATCGACAAGAGATTGGTGAAGATGAACTTGGCAACCTTGCCGATGCTTGTAGCACCATGCAAAACAACCTCGCAACTACAGTGGAAGAAATTGTTGCCGGTGCCACCCAACTGGCTCATGCGGTTGATGAAGTCAGCGCGGTATCAGAGCAAACCTCACACGGCATGCAAGAGCAGCAAGAAGAAGTAATGCAAATCGCCACCGCGATGGCTGAAATGAAATCCACCGTTGCCGAAGTCGCTCGTAATACAGAAGTGGCATCTGACTCAGCGCGAGACAGCAATGAACAAGCCACTTCAGGTTCAGAACAGATGACAGCTGTCGCAGATTCCATCACTCAAGTGACTCAAGAAATTGAGAAAGCGGAACAACGCGTCTTAGAGCTTGAGCAACAAGCACAACAAATCAATATGGTGGTGGATGTGATCAGCAATATTGCCGACCAAACCAATTTGCTGGCACTCAATGCGGCCATTGAAGCCGCTCGTGCTGGTGAGCAAGGTCGTGGCTTTGCGGTCGTCGCGGATGAAGTCCGTGCTTTAGCTGGGAAAACTCAACAATCAACCGGCGATATTGTTACCATTATTCAAAACCTCCAAACCTGCGCCGTTAAAGCTCGTGAAGCCACTGCGCACAGTAGTGAGTTAATGGGGCAATGTGTCGAGCAAAGCCACCAAACCCAAAAATCCATTGAACACATCAGTACGCAAAGTGCACAAATTGCGGATATGACCATTCAAATTGCCAGTGCTTGTGGTGAACAAGATTCGGTAAGTGAGGAGTTAAGCCGCAACATTGAACGCATTAATGAATCAGCAAAACAAGTTGCGGAAGGTTCAACCAGCGCAGCACAAGCATGTGTTGAGTTAAGTCAGCTCGCATCTCAATTGCAAAATACGGTAAACCGTTTCCAAGTGTAAGTAACATTCCTCTTAGATCCGGATAAAGATGACCAGAAAAAATAGCGAGCTTGATGCTCGCTATTTTTTCGCTTAGCCAATCAATATGAACAACTGTTATATAGATCACATTTTTTTAGCTTGATGGGAAACTTCATGCTAGAATCCGCCGCCTTAACAGGGTGGGAAAAATCTTACATTCCACCCAATCATACGGATTACTCTTTTCATCATATGGATGTGACCAATTACTTGTTACCACGAGGTCACTCACTTTTATGTCGTTTTTAAAAAATTTAGCGATACGCAATAAGATTGCACTTGCGTTTAGTATTATTGCCTTAACTAATATTGTTTTTGGTCTCTATATTTACCGTGCCCTCAATACCATTGAAGAGGATGTATTGAATCTCACTGATGATACTTTACCTTCCATGATGATGGTGAATGAGCTCAAGTACAATATGGCCTCTGTTCGTCGTGCCCAGCTTGGCATTCTCTCTGCAACCGATGATTCAGCCATTAAAGCTGATATTCAATGGATGAATGACATTCAACGTAAAATCCAAGATCAACTCAATCGTTATGAACGCAGTATCTGGGGAGATCATGAACGATCCATTTACATGCCGGTAAAAAACTCTTGGCAAGAATACTTACGAGCGCTCAGTTCATTCAATGATGATGTGTTGAATGACAACCTCAACCAAGCCATCAATGATATGAATGCCACCTTAACCATCTACGAAAATGTCGAACAATCCGTTGATGAGCTGCTCAAACTCAATCTCTCTTTTGTCGATAAAAATCGCTCAGGTTTGATAGGTTTACTGGGGGATATCGCTCAATTTACTCTTGTTTGCATTCTTGCCATCCTAATCTTCATGGTGGTAATGACTTGATTACTCTCTAGTTTAATCTGCCGTCCACTGCAACTGGTTGTAGTACAAGCCAAAGCGATTGCCAGTGGCGACCTTACCCATACTTTAAACCGACAAGAGATCGGTGAAGACGAACTGGGTAACCTTGCCGATGCTTGTAGCACCATGCAAAATAACCTCGCCATCACAGTGGAAGAAATTGTGGCCGGTGCGACTCAGCTTGCTCATGCCGTTGATGAAGTCAGTGCGGTATCAGAGCAAACCTCACACGGTATGCAAGAGCAGCAAGAAGAAGTGATGCAAATTGCCACTGCAATGGCTGAAATGAAATCCACGGTTGCTGAAGTGGCCCGCAACACAGAAGTAGCGTCTGACTCAGCGCGAGACAGTAATGAACAAGCCACTTCAGGCTCCAACCAAATGGCTGCAGTCGCAGAGGCCATTACTCAAGTCACACAAGAAATTGAAAAAGCAGAACAACGTGTCTTAGAGCTGGAGCAACAAGCACAGCAGATCAATATGGTGGTGGATGTGATCAGCAATATTGCCGACCAAACCAATTTGCTGGCACTCAATGCGGCCATTGAAGCCGCTCGTGC
>NZ_SGOM01000030.1 GCF_022113815.1 Vibrio cincinnatiensis
AGACTCGATCGTTAACTTTTATGAGAACAGAAAATTGATAATATTTTCTTTGGCTACTAACTTGATAACTCCAACAACTTATTGATTAAATGAAACAATTCAAAGAATCACGATTAAGAATCAACGAATGATTTGTTTAATTTCACGAACATCGCCTAACGCCGCATTAAGGTGTGAGCAGCGCTTGGCTATACTTGAGCGAAGCGAAAGCGCCAAGCGTTGCGAATCACTCTTAAATGCTTTGTTAGTTGCCTGTCCGACAGTAACAAAGGTATTATGCACCTGATGCCGTACCGTGTTTAAGAAAGGAATACCATGATTGGAGAAATAGTTGTAGCCGAGTCTTTCAAGCTGGGGTTAACAGAAGCCTTTAACTTCCTAAAAAGCAAATCATCAAGCTTCAAAAACTCACATAAAGTGGATATTGAGCAAGCATACCTTAAAGCATCAAACGTAGAAAACGTTAAGACTATTTGGCAGGTTGACAAAAGCGTAAATCTAAATGATTTTTATTATCCATCTAATATAATTGTTGAAGGTAAAGTTATTCAAGTAGAGTCTCTAGACATATTCCCTGAAAATGGAAAGATTGTAATTCAAGGAACGGCAGGGCAAGGAAAATCCATATTGCTTCGTCATCTAGCTGGCGTTACATTAAAAAGAAGCAAGGTAGTGCCCTTATTTATAGAGCTAAGAAAAATAACCGACAAAACAGATTTACCGACTCTTATCTGTCAATCTTTAAATGAACTTGGAATTAATTCTACAGAAAAAGACTTAGAACATATTTATGCTAGCAATCAATTCTCATTATTATTTGATGCCTTTGATGAAATACCTGAACATAATTTAAAAGACACTTTAAGGTATATTGAAAGCATCTGTGCAACCTATTATAAGCAACAAATTCTGATAACATCTAGACCAGGATCCGAGATCCAAAAAGTGCCGGCATTTGAGGTTTTCAACTTAGAACAAATAGAGCTTTCCGATTTTAAGCCAATGTTATTAAAGTTTTTCAATAATGATGACGTCACAGTTCATCAAATAATGAAGAGTTTACATGAAAACAATAGCGATATAATAAGCCTAGTAACCACACCATTACTACTCACTCTATTGGCGATAACCTATAAGACTTACAATAAAATCCCTACACAATTACACGAGTTCTATGAAAATATTTTCCATGTACTAGTCAACCGACATGATGCAACCAAACCTGGATTCCGCCGAGAATATAAATCCAAGTTAAATGAAAGGGAGCTGGAAGACTTATTCTGTGGGTTCTGTTTCTATAGCATGATAGAAGACAAGACTTCTTTATCGCGACAAGACGCATTAAAAGTAACTAAGAAAGCTAGCGAATTCTTGGGTGTTACACCCTCGTCAGAATTTAGTTTCTTAAGCGACTGTATAAAAAACACCTGCCTTTTATTAGAAGAGGGATTTAACTATCACTTCATTCATAAAAGTATAAGAGAGTATCACTCTGCTAAGTTTATTAGCTCCAGCCCAAATGAGTTGAAAGAGAGATTTTACACGATTGCTAAAAATAGCACATATAAATATAGAATTGAGTTAGATTTTCTTAGCGTTATTGATGAACACTACTTCAATAAGTGTTTTTTACTTCCTTCCTATGAATCTATATTTAGAGATTTAGGACAAATAGAAAGTTTTAATGGTATAAACCTCAACAATCTTCTCAACGAGTCATATTTATACTTCACTGGTGATAAGAAACGTTTAGAATATTTTAGTTTAAATCAAACTCCTATTTGTTCAATAAATTACATGAATGATGCATATAACACTATAATAAATCTTATAATTAAAATGATCAACAATCATGAGTTAAGTCCAGGTGAAGATAATAAGCTTAGTATAGTAAAAGCAATCACAGACTGTGGATTACATGAGGAAGGAGAAGCAGTTATAAATGAAACTATTAAAGCAATGCATAGCAGGTTTATTCAAATGAAGAACCGATTTGAGAGAAAGGATGCTTTAATCTCAAGTATGGATTTTTGATCATACTAAGTTTGCCAACACTACAGTTTTGATGTGTTGGCAACTAACGCCGCATTAAGGGGCAGGCAACGCAAACAACTGAACTTAAACTAACCTGCCGTAACCTCAAATGCCAACCCAAACCAAAAATGCCATGCGTTGATTGTCCCTCTTAAATGCTTTGTTAGGCGATTTTATAAACCATTTCAATCTCTTACCAAAGAAACATCAGAACAAACCAAATTAAAACAACATGTGAGTTTAACATTGACCCTGTAATATTCACTTGCCAACAACGAAACTCATGGTCTAGTTCAAAGAAAAAATCACGGCCACCAAGCTCATCGAAAAATCATTCAACTGTTAAGGATGAACTTAAGACTCGAAGAACGAGAAGCACAAAGCTTATCAAATATGAACAGACTCGATCGTTAACTTTTGTGAGAACAGAAAACCGCTGAGATTTTCTTTGACTGATAACTTGATGGATTCAACAACTCATTGATTAAATGACATAATTCAAAAAAACACGATTAATAATCAACTAATCATTTGTGTAATTTCACGAATATCGCCTAACGCCCAATTAAGGGGTGACCAACGCTACCACCCAACCTAAAGCATTGCACCGTAACCACTAAAATTAAGTAGAAGTAAAAATGCCAAGCGTTGGGAATCCCTCTTAAATTGTTTGTTATGTGTAATTTTCTATGTACTTCCTTAATGACTCCGTCGATTCAAACAAGGGACTAATTGGAAGATTAAGATTTAGCTTTTCAATTTCGACTGCCGAAGAGCCATGGCATTTCTCAAAGTCACTCCAACTGCTCTTGTGAACCTGCTTTACGATTTGAAAGTCGAGTAGCAATTGAGAAAACGCTTCGGGGCTATAACCCTTAATCTCAGCAATAAAGTGTTGTGTAGCCGGACGTTTACCTTGAACCAGTGCCAAATAAAATCGAGCGATGTCATTAACATGGATATATTGGTTGTAACCTTGAGATGGTATCGCTACTTGGAGAGTTTGGTCAGATAAGGAATCTACAATCCGCTTTAGCTGACAGTTTTCACCACCATAAACCAAACTAGGACAGTAAACGACATGCCACTTCTTTTTGATAGCACAACCTATTGTAACTGTGTCCGGTTTCACAGCCTCTAGAGGCTTAAGCCTAAATTCTTTGAGGTCATTGTGAGAAGCGTTGCCAAATAGCCAAACGCCTGATGTGTGGATTTTTGTCGCACCGTCAGCCGCTAGTCTATCCAGCTGCGTTAGCAGCTTGGACTCTATATCAGCTATTTCCTCCGGCGAAAATTCTGACCAATGTGGGCGAGCACAATTTATAACGATATCAAAGTAACCAGAGAAATCTGATGGCACATTGGTAAGCTTCCGAGCAGGAGGTAAGACACCGCTAGTCCTGCTATAAGTCGAAACTTCAAAGCCACTTTCGACAAACATCATAGTCACGTGGCTACCAATATACCCATTGGCCCCTGATATAAGTACTTTCATCACGGAAATCGCATGAACATCCCCGTCATTCAAGGGCTCCGAGAACCTTACTTAAGTAGTTTTCATCCATTGCGCAGTTCATCCGTTTGCGTTTAATACCACCTTTAAATGTGGTT
>NZ_SGOM01000031.1 GCF_022113815.1 Vibrio cincinnatiensis
TGTTTAGCCATAAATCACCTCTCAATTAGACCCTAGATCTAACTTAGTAAAGTGTCTACTAAACGTGGGGTACTCGGGTTACATAACGCCGCATTAAGGGGCAAGCAACGCTAACAACCGAACTTAAACTAACCAGCCGTAACCTCAAATGCTCACCCAAAACAAAAGTGCCACGCGTTGATTGTCCCTCTTAAATGCTTTGTTATGTAACTTTGCTAACTATTTCAAAGCATTACCAAAAATAGCATCGCCAAACACGATTTAACTTACACGAAAAGTCAGCATTGACCCAGTAGAAAAAACTCTGGCAACCACAAAAGCAACTTGATTCTGCGGATCATGACTATAGACAAGCTGAACGCAAACTCGCTTTACCATTAAGTTCAGAATATAGACTTGAAGAACAAGAAGACAAAAACCAAATCAACATGAATAATACTGACTTTACAAACCATATAAATAACTAATTAAAACAATCAGTTAAAAGTATCAAATATGAAAAGTAGAAGTTCATTTTAAAATGTAAAATGATGAAAACACTTTAATTGTGGTCTTTTTCTCTACGGTTACATAACGCCGCATTAAGGGGCAGGCAACGCAAACAACTAAACTCAAACTAGCCAGCCGTAACCTCAAATGCTCAACCAAACCAAAACTGCCAAGCGTTGGCTGTCCCTCTTGAATGCTTTGTTATGTAACTTTGCTAACTATTTCAAAGCATTACAAAGAATAGCATTGCCAAATATCGTTTAACTTACATGAAAAGTTAGCAGTAACCCAGTAGAATTTTCGTGACAACGACGAAACTGCGAGCCCTAGTTCAAAGAAAAAATGACTGCCACCAAGCTTATCGCAAACCCACTAAACCATTTAGAACCAGCTAAAAATTCGAAGAGCAAAAAGAAGAAAACTAAATCCAATATGAATAAAACTGGATTTACAACTTTAAAAATAACCCATTAAAACAATCAGTTAAAAGAATAAAACATGCAAAGTAGAAGCTAAATTCAAAGTAAAGAAATCATAAAAACACTTTAATTTTCAATATATTGAGAAATTTTTCTCTGCTGTTACATAACGCCCTGTTAAGGTGTGAGCAACGCAATACCGAAGCTACCGCATACCACCTTAAACACTAAACGCAACGCATAGTAAAAATGCCAAGCGTTGCGAATCACTCTTAAACAGTTTGTTATACATATATCACACGAGAATACGCAAACATTTACCCGCTTGTTCTCTAATAAACTCAACGCCTAGCGTTTCAAAAGTACTTTTTAATGCCTCTACCGTATCAATACTTGGTGACGTTGCATTGCTTTCAAAGTTTGCCACCGTACTTTCAGTAAGACCCGCTTTTTCTGCTAACTCGGAGAGTTCAATCCCCAATGCTCCTCTAGCTTTTTTGCAAACTTCAGGCGTAAACTCATCACAGCCTTTCCGAGCTAGTGTCCACCCCTTTGGAACAGAATCTGTAAATAGAATCAAAGAATGGAACAGTTGTTTAACTTGTGGAAGATCACGTTCACTTAAATCAAACCACTCACCTCGAATGTGGGTATCTTTAAAGTGATAATGTAGTTCATTCTCTAATCTCTTGGCTTCTTCTGGACTCCCGGCATCATGTATATGAAAAATACGCAAATATAAGTGATTACCTACATTCAGTATGCTTCTTCGATTTTTTACATCTGACGCGATACCTATTTTTAAAGGACCACCTGACGGACCAATTACATAAATCTGATTTCCTGAACTCATAATTTACCTTATATGTATAACGCCCGCCTAAGGGGCTGACAACGCATAACACTAAACTCAAACACAACACAACCGAAACCACCGCGGCTCAATGGGACTGGAAACGCCGCGCGTTGACAGTCCCTCTTGAGGCGTTTGTTATAAAGCAGATTTCCACTAAACGTTAATTTTGCCTTTTAAATAAAGAACACCTTTACCTGAAATAACAATAGCTCTTTCTAAAACGCGGCACTTCAGTACACCACCTCTCTTGGAGGCTTGGTAGGCTAGTAAATCTACCTTACCTAGTTTGTCTGCCCAATAAGGAGCTAAGCCTGAATGTATAGAACCTGTAACTGGGTCTTCATCACCACCGTTTGCAGGCCAAAAATAACGCGATACGAAATCATAGTTGTCGGATTTAGCAGTTACTACAACATCTAAAGGTGCAAGCTGTTTCAATTGTTCAGAGATATAAGAAACGTCCAAAACTTCTTGCTCATTGGCAAAGACAGCAAAGTAGGCTTGCCTGTTTTTGAGAACCTCGATAGGTTCTTTAGATAACCCATTCAAAAGTTGGGTCGGAATTGTAGAAGCCACTTCTGGCTTCTGGTTGGGGAACACCATTTCAATTTCATTCTGTGCATTGAGAATTACATTTAAGTTGCCAACTTTTTGGGTTATGAACTCAATTTGGTTTTCAACACCGAGCTCATTAAACAATACATGGGCGGATGCTAAGGTTGCGTGACCACAAAAATCAATTTCAGTCAGGGGTGAAAACCAACGAATCTCGTATTGGTTAGCACCTACATTTTTAATGTAGGCAGTCTCTGACAGGTTGTTTTCAGCCGCTATATTTTGCATTAGTTCATCAGACAGCCAGTCTTCGACCGGAACTACTGCTGCTGAGTTACCTTTAAACTGTTGATCTGTAAATGCATCAACTACGAAAATATCCAATTCCAACTTATGAACTCCATTTGCTTTATAACGCTGCATTAAGGGGCAAGCAACGTAAACAGCTTAACTCAAACTAGCCAGCCGTAACCTCAAATGCTAACCCAAACCAAAAATGCCACGCGTTGATTGTCCCTCTTAAATGCTTTGTTATGTAAATTTCTTGTTTTAAATATCTAAAACAATCTGGACCTTTTTATCCGTAGATTCTACTGCCTTACCTTGCACAAAACGATTTTCGATCAAACGCTTAATTTTTTGTGGCAGCAAAACATCATAACCTTTTACTGACGCCACATTGTAACCAACCAAAAAATTCAAATTATACGAAACTAAATAGTTGCCTTGAATATCCTTGGTTACAATTACCTCACTATTGCAATCAACCTTTTTATTTTCATAAGTAGGGTAAGTGTCACCATTCTTATCAGTCCTAACTTTCTTAAGGTCATTGTAATTCCCGGTATTTTCACAAAGATCAAACTTCGTTCTAAATGGGAGCTGCTCAAAATTAACTTCAACTGTGCTTTGTATAGAATCATTTGAAAGCAATGAAAAGTGAACTGTACCTAAGTTACTACTATTACTGCCAACTTTATGCTGTGTAATGTCATTCTTCAGGAATTTTTGTTCAGTTGAAGCCTTACTAGAATCAGGTGTCGTCGAACAACCAGCCAGAATCACAAGTGGTAGTAGTGCCGTGAATTTATTCATAATATTTTCCTTATTTTTCAATAAGAAGGAATAGTAACACTGTATATTAAAACAGCAAAGTACTATATACGCCAATTCACATAACGCCCGCTTAAGGGGCTGGCAACACAAAACACCAAACTAAAACAAAACAGCTATAACCTCAAATGCTCATTTCA
>NZ_SGOM01000032.1 GCF_022113815.1 Vibrio cincinnatiensis
AAATCTTGCTCTTTAACAATTTGGAAAGCTGACAAAGTAACATTATTCTTTATGAATAAAATTACTTGTAAAGTTCTCAATCTTTATCTTTAGATAAAGACCAAAATACACATTCAAGTGTGCTTGGTGAAAAACATCATTAGGGTGTTTTTCAAAATTGAGTCCGGCAAAATCTGTCTCGCACTCATGAAAATAAAACGCGAGACAACTTAGGTTGTTTAACAACAACCCGAAACTCCTTCGGGTTGTATGGTTAAGTGACTAAGCGTACACGGTGGATGCCTAGGCAGTCAGAGGCGATGAAGGACGTAGTAACTTGCGATAAGCTCAGATTAGGCAGTAACAGCCACTTGAGTCTGAGATTTCCGAATGGGGAAACCCAACTGCATAAGCAGTTACTGTTAACTGAATACATAGGTTAACAGGGCGAACCGGGGGAACTGAAACATCTAAGTACCCCGAGGAGAAGAAATCAACCGAGATTCCGAAAGTAGCGGCGAGCGAAATTGGATTAGCCCTTAAGCTTTACATGCGTCAGGCGAAGGCTCTGGAAAGGGCCGCGAAACAGGGTGATAGCCCCGTAGCCGTTAGCGTATGTTCAGTGAAATCGAGTAGGGCGGGACACGTGTTATCCTGTCTGAATATGGGGGGACCATCCTCCAAGGCTAAATACTCCTGATTGACCGATAGTGAACCAGTACCGTGAGGGAAAGGCGAAAAGAACCCCTGTGAGGGGAGTGAAATAGAACCTGAAACCGTGTACGTACAAGCAGTAGGAGCACCTTCGTGGTGTGACTGCGTACCTTTTGTATAATGGGTCAGCGACTTATATTCAGTGGCAAGGTTAACCAAATAGGGGAGCCGTAGGGAAACCGAGTCTTAACTGGGCGTTCAGTCTCTGGATATAGACCCGAAACCGGGTGATCTAGCCATGGGCAGGTTGAAGGTTGAGTAACATCAACTGGAGGACCGAACCGACTAATGTTGAAAAATTAGCGGATGACTTGTGGCTAGGGGTGAAAGGCCAATCAAACTCGGAGATAGCTGGTTCTCCCCGAAAGCTATTTAGGTAGCGCCTCGGACGAATACTACTGGGGGTAGAGCACTGTTAAGGCTAGGGGGTCATCCCGACTTACCAACCCTTTGCAAACTCCGAATACCAGTAAGTACTATCCGGGAGACACACGGCGGGTGCTAACGTCCGTCGTGAAGAGGGAAACAACCCAGACCGCCAGCTAAGGTCCCAAATTATAGCTAAGTGGGAAACGATGTGGGAAGGCTTAGACAGCTAGGATGTTGGCTTAGAAGCAGCCATCATTTAAAGAAAGCGTAATAGCTCACTAGTCGAGTCGGCCTGCGCGGAAGATGTAACGGGGCTAAGCTATAAACCGAAGCTGCGGCAATGCGATTTATCGTATTGGGTAGGGGAGCGTTCTGTAAGCCGTTGAAGGTGAATCGTAAGGTTTGCTGGAGGTATCAGAAGTGCGAATGCTGACATGAGTAACGACAAGGGGGGTGAAAAACCTCCCCGCCGGAAGACCAAGGGTTCCTGTCCAACGTTAATCGGGGCAGGGTAAGTCGACCCCTAAGGCGAGGCTGAAGAGCGTAGTCGATGGGAAACGGGTTAATATTCCCGTACTTGTTATGAATGCGATGGGGGGACGGAGAAGGCTAGGTGGGCCAGGCGACGGTTGTCCTGGTTCAAGTGCGTAGGCTTAAGAGTTAGGTAAATCCGGCTCTTTTTAAGGCTGAGACACGACGTCGAGCTGCTACGGCAGTGAAGTCATTGATGCCCTGCTTCCAGGAAAAGCCTCTAAGCTTCAGTTCATAAGAAATCGTACCCCAAACCGACACAGGTGGTCGGGTAGAGAATACCAAGGCGCTTGAGAGAACTCGGGTGAAGGAACTAGGCAAAATGGTACCGTAACTTCGGGAGAAGGTACGCTCTTGATGGTGAAGTCCCTTGCGGATGGAGCTGCTGAGAGTCGCAGATACCAGGTGGCTGCAACTGTTTATTAAAAACACAGCACTGTGCAAAATCGTAAGATGACGTATACGGTGTGACGCCTGCCCGGTGCCGGAAGGTTAATTGATGGGGTTAGACGCAAGTCGAAGCTCTTGATCGAAGCCCCGGTAAACGGCGGCCGTAACTATAACGGTCCTAAGGTAGCGAAATTCCTTGTCGGGTAAGTTCCGACCTGCACGAATGGCGTAATGATGGCCACGCTGTCTCCACCCGAGACTCAGTGAAATTGAAATCGCTGTGAAGATGCAGTGTACCCGCGGCTAGACGGAAAGACCCCGTGAACCTTTACTACAGCTTGGCACTGAACATTGAACCTACATGTGTAGGATAGGTGGGAGGCTATGAATCGCAGACGCCAGTTTGCGTGGAGCCGACCTTGAAATACCACCCTTGTAGTTTTGATGTTCTAACTTAGCCCCATTATCTGGGGTGAGGACAGTGCCTGGTGGGTAGTTTGACTGGGGCGGTCTCCTCCCAAAGAGTAACGGAGGAGCACGAAGGTGGGCTAATCACGGTTGGACATCGTGAGGTTAGTGCAATGGCATAAGCCCGCTTAACTGCGAGAATGACGGTTCGAGCAGGTGCGAAAGCAGGTCATAGTGATCCGGTGGTTCTGAATGGAAGGGCCATCGCTCAACGGATAAAAGGTACTCCGGGGATAACAGGCTGATACCGCCCAAGAGTTCATATCGACGGCGGTGTTTGGCACCTCGATGTCGGCTCATCACATCCTGGGGCTGAAGTCGGTCCCAAGGGTATGGCTGTTCGCCATTTAAAGTGGTACGCGAGCTGGGTTTAGAACGTCGTGAGACAGTTCGGTCCCTATCTGCCGTGGGCGTTGGAGAATTGAAGGGGGCTGCTCCTAGTACGAGAGGACCGGAGTGGACGAACCTCTGGTGTTCGGGTTGTCACGCCAGTGGCATTGCCCGGTAGCTAAGTTCGGAATCGATAACCGCTGAAAGCATCTAAGCGGGAAGCGAGCCCTGAGATGAGTTCTCCCTGGCAGTTTAACTGTCCTAAAGGGTTGTTCGAGACTAGAACGTTGATAGGCAGGGTGTGTAAGCGTTGTGAGGCGTTGAGCTAACCTGTACTAATAGCCCGTGAGGCTTAACCATACAACACCGAAGGGGTTTTGTGGGCTCAATAGAGTGCATTGAATGTGTATGAGAATGAAAAACAGCTTTCCGAATTAAAGAATTTGCTTGGCGACCATAGCGTTTTGGACCCACCTGACTCCATGCCGAACTCAGAAGTGAAACGAAACAGCGTCGATGGTAGTGTGGGGTCTCCCCATGTGAGAGTAGAACATCGCCAGGCTTT
>NZ_SGOM01000033.1 GCF_022113815.1 Vibrio cincinnatiensis
CTTTATCACCAACTTTCCAAACGTCAGAATCGCCCCATTGAACAACATGACTTGTGGCAGGAAAGGAACCACAAAACTCATTAAATTCATCGTAATTCATACTGTTTATCCTCGAAAGCACATAACGCCCGCTTAAGGGGCAGCCAACGCCACTACTAAATTTCCGCATAACACCGTAATCACAAAAACCAACGCATAGTAAAAATGCCACGCGTTGGCTGTCCCTCTTGAAGCGTTTGTTATGTGCATATCGGTGAAACATACGCTAACTTTCTTGTATTTTCTGTATAGAAATACCTGCAATACCTACCAATGCCCACTTTGCCGATGAAATGAGCCAATAGAAATAACTTTCATTTGAGTTCACTGTAGAAGCAACCAAAAATATGCAAATTGATGCGAATAATATTAACACCCATCCTAAGCCTTTCGGTTGAAAAACCTTCGTTAAAAGTAGTTGAATGACGTAGCACACTGCCAGTGCAATAAGAAGAGAAACACTGACGTTAAGCAACTCATTTTCAAATAGCCTTTCCATTTAACCACCTGCATGATTGCGATTGATTACTAAAATACAAACTAACATTTTTCCATACTGCCATTTCAAAACAACTATCTGATTATATGGATAATATTTATTGTTGACTCATGTACATAACGCCGCGTTAAGGGGTGAGCAACGCAACGACTAACCTTACCGCATTGCAACAAAAACCAATAAAATCAATGCATAACGAAAATGCCGCGCGTTGCGAATCCCTCTTTAACGCCTTGTTAGCACTTTAACTGTTTCCCACTTAACTACCAACATTTGCATACTTTTACCCGCTAATACAATCAAAATTGCACCTAATAAAACTGGCGTAATTAGAAAACCCCAACTTTGTCCCGATAGCATGATTAACAACGGATTTGCACCTGCAGGGGGATGTGTCGTTTTTGTCATTAACATTGCACTCACCGCTATTCCCGTTGCTAGCGCCAATGTAACTGGTGATACACCAATATACTGCGTAAAAAACACCCCAACAAAAGCTGTAATTAAGTGTCCAAAAATAACATTTTTAGGCTGAGCAAGAGGGCTACTTGGCACCCCAAACACAAGTACCGCTGTAGCACCAAAAGGAGCCATTAATAAGGCAACTTCATTCAATGTTGAATCTAGAAAAGAGAGTAACCCTATGGCTAAAAAAGCCCCGACACCCGCAAAAATCGACATAACCATACTATTCATAAATACACTCCAAGAAAGTAGACCAATCTGTCTACATAAGCAGAGTAGACAATTCGGTCTACACATGTCAATATCTATTTAAAGGAGAAATAAAATGAATCCAAAACGTCAATTACTGATAGATACAGCATTAGACCTTTTTTATAAAAATGGAATAAATTCAATTGGAATCAATGAAGTAATCAGTGTTTCTGGTGTAGCAAAACGCACTCTCTATTCTCATTTTGAAAGTAAAGAAGCCTTAATTATTGCATCTTTACAAAAACGACACGAAATATTTACTTCGTGGTTAGAACACAAGCTATCAGGTTCTAACTCAAATCAGGATGTCATTCACCGTTTATTTTTATCGCTAGCAAGTTGGTTTGAGCACAAAGAGAATATGTTAGGTGATTTTAGAGGCTGCTTTTTCATTAATACTTCAGCAGAATTTAGCGACATGAACAGCGAAATATTTCAATTCTGTCACTTCCACAAAGAACAAGTACGGGAAATTATTAGTCGCCATCTTATAAGTACCGATAACACATTACTCGATGCTATCTGTATTATGAAGGAGGGAGCAATAGTTACCGCACATCTCGGTGGAAATGGAAATTTGGTGACATCAAAATGTATTCAAATACTGGAATCGTTTGAGTGCTAACGCCGCATTAAGGTGTGAGCGGCGCTTGGCTATACTTGAGCGAAGCGAAACTGCCAAGCGTTGCGAATCACTCTTAAATGCTTTGTTAGCTTTAAGCTGATAGCCCCACCAAAATTAACACATAACTATTATGAAAGGCGTGAGTTAAGAAAGCGACTTTTGCACCCTCAGATGTAGATACCTTTTGCCACACCTGAAAACCGAGGCAAAAGGGGCAAACGTGAACAAGCCCCACAATGGATGGCTTAAAGAGTGCAAAACTGAAATAGACAAGGCAACCAAGCAAGCGACCAATAGTATATTTTGCATGAACTTCTGAGCTAACCATATGAGTAGGACTATTAGTATCGTTTCTACAAATGGAGCGAATAGAATCAAACCGAGCGCATCAAAAAGGGAAAACGATAAGTTCTCATTAGGCGCATCTTCAGGCAAGCCAACTAAAAAATGATACAAACACGCTAAAACAAAGGCAATACAGGCACTTAATATCGATGCTTTAAAGCTATATGACATTTTTGAATCATTAATTTTGAATAGGAACATACGTACCCTTTTTAAAGCTAACGCCGCATTAAGGGGCAAGCAACGCAAACAACTGCACTCAAACTAACCTGCCGTAACCTCAAATGCTCATCCAAACTAAAAATGCCACGCGTTGATTGTCCCTCTTAAATGCTTTGTTATGTGACTTTACTAACTATTTCAAAGCATTACCAAAAACAGCATCGCCAAACACGATTTAACTTACACGAAAAGTCAGCATTGACCCAGTAGAAAAAACTCTGGCAACTACAAAAGTAACTTGATTCTGCGGATCATGACTATAGACAAGCTGAACGCAAACCCGCTTTACCATTAAGTACTGAATGAAGACTCGAAGAACAAGAAGCTGCAAGCCAAATCAATATGAATAAAACTGATTTTACAAACAGACAAATAACCAATTTAAACAATGAGTTAAAAGTACCTATCAAATAAATCAGAAACCAAAATCAAAATATGACAAAGCATAGAAATAGCTTAATTATCAATAAATTGTGATCTTTTTCTCTACGGTTACTAGTGTACCCCACGAAAAGTGGACACAACATAACTACACACTTTCAAACACCACTGGACTCACATAGCCCAACGCTG
>NZ_SGOM01000034.1 GCF_022113815.1 Vibrio cincinnatiensis
CTTTTGTGGTTGCCAGAGTTTTTTCTACTGGGTCAATGCTGACTTTTCGTGTAAGTTAAATCGTGTCTGGCGATGCTATTTTTGGTAATGCTTTGAAATGGTTAGTAAAGTTACATAACAAAGCATTTAAGAGGGACAATCAACGCGTGGCATTTTTGGTTTGGTTGAGCATTTGAGGTTAAGGCTGGCTAGTTTGAGCTCAGTTGTTCGTGTTGCTTGCCCCTTAATGCGGCGTTATGTGAAAAAGAGGACATATGAAACTGTCAGAAAAAGATTTTGAGGAATTTACTAAGGTGCTGCTCAAGAACACTGCCGAACTTTGTCCTCCTGAAGAGCAAGAGATTGTTAAGAAAATCACATCTTTTAGGCAAGTTCTAATAGAAGAATCAGACCGTGGTTGTGCTTTAATGGCTGTTGCATTTATCGACGAACTTCTAATAGATCTGCTTAAGGCGTACTTTGTCGAGAATGAGGCTTTAACTAAACGACTGCTTAGTTCCAGTGGTAGTCTTGGTAGTTTTTCGTCTCGAATAGATATGGCATATGCGTTAGGACTAATGTCAAAGAATGTAGTTCATGACTTAAATATTCTTCGCAAGATTAGAAATGATTTTGCTCACGTATCTAAACCTCTAACTTTCGAAGAGGACGGCTTAAGGTCTCGATGTTTTGCATTAGCAGTTATGCCTTTTCCTGCAGGCTTGAAAGCCCGGTCTAGGTTTTGTCGTTCAATGGTTGTTGCTGCCAATGAAATTGAGTTCGCTCGTCTCGATTTAACAAAATGTCAGGTTCGAGCTAACTATAACGGTGAAAAAACGGCAACATCTTTAAATGAGTTAAAGAAATTTGTTGAAGATCGCTTTAGTGTAGACCTTTCAAATAGCATGTGATTTTCACATAACAAAGCATTTAAGAGTGATTCGCAACGCTTGGCAGTTTCGCTTCGCTCAAGTATAGCCAAGCGCTGCTCACACCTTAATGCGGCGTTATGTAACCGTATAGAAAAAGACCACAATGCATTGAAAAGTAGATGTTTTTTATGATTGGTCTAATTTCAATTTCGACTTTCTCTGAGTTCGTTTCGTGCATGTTGATTTAGCTTTCGGCTTCTTTATTCTTCGAATCTTCAGTTTGTTGCTAATGATTCAGCTGGTTTGCGATAAGTTTGGTGGCAGTCATTTTTTCTTTGAACTAGGGCTCGCAGTTTCGTCGTTGCCACGCAAATTCTACTGGGTTACTGCTAACTTTTCATGTAAGTTAAATGGTATTTGGCGATGCCGTTCTTTGTAATGCTTTGAAATGGTTAGCAAAGTTACATAACAAAGCATTCAAGAGGGACAGTCAACGCTTGGCAGTTTTGGTTTGGTTGGCATTTGAGGTTTCGGCTGGCTAGTTTTGGTTTAGTTGTTTGCGTTGGCTGCCCCTTAATGCGGCGTTAGGCTAATCAGGGAGAGAATGATGTCACTTTGGGTTTTAGTTCCGCTTTCATTTGTTCATATTACTGTTGGTGGAGCAATTGGTTTTGGTTTAGTTTTTGCGGCTTGTGCTGAACGTGGAGTGACAATGTCTCAGTTCAGTAATGATGTGTGTGTGGTGTTATGGTTCACTTATACAATATCGTTGCTTTTAAGTGTTTTCTTAGTTATCTATTTTTATCTGGCAGACAGTGATGCGTCTTACTTTTGGTGGTACGCGATGCCATGGACGTTATTGATTGTGCTTATCACTTATTGGAGAGCATCGGTCGTAAAATTAGCCTAACAAACTGCTTAAGAGGGATTCGCAATGCGTGGCATTTTTAGCATGCGGTCCTTTTTGTGATTAAGTTGGTGTGCGGTAGCTTTTGCAGTGCATTGCTCACCCCTTAGCAGGGCGTTAGTACCCAAAATTAAATTAGGTTTCGGAGTATTTGAAAATGTTCTTTTCTAGTTCATCTCAACCCTTAGTTAACGGCGCTCACTTGTGCGAAGAGTTAACTAGATTTCTATCTGAAAACAAAAGTGACTTTGAACAGAAACTTATCCCGGATCTATCTCATATAGATCATATGGCTCACAATGTTAATGGTATAGAAGTCGAAAACATTTCTTTTGTGGGCTGTAATCAATATCAACTCGATTATTCATACGATTGGGAAGTCTATCGTGGTTGCTCTGATATGAATGGAGCTGATATCGAAAATGAAAGCGTATTGTTTGTTCTTAATGATGACGGCTTCATCGAAATTGATTTCCCAGAATATGAAGAGCATGATACTTGCGAGGAATTTTAGTACTAACAAGGCATTTAAGAGTGATTCGCAACGCTTGGCAGTTTCGCTTCGCTCAAGTGTAGCCAAGCGCTGCTCACACCTTAATGCAGCGTTAGTTTCTCTCAGTAAAAATCATCAAAATTCACGCACAAGGTTCTGAAAATTCAGCCTTTATCGTTCAGGCAGCACAATTTGGCTTTTGGGTTTTTCCTGATGCTGATTTGGTAGAACGCGTTGAAAGTTCTGCGGTTTCAAAATCGCTGATAACCAACAAGCTTTGATGCTTCAATGTTGTCGGACGTTCAACTTGATCAGTTTGGTTTCATAAAAGGCTGAATCATCGCTGTGATCTGGCTTTCTTTGTCGCGGACTCTTAACGTTTTGGCAGCCAACTTCACAGCTTTTGGCGTTGGACGTGTGTTTGCGTGGTGCTTTTGCGTAAAATTACTTTCAAGCAAATGAGTTTAAAAAGTCATTGTTAAACAATAGGCTACGAAACTAACAAACGCCTCAAGAGGGACTGTCAACGCGCGGCGTTTCCAGTCCCAATGAGCCGCGGTGGTTGCAGTTGTTGTGTTTGAGTTTAGTGGTCATGCGTTGCCAGCCCCTTAGGCGGGCGTTAGCATTCAAGGAGAAAAGTTTGCACATTCCAGGGAAGTTTAAGCAAGATAATATTGATGTACTTGTCAATC
>NZ_SGOM01000035.1 GCF_022113815.1 Vibrio cincinnatiensis
CCACTCAGAAAAAGTCGACATTGAAATTAGATCAATCATAAAAAACATCTACTTTTCAATGCATTGTGGTCTTTTTTCCTTTACGGTTACATAACGCCGCATTAAGGGGCAAGCAACTCAAACAACTGAACTTAAACTAACCAGCCTTAACCTCAAATGCCACCCAAACCAAAAATGCCGCGCGTTGATTGTCCCTCTTAAATGCTTTGTTATGTGACTTTACTAACTATTTCAAAGCATTACCAAAAACAGCATCGCCAAACACGATTTAACTTACACGAAAAGTCAGCATTGACCCAATAGAAAAACGTTGGCAACAACGAAAGCCACTTGATTCTACGGATCATGACTATAGACAAACTAAACGCAAACCCGTTTTACCATTAAGTGCTGAATAAAGACTCGAAGAACAAGAAGCCAAGGACTAAATCATTATCGATAAAACTGATTTTACAAACTGACAAATAACTAATTTAAACAATGAGTTAAAAGTAACAGTTTAATAAATTAGAAAATAACCTCAAAATACGGCAAGGCATAGAAACAGCTTAATTATCAATTAATTGTGATCGGTTTTCTTTACTGTTGCATAACGCTGCGTTAAGGGGCAGACAACGCTACTACGAACCTTCCGCATAACATCGTAACCATAAAAACCAACGCATAATAAAAATGCCACGCGTTGGCTGTCCCTCTTTAACGCCTTGTTATGTGTTTTTCCGCTCATTTAAAAGGTTTTGATATCGTTTTTCACAAATAAACCAAGCTATAGCATTAAACGGAATACCAATACCAAAAAAAATTATTGCCAATATAGGTAGACCAGTGAAAAACTCTTCCCATTGACTCTGATTGGTGAAGAAAGCCACACCCAAAAACCTACCGACAACAACCGCTCCGCCCATAATAAGTGTCTGAGTAAAAGTATAATAGATCAGTCCTTTACGCCTTTTGCTTTCCCATCTTTTAAACCATTTATCCTGAAACTTCGTCATCTAACCTCCTTGATGCCAACGTTGGTTTCATTAAGCTTAGTCATATGAATCGGATGTACTACTTTGCCATTAACTTTTACGAGAAATGTCCCGAAATCGCATTAACACATAACGCCCGGTTAAGAGGCAACCAACGCTACTACAAACTTACCGCATAACCTCGTAACCACAAAAACCGACGCATAGTAAAAATGCCACGCGTTGGTTGTCCATCTTGAACCGTTTGTTATACAAATGTGTTAAGGAGTATGACCAAGTAAGTCACTCAACTTTAAGCGGTTTTCAAAGTTAATGCTGGGAGCTCTATTCCAATTGATTTGCTCACATACTTCCATCAGACTAGCAATTTGGGAAATATATCTCTGTGCCTGCTCGTAATCTAAACTATTACGTAGAACCCAATTACACTGATTCTCCGGCATAAGCCTTACTGTAGTTATATCATTGTAATTATTGGATAAAACTGGATAGTGTCTGATAGGCGTTTGACCACGTTCATGTACTGCATACATATAACAATCTTGTTTTTCACTTGAACGGTATACCCAAATATCATCGAAGTAATCTGTAAACTGATCTGTAATCTCTATTTTCATACAATACCTATAAATTTGTATAACGCCGCATTAAGGGGCAAGCAACGCAAACAGCTGAACTTAAACTAACCTGCCGTAACCTCAAATGCCAACCCGAACCCAAAATGCCACGCGTTGATTGTCCCTCTTGAATGCTTTGTTATGTAACTTTACTAATCATTTCAAAGCATTAACAAAAACAGCATCGCCAAACACGATTTAACTTACACGAAAAGTCAGCATTGACCCAGTAGAAAAAACTCTGGCAACTACAAAAGTAACTTGATTCTGCGGATCATGACTATAGACAAGCTGAACGCAAACCCGCTTCACCAGTAAGCGCTGAATAAAGACTCGAAGAACAAGAAGACGAAAACCAAATCAACATGAATAAGACTAACTTTACAAAACGTATAAATAACCAATTAAAACAATCAGTTAAAAGTATCAAACATGAAAAGCAGAAGCTCACCTTAAAATGCAAAAGGATAAAACACTTTAAATTTCAATACATTGTGATCTTTTTCTCTACGGTTACATAACGCCCGCCTAAGGGGCTGACAACGCAAACAACCACACTGAAACTAGCCAGCCGTAACCTCAAAACTCATTAAAGCCAAAAGTGGCGAGCGTTGGAAGTCCCGCTTGAGGCGTTTGTTATGCAACATTTGCCAAATAACTCAAAATATTACCAAAGAACAGCATTGGCAGAGATTCTTAAACTTACACGAAAAATCAGCATTGACCCAATAGAAAAACGTTGGCAACAACGAAAGCCACTTGATTCTGCGGATCATGATTATAGGCAAGCTTAACGCAAACCCGCTTTACCAGTAAGCACTGGATAAAGACTCGAAGAACAAGAAGCCAAGGACTAAATCAATATAAATAAAACTGATTTTAAAAACTGGAAAATAACTAGTTTAAACAATGAGTTAAAAGTAACTGTCGAATAAATCAGAAACCAGAATCATAATACACTAAAGCATATAAATAGCTTAATTATCAATATATTGTGTATGTTTTTCTTTACTGTTGCATAACGCCGCATTAAGGGGCAAGCAACGCAAACGGCTGAACTCAAACTAGCTAGCCGTAACCTCAAATGCTCACCCA
>NZ_SGOM01000036.1 GCF_022113815.1 Vibrio cincinnatiensis
GTACCTATCAAATAAATCAGAAACCAAAATCAAAATACGACAAAGCATAGAAATAGCTTAATTATCAATAAATTGTGTTCTTTTTCTCTACGGTTACATAACGCCGCATTAAGGGGCAGGCAACGCAAATAACTGTACTAAAACTAGCCAGCCTTAACCTCAAATGCCAACCAAACCAAAACTGCCAAGCGTTGACTGTCCCTCTTAAATGCTTTGTTATGTAACTTTTCTAACCATTTCAAAGCATTACAAAGAACAGCATTGCCAAATATCGTTTAACTTACATGAAAAGTTAGCAGTAACCCAGTAGAATTTGCGTGACAACGACGAAACTGCGAGCCCTAGTTCAAAGAAAAAAATGACTGCCACTAAACTTATCGCAAACTAGCTTTACCAATAAAGCTCAGAGCAAAGACTCGAAGAACAAGGAGACGAAAACTAAGCCAATATGAATAAACTAGGTTTATAAATTTGAAAATAACCAATTTAAACAATTACTTAAAAGTACCAAATATATAAAGTAAAAGCCAAACTCACAGTAAATAAATCATAAAAACACTCTAATTTTCAATACATTGTGGTCTTTTTCTCTACGGTTACATAACGCCGCATTAAGGGGCAAGCAACGCAAACAACTGAACTCCAACTAACCAGCCGTAACCTCAAATGCTCACCCAAAACAAAAATGCCACGCGTTGATTGTCCCTCTTGAATGCTTTGTTATGTAACTTTACTAACCATTTCAAAGCATTACCAAAAGCAGCATCGCCAAACACGATTTAACTTACACGAAAAGTCAGCAATTGACCCAGTAGAAAAAACTCTGGCAACTACAAAAGCAACTTGATTCTGCGGATCATGACTATAGACAAGCTGAACGCAAACCCGCTTTACCATTGAAGCCAGAGTAAAAACTCGAAGAACAAGAAGCCGAAAGTTAAATTAACATGCACGAAACCCACTCAGAAAAAGTCGACATTGAAATTAGATCAATCATAAAAAACATCTACTTTTCAATGCATTGTGGTCTTTTTTCCTTTACGGTTACATAACGCCGCATTAAGGGGCAGGCAACACAAACAACTACACTCAAACTAGCCAGCCGTAACCTCAAATGCTCACCCAAACCAAAACTGCCAAGCGTTGACTGTCCCTCTTGAATGCTTTGTTATGTAACTTTTCTAACCATTTCAAAGCATTACAAAGAACAACATTGCCAAATACCGTTTAACTTACATGAAAAGTTAGCAGTAACCCAGTAGAATTCGCGTGGCAACGACGAAACTGCGAGCCCTAGTTCAAAGAAAAAAATGACTACCACCAAACTTATCGCAAACTAGCTTTACCAATAAAGCTCAGAGCAAAGACTCGAAGAACAAGAAGACGAAAACTGAGCCAATATGAATAAAACCAGGTTTATAAATTTAAAAATAACCATTTTAAACAATCACTTAAAAGTATCGAACATCCAAAGTAGAAGCTAAATTCAAAGTAAAGAAATTATAAAAACACGTTAAATTTCAATGTATTAAGGTCTTTTCTCTACGGTTACATAACGCCCGCCTAAGGGGCTGGCAACGCATTACCACAAAACTCAATCACAACAACCGTAACCACCGCAGCCCATTGGGACTGGAAACGCCGCGCGTTGACAGTCCCTCTTGAGGCGCTTGTTATGTTTAAGCTTAAAATGGTCAAGTTCAACGATAACAATAGCTTAACCAGTCTTACCTTCAAAAACCTGTCCTGAGATTTGCTAAGAGCAGATCAAAGGCCACCCTCTCATATTAGAATCGACAGAAGTAAAACTCCCTTAGATCACTTCCTGTTAACTCCGGATATAGCGGTAATAACGATCCTAGTGAAAAGACTTTGTCCCCTAGCGGTTGGTACATTGCTTCTATTAACGCATGATTTCCAGACGTTAGAACGTAAACAGCCGTAGACATACCGTATTCTTCAATATCTTGGAAAACAAAACTCATACTCCCTTTTTTCATGTTGATAAACACTTCCTCTGTGTCAGCGTCTACCCCATTGTGAGTCCAATATCTGGAAAGCTCATATATCGCTCTTGGCATAAACAACTCATCTAAATATAGAGATGGTTCCGACTTCAGCCTGTTAACAATAGCAAATTTGACTACCCGAATTTTTGCTGAAGCACTCGAACCATCTTCATAATCAAAATGAATATCTAGATGTTTTTTTATCCAATCATCCCGTTTCTCAGCCAACTCAGAATAGCTGCTTACAACCAGCCTTTTTTTATCGACAAATCTATCGTACAAGTCCCCACAATCCACTGTCTCGGTCGCGTTAATCGAAAAAGATAGAAAAAGCATTAACGATATTTTAAATCTAAGCATCTACTTACTAACCTCACATTAGCTCGCTAATTTTCCGAAAAGATCAAAGTTAAAAAGCCGTGGGGACAAAAATGCAACCAGCTGACCTTAATTGATTAAACATAACGCCGCATTAAGGGGCAAGCAACGCAAACAGCTGAACTTAAACTAACCAGCCTTAACCTCAAATGCCACCCAAACCAAAAATGCCACGCGTTGATTGTCCCTCTTAAATGCTTTGTTATGTGACTTTACTAACTATTTCAAAGCATTACCAAAAACAGCATCGCCAAACACGATTTAACTTACACGAAAAGTCAGCATTGACCCAGTAGAA
>NZ_SGOM01000037.1 GCF_022113815.1 Vibrio cincinnatiensis
GTTCAACTCATTACGAATGCACTGAAAATGGCGTTCAAATCACGTAAGCCGCCTAAGGGGGTCATAATCCATTCAGACCGTGGTGTACAATACAGAGCACATGATTATCAGGACTTCATGCGTAAGCATGGTGGCGTGCCGAGCATGAGCCGTAAGGGCAACTGCTGGGATAATGCTGTCATGGAGTCGTTTTACAGTCGACTAAAAGTCGAGCTGATATATGCAGAAGACTACCAGAATATTGAAGAAGCTCGAATGGGGATCTTTGAATACATCGAGATCTATTACAATCGAAATAGGAAGCACTCAGCGTTGGGCTATGTGAGTCCAGTGGTGTTTGAAAGTGTGTAGTTATGTTGTGTCCACTTTTCGTGGGGTACACTAGCGCTAATCAGGGAAAATAAGAGGAGTTAATAATGAGTCAACATGGAAAACTTAATTATGTAGAGTTTGCCGCTAAAGATTTGAAATCAACAAAAGAATTTTTTTCAACAGTTTTTGGTTGGAGTTTTGTTGATTATGGTTCTGAATATATAGCCTTTTCAAACGAAGGTTTAGATGGTGGATTTTTTAAAGCTGAATTATCGAGTCAAACGGTTAATGGTGGGGCGCTCTTAATTTTTTACAGTACAGATATTGAAGCTACCTTGGAGCAAGTAGAGAAATACGGTGGTAAAGTTATTCGTCCAATTTATGAGTTTCCTGGTGGTTGTCGTTTTCATTTTGTTGAACCAAGTGGAAATGAATTCGCAGTTTGGTCGGAAACACGCGCATAACAAACGCCTCAAGCGGGACTTCCAACGCTCGCCACTTTTGGTTTTAATGAGTTTTGAGGTTGCGGCTGGTTGGTTTTAGTGCGGTTGTTTGCGTTGTCAGCCCCTTAGGCGGGCGTTAGGCGATGTTCGTGAAATTACACAAATGATTCGTTGATTATTAATCGTGTTTTTTTTGAATTATGTCATTTAATCAATGAGTTGTTGAACCCATCAAGTTATCAGTCAAAGAAAATCTCAGCGGTTTTCTGTTCTCATAAAAGTTAACGATCGAGTCTGTTCATATTTGATAAGCTTTGTGCTTCTCGTTCTTCGAGTCTTAAGTTCATCCTTAACAGTTGAGTGATTTTGCGATGAGCTTGGTGGCCGTGATTTTTTCTTTGAACTAGACCATGAGTTTCGTTGTTGGCAAGTGAATATTACAGGGTCAATGTTAAACTCGCATGTTGTTTTAATTTGGTTTGTTCTGATGTTTCTTTGGTAAGGGGTTGAAATGGTTTATAAAATCGCCTAACAAAGCATTTAAGAGGGACAATCAACGCGTGGCATTTTTGGTTCGGGTTGGCATTTGAGGTTACGGCAGGTTAGTTTGAGCGCAGAGGTTTGCGTTACTTGCCCCTTAATGCGGCGTTAGCTTTAAAAGGGGTACGTATGTTCCTATTCGAAATTAATGATTCAAAAATGTCATATAGCTTTAAAGCGTCGGCATTAAGTGCCTGTATTGCCTTTGGTTTTGCGTGTTTGTATCATTTTTTAGTTGGTTTTCCTGAAGAAGCGCCTAATGAGGACTTATCGTTTTCCTTTTTTGATGCGTTCGGTTTGATTCTATTCGCTCCATTTGTAGAAACGATACTAATTGCTCTACTCATATGGATAGCTCAGAAGTTCATGCAAAATATACTATTGGTTGCTTTTTTGGTCGCCTTGTCTATTTCAGTTCTGCACTCTTTAAGCCATCCATTGTGGGGCTTGTTCACGTTTGCCCCGTTTGTAGTCTTTTGTCTCGGTTTTCAGGTGTGGCAAAAAATATCTACATCTGAGGGTGCAAAAGTCGCTTTCCTAACTCATGCCTTTCATAATAGTTATGCGTTCATTCTGGTGGGGCTATCAGGTTAAAGCTAACAAACGCTTCAAGAGGGACAGCCAACGCGTGGCATTTTTACTATGCGTTGGTTTTTGTGATTACGGTGTTATGCGGAAATTTAGTAGTAGCGTTGGCTGCCCCTTAAGCGGGCGTTAGCTTCTTGAAGCAAAAATCATCAAAATCCAAGCTCATTTGTTGTGAAAATTCAGCTTTTAGCATTCAAATTTCACAACTTGGCTTTCGAGTGTTTCTGATGCCGATTTGGTAGGAAGTGTTGAAAGTTCAGCAGGTTCAAAGCCGCTGAAAACCCACAAGCCTCGATGCTTCAAGGTTGTTGGATGTTCCACACGGCAAGTTTGGTTTCACAAAAGGCTGCATCATCGCTGTGATCTGGTTTTCTTTGTCGCGGACTCTTAACCTTGGCCAACTTAGCCTAGATCGTTTTAAGTTTTGGCAGCCAACTTCACAGCTTTTGGCGTTGGACGTGTGTTTGTATGATGCTTTTGCGTAAAATGCCTTTCAAGTAAATGTGTTTAAAAAATCATTGTTAAACAATAGGCTACGAAGCTAACAAACGCCTCAAGAGGGACTGTCAACGCGTGGCGTTTCCAGTCCCAATGAGCCGCGGTGGTTACGGTTGTTGTGTTTGAGTTTAGTGTTATGCGTTGCCAGCCCCTTAGGCGGGCGTTAGGCGATGTTCGTCCGAGAAAATAACTAATTGATTGATTTTTAATTATATTTCTTCTTTAAGTTATATTTT
>NZ_SGOM01000038.1 GCF_022113815.1 Vibrio cincinnatiensis
TTAAAATCGAGCCTATTATTATCTGTACTTATTTCAAATCCTTGCACTACAGTTTCTCCTTGAGGCATAACGCCCGCCTAAGGGGCTGACAACGCATTACCACTAAACTCAAACGCAACAACTGAAACCACCGCGGCTCAATGGGACTGGAAACGCCACGCGTTGACAGTCCCTCTTGAGGCGTTTGTTAGGCATTTGAGTCACCTTCTGACTGACGTCTATTCTCCTCTATAAATCCTTCAATAAAAGGCCTTGAACCATAGACTACCATTGATATCAGCATAACTCCGGTTAATGTAAAAGGTAGAGAGCCCACAGCAAAAAGTGCGCATGCTAAAAATAAGGCTATACCCCAAAATCCACCTATCATTCCCAACACTACGATGATATTCGGAGCTTTGCCTGACCGCCACGCTGAAACAATATTTTCCATTGAGTAATCATAAGTGACTGATATCGAGGATACCTTACCGTATTCTATAGAACCTATTGCCTCACCAAGGTGATCCTTACCAATTCCTTTTCTCAACTTTGACGAGGCACTCAATGCCTGATTAGTTACGTTCTTTTGAGTGGGGATAAATCCCGTTTTCATTGACATGACTACTATGAACACACATAGGACGGCTAAACCAATAAAAATCCAAACTAACATTGTATTTACTCCTTGGCCACGAATGACGAAATGCCTAACGCCCAATTAAGGTGTGAACCACGCTACCACACAACTCAATTTGGGTGCCGTAAACACTGAACTAAACCCAAACCAAAAATGCCAAGCGTGGTGAATCACTCTTAAATTGTTTGTTAGGCATGCAAAAATTTCTTTTGGAATTCGTATATATGCGAATTTCTTATAATGGTGAGCTCCTAAATACCTATGAAATAAATTAACTAAAAGGTATTTATATGAAAGCATTAAAACAAATTTTTGATCACTTAAAACGCAACAAGAACTTCTACTTTAGATTGCTAGTCCGCATAATCTTAGAGTTCTGTGGAGCACATTAATCACAAATAGAGTCTACCAATTCAATATGGTAGACTCTTTAAGCAGCTCCCTTGCATCTCTTTCAATATCATCCTCACTATAGAGATTAAGGTTTTCACCCAGTTCATTTTTTACTTCTCTAATAGCTTGGTTAAGTACTTGCTCATCCACTGGAACTTTTGGTTTGAATTCGTAATGTAATTCACAATCAAGACACTCAGCAATTTCCTTTAAACTTTGAATAGTAATATTGCCCGTAATTTCCCTGCTCTCAAGTTCACTAACAGTCGAAGGAGCTTTGCCTAGCTTAACAGCTAACTGCTTCGAGGACATACGTAGAGCTTTTCTAATCTCTTTAATACTATTTAATGCTCTATCTGCCATCCAAACTTACCCTTTAATGTGCATGCGCCACTTGCTGCCTAACGCCGCATTAAGGTGTGAGCGGCGCTTGGCTATACTTGAGCGAAGCGAAACTGCCAAGCGTTGCGAATCACTCTTAAATGCTTTGTTAGCTGTATGACCCTATTTTACATTTCTATAAGTTACTAGAAAACCTGTCAAACCTACTGAGAGGGCACTAATACATACGCCCCTCAATATTGCATCATTGAGATAAGCTGAGTAGTAAAGCATTGCAATAAATGCAGCACATGAGACTAAAAAGGGTGCGCTCGAGCGATGGATAAAACGTGAAGTATCTACCACACTATAGCGGTCTAGAACCAAATCAAAGAGCAAGAGTATGTGCATAACGAACAAAACATTTAATACTGGAAGTACCCAGTAAAGCCAACCATTTACAGGAAAATTAAAGAGATGAACAAAGGTCAGGTGAGCCAATATAGAGAACAAAATACTTTTCAACCCATTCGAGCTGCTTTGTACTCTAATACGGTATGTTCGTCGTGCAATAGTAAAAAGTGGCTTGGCTGAAAAAATCAAAATAGCCAACCAAACTATAAGTAATACCATTATTCCCAACAGCCTCTATATTTAGGTTTAAGCACCTGTTTTGAATTAGATTTCTAGAACTATTACCCTAAAGATATCGAAACTTTAAGGATACAGCTAACGCCGCATTAAGGGGCAAGCAACGCAAACAGCTGAACTTAAACTAACCAGCCGTAACCTCAAATGCCACCCAAAACAAAAGTGCCACGCGTTGATTGTCCCTCTTAAATGCCTTGTTAACTGGCCGATCCAAAATGCCAAAGTTACCAATATTTCTAAGCTGCCTATGCGGCAGTGAACGTTAAGAGCCGGGTGTATTTTTCGACATGCTATTTCTAAGCTGCCTATGCGGCAGTGAACTATGAAACTTTAGCAGTAACTTATTGTTAATAATAGTAATTACATCAAATTTCTCAAAATAACCTTTTATTTTTTACTCGATTTATTATTAATATAAATCAATAAGTTAGGATTCAACAAAAAAAGATGGGTAATTTCATTGCCAGTTAACGCCGCATTAAGGGGCAAACAACGCTAACAACCGAACTTAAACTAACCAGCCGTAACCTCAAATGCTCACCCAAAACAAAAGTGCCACGCGTTGATTGTCCCTCTTAAATGCCTTGTTAACTGGCCGATCCAAAATGCCAAAGTTACCAATATTTCTAA
>NZ_SGOM01000039.1 GCF_022113815.1 Vibrio cincinnatiensis
TGCTTTGTTATGTAACTTTACTAATAATTTCAAAACATTACAAAAAACAGCATCGCCAAACACGATTTAACTTACACGAAAAGTCAGCATTGACCCAGTAGAAAAAACTCTGGCAATAACAAAAGCCACTTGATTCTGCGGATCATGACTATAGACAAGCTGAACGCAAACCCACTTTACCATTAAAGCCCAGAGTAAAGACTCGAAGAACAAGAAGACGAAAACTAAGCCAATATGAATAAGACTGACTTTACAAACTTTATAAATAACCAATTAAAACAATCAGTTAAAATCATAAAACATGTAAAATAGAAGCTAACTTAAAAATGCAAAAGTATAAAAACACTTTAACTTTCAATATATTGCGATCTTTTTCTCTACGGTTACATAACGCCCAATTAAGGGGTGAGCAACGCTACCACGACACTCAATTTGGACACCGTAAACACTAAACTAAACCCAAACCAAAAATGCCAAGCGTGGGGAATCACTCTTAAATTGTTTGTTAGAATTATTCCACCGACTCTGCGAATTCTTTCAGCTCTTCAGGATATCTAGGTTTGATACCATAATTAGAAAGAAGCTCAAAGATGTCATCTTTTGCTTCCATTACGTCAACATAATTGACTGCATAATCATCCCAGAAGTGTCCCATCAGAGGGTCAACTACTGCATAAATGAAACGTGCAGTTTCCGCACGCACATCTCTTTTGGGCAACGCAAAATGCTGAATTGTATTTCGAAGCTTTCCAAACGATCTATATACATCTTGGTTTGGTAACTTATAACCTGTTGTTGCCCATAATTTCTCCGGCAATTCAGCGTATTGAATAGTTTTTCCGTCTTCAAATATGTCCTGCATGGAAAGTAATTCCCCACTTACGGATGTAGATTTTGGTACGCTCGAAAATATCAATAATGGGTGTTGTTTTGCGATCGCAGCTTTAATCAATAGCTCAGCGGCTTGCGCTGCTTGCATGACACCAAAAACTCCCTCATCTAAATGAGTATAATAACCTGTGTAAAGTGCGTTTTTTTGAGCTTGTGCCAATATTCCTACGCCTAACTCTGCCAAGCGTTTAGATACATCTTTTAATTCTGAATGCATAACTACCTTTAAAATTCTAACGCCGCATTAAGGGGCAAGCAACGCAAACCACTGCGCTCAAACTAACCTGCCGTAACCTCAAATGCTCATCCAAACTAAAAATGCCACGCGTTGATTGTCCCTCTTAAATGCTTTGTTATGTAACTTTACTAATCATTTCAAAGCATTACCAAAAACAGCATCGCCAAACACGATTTAACTTACACGAAAAGTCAGCATTGACCCAGTAGAAAAAACTCTGGCAACTACAAAAGCAACTTGATTCTGCGGATCATGACTATAGACAAGCTGAACGCAAACTCGTTTTACCATTAAAGCCCAGAGTAAAGACTCGAAGAATAAGAAGACGAAGCCTAAACCAATATGAATAAAACTGGATTTACAACTTTAAAAATAACCCATTAAAACAATCAGTTAAAAGAATAAAACATGCAAAGTAGAAGCTAAACTCAAAGTAAAGAAATCATAAAAATATTTTAATTTTCAATACATTGTTGGATTTTTCTTTACGGTTACATAACGCCGCATTAAGGTGTGAGCAACGCGACCACGAAACTCGACCATACCACCGTAAACACAAAACCCAACGATGGAATGAAAAATGCCAAGCGTTGGGAATCACTCTTAAATGCTTTGTTAGGCATTTTTAGTACAATTCACGATTACCTAGTTTAACGAAGTCATCATGAGCTTTTATAAATGCTGGAACTAAACCGTTAATCTCTTTTGCTTCTTCTTTTATGTGATCTGGTATTGGTCCAAATGCTAGGTTATCCGGTCGTACTGAACGCATTTTGTAGGTTGGTGCTATTGTTACCGTGTTGCCAGCAATAGCTATCCCTAATTTTTCTGCTGCTTCGTAAAGCGTCTTGTGCTGCTTTTGAAGCTTACTATTGGAGAACTCAAAATCGGGTTTATACCAATTATCTACATAACTAGATAAAGGTCGCCAATAATCTTCAGAGAACTGTGCCAAAAAGTCATGTTGTCTATAAAATTCGGCAGCTCCAGTCGTAACAAACATCCCTTTATATTGTTCGAATAACTCTAAGTCATGGGTATTTACCTTGCTGGTTCCAAGAGTGAACTCTCGAGCCTTATCCCAGAAAAACCAAACAGCGGTAACCCCACCGAGTAAAGTTGCAATCGCTAAAACTATTTCCATTTACGCCTCATTGATGCCTAACGCCCGCTTAAGGGGCAGCCAACGCTACTACTAAATTTCCGCATAACACCGTAATCACAAAAACCAACGCATAG
>NZ_SGOM01000004.1 GCF_022113815.1 Vibrio cincinnatiensis
AAGGATATGACATAATAAAAGGGGCTTTTTAATGAAAGAGCAACCTGCATGGTTTATTTTTTTAGGTCTTTTCTTTGGGCTGCTTGCTATGTTGATGTGGCTATTAGGGGTATTTTTGGTCACGCCAAGTATAGACCGTAAACTAAGGGCAACAGGGGAAGATGAAGTCAGTCAGGTGGTCAAATGGCCGTTTAGAACCTTGGTCTATCTTCATAATATTGGAAACCCTATCGGCTTTTTGCAAAGACCAGGCGACTTTCTGAGCTTTAATTGCGACCGTCAGCAAGAGGTGGCAACACCACTACAACGTTGGATCTGCCGGATTTATGTATTATCAGTGGTATTAATGATGCTGATGATGCTGTTAGATAATTTGATTTGGTGATGGCTTGGCAAGTTAAGTGTTGTGATGAGATAGCTAAAAGCGGTCAGAGAGATTCGATATATTTTATTCCCTGTCATACCCCTCGATCAATACATTTGTTGATTGGCTCACTCGCAGCTACCGCCTATGTGGCTTATCAAACTTCAGAATGGGCGGATAAAACAGCCAAAGATTGGTCTGGTAAAGGATATGACATAATAAAAGGGGCTTTTTAATGAAAGAGCAACCTGCATGGTTTATTTTTTTAGGTCTTTTCTTTGGGCTGCTTGCTATGTTGATGTGGCTATTAGGGGTATTTTGGGTCACGCCAAGTATAGACCGTAAACTACGGGCAACAGGGGAAGATGAAGTCAGTCAGGTGGTCAAATGGCCGTTTAGAACCATGGTCTATCTTTATAATATAGGAATGCCTATGGGTATGCTGAACTCCCCTGGGGTCGTGCTTTGCTTTAATTGCGATCGTCAGCAAGAGGTGGCGACACCACTACAACGTTGGATCTGCCGGATTTATGTATTATCAGTGGTATTAATGATGTTGATGATGCTGTTAGATAATTTGATTTGGTGATGGCTTGGCAAGTTAAGTGTTGTGATGGGATAGCTAAAATCGCTCAGATAGGGGCGACTTTTTTATTCCCCGTAGAGTAAAGCACTATGGCCCATGCTGCTGTTGTTTTGGGGTAGCAGGCCCGGTGGGGGGGTGTTGATTGGCTCACTCGCAGCTACTGCTTATGTGGCTTATCAAACTTCAGAGTGGGCGGATAAAGAAGCGAAAGTATTGTCTGGTGACATTTATGATGCCTTATCTGAACTGATTTAGTGATGGCCATCAAACCAAGGGAAATGTCTAAAAGCAATTGTAATGCATCCACCCCTGTATTGTTGAATGCTCACTATTTGGTTAATGCAAAAGTGGGTAAGGAAAGATGCCAACGAATCGCGCCTAAACGGATAAACAATGTGGACGCAACACCGAAGAGAAAGGCCGTTGAGCTGTCGTAGTTCAAGCTTAATGCACTGGTGTGAACCACTCCTCCGATAATACAGGCGGTAGCGTAAACTTCACTTCTTAGCACCATCGGTATTTCTCGAGCAAGCACATCTCGAATAATCCCGCCCCCACAGCCAGTGACGACACCCATAATGATGGCGATCAGCGCTGATTCCTGATAAATCAATGCTTTTTCAACACCAATACCGACAAATACTGCTAATCCTATTGCATCACAGACAGGAAGGATCCACCAAGGTAAGCGTTTAGGGCGGCGAACGAGCAGCATCGTCAATAAACAAGTAATGAAGACGACCCACAAATACGTCGTATCGGTAATCCAAAAGACGGGGGTTGCCCCTAAGGCCATATCTCGTATGGTGCCACCGCCAATAGCCGTCACGCTGGCTAGAACGACGACACCAAATGGGTCCATCTTGAGTCGTCCTGCCAGTAGTACGCCAGAAACGGCAAACACTGCGGTGCCAAACATATCAATAAGGTAGAGCAGTGAGGTATCCAATTTATAATCGCTCGCTTAACATTCCCTGTTTATTTATCGGGTGAGGTGAATCGGTTGCCGAGTGTAGCAAATACTTTGGCGATATCAAGGTGTCTGTTGCTGTTCAAAATATCCACAAACCTGTTCAATGGCCATGAGTGTCCTTGGTGTTGGGCGGTTAAGCCAATCAGGGTTAAGATCCCAGATGTGTGACTGTTTGACTGCGATGAGTTGTTCACTCCACTGGCTCCACATGGTGCCATGACCGATAGCGTGCTCAGAGGTGAAGATGACCTCTGGTTGCGCAAGTAATACCTGCTCTATGCTGACTTGTGGATAAGCGGATGGACTATTTTGAAAGACGTTTTCTCCACCACAAAACTGAAATATTTCACTTGGCCAACTGTTTTGTGCCAAGGTAATGATGGGTTTTTCACTCAGTTGGAAAAAATAACGAGTCGGTTTTAGGTGGGCATAATGTTGCTGAAGCTGAGCAAGCTGTTGTCGAAACTTTTTAGCCGCTTGCAGACCGATAGAAGGGGTTTCGGCATAGCGGCTAAGGTGTTCTATTTCATCAGCAATATCAAGCAATTGTTTAGGTTGAGAGTAAAAGATCGGGATACCTAGTCTTTTCAGCTTTTCCAGCTCACGGACAGAGTTACCCTCGGGCCAAGCGATGACTAAATCAGGCTGTAAATTCACGATCCGCTCAATGTTGATCCCTTGAAAATTAGCAACCGTCGGGCGAGTTTTGGCTTGTTCGGGATAATCACTGAATTCACTGACGGCAATGAGTTTATTACCAAGCCCGGCTGCAAAAGCTAACTCTGTTGCATGAGGTGCTAAGCTGATAATACGTTCAGCTGCGGATGCGATGCCAGATAGGTTTACGAATATCAAGCTAAGCAGCAAGGTTTGTTTCATTTATAAGCCTTGATAAATAATAAAAAGTAAGAGGCTTTGTAGCCCAATCCAGATCCATGCTCTACGAGCAAGTAGCCGATAGGCTTGCTGCAGGTGGAGGCTTGCTGGGGCAATGCGACCACCAATTTTACTTCTAACGGCTTTTTGTTGACCGTAAATAGCAGGGCCGCCGAGTGATAATTGCAGTTTATTACCCACGGCACATAGTAACCAACCGGGCCCAGGTAACGGCCAAGAGCGACTTTGTACTAAAGTTAATGACAGTGTTTGTTTTACATTGTGACCAAGCATAATCAACAAAGCGAAGCTTCGTAATGGAATGAAATCCAGGATTGCAACCATTCGAATAATGGGTAAACCAAAGGGATAAAATTGTGCCCTAGAAGGGGACCAGCAGCGCGCCAATTCTACCATTAATCGATAGATAAAAGCCCCGGTTCCCCCCAGGATGGCATACCAGAATAACACCCCAATCAGATTGCGTCCTAACCCCATGATTAAGGTCTCGACACTGGCTTTACCCAGGCCCAATGGTGATAGTGTTTCCGTTTCTCGATTAACAAAAGGGGTTAATAAGCGTCGGGCGAGTTTTTTATCTTCTTTCGAGAGCGCTTGGCTCATGTGCTCGGCAAGTTTTTCTGAGTTACGCCAATCGAGAGCTAAAAGCAGTAACGCTAGTTCAAACAACTGAGGCTGCCAGACTAATGGTTTTAAGGCGATACAAACGATGATGGTTGGAATAATCATGAGTAGCCAAGCTAGTGTCCCTGAAATGAGGCTTTGCTGATAGCTGTTCGGGGTATTGACCTTTTGTGCCAGCAGTTCTGAAAATTTATGCCATAAGGTCACCGGGTGAGCAGAACGAGGAATGGGCAATACCCAATGAAACAACAAAGCGCCCCACATGACCAGTAGAGCGCTGTTGGCATAAAAAAAAGCAGAAAATTCGTTCATGAGCGTTAGGTTACTTGTTCAACAACTCAACCATTTTCACCACCATTTCTGATGAACTCTGTGCAGCAAGTGGCAAAAATTCATCAAATGACATTGGTGAAGCTTTATCGGCAACATCCGAAATAGCACGAACCACGACAAAAGGAACTTGAAATTGATGGCAGGTTTGGGCGATCGCTGATGCTTCCATTTCTACCGCTACGACAGAAGGGAAGTGTTGGCGAATATAGGTTTGACGTTCTTCTGTGCAAACAAACGCATCGCCAGTACAGATCAATCCACGAACCGCGTGTTTGTTTTGCATTGACGCTAACGCTTGTTCTGCAATGGTGATTAATTTCTCATCGGCTTTAAATGCAGCTGGTTGTCCTGCCATTTGGCCCATTTCATAACCAAAAGCAGTTACATCGGCGTCATGATGACGAACTTCGCTGGAGATCACGACATCTCCCATGGTCAGTGACGGTTCAAACCCACCAGCAGAACCGGTATTGATGATCACATCGGGTTGATAGTCGTTAAGCAAGAGTGCGGTGCCTATGGCGGCAGAAACTTTGCCGATCCCTGATTGTAGAACAATGACATCTGCGCCATGGAGTTGGCCTACGTAATAGGTACAACCTGCTTTACTGACCTCTTGGCAGTGTTCGAGAGCGTCTTTTAAAATAGCGACTTCTTGTTGCATCGCGCCGATGATGCCAATTTTCATACGATATCTCTTCATCAATAAATAAAACGGCCGCAGTTTACCATGTTGTCTCTGGTTTGATCGAGATAGGTTCGATAGATAACGTGTATTTGGCTTATTAAGTGCTTACTGCAGCATTCCTGCAGCGCTTAATTTTTCTCTTAACGCTTCCACTCTTCTTCGGTTGACACCAAAATCACTGTACCCAACTCGAGATTCTGAACGGACGGTCAATTGGTCATCATTCAGTTTCAGTTCTAAATCATCTACAAAGCGTAAAATGCGAGTCGTACATTCGATACGTAAATAATTTCCGGTCTTTTCCGCTGTCTCTGAGCCAGAAAGCGTTAAAGCAATACGCTCTATCTGCTCTAATGTCACGCCAGGGCGCAGAATAAAGGGGGCAACTGCAAATTTACTTCGTTGTTCTTCGGTTGATACGCAATTCGGTTTATTGCCACAAGGGGTTGAGGTTCGGTCAATCATATTGGCTGACATTCCTTGGCTACAGGCAGTGAGTAGTATTGGCAAACCGATCATGATCCATACTTTCACGATCTTTCCTATTCGGAAGAAAAATGAATCATAACGGATATTCACTTGAGGGGATAACCTTCTCTGTTTTATCCCCAACTTAGCTCACACTTGCAGGTAGTTGAGTATGCCTTCGGCGGCTTTTCGTCCTTCATCTATTGCGGTTACGACCAGATCTGAACCTCGTACGATATCTCCTCCCGCAAACATTTTTTCATGTGAGGTTTGATAAGCAAAGGGTTGATCCTTCGCAGCTTTGATTCGACCCCGCTCATCCAGCTCGACACCAAAAGGGGTCAGCCAATCCATAGCGTGAGGCTGAAATCCAAATGCCATGAGCACGGCATCAGCGGCTAAGATATGCTCACTTCCTGCAATCGGTTCGGGTCGTTGACGACCTGCGGTATCAGGGCTACCTAAGGCGGTTTTTACCACGCGAACACCGGTGACGGCGCCTTGTGAATTGGTTTCAATACCCAGTGGTTGTAAGTTAAAGAGAAATTGTACGCCTTCTTCTTTAGCGTTGGTGACTTCACGGCGAGATCCGGGCATATTCTCTTCATCACGTCGGTAAGCACAAATCACCTGTGCCGCTCCTTGGCGAATCGAGGTTCGAACACAGTCCATGGCGGTATCCCCTCCACCGAGAACCACCACCTTTTTGCCTGCCATATCAATAAAGGGTTGTGGATTGGTGAGTTCCATCACTTGATAAGTATTGGATATCAAAAAAGGTAGGGCATCATAAACACCATTAGCCTGTTCGTTTTTTAAGCCTGCTCGGATAGATTGATAGGTGCCGACAGCGAGAAAGATAGCATCGTAATCATCCAGTAGAGTTTGCAGGGCAATGTCTTTACCAATCTCGACATTCAACTGAAACTCGACGCCCATCTCGCTAAAGATGTGTCGTCGGTTCGCCATCACGCTTTTTTCGAGCTTAAAAGAGGGAATTCCGAAGGTGAGTAAGCCGCCAATTTCTGGATAACGATCAAACACCACTGGTTTGACACCACTGCGAACTAAAATATCGGCCGCGGCTAATCCTGCTGGACCAGCACCCACAATGGCGACTTTTTTCTTGGTCCACTCCACTTGGGAAAGATCAGGTTTCCAGCCCATCTTGAACGCAGTATCGGTAATGTACTTTTCGATATTGCCGATAGTGACGGCACCAAAGTCGGCATTGAGTGTACAAGCCCCTTCACAGAGCCTGTCCTGTGGGCAAACGCGACCACATACTTCGGGTAAGCTATTGGTTTGATGAGCAAGTTCTGCCGCTTCAATAATTCGTCCTTCATTAGCCAGTTTTAGCCATTGGGGAATGTAGTTGTGGACTGGGCATTTCCACTCGCAGTAAGGGTTTCCACAATCTAAGCAGCGGTCAGCTTGTGCTCCGGCTTGTTGCTGAGTAAAGGGTTCATAAATTTCTACGAATTCAATTTTTCGAACAGTCAGCGGTTTTTTCGCGGGATCCACGCGATTAACATCAATAAATTGGTATACATTCTGGCTCATACAATCGGCTCCTTCCCATTATTGTGCTTGAACGCGTAATTCAGCAGCACTGCGACTTTGGTGCCCTAATAAGGTGTTTAAATCGGCCGCTTGTGGCTTAATTAAGTAGAATTTAGGAATCCATTCATCAAAATTAGCGAGAATGGCTTCCGCATGTTGCGACTGAGTTTCTAGTAAGTGCTCGGCAATTAAGGAGCGTAAGTGCTCTTGATGAATCGGCAGGGTGGTTAACGAAAGCGCTTCAACCGATTCCTCATTGACTCGTCCTTGGAAATGGTGATGTTCATCAAGTACATAAGCAAAACCTCCGGTCATACCGGCACCAAAGTTAACCCCTGTTGCCCCTAAAATAGCGACAATGCCGCCTGTCATATATTCACAAGCGTTATCTCCTGCGCCTTCAATGACTGCAATCGTGCCGGAGTTGCGTACCGCAAAACGCTCCCCAGCTTTACCGGCTGCAAACAGTTTTCCGCCCGTTGCCCCATATAGACAGGTATTACCAATAATGGTGGCTTGGTTACATACAAATGTGGTTCCAACATGAGGTTTGATGACAATTTTTCCTCCAGCCATGCCTTTACCTACGTAGTCGTTGGCATCACCGGTTAGGTAAATTTCCAACCCTCCGGCATTCCAAACGCCTAATGATTGTCCGGCGGTGCCATCGAGAATCACTTTTATGGGGGAACTGGCAACACCCATATTTCCATAGCGTTGAGCAATTTCACCGGAAAGACGCGCGCCAACCGAGCGATCGGTATTGAGGATTTTATAATGCAGTTCGAGTGATTGTTGCAGCTCAACGGCGTTGATCGCATCATCGACGATGGTTTGATTCAGAATGCCTTTATCAAAGGGAGGATTCGGCTCGGTACAATAGAGCGGTAATCCTTGCGGAGAGACTGGCGCTTGCAATAAATCAGAGAGATCCAATTTATTTTGTTTGGCGGTCATACCTGCAATGACGGTTAATAAATCGGTACGACCAATTAAGTCGGTGAGCTTTTCCACTCCTAGTTCAGCTAAGTAACCTCGAACCTCTTGTGCTAAACCTTGAAAGTAGTGCATAACCATTTCAGGCAAGCCCTTGAAATATTTTCTACGCAGGGTTTCATCTTGGGTTGCCACGCCTGTTGCGCAGTTATTTAAATGACAAATACGTAGATATTTACATCCCATCGCCACCATAGGTGCGGTGCCAAAACCAAAGCTTTCAGCCCCTAAAATGGCGCCTTTAATGACATCTAACCCCGTTTTTAATCCTCCATCGACTTGGAGGCGAATTTTGTGACGTAATCCATTCGCAACGAGCGCTTGTTGAGTTTCGGCTAGCCCTAATTCCCAAGGGCTTCCGGCATATTTTACTGAGGTCAGTGGGCTGGCTGCGGTGCCCCCATCATAACCAGAAATGGTGATGAGATCGGCATAGGCTTTTGCTACTCCTGTGGCAATAGTGCCCACTCCCGGTTCAGAAACCAGTTTCACGGAAACCAGTGCTTTAGGATTGATCTGCTTCAGGTCGAAGATTAACTGGGCAAGATCTTCAATCGAGTAAATATCATGGTGAGGAGGGGGAGAAATCAGAGTCACGCCTTGTACGGAGTAGCGAAGTTTGGCAATTTCTGCGGTAACTTTATGTCCGGGCAACTGACCACCTTCTCCCGGTTTAGCACCCTGCGCGATTTTAATTTGCAGCACATCGGCATGGGTTAAATAGTGGGGAGTGACACCAAAACGACCGGATGCCACTTGTTTAATTCGTGAATTTCGTTCGCTATTAAAGCGTTTTGGATCTTCCCCGCCTTCCCCTGAGTTAGAAAAACCGCCGAGACGATTCATGGCAATTGCCAGCGCTTCATGGGCTTCAGGGCTGAGCGCTCCAATTGACATCGCCGCCGAGTCAAAGCGAGAAAAGAGCTCACTGGCGGGTTCAATCTGATTTAAAGAAAGAGGGGATGTGGATTTTTTCAGCTGCATTAAGTCACGTAATGTGGCGACGGGGCGTTCGTTCACCTGCTGGGCAAATTTTGCATAAGCCTGATAGTCACTGGCTTGAACGGCTTGTTGGAGATGGTTGACGACATCTGGGTTATAAGCATGGTATTCACCACCATGAACATATTTGAGCAGCCCTCCCTGTTCAAGCCCTTTACGTCTTAGCCATGCCCGACGGTTGAGGTTAAAGAGATCTTGCTGGATGTCATCAAAGTTAGCCCCCTGAATACGTGATGCGACACCTTTAAAGCAGAGATCGACAACTTCTTGGTGTAATCCCACCACTTCAAATAATTGTGAGCAACGGTAAGAGGCGACAGTCGATATCCCCATTTTTGACATGATCTTATATAAGCCTTTATTGATTGCTTGTTGATAATTGATCATGGTTTGTCGATAGGTATGGGGGATAACGGCATCATCGACCAGTTGCCCCAAGACTTCATACGCTAAATAAGGGTAAACAGCGGTTGCACCAAAGCCAATTAGCACCGCAAACTGGTGAGGATCGCGTGCACAGGCGGTTTCAACAATAATATTGGCGTCACAGCGTAAGTTTGCTGTTACTAAACGAGACTGTACCGCCCCAACCGCCATTGCGGCGGGGATGGGCAGCTTGGCTTGGTTAAGAGCACGGTCAGACAAGATGACTAATACTGTACCAGCTCGGACAACCTGTTCTACTTGATCACATAAATCCATAATCGCTTGGCGCAGATCTTTCTCTTGGGGATCATAATGAATATCGACCATAGTGTTCCGATAATATTGATGATTTAATGCGAGTAGCTGCTGCATATCGGAGTAGAGGAGAACGGGAGAGTCGAACGTCACGCGATAAGCATGACCATCGGTTTCACAAAAAACGTTCATCTCTTGACCAATGCTGGTGGCCAGTGACATCACATGTTTTTCACGCAGTGGATCAATCGGCGGATTGGTGACTTGGGCAAATTTCTGGCGAAAATAGTCACTGATCAAACGTTCTTTACTCGACAGCACCGCCATTGGAGTGTCATCACCCATTGATCCGACGGCTTCTTGCCCGACGTCTCCCATCACACGCAACACTTGATCGACTTCTTCATTACTCATGGCAAACTGTTTTTGATAGGTTTGCAGTAAGTGTTGGTCAAAACTTTTTTCACCCACTTGGCTGTCATCCAACTGAGCAAAAGGAGCCAGTTTATGGACATGGGTTTCCATCCATTGTCGGTAAGGATGGCGATTTTTTAGTTCATCATCAATCTCCTTTGAGAACCATATTTTGCCTTTTTTGGTATCGATGACTAATAGCTCTCCTGGGCCGACTCGACCTTTTTCGGCCACTTCATCGGGGGCGTAATCCCAAATACCGACCTCTGATGCTAATGTGATCCATTTATCTTTAGTGATGACGTAGCGAGCGGGGCGCAGACCATTACGATCCAGATGACAAGCCGCATAACGACCATCAGACAGAACAATACCTGCTGGCCCATCCCACGGCTCCATATGTTTAGAGTTAAAATCGTAAAAAGCTTTAAGATCAGGATCCATATCTGGATGGTGTTGCCAAGCGGGAGGTACTAGTAAACGCATGGCTCGAAAGAGATCCATACCACCAGCCAGAAAGAGCTCTAGCATATTATCCAAACTTGATGAGTCTGAACCCGTTTCATTGACAAACGGTGCCGCAGTGGCGAGATCAGGTAGTAGAGGCGAAGTCAGTTTGTATGCGCGTGCTCTTGCCCACTGTCGGTTTCCTTCAATAGTGTTGATTTCTCCATTATGAGCTAAATAGCGAAAAGGTTGTGCTAGAGGCCAACGCGGCTGAGTATTGGTTGAAAAGCGCTGGTGGAACAAACAGATAGAGGATTCAAGCCGTAAATCTGCCAAATCAAGATAAAAGCGGGGCAGATCTGCAGGCATACAAAGCCCTTTGTACACAATGACTTGAGTGGAAAGAGAGCAGATATAAAAATCGGGATCATTCATTAACTGTTTTTCGATGCGCCGCCGAGCAATATATAAGCGTCGTTCAATATCCCCTTGTTGCCATCCAGCGGGCGCTGAAATAAAAATTTGTTGAATATCGGGCTGGGCAACTCGAGCAATCGAGCCGAGAACTTGTGGATTTGTTGGGACGGTACGCCAACCTGTAATCGAAAGGGTTTCTTGCTTTAATTCTTTATTGATGATGTCCCGAGCACTTTGTGCTTTGATAGGATTTTGGCTGAGAAAAATCATGCCGATAGCGTATTGTTTGGCTAAAGACCAGTTTTGTTCGCTGGCGATTAAGCGGAAGTAACGATCGGGCTTTTGCAGCAGTAATCCACAGCCGTCGCCAGTTTTTCCATCGGCGGCAATACCGCCTCGGTGAGTCATGCGATCTAAGGCTGAAATGGCCGTACGAACCAGTTTGTGGCTCATTTGTCCTTCTATATGGGCAATTAAACCAAAGCCACAGTTATCTTTTTCAAGGTTGGGGTTGTATAGCGCCATGGCAATACTCCTTTTGCTTAGCTGTCATCCTGACAGTCAAATCATGCACTCTTTGCCGTGAGCGTGATAGTTAACAGATTAGCTAATGTTTAGCTACATGTTATTCACAACCTATCGCTTGTTATGAAAAAGATCAAGTTTTTAGATTATCGTCATATATTTTGAAAATATTTAGTTTAACTCACTAAAAATAAACATTTTGAAAGTTTTTTGATATGAAAATGCCAATTGAGGAGCGGGGATGAACCCATATTAATCACCAATGAAAGGAAAATTCTCAGCTAATGAGAAGAAAGCAAAAAAGGCTAACGTGAACGTTAGCCAAGTTGGAAAGGATGAAAAGGAAATAGACAGAAAAGCATTCCCCCACCACGATAAGTGAAGTGGGGGATTTGTTTAAGCAGAAAGCATTAATGAGTCCGCTTTGGCTTCGAGATGGGTATTTCCCATCAGAAAGGCATCAATTGCTCTTGCGGACTCTCGACCTTCATTAATACAACGAACGACGAGTGATTGCCCCGTTCGCATATCTCCAGCTGCAAATACCCCTTTTTGGTTGGTTGCAAAACCTTGAGTTGCAACGTTTCCACGCTCATCAAGTTTGATATCAAGTTGAGCAAGTACGCCATGTGGCTCAGGATGAAGAAAGCCCATCGCAAGGAAAGCCATGTCACAAGAAATGATGCGTTCACTACCTGCCACTTCACTGAATTCAGGACGTTGGCCCGGAGCGGCCTCTTGCCAAACAATATCAGCAATGCGCAGTCCAGTCACTTCGCCATCGTCGTTACCAATAAACTCTTTTGTGAGAATATTCCAGTGGCGTTCACATCCTTCTTCATGGGAGGTTGAAGTACGAAGGATCATCGGATATTGCGGCCAAGGCATATTGGCTGGGCGTTTTTCAGGTGGCATCGGCATAATTTCTACCTGAGTAATACTGGTAGCCCCATGACGATTGGAGGTTCCCACACAGTCAGAACCGGTATCACCACCACCAATCACGACAACATGTTTACCTTTGGCATGAATTTCTTCACCTTTAAGATCCATGCTGTTTGCTCGGCGATTATTCTGACCGAGGAACTGCATAGCAAAATAAACCCCCTTCAGTTCACGCCCAGGTATCGGGAGATCACGAGGAACGGTTGAGCCACCAGTTAACAGAATGGCATCAAACTCTTGGCGTAGTTGCTGTGCGTTGATATCGACACCCACATGTGCATTGACCACAAATTGCACCCCCGCTTTTGCCATAAGGTCAACTTTGCGATCAATCACCGCCATGCTCAGTTTGAAATCAGGAATCCCAAAGCGGAGTAATCCACCAACTTTCTCATCCCGTTCAAATACCGTGACTGTGTGACCTGCACTATTAAGCTGCTCAGCCGCAGAAAGTCCGGCTGGACCAGAACCAATGATCGCCACTTTTTTTCCTGTTCGTGAACGAGGTGTTTTAGGTTTGGCATAGCCTTCTTGATAGGCGCGTTCAACGATAGTCTTTTCGATATTACAGATGGTGATGGGATCTTGGTTAATGCCAAGTACACATGCCGTTTCGCAAGGTGCAGGGCAAACACGCCCCGTAAATTCGGGGAAGTTATTGGTTGAGCTTAAGATCTGCCATGCTTCTTCCCAGCTATCTCGATAAACCGCATCGTTAAATTCAGGAATGATGTTGCCAATCGGGCATCCGCTATGGCAAAACGGAACCCCACAGTCCATACAACGTGCAGCTTGTTGATTAATTTTATTCCCAAATTCTTGATTAAGAACGAATTCATGGTTGTTCTTGATTCGCTCTGCTGGGTCGATTTTCTTTGGTAGTTCACGACCAAACTCTAAAAATCCAGTTGCTTTACCCATTTACACTGCCTCCGCTTCTTCCATTGCCGCTGCGGCTTCCTGACGTTTTTGAAGTACTGCTTTATAGTCTCGTGGCATGACTTTTACCATAGAGGCTAAGTGATGTTCAAAATCGCTCAGGAAAGCTTTTGCTACTTCACTTCCTGTGAATTGGACATGTTTGGTGAGCATGTCTTTTAAGAGCGCTTTATCTTCTGGTTCAATCGGATCGAGATCTACCAACTCAGGGTTGAGTTTTTGGTTAAAGTCGCCCGCTTTGTCCCAGACATAAGCGATTCCTCCACTCATTCCAGCGGCAAAGTTACGCCCTGTTGAACCTAAGATAATTGCCACACCACCAGTCATATATTCACAACCGTGATCTCCAACGCCTTCAACCACAACTTTTGCGCCAGAGTTACGAACACAGAAACGTTCACCGGCTAAGCCGCGGATGAAAGATTCACCAGAGGTTGCTCCATAGAAGCAGACGTTACCAACCACAATATTGTCTTCAGCAATCAGGGTTGAATGGCGGTTTGGATAGAGAACCAAAGTACCGCCAGATAGCCCTTTACCCCAATAGTCGTTTGCGTCACCTTCCACTTCAAAATGGACACCTTTAGCCAAGAATGCCCCAAAAGATTGACCCGCACTGCCATTAAATTTCACGTGCATAGGTTGAGGTAAACCTTGATCTTTATACACTTTAGAAATTTCATTAGAAAGCATAGTGCCTGTACTGCGATCGGTGTTAATGATCGGAAATTCTGCGTTAATCGGCAGACATTTCTCAAGTGCGGGCTGAGCGATTTTAATCAATTGACGATCGAGAATACTTTCCAAGTTATGGTTTTGTGTGGTTTGACAGTAGATACCGTCAGCCTCACGAGGAGGCTCAAGATACAATAAAGTTGAGAGATCGAGATTTTTGTATTTCCAGTGGCCAATATCATCACGAACTTTCAATTTTTGTGCTTGGCCGACCATTTCATCAATGGTGCGGAACCCAAGTTCAGCCATGATTTCACGCAAACCTTGCACCATGTATTGGAAGAAGGTAACGACATCTTCGACACGGCCATCAAAACGTTCACGGAGTGTTTTATTTTGTGTGGCAATTCCGACAGGGCAGGTATTTTTATGACACTTACGCATCATGATACACCCTTCAACGACAAGCGCGGCGGTAGCAATACCCCATTCCTCGGCACCAAGCAGAGTTGCGATGGCAATATCGCGTGGTGTTTTCATCTGCCCATCAGCTTGTACCACGATACGGTTACGTAGGCCGTTTTTCAGTAGAGTTTGATGTGTTTCTGCTAAGCCTAATTCCCAAGGAAGTCCAGTATGGCGAATCGATGAAATAGGCGATGCACCTGTACCGCCGTCATGGCCTGCAATGAGTACGACATCTGCTTTAGCTTTTGCAACCCCAGAGGCAATGGTTCCCACCCCAGCTTCTGACACCAGTTTGACGTTAACGCGACCCTTACGGTTGGCATTTTTCAAATCAAAGATCAGTTGAGCTAAATCTTCAATAGAATAAATGTCATGGTGTGGTGGTGGTGAGATGAGACCGACACCTGGTGTTGAGTGACGAGTTGCTCCGATCCAATCATCGACTTTATCGCCCGGAAGTTGACCCCCTTCACCCGGTTTCGCTCCTTGTGCCATTTTTATCTGAATTTCATCCGCGTTGGCTAAATAGTAAGAGGTAACACCAAAGCGGCCAGATGCGACCTGTTTAATTGCAGAGCGTTCCCAGTCACCATTTTCTTTGCGGATAAAACGAGCGGGATCTTCACCGCCTTCACCGGAGTTCGACTTCGCACCTAGGCGGTTCATCGCAACCGCTAAGGTTGAGTGAGCTTCGTGAGAGATTGAACCAAATGACATCGCTCCGGTTGCGAAACGTTTGACAATGTTTTCAATCGGTTCGACTTCTTCGATGGGAATAGAACCTGCCGGATTTTTTACGAAATCCAGTTGGCTACGTAGTGTGACGGCTTTATCGCCTTGGCTATCTACTGCTGCCGCATACTGTTTAAATTGCTGATAGTCTTTATTACGGGTTGAATGCTGAAGTAGATGGATCGTTTCAGGGTTGAACAGGTGTTTTTCACCTCGTTGTTTCCATTGATAAACACCACCCACATCCAGCATTTGCAGAGGGATTTCACGAGTTGGGTAACCAATACGATGACGAACTACGACTTCTTTCGCTATGTCATCGAGAGTCAAACCTTGAATACGAGTAATCGTACCGGTGAAATACTTATCAACGACAGCTTTACTGATCCCCAATGCTTCAAAAATCTGAGCGCCATGGTAAGACTGTAGGGTTGAAATGCCCATTTTAGAGAAGATCTTCAATAGACCAGCGTTGATACCTTTACGATAGTTTTCAAAGTATTTCTCAACCGATACCTCTACATCCAGTTTGTTACGGCGCTGAAGATCAACAATGGTTTCAACAACCAAGTAAGGGTTGACGGCGTTTGCACCATAACCGACTAAGGTTGCAAAGTGATGGGTTTCACGTGCATCTCCAGTTTCCACCACAATGCCACATTTCGAGCGTAACCCTTTACGGATTAAGTGGTGATGGACAGCACCGACTGCCAGCATGGCTGGAATAGCCGCATGGTTTGAGTTGACGGCACGGTCTGTCAACAAAATGATCGAGTAACCATCAATGACCGCATCTTCTGCGTATTGACAGATGCGCTTTAGCGCTCGTTCTAGCTTGCCGGGCTCTTCGCTAGCTTGGAAAACAATATCCAGCGTTTTGGCCTGCAGATGTTCATTATCAATTGCCCGCAGTTTTTCTAATTCGGCATTGGAAATCACGGGAGATTCCAGCTCCACTTTACGACAGTGAGCCGGTGACTCAGCCAGCAAGTTTTGATCGCGGCCGATATAGGTATTGAGTGACATCACCATTCGTTCACGAATGGGATCAATCGGTGGGTTAGTCACTTGCGCGAACAACTGCTTAAAGTAATTAGCAAGGTGTTGTGATTGATGAGACAGTACCGCAACCGGCCAGTCAGCTCCCATCGAACCTAATGGTTCATACCCTGTTTCCGCCAGCGTAAAAATGATGTCATTTGCTTCTTCACTGCTGACACCAAAGGCTTGTTGACGATGTAGTAGACGTTCAGGCGACGGTTGGCTATGAACGTTATCCGCTTCAGGAAGCTTTTTCAGGCTGAGTAAGTTCTCTTCTACCCATTTTTCATAAGGTTGGGCATTGGCAATGCCATCTTTCACTTCTTCGTCAGAGATAATGCGGCCTTGTTCAAGATCGGCGACAAAAATACGTCCCGGTTGCAAACGCCCACGATATTCCACATTGGCTGGGTCAATTTCGACCACGCCTGTTTCTGAAGCCATGATTAAGAAATCATCTTTGGTCACGGTATAACGAGAAGGACGTAAGCCATTCCGATCGAGCGTTGCCCCGACTTGTACACCATCAGTAAAGCAGACAGAAGCTGGGCCATCCCACGGTTCCATGATATTGGCATGGTACTGATAAAACGCACGGCGTTTGGGATCTAGGGTTTTATTTTCTTGCCATGCTTCAGGAATCATCATCATCAGTACATGTGGCAAACTGCGCCCAGACAAGACTAATAACTCTAAAACCATATCAAAGTTAGCGGAATCAGAGGCGCCTTCCTGACAAATTGGCAGCAACATATCGATTTCAGCTTGAGTAAAGAGATTCGATTGAAGAATCGCTTCTCGTGCTTTCATCCAGTTTAAATTTCCGCGTACGGTATTGATTTCACCGTTATGAGCTATATAACGGAAAGGTTGCGCGAGACGCCATCTTGGGAAAGTGTTGGTAGAAAAGCGTGAGTGAACCAAAGCGAGCGCGGTCACCATGGTTGGGTTTTGTAAATCGAGAAAGTATTGAGGAACTTGCTCAGTGGTTAACTGACCTTTATAGACCAGTGTCTTATAGGAAAGTGAGTTGATGTAAAAATCATCACCAATATTTGAGACACTTTCTAAACAAACGCGAACGGTATAATTACGCAGGACGTAAAGTTTACGCTCTAGCTCTTCTGGCGTCGTCCCTGGGCCTGCTGAAATAAAGACATGTTCAAATTGAGGCTCGGTACTTAATGGATCGGCCCCTAGCATTGAATTATCGGTAGGCAGGACACGATAACCTAAGACATCGAGATCAAGACGCTTAGCATTGCGTTCAAGAATATCTCGGCATTGAGCACGCTTATGCTCATCTTTGGGAAACAGCACAACACCCACACCATATTTTTCAAATGATGGGAGTTTAATGCCAAGTTTAACTGCTTCCTCTAATAAAAACTCATGGGGTTTTTGCAACAAAATCCCCGCACCATCACCACTACATGGGTCACAACCTTGACCACCGCGGTGTTCCATTCGCGCTAGCATATCCAGAGCTTGGGTGACAACTTGGTGTGATTTACGGTTCTTTAGGTGAGCAACAAAACCAATACCGCAAGCGTCATGCTCTAATTCTGGCGTATATAGACCTTGCGAACTTTGCTCTCTATCTACCATAGATACATCCTTCCAGTTCAAGCGGACACAGATAAGCCAAGGCAAGCCCCAGCATTGCATCCAATCCTTATTGTTATCAATGTAAATCAACCCGTGCAGGTTAATTCGCTTCCTTTCCGTCTCTCACAGGAATTATTTTGTGAGAAAAACAATCCTTAGTGATATTCCTTTTATCTGGCCACTTTTATAGTGGATTATATAGGTAGGGATGGAATATCACCGATGTTTCCTAATGTTATTTGTAATAAAACAAACAAAAATCATTGGGAAACTGTAAGTATCCTACAATTTTGTTGCACGTGAATGCAACGAAAAATTCGGTCTTTTTTCGCTCTTTTTTATTCCATAAGCTGAGTTTTATTTAACAATTTCGTTACGATATAAGCTAAATATTGGATTAATCAATATTTATTGATTTTGATTAGCGTTCTATCTGTTTCATACCTTTACTATTTGTCATTTATTTGCGTAATTAAATTACACTAAGCGCAGAGATGTGTGTTTTATGTTGTTTTAACTAGGTGCTTGTATGCAATTACATGAGTTAGTGAATACTCTGGGTCAAGATCTTCAGCGTCGTTATGGAGAAAAAGTGCATAAGCTGACACTTCATGGCGGTTTTAGCTGCCCTAACCGAGATGGCACCATTGGACGAGGTGGGTGTACATTTTGTAATGTTGCTTCGTTTGCGGATGAGCACGCTCAAGTGCAGAGTATTGAAGCTCAGCTAAAAGAACGTGCAGGAGAAATTCGACGAGCGAAAAAGTATTTGGCTTATTTTCAAGCTTACACGAGTACTTATGCAGAAGTTCAGGTTTTGAAGCAGATGTATCAACAGGCGCTAAAAGCGGCAGATATTGTGGGTTTATGTGTAGGAACTCGTCCAGATTGTGTACCCGATGCAGTGCTTGAATTATTGCATGAGTATGTTCAGCAAGGGTTTGAGATTTGGTTAGAGCTGGGGTTACAAACGGCGAACGATCAGACACTGAAGCGAATTAATCGTGGGCATGATTTTTCTTGTTATGCCGAGATCACTCAGCGTGCGAGAGCCATGGGTATTAAAGTCTGTACTCATTTGATTGTCGGGCTTCCTAAAGAGACGCGATCTGACAATATTGCAACCCTAAAACAAGTCATTGATGTTGGAACGGATGGTATTAAACTGCATGGTTTACATATCGTCGAAGGCAGTACTATGGCGAAAGCTTGGCGCGCTGGAAAACTGGAAGCGCCTAGTTTAGAGGAGTATGTCGCCATTGCGAGTGAATTGATTCGTTTAACACCACCAGAGGTGGTTTTTCACCGAGTTTCCTCCGCTGCGCGTCGTCCGACACTTCTCTCCCCCTTGTGGTGTGAAAATCGCTGGTTAGCCATGACTGAAATAGGCCGAGCATTGGATCGTGATGGTGCTCAAGGTTCATTAATTGGACAACCTTTCCACTATCTTCCTCGAGAATAGTTGCAGATCATCCTTCAATAAGCTGTTATCTTTTCATTCTTCCTAGTACGAATGGGTCAGTGTTTTTACACTCTGTGTGAAAGTCTCTGATCCTATCCGTTGCTTGATGGATATCGCCTTGAGAAACACGTTAGACTAACGCCAATCTTTGTCGCGGGACCTGCAATGAAACAGATTAAGAATTTAGCTCAATACTATGTCGATCTACTCGTTAAACTGGGTATTTTACGTTTCTCCATTTTATTAGCTTTAGCATTGGTTGCGTTAGCCGTCGTGGTTCAAGTTGGGATCACCTTAGTGCTGAAAGGCTTTGTCGATGATATTGATATTGTTCGTTCTATCTTCTTTGGCTTATTGATCACACCCTGGGCCGTTTACTTTTTATCTGTGGTGGTGGACCAATTAGAAGAATCTCGTCAGCGGCTTTCTAAGCTAGTGTCTAAATTGAAAGATATGCGCTCTCGTGATCAAGAGCTGAATCAGCAGCTTCAACAGAATATTGTCAAACTCAATCAGGAAATTGAAGAGCGGATCAAAGCTGAAGAAGCGCGTGAAGAAGCCATGGTAGATTTGGAAAACGAAGTCTATCAAAGAGAAAAAACACAATTAGAGTTGGCTGAGCGAACCGCTCTGTTGCGTTCTTTTATCGATGCTTCTCCTGATCTTATCTACTATCGTAATGCTCAATGTGAATTTTCTGGTTGTAACCGGGCCATGGAAGAACTGACGGGAAAACGCGAAAGTGAGTTGGTCGGCCTCACTCCTTGGGATGTATATCGTAAGGAGATTGCACAATCGATTGTAGAAACCGATCAGCAAGTCTTTAACAATAATCGAGCTATTACCTATGAACAGTGGCTGGAATACCCTGATGGGCGCAAGAGTTATTTTGAACTTCGTAAAGTGCCTTTTTACAGTAAAGATGGCCGCCATTTGGGGTTAGTTGGATTTGGGCGTGATATAACGGAACGCAAGCGGCATGAAGAGTCATTAGAAAAGGCCAGCCGTGATAAAACGACGTTTATCTCAACCATTAGTCATGAGCTAAGAACACCGCTTAACGGTATTGTGGGCTTAAGTCGTATGTTACTTGATACGCCGCTGCGGGAAGAGCAGCGTAAACATATGCAAACGATTCATGTGAGTGCCATTACGCTAGGCAATATCTTCAATGATATTATCGATATGGATAAATTTGACCGCCGTAAATTAGAGCTGTTTCCTGAGCCACTTAACTTTGAAGAGTTTGTCGCTGAGATGGAAAGTTTATCGGCGTTGATGGCTGAACAAAAAGGGTTACGTTTTGATTTAGAACGAATGACGGAGCTTCCCGCTTGGGTTGAGGTGGATGCAACTCGCTTACGTCAGGTGCTTTGGAACTTGATGAGTAATGCGATGAAGTTTACGAAAGACGGTGGTGTTGTTATGAATGTCAGTGCTGAGTTAGGCGCTGAGCATGCTAACATCATAATGGAAATTGAAGATACGGGTATTGGTATTCCTGAAACGGAATTAGATAAAATTTTTGCCATGTATTATCAAGTTAAATCAGGGAAGGACAACCTTCATGCTGTAGGCACGGGGATTGGTTTGGCGGTTTCTCGTCAGCTCATCAATCTAATGGATGGTGATATTAGTGTGAGCAGTGAAGAAGGGTTTGGCAGCACTTTCACCGTCACGATTCGGGTGCCACTTGCTACCCCCCCAGTTTGCAGCCTTCCTCAGCCAGAACTACAGCGTAAGCTTAATATTTTTATGGTGGAAGATATTGCGCTTAATGTCACGGTCGCTCGTTCTCTTTTAGAAAGCCTTGGCCATCGAGTGACGGTTGCTATGACTGGGGAAGAAGCCAAAGCCATGTTTAATCCTGATCTGTTTGATTTGGTTTTTCTGGATATTCAATTGCCAGATATGACAGGGTTTGATATTGCCCATTATTATCGCAGCACCTACTCTTCGCTTCCTCCGCTTGTCGCATTAACGGCAAACGTATTGAAAGATAAAAAAGAGTACTTAAGACAAGGTATGGATGGGGCGCTGAGTAAGCCGCTTTCTGTTCAAGCGGTACAAGATGTTATTGCGAAAGTAGTGACGAAACAACCGATAGTTGAGAGTAAACAAGCCACAGCGTCTCCAAGTTTGCCCGAAGCGAATCAAGAGCTGTATAGCCGTTTGTTGGATCTGAGCATGTTAGACTCGTATATCGATATTGTTGGTCCAACCCCTATGTTAGAAAGCATTCAAATGTTAGAAGAGATGATGCCCGGTTATTTAGCTGTGTTGGACTCTAATATGGTGGCAAAAGATCAAGCGGGGATTGTTTCAGAAGCCCACAAAATTAAAGGCGCAGCCGGCTCAATTGGCCTAAAAAGAATTCAGAGTGTGGCACAAAAAGCACAGTCGCCAGAAGCGCCTGCTTGGTGGGAAAACATTACCGACTGGGTGGATGAAATCAAAAATGAGTATCTCAATGATATTCAGATCCTTAAACAGTGGTTAGCACAAAGGAAATAATATGAAAAAAAGTAGCTTACTTTTCCTCTCTTTTTTACTTTCTGCTTGTTCATCATCATCCGATGTCAATTGGCAGCACAGTAATGCTGGCATTTTTTCACAAACGGCTATCCAGCTAAAGAGTAACCTTTGGACAGATCAGATGCCGAATGTGGTTGGGGATGACAAGGTTGCTGAACTCAATACCACGGAGCATATTAATGGTACTTTAGTGCTTGAAACGTCTGGGCAATTACCTGCAGATTTAACCTTGCTTATGCTAGTAATTAAGCAGGGAGATGAGATGTGGTCCATTTCTGCTTCAGAGCTAGAGCTGCGTACACCCAGCGAGCATGTTTGGGAAGTCATTTTTAACAGCACATTAGAATTGGATGTTGAGCGTTTGGTTAGCGTCGCTCTTGGGGTCCGAGATAGTGAAGGTGAGACTTGGCTTGTTGAGCATCAAATTATGATTGATAAAGTATACTAACCGGATCGTAACGTATTGTTCTAATAAGAAAAAAAGCCTCGATATTTTATACCGAGGCTTTTTCTATTTCAGGTTTTTATTCGGTGATATCACCACAGAAACGATATCCTTCACCATGAATCGTCGCAATAATCTCTGGCGTACCAGATACGGACTCAAAGTGTTTGCGAATACGGCGAATCGTGACATCTACCGTACGATCATGCGGTTTTAATTCACGACCAGTCATTTTCTTTAATAGATCGGCACGAGTTTGGATCTTACCTGGGTTCTCACAAAAATGAAGCAGAGCGCGGAACTCGGAGCGAGGAAGCTTATAGCTATCACCACTTGGACTAACTAGTGAACGGCTATTGATATCCAACACCCAACCATTGAATTGATAAGATTCAACGGAACGTTTCTCTTCGTGAGTTGAGTTGGTGTTCATTGAACGGCTAAGTAAGTTACGAGCACGAATGGTTAATTCACGAGGATTGAAAGGCTTAGTGATGTAATCATCAGCGCCAATTTCCAGTCCTAAAATCTTGTCGACTTCATTGTCTCTACCGGTTAAGAACATAAGGGCTACATCCGCTTGCTCACGGAGTTCTCGAGCAAGGAGAAGACCATTCTTACCAGGTAAGTTGATATCCATGATCACCAAGTTAATTGGATTATCGGACAGAATATGGTGCATCTCTTCACCGTTACTGGCCTCAAAAACAGCGTATCCCTCTGCTTCAAAAATGCTCTTTAGAGTGTTACGAGTTACTTGCTCGTCTTCAACGATAAGAATCTGCGGGGTTTGCATTGGCGGTACCTAAACTTGTGAAAAAAATATGCTAATAGAATGTATTCTAGGCAAAAACATCACATATGAGTAATTTTATGTTGATAATAAACCAAAGCTTTTTAAAAAATAATGACTTTGGGTGCCCGCCGTCCTTGGATATCACTAACCATTAAGCGCCATCACCTTGAGGGATTCTACTAGGCTTTGGGCGGATTCTATAATGTTAACAGCATGCTAACAACGCCCAAATGTTAATTCCAATCACTTTGTTGATTTATATCAAGAGTTGCAATGTAACAGATATGAATATTAATAACGAGTTGTAAAGTTTGATGATGGATAAGATGCTATGGCGAGCCTACTCTCAAGTTACGTTTCGCTTTTCTGCCCTTCCTACCCAAGAAGCTTTTGCTGTGATCACAGCATGGAACCCGAAAAGCGTGCGCTTGTCAGATAATGAGAATCGAATAAATAATCAGCGTTTACAGCAAGCGCTGATCGGCTATGATTGGGTCGGCCTACTTGTTGGAGATGAAGATTTTTGCTGGTATGAAGAGAGCTTCGCGGTTTGTATGCCATTAGTTGAAGCTCAAAATCTGGCGAGAAAATTTGCGCAAAACGCCATTTACTATGTAATTAATGATGAACTAACACTGCACTCTTGTGTGGATAATCAGGTATTGTATTTAGGTTCATTGTCAGAAAAATGGAAATAAATGACATTTATCCTTTAGAGCAGACATTTGGCTGTGATGAGGTTACTTGGATGAAGCCCAATAAGAATCATGGAGGAATGATGAAAGATATAACGCCAGATCTATGTGATCAATACGAATCTCAGGTTACTTTACTGGATCTCCCATTGCAGAATTTTGGTATGCGTCATGCTTTTTGGGGGCAAATTGTGACGGTGCGTTGCTATCACGATAATGGCAAAATAAAAGAAGTATTGAGCCAACCTGGGCACGGTAAAGTCTTAGTTGTGGATGGCCATGGTTCTTGCCAGAAAGCCCTTATGGGAGATCAAGTCTCGATCATGGCGATTAAAAATGGCTGGGAAGGCGTGGTGATTTATGGTGCAGTACGAGATGTTGTAGAGATGTCTCAAATGGATTTAGGGGTAAAGGCTTTAGGTACGTCACCTTTTCGGCCAGAAAAGCGTGGGACGGGGGAAGTGAATGTCACACTAACCATCCAAAACCAAATGATTTTACCGGGAGATTATCTCTATGCAGACTGGAATGGCATCTTATGCTCTAAACAGGCGTTAGAGGTTAATTAGAAACGAAAGCCAAGGCCAAATTCAATACCTTGCTGCCATTCTTGATAATCAAGAGTGGCATGAAGGTCCATATTGTCAGATAAACGTAAACGGCTAGATAGTTCCGCAGAAATACTCTCATTGCGTCGGTTCTCTTCGTCAACTTTTGTCGATGAATAGAAGGTACTTTTCACTATAAGGTGTTCGTTCATTTTATAGCTCACTCCACTGAGAAAGCCATTATAGCCCCCATTGATGGACGAGTTAATCCTGGTTCCGACATATAAATCGACATTGCGAAAGAGACGGTAAGCGTAGCCACTGTCGATTACCCAACTATCAAATGTTTGGCTGTTCGGTTCACTGCTGATAAATAAAGAGTGTGAAGAATCATTCTGTTCAGATGGTAAAGGTGGGAGAGTCGTTGCTGAAGCGCTGGCAGTCAGACATAGGAAAAATAGCGCAAGTCGCTGATTCATTTCTCCTTCCTCCTTCTTTATTTCCTAGATTCTAATGATTCAATTACTTTATCAACAGAATATAATTTAAGCATAAAATGAATAGCGTTGCTGATAAAAAATACGAAATAGCTATTGAATTATCATTTTGTGAGAAAGGTGGAGAGTCTATGGATGAATGATTTTTCGCAATAAAAGGCAATTTTTATGGCGTTCATTGAACGAAAATAAAAAAAAATCATTTTTTCGTTGACTCATTAATCCCAAATAGGTTAAACGTAGAGGCAGATAAGTACACGAGTTTTTGAATATTTATGAATAACCGCAGCCTAGTAGTAATGACCACCACCATTATTATTACCGACACTACGCATGTTGGGGCAGGCTGCTGAGCGTAAAAATTCACAAAAAAAGGCCTGTATCCCAACCGGTACAGGCCTTTTTTTATACCTATTTTTTATGAGTTTGGAGGAAGGGATGCGAGTATTAAAGTTTGGTGGTTCATCGTTAGCTGATGCCGATCGCTTATTAAGAGTGGCGGATATTATTGCGAATAATGCCCAACAGGAAGAGGTTGCCGTGGTGCTATCTGCACCAGGAAAAACGACCAATAAATTAATTGCTGTGATCGATACTGCGCTACGTAATGGGGATGCTGAACGCCAAATCGTTGAGTTAGAAGAATCCTTTCAAATCTTGTTCAAGGATATTCAAGCACAACTAACCAATATTAACGGTGAGGCTTATGCTGACCAAGTCGCCACTTCAATGGCTCAATTGCGTCAATTTGTACATGGAATCCGTTTATTGGGAATGTGCCCTGATAATGTTAATGCTCGTATTATTAGTAAAGGCGAGCGCATTTCTATTCAGTTGATGAAAGCGGTGATTCAAGCCAAAGGTCTTTCAGCCAATTTGATTGATCCTGTGCAGTATCTCTTTGCAAAAGGAGATTACCTTGAAGCAATGGTTGACGTTGAAGTCTCCACACAAAACTTTAAGCAATCGCCTCTACCAGCAAAACATGTACACATTATGCCTGGTTTTACTGCTGGTAATAAAAAAGGTGAGCTAGTTTGCTTAGGTCGCAATGGCTCAGACTATTCTGCTGCCGTATTAGCTGCATGTTTACGTGCGGATTGTTGTGAGATTTGGACCGATGTAGATGGGGTTTATAACTGTGATCCTCGCTTGGTTGATGATGCTCGCTTGCTGAAATCTTTGAGCTATCAAGAAGCAATGGAACTTTCCTATTTTGGTGCTTCCGTACTTCACCCAAAAACCATTGCACCGATAGCTCAATTCCAAATTCCTTGCTTAATCAAAAATAGCTTTAACCCGCAAGGGGCGGGAACTTTGATTGGTCAAGATACAGGAGAAGATAAGTTAGCGATTAAAGGAATTACGACGCTGAATAACCTAACGATGGTTAACGTCTCAGGGCCAGGTATGAAAGGTATGGTTGGGATGGCAAGCCGTATTTTTGGTGCGATGTCGTCGGCAGGCGTTTCTATTGTATTAATTACCCAGTCTTCCTCTGAATATAGCATTAGTTTTTGTATCGAAGCCGATGACAAGCCTTTGGCTAAACAAGCTCTAGCTGAAGCTTTTGAACTGGAACTTAAAGAAGGATTATTAGAGCCTGTTGAGTTTATGAACGATCTCTCCATCATTACTTTAGTGGGAGATGGAATGCGTACTTCTCGCGGAGTTGCATCGCAGTTTTTCTCTTCTTTAACGGAAGCGCATGTCAATATTGTGGCTATTGCTCAAGGTTCTTCTGAACGTGCGATTTCAGCCGTGATTCCCGAAGATAAAGTCTCTTCTGCAATTAAAGCGTGTCATGAGAACTTGTTTAATTCGAAACACTTCTTAGATCTGTTCGTTGTGGGGTTAGGTGGTGTTGGGGGTGAGTTGGTTGATCAAATTCATCGTCAACAAGCGAAACTGGCTGAAAAAGGTATCGTAATTCGAGTGTGTGGGTTAGCGAATAGCCAAGGTTTACTGCTCGATGGGAGTGGATTACCTCTGGAACATTGGCGCGATAGAATGAATGCGGCAACAGAAGGGTTCTCATTAGGGAGCTTAACGGCATTGGTGCAGCGCAATCATATTATTAACCCCGTCTTGGTGGATTGTACATCAAGTGAAGAGATTGCTAGCCAATACGCCGACTTTCTTTCCGCTGGTTTCCATGTGGTGACTCCGAATAAAAAAGCCAATACAGCCAGCATGGCGTATTACCAACAATTGCGCGATGTAGCGAGACACTCTCGCCGTAAACTTATGTATGAAACAACGGTAGGGGCGGGCTTACCGGTGATTGAAAACTTGCAAAACTTGATTGCCGCGGGTGATGAGTTAGAGAAGTTTAACGGTATTTTATCCGGTTCATTGTCCTTTATTTTTGGCAAATTAGATGAAGGGTTAACTTTTAGCCAAGCCACCTCTCTTGCCAAAGAAAAAGGCTTTACTGAACCCGATCCTCGTGACGATCTTTCTGGTATGGATGTGGCGCGTAAGTTATTAATCCTAGCGCGTGAAGCGGGTATGAAGCTTGAATTATCTGATGTCAATGTTGAACAAGCATTGCCACCGGGTTTTGATACCTCAGGTAGCATTGACGAGTTTATGCTTCGTTTGCCTCAAGCCGATGAGCATTTTTCTTCCTTAGTGAAGCAGGCCGCACAGCAAGGCAAAGTTTTGCGTTATGTGGGTGAAATTGTGGAGGGGGAATGCCGAGTCCGAATTGCCATGGTGGATGAAAACGACCCTATGTTTAAGGTTAAAGAAGGGGAAAATGCGCTGGCTTTTTACAGCCGTTACTATCAGCCTATTCCACTTGTATTACGTGGTTACGGCGCAGGTACAGAAGTCACCGCCGCGGGGGTTTTTGCTGACGTGATGCGCACTTTAGGTTGGAAATTAGGGGTTTAATGAATGAATTCAAGTGATATGAGTGTGGTCGTTTACGCGCCAGCATCCATTGGTAACGTCAGTGTTGGATTTGATGTTTTAGGGGCTGCGATCTCACCGATTGATGGAACCTTGTTGGGCGATCGCGTATTAGTGAAAAAAGGAGATAGTCCTTTTTCATTACAAACAGCGGGGCGTTTTGTCAATAAATTACCGACGGAGCCTAAAGATAATATTGTATATGACTGCTGGTGTGTATTTGCTCGTGAGCTAGATAAAAAACAATTGGCATTACAGCCGATTACAATGACGCTAGAGAAGAATATGCCGATTGGTTCGGGGCTAGGTTCTAGCGCTTGCTCTATCGTGGCAGCACTCGATGCCCTAAACCGATTCCATGGACAACCATTAAATGAGACAGAGTTATTGGCTTTGATGGGAGAAATGGAAGGAAAGATCTCAGGTGGCATTCACTATGACAATGTGGCTCCCTGTTATTTAGGCGGTTTGCAATTAATGTTGGAAGAACTCGGTATTATTAGCCAATCTGTACCGGGATTTGATGAGTGGTATTGGGTCATGGCTTATCCGGGGATAAAAGTATCAACGGCTGAAGCGCGAGCAATTCTGCCTTCTCAGTATCGTCGACAAGATATTATCGCTCATGGTCGCTATCTGGCGGGGTTTATTCACGCTTGTCATACTCAACAACCTGAATTAGCCGCCAAAATGATCAAAGACGTGATTGCCGAGCCCTATCGTGAGAAACTATTGCCCGGTTTTGCTCAAGCTCGCCAGTATGCAGCCTCCGCTGGCGCTCTTGCCACCGGAATTTCAGGAAGCGGGCCAACGCTGTTTAGCGTATGCAAAGAAAAAGAGGTGGCTGAGCGTGTTGCTCGGTGGCTTGAACAACATTACGTACAAAATGAAGAAGGATTCGTGCATATTTGTCGTCTTGACAAGCAGGGTTCGAAAGTGACAGGAAGTGAGCTATGAAGCTGTACAATATAAAAGAAAATGATGAACAAGTTTCCTTTGGCCAAGCGGTTCGCCAAGGGTTAGGGCGTAATCAAGGCCTATTTTTTCCATCAGAATTGCCCAAATTTGAGGATATTGATGCGCTGCTAGAGGAAGACTTTATTTCTCGTAGTAGTAAGATTTTATCAGCCCTCATTGGGGACGAACTTCCTGCTGAGCAGGTAAAGCAATTAGTTAACAACGCGTTTCAGTTCCCAGCCCCCATTAAAGCCGTTAAAGATGGCGTTTATGCGCTTGAGCTTTTTCATGGCCCTACATTGGCTTTTAAAGATTTTGGTGGTCGCTTTATGGCCCAGTCATTGGCGGCGGTTTCTGATGGTGGAAAAATTACTATTTTGACCGCGACATCCGGTGACACTGGTGCTGCCGTTGCTCATGCTTTTTATGGTATGCCTGATATTGATGTTGTGATTTTATATCCAAAAGGAAAAATTAGCCCACTGCAAGAAAAGCTATTTTGTACCTTAGGTCAAAATATTCATACGGTTGCGGTTAATGGTGACTTTGATGCTTGTCAGGCACTCGTTAAACAAGCCTTTGATGATGCAGAGTTGCGTCAGAAAATCGGGCTAAACTCGGCCAATTCGATCAATATTAGTCGTTTGATGGCGCAAATTTGTTACTACTTTGAAGCTGTAGCCCAAATGAGTAAACAAGAGCGTGAAAATCTCGTTATTAGTGTGCCAAGTGGCAACTTTGGTAACTTAACTGCTGGTTTGTTGGCTAAAGCTCTTGGGCTGCCAATTAAACGCTTCATCGCTGCAACCAATGCTAATGATACGGTGCCTCGTTATTTAGAAACTGGGTGCTGGGATCCAAAACCAACCATTGCAACAACGTCAAATGCCATGGATGTGAGCCAACCTAATAACTGGCCACGTATTGAAGAGCTTTGCCGTTTGAAAGAGTGGGGGCTAGAAACCTTAGGCAAAGGTGCCGTATTGGATGATCAGAGTGCGGAATCAGTTAAGGATCTTAACCAACTGGGGTATCTCTGTGAACCACATGGTGCGATTGCTTATCGAGTATTGAATGAGCAACTGCAAGCCGGAGAAACCGGACTTTTCTTATGTACAGCGCACCCTGCTAAATTTAAAGAGGTGGTGGATGAGATCCTCGATACTGATATTGAGCTACCAGCACCATTAGCAAAACACGCGGTTATGGATCTACTTTCTGTTGAATTAGAAAATGATTTTACTGCTTTAAGAGCGTTATTGGTAAAGCTGTCATAATTTAAGCTCTTTTTACCCATATAAAAAGCGGTGCTGATAAGCACCGCTTTTTCGTTATTTGATCCAACACCAGATTTTGAATAGGTGTTGATTTTACTGAAAATTATAGTGATTCAGTAAAAGTACGAGCGATAACGTCGCGTTGTTGTTCTGGTGTTAGAGAGTTAAAACGTACAGCATAACCCGAAACACGAATAGTCAGTTGTGGGTATTTTTCTGGGTGCGCAACAGCATCTTCTAAAGTTTCACGTTTCAGTACATTGACGTTGAGGTGTTGACCACCTTCAATGCGAGGTGCTGCTTCAATGGCGACTTCACGGCTTTCATAATCACCAAACTCGCTGATAGCAACGACTTGATCGGCTTCATAACCTGCGACTGCAGCGACACAACGCGCTTCATTTTTTTCGTTGTCGATTAGCCAAATTGAGTTAAGTAAGTCATCATTAGCTGCTTTAGTGATTTGGATACCTTGGATCATTACTATCTCCTTGCCCACTGAATGTGGTGTTATTGGTGTTAATTTTCAAAATTTGTTGAGTTGGGTATTATATACCTAATATCCTTAATTCTAGTATTGATTTAGGTCAAAAAACAACAAAAAACCATTATTATTTTAAGGTGATAAATTTGATTTTAATCAATAAAGCCTTTAAAAACAATAAACGTATAAATTATTTGAATTATTAAATAATTTTTTAACTGGCTTTTGTTGTAATTTTACTACATTTTTATGCTTTATTATCTTGTGTGAATCGACAGATCAGTCAGTTAGGAAGCCGATGTGAAAGTAGAAAGTGATAAAATGACAAATAATAAGACGAGGTCTGAAGAGAAGTTTTTTGGTGCGCATGTTTCTGCGGCGGGGGGCGTTGATCAAGCTCCCATTCGCGCCAAACAGATCGGAGCGACAGCCTTTGCGCTGTTTACTAAAAACCAGCGACAATGGGGAGGGAAACCTCTGGATGAACAAACGATTCGTGCCTTTAGGTTGCATTGTCAGCAGTTAGGATTTTCAGATCAGCATATTTTACCACATGACTCTTACCTCATTAATTTAGGAGCACCGGATCAAGATAAGTTGGCTAAGTCTCGCCAAGCGTTTATTGATGAAATGCAGCGTTGCCAACAACTTGGGCTCCGTTTGCTCAATTTTCACCCTGGCAGTCATCTAAAACAGATCTCGGAAGCTCAGTGTTTGACGACGATTGCGGAATCGATCAATCAGGCACACCAAGCGGTGCCTGATGTGATTGCTGTGATTGAGAACACGGCAGGACAGGGAAGTAATTTAGGTTGGCGCTTTGAGCATTTGGCTGAAATTATTGAGCAAGTCGACGATAAGTCTCGAGTTGGAGTCTGTTTGGATACCTGTCATACCTTTGCTGCTGGTTATGATTTACGTACACCTGCTGCTTGTGAGGAGACTTTTTCGCAGTTTGATCATGTGGTTGGTATGCACTATTTAAGAGCAATGCACATTAATGATTCAAAATCTAAATTAGGCAGTCGAGTTGATCGACATCACTCATTAGGGCAAGGTGAAATTGGTTGGACGTGCTTTGAATACATAGCGAAAGATCCCCGCTTTAATGGGATTCCTTTGATTCTTGAGACGATTGATCCAGATTTATGGCCTAAAGAGATCGAAATCTTAAAAAGATTTCATTATGGTGACACATTTTTAGAGTAGTTTCACAAACTTGGCATCCTTTTTTCATTACGATTCGCTAAAGAGTCGTTAGAAGGATGCCATCATGCGTGCACTTATGTATTTATCTGTTCATCAAGCAAGCCAAGCTACTCCTCGCATGCCGGTACCGAATCGACATGTGAAAGGGCAAGGCCATCACCGGGTGCCACAACCCAGTAAGCCAAGTAAATAGAAAAAAGAACATTCAACTTCACTCATTGAATGTTGTTGCTGCCTTTAGGTGGTAAAGACATGGCTCAGTTCCTGACGCTTGAGGTGATTCAAGGTATACTTCTTTTTTTCAAGTAATCAGGAGCGTTTATGACTCAGTCACTCGTTTGGCACGATGTTATTGGTGTTGAGAAACAACAAACGTATTTTCAGCAAACACTACAATTTGTTGAGGCAGAAAGGCAGAGTGGAAAAATTATCTATCCACCAGCGAAAGAGGTCTTTAACGCTTTTCGTTTGACTGAATTTAATCAAGTGAAGGTCGTCATTCTTGGTCAAGATCCTTACCACGGACCGAACCAAGCGCATGGCCTTTGTTTTTCGGTCCTTCCGGGAGTGAAAACGCCCCCTTCTCTCGTCAATATTTATAAAGAGCTTGCTCAGGATATACCGGGTTTTCAGATTCCGGATCATGGCTATCTAAAGAGCTGGGCTGAGCAGGGGGTGTTACTGCTTAATACGGTCCTGACCGTTGAACAAGGTAAAGCGCATTCACATGCAAAGAGTGGCTGGGAGACATTCACTGATCGAGTGATCGACGTGTTGAACCAACAAAGAGAAGGCATTATTTTTCTGCTTTGGGGTTCACATGCGCAAAAAAAAGGCGGTATGATCGATCGCCAACGACATCATGTTCTGATGGCTCCACACCCTTCTCCTTTATCTGCTCATCGAGGTTTTTTGGGATGTAAACATTTTTCCTTGACGAATCAGATCCTGATTCAGCAAGGAAAAAGTCCAATTGATTGGCAACCCAAGATAGAACCGGTGACAAACTGACGTTTTTTCGACCAGTATCAAAGCGCATGTCCTGATCCTTCTATACACTAAGATGAATATTCCCTAAAGTGAATTGGGGAAAGCGGTGTAGGGAGAAACACTATGATGATAGAAAGGATCCAGCGCGAACATGGGTATATGGCTCGTTTACTCGCTATATTACGTGACAAGTTACAGTTACTTAAAGCTGAAAAATCCGTGAATTATAGCTTGATTAAAGAGATCGTTGACTACTTAGGTAGCCACTCAGAAACTGTGCATCATCCGAAAGAAGATATTATTTACCGCTATTATCTTGAGCATTATGCACAAGATCCTGCCATTGATAACTTAGAGAAAGAACATCTTCAGTTGGCTGAGCAAACCCAGAGATTTCTTGATTTGGTTGAGATGATTTTGCAAGATGCGGTTGTACCTCAAGCACTCTTTGTTGAAAAATTAGAGGAGTTTATCGAAAGCCAGCTTCATCATTTGGCGTTAGAAGACAAATCGGTGCTACCGCTAATTAATCAAACTTTTACTATCTCTGATTGGCAAAATGTTGAAGCACTGTGGACCAGCAACGAAGATGATCCGGTGTTTGGGGATACGATTGCTGAACGTTTTTCTCAATTGGCTCGCCGTGTGAGAAAAAGTAATACTGAGTGTATTTAGATGAGAAATGGTTTCTTTCTACTTGAAGCGGTAGCGGACTTATAGTCCAGACCGGTTCACTCTGTATTACCACCGAATCGAGAAGAGCTGCGCTATCTTCAAGCTGTTAAATATCAAGCTTCTAAATATCCGTTTTGAAAAAAGCCAGTCAGCTTAACTGACTGGCATGACTGTTCATACTATAATTTGATGTTTTCTAACTCTAAGCAGATATCCATATCCAATAATTCTTTCTCTAGGCGTTTTTTATCTCGGATGGCTTCTATTTCTCGCCACATACGTTTTACCGGTTTGGTCCGGAGTGCTCGGGCTTTGGTTATTTCCATGTCCAATAGTTGATCAAAGTGCAAGTCATCCATAAGCAAGCCTCATTGTTGTCATCATCCCGTGATAGCTATCTAGATAGCATAACTGGCTTAAATTTAACTATGATTTATTTCTCATTTATGATCTTTTCGTGATGGTTGAGTTTTTTTTCTGCGTCATTTCACATTTTTATCGAAAAACATGTCTAAAAAATCATCACAAAGGTTTAGCAAACGTTTTTATTGGAAAAGAAATCCTGTTAATGACCTGTTATTAAAGGTTACTGAAGTAAGCGGTTGGTGTTTTTTTGAACGCTTGGGCTTGAGTTATGACTTTTAGCTGACAATTTTATGCTTGGTGCATTGTGATAGCTTGCTTCTCAGTATATGAGATTTCTCTTATGCAATAATGTTTCCTTGATTGTTTTTTAATCTTCATTGTTGGTTTTTTGTGTTTATTTTGTATTACTTTCTCGCTTAAAATGGTCACTTATGTGTTAATGGATGGTGATTTTATAGTAAAAAATAACAACAAAATGCTAATGTTTGCATATTGATTTTTGGTGGTTCAGGTTGCATTATCCGCCAGTCAAAAAAATCGCTGCATTATTCAACTAACTGGATCCGCGTTGAATAACCGTAAATGCATCCCATCACTCTGATAATTTTTCGGGATTCATATATGCCCATTTACGGTGTTAGTTTTGACTACAATCAGCGCATCACTCTATGAGAGGTTCTTGTGACAGACTTAATTAATTTAATGAATGACCTGCTTTGGGGGTCAATTCTGGTTTATCTTTTGGTGGGAGTTGGGATTTATTTCACCTTTCGATTGGGTTTTATCCAATTTCGCCACTTTGGGCATATGTTTAGCGTACTAAGAAACAGTCGCAAGTCAGACAAATCTGGTATTTCTTCTTTTCAGGCGTTGTGTACCAGCTTAGCCGCCCGTGTTGGAACCGGAAATATGGCTGGTGTGGCCGTTGCCTTAACGTTAGGTGGCCCAGGTGCTATCTTCTGGATGTGGATGACTGCGATGGTTGGCATGGCAACTTCATTTGCTGAAAGCACTTTAGCTCAGCTTTATAAAACGCGTGATAAAGATGGTAACTACCGTGGTGGCCCAGCTTATTACATGGAAAAAGGGTTAGGGATGCGCTGGATGGGGGTTTTATTCTCTATCTTTCTAATCGTTGCGTTTGGTTTAGTGTTTAACGCAGTACAAGCTAACTCTATCTCTAGTGCAATGCATACGGCATTTGGTTTCAAACCTTTGTATGTGGGTATTGTTATTGTTCTCCTTTCTGCGTTTGTCATTTTTGGTGGTATTCGTAAAATTGCTCGTACTGCAGAGCTGATTGTTCCCTTCATGGCTCTGGCTTATATCGTCATTGCATTAGCGGTGGTGTTTATCAATATTGATAAACTGCCAGCCGTGATCAGTTTGGTCTTTAGAAGTGCATTCGGATTAGAGCAGGCTGCCGCTGGTGGTGTTGGCTATGCAATCGCTCAAGCGATGATTAATGGGGTTAAGCGCGGTTTATTCTCTAACGAAGCCGGTATGGGTTCAGCGCCTAATGCCGCGGCATCTGCCACACCTTATCCTCCCCACCCAGCTTCTCAAGGTTATGTTCAGATGCTTGGCGTGTTTGTGGATACCATTGTTATCTGTTCAGCGACCGTGGCTATTATTTTGATGTCTGGTGAATATGTTCCTCATGGAGAAATTACAGGGATTGAGCTGACACAACGCGCATTAAGTTCACAAGTGGGGGATTGGGGGAGTATCTTTATTGCTTTTGCTATTTTCTTCTTCGCCTTTACCTCTATTATTGCTAACTATTCTTATGCTGAGACAAACCTAATCTTCTTAGAGCACAATAATAAGAAGGGGTTGATTGTGTTCCGAATCATTGTACTGGGTATGGTGATGTTTGGATCTCTGGCCACATTACCCGTTGTTTGGTCAATGGCAGATGTTTCTATGGGGCTGATGGCGATTGTCAACTTAGTGGCTATTTTATTATTGTCAGGGATCGTCGTTAAGTTAGCGAAAGACTATAACCGTCAGCTCAAAGCGGGCAAGCTCCCTACCTTTGATGCCAATGATTATCCTGAATTGAAATCTCAGTTAGAAGAGGGTATTTGGGACAATAATCCGTCTCAATAGATATGCCCAATAGGAAAGATAGTGAAAGCCATGCAGACAATGCATGGCTTTTTTTGTAGGCTATAAGCTGCTCAACAATAAAAATATAGGATATAACAATGCTGATTGTGGTTTCCCCTGCAAAAACATTGGATTACGAATCGCCATTACCCAGTCAACGTTACACACAGCCCGAATTGGTGGAACACTCACAAGCATTAATTGACGTTTGTCGTCAGTTAACGCCCGGATATATTGCGGGACTCATGAAAGTGAGTGATAAGATAGCGGGTCTAAACGTTGCTCGCTTTGCTCAGTGGAGTGAAAGCTTTACCCTTGAAAATGCTCGCCAAGCCATTTTTGCTTTTAAGGGGGATGTGTATACTGGGCTAGACGCTGAAACGTTAAGTGATGATGATCTGGTTTTTGCTCAGCAACATTTACGGATGCTTTCCGGTTTATATGGCTTGCTTAAACCGTTAGATCTTATGCAACCTTATCGGCTAGAAATGGGGACTAAACTGGCAAATCCCCGAGGCAGTAATTTATATCAGTTTTGGGGCGACATTATTACCGATAAATTGAATGAGGCCATTCAAGCTCAAGGGGATCATGTTTTGGTCAATCTTGCATCTAATGAATATTTCAAGTCGGTAAAAGTGAACAAGCTGGATGCGCAGGTGGTGACACCTATCTTTAAAGACTATAAAAATGGTCAATATAAAGTGATCAGTTTCTATGCAAAAAAAGCACGCGGTATGATGGCGCGTTATATCATTGAAAATCAGCTCTCTTCTGTACAAGCTCTTACTCATTTTGATGTCGCTGGGTATTATTTTGTTGAGCAAGAATCAACCCCGACTGAACTTGTTTTTAAACGCGAAGCGCAATGAGGAGAAAAAGATGTGGTTGTGGCTCTCACAAGTTATTGCTCGTTATGATGCGTGGTGTAAACAGCTAGGTTTGACTCCAGAACAAAAGCGTAGCTGTGTGCCTTATCGCCAAGAAACGAACCATCATGATGCCTCTTCATCTCGAACCGAGTAAGATTGTTTATCAGTTATTTGATACTCATTGTCATTTAGACCTCGATCCTTTTTCTAGTACTGTGGAGACAGAACTTAGGCAGGCTCAGCAGCAAGGTGTGGTGCGGTTTTTGATTCCCAGTGTGGGCCCCGAAAATTGGTCCACCGTTGCCCTATTGGCTAAACAGCACCTGAATACCTTTTATTATGCGTTAGGAATTCATCCGCATTTTTTACCTTCACTGACGGCTTGCCAAGTGCTTTCTCTTCTAGAAGAGCAGCTCTCTCAGTCGAATCAAGCGTGTGTGGCTGTCGGTGAGTGTGGATTAGATGCCATGGTCAGTGATTCTGCTCAGCATCAAGAAACCATTTTGAAAGGGCAGTTAGCGATTGCACAAAGCGCTCGGTTACCCGTGGTGCTGCATAGCCGAAAAACACACAACCGTTTATTGCAGATCATCAAACAATCACGTTTTACTCAAGGTGGTGTTATTCACGCTTTCAGTGGTAGTGAGCAAGAGGCAAAACAGTTTATTGCGTTAGGGTTTAAATTGGGGGTGGGTGGCATTATTACTTATCCAAGAGCCAATAAAACCCGACGAGCGATAGCGGCGGTGCCACTTGAGCATCTTGTTTTAGAAACCGATTCTCCTGATATGCCGCTTTGTGGGTTTCAGGGGCAAATTAATACACCGAGCCAACTGCCTCTAATATTGAATGAACTCGCTTTACTTAAACAGCAAGATCCCGAAATGCTGGCAGATATCTTATGGCAAAATAGCCATCGGTTATTTAATTTACCGCTTTAGCTTTACCTCTCTCCTCGCTTGACTATTCTTTGTGAAAGAAAGTGAAAATAAATGTCGCATTCATCCCCGCTTAAGAGACTGTTTAGTGATTTCACTCACATAAATATGTGAATGTATGATAGTTCTTATAATAAAATGTGAAGGGTACAGTACTTTATCTAGGATGGGGTGCGTATAATTGCTTCGCTTTTGAGCTCCATTTTGTAACACGCCAACATTTAACTTATAAGGAAGTCATAAACTATGAGCCTGTTTATGAGCCTAATCGGTATGGCCGTTCTACTTGCTATTGCAGTATTACTGTCATCGAACCGTAAAGCTATCAATCTTAGAACCGTGGGTGGTGCTTTTGCTATCCAATTTTCACTAGGGGCATTTATTCTTTATGTTCCTTGGGGTCAAGAACTACTACGTGGCTTCTCTGACGCGGTATCCAATGTTATCAACTATGGTAATGATGGTACGTCCTTCCTGTTCGGAGGGTTAGTTTCAGGTAAGATGTTTGAGCTGTTTGGTGGAGGCGGTTTTATCTTTGCATTCCGTGTGCTTCCAACACTGATCTTCTTCTCTGCTTTGATCTCAGTGCTTTACTACCTTGGTATCATGCAGTGGGTCATTAGAATTTTGGGGGGGGGCCTACAAAAAGCGTTGGGTACTTCTCGTGCAGAATCTATGTCAGCGGCAGCAAACATTTTTGTTGGTCAAACGGAAGCGCCGTTGGTGGTTCGTCCATTTGTTCCTAAAATGACTCAGTCAGAGCTGTTTGCCGTTATGTGTGGTGGCTTGGCCTCTATCGCAGGTGGTGTGCTGGCGGGGTATGCATCAATGGGTGTTAGAATCGAATACTTGGTTGCAGCCTCTTTCATGGCTGCTCCGGGTGGTTTGTTATTCGCAAAAATTATTATGCCTGAAACCGACAAACCTGTTGATCAGATTGATGGTATTGAAGCAGCAGAAAATGAAAAACCAGCGAACGTGATCGATGCGGCGGCTGGCGGAGCATCGGCTGGCCTACAGTTAGCGCTTAACGTAGGCGCAATGTTGATCGCGTTTATCGGCTTGATTGCCCTTATCAACGGTATGCTTGGTGGTATCGGTGATTGGTTCGGCATGCCTGAGCTGACCTTAGAAATGATTTTAGGCTGGGTTTTTGCGCCTCTAGCATTCCTATTAGGTGTGCCTTGGACAGAAGCAACGGTTGCAGGTGAGTTCATTGGCCTTAAAACCGTAGCTAACGAATTTGTGGCTTATTCTCAGTTTGCCCCATACTTAACCGATGCTGCTCCTGCGGTATTGACAGAGAAAACCAAAGCGATCATCTCTTTTGCATTGTGTGGTTTTGCTAACTTATCGTCTATCGCCATTCTACTGGGCGGTTTAGGCAGCTTAGCACCTTCACGCCGTGGTGATATTGCTCGAATGGGTATTAAAGCTGTAGTTGCGGGTACTCTTTCTAACTTGATGGCGGCGACCATCGCAGGCTTCTTCCTCTCTTTCTAATTATTAGGAACTGAGTTTATAGACGCCAATGTATATTCCCTCGTAGCAAGCAGTTGTTACGGGGGTTTATTTGTTTTTCATGCTAAGTGAAAGAAAACTTATGGGTACGGTTATTTTGAGATACAAACCGTTTGCGCTCTCTATAGTGCTATAGTTTTACGACTAACCGCTATAGCATGTAATGAATGAAGTGACAGTAATGTCGGCGCTTAATAAGACAAGAGGTTGAGTTAAGCAAAGGCAAAAAACTTGCCTTAGAGAGACACCGCAATCATTGATTGTTGTGCCATACCTATTGGGTACTGTGCGGTGAAAAGGATAGCAATTGGTGTGTTGCACCGAGTCTTCAGGGAACCAAGTCCGTTCATTTTGTGGCTACCTAGTTTTAGTTGGTTTCAACTAAGTAGTGAACTAATTGAATATATTGATCGGAGATAGACATGAGCGATTTAAAAGCCGCAGCACTACGTGCACTGAAATTAATGGATTTAACTACACTCAATGACGATGATACGGATGCAAAAGTCATTCAACTTTGCCATGACGCCAAAAGCCCTGTTGGTAATACGGCCGCTATTTGTATTTACCCTCGCTTTATTCCTATTGCTAAGAAAACTCTTCGTGAGCAAGGAACCCCAGAAATCCGTATTGCTACGGTTACGAACTTCCCTCATGGTAATGATGATATTGAGATTGCTGTTGCGGAAACCAAAGCGGCGGTTGCCTATGGTGCTGATGAAGTAGATGTCGTTTTCCCTTATCGAGCTCTGATTGCAGGTAATGAGAAAGTGGGTTTCGATTTAGTTAAAGCATGTAAGGAAGCTTGTGGCGAAAAAGCGCTGTTAAAAGTGATCATTGAAACGGGTGAACTAAAAGAAGAGGCGTTGATTAAAAAAGCCTCGCAAATCAGTATTGAAGCCGGTGCTGACTTCATTAAAACCTCGACAGGAAAAGTGCCAGTTAATGCTACCCCTGAATATGCACGGATGATGCTAGAAGTGATTCGTGACATGGGGGTTGCTGATAAGGTTGGATTTAAACCAGCTGGTGGTGTTCGTACTGCTGAAGATGCTGAGCTTTATTTAGCGATGGCAGATGACCTCTTAGGAGAGAGTTGGGTTGATAGCCGTCATTATCGCTTTGGGGCTTCTAGCCTACTGACGAATCTACTCAATACGTTAGACGTCACCGATCAGAAAGCGGATCCTACGGCTTACTAACATCCTGACTTCTCTATAGGTGGTGTAAAGCGCCACCTAAATCCTCGATATATCATTTATACCATGGCTCTTATTAGGAGCTTGGGAGGTACTAATGTCTTTAGCTAATGCTTTTTTACCGCAAGAAATTATTCGTAGAAAGCGCGATGGTGAAGTGTTGACCCGTGAAGAGATCAACTTTTTTATCCAAGGTGTAGCGAATAATACGGTTTCAGAAGGTCAAATAGCCGCTTTTGCCATGGCCATTTTCTTTCGTGAAATGACCATGCCTGAACGCATCGCCTTAACGTGTGCGATGAGAGACTCGGGGATGGTGATCGATTGGCGGCCGATGAACTTTGATGGACCCATTGTGGATAAACATTCGACTGGAGGCGTTGGTGATGTCACCTCTTTAATGTTGGGCCCAATGGTGGCTGCTTGCGGTGGTTATGTACCGATGATTTCAGGTCGAGGGCTCGGACATACAGGTGGAACATTGGATAAACTGGAGTCTATCCCTGGTTATAACATTATGCCGAGTAATGCATTATTTGGTCAGGTAACCAAAAAAGCGGGTGTTGCCATTATTGGTCAAACCGGCAATTTGGCTCCTGCGGACAAACGTATTTATGCCACTCGGGATATTACGGCAACGGTTGATAACATTTCGCTGATCACCGCTTCTATCCTGTCGAAGAAACTTGCCGCAGGGCTGGATTCATTAGTCATGGATGTCAAAGTGGGAACCGGAGCTTTTATGCCAACCTACCAAGCCTCTGAAGAGCTCGCTAAATCCATTGTTGCTGTAGCTAATGGGGCTGGTACGAAGACGACGGCTATTTTGACCGATATGAATCAAGTTCTGGCATCTTCGGCGGGGAATGCCGTTGAAGTGCGTGAAGCGGTACGTTTTTTAACGGGAGAGTATCGAAACCCTCGCTTATTTGAAGTCACAATGACTTCGTGTGCGGAGATGTTGGTTTTAGCGAAACTGGCTGAGAATACAGCCCAAGCGCGAACTCAGTTACAAGCCGTACTTGATAATGGTCAAGCAGCAGAGCGTTTTGGAACTATGGTTGCTGGACTAGGTGGCCCCACAGACTTTGTAGAACATTATGATCGCTACCTTGAGCGGGCTGAAATTACTCGCCCGGTGTACGCGCAGCAAAGTGGCCTTGTTTCCGCAATGGATACTCGCGCGATTGGCATGGCTGTGGTCGAAATGGGGGGAGGGCGCCGTGTGGCTACTGACACCATTGATTATGCAGTTGGTTTTGACCAATTTATTCGTCTGGGTGAGAGCGTTGATACTAAAACCCCTTTAGCCATAATTCATGCTCGCAATGAAGAACAATGGGAAAGAGCGGCTTACGCAGTACAACAAGCGATCACCGTAGGTGGTGATTATCAAGCAACGCCAGAAGTTTACCAGCAGATCCGTTCTGAAGATGTGTAAGTTTTGGTGAGGAAAGAGTGATGAAAAGAACCTTTATTTTAGTTTTAGATTCGTTTGGCATTGGCGCTGCACCCGATGCAGAAAAGTTTGGTGATATTGGCGCGGATACGTTAGGTCACATTGCCGAACAATGCCAACAAGGCAAAGCAGATAATGCGGATCGTCAAGGCCCGTTAACGTTACCCAATCTCTCTAAACTAGGGCTAGCAATGGCGCACAAAGAAGCCACTGGCCAGTTTGCACCTGGATTGGAGCAAAACTCGGATATTATGGGTGCCTATGGTCATGCCGCAGAGCTTTCTTCTGGTAAAGATACGCCGTCAGGGCATTGGGAAATCGCTGGTGTGCCGGTTTTGTTTGAATGGGGTTACTTTAGTGATAAACAAAATAGTTTTCCTAAAGCCTTAACTGATCGCATTTTAGCACGTGCGGGCTTGGAAGGTTTCTTAGGTAATTGCCACGCTTCAGGTACGCAAGTACTGGATGACTTGGGTGAAGAGCATATGAAAACGGGAAAACCGATTTTTTATACTTCGGCGGATTCCGTATTCCAAATCGCTTGTCATGAAGAGTCGTTTGGCCTCGATCGCTTGCTGGATTTGTGTCAAATTGCTCGTGAAGAACTGGCTGACTACAATATTGGCCGAGTGATTGCTCGCCCGTTTATTGGCGCAGGAAAAGGACAATTTGAACGAACAGGAAATCGTCGAGATCTCTCCGTTGAACCGCCTTCTGCGACCGTGTTACAGAAATTGGTGGAAGAAAAACAAGGCCAAGTGATTTCGATTGGTAAAATTGCAGATATTTATGCCCACTGTGGTATTAGCAAAAAAGTGAAAGCAACAGGCATTCCTGCATTATTTGATGCAACCGTTGAGCAAATTCAACAAGCGGGTAATAACACCATCGTTTTTACTAACTTTGTTGATTTTGACTCTGCTTATGGGCATCGTCGTGATGTCGCCGGTTATGCAGCTGCTCTGGAATATTTTGATCGACGTTTACCAGAAATTTTTGCTGAGATGCAAGAAAATGACGTGTTAATACTCACGGCCGATCATGGTTGTGATCCAACTTGGCCGGGGACCGACCATACTCGTGAACACATTCCCGTACTGGTTTTTGGTCAAAATGTCGCTCCGGGCTCATTAGGGCTTAGGGAAACCTTTGCTGATATCGGACAAAGCATTGCGCATTATTTTGACTTGTCAGCAATGGATTATGGAAAAAATTTTTTATAGCCATGAATGAGGCTTAAAAACAAAATGAAGTCAGACTTAGTTCAATCACTTGGGTTGAATTAAGTGAGGAATTTTTATCTAGCGAGACCTAGCCTAATTTATGCTAGGGTGAGTTAGAAACACGCAATATAGGAAAACAAACATGGCAACTCCACATATCAATGCTCAACTGGGTGATTTTGCAGACGTTGTACTCATGCCGGGTGATCCACTACGTGCAAAATTTATCGCAGAAACTTTTCTTGAAGATGTCGTACAAGTGTGTGATGTACGCAATATGTTTGGTTATACAGGCACCTATAAAGGCCGCAAAGTCTCTGTCATGGGGCACGGTATGGGGATTCCGTCTTGCTCAATTTATGTGACTGAGCTAATTAAAGATTTTGGGGTAAAAAAAATCATCCGTGTGGGTAGCTGTGGTGCTGTCAATGAAGAGATTAAAGTCCGTGATGTTGTTATCGGCATGGGAGCTTGTACCGATTCTAAAGTAAACCGTATTCGCTTTAAGGATCATGATTTTGCGGCTATTGCGGATTACAAAATGGTGAAAGCGGCTGAAGAAGCGGCGAAAGCACGCGGTATTGATGTGAAAGTCGGTAATTTATTTTCAGCCGAATTATTCTATACCCCTGATCCAGATATGTTTGATGTGATGGATAAATATGGCATTGTTGGCGTTGAGATGGAAGCGGCCGGTATTTATGGGGTGGCCGCTGAGTATGGCGCGAAAGCATTAGCCATTTGCACGGTGTCAGATCATATTAAAACCGGTGAACAAACAACGTCAGAAGAGCGCCAGAACACCTTTAATGAGATGATAGAAATTGCTCTTGACTCAATTCTTATTGGTGATCAAGCTAACGTCTAATAAGCTGTCATCAGGTTAACTTTAAGCCTCAGCCTAACGGCTGGGGCTTTTTATTGTGCATTTTTTAGTAACAAGTTTTCAGCGGTTGAGGGTGGCTTAAATTGGCGGCGTAGCAATAGTGTCATTAACACGCCACTGATAAAGCTCATTAATAACATCAGATACATATAGCGATCACTTTTTCGATAATGATGATCTGAAATAGCGGTAACCTTCCCTGTTTCAAAGGTGAGACGAACAAAGCCAATAATGCTGCCATCGTGCAGAACGGGTTCGACTAACTGCTGACGACCAATACTGGCCGTTTGCAGTGGGGTATCTAACCCTAATACTTCACGTGCACTGAGTGCTGAGTCGCTGGCCGCCAGTTTAACGCCTTCAGCATCATAGATAGTGGCATCAAAGACTAAGCGCTCTTGTGCCAGTTGATTGGTGAGAGCCAACAACCGTTCTTGATCTTGTTCTGCCAGCATTGTACTTGCAGAAAGAGAAGCTTGGTTGATCAACACTTTTGTGAGTGTTTCCAATTGTTTGGCTTGAATACGTTCGTTGCCTTTGCTGATCACTACGCTGTTTTGAATCGTGATGAAGAACATCACCGTCAATAACACTATGATGAGACTACGTAACACAACGCGAAATGAAAAAAGTGAGCCATCCATAGACAGTTAACCTGAAAAAATCACACCGAGTCCATATTGAGACTTGCGTTTTTAAATTGCAATAGGGTAACGTCTGGTAATCATAACAAAGGAAAGTGGACATGGACGCGGTAAAAACGTTATTGATCAGAAAACACACAACCTTGCTTAATCGTCTTCCTGAAACACGCTTAGCAACACAGCTAGATAAAACAAAGGCAAACTGGATCGTGTTTGCCGAGTATTTAACGCCGCAGCAATTTGAGGATCTCGATGTCTTCACAGGGCAATACAATGCGATAGTCGAAACATGGAAAGTGGGCCCTTACGATGTGGCATTAATGGCGGGAGAGCTTTCTGCTGAACATGAAACCATCTTGCAAAATTTAAAGCTCGATTATGCTCGCATTGATGAAGTGCCAGATCTTTCTAAACCGGGCTTAATCGTATTTGATATGGACTCTACGGCCATTCAAATTGAGTGTATCGATGAAATCGCCAAGCTTGCGGGAGTGGGTGACGAGGTGGCGGAAGTGACTGAGCGAGCCATGCAAGGGGAGTTAGATTTTGAGCAAAGTCTGCGCCAACGGGTAGGGAAACTTTGTGGTGCTGATGCGGCAATTTTAGCTTCGGTGCGAGAACAGTTACCGCTTATGCCTGAATTACCTGAACTGATTCACACATTACGGCAATTGGGCTGGAAAACGGCGATAGCTTCTGGAGGCTTCACCTATTTTTCAGATCATCTTCAGCAGCAACTCGGGTTCGATTATGCGCAGTCTAATCAATTAGAAATCATTGATGGACAACTAACTGGGCAAGTCCTAGGACAGATTGTTGGCGCTCAAACTAAAGCTGATATTTTGGTTAAATTGGCAGAAGAGTATGCCATTGAACTGCATAATACCGTAGCTGTGGGTGATGGAGCCAATGATCTTGTGATGATGGGGACGGCAGGGTTAGGGATTGCTTATCACGCCAAACCCAAAGTTGAGACACAAGCTCAAACCGCGATACGTTATGCAAGTCTAGGTGGTGTATTGTGTATTTTATCGGCTGGATTGGTGAAACAACAAAAAGTCAGTTGGAAAACACAACCATAATGGGCTGGATCGGAAGAGATAACGAGAGCCTTATGGCTCTCGTTATGATAAAGATTGGAAAAAGATTGAATTAAGAATGGTTATGGCATCATTTCTAAACGACTTAACACCTCTTCGGTTATATCCACCAACTCACCATAGCCAACGATAGAACTGATTTCTTTCTCTAAATTTTTTGCTTGGCTTAGATTAATCAAAGCCAGCTCATTGAGATCACTTTGTAATAAAGTGGTTAGCGGATCAAATACAGGTGCGCCGCAAATTCGAAGGACATAAAGTTCCCCCATTTGTTTTCCTTTTCGGATAAATTCAAGCCGTTCTCTCATCGAACCAAACTCACTGAGCAGCCTCGACTCAACAGACTGAATACGATCGGCAAATTTAACGGCAATGATATACACCTCGTTATAATGAGGTTCGGCTTTGTCGACTCGGCGCATCGGTGAAGCGAGTAGCGTGTTTGTATGGCCTTTAAAAATGGGTTCAAGAGAAATATTTTGCTCTTCCCCGAGTTTAGCGAGTAAAGCAAGATGGGGAGGAAGAGGATAGTTGACACCAATAACTCTTGGTTTGAGATTCGCTCCTGCCTTTTCTACAAAGATAGGGGAACTGACCATTTTATCGAGTAAGATATTATGTAGCCCTTCGAGTAGCTCTGGGCTAGGTAGTTGTTCTTTTTGAGGCAACAACTTATCTTGGTTGTGCTCAATAATACTATTAAAAAAAGCAATGCTTTTCATCGTGACTGAGTTTTCCTCAATCATGAGTTGCAAACGGCGGCCTTCGGGGCTGATACGAATGACTTGATAGGGCAGCGCATCTAACGGTAGCTTCCGATCATACAATTTAAGTTCATGGTAGTTAATCTGAACCATGTCACCCGCTTTCAGAGCGACGGGGTTGTCTAGAATAATGCTAAGCCCTCGCTTTGATAGATCTACCGTAAACCCTTCTGCAAGGGCATGATCTTGGTTTTTCAATTGTAGTGGGGTGCGAAAGCGGTATCGGGGCTCTTTGCGACGAGAACGGGCATCAAAATAGATTCCCATGGGGTGCCCCACAACTTGGCGAGCGTGACGATATGCATTGAGTTCATTGGCCGGAAGCGGTGGTTTTTCAACCAACAAATAATCTTTCGCTGAACCGACATCGGCAATTTCTTGCAATATGCCACAGTGGGTGAGTTGACTAGAGTGATCCGCCAATTCTTTGGAATGAAGCGCAAGTTCTTGACGCTCTTTCTCTGAGAGTTCAAACATGGATAACTGAAAGGCTTTCCAGCTGTCTTTACGAGCCCCGATGTGCCAAAACAATTTTCGATGATCGGGAGGGGCTTCCGGCATCATCATTGAAAAAAATAAGGTTTTGTCTTGGTGATCGTGTTTAAACGAATACAATATATTGCCACTGCCAGCGACACCAGGCTTGGTGAGTAATGTCATTCGGGAGCGATTAAAGACGCTGCCCAACATTTGTTGGTTGCGTTCATCATGCCAATATTGCCATGTTGATTGATTATGTTCTGTCAACAAGACCAACTTTAAATCATTGCCACTAAAAAAGAGCGGCAGATTACAGCTGTGTTTAAGATAAGTATGTTCATATCCACGCGTTCGAGCACGAATAATTTTGTCTTGGTTATCATGGCGAGCTTTCTGGTGATTGTTCGCTAAAACTTCGGTGATAATATTTTCAACCAACGGAGAATCTGTCAGCTTTAAGGTGCGTAGAAATTTGACCGCATCATTATCATAAGAATCATCAATCGCAAGAATTCGATATTCAACCACTTCGTCTATGCCCGGAAGTGTTAACGTTTTTTCCAGTTCACTGAAACGAACTTGGATAACTTGCCCCAGCTTATAGTTAAATGCCGCTGGGACTTTGAATTTTCCGCCAGAAGCGGAGAGATCCACGCTGATACCGTGTAGAAATTGATCGTTAAGGGTGATACTTACTTGAGTGGCGAGTTTTAAGCGATTCTCTTGTCGTTTAAGATCGTAACCAAGATTAATGGCCTCAACCTGAAAAGATGTATTATTGGATGATTGGTTTTTGGTGCTCGACAGCTCACCTCGCTGTTTCATCACTCTAAAGTTATTATGGGTATTGTAGAGGCTTTCCCAAACGCCTTCCGTATAACCACCAAATTTTTTGATGCCTTTGTGATAAGCATTAAAAGCGACATCATCAAGCCAATGTTTACGGCCTTCTAAATCGTATTCTCGGCATTCCCCATGAACGCGACCTCGTAAGTCGATAATTTTAGTGCATGGGGCCATGACTCGATTAAGTTCCATCTTAACCAATAGTTTGACAGAGGGGGGCTGACCATCCGTGATCTGGGATAGTAAGTACTCAAAATCAGGTGAGTGGTACACCGGAATGAGTTGTTCAGCGAAAGAGAGAATTTCAGGTTGCTGCATACTTTTCTATTAAAGCGTGTCTCTGTTAGAGTGAATCCCTAACCGATTTATCGGCATGATTTCATTAATCTTTAGTGATTTATGTTAGTAACATCAATATGATGTCATCCTATAGTGCAGTGATTTAACCTTTTCTTAAACCTTTTGGTTCACAGTTCAGATAAGTTTTGAGGATTCATGGCAAAAGCAAAACGTGCTTATGTATGTAACGAGTGTGGGGCCGACTTTCCCCGTTGGCAGGGGCAATGTAATGCGTGTGGGGCTTGGAATACCATTTCGGAAGTGCGCTTAGCCGCCTCTCCTCAGGTGGCTCGTCATGAGCGTCTTATGGGGTACGCTGGGAGCGCAACAGAAACCCAAGTGCAAACTCTTTCTGAGATCGATCTTCAGGAAGTTCCGCGCTTTAGTAGCGGCTTTAAAGAATTTGACCGAGTACTTGGCGGTGGGGTTGTTCCAGGAGCTGCGATTTTAATTGGAGGAAACCCTGGCGCAGGAAAGTCGACGTTATTACTGCAAACCATGTGTTTGCTTTCAGCTCAAATGCCGACCTTATATGTCACAGGAGAAGAGTCGTTACAACAAGTGGCGATGCGGGCTTCTCGGCTTGGGTTACCGAAAGATCATTTAAAAATGCTCTCGGAAACAAATGTGGACCGTGTCTGTCAGATTGCTGAAAAGGAACAGCCTCGTATCATGGTGATTGATTCGATTCAAGTGATGCATGTCGCAGATGTTCAATCTTCTCCTGGTAGCGTGGCCCAAGTTCGAGAATCAGCAACAGCCTTGACACGCTATGCGAAACAAAATAATGTCGCGGTGTTTATTGTTGGCCATGTGACCAAAGATGGTACCTTGGCTGGTCCAAAAGTGCTTGAGCATATTATCGATTGCTCAGTGCTTCTTGACGGTGGCGCAGATAGCCGTTTTCGAACATTACGGAGTCACAAAAATCGCTTTGGTGCAGTTAATGAGCTGGGCGTATTTGCTATGACAGGACAAGGTTTACGAGAAGTGAGTAATCCTTCTGCTATCTTTTTATCTCGTGGCGAAGAAGCGACTTCAGGAAGTTCTGTCATGGTCGTTTGGGAAGGAACTCGACCATTGCTGGTTGAAATTCAAGCCTTAGTTGATTACTCCCAATTGGCTAACCCGAGACGAGTTGCAGTCGGTTTAGAACAGAATCGCTTATCATTGTTACTGGCTGTGTTACACAAACACGGTGGGTTGCAAATGGCTGATCAGGACGTGTTTGTTAACGTAGTTGGTGGAGTCAAAGTAACCGAAACCAGTGCAGATTTAGCCTTACTGATGGCGTTACTCTCCAGCTTTCGTGATAAACCCTTACCAAAAGATGTAGTGGTATTTGGCGAAGTTGGATTAGCCGGTGAGATCCGTCCTGTTCCAAGTGGACAAGAGCGGCTCAATGAAGCTTTTAAACACGGCTTTACTAAAGCGATTGTTCCTATTGCTAATATGCCTAAAAATGGGATTGCAGGTATGCAGATACATGGAGTGAGAAAGTTATCGGAAGCGATCAATGCTTTTGATGAACTTTAAACCTACGTAGCAATATCAATAAGCTGGATTTTCCCAAGGGGAGCGTGTGATGGCGAAGTAAATTTTACCTATCTTTACTCGCGTCTTTCACCGCTATCACCTATATTTCATCAGCAATAGACAATCATTGACTATTTTTTTTCAGCAAGCGTAAGCAGGGCTATCAGTCTTGACAGATTGTGATATACTCTGCGCGCACTTTATACCTTATTAACAGAGTAAGACAATGACCGACTTATCAAAATACAGAAACATTGGTATTTTTGCTCACGTAGATGCGGGTAAAACTACCTCTACCGAGCGTATCCTAAAGCTAACTGGTAAAATCCATAAAATGGGTGACAGTCACGACGGTACGACCACCACTGACTTTATGGAACAGGAAGCTGAACGTGGTATTACTATCCAGTCGGCTGCGACTACTTGTTTCTGGAAAGATCACCGCCTAAACATCATCGATACTCCTGGACACGTAGACTTCACTATCGAAGTTTATCGTTCTCTAAAAGTTCTTGACGGTGGTATCGGTGTATTCTGTGGTTCTGGTGGTGTTGAACCTCAATCAGAAACCAACTGGCGTTATGCTGATGATTCACACGTATCACGTATTATCTTCGTAAACAAACTGGACCGTATGGGTGCAGATTTCTACCGCGTAGTAGAGCAAGTGAAGAATGTACTTGGTGCAACACCACTTGTGATGACTCTGCCAATCGGTATCGAAGAAGATTTCAAAGGCGTTGTAGATGTATTGAGCCAAAAAGCGTACATCTGGGACGAATCTGGCCTGCCAGAAAACTACGAAGTAACTGATATTCCAGCAGATATGGTGGAAAAAGCGGCTGAATACCGTGAAATGCTGATTGAAACCGCTGTTGAAATGGATGATGAACTCATGATGGCTTACATGGAAGGTGAAGAACCTTCTCTTGAAGACATCAAACGTTGTATCCGTAAAGGTACTCGTGACCTTGCATTCTTCCCAACTTACTGTGGTTCTGCATATAAAAACAAAGGTATGCAGCTTATTTTGGACGCGGTAGTGGATTACCTACCTTCTCCAACAGAAGTGGATGCTCAACCGCTAACTAACCCTGAAACTGGTGAGCCAACGGGTGAAGTTGCGACTGTTTCTGCTGATGAGCCACTACGTGCTCTTGCATTTAAGATCATGGATGACCGTTTCGGTGCCTTGACCTTTATCCGCATCTACTCTGGTAAGATGAAGAAAGGCGATACCATTCTTAACAGTGCAACAGGCAAAACTGAACGTATCGGCCGTATGGTTGAGATGCATGCTGACCAACGTAACGAAATCGATTCTGCTCAAGCGGGTGATATCATCGCCGTTGTCGGTATGAAGAACGTTCAAACAGGTCACACGCTATGTGATCCAAAACATGAATGTACTCTAGAGCCAATGATCTTCCCAGATCCAGTTATCTCTATCGCTGTTAAGCCTAAAGATAAAAACGGTTCAGAGAAAATGGGTATCGCGATTGGTAAAATGGTTGCAGAAGATCCATCATTCCAAGTTGAAACTGATGAAGATTCAGGCGAAACCATCCTAAAAGGTATGGGTGAACTTCACCTAGATATCAAAGTTGATATCCTAAAACGTACTTACGGCGTTGAGCTAGAAGTTGGTGCTCCTCAAGTTGCTTACCGTGAAACTATCACGAAAGCCGTTGAAGACAGCTACACTCACAAGAAACAGTCTGGTGGTTCTGGTCAGTTTGGTAAGATCGATTACCGTATCAAACCAGGTGAAGCAAACTCTGGCTTCAAGTTTGTATCAACCGTAGTGGGTGGTAACGTTCCTAAGGAATTCTGGCCAGCAATCGAAAAAGGTTTTGCAGGCATGATGCAAGAAGGTGTTCTTGCGGGCTTCCCAACCTTAGACGTTGAAGTTGAACTATTTGACGGTGGCTTCCACGCAGTGGACTCATCTGCAATCGCGTTTGAAATTGCAGCGAAAGGCGCATTCCGTCAATCTATGCCTAAAGCGGGCCCACAACTTCTTGAACCTATCATGAAAGTTGACGTGTTCACTCCTGACGATCACGTTGGTGATGTGATTGGTGACTTGAACCGTCGTCGCGGTATGATCAAAGACCAAGAAGCGGGTGTGACGGGTGTTCGTGTTAAAGCAGACGTTCCACTATCTGAAATGTTTGGTTATATCGGTACACTGCGTACAATGACATCTGGCCGTGGTCAGTTCTCTATGGAGTTCTCACACTACGCTGCATGTCCAGCTAACGTTGCTGAAGCTGTTATTGCTGACGTTAAAGCGAAAAAAGAGAAGAAGTAATTCTTTAATTTAGATGCTTAAAAAGCCCCACCAGTAAATACTGGTGGGGCTTTTTTCTTGGCCATGATTCTATGTTCTTTGATGAATGCTCTTGATTGACTTATCCTTATTGAGCGCAATCTTTACGGGATTTAATTCAATTTGAAGTCTTATTCTTCCCAGACGACCAACTGATCTTTGGGCCAGTTTTGCCCTACTTCATGATATTTTTGCTCTAATACATGCCGTTTGATTTTTAGGGTTGGTGTCAGAATGCCATTATCAATACTCCACGGTTCTTTAATCATCAATACCCCTTTAATTTGTTCATGTGATTCAAGTTGAGCATTCATTTTGTCGAGCACTTTTTTCGTGGTTCTTTCATAACGAGCTTTATCGAAATGAGGAAATTGATGTGGGACAACCAGCAAAATTGGAGCGGGTAAACCTAACCCGATAAGGCAGAGCATCTCTACCCGGCTGTATTCAAAGAGTTTATTTTCAATTGGAACAGGAGAAACAAATTTTCCTTTGGCGGTTTTAAACGTATCTTTAATTCGCCCCTGAATAGTCAGGTAACCATCGGCATCAATAGATCCTCTATCACCCGTATGCAACCAACCTTCGCTATCAAAGGCTTCTTTAGAAGCGGTTTCATTTTTGTAGTATCCCGAGAATACACCTTTACTGTGTACTAATATTTCCCCTTCATCGGTAATTTTTAGCCGAATTCCGGGGCCTGCATGACCGACGGTTCCGATTTTATCCGCTCTAAAAGGGCAATTGAGGGTACTGTAGGCAAAGGATTCTGTCATTCCCCAAGCTTCGGTAATATCCAGTCCAATACTGTGATACCACTCAAGTAATGCAGGTGAAACAGGTGCTGAGCCACAACCCAATATCCGTGCCTTATCTAAGCCTAGTCCATCGGCTAATTTATGTTTAATGAAACGGTTGATCAGCGGGATTTTAAGCAAAATATTGAGTTTCTTTTGTGGAAGTTTATCTTGAATACGTTGCTGAAAGAGCGTCCAAAGTCGAGGGACAGAGATAAAGAGGGTGGGACGCTGCATTTTGACATCTTCAATAAAGGTATCTAATGATTCAGGAAAAGCGGTGATAATTCCGGCTTGTATGGAGGTTCCAAAGACATAAACACGCTCCGTAATATGGGCCAAAGGTAGGTAGGAAAAGAGCCGGTCTTCCGGTTCAATACCAATTTGATGAATCAGTTGCTGCACAGACCAAGAAAAAGCCCCATAGGTTAGCATCGCCCCTTTAGGCTGTCCGGATGTGCCAGAGGTATATACTAAAGACATCAACTTATCATCAGTATGCAGTGGCCTATCTTCACTCGGCGAGTGTTGTGCAATTAATTCTTGGTATTGATATTGGCATTTGGGGGCAGATGGATAAGGTAATCCGATACTTATGAGTTCAGGCATGGCTTTCAGTACTTGTGTGGTTGCCTTGCTATCATCAAGTTTACCAGCGATTAATATTTTACTTTCACTGTGACTGACGCAGTACTCAATGGTATCTGCACCAGCGGTAGGGAAAATCGGAACACTGACATAATCACCGAGCATCATCGCGAGATCGCAGATAAACCATTCTGCGCAGTTTTTGGAGATGAGTGCTATTTTGTCGCCAGGTTCTGCGCCTAGAGAGCGTAATGCAGAAACTAGTCTTAAGGCGCTATCGGCGACTTGAGAAAAAGTGAATTCGACAAATTGGCGATTAATCATTTGCCGTAGGTACACTTCATTAGGACGCGTTTGTGCCCAAGTTAAGATCATTTCGTTAGGTGGTGGGAGAGCACAAGTTGTTTGGCTTAACTTGTTTGGCTGATTCATTCTCAAACTCCATGCTTAAGTTAATTGTTATATTTTTGTTAATTGATTATAAATGTAGCACAGGAGGTTGAGGGTGTTAGCGTAGTTAACTCACATTTATTACCGATTCTTTATGATGGAAAGAAAAAAACGTTACGACTTATTAATGAGAGAACCTATCTTGAGGGTCGACCTCTGGGTAGGTTTCAATCACACGTTTGAGATAATCTTGATGGTAGCGTAGAGCGTTAACGCAATGTTTATCCAGCTTACCTGCTACCACCATTTTTTCGAGTTCTAATAAAGCAAAAGGAATGGACCATGCTTGTTTATATGGACGATGGCTGGTCAAGGCGTCAAAAATATTGGCAACGGTAATAATTCGAGCCGAAACGGGGATGGATTCCTCTGTTAACCCATAGGGGTAGCCTGTACCATCAAGAAATTCATGATGGTAAGCCACAATCTCTTTAAGAACCGAAACGCTCGGGTGTTCAGGGGATCCGATGTCATCAATAATGTGGTTGATAATCTCAATGCCTTTCTCCACATGTTGGTTGAGTTGTTCTCTCTCTTCATCAGCCAATGAACAAGGTTTATTTAGCACTTGGCAAGGTATCGACAGTTTACCGATGTCATGGCATTTGGAAAATTGGCTAATATGTTCAATTAACTCATCATCTAATTGATAAATAGCCGCCACTTCTAAGGCTATGACTCGCGCAAAACGACTGATCCGTTCTTTATGTTCTCTGGATTCTTGCCAATGTTCGGTGGATTTTTCATTCATTTCGGTTGCTGCGTTGAGCAGTGAGTGGACCAAATCATATTCAGAGCTAACCACAAAACGAAGGATATCGATGAAAGGTTTAAGCTCTGCATATTTTTGAGGATGAAAAGCCTGTTTTTCACAAGAGTTAAGAAAAATAAAGCCAATAAAGGTTTGTTCGTGATAAACCGGCAAAGCTAAAGAGGAGTGAAAACCTTGTGCAATTAACCAGCGACTATGTGGTGAGTCTGAATTTAATTCACGTGGGATATCATGAAGGTAACGCGCTTGTCCTGATTTGACACACGCTTGCAGAGAGGGTAAATCGCTAAGAGGGTAGGAGTAATGTGACAGTTCAAAGCCGTGGTAGGTACTATCGGCATAGGTTTTTAGCTGATCGTTTTCGGCATCGTATAAGGCAAAAGAGAGTCGGGCAATGGTGGGATCATGAGTGAGGATCCGCTGATGAATGTGGGACAATTGAGTATTTAACGTTCCTGCAATAGCAAAGAAGCTATGTTGTTCTTTATTATCCATCTTCAAGCTTTCCTTTTTCTTGCTGTTCTGGCTTTTTCCTATGCCACCCTGTTTATCATTCAACCAGCTTTAGTTTAGGTGACAAAACCTGAACTAACCGATTTATAGAGCACAAATTCACTTCTTTTTACTAAATAAATGCCAATCCTAATCCGCAGAGAAGGTAAAACATTACTAGGCCAAGAATCGGCCATCGAGCAACTTTTAATAGCCCATAACCAATGAGTAGCAAAGCGACATCTAGTGATGTTAAGACTGAGCTGATAAAAACAGGTTGATAAAGAGCGGCTAGTAATAGCCCGACAACCGCGGCGTTAACGCCGTTCAGGGCTCCAGAAATGAAGGGGTGGTGAGATAAGGTTTGCCAGTTTCTTAATACTGAGAGTAAGAGTAAAAATCCAGGTAGAAAAATGGCCGTTGTTGCAACCAACGCCCCAAAAATTGGGGTGCTAGGTAATAAATGGACGCCTAAATAGGTGGCGAGAGTGAACATCGGCCCCGGTACGGCTTGAGCGGCTGCGTATCCGGTTAAAAAAGTATCGGTTGTGATCTGTTCGGTTAGTAAACTTTGCAATAAAGGCATCACTACATGGCCACCACCAAACACTAAGCTGCCTGCGTGAAAAAAGGTTTCAAACAGCATCAGGCTTGGTTGCCCATTGGTTAGCCAAGGAAGCCCTAGGAATAAAGTGGCGAAGAGAATAAGAGGCCACCAGTTAGGTCGAAATCGAGGCTTATCTGATAACGTGTGTGGCTGTTTTAGCCAGAGCATTCCCGCGATTGCGGCCAGTATCAGTACACTCATTTGGGAGAGCATACCGGGTAAGAGTAATAGAATGACAGCACTAAGCAAACAAAGGTAGTGGGTTACTTTGTTGCGACAAAAGTTTTGATGCATCCCCCAGGTTGCATCTGCCACGACTAGTACGGCCAATAATTTTAAACCGTGAATTAGGTGTTCAAAAACTGGTTGATCAAGTAACTGGTGGCTAATACTTCCTAACAAAACCATTAAGCCCATGGAAGGTAAGGTAAAACCGAGAAAAGCAAGGCAAGCTCCTAGAAGCCCTGCACGCTGATAACCAATCGCAAAGCCGACTTGGCTTGAGCCTGGCCCGGGTAAAAACTGACTTAGAGCCACCAGTTGTGCGTATTGATCATCGGTTAGCCATTGACGCTGAGTTACAAACGTTTGACGAAAATAACCAATGTGAGCGGTGGGGCCACCAAAGCTGATCCAGCCTAAAATAAAAAAGGTTTTAAATATTTCCCACATCTGTCATTCCTTTTGTGTTGGGAGAATCTCTGCTTGGCTCATTTGGCGGGGAAAAGGTGCTGGATAAGGCTTCCATAATGCCAAATAGACATAAAACACAGTGCTCGGTTACTGATTAGTCAGAAAGCGTAATCGATGTAAAATCCAAAATTCTAATGCAAAAATAGCCACTAAGCTGGCGCAAAATAAAGCAAAAGCGATGGGTGATTCAGTTCCTGGAATCCCCCCAACATTGACGCCCAGTAAGCCAGTTAAAAAGCTGGTTGGTAAAAAAATGGCGGCAATGACAGAAAAAAGATAGGTATTTTGGTTCATTTTTTCTGCGTGATATTGGCGAAGTTCTCCTTTAATGATTTCTAGCTCACTTAAGAAAAAGTCTAGCGTTTCGTTAATGCGAATAATGGTATTGACACTGTGGCGTAAACGCAGTTGTTTACTTGTCGCGAGTAAATTAACCGAGGATTGATAATCATCGATCGCGTATTGTTGTGGTTTGATAAAGCGTTTGATTTTGAGTAAAGCTTTATGAGTTTGAATAAGGGGATCACTGAGTTCCGTTTCATCATCAAATAAGGTGATCTTCTCTTCTACTGAATCCAGGTAATCATCAATATTTTTATTGAGCCCATCAATAATAGAAAGGACGACATCCGAGAGAGTTTTGGGGCCTTGGCCTTGAGTTAATAAGTCTCGTATTGCCGTAATAGTTTTTGATGGGATCTTTCTGCTGGTGATTAACGCTCCTTGATAATAGAGAATCCGAACACTGAGCATATCAGAAGGATCTGCATGTTCATTAAGGTTGACTCCTCGCAAAATAAGCAGAAAATTTTGTTCATCATATTGCTCAAATAATGGGCGAGTGTCTTCTGCTAGTAAACTATCGACAATAGAAGATGGAATGGTATTGTCTATTAACCACTCTCGCAGACCAGTTTTGTCTCGTTGGCAATGATACCAGTGGTGTGCTTCAATTCTTTGGGTGGTTTCGAGTGCGTGTGAAATGGGTTGATCGGAAAATTCCCAGTGATCAATAAGATAATCCATATAATCCCTTGTGATAAAAGAAACCCAAGTACTTTTATAAAGGAGTACTTGGGTGGGAGTCAAACTCGGTTTTAAAAGCCACGCATCTGAATACGACGTAAAAATTCGGTCATGATTCGGTCATACAGTAAATCCCCCAGAAAGGCATCTTCTACGTGGTGATCAATACTTGGGTTATCGTTAACTTCAATCACATACACTTGTCCATCAATCTCTTTGAGATCGACGCCATACAATCCACTGCCGATCAAGTTTGCCGCCTTTACTGCCACATCTACGACAGCTTTGGGCACTTGTTTTAGATCCAACGTTTCAAAGCCACCGGAAGAGACGCGACCACTGCTATGGTGTTGATAGATTTGCCAGTGACCACGGCTCATCATGTATTTACAGGCATAAATAGCTTGGCGGTTCATGACGCCTATTCGCCAGTCAAAATCGGTGGGCATAAAGGCTTGTGCTAAAATTAACGCACTTTTGTTAAATAATTCTGTGGCTTCTTTTTCTAGCTCTTGCTCATTGCGTACTTTGACGACACCTCGTGAGAAGGCACCATCAGGAATTTTTAGTACCATGGGGAAATCTAGTTGCCCCATGAGGTAGCTTTTCCAGTTTTCATCAAAACCTTGCACGATGACACTTTTCGGCGCAGGCACGTTATTGCGTTGCAATAACTCGGTTAGAAAAACCTTGTTCGTACACTTCATGATGGACTCTGAATCATCCATCACAATCAGTCCCATTTTTTCTGCAGTTTTGGCAAAGCGATAGGTGTAGTTGCTGATATTGGTTGTTGCACGAATAAACAAACCATCAAACTCGCCAAGGCGGGAGAGATCATCAGGAGAAATGAGTTCCAAGTTCATCCCTAGCCGATTAGCGGCCCGACGGAAACGTTTAAGAGCGGAGGCATCGGAGGGAGGCATCTTTTCCTCCTCATCCACCAGCATGGCGATATCGTAACGGTATTTCTTTTCTTGTTTGGGTTTGCGCCAAATTTTGCTAGAAAACAGTTCCAGTGATTCAATAAAAAAATCTTGTTCGCTATCTTGCAAGTCTTGAAAAGGAAAGGGGGCAATCTTATGGATTTGCCACTGATCGTGAATTTTATTCATTTCCAGTTCAATGACGGGCACCATAAATTGTTCAAACAAACGCTGAGCCAGCTTTTCTAACCCTTTTTCTGGTGTGCGACCAAAATAGATTTTACAGTGAATGGCCTCGATGTTCTTACACAGCTTATTGAGTTTGACTAACCCTGATGAAAGTAAAAATGGTTGGTTAATATCATTAATAGCCATGACTCTCGGGATCACACGATGCCCCCGAGCTTCTGCTAATAGAGAACAGTAATAGCCTGTACTCATATAATCATAATCGCGACAGAGATTAACCACTTGTACGCTGCGCTGGGTCGATTTCCATTCTGCATCTAGATATTGGTCAACACTGACGACTTGCTCTGAAGGGAAATATTGCTGCCAATCACTGGCTTGATCGGTCACGATTAAAAGGTTTGCCATCGCTATATTCTTCCTAAATCAATAGGTCTATGATTGAAACACAATCTTACCAACCACTTTTTCATCCAGTAAGGACGTCGTATGGACTTTCGTCTTGCGAAAAGTGCTGATCTCGCTGCGCTTAATGCGTTAGAACAACAGCTGTTTGATGGAGACAAAATCTCTCCACGTCAAATGAAGCGTTTTTTACATTCCAGCCATTCGGTGATTTTTGTTGCCGATTCCGGTGACGAACTGGCTGGTTATGCTTTGCTACTATTTCATCAAGGTACACAGCTCTCAAGGTTGTATTCGATTGCCGTTAAACCTGACTTCAGAGGCCGGAGGATTGCTCAAACATTGGTTGAGCAATGCGAGCGAGCCGCTCTTGATCAAGGCTTCACTACATTACGGCTAGAAGTCCGTGAAGACAATATAGCAGCAATAAAATTGTATGAAAGAATGGGCTACCAAACCTTGAAATGTTTGATCCACTATTACGATGATTTATGTGATGGCCGTCGAATGCAAAAGCGTTTGACTCCACATGGGCCGAAAGTGTTATTGCCTATGCCGCTTTATGTACAAACCACGCCCTTTACTTGTGGAGCGGCTTGCCTATTAATGAGTTTTGCTTGTTTGGATACTCACTTTGAGCCGAGCCGTACCCAAGAGCTGCAATTATGGCGAGAAGCCACGACGATTTTTATGGCGGCTGGGCATGGGGGATGCAGTGGACAAGGATTGGCTCTGGCTGCGGCTAAGCGTGGCTTTCATGTTGAATTATGGAATCAATCACAAGGCACCCCTTTTATTGACAGTGTTCGTGATGCGAATAAAAAAACGGTGATTGAGTTAGTCCACCAAGATTTTTGCCAGCAACTGAATGAGCAAGCGGTTGCAATTATCGATGCGCCACCGAGTCAGTTGCAGCTTGAAACTTGGGTAAATCAAGGTGCATGTGTGTTATTGCTGATCAGTACTTATCGTTTTGATGGAAAAAAGGAACCACACTGGATTGTTCTTAGCGGTATGAGTGAGAAATTTTTCTTCTTCCACGATCCTCATGCTGAATCTGAGCAACATGCTATGGCATCGGCTTATGTTCCGGTGGGGAAAAAAGCGTTATCACAGATCATTGGTTTTGGTAAGCAAAAGCAAATCGCCTGCGTTGTGATTAATCGCGCTTGAGTTTATTTGATTTTATGGAGTCTAAATGACCTGTTTTAAATGGGTCGTTTAGACTTTTTTATTGAGTTTTGTTTTTTTAACTTTTTGTTTTTAATTGTATTTAATACTGGCGCGATTTATGCGTAGTGTTACGCATGAGAGTGTAGACGATTACGTCATGAGGAGCCACCGTGTTAAATATTGTCGATAAACGTATCGAAGAAAAGATTCCTGCCGTACTTCGGTTAGGGTTTCGTCCTTTCTTTTTGCTAGGAAGCATATACGCCATCATTGCTATTGGTTTGTGGGTGTGGATGTTTCAAACGGGCCAGCCGACAGGGTTAGCGGTTCCCGCTCTTTGGTGGCATGTGCATGAAATGCTGTTTGGCTTTGCAATGGCGATTGTTGTGGGGTTTTTATTGACCGCGGTACAAAACTGGACGGGAATTCCCGGCACAAAGCGATATCGATTAGCTCTGCTGGTGGCCTTGTGGTTAGCCGTTCGTGTTCTCTTTTGGACTCCCGCGCCTTTATGGTTAACGTCAAGTATTGAGGCGATATTTTTGGCCTTAACGGCCTACGAAATTGGCATTCGAGTGGTAAAAGCGAAGGGGTGGCGTAATATTTTCTTTATCCCTCTTTTTTTACTGGCAATCGCTGCCAATTTTGCCAGCTATGCAACGATTAAAGGAATGCCTCCTTTTTCCTCTTCTGCGGTATGGCTGGCGATGTTATGGTGGTTTACACTCTTGCTTTCCATCATGGGGGGGCGAGTGATCCCTTTCTTTACCGCTCGTCGTTTTCAATTTTCGAAACCTGAAGCCAATCAATGGCTGGATCTTTTGGCTAATGCTCCGTTAGTGGTGCTGTTTATTCTTAGCTTCTTCCCGTTAAGCATGGCTCAGTTTGGCCAGCCGACTATGGTGTTTGCTGGTTTGGCTCAGTTGGTTCGCTGTTTACGTTGGAAACCATGGCGAACTTACCAAGAACCTTTAGTTTGGTCGTTGCACTTGTTCTATTTTTGCATTCCATTGAGTCTGTTACTGCGTGGTTTACTCGATAACGCATTCATTACCCATAACTTAATCCACCTATTTGCGATAGGAGCTTTAGCGGGATTAATTTTAACGATGATTGCACGGGTCACCATGGGGCACACAGGGCGGGCGATTTATCAAGGTCCTCGTATGTCGTTGGCCTTTATCGCACTGTTGCTGTCGGCTTGTATACGCGCGTTGGGTGTTGCTATTTGGCCGGTACAAATGATGTTATGGGTGAATATCAGTGCTGTTTTATGGATGGGGGCTTTTGCTCTGTTTGTCATTAAATTTGCAGGGATGTTACTTACGCCTCGCGTCGATGGCCATCCGGGATAATCGAAAAGACAGCCTCCCCCTCCGGATGAGGGAGGCATTTCAACCACAGATTCAATTAATGTTGAGCCATAAAATCCGTCACTTGTTGTGTTAGACGCTGTTTTTCCTCATCACTGATAAAGCTGGCTTCAATCGCGTTGAGGGTAAATTGTGCTAATTCGGCTTTAGTCATAGGGTGAGCGTCCGCTACCGCAAGGAAGTTATCTGTCATGTAGCCACCAAAGTAGGCGGGGTCATCAGAATTAATGGTTACACAGAGCCCTTGTCGTAATAATTCCACCACATTATGTTGAGACATTTCTTGAAAAACGTTGAGTTTTAGATTGGACAATGGACAAACCGTCAACGGCATTCGTGTCTTAATTAATTGTTCTACTAATCCAGCGTCTTCGACACAGCGTACTCCGTGATCAACCCGTTGAACCTGTAATAACTCCATCGCATGACGGATATTTTGTGCTGGGCCTTCTTCTCCAGCGTGGGCTACGGTCAGAAAACCTGCCTCACGAGCTTTGGCAAACACGCGCATAAATTTCTCGGGTGGGTTACCTTGCTCGGACGAGTCTAGCCCGACACCAATAATTTTATCTCGATATGGTAAAGCTTGTTCTAGGGTTAGTAATGCCTCTTCTTCGCTGAGATGGCGTAAAAAGCACAGGATCAGTTGGCTGGATATGCCTAATTGATGTTTTGCTTGTTCCAGTGCTCGGCTAATGCCGTTGATGACGGTATCAAAGGCAATTCCACGGGCGGTATGTGTTTGAGGGTCAAAGAAAATTTCCGTGTGTATGACATTGTCTTGTTGGCAACGCAATAGATAAGCCCACGCTAAATCAAAAAAATCTTGCTCGTGGATTAAGACATTCGCCCCTTGATAGTAGATATCTAAAAAGTCTTGTAAGTTTGAAAACTGATAAGCCTCACGCACTTGTTGAGGGGATCGGAAAGGTATTTCGATTTGGTTACGTTGCGCCAGTTCAAACATTAATTCTGGCTCCAATGAGCCTTCGATATGCAGATGGAGTTCGACTTTAGGCAGTTGCTGAATAAATGGTTTCATGGTTCCCTCTTAATCAAAAAGTTGCGATTAAGCGCTATTCATCTGAGGTATGACGGTCATACAAAGAGAAAAGCGATCAATCACTTTACTCTTCGTAATCAGAATTTTACGGATTCTGGTAGAGACCCTCACACCCTATCAGTGAGGTTATACGAAGCCAATAGTCATTATCTGCCCAGATTCACAAGCAGAAAATTGCCTCGCATAATAACGAATCGTTGAAAAAAGTCTACCGTACAAAAAAATCGCTTGAGGGGAATGGGGGGGGAGGCTAATTCGTGTTAATGCGATGAGTGCGAAAAGTACAGAATAGGCCAGCATAAGCTGGCCTAGTAGTAATGGAATGAAGATTTAGTTATTGCTGTGTAACTCGCTATTGAGTTCCACGGCAGATTTGTTCGCTAAGCACTCCACTTGGCCTGTCTGTGAATTACGGCGGAAGAGTAAGTCGGAAACACCAGCCAGTTCACGGGCTTTAATGATTTCTACTTCGTTGCCTTCTTTATCCAGCATACGGACTTTGGTTCCAGCGGTAACATAGAGGCCAGACTCAACGGTACAGCGATCACCCAATGGGAAACCAAGGCCAGCGTTAGCACCAAGCAATGAATTTTCACCAATAGATACCACAACTTTGCCCCCACCAGAGAGGGTACCCATAATGGAAGCCCCTCCACCGATATCTGAGCCATTGCCAACCATCACGCCAGCCGAAATGCGCCCTTCGACCATACTCACCCCAGTGGTTCCGGCATTAAAGTTGATAAAGCCTTCGTGCATGACGGTTGTTCCTTCGCCCACATGAGCGCCAAGACGAACACGCGAGGTATCGGCAATACGTACACCTGTTGGAACAATGTAATCCACCATTTTAGGGAATTTATCCACACAATCGACACTTAATGAGCGTCCTGCTAAGCGAGCTTCAATTTGGCGCTCTGCCAGCTCAGGTAGGTCAATCGGGCCTTCATTGGTCCATGCAATATTGTGTAGTAGGCCAAAAATACCGTCGAGCACGGTGCCATGAGGCTGAACCAAACGGTGTGAAATGAGTTGAAGCTTCAGGAAGCCTTCTGACACGCTTTGTGGTTTATCATCAGAAGCGAGGATCACCAACACTAATGGCTGAGCTGATTTGGCGGCTTTATCGGCGAAGGCTGCATTGGCCGCTTGACCATTGGCCGCAAAAGCATTGGCTAATTGTGCGCTTTGTTCTGCTGAGACTTCTAGCGTTTGGTTACCTTGCAAATAACCAGAAATATTCGCCAAAGCACTCACCAGTGCATCACTTGGGTTAAGAACGGGATGAGGGAAAAATGCCTCAACGATTTTTCCGTCACGATTTTTTGTGGCCGTACCAAAGCCAAGGGCAAAATTCGCCATGTGAGTTCTCCATAAATAGGGATTAATTCCATCATATCGCTGATGATTTAACGCTGCTGCACGTTAGGCTTACCTTTACTTGGGTGAGTCATTATGAGTGAGCGGTGTTATTGCGACTTCAAGGGTATCTTAAAGAGAGTCTGAGAGGGAAGAAAGAGGTGAGCACTGATCCGTCTGTAGACCGATACCTTTTGTCTTCTTAGCGATAGATATGTCTTTTTAGATAGAAAAACCGCTGCTGGGCAGCGGCTTGACCTTATTAAGCGGCATCATCAACCGATTCATCACTTTTTGCTGCTTTGGGTTTTTTCGGTGGGGTCGGCTTACGTTTCGCCCCCAGAGCGATTAACACCTCTTCTTTATTTTGTGCTAAGAAGAGCGCGAGTTCTTCTTGCTTGCTTTCTTCTTCGATCAGAGCGCTTTTACCTAACAGATCGAATAACTCATCTGCCATATCCAGCATTTTGTCATAAGCGTCAGCTTCGGCTTTCGAGGTAAAAGTCATTTTCTCTTCTCCGTTGCGCTCCACCACGTACTTAACGATGACGGCCATGGTTCATCCTCTACATTGTGCTAAAAATTACTGGCTGTTTATACAGTTTTTATTGTGTAAAGTCCAGATAAGCCATCAAAACTGAGAGGCGAGCCCGCCCACTGATGACAAAATTCCATAAAGTTTTTTAGTAGTGGGCTTTGGTACTTTTCTTTGTGAACCAGTACCCAAAAACGACGTTTCATATCGAGCGGTACGTTCAGTAAACGAACGCGTCCATCTTTGAGTGCACATTGAGCGGCTAACTGTGACAGGCAACCCAGACCAAGCCCGGCAGAAACGCTATTGATTAACGCTTCAGTCGTGTTGAGTTCGAAACTTTCTTGCCACTGTTCAATTCGAGGAGCGACCACCCGCATAAAGAATTCTCGAGAGCCAGAACCTGATTCTCGTAAAACCCATTGGCTTTGTTCAAAATCGGTCAAGCGAATATTCTTTTTATGAGTAAGGGGATGTGAAGAGGAGCAAATAATACACATCTCATCGTGTGCAAATTGTGTTGCCAACAATTGTGGATGTCGTGTCTTTCCCTCAATCAATGCGATATCCAGTTCGTAATCGACCAGTTTTTGGCAGATAAGCGCAGTATTGGAGATGAATAGGCTTTGGGCGTGATGATCAAATTGCTTTTGAAAGGCACTGAGTAGGTAGGGGGCAACTTGATTACCTATGGTGTCACTGGCCCCAATTCGTAATTGGCCGGAGAGGGTATTTCCTTCATCAAAGAGATGATTAAGATCTTTTGCTCGTCCTAGTAACTCATCGGCTAAGGGGAGTAATTTTTGACCTTCCTGATTGAGAATTAACCGGTTGTTGACCCTGTCAAATAACACATGGCCTAGCTGCTTTTCTAGTTCAGCTAAGGCCATACTGACCGCCGCTTTAGAAAGAAACAGGGCCTCAGCCGCCGCTGTTAAGGTTTTATGCTGAGTAATGGTCATAAAGACGTTTAATTGTTTGAGTGAAATAGAAAGGCTCATGAATGTTTAGTTTTATTGAACGTTTGTTATAAATAATTAGATATATTCAAACAATAAGCAAGCGTATCATGCCGCCAGTAGCAACAATGTTGTGTATTGAGGTTGAGATGATTCAAGCAGCAAAAATCAAAGTGATGGGCGCGCCCACCCCTATGGCTGGGTTGGCATTAGGCATTGCCAGTTTGGGGTGGAGCTGGGAAAACGCCGCAGATTTACAGGGTATTGGCCAGTGGTCTGGGGCAATGATTGCCAGTATCTTATTGCTGATTTTGGCAGTGAAATTTTTGTGTCATAGTCATGCGTTACAGGAAGATTTAGCGCATCCTGTCGTGGGAAGCGTGGTGCCTACTTTTGCCATGGCTTGTATGGTGGTCTCTCATTCTGTCGGGCAATTTTTTCCTATTGCGGGAGATGGCCTCTGGTTATTGGCGGTCATACTGCATGTCATTTTTTTGGTCAGTTTTATTTATCATCGTGCTAAAGCGTTTGAACTGCATCACATGATCCCCAGTTGGTTTGTTCCACCGGTTGGTATTATTGTGGCGGACGTTTCTTTCTCGGGTAATCCGGCTTTAGCGCCAATAGCACACAGTGCGTTGATTTTTGGTATGTTAACGTATGCGGTAATGCTACCTGTGATGATCTACCGCTTTATGTTTACTCGTGAAGTTCCAGATGCAGCAAAGCCGACGTTGGCGATCTTAGCTGCTCCTGCAAGCCTTTCTTTAGCGGGTTATTTGAGTGTAACGGCTGACCCTTCCCCGGTCATCATTGCATTATTGTTTGGCATTGCGGTTTTAATGACAGCGATTATTTATTTAGCCTTTACCCAGTTACTGCGTTTGCCTTTTAGCCCAGGCTATGCCGCTTTTACCTTCCCAATGGTTATCGGTGCCACGGCATTATTTAAGATGACCCATTGGATGGAGCAGGTGTCAATCGCACCGCACTATATTGAACAGGTGCATGTGTTAGCCACTCTTGAGCTTATGGTGGCTACTTTGGTGGTGAGTTATGTAGCACTGCGCTATGTGCTGTTTTATCTTCCCGCTCGAGCCGTGATGAGCCAGGCGTAATTCCCTTGCTTAGCTCAGGAAAATTATTCAGTTAAGTGCACTTATGCTACTCTCAACTTCTATTCGGGCCAAAGTCGTGTGAGTGCATTGTGTTTACGGTTTACCACTCTAATAACATCGAAACACTAAAGATTCTTTTAGTGCATCTGATTAAAAATGATCCGCTCAATCATCCTTTTAGTAAAGAGCATATTCTGGTGCAAAGTTCCGGAATGTCTCAATGGCTAAAGATGGCGTTAGCTAAAGAGATGGGGGTGGCCGCTAACATCGAGTTCCCTTTGCCTGCTAGCTTTATTTGGCAGATGTTCACGAAAATCATTTCCGATGTTCCAACCCGTAGTGCCTTTAACAAGGAAACGATAAGTTGGAAATTAATGCGTTTATTACCGAACTTGCTTGATTTACCCGCTTTTGCCCCACTGCGTCGTTATTTGGCCGATGATCCAGACCAAGCAAAGCGCTATCAACTTGCTGAAAAAATTGCCGATATTTTTGATGGTTATTTAGTCTATCGCCCGGATTGGATCGCCGCTTGGGAATCGGGAGAAACGGTAACCGAGATCGAAGACGAGCACTCTTGGCAACCTACCTTGTGGAAAGCGTTGTACGATGATGCCCTTGCTCTTGGCCAGTCTCATTATCATCGAGCCAACCTTTATCAAACCTTTATTGATCAACTGCAAAGCGACTCTATTCCGCTTGAGCAATTGCCAAAGCGACTATTTATTTTTGGTATTTCTTCCTTACCTCCGCGTTATCTGGATGCGCTAAAAGCATTAGGTGATCATATTGATGTTCATCTGATGTTTACTAATCCCTGTCAGCATTATTGGGGAGAGATCCGAGACCGCCATTATCTTTCTCGGCTTGAAACACAACGACGAAAAAAAATAGTGCAGGCTGATCAACCGTTCACGATTCGTGGAGAAACCTCACCACTGAAAGGAAAAATCAGCGACTATTTAATAAATGATGAACTCCATACGCAGCAAGCGGTAGGGCACAGTTTGTTGGCCTCTCTTGGTAAGTTAGGACGGGACAACTTATTTTTGCTTGAACAGAGCAATAATGAGGAGTTGGAACTGTTCATCGATGTACCTCGAGATAGCCTGCTGCATCATATTCAGGCGGATATTTTACACCTGCAAGAACACCATAATGATCAATGGTTAGCCAGTAGTGAACATAAGCCCGCTCTTGAGCGCGGTGATGATTCACTAACATTGCACCTTTGTCACAGCCCGATGCGAGAAGTGGAAGTATTGCACGACCAACTCTTGTCGATGTTTGATCGTGATCCATCACTTAAACCGCGTGATGTGATTGTTATGGTGGCCGATATTGATGCCTACAGCCCTTATATACAAGCCGTGTTTGGCAATGCGCCGGGAGAGCGGTTTATTCCCTATTCCATTTCTGATCGATCGGTTGATCAAGAAAGCCCAATTCTTCATGCTTTTATGCAGTGGTTATCGCTGCCTTTATCCCGCTGTTTAGCGTCAGAACTACTGGAGTTATTGGAAACTCCAGCAGTCTTAGCTCGCTTTGAGATCAGTGAAGAGGAGTTTGCCACTGCCCAGCAGTGGGTGGAAGAGAGTGGTATTCGCTGGGGGCTGAATGGCGAAACGGCACGAGAATTTGAGTTGCCTGCTACCGAGCAAAATACTTGGCAGTTTGGCATTCAGCGAATGTTGCTTGGCTATGCGATGTCGAGCCATGCTGGTATTGTGGAGTTAGGAGACGTTCAGCTTGCTCCTTACAATGAAGTTCAGGGAATGACTGCTGAACTAGCGGGTAAGTTGGCGCATTTTATCGCTACAGTAAGTGATTATCGAAGCCGTTTGGCACAAACTCAATCTATCGCTGAGTGGCGAGAAACCCTTTCACAATTATTAGCCGATAGTTTTGCGGTGGATATTACTGGTGAAATCGCCCTGCAATCCATTCGTGAAACTTTAGCGGCATTACAGGAACAGTTGCAGGAGGCGGACTATCAATCGCCGATAGCGCCTGCCATTATTCGCCAATATCTGCACAATCAGTTATCGAGTACACGTGTGAGTCCACGCTTTTTGGCCGGACAGGTTAACTTTTGTACCTTAATGCCTATGCGCTCGATTCCTTTTAATGTGGTTTGTTTATTGGGGATGAACGATGGTGTCTACCCCCGTGCGATGCCAACAGAAGGGTTTGATTTGATGCGTCAAAGGATTCGGCCCGGTGATCGCTCTCGGCGTGATGATGATCGTTATCTATTTTTGGAGGCTCTTTTGTCTGCACAGCAGCGGCTCTATATCAGTTATGTGGGGCGCTCTATTCAAGATAACAGTGTTAAAGTTCCTTCTGTTTTGGTTAGCGAACTGTTGGAATATTGCCAACAAAACTATTGCTTGCAAGGGGATGAAGCATTACCCAGTGATGAATCGGGTGAAAAGCTACTGGCTCAGATCACAAGGCAGCACGCGATGGTGCCATTTAGTCCGCACGCTTTTTGGGGAGCAACGGGCAGTTATGCTAAAGAGTGGCTACCCGCGGCTCGGCGACAAGGTCAAGCGAGCTTGGCTTTTTATCAGCCCGTTGAGGATTACTTATTGGGGGGGATCTATCCCCTTGAACTTGATTGGGTTGAACTACACCGTTTTTGGCGTTTGCCCGTGCAGTATTTTTTTCAACGGCGATTAAAAGTGACGTTTGATTCAGCGCTTAATGTTCTCGAAGACGAAGAACCTTTTGCGTTGAATGGGTTGGCGAGTTATCAGTTGCGAGATGAACTGCTTGCCACCTTGCTTAATCATCCAGAACCAGCGGAAAGAGAAATCGTACTCCGAACTTTTGCCGCCCAGCAACGAGCACAAGGGCGTTTACCCATTGGTGCCTTTGGTACTCTTGAGCTTGAAACCAACCGAGTTCAGGCAGAAGCCTTGTTAGATAGCCTTCATGGCTTATGCCAGAGGCCTCAACAAGATGTTGAAATCAATATCACATTGCATCCATTGGGGGCAGATAAACCTATATGGGTAACTGGTTGGTTGACGCAAGTCTATCAATCGGGTTTAGTGCGTTATCGCAGCGGATCGATCCGTGCCCAAGATCTGCTAGCGGCTTGGCTTGATCATCTGGCTTTTGCCGCGATGGGACATCATGCTTCAACCCATCTTATTGGTTATGATCGCAAAGACGGTGCGCTTCATTATTGCTTTCCAGCACTGGAGGATTCATTTCAGGCTCAAGCTCAGTTAGCGGATCTGGTACAGCTTTATTACCAAGGGATGAGCTCGCCCTTACCCTATTTTCCTAAAACAGCATTAGCTGCCGTTGAGGCTGGTTTTAGCCGAGGAAAATGGGTTGAGGATGAAGAAAAAGCACGAAAAAAAATGGCGGATACTTTTAATGATGGCTATTTCTCATCGGGAGAAGGAAGCAATGAATATATTGCCCGAATCTGGCCTCAATGGAATGATGAATTGGCCGAGCAAGTGCACTTATTAGCAAAGCGAGTGATTCAAACGGCAAGGCTATCGTTGCAAGACGAGGAAGAAACCTGAGAAGTAGGGTGGCCGCCAGTAAATCATTATTTGTGTAGGGCGTTTGCTGTACGGCCACAGGTCAGAGGGACCAGAATTCGTGAGGAGTGGCTAGGAGTATCACTCCATCGATGCGGCGCAGTGTAATCGGTTGTTGTGGGCTGCACCGTGAGTCAGGTCTCATATCTTTCTGAGTTATCTTGTTTCGCTCTGACTAAATAGAATTATTTAATACAGATCACACTAGTACCCCTATAAACCACCAAAAGCAGAGTGAATGATGAGTAACATTGACAGTATTGTTCCCACCCCGTTGGATACCCTGACGTTTCCTTTGCACGGGGCAAGGTTAATTGAAGCTTCTGCGGGGACAGGAAAAACATTTACCATTGCTGGGCTGTACTTACGGCTGCTTTTGGGTCACGGTTCCCCACAGACTCGTCATGAACAGCCTCTGACGGTGGAACAGATTTTAGTGGTGACATTCACGGAAGCTGCCACTGCTGAGTTAAGAGATCGAATTCGCCGTCGTATTCATGAGGCCCGTATCGCCTTTAGTCGAGGGAGTAGTGATGATCCTGTGGTGAAACCGCTACTCGAACAGGTTACCGATCATGTTTTTGCGGTCCATTTATTATTGAATGCCGAGCGGCAGATGGATCAAGCGGCGATCTACACCATTCATGGTTTTTGTCAGCGTATGTTGACTCAAAATGCCTTTGAATCGGGAATGCGTTTCGATAATGAATTCATTACCGATGAAAGCCAACTGAAAGCCCAAGTGGTTGCGGACTACTGGCGGCGACAATTCTACCCGCTTCCGCTGAATTTAGCGGGAGAAATTCGCCGTTTATGGTCTTCACCTCAAGCGTTACTGGATAAAATTGGTCGTTATTTGAGCGGGGAAGCCCTGAGCTTAACCACTCCGGTCATGACGGGGGATCTCTTAGCGTTACACCAAAGTAATTTGGCCAAAATTGATGCTTTGAAACAGCAGTGGCGAGCGGCTGAACAGGACATTGAAACACTCATTAGTCGCTCAGATGTGAATAAGCGCAGCTATACTAAGAAGTTACTACCAGAATGGATTGAACGCATTTCCTCTTGGGCTGAAACCCCAACCATCACTTATGATATCCCTGAGAAATTGGGCCGTTTTTCTCAATCCGTGTTAATGGAAAAAACACCCAAAGGGGAAGCGCCTCATCACCCATTATTTGATGCTATCGAAACCTTTCTTGCAGAACCGATAAGTTTGCAAGGGCCGTTAATGGCTCATGCGATCACCGAGTGCCGACAGCTCTTGTCTAAAGCGAAAGCAAGCCAGCAATGGCTCTCTTTTGATGATTTATTAAGTCAATTATCCGCCTCTCTCGCCGAAGATGAACAAGGGTTACTGGCTGAGCGAATTCGTCACTTGTATCCGGTTGCCATGATCGATGAATTTCAAGATACCGATCCACTGCAATACCATATTTTTAGCCAAGTCTATTTGGCGCATCCGACTTGTGGTTGGTTTATGATTGGGGACCCCAAACAGGCCATTTATGCCTTTCGTGGCGCTGATATCTTTACTTACATTAAAGCAAGAAATCAGGTCTCGGCTCATTACACATTAGGCACGAACTGGCGATCCAGTGCCGAGATGGTGGCGTCGGTTAATCAGTTATTTGCTTTTCCCGATAGTCCTTTTATTTATGATAACGACATTCCTTTTTATCCGGTGCAACCGAGCCCAAAAGCGCAGCAAAAGCAGTGGTTTTTAGCAGGGCAAGCTCAGCCAGCCTTAACCTATTGGTATCAACAGACAGAAGCACCACTGAGCAAGGGGGAGTATCAACAAATCATGGCACAGGCAACCGCCAGTCAGATTCAAGCCCTATTAACGGCGGCTCAGCAAGGAGAGGCTCACTTTGAGCGAGATCGCCTCATTGAACCAGCGGATATCGCGGTGCTCGTGCGCACAGGAAGTGAAGGTCGCTTGATTCAACAAGCTTTGGCACAACAAGGCATTGCAAGCGTGTATCTTTCGAATCGAGACAGTGTTTTTACCAGTGCGGTTGCCGCTGATCTCCAGCGATTGCTGCAGGCCGCTTTGCATCCTGAAGATGAAAAAGCACTACGTAGTGCACTCGCATCGCCCCTTTTTGCTCTGAATGCGGCTCAGTTGGATTTGCTCAATAATGATGAGAATGAGTGGGAAGCGGTACAAAATGAATTTAAGCATTATCGCAAACTCTGGCAAGAGCGCGGAGTGTTGCCGATGCTGCGAGCGGTATTAAGCTTGAGACATATTGCTGAGCGCTGGCTTGCTGAGCCTAATGGTGAACGGCAATTAACGGACTTTATGCATTTGAGTGAATTATTGCAACAAGCCACCCAAACGCTCGAAAGTGATCATGGTTTATTGCGCTGGTTTGCTCAGTCAATGGTTGATGCTCAATCGGGGAGTAGCAGTGACGATGCCATGTTGCGTCTTGAATCTGAGCGAAATTTGGTGCAAATCGTCACAATCCATAAATCGAAAGGGCTTGAATATGACTTGGTCTTTTTACCTTTTGTGTTGAGCTATCGAGAAGCACAAGAAGGAAAATATTACGATATTGCCAGTGGTCAAACTCTACTGGATATTATGGGTAGTGACGCCGCTTTACTGCAAGCAGATAAAGAACGGTTAGCAGAAGATTTACGCTTAATTTATGTCGCGTTAACTCGTGCCGTTTATGGCTGTTTTATCGGTGTGGCTCCGCTGCGTAACGGGCGCTCAACCAAAGAGCCGACGGGGGTGCATTTAAGTGCTCTTGGATATTTGTTGCAAAATGGTCAACAGGGGGACATTGCGCAGCTGACTCAGGCTTTGTCTCAGCAAGCGGCGCTGAGTTCGATTATCGTCACCGAACCGCCAGAGCTGTTGCCAGAACCCTTTACCCCATTACAAACGTCACAGCCTGAGCTGAGCGCTCAAACATTACAGCATTCCATTGACCGCGCATGGCGAGTGACCAGTTATTCTGGACTCGTTAAGCAAGGAGGGCATCCACAAGAGAGCGCGTTTGATCGGATTGGGTTTGATCTTGATTCTGCCGGTGAGCATGATGAACCGTTCGCTTCTGATGAGTTGGAACGTTCGATTTTTACCTTTCCTCGTGGTGCGACACCGGGCACCTTTTTGCACGCACTGTTTGAAGAGGTTGAGTTTACCGAGTCTGCGTACAGTGAGAAAAATCAAACGACCATTGAAACCTTAATGGAACGCCATCAAGTGGATTTTGAGTGGCTAGAGGTATTGCAAAAGATGGTTGAAACCGTACTCAGTACACCGTTGGATGGCCAATCATTACGCCTCAACCAAACGGCTCCAGAGCGGCGTTTGACGGAGATGGAGTTTCTCCTGCCGATCGAGCTATTAACCGCACCTGAGCTCAATCGAATCGGCCATCGTTATGATCCACTGTCTGCTAAAGCTGGGGAACTCGGGTTTTATCCGGTTCAAGGGATGCTCAAAGGGTTTATTGATTTAGTGTTTGAACATCAAGGGCAATATTATCTCTTAGACTGGAAATCAAACCATTTAGGATATGATCGACAAGCCTATCAAGGTGAGCAACTCAGCCGAGCAATGGTTGAACATCGCTATGATCTGCAATACCAATTATATACGTTAGCTTTACACCGATTTTTAAGTAGCCGATTGGATAATTACGATTATCAGCAACATTTTGGTGGAGTTTATTATCTATTTTTACGGGGCATGGATGGGCAATCTCAGAGTGGAGTATTTCATGCTAAGCCAAAGATTGAATTCATTCAGGCCTTAGACCGATTGATCGATGGACAACCCGCTTCGCCTCCGACGAGTGAGCTTGGGCAGATGGAGTTTGATTTATGATAGAGCAGCAATCGATTCAATTAGCACAACTGGCTAAGCAAGGAATATTGCGTCAGCTCGATTATCAATTTGCACAATTTATGCTGGGGTGTGCGAAAGAGTTGGTTTTATCCAGCCAGCAGCAACAACTGTTATTGGTGATCAGTGCGGCGATCAGTGCCGAATTAGGACGAGGGCACATCTGCCTCCCTTTGTTTGATGAACAAGGGCAGAAAATAGAGTTAGCCAGTAAACTTGGGTTGCATGGACAATCAAGTTTACTGGTTAATGAGCTATGGTATTCCGTTCATTGGCAAGCGTTAGTAACACAGTGTCCATTGATCAGCGAACACGGTGATTCAGTGCCGCTGGTTTTCGATGGGCAGCGATTATATCTGCACCGTTACTGGCAGTATGAACTCACGCTGGCAGAGCATTTACAACGCTTTGGGACACCAATGAGCTTAAAGCTTCCTATGGTCCAAAACCTCAAGCAGCACTTAGATGAGCTATTTGCTCGAGACTACACGGCTCTCTTTAGCGCTTTGCAGCATGAGAATGACTCTTTTGGTATCCGCCAACGTTTGGTTTGTGACTGGTTAGATGTGGTTGAAGAAGATAAGCTTGATTGGCCAGCCATTGACGCAGTGCTGGTTCAGGCCAAAAAAGCCAATGATCTGATGGTATTGGATGAGTTAGTCGCAGAACGTCACTGTTTAAATTGGCAAAAAGTTGCAGCTGCTATCGCCTTGACGCGTCGCTTCGCGGTGATCTCCGGTGGGCCGGGAACAGGGAAAACCACCACGGTCACTAAACTCCTTGCCGCTCTCATGCTTCAAGCTCAGCAGCAAGGACAAACACCATTGGTTAAACTGGTAGCCCCAACAGGTAAAGCCGCCGCTCGGTTAACCGAATCGATTGGGCAAGCGGTCGCTAAGTTAGCCATTGATCCCAGCTTGAAAGCGAGAATTCCTACCGAGTCAAGCACGCTACACCGTTTGCTTGGCGCAATCCCAAACAGTGCTGAATTTCGTCACCATAGTAAAAATCCGCTGCATTTGGATATTTTAGTGGTAGATGAAGCGTCCATGGTTGATTTACCCATGATGAGCAAGTTGGTAGAAGCTTTGCCTACCCATGCTCAGCTAATTTTACTGGGAGATAAAGATCAACTCGCTTCTGTCGAGGCCGGGGCGGTGTTAGGGGATATTTGCAGTTTTTTATCGCAAGGCTATTCTCCCTTACAGCGCCAGTTATTAGCGGAGCTCACCGGATTTACTTGCTTAACTTCTTATTCTACACGAGCGGTCACGAATCCTTTGGCCGACTGCCTATGTATGCTACAAAAAAGCTACCGGTTCGATGCTCGTTCTGGGATAGGGCAACTCGCCAAAGCGATCAATCGTGGCCAAGCTGAAAAACTTCATCAGGTTTGGCAGCAAGGGTTTACGGATATTGAGCATTATTCAATATCCAGCGAAAACTACCGACATTTATTACAAACCTTGGTGAGCGCTTACTCTGGTTATTTACAGAGAATGAAGCATTCGCTTAACGATGAATTAGAGCAACCTGAATCGATGGCGAGCAAAGCGCGAGCTATTTTAAAAGAATTTGGCCGCTGCCGATTATTATGTGCTGTGCGGGAAGGTGATTTTGGCGTGCAAGGTTTGAACCTACGGGTTGAACGAGCATTGGCAGCAAGAAAGCTGATTAAATTCCAAGATGAACAATGGTATGCAGGGAGACCCGTTATGGTTAGCCAAAATGATCATTCCCTTGGGTTGTATAACGGCGATATTGGTATTTGCTTGCCCGATGAAAATGATCCTGTTCGGCGGCTAAAAGTCTATTTTGAGTTACCGGATGGCCAGATAAAAACGGTATTACCGAGTCGAGTTCCCGCTCATGAAACCGCGTATGCCATGACTATCCATAAATCACAAGGCAGTGAATTTGATTTTACCTTATTGATTCTACCGCCAGATTTTAGCCCAATCATGACTCGAGAGTTGATTTATACGGGAATCACACGCGCCAAACAGCGTCTTGCACTGTATGCCGATATGGCGGTATTAAAACGGAGTATCACAGTGAAAACTGAGCGAGCCAGTGGGTTGGTAGAGCGGTTAACGTGTGTGGAAGATTAATGAGAAATTTACCATCCTTGGCCGATTAGGGTGGCTAATTATGCTTGTAGAGCCTTGGTAAAGGTAATATTACGAATTTTATAGCGTTCTTTTGATTCAAGTAGAAACCGGCGTAGGTTCTCACATACAGGAAAGACGCAGTGGACATCCAGACCTCCTAGAAACTGGTTATCCGCCATGTCCCAAAAGCTCTGTAGTGAATTACAAATAACGGTTTTCATCGATAAAATGCTCTTAGTTACTAATAGGTGTAGTAAAAGCAATCCATGCGAGGTCTAAATAATTCATTTAGACTGACATATTCATCTTTTTTGGTACGACACCAGATGGTCTATCAGAGATATGGAATGAGTCTCTCTGGCGCTGTGCCTTATGAATGAATAAGGGTCCTATTTTGTGTGAAAAAGTAGATCTAAATCACAGTTGTGCGAATTTTACACAGTTGCATAAGCATTGCAAGTGATTATTTTCTATACAGTGAAATCTAGAGTGTCCTGCTTTTTCTCCCCGCTTTTGGATGTTTTATATTCACATTTCTTCCGTATTCTCTCATGGCTTTTGGTATTTTCCCCTAAAAGCAGCAACCATTTAGGGGATGTGTGAGCCTGAGAAATAGGGGTTAGATAGATAAGATTAAGATCTTCGAACGACGTTGATAGTTGTAGAGGCTCTGTTTTGCCATCGGGAGGCGATCCACACCCACTTCAGTGAACCCTTGTTCTCTAAACCAGTGTAAACTGTGAGTGGTTAATACGAATAAATGGCGGATGCCCATCTGCTTGGCCTGTGTTTTCATATGATTGAGCAGCAATAGGCCACGATTACCATCTCGATATTCAGGATGAATAGCAACGCATGCCATTTCCGCCATGCCTTCTTCGGAATAAGGGTAGAGGGCTGCACAGCCAATCAATAAGCTGTCTTTTTCAATAATGGTAAATTTATGGATCTCTTGTTCTAATTGTTCGCGGGAGCGGCGAACTAAAATACCTTGCTCTTCCAGCGGGCGAATTAAATCAAAAATCCCCCCAATGTCATCAATCTGAGCTTGGCGAACTTGCTCTGCACTCGCCATGACAATTTGTGTTCCGATGCCATCAAAAGAAAACAGTTCTTGAATTAAAGCGCCATCTTCTTTATAGCTGATCAAATGGCTACGAGGAACTCCCGCTCGACAAGCCACAACAGCGGCACGTAAAAAACGCAGGGTACCCGTTGAGTCATCGTTACTGTTCATGGTGGACTCTAACCTATCCACTAACGCTTCGACTTCGGAAGGAAAGAGTTCGGCGATAGCGTTTCCCCGTTCATCGATAATGCCTTGTTCGGAACAAAAACCAATGAGCTTATCGGCTTTTAGCCGAATCGCAACTTGGGTTGCCACTTCTTCAGAAAGAAGGTTGAAGCATTCACCGGTTACTGAGCTGGCGATCGGGCCGAGTAGTACGATAGAACCTTGATCGAGAGTCCGGTTGATTCCCTCAATATCAATACGACGAATTCGGCCGCTATGGCAATAATCGATGCCATCATCTACCCCTAGTGGTTGAGAGATAACAAAATTACCACTCACTACATTAAGTTGGGTGCCAGCCATTGGGGTGTTATTTAAACTCATAGAAAGCCGAGCTGTGATAGCCAATTGTAGTTGGCCTGCGGCTTGCATTACTAAACTGAGAGCTTCTTCATCCGTTATTCGGATCCCTTTGTGGTAAGGTGTGGTTCGTTGCTGTGTAGCTAAAATCTGATTAATTTGTGGGCGTGCGCCGTGAACGAGAACTATTTTGACACCAAGGCTATGCAGCAGTGCAAGATCACTAATAATATTGGCAAAATTTTTATCGGCAATCGCTTCGCCACCTATCATGACCACCATGATTTTTCCGCGATGAGCGTTGACGTAAGGAGCGGATTGTCTGAATCCTTTGACAAGAGCTGTACTGCGAATTTTCACGATCTGACACTCATGGTTGTTTAAATATGTCCAAATAATGACTTTTTATTCAATTTGGTACAAGTTTTTTTTGCCTTTGGCAGAAATTTTTATCCCTATGTTTTTATCCTGAAGCGAGGAAAAGATAAATAGGGTTTGATGATGTTTTGAGAAAATATTCAAAGAGAAGAGATGAGATTAAAATATAAAAACGCAGATCAATCGAATCAGCCCGGTCGTTTTTTGCGAAAAAAATCGGTTGAGCGATTATTAATTGCTGCGGCATTAGTTGGAACCGTGATTGTGATTCTACTTTATAGCAATTTATTTGGCCGAATCACGGGGCACTTTGCACCGCCTAAGAGTTCTATCTACGGGGTATGGATTGAGCAAAATGTTGCCCCTTATATGGCACAAAAAATTGAAGTTCAGCCGAATGCGATTGTGATTGATGGGCGAGTAGTGAGCACGACCTATCAGTATAATGGCCGTTCTCTTAGCTTCTCAATTGCTGACAAGTCTTTCCAGTATAAGATGCTCAATGAAGAGAATACGGAGATGAGATTAGTCTCTCCCAATCGCTATAACCCCATTTTTCAATTGTCAGGAAAACATAAAAAAAACCTTCAGTAACGATTCTGTCATTGCTCTTCACTGAGGAGTTTGTCATCCTTTTCGCTCACACCCAATATGGATAGAACTCTCAGTGATAAAACGTTTTTTTTCTTACGCTACTTTGGCGTTTTTATTTGGTTGTGCACAGCCAACGGATCGAGCGCAGCAGTATTTGGATGATGAATTTCCACAAATTTTAAATAAAGTGGATTCTGTCGCTTCTAATTCTCCTCGTGATTTCAGTGCTTTTGCCGCACAAAGTGAACAAGTCGTGACTCGTTCTGCATCTATGGCTGCCATTTATCAGTCATTGTATGAAAAGCTGAATGAATGGGTTTTGCAAAGTGGTGATCCGGCTGAGCTTGCCCAGTTTGGTATACAAACAGCACAGCTGGGAGGTGGTGATAAGCAAGGTAACGTGTTATTTACAGGGTATTTTTCTCCGGTGATGGAGCTTCGTCATACGCCAGATGAGGTTTTTCGTTACCCCGTTTACGCATTACCTGAGTGTGACGCTGATTGCCCTACTCGAGCGGAAATCTACGCTGGTGCTTTGGATGGACAGGGGCTAGAGTTGGGCTATTCGGCCAATTTAATTGACCCCTTTATTATGGAAGTGCAAGGAAGTGGGTTTGTCCATTTTGAGGATGACGATACCTTAGAATATTTTGCCTATGCCGGAAAAAATAACCGAGCTTACGTCAGTATTGGCCGTATTTTAATTGAACGTGGTTTCGTTAAACGTGCCGATATGTCTTTAAAAGCGATTAAAGAATGGGTTCTTGCCAATGATGAAGCGACGGTGAAAGAGTTGTTAGAGCAGAATCCGTCTTATGTTTTTTTCCGTCCAAGTGCAGCCGCACCAGTGACGGGCAGTGCTGGGATTCCATTATTACCGATGGCATCGGTTGCTGGTGACAGAACCCTATTCCCCATGGGCACGCCGATTTTAGCTGAAGTCCCTCTGTTGAATGCTGATGGCACTTGGTCTGGTGCTCATCAACTTAGGTTATTGATTGTGCTTGATACGGGCGGGGCGGTAAAACAGAATCACCTTGATCTTTACCATGGTATGGGGCCAAGGGCTGGAATAGAAGCGGGCCATTACAAGCATTTTGGCCGCGTGTGGAAATTAGGCTTAGACAATTCGCCCACTCAAGCGCCTTGGGCACTCTCTCCGGAAAAGAGAGAGTAGTTTGCGAAACTAGACTTTTGAGTAAAGAGTGCGTATAAATCGCACTCTTTCTTTTTGGCTTTTATAGTGGTGGAAGCTTGTTATGCGTGAACTTGATACGCCTGCCTCAGACAGTTATAACCAACGTTTTGGTGGAACCCGTCGCCTATATGGTCACAGTGAAGTGGAAATTTTACGTGCCGCGCATGTGTGTGTGATTGGCATTGGCGGGGTTGGTTCATGGGCCGTGGAAGCGCTCGCGCGCTCTGGTATCGGTGCATTAACCTTGATTGATATGGATGATGTGTGTGTCACTAACATCAACCGACAAATTCATGCCATGAACGGTACCGTCGGGCAGAGCAAAATTGAAGTGATGGCGGAGCGCGTTCAACGGATTAACCCGGATTGTCAAATCCATTTGATTGATGATTTTATCAGCCCTGACAATCAGCACCTCTATTTGAGTAAAGACTTTGATTACGTATTAGATGCGATTGATAGCTTACCGGCTAAAGCGTCGCTGCTGGCTTATTGCCGCAGTAATAAAATAAAAGTGATCACCGTCGGTGGCGCGGGTGGGCAGACGGATCCCACGCAAATTAAAGTGGCAGATTTAACCAAGACTATTCAAGATCCTTTGGCGAAAAAGCTCAAAGATCGTTTGCGTCGCCATCATCATTTCCCAACCAATCCGGCTCGTAAATTTGGCATTGAGTGCGTTTTTTCGACCGAACAGCTTAAATACCCTCAAGCGGATGGCTCGGTTTGTGCGGTAAAATCAACGGCAGAAGGTCCCAAACGTATGGATTGTGCCAGTGGTTTTGGAGCTGCTACGGTGGTAACGGCCAGTTTTGGTTTTGTGGCGGTTGCTCGTATCATTGAGAAATTGATTCAAAAGCATCGCGCTTAATCGCTTGAATTCTGCTTGTTTTTTATTATTAACCCGTTGATTTTTATCATTGGAGATAGACCATGCTTTTTCCTTCTCACCCCTTTGGTTCTGAGATTACCAGTGATGATGTCCTTGTTGTGATGCAGACACTGCAAGGCTGGGAAGCGCGTTATCGACAATTGATTGTGTGGGGGAAGCAACTGCCTGTCATGCCTGAATCATTAAAGAGTGAGCAAGTGAGGGTGGCTGGGTGCGAAAGTCAGGTATGGTTAGTCAGTCAGGAGCAAGAGGGGGTATGGCATTTTTGTGCCGATTCGGATGCCCGTATTGTGCGGGGGCTGATGGCTTTATTGCTGGCTGCTTTTGAGGGCAAAACCAAAGAGCAGATCCTCAGTTTTGATATTGAGGGTTATTTCTCTCAACTTGGCTTATTGGCTCATTTAAGCCCATCTCGGGGGAATGGTTTAAAAGCCATGACGGATAAAATCTTGCAAGATTTAAGATAAGTCTTCCCTACTAAATCTTGCAAAATCACTCTACAGTATTTCAACGGCTTTATGGAGTGCGTGGATAAACCGGTCCACATCTTGTAAGTTGTTGTATATCCCAAATGAAATGCGTACCGTCCCCTGCAAGCCAAAGGCCTCCATGAGTGGGTGTGCACAGTGATGACCCGCTCGCACCGCAATGCCTTGTTGATCCAGTAAGGTGGCAACATCTTGATGATGCACGCCTTGTAAAATAAAACTGATAATGCTGGATTGAGGTTGGTAGCCAATAACCTTGATATCCTCTATCTCACAGAGCGCCGCATAGGTTTTGCTCTGTAACTCATGCAGATGTTGTAACACCGCTGCCTTAGGAAAAGATTGATACCATTCAATCGCACAGGCGAGCGCTAATGCGCCGGCAACATTGGGTGTTCCTGCTTCAAATTTTCCCGGTAGACCCGCATAAGTGGTACCAGAAAAGGAGACTTTATCCACCATCTTTCCGCCTCCATGCCAAGGCGGCATCGAGTTTAATAAGTCGGTTTTTCCATACAATACTCCAATCCCAGTAGGGGCGTAGAGTTTATGGCCGGAGAAAACATAGAAATCGGCATCAAGTTCAGCGACATTCACCTTCTCATGCACAATACCTTGCGCCCCATCAACCACCACAATGGCTCCAATATGATGGGCCGCTTCAATCACTGACTCTATTGGATTGCGAGCTCCGGTTACGTTAGTCACATGAGCCAGTGAGACGATTTTACATTGCGGCGTGAGTTGTTGATAAAAAACGTTTAAATCAAATTCCCCTTGCTCAGTCATTGGAATTTTGACGACTTTTGCTCCCGTTTGCTGAGCAACCATTTGCCAAGGCACGATATTGGCGTGATGCTCCGTTTCACAAAGCAGTATTTCGTCTCCCGGAAGTAAAATATTGCGAGCATAACTTTGGGCAATCAAGTTGAGTGCTTCAGTAGCGCCTCGTGTCCAAATGATATTGTGGCTCTGCTCTGCCCCGATAAACTGCGCAACACAGTGTCGTGCGGCTTCGAACTGTGAGGTGGCTTGAGCTGTTAAGGCGTGGCTCCCACGATGGACATTGGCATTGTGCGTTGAATAATAATGGCTAAGAGTATCAATCACGCATTGCGGTTTTTGAGTGGTGGCTGCGCTGTCTAAATAAACCAGAGGTGCTTGATTGATCTGCTGTGTTAGTGCGGGAAATTGCGCACGGATGGCGGTGATATCTAACATAGGAAATTATTCTTCACCTAATTTTTCATAGTGCAGTTGAGGGAGGGGAACTAAAGGAAGAGCGACCTGCTTTGCAAAGGTTTTCCCCGATAGCTGAGCAATAATTTCTATCGCAAATTCGAGTGCGCTTCCCGGCCCTTGGCTAGTCAGTAAGTTATGGTTAACATCAAAGGTGACTCGACGGTTACGCCAGCGATCTTGAGGAATATGACTTTGAAAACTGGGGTAAGCTGTCATGATGGCCCTAGGGTATAATTGATGGTGCTCTAACACGATAGCCGGAGAGGCACAAATGGCGGCGACTAATCGACCATCGTATTTTTGTTGTCTGAGAATTTCCACTAACAAGGTACTATCACGGAACACTTCTGCCCCTTTTAGCCCACCCGGTAGGACGATGGCTGAAAACTCTTCATCGGCGACATCGACCAGTTTACAGCTCGCCGTCAGAATGATTCCCCGAGAGCCGATAACGCTTAATTGACCTGAAAAATCCGCACTGGCAACAACGACCTCATAATCGGCACGAACCAAAATATCGATGATGGTGACCGCTTCCAACTCTTCCGTTCCGGGAGCGATCGGGACCAATATGCGTTTTTTCATTGAGATATCCAACGTTGTTGTAGCGAGTGAATGTGCTGATAAAGCTCCAGATTTGTGGGAATGGATAACCCATGCTGCTGAGCTCTTTTCACCAGATAACCAGTGATAAAGTCTATCTCGGTTTGGCGTTGATGAACAACATCTTGCTGCATTGACGAGTGATTTTTTGCGGTGGCTGTGATGACTTGATAAATGGACTCTGTTAATGCTGCTTTATCACACGGTATGCTTTCCGCCTGCATAACACTGACTAGCTCATGGATAATCTGTTCGATAATAGAATGATACTGAGGCTGCGCCAGAGCCCCGTTGTTACATTGATGAATCGCTGTCAGCGGGTTAATAACACAATTGATCGCCAGTTTATGCCACAGCGCATGAGTCATCTCGGGATTCCAACTCACCGTAGGTAAGGCGTGATTAAAAACTTCGGTGAGAAATTCGCACTGTTTGCCTTGGGCATTGTAGGCACCAAGTTGTGTCATTCCCTTTCCTGTGTGCATAACATGGTGGGGGGAGGTTTTTTGAGCACCATGTGTTGTGGTCGCCAATACGATGGGATGATGGTTAATCTCCGTTGTGAGTGAATCTAGTGCGCCCATACCATTGTGCATAAAGATTAATATGGTTTCTGGTGCCAAATGGGGAAGTACAGGCGGCAAAGCTTGAGCCACTTGCCAAGCTTTTACCGTGATCAATAAAACATCAGCGTGACGGAGTGTCGAAGGTTGATTATAAGCATAAGAGATAGCTGGGCGATTATCTTGAGATATAGACCAATGCTCGAGGCTTTGCGTTCCCCACAACGCTACCTGATGACCACTATGATGTAATTGATAGGCCCATAAACTGCCAATGGCCCCTGGCCCAAGTATGACGATATTCATGATTCTCTTTTATTCCTTTCATTATTATTCCGATAATACCGAGTTGTCATAAATTCCCAACCTATTGCTGATAAATCATGGTCGTGTTATGTAACCGTGAATATCTATTTTGTGTCACAGAAGTTAAATGTTTTTTCCTTTAGATTACATAAACTCTGTGATTTTTATCTAAATAAGGAAATGCAGTTATGCGATTTAACCGTGTTCTACTCGCCAGTAGTATTGCGTTTGCGCTATTGGGGTGTAGCCAAAGCCCTTCTCCATCAACAGACAATAGCGTATTTGAGCTAACCATTGCCCATATTAACGATACCCATTCTAGCTTTGATCCGGTACGTTCCAGTTTTTACATCAATAAGCAGCGTGTGTATAACGAATTTGGCGGACATCCGCGTATTCTCACTAAAGCCAATGAATATCGAGCAGAAGCGGAGAAAGAAAATCAAAGCTTGCTGTTTTTGCATGGCGGAGATGCTTGGCAGGGAAGTGCTTATTTTAAAATCAATGAAGGGGCAATGAATGCCGATATTCTCAGTCAAATGGGGATTGATGCGATGGCATTGGGGAATCACGAATTTGATTTAAATAACCAAAAACTGAATGCCTTTTTAGATCAGATTAATTTCCCAGTTTTAGCGGCGAATATTGATGCCAGTTTAGATAAAGATTTAAAAGATCAAACCAATTTAAAACCTTATGTGATTTACGCTTTTGATGGTTTTAGTAAACAACGAGTTGATGATGCGGAGTCTCTTCCTAAAGATAAACCGTTAGTGGCTGTATTGGGTATTGCCCTCGATGATATGCCTAACATTGCCCCTAATACGGGAGACTTACAATTTTTTGATATGGTCACCTCTGCGCAGGCGGCTGTGGATGAGCTTCAGGCCCTTGGGATAAAGAATATTATTGCTGTCACTCATATCGGGAATGCGATTGATCTGGATCTTGCCAGCAAAGTGAACGGTATCGATCTGATTGTGGGGGGGCACTCACATACATTATTAGGCGATTTTACCAATTTGGGGCTGAGCAATAATGGTATCTATGCGCAGTTGGTTACGAATCCGAATGGAACAAGTAAGACCTGTGTTGTGCAAGCCGGAGAATTTGCTCAAGCCATTGGTAAAACTAAAGTGAGCTTTGATGCTCAAGGTGAATTGGTCTCTTGCGCGGGTCATAATACATTACTGAGTAATGATGAGTTCTATCATCAAGCTAACCGCCAAAGCGAAAGTGCATTTAGTGAGAGTGAAAAAAGTAAAGCGATTCGTTTTATCGAACGTCAACGTAATATCGCCATTGCTGCTGAAGAAGCACAACTGCGCCGCCATATTGATTCAAAATACAAACCCTCAGTAGAGAAAGCTTATGGTGACGTGATAGCGAATGTGCCGCAAGAAATTCGCCATGCTCGCCGTCCTGGAGATAATCATTCAGATCAACACGGCTCTCAGGTCGCGCCGGTTGTTGCTTTAGGGCAGTATTACTGGGCAGCGAGTGATGAAGTCGTTCAAGTGACGGGGATGAAAGTGGATTTTGCTTTGACGGGAGCGGGCGGTATTCGCACCAATATCAGTGAAGGTGAATATCGAGAAGGAGATGTAACGCTTGAAATGCTACCTTTTTCTAATTTCATGTCGGTTGTTCCGGTTAAGGGGAAGGTAATTAAAGCGCTGATCACTAAAACCGTGACAGAGACACTTCCCCCCAGTGCACATGCAGGGAAGTTTCCTTATGGAGGAAACTTGCGTTATGTCTTTGATGAAACGGTGGCTCATCAGCAAGGTCAGTTAACCTTGATTGAAGTGAATAGCGGCTCGCTTGATAATCCTAATTGGACGCCATTGCAGGATGAGCGAATCTATAATGTTGCGATGAATAGCTACAATGCAACCGGTAATGATGGTTGGACGCCTTTGTTTGAAGCACAAAAAATAGAGACCGGTCGGGTGGATTTAGCTTATGTGGATGGAGCGTTAACCGCATTTCCAGTCAGCCGTATTGAAGAGGTGGATGGACGTTATCAAGTTCGTTACCAATCTCAACCACTTAACTGCAAGGCTGAGCATGTGTTGTGTAATACCGATGCCCGTGCGGTGGTCAAATACATTGCTGAGCAGCAACCCATACTACAAGCGCTTGATTACCCAGTTGTCACGCTTAATCGAGTAAAATAGCCAGTGTTCAGTCACATTGATTGAATTTATCAACGGTCTTTTGTGGGAAATAAAGACCGTTTTTATTGACACAGATAAAGAAAAGGTGAAGTTGATACTTCACCTTAATTTTAAACAATGACGCTCAATTAGAATTTATAAGTCACGGCTAGGTAGTGTCCGAAACCAGTGGTTTTACCTGCCCATCCGCCGTCTTTTAAGCCATAAACATCTTTATAACCTTTAAGGCCATAGCCGACCGCAAAGCGATCTGAATGCCAGTACAAGCCATTAAACATTGCACCGCCATGAGAACTGTTGAGTTCTTTGTTGTCATCATCCATACCAAATTGATAATCAATATAACCTTGGTAAGAGATAAATGAGCCATTCTCAAAGAAGTAGAAAGGTTTAAACCAGTTGGTAGCAAAATGGAAACCATTCCAATCTTTGTTACTGCCTTCGTAAGTGGCGTATAAGTTCACCCCAACTTTACCAAACCAAGGCACCATCACATCGGAACCTAAACCAATTTTTTGGTTGTTAACACCATTACTGCCACCATCCCATTCGATCAGTGAAGCAATATACAGCTCTTGTACTGGGCCAAAAGAGAGGTCTTTACCCGTTAAAGCATCTAAAGACATACGAGGTGCAAATTTCATAAAGATTTTATCTTTACCGTATTTATCACTGCTCTTGTCACTGGTGAGGTTAAAAATGTCGACATAGCCATACAGATCAAAAATTCCAGAGCGACCACCAAATTCCATTTCTAGATAATCATGGTCAGATTTACCTGGGAGTTCATTGAATGCTCCCATTAGGTTGAACTGTAGCCACTTATAATCATTTTTGTGGATATCACCATCGGAGTAGTCTGCTGCCATAACAGGAGCGGTAGTTGCAGCCATGAGGCCAAGAGCTAAAAGTGATTTACGCATAGGAGTCTCTCAATATATGGGTTTCAAGAATGAGCTTTTTTCGTGCTACATGCTGTAGTGTGAATTTTATCTCCTTATTGGTGAATTTTAGTTGATTATTTTACTTTTGTTGCTTTTATTTGTGACTTTGATCTGGTTTTTGTTGTGTTGGGTATTTTAACTTGATGGGATGAGAGTAGAACCTTGTATTAAACAAGGTGAGTATATTTGTGTTGTTTTTTTATAGGGTGATTAAACAATATAAATGTTGTATTGAAAAAATGTGATTTGAGTATTTTTTGCTATTTAAATTTTAATTTTCTTATGAGATGAATTGAATAAATATTTTTGTCTTACACTATTTTATTGAGTTTTTATTCTCTATCTTTCTATAAAATAGATCTCTCTTTATTTATTTTTCATAGTGGTTGTCTTTTTCTTTTCAGAAAGTTTTCTATTTATTTTCCTTTCTTTTTTTTCTAAGCCTTAATTAAATCAAAAGCAAACGTTTGCTGTTTTTCTTTTATTTTTTGATAGTGAGACTTAAGTCAAGATATAAAGAAAATAACGTGGGTTTTGAACTTTTGTTCATTTGTCTAATGTATTGTTTTGTATTGGATTTATTTGTGTGGTTTTGGTTTTGTGGATTTCTGTTGACGATTTATGTGAGTTTTGATCACAAAAAATAAATATTTGTGAGGTTAGAATTACATTCCACTGTGATGGGATACTCATTTTTAGAACTGAACTCTATAGCAAGGAAAATGGCATGCGAGTAATAAACTCTCGAAAATCAGTGCTTCCTTTAGCGCTGTCCGCTGTATTTTTAGCTTTACCAATCACGAGTCAAGCGGCTCGGATTTATACTGCCGAAAATGGCGACTACATGGATGTATTTGGTGAAGTTGGTGTTGGTGGTTATTTCGGAACAAAAGCTAAATATAAACAATACCACTCTGATGATTCATATATTGATGACACATTTGCGACTTTTGGTTCAAAGGGGCGTATTGGTATTTTTGATTATCGTATTGAATTGGATTATGAGCGAGAAAATTGGCGTGGTGGTTCCGGGGATATGGAGCTTCATATTGATAAAGCTTGGTTAGGATATCGTATTAATCAATATCATTATTTAGAGTTTGGTCTCACTGATACGGCATTTGATGATTATGATGCTTATGGTGATTTGACCTTTGATACTGGTGCTGAAACTGGTGAAGCGGGTGACCAAGATAAAACAATCAAATATGAAGGGAATTATCAAAACTTTGCCGTAGGTCTTTCTTATAGTTACAAAGGTAAATCTTCATCTGGTCAAGCTCAAGGTAATATCACGAATGGATATGTGGGCTACTTTGGTGATGAATTTTCTATGGTACTGGGTGCTGAGCGTCGTAATGGTTCGGCAGGGGAGTCGAAATACGGTTTGTTTAAACTGTACGGCGTTGGGCTACGTTATGCGATCACTGATCAGCTCTTACTGGGGCTTAATGGCTTTATTGAATATGAAGAAATCGGTGAGTGTACCACTACATCCGATCCTTGGGTCGATCCGGCGATTAAAGTTTGTAATCGCTATCAAGAATTTAAAAACCAAGGTGGACTTGTTTCGTTTCAATATAGCTTCAATGAACGTTGGGATTTAGTGGGTTCAGCAAACTATGAAGCTTATAAAGACTGGGACAGGGGAAGTCAGCAATGGGGAGGGGATGATGCTTTATGGGAAGCCATGGGACGTAGCCGAACTTTCCATACCATCGGGGTACGTTATAAACCCAGCCGTTCTTCCGTCATCGAGATTGAAGGCAATATTGGTGAGGCATATCAAGATGCGTACGCTAAAGCAACCGTCTTTTTCTAACCCGCTCAGTGAAGGATTATACTTATGAAACATAAAATTTCTCTACTCGCACTAGCGGTGAGTGGTTCATTAGCTGCCCCTGCTATTGCTGATATTAACGATATTGTGATTGCGCGTTATTTAATGGGAATGAGTAATAATAAAGCTATTGAAATTACCAATGTTGGCTCTGAAGCGCATACTTTTGAAAATACCGCCTTGTATATGGATGGTTTTTCTGGCAGTGGTGCGGATTCATTCCAAGGCATCAATATGCTTAATGGGGTAACTTTGGGAGCAGGACAATCTATTGTTATCCATCATGGTTCTCTTGCCGATACAATAAAATCTGAAATTCCCGCTGGTGTACAAACTAAAGTCGCTGGATTTGTGTTTAATGGTGATGATGCGATTTTTATCGCCCATCCCGTTATTAATCCCGGTTGTTCTGATGAGACCGTCTGTTACGTTGATGGTGATGATGCTAGAGAGGCTATTCGAGCCAATACTCATGATATTGTTGGCGCTAAGACGGTTTCGGGTAACACCACTGGTTGGGGATATCGGAAAACATGGGTGCGTAATACTGGTGAGTTATCACAGCCCAGCTCTTCCTTTATTGCGGCTGATTGGGTTGAATATTCAGTAGATTCTCCAGCAGGCTTAGGGACTGGGTTATCTGGTGCTCCGGTTGAACCAGTACCGGAAACCGGAGTGTGTAGTGATGCGCCTAGTTCCATTGTGAAAAAAGCCATTTATGAAATTCAAGGGAATGGCTGGAACTCTCCATTGGTGGATGTGGAAAATAATAAATACTACAGTGACGATGAATATCTAGTCGAAGGTGTAGTGGTTGCTACTACAACAGGTCTAACCAAAGGCTATTATATTCAAGATCAACATGGTGATGGCGATCCAGAAACGTCAGATGGTCTGTTCGTCTATTTTCCTTCAGGAATTGACACCAACTTAGTTGGGCAAACGTTGTGTTTCCGTGGAAAAGTACAAGAGTACTATAATTCCACACAATTAAATCCTACCGAAAATAAATGGGAAATCACGAACTCTACGCCAGTTCAAATCACCCCAACTCCATTAACGATGATTGATAGTGATGAAGGTTCATTTCGTAAATTGCTTGAGCGTCATGAAGGGATGTTGGTGACGCTTCCTGAAGATATTGATACTTCACGAGAAGGCAAGCAAGACATGAGAGTGACTCGAACGTTCAGCTTTGACTATTCCTCTTATCGTAGCAATCTCGTTTTATCTTATGAGAAAACCAACTTGCATCCGAACCAACTTGCCCCAGCAGGTTCTGATTCATCGAAAGCTGCGATCATCGATAACCAAGATCGTCGCTTATATGTTGAAAGTGATGCAAAAGCCGCCGATGGTGTCATTCCCTATTTCCCAGCTTGGACTGATAATCCGACCAGTAATTATATTCGTGTGGATGACAGTGTCGTAGGTATGCAAGGTGTTATTAATTACAGTTATGATGAATATCGTTTAATACCTACAGCTGATGTGACTAAAGCAAACTTTAAAGCCAACAGTGGTCGTCAAACTTCTCCTGTGATTGATTCAACAGTGAGTTCTGATGAGTTTGTATTACGAGTCGCCTCTAAGAATGTTCTTAACTTCTTTAACTCTCCGTTCAAGGGGGATCATAACCCACATGGATTGAATCGTGGTGCAGAGAGCCAAGTCGAATTTGAGTTGCAAAAAGCCAAATTAGTCAAAGCATTATATGGTATGAATGCCGATGTAATTGGCTTAATGGAGGTTGAGAATAATGGGTTTGGTCACTATGGAGCAATTAAAGAGTTAGTAGAGGCGCTTAACCAAGAATATACTGAAGAACGTTATTCTAAACGAACGGATGCTCGTTACGTTGGCAACCGTTATACCTTTGTGGCGTATGATTCGAACGGCGATAAACTGATTACTTCTGAAGATACCATTGGCTCTGATGCGATTACCACTGGTCTTATTTACCGACCAAGTAAAGTCACATTGGAAGAAGTGGATATTATTCCAATGCCTCGACAAGAAGCACCAGCGATTACTGATGAAAATGGCAATGTATTAACCAATAGTAAAGGAGAATTAATTGGGAGTGGTCGTGCTTATCAACGTGATGCATTAACGGGAACTTTTTTAGTGCATAACACAGGGAAAAAGTTAACCATTTCCGTTAACCATCTTAAATCTAAAGGCTCAGCTTGTTGGGAAGATTTCCAAAATCGAGACTCAAGCAATAACCCGATAGATGAAGATCAGCAAGGTAACTGCGAGAACTTCCGTGTTGCAGGGGCCGTTCAATTAGGTGAACAATTAGCTAAACGTTATCCAGATAATGATCGTATCATTATGGGGGACTTAAACTCGTATGCTAAAGAAGATCCTATGCTCGTTTTGACCAGCAATCCGACAAATAAAGTATTGACGGCGGCTCGTGATACTTGGATTGGTAATCAACCTCAATTTGGTTCTAATGGTGCTGTGATTACTCGTTCTTTTGGGTATACCAATGCGGTACACATGATGGATGAGAAGAAAGGTCGCCAGCCAAGCTGGAGTTACTCTTACAACGATGAAATTGGCTCGTTAGATCATATGTTAGTCAGTTCTGGTCTTAAAGGGCGAGTTGTTGATGCGGTTGACTGGCATATCAATAGCTCAGAAACGCCACTGTTTGATTATGCTAAGACAAATGCAGGTACTAACCCAGGTAAGTTCCATAGCACGGATAAAGACTACTCTAACCCAGTAGTAACGGCTTTCCGTTCATCAGATCATGATCCTGTGTTAATGAATCTAGCTTATAAGTACGCAGAGCAAGGGAGTGAACGGATTCGCTTTACTATAGATAGTAGCCGTATTGATATTCCTTTTGTTATTAATCAGGCAGCTCAAAAAGGTGATAAAGCTTATCTTGTCGTGACTAATGGACTGAAATCTAATGATAATCCACAGATTCCAGTGGTCGATATTAAAGCTGATGGAGCACAAACCGTTTCATTTAATATTGCGAATTTACCTAAAGGTGAGTATACCGTACGTATGTATCTGATGCGTGAAAACACAGAACAAGATGCGGTTGCTGCCAAAATGAGTGAGTCGCAAGTGACTTGGTCTGAAGTCTCTGGTTCGAGTAAAGAGCTCTCTATCGTGGTTGCTAATAAGGATGATGTTGGCGTCGGGAAAGTGACGGTTCCTAGTTATGACGGCTCTGGATCGGGTGGTTCGTTAGGCGGTTTTGGTCTTTTGTCTTTACTGACATTCGGTTGGCTACGCCGTTTTCGCCGTACAAACTAATTCAAGCATAATATCGTATGGAAGCCGCTCTTTGATAGAGCGGTTTTTTTCGTTTATTTGGCAGAGTAACGTTCTGCCCTTTGGTTTTGTTTATTCTCACTATATGATGCTTCTATTCTTCGTATTCCAGTAAACACTCATGTCTCAGCCTGTTGATAAAAAAACCTTTTTAAGTATTTTTGCTACGGTCTTTCTGCCGATGTTTTTGGCGGCGGTGGATCAAACGCTGCTAGCGACGGCAACCCCTTCAATGGTGAACGATTTAGGTGATATGCAGCTTTCCTCATGGATTGCGGTGGGTTATATGCTGGCGGGGGCCGCATCGGTTCCCATTTACGGCTGGCTGGGGGATCAATATGGTCGCAAGAAAATGCTGACGATAGCTTTAATTCTCTTTGGCGTGGGGTCGGTGGTCTGCGCGCTTGCTGGTAATATGCAATGGCTAGTGGCCGGGAGAATTATTCAAGGGCTGGGCAGTGGCGGTTTAATGAGCCTATCACAAGCCTTAATTGGTGAATTGGTTCCTCCACGTCAACGAGCGCGTTTCCAAGGTTACTTTTCTTCTTTATTTGCTTTAGCCAGTATTGGTGGACCCGTCATGGGGGGCGTGATTGTCACTTATTTAACGTGGCATTGGTTATTTTGGATTAATTTACCTTTGATTGGCATTGCGATTTATCGCTTATCGAAACTGGCTTCAACAGTAAAGAAAACCCAGAAAACCCAGATCGATTTTTTCGGGTTAATCCTATTTCCGAGTTTGATGACGGTGATTATTTATTGGTTGTCTGCGGGAGGGCACTATTTCGCATGGGGCTCTTTGCTTAGTCTGACCTTACTCGGGCTGTTTTTCGGATTGCTACTAATGTTTGTATGGCAGCAACGATGGGTTAAGTATTCATTTTTACCTTTGGCACTTTTAGTGCGTAAAGAAATTTATATTCCTCTGATTTCCACCTTTTTATTTGCTTCTTGTTTATTTGCTCTGGTGTTTTTCTTGCCGATTTTTTTACAAGTGGGATTAGGGGTGAATGCGGCGAGATCGGGGTTATTATTAATTCCACTTTCCGCTGGAATTATCACGGGCTCTTACGTGACTGGGAAAACGATAGCCAAGACGGGCGTACCGAAATGGCTACCTGTGGTTGGGATGTTGATCAGTTGTCTGAGTTTTCTTTTGCTGGCGGTGACAACTCCCTCTCCCTATTGGGTGAGTGGACTCGCGTGTTGTTGTGGCCTAGGGTTAGGAACGGTAATGCCTTCGACTCAAGTACTGATTCAGACCATCGCAGGAAGAGAAAGCCTAGGGCGAATTACCTCAATGGCTGCTCTGTCTCGTTCTTTGGGAGCTTCGGTGGGAACTGCGGTATTTGGCAGTTTGATTTACTCACAAATTCCCGGTTTTAATGCACAAAGCTCGTTGGAGGCATTATTGGATACCCCGCAAGCGGTGATTATTCACGCTTTTCAAACTGGGTATTTATTGGCTTCAGGTTTGGCATTTTTATGTGTAGTGAATGCGCTGCGTGCACCGCACATTCAATTGGATGATTATAGTTAGCTGGATGAAATAAACCCCAGAGTGTTATCTCTGGGGCTTTAATTAAGCAAGACCTTGAATCACGACGAACTTTTCTAATAGCTGTTCTTCGGTTTCAATATGCTTAGGGTCGGTAATGATACAATTTGTGATAGGACAAACCGACTGACACGTCGGCTTGTCGTAATGCCCTTTGCATTCTGTGCATAAATCGGGATTGATCTCATAGATATCTTTCCCCATTGAAATCGCATCGTTTGGACATTCAGGTTCACACATGTCACAGTTGGTGCATTTCGCTGTGATCAATAGCGCCATAATTATTTACCTGTTGGATTACGCGTATCTTGACCTACATTCAAGTTGCGCATCAGCAGGGCATAATCCAAGTTAAGATCTTCTGGCATAGGAATAAACACGAAGTGACCGTTGCCTTTTGCATCATTAATGATTTCAGATTTACGGTTTTCCATGGTTTCAAGCGTAAAGACGATATTTCCTTTCGGCGTCATCAATTCTAGGCTATCACCCACGCAGAATTTGTTCTTAACTTCCACTTCAACCAAATGACCACGGCGCTTTCCAGTAAATTCACCGACAAACTGTTGGCTGTCTGAGACGGAATAACCATAGTCATAATTTTGGTACGTATCATGGGTATGGCGACGTAAGAAACCTTCGGTATAACCGCGGTGCGCTAAGCTTTCAAGCGTCCCCATTAAACTTTCGTCAAACGGCTTGCCGGCTACCGCGTCATCAATCGCTTTGCGATACACTTGCGCAGTACGGGCACAGTAGTAGAACGACTTCGTACGGCCTTCAATTTTTAAAGAATGCACACCCATTTGAGTTAAGCGTTCGACGTGTTGTACCGCACGTAAGTCTTTTGAGTTCATGATATAAGTACCATGTTCATCTTCATATGCGGCCATTTTTTCATCTGGGCGATGGCTTTCTGAAAGCAGAACGACGTCATCGATTGGTTTACCTAACCCAATGGTATTGTCTGGGCGTTCACTCTGTACTTCAATAGGCTGAGCGGCCATTGGGTCGAATTGTTCAACAATTTGCCCAGTTTCATCTTCTTTGCCTTGCTCCACTTTATATTCCCAACGGCAAGCGTTGGTACAAGTGCCTTGGTTCGGATCACGTTTATTGATGTAACCTGAAAGGAGACAGCGGCCAGAATAGGCCATGCATAACGCGCCATGTACAAAAACCTCAAGTTCCATTTCTGGACATTTTTCATGAATTTCTTCAATCTCTTCTAAAGAGAGCTCACGAGATAGAATCACTCGCTCAACGCCTTGAGTTGACCAAAATTTCACGGTTGCCCAGTTGACGGCATTGGCTTGTACCGAGAGGTGAATCGCCATCTCAGGGAAGGCTTCTCTTACCATCATGATAAGGCCAGGATCAGACATAATTAACGCATCTGGGCCCATATCAATCACGGGTTTTAAGTCGCGGATAAAGGTTTTTAACTTAGAGTTGTGTGGCTGAATATTGCACACTACATAGAATTTCTTACCTAGAGCATGCGCCTCGTTAATGCCGATTTGCAGGCTCTCGTGGTTAAATTCGTTATTACGCACACGTAAGCTGTAACGAGGTTGGCCTGCGTAAACCGCATCGGCACCGTACGCAAAAGCGTAGCGCATGTTTTTTAAGCTGCCTGCTGGTGACAACAGTTCTGGAACGAAAGGGGATTTTGTACTCATCATTTGCTTCTCAATCTGATCTCAAGTCAGGCCAATACCACCTGATGGTATTGGAAAAGGCGCAAATTTTACGCTAAAAAGAACAGCCTGACTATAGCTGGCTTATTAAAGCCGCGATGAGGAAGGGGAGCGTTATCAGAAAAGTCAGGCTCTTAGAAGTAAGAGCCTGTAGTAAAATTAAGCAGCAGCGTGAGGAAGCCCGCCGAGAACTTCAAATAAATTGGGAAGGAATACTGAAAACTCACCACACATGAGTGAGAAATCGGCATCAAAGCGAGCGGCTTGATCTTCTCTGGGGATATCTTCATTTTGATCTTTCAGCTCATCACTGAAGGCTAAGCGTTTTAAGCTACAGTCGTCCGCCAGAATAAAGCGAATTCTATCTTGCCAGTTGATCGCAAGCTTAGTGACCACTTTGTTGGCTTCAATATGGCTGAGGATCTCATCACTCGAGAGCTCTTGCTTCTTACAACGAATGGTCGCACCATCATCAAGAATGGATTTCAGCTCAGCTTCATCCAGTAAGTTAAAGCCCTGCGGCAAGTTGCCTTCTTTAACCCACTGCGTCAGTGTGGTTTCCACCGCGACTTCAGGAATCGCCGGCACCACGGGTAAGCTCCCCATCGTTTTACGCAGTAGCGCCAGCACATCTTCCGCTTTTTTATAACTGCTGGCATCGACTAAGATCAGCCCTGCTTTTGGCATAATCAAAACATAGGTGTAGTGGCTACGGCTAAACGCTCTTGGTAGAAGATCAATGACAATATCTTCTTTTAAATTTTCTTTTTCTTTTTTCTTGAGTGGGCGACCTTCTTCGGCCTCCATAATCTCAACTTTGGCGTTTAACGACTCTTTGATCACGGAAGCGGGTAACATTTTTTCTTCTTTTTTCGCACAGATCAGAATGCGATCTTCACTCACGTGGGTCATCATGTCGCCATGTTTACCGAGTGCATGTACCCAACCAAACTTTTGTTTATCTTGGCTTGAGCAGGGGGTAAAACGAAACTCGGCCAGTTGCTGTTCCAGTTGATCAGCGTTGAACTGGATATCACGATTCACGCGATAAACCATACAGTTTTTAAACCACATATTACCCTTCTTTCTCTTATTCAAAATCCCGCCATAATAGGGGATTTTCGCGGTAAAGTCTTACCTGTCTGTGAAAAATTCAGTGATGGTTCGTTTCGTGTCACACTGAGCATAATTCGTGAAGCTTATATTAAAATTTGTTTGCAATAGTCACAAAAGTGTCATAAACATTTCCCATAATGCATGGCGTTGATTAATAACAAAGGTTATTCAATTATGTCTAGAAGGATTCTGGTTGTTGAAGACGAGGCACCGATTCGTGAAATGTTGTGCTTTGTTCTTGAACAAAAAGGCTATCAGGCGGTAGAAGCGGAAGACTACGATACGGCCGTCGCCAAATTAGCTGAACCGTTTCCAGACCTTGTTCTGCTTGACTGGATGTTACCGGGTGGCAGTGGTATTAACTTTATTAAACACATGAAGCGAGAAGAGTTGACCCGCAACATTCCAGTGGTGATGCTGACCGCTCGTGGCGAAGAAGAAGATAAAGTTCGTGGTTTGGAAGTGGGGGCGGATGATTACATCACCAAACCTTTCTCGCCAAAAGAGCTCGTGGCTCGGTTAAAAGCGGTGATTCGTCGTGTTACCCCAACCGCATTGGAAGATGTGATTGATGTGCAAGGGCTTAAGTTAGATCCCGTCTCCCATCGTGTGACGGCTAATGATGAGCCGCTTGATATGGGGCCGACAGAATTTAAGATGCTACACTTTTTTATGACGCATCAAGAGCGAGTCTACAGCCGTGAGCAGTTGCTGAATAATATTTGGGGCACTAATGTATACGTGGAAGATAGAACGGTTGATGTACATATTCGACGTTTACGCAAAGCTTTGGAAGACGCTGGGCATGATAAATTGATTCAGACGGTACGTGGCGCAGGTTATCGTTTTTCAACAAAAGCTTAATAAGATCAACGATGGAGCATTATGGTTGAGCGATTGACTTGGAAGAAGCTGGCTTGGGAGCTGGCTTTTTTTTATCTACCTTGGGTGGTTGTAGGGTGGTTTTTTGGTTATATGCCTTGGCTGCTGCTGGCAGCAACGGTATTGCAATTGGTTTGGCACTTGCACAACCAAGTGCGTTTTTCTGCTTGGCTATGGGATGAGAAGCGTTTAACCCCACCTTCTGGGTCTGGAAATTGGGAATCGCTTTTTAATGGTATTTACCGTTTGCAGCAACGTCAGCGTAAAAAGCGAAAAGAGCTGACCAATTTAATTCGTCGTTTTCGTAATGGGGCTGAATCGTTACCCGATGCTGTCGTTGTGTTCCGTTCGGAAGGAAACATTGTTTGGTGTAACCGTTTAGCGCAGCATCTGCTCGGTTTTCGTTGGCCCGATGATGCAGGGCAGCCGATCACGAACTTGATTCGTACACCGGATTTTATTAAGTATCTGAAAAAAGATGATTTTTCTGAACCGCTCACTATGCGCTCCCCCCTTAATGTAGAGCGATCACTTGAATTGAGGATTGTACCTTATACCGAAGGAGAGCATTTGATGGTGGTACGAGACGTGACTCAGTTAAAGCAGTTAGAGGGGATGCGTCGTAACTTTTTTGCTAATGTTTCCCATGAATTACGCACTCCAATGACGGTATTACAAGGGTATTTGGAAATGACCGAAGACCCAGATTTACTCATTGGGCCTATGTGGCCGAAAGCACACAGTGTGATGACCGAACAGTTGAACCGAATGTCGAGTTTGGTCAATCAACTACTGACCTTATCAAAAATAGAAGCCTCACCCATTCATGAATTAGATGAGGTGGTGGATGTTCCTGCGATGCTGGAAGTTCTTGAAAAAGAAGCGGTAAGTTTAAGTGGAGAACACGCGCACAAGGTTCGCTTTATGGTGGATAAACAACTGAAAGTACTGGCAGATGAAGATCAGCTACGCAGTGCTATTTCTAACCTTGTTTATAATGCGGTGAAATACACTCCACCGGGTGCAGAAGTCAATGTACGCTGGTTTCAAACCCCACAAGGGGCTTGTTTGGAAGTTCAAGACACAGGGGAAGGTATTGAGCCTCAGCATTTACACCGCTTAACTGAACGTTTTTATCGGGTAGATAAAGCACGTTCTCGTGATACAGGAGGAAGTGGATTGGGGCTGGCAATTGTGAAGCATGCACTGTCTCACCATGACTCACACCTTGATATTCACAGTGAAGTTGGGGTTGGGAGTCGTTTTTCTTTTGTTTTACCGAAACGTTTGGTTGTGCGATGAAGTTTAGTCGATTACTGATATTAGGTTTTTTAAGCTTGCAAGCAAGCTTAAGCTATGGAAAAGAGCTGGCGGTTTATCATAAAACCACGGGAATTTCTGGCAGTTTGTTATCGGTGGGCTCTGATACTTTAGCGGGAATGACGACCTTGTGGGTGGAAGAATTTAATCAGCTATATCCGAATGTCAATGCGCAAGTGCAAGCTTCGGGGTCTTCTACGGCCCCGCCAGCATTGGCGGAAGGCACGGCGCAATTTGGCCCGATGAGTCGCCCAATGCGTAGCCGTGAGATTGAAGCATTTGAGCGTGCTTATGGGTATAAACCGACGGAGTTACGGGTTGCCATTGATGCGATAGGTCTGTTTGCTCACCGTGATAATCCAATAGAGGGGCTCAACTTTGCTCAGCTTGACAGCATTTTTTCCAGCACGTTACGTTGTGGAGCGAGTGAATCGATAGAGAGTTGGTCTCAGTTAGGGCTTTCTTTTCCTTGGGCCAAACGCCGTATGCAGTTGTTTGGGCGCAATTCGGTGTCGGGCACCTATGGTTACTTTAAGCAACACGCCTTATGTAGTGGGGACTTTACCGCGAATGTCAATGAGCAACCAGGCTCCGCCTCCGTGGTTCAGGCGGTGGCTTCATCAATCAATACGCTTGGGTATTCAGGCGTGGGATACCGCGTTTCTGGGGTGAGACTAATCCCTATTGCTCAGCAGGGGAATGACTATATATATCCCACTCACGACAATATTTTGTCTGGTCGTTATCCGTTATCGCGTTATTTATATGTGTACATTAATAAGCATCCCTCACATCCATTAACCCCTGTTGAGCGTGAATTTATTCGCTTTATTTTTTCACAACAGGGGCAAGCATTAGTCAGTAAAGATGGCTATTTACCTATTTCTGCAGAGTTAGCAGAGCAAGAATTGGTTAAAGTCGGCATCAAGTAATGCCGACGAATGCTTCTTTAGAATGCCAGTGTCCAGCCAACATTTTTCCAATACTCTTGCTCACTGAGCAGATCGGCATGTAACAGCTTATTGTTTTCTAACCAATGCGTTTCAGAGCTGAGTAATTGCCACTCATCATCGTGAGCAATTAAGCGCAACTCTGGTAAAGGCTCATCATTTCGTTGGCCATTAACCACAATTGCTAAGCGTAAAATACGAATTAAGCCGATAATATGTTTTTTCTTAAACAAGCTAAACTCAATCATTTCTCCTAGTTTGAGCGCTTTGCGCTGAAAGCGGGCCAATGTAGCGAGCACACGTTGTTGCTCACTGTTAAATCCGGGCATATTGGTGTGTTGTAAGATGTAGGCCGAGTGGCGGTGAAACGCTTGTAAATTGATACTTAACCCCACTTCATGCAACAAAGCGGCCCATTCCAACAGAGAAAACAGTTCACTGTTAGCTTTTAAACCTAAACTTTCACTGACTTGAGCGAGAAATTCTTTGGCATAACCTTTCACTTTAGCGGCATGCTCTAAATCGACCAAGTGTTTGCTGGCGAGATGTTCGGTGGTGCGTAACCGGATATCAGTGTATTTAAAGCGATCCTCCATCTCATACAGCAAACCTTCCCGTAACGCTCCATCGGAAAAGTACATCTCTTTAATTTTCAGAGCGCTAAAAATAGCGGTTAAGATAGCCACCCCTGCGGCAAATACCGGCTTTCTATCCTCAGTGAGACCTTCTAATTGAATCTCATCAATACTGGCCCACACACACAGTTTTTCAGTCAGCTTACATAATCGTTCTTGTGTGATAAGCCCATCTTCTTCTCCTAATCCGACCAAGACTTCATTGATGGCTTTGACGGTTCCAGATGAACCAAACGCCATCTGCCAACCTTTTTTACGATATTGACTGGCAATGGATTCCAGTTTTTGTTCAGCAGCCAGAATCGCTTGAGCAAACTTTTTCTTGGAGAGTTTGCCATTAGCAAAAAAACGTTCGGTATAGCTGACGCACCCCATTTGCTTACTATTGACCAGTTCGGCTTCAAAGCCTTGTCCTATCACAATTTCAGTACTGCCGCCGCCAATATCGACCACTAACATCGAATCGGCTTGGGGCTGGGTATGAGCGACCCCAAGATAAATTAAGCGAGCTTCTTCACTGCCGGGGATGATTTCGATAGGGAATGGAATAACATCACGAGCACGTTGTAAAAAAAGGTGCGCGTTATTGGCTTGACGAAGTGTATGCGTTGCAGCAATGCGTACATTATCAGAAGTAAAGCCTTGTAGGCGTTCAGCAAACATGGCTAAACACTCAAGCCCTCGCTCCATGGCGGCATGGTCTAAGTTTTTTTGCTCATCAAGGCCTGCCGCTAAACGAACCCGCTGCTTATGTCGGCTGATCAGTTGCAAGTCTTGTTCGACGACTTTAGCGACCACCATATGAAAACTATTTGAGCCAAGATCAATCGCAGCGATTTCACGGCTGACTGCTGCTTCGTGGGAATGACCGTTATCGTGTTGCGTTGTGTTCATGATGATCCAGTTGCCCTTTGCTTTTTCGTGTTTCTCTTTCTATCTGTTTAAGATAGTCATAAATCGCTAACTGTGACCGTATTTTCTTACGATTTCCTCGTTTGATATAGCGGTTGCTCATTTCTTTATCGACGACTCGTGCTTTTACCGTATCAGTAAATTGGATATTGATGATATCGATAATTCGCTGTTTTAAGCGAGCATCTCGAACCGGAGCGGTGACTTCTATCCTGTGGTCGATATTACGTGTCATCCAATCGGCTGATGAAATATAGACTAATGGATCGCCATCATTGTGGGTAATAAGCACGCGAGGGTGCTCTAAGAAGCGATCAACAATACTGATGATGGAAATATTATCACTCACTCCAGCCACTCCGGGGACTAACGAGCACATTCCCCGAATGATCATTTTAATTTTAACGCCAGAACTGCTGGCTCCATACAGTTTATTAATGAGCCCTTTGTCTACCAAGTTATTAACTTTAATGATGATTTCACTTTTTTTCCCCTGTTTAGCATTAGCGATTTCGGCATCAATTAATCGATACAATTGTGTTCGGCTATTGCGTGGAGAGACTAACAGTTGGTTAAACTTAACTGGGCGAAATGGGTTTTCAATATAACCAAATACATTACGGACTTCTCCAGTCAGTTCTTTATCGGCCGTGAGTAGGGAAAAATCGGTATAAATACGTGCCGTTTTTTCATGGAAATTTCCGGTCCCAATATGGGCATAGCGCACGATCTCTCTCTCTTCCCTACGAGTAATTAACAGTAATTTGGCGTGTATTTTCATCCCTGGTACACCGAACAGTACATTGACTCCCGCCTCAGTCAGTACCCGGGACCACTCAATATTGGCTTCTTCATCAAATCGGGCCTGTAACTCAACGACTACGACCACACGTTTACCGTTATGCACGGCATCTATCAGCGAGTTCATCAGGCGCGAGTCTTTTGCTACACGGTAAATATTAATCTTTATGCTTATGACCTTTGGGTCAAAGGAGGCTTGTCTTACGAGTTCAGTAATGTGTTCAAAGCTATGGTAAGGGTAGTGCAGCAGGATATCTTGTGCGCGAATGGCATCAAACGCATTGGGATACCCGTCGAAGTCAGCACAGTTTAGTGGTGGTAACGGGCGGTTTTCCAAATAGTCACGTCCGACATTAGGAAAGGCAATGAAGTCTTTAAAATTATGGTAACGCCCGCCGGGTAGTAGGCTGTCATAATGAGAGATTTTCAGTTTCTCACATAGGAAGGAAAGCATGGCTGGTGGCATTTCTCGCTCATAGACAAAACGTACTGGCATGGCCGTTAAGCGTTGGCTTAAGCCTTCTGAAAGTTGTTCTAACAAGCTGTATTCGACTTCTCTACTTAAATCATATTCCGCATCTCTTGTCATTTTCATCGCGTAGCCAGTGAGCGTGTCATACTCGAAAAAGCCACGAAAAATATCATCTAAGCAGTGGCGAATGATGTTATCTAACAGAATAATGGTTTTTCGGCCTTTACCTTTTTGTTCGGGCACCATGACAAAACGAGGCAGGTGATCGGTGGGGATCTCTATTAACGCGTAACTAGAGTTTTCTCCCTTTTTTAGATCTACCGCAATATAGGCGTATTCATCTTTCAAAAACTGTAAGACATCAATATCATCACGCATCAATAAAGGCGTGATATGAGGCAAAACCTCTTTATGAAAATATTTACTGATCCACCGTTGTTGTACGCTATCGAGCTGGGTTTCATTCACTAAAAAAATTCGTCGCCGAGCCATTTCGAGAATGATGTCGTTGTAGAGATTGTCAAAGTCTTGATTGAGCTTAAATGCTTTATTTTGCATTCGTGTCAGCAAATGTTTTGAGGTGTCTTTCACCCCTTGCTCTCGATTAATTAAAATTCGCCTTTTAACATCGGAGAAGCGAACTTTATAAAACTCATCTAAGTTATTGGAAAAGATACCTAAAAATCGAATTCTTTCGACTAAAGGAACGCTTTTGTCTGCCGCTTCTTGCAAGACGCGTTCATTAAACGATAGCCAACTTAATTCTTTATCGATATACAACTTTTCCGTACTCATTCTTTTGCCCTTCTACTACTGTTAATGACGCTGGTTTTATGCAAACTAGGCAAGTTATGTGACACATTTATTGCAAAAAACGTTAGTATGCAGAGTTGTTTTATTTTCAGTCGGTTATTGTGAGCTGTAATATAATCGTCACGTATTTGAAATAGAATATCGAGTTAACAACAAAATACCTGATATTAACCCATCGCTGAAAGCTTATGTTTTCACCAAGGTGTGTGTACTTTGGTGTTCAGCCCGTCAAATAAAAAGGATAGATGACATTCATGGCTTACGTCGAATTCTCATTACAAGAACGCGATCGTAAACGGTTGATTAAAGACCGTATGATCCGTTTTGCTGTAACGTGTGGCGGGGTAAGTGTATTAGGGGCATTGATTTTAATTTTTGTCTATCTTGCCTTAGTCGCTCTGCCTTTGTTTGGCGATGCGAAACTGACCCCCGATGTTGCGCAGCTAGCATTGCCTGAGAGTGAACCTCAAATATTGGCCATTGATGATTACGGTGAACATCTGTTTGTTGTTACCGAGCAAGGTCAAATTCAGTTTTGGCCAGTGAATGCGCCAACCCCCACTCCCCTCTGGGAGCAGACATTGTCTTTTCACCCAGAATGGATTGTGAAAGGAAATCCTCAAAATGGCTGGTTTTTGGTGCTAGATAACCAGCACCGGCCACAGATTGCTCGTCCTCTTTTTCATTATTCGGTTGAAAAGCAAGGGCGAGTATTTACTCCTCGACTTGAGTCATGGCCGCTTCCTGAGAATCTGACGATTGCACCGAGCGAGCAAAAAATTCGGTTATTGAGTTTTGCGGTAGCGCGGCCGGATGTCTATTTTGCGAGTTATTTAAGTGATGGAAAAGTGGTCGTTCGCTGGGTTTCAGAGGGGGGGGCGCTTGTGAACGAAGCCGTATTGGCTCAGCGTTATCCGCAGCTTGATCAACTCTTGATGACTCCGGATGGTAAAACGCTGTATCTACGTCAAGGCGATCAATTATCGGTTGTTCAGCAAGAAGGACAACGCTATCAATTGCGTGAACAAGTTGACTTAAGCCAAGGGAATGCAGAGCAAACGGTATCGGGAATAACCTTACTGGCGGGCGCGCACTCTTTACTGGTTACGTATGAGAATGGGAACGTCAGCCAATGGTTTGATGTGTTAGAAAGGGGAGCAAGAACTTTAGCTCCGATTCGTCATTTTCATTTGGCTCCCCACATTCGGTTATTACTGCCTGATACTAACCGTAAAGGGTTTTATACGTTTTATCCTAATGGCACGTTGCAAAGCCATTATACTACCAGCGAAAAGCTGGTGTTATTTGAGCGAGTATTACCACAGGCTCCTCGTCTTGCAGCAATGTCTGACAACGAGCATTATCTGATTATGTTTGCTCAGGGTATCGCTCGAATTGCTGAAGTCGACAATCCACACCCGGAAGTCTCGTTTCGTTCGTTATGGCGTAAAATCTGGTATGAAAGCTACCCTGAGCCACAGTTTGTTTGGCAATCTACCTCTGCAGATAATGATTTTGAAGCCAAACTCAGTTTAGTCCCCATAGCTTTTGGAACATTAAAAGCGGCCTTTTATGCGATGTTGTTTGCCGTACCCATTGCGGTGTTAGCAGCGATTTATACTGCTTATTTTATGGCACCGTCCATGCGCCGTGTGGTTAAGCCCACCATTGAGTTAATGGAAGCATTGCCCACGGTTATTATCGGTTTTTTAGCGGGTTTATGGCTCGCACCGATTGTTGAAAACCACCTTGCTGCTGTCGTCACTCTACTGATTGGGTTGCCATTATCAACGGTGTTCATTGGGTTGCTCTGGTCTTGGTTGCCCAAGCGTATAGTGGGGCGAGGGTTAGTTGAATGGCATGCTCTAATGTTAATCCCACTTCTATTGGGGTTGATTGCTGTGACCTTGTCTTATAGTCATGAACTGGAACAAGCCTTCTTTGCTGGGGATATTTTGCTTTATTTGCAAGAGCGCGGCATTGGCTTTGATCAACGCAATGCGTTGGTCGTCGGTATGGCAATGGGGTTTGCTGTGATTCCGACTATTTTTACCATTGCCGAAGATGCTATTTTCTCTGTTCCTAAGCATTTGTCGGATGGGTCATTAGCATTGGGGGCGACAGCTTGGCAAACCTTACTTCGGGTGGTGCTCTTAACCGCAAGTCCGGGGATTTTTTCAGCAGTGATGATGGGCTTAGGAAGAGCGGTTGGCGAAACGATGATTGTTCTGATGGCGACGGGAAATACACCGCTTTTAGACTGGAATATTTTGGAAGGAATGCGCACCTTATCGGCCAATATTGCGGTCGAACTTCCTGAGTCGGAAGTGGCTAGCTCTCACTATCGAATTTTATTCCTATCGGCTTTATTGCTCTTTCTGTTTACTTTTGTTGTTAATTCATTAGCAGAATGGGTACGTCAGCGCTTACGTACTCGATATCGTTCGTTGTGATAGGAGGCCGAGATGAAAATGCTACAGTCATTTAAAACAGGTGCTCCTTGGATATGGTTAACCGGAGGTGCAGTCAGTATTAGCTTAATTTCGGTCTTAATGCTTTTACTGCTCATTGGCTGGAAAGGATTAACCTATTTTTGGCCCGCCCCTCTTTATCAATGGGAAACGGAACAAGGGCAACGTTTAATTGGGCAATTGTATGCCAGTGAAACGGTATCGATTAGTCATTTGCATGAGATGGGAATTGCACTCCCTGATGACGTCGAACAGCATGCTCAGCGGCTTAATATTAAGGTCGCTAACCGTGAGCGCTATGATGCAGATTTCATTTCTATCTTAGATCTTAAACTCTCTTCTCCGACTCAACCTTCCGGCTGGTTGGTGGTGGAGCGTACACGTGATGGGCAGTTTTACGGTAAACCAGTCGGTTTTGAACCCGGTGATGGCCAGCATCGAACACAGGTTGATGTGTGGTTACCACAAGCATTTGCTGAGGCGCAGCAAATTAGAGCGCAGATTGATCACTTAATTCATCAATCCATTCGCTCTTTTGGACATCAATTAGACACATTACGTTTTGAGCAGCAACAGGCACGTCGTCGCTCGGTGAATGAGCAAGAAAAAAGTACTATTTCTCATCAGATACAGCAACTTGAGGAAAAACTATCCATGGCTGAAGGTGAGTTAGATAAGTTACGTCAGCAATTGGATAGCCAAGTGTTATTGGTGGAAGAAATGGGCGGTGCGATCGTTAGAATTCCACTCAGTCAGATTTTGGACTACTGGTATCCGAATGATATGAATGATTGGCAAAAACTCTACCAGTGGGGAAAACAGTTATGGGGTTTTTTGTCAGACAATCCGCGTGAGTCTAACTCTGAAGGGGGCGTTTTCCCGGCAATCTTTGGTACGGTATTGTTAGTCTTGCTGATGTCGATCATTGTGATGCCTCTTGGGATTGTCGCAGCGGTATACCTCAATGAATATGCGAAAGATAACGCGTTTACCCGTTTAATTCGAGTTGCCGTAATTAACTTAGCTGGTGTGCCATCGATCGTGTATGGAGTCTTTGGGCTCGGTTTTTTTGTGTATACCATTGGAGCCAGTATCGATAACCTTCTTTATGCTGATCGTTTGCCTGCCCCCACGTTTGGCACTCCGGGGTTATTATGGGCCGCGTTGACTCTGGCTGTACTGACTTTACCTGTGGTCATTGTCACAACAGAAGAAGGGCTGACCCGTATTCCCGTTTCCGTTCGTCATGGCTCTTTAGCATTAGGTGCGACGCAATTTGAAACGATTTGGCGTATCGTATTACCTATGGCGAGTCCTGCGATGATCACCGGGTTAATTCTGGCGATAGCTCGTGCTGCTGGAGAAGTTGCGCCGTTAATGTTGGTCGGTGCGGTAAAACTGGCTTCAAACTTACCTGTGGATGGCGAATTTCCCTTTGTGCATTTAGAGCGAAAATTCATGCATTTAGGTTTTCATATCTATGATGTTGGGTTTCAAACTACCAATATTGAAGCTGCGCGGCCATTGGTGTACGCCACGGCTTTTCTCTTGGTGACGGTTGTTGTGAGTTTAAATTTAACGGCAATACATATTCGCAATAATTTGCGTGAGAAATATCGAACTTTAGGACAAGATTAATCATGTTTTCTGCCAACCAAACATTAGGTTATCAGCCCCCTTTGGATGTGAATAACTTAACTGATAAGCAAACCTCCATCTCGATTGAAGGGTTGAGCTTGTATTACCAGCAAACTCGGGCGTTAAACGATATTTCGATGCGTATTCCCAAAGGTCAGGTAACGGCATTTATCGGTCCGTCTGGCTGTGGTAAGTCCACCTTACTGCGCTGTATTAATCGTATGAACGATCTGGTCGAAGGTTGTCGAGTGGAAGGCGCGGTTAAATTGCATGGTAAAAATGTTTATGCTCCGGATGTGGACGTTCCCACTTTACGTCGCCGTGTTGGTATGGTGTTTCAGCGGCCAAATCCTTTTCCTAAATCTATTTATGAAAATGTAATTTATGGGTTACGCTTACAAGGCATCAAAAATAGCCGTACACTGGATGATGCCGCAGAACACTCCTTACGAGCGGCCGCTTTGTGGGATGAAGTGAAGCATCGTTTGCATGAAAATGCTTTTGGTTTATCGGGAGGGCAACAACAACGGTTGGTGATTGCTCGAGCCATTGCCATTGAACCCGAAGTGTTACTGCTTGATGAGCCAACATCGGCTTTGGATCCCATCTCAACCTTGACCATTGAAGAATTGATCCACGATTTAAAAACCAAATACACAGTGGTTATCGTGACGCATAATATGCAGCAAGCGGCTCGGGTGAGTGATCACACCGCTTTTATTCACATGGGAAAACTCATCGAATACTCCGATACCGACTCTATTTTTACCTCCCCATTGAAAAAGCAGACAGAAGACTACATTACCGGAAGATACGGTTAATTTAATCATAAGGTAGGAAGCGAACATGCAGCTAGGACGACACATTTCAGGGCAATTTAATGTCGAACTTGAGTCGATTCGTACTCATGTACTGACAATGGGCGGCTTGGTTGAACAACAGCTCTCCTTTGCTATGCAAGCGCTGCATAAAGACGATATTGAATTAGCTCGTAAAGTGGTTCGTGATGATCATAAAGTCAACGAAATGGAAGTCTCGATCGATGAAGCTTGCACGCGAATTATTGCCAAACGGCAACCGACCGCTAAAGATCTACGGTTAATCATGGCGATCATTAAAACGATTACTGACCTCGAACGTATTGGTGATGTGGCAACTAAAATGGCTTATATTGCCATTGAAAGTCCAACCATCAAAGAGCGTCAGTTCCAAGTTTCTTTAGAGCCGCTCTGTCGTCAAGCGATAGCGATGTTGCACCAAGTACTTGATGCTTTTGCCCGTATGGATGTGGAAGCCGCAGCAGAAGTTCACAAGCAAGATGATAAGTTAGACAAAGAGTATGAAGCGGTAATTCGTCAATTAATGACGTACATGATGGAAGATCCGAAAAATATTCCACATATTTTACAAGTGATGTGGTCTGCTCGTGCTATCGAGCGGGTTGGGGATCGCTGTCAAAATATTTGTGAATACATCATCTATTTTGTTAAAGGAAAAGATGTTCGCCACTTGGGCGAACAATCCATTGATGATGCGCTGCGTTAAAGCGCTTTAAGTCGCTCAGCCACTTGAGCGATGGCTTGTGGGTTCGTCACGGGAATCACAAAATCATCAAGATTCGCTTGCCCCATTTTAGCACTGGTAGCCTGAAGCTGCATACGGCTGGGGCGAGTGGTTTTGCCTGACAAATGTACTTCTTGTACGCCCGTTTGTTGCACAATGTGAGTGACATTGTCAGCATTCAGGCCCGCTCCCGCCATAATCTGGATACGCCCTTGAGCAAGAGTCACCATGTCAGCCAGTGTATCTATGCCATTCTCAACTCGGCTGGCGAGCCCTGAAGTTAAGACTCGTTCACAACCAAGCTCAATGAGCGTATTTAATGCTTGGCGAAAATCAGCACATTGATCAATGGCTCGATGAAAGGTGACACCTAACCCACGCTGTTTCGCATGCTGAATGAGTTGAGCATTTTGCTCACGATTGATTTCACCTTGTGCCGTCAATACCCCAAGTACAACCCCTTGTAGCCCAGCATTGGCTGCTGCATCAATATCATCCAACATGATTGCCATTTCTTCTGAATCATAAAGAAAATCGCCTTGGCGAGGGCGAATCATTGCATAGATAGGAATTGGAGATATTCTGGCGCTCTGTTTCATCAACCCATAGCTGGGTGTTAAGCCACCTAATGCTAAGGAAGAGCAAAGTTCAATGCGGGTTGCTCCCCCTTGAATGGCCAAGTGTAATGATTCTACATTATCAATACAGACTTCAAGTTGATAGTTCATGGCGTTTCTCATCAGTGATCTCGGTGGCAGAATTCTAGCAGCCACTTCCTCACAAGTCTGTTAGATAAACTAGAGAATAGGGGAAAAGTTACACTCCTTGAATTTCCGGAATGGGGGGATTGAAAGAAAAAATTAGAAACAAAAAGCCCAAAGCAAAGTTGCTTTGGGCTTTGGGGACTTTACTTCACTGATTGGCGTTGCGTTATCGCTTTATTATTTGTCCAACCATTCACCCGAGTTGAGCGCGGGCAATTTGTTTCTGATATTATTTTTTACCTAAATCGTCAGTATGTTCAGATAGATAAGCGGCTACACCAGCTGGCGTATCTTTCATGCCTGCTTTACCTTCTTCCCATTGTGCAGGGCAGACTTCACCGTGTTTTTGGTGGAAGTTTAGAGCGTCAACCATGCGTAACATTTCATCGATGTTGCGGCCTAGAGGAAGATCATTGACGACTTGGTGACGAACGACACCGTCTTCATCGATAAGGAATGAACCACGGAAAGCAACACCCACTTCAGGATGTTCAACATCGTATGCTTTAACAATTTCGTGTTTAACGTCAGCAACCAGTGGGTATTTCACTTGACCAATACCGCCATTTTCAACGGCAGTATTACGCCATGCGTTGTGTGAGAATTGTGAGTCGATGGACACACCGATGACTTCAACACCTTTCGCTTGGAAGTCTTCAAAACGTTTATCAAACGCGATCAGCTCTGAAGGGCAAACAAAAGTAAAATCGAGTGGATAGAAGAAAACAACGGCTTTCTTACCTTTAGTAAACTCTGCAAAGTTGAATGTATCAACGATTTCACCGTTACCAAGAACAGCTGCAGCAGTAAAATCAGGGGCTTGACGACCTACGAGTACCATTTTTTGCTCCTAAGAATGATGGTTAATGCTCGGTAGCACCAGATTGTGTTACCGAGTCCATGTGTATTCGAGACAAACTATAGTACAGAGTGTAGTATGAAAAAAAGCGAATTAAATAGATTAAGTTAATCGAAAAAAGCGATTTAAGAAGAAAGTTGAAATTATGAATAAGTGGCCGAGTCTAAAGCAGTTACATTACCTAATAACTTTACATGAAACACGACATTTTAGTGAAGCAGCAGATCGCTGTTTTGTTAGTCAATCCACTTTAAGCAAAGGCATTCAAAACCTAGAAGCATTAATCGGTTGTCCTTTGTATGAAAAGCAGGATAAGAAAAGTCCACTGGTTTTTACTCATGCCGGTGAACTGGTGATTAAACGTGGCCGAGAGCTATTGGCTAGGGGGAAGGATCTCCTCGAATTAGGACAACAGTGCCAAAATGGTCCGATGGAAGGGCAATTAAAGTTGGGCTGTATTCCGACGATTGCGCCTTTTTTACTGTGTGATTTAGTCCAAGTGCTCAATTCGCGTTATTCCAGCCTTCATCTCCTATTACGGGAAGACACCACGGCTAACCTTCTCAATGCATTACGTTTAGGTGAATTAGATGTATTGATTCTTGCTTTACCGATTGATATCGGTCATATGGAAAGCCGAGTTGTTGGGCGCGATCCTTTTCGAATGGTAATAAGCCGTCAACAAGCGGGCGGTATTCGAGTTCCGATTAAATATGACGACTTACCTGATGAATCTGTTTTCTTGCTAGAAAATGAGCATTGCTTAACGGAGCATGCGGTATCGGCATGCCAATTAACCGATAAAGAGAAGATTAATCCATTTACGGCAACAAGCTTACATACGCTGGTGCAAATGGTGGCCAATGGGCTTGGCACTACCTTTATTCCTCAAATGGCGATTGATCATGGCTTATTGGAGAATCAAAATTTGGTGGTGATTGACCCACCTGGTCAGCAGGCATATCGAGAAATCGGCTTAGTATGGCGGCCGAGTTCATCTCGCTATCAGACTTTTGAGCAATTAGCAGATGTAGTGGCTGAACTATTATAGCGTTTATTCATTACTATATTTAATCGATAAACTAGTTAAAGCGTGCTGTTTTAGTTCGCTTTTTTAGTTTTTTATTCTGATAGTGAACCTTTAATTGTAAAATTTCACAGAAATAAATTTTTGAAGCTTTCATAAAATAGTAAAAATTCACACCGTCAATTTTACATAAATGTTTGGTGTTATTGTTTAAACCTTGTCGGCATTTTCCTTCCTTTTTCCCACCATCATTAGCATCACATTGCTCTGTTGTTTTTTTTATTCATGTTTGAATCATTTCTTCTTTTATTTTTAAATGTAATTTAATTACGTAATTAATGACATTTTTGTGGTGAGAGAATAACGAGAAAAGAAACGGAATAAAACTTTGAATTTAACGTTATGGTAACTTTTGCTCTTTTATGTAAACGTCTTATGGGTTAAGGTTTAATTTAGATTTTGATACTAATTTCGTGCTTGAGTTACGGATGTTTTTACGAAAAATTATAGAGAATAAATAGGTCAAAATAATAAAAGTCAGGAAAATAATTTGTAGTTTTAAAGTTACAAATGTTTATTAACCCAATAAGGAAAATGGTTATGCTTGCTCAAACCCCAGAAACTTCACCATTACACGATCAACATTCCAATTCCCAAGGCTCGCTTGAGGTGAGGGGGAGATTGTCTCTTGAACATCAAGCTATTTTCCCTATTGAAGCCCAAACTTTTTTAACGGCTTTGTGTGCGCAATTTGCTTCACGAGTCGATAGCTTGCTAAGTGAGCGAGAGCGTCTGCAATCGTGGATCGATCAAGGTAACTTGCCCGACTTTCTGGAACAAACACAGGATATCCGAGAAGGCAGTTGGAAAATTCTTGGAATTCCACAAGATCTACAAGATCGCCGAGTAGAAATTACTGGGCCAACGGAACGTAAAATGGTGATCAATGCTTTGAATGCTAACGTCAAAGTTTTTATGGCCGATTTTGAGGACTCGATGGCTCCGGCGTGGGATAAAGTGCTGGATGGACAAGTGAACTTGCGGGATGCCGTTAATGGCACGATCAGTTATATCAACCCAGATAATGGCAAGGTGTACCAGCTAAAAGAAGATCCCGCAGTTTTAATCTGTCGAGTTCGTGGTTTGCATCTTAAAGAGAAACACGTCTCCTTTGCGGGGCAAATTATTCCCGGTTCGCTATTCGATTTTGCTTTGTACTTTTTCAATAATTATCAAGCCTTACTGAAAAAAGGCAGTGGTCCTTATTTCTATCTTCCTAAGTTGCAAGCCTATCAAGAAGCACAGTGGTGGAGTGACGTGTTCCATTTTACTGAAGACTATTTTGGTTTAGAGACTGGTACGATCAAAGCGACGGTATTGATTGAAACGTTACCCGCCGTGTTTCAGATGGATGAAATCCTTTTTGTGTTAAAAGAGCACATTGTGGGGCTTAACTGTGGCCGCTGGGATTACATCTTCAGTTATATTAAAACGTTAAAAAAACACGCAGATCGTGTACTGCCAGACCGTCAAGTGGTGACGATGGATAAACCTTTCTTAAATGCGTATTCCCGTCTCTTGATTTATACCTGCCATCGACGTGGTGCTTTTGCAATGGGAGGCATGGCGGCTTTTATTCCTGCTAAAGATCCGACTCTCAACGCGCAGGTATTGGAAAAGATCCGCAACGACAAAATGCTGGAAGCCCAAAATGGTCATGATGGTACTTGGGTTGCGCATCCGGGGCTGGCCGATACGGCGATGGAAGTCTTTAGCCAAGTGCTGGGTGAGCGTCAAAATCAATTGGATGTTAGCCGGATGTCGGATGCTCCAATTAGTGCTACTGAGCTTCTCCAACCTTGTGAGGGGCCTAGGAGTGAAGAAGGAATGCGACATAACATTCGGGTGGCTCTGCAATACATTGAAGCTTGGATTTCTGGTAATGGCTGTGTGCCAATCTATGGACTCATGGAAGATGCGGCAACGGCAGAAATTTCTCGGGCGTCTATCTGGCAGTGGATTCAACACGGCAAAACTCTCGATAACGGAGAGGTGGTGACGAAAGCCCTATTTCGTCGTTATCTCACCGAAGAGATTGAAGTGGTGAAACAGGAAATCGGAGAAGAACGCTTTGCTCTTGGGCGTTTTACTGAAGCGGCTGAGCTAATGGAACGATTAACTACCAGTGATGAATTAACCAACTTTTTAACCATACCGGGCTATGACTACTTAGCCTAGGAATAACCATAAAACTTAACGTGAAACATCATCTTCAAAGTCAGCATAAGTTGTACTGATAGCGAAAAGGAAGAAACAGACGTGAGCATCTAGCCACGTACTACTATAAGAGGGATACATTATGACATTGACTCGTCGCCAACAAATCGAAGCTTTAGAAAAAGATTGGGCAACTAACCCCCGCTGGAAAAATGTAAAGCGCACCTACAGTGCTGAAGACGTCGTCAATCTACGTGGTTCGGTTACTCCTGCTAATACCATTGCGCAGCGTGGTGCGGATAAACTGTGGTCTTTAGTCAATGGAGACGCTAAGAAAGGTTATGTGAATTGCTTAGGTGCTTTAACGGGCGGCCAAGCAGTGCAACAAGCAAAAGCGGGAATTGAAGCGATTTACCTTTCTGGTTGGCAAGTGGCTGCGGATAACAATACCGCAGGAACCATGTATCCAGACCAATCTCTCTACCCGGTTGACTCAGTACCCAGCGTAGTGAAACGTATCAACAATGCGTTTCGTCGGGCTGACCAAATTCAGTGGTCGAATGGCAAATCGCCGCAAGATGAAGGTGGCATTGATTATTTCCTGCCTATTGTCGCGGATGCAGAAGCAGGATTTGGGGGCGTATTGAACGCCTATGAATTGATGAAATCGATGATTGAAGCAGGAGCCGCTGGTGTTCACTTTGAAGACCAATTAGCGTCAGTGAAAAAATGTGGTCACATGGGTGGAAAAGTTTTGGTTCCTACCCAAGAGGCGGTACAAAAACTGATTGCGGCTCGCTTAGCGGCTGATGTTTCAGGTACAACTACGCTGGTTATTGCACGTACCGATGCTAACGCTGCCGATCTGCTCACTTCAGATTGTGACCCTTACGATGGTGATTTTATCGTTGGTGAACGTACCTCTGAAGGTTTTTATCGCGTACGCGCTGGCATTGATCAAGCGATTTCTCGTGGCTTAGCTTACGCACCGTATGCAGACTTAGTATGGTGTGAAACCGCTAAACCGGATCTCGAAGAGGCTCGTAAGTTTGCTGAAGCCATTCATGCTCAATATCCAGATCAACTCCTTGCTTATAACTGCTCACCTTCCTTTAACTGGGAGAAAAACTTAGATGCAGAGACGATTGCAAAATTCCAGCAAGAGTTGGCGGATATGGGATACAAATACCAATTTATTACTCTAGCGGGAATTCATAACATGTGGTTTAACATGTTTGAGTTAGCTCATGCTTATGCGCAAGGAGAGGGGATGCGCCACTACGTAGAAATGGTACAGCGCAAAGAGTTTGCCGCAGCAGAAAAAGGCTATACCTTTGTGGCTCACCAACAAGAAGTGGGAACGGGGTATTTTGATAAAATGACTAATACCATTCAAGGTGGGCAATCTTCAGTGACGGCATTAACAGGCTCTACCGAAGAAGAACAATTTTAGGTTACTCGTAGAGGTTATTTAATATCGCCTCTTGGGTTATCGACTTGTCTTTCAATTAAAGTTGATGCAATTGTTGAGCGGCAAAAGCCGCTCTTTTTTCACATGGATGAATATCATCTTCCCATTTTTTGCCTAGCGTCATTTTTCTTAAGTAAAGAATGAACTGTTACTGGCATTAGAGAATGTCGTCTTCAATACTATCATCCAACTCAATTTCATCAGGCTCTGTATCTTCTTGTAACTCAAGTAAATTAACCGCAATGGTCACGAAATCGCTGTCGGTAATAATACCCACTAATTCCCCTTTGGACACAACAGGTAAACAGCCAACCTTATGCTTTTGCATGTAGATAGCACTTTCTTTTAAGCCTGCTTGAGGGGCAACCGACATGACTCCTGTATGCATCACTTCATAGAGCGGGGTCTCTTCTGTATACGAGGTTTCCGCCTTTTGGTTGTATAAACTCGATTCTTGGGCCGCAAGGACATCACGATGGGTGATTACTCCGAGCAGTTTTCGATTGGCATCCACAATAGGGATATGGCGAATATCCAATGCTTCCATCATGTGTCGGGCGTCGGCCAGAGTGTGTGTACGCAACAAGGTATGTGGGTTGCGAGTCATCATGTCTTCAACCTTGATCATAACCAACTCCTTCTTCGTTTATCTCTTTATTGTTTTACCCAATAAAACCTCGAAGTTGTGGTTTATTGAGCGGTTTATTCTTATTAATCTAAACTATAGTTTTTCTACCGAGAAATATCTGAGAGTTCAGTCGGTTTTTATTGGGAATCAGCATAGATAGAGAGGGGCGTCACTATTCATTCTCGTCGTTGAAGGCTTAACTTGGTTAGATAATGTACAACCCTGTATCTTGACGTTGCTTGGGTATATACTGTCGCGCCGCGAAATAAACCATCGCTAACTTAACTAACCAAGAAAGAGTCATGCAAGTTTCAGATTTTCATTTTGACCTCCCTGATGAGTTGATCGCTCGTTACCCAAAGGAGCAAAGAACCGCGAGTCGCCTTTTGCGCTTAGACGGTAATTCAGGATCACTCGTTGATGGTACATTCACTGATGTTCTTCAGTATGTCGCACCGGGTGATTTACTGGTATTTAATAATACGCGTGTTATTCCGGCTCGGATGTTTGGTCGTAAAGCTACGGGTGGAAAACTCGAGGTGTTGGTTGAGCGAATGCTGGATGAACATTCTATTTTGGCCCATGTGCGTAGTTCCAAACCGCCGAAACCAGGAGCCGAACTTTATCTCGGAGAACAGGATGAGTACCACGCCACGATGGTTGCTCGTCATGATGCGTTGTTTGAAATTCAGTTTAGTGCGCCAACTCCGGTTTTGGAGATCCTTAACCATATCGGGCATATGCCGTTGCCGCCTTATATCGATCGCCCAGATGAAGATGCGGATAAAGAGCGTTATCAAACGGTTTATAACCAAAAGCCAGGTGCGGTAGCTGCGCCAACTGCAGGCTTGCATTTTGATGAAACGTTATTAGAGCAAATTCAGGCCAAAGGGGTGGAGTTTGCCTATGTAACCTTGCATGTTGGTGCGGGAACTTTCCAACCGGTACGAGTTGAAAATATTCATGATCATCATATGCATGCTGAATATGTCGAAGTGCCACAAGAGGTTGTGGATGCTATTGTGGCGACAAAAGCGCGTGGTGGGCGAGTGATTGCGGTGGGAACCACCTCGGTGCGCTCATTGGAAAGTGCTGCGCAAGATGCTGTGAAAAAAGGTACGGAATTGGTTCCTTTCTTTGGTGATACCGAAATATTTATCTTCCCCGGCTATCAGTATCAGCTTGTGGATTGCTTGATCACCAATTTCCACTTACCAGAATCCACCTTGATTATGTTAGTCAGCGCCTTTGCTGGCTATGAACATACCATGGCCGCCTATCAACATGCTGTAGAGCAGCAATATCGCTTCTTTAGCTATGGCGATGCCATGTTTATTGAAAAAAAATTGGACTAACTTTGTTATTGTCCTGAACTTTTAGACCGTCAGACTGTTTCTCTGACATTGGAGGCTTTGTGAAATTAACGTTTGAGCTAAAAAAGAAAAATGGTAATGCCCGTCGAGGTCAACTGACCTTTGAACGTGGCACCGTACAAACTCCGGCTTTTATGCCTGTGGGAACTTACGGTACGGTTAAAGGCATGACACCGGAAGAAGTTGCAGATACTGGCGCAGAAATTTTATTGGGAAACACATTCCACCTATGGCTGCGTCCAGGGCAAGAAGTAATGAAAATGCATGGTGACTTGCATGATTTTATGAACTGGAAAGGGCCTATCTTGACCGATTCTGGCGGCTTTCAAGTTTTTAGCCTTGGGGATATTCGTAAGATCACCGAAGAAGGGGTTCATTTCCGTAACCCGGTAAATGGCTCGAAAATTTTTATGGACGCAGAAAAATCCATGGAAATTCAAAAAGATTTAGGGTCTGATATCGTCATGATTTTTGATGAGTGCACTCCTTACCCTGCTACTCACGATGAAGCGAAAAAGTCCATGGAAATGTCATTGCGTTGGGCACAGCGTTCTCGTGATCATTTTGATAAATTAGAAAATCCCAATTCATTATTTGGGATTGTTCAAGGGGGCGTTTACGAAGATTTGCGTGATGTTTCCGTGAAAGGGTTAACGGAGATTGGCTTTGATGGCTATGCGGTGGGGGGGTTAGCTGTAGGGGAACCTAAGCAAGATATGCATCGAATCCTAGAACATACCTGCCCACAACTTCCAGAAGATAAGCCTCGCTATTTAATGGGCGTTGGTAAACCGGAAGATTTAGTGGAAGGGGTCCGTCGCGGTATTGATATGTTTGACTGTGTGATGCCAACCCGAAATGCTCGTAATGGACACTTATTTGTGACTGGTGGTGTGATCAAGATCCGTAATGCGGCACATAAAACCGATACAACACCTCTCGATCCGCATTGTGACTGTTACACTTGCAAAAATTATTCTAAATCGTATTTACACCATTTGGATCGTTGTAACGAAATCCTAGGTGCGCGACTCAATACTATTCATAACTTACGTTATTATCAGCGGTTGATGGCTAGTATTCGCAGTGCGATTGATGAAGATCGCTTTGAACAATTTGTGGTCGATTTTTATGCGCGTCGTGAACGCGATGTGCCGCCACTACAAACTGAGCAAGCATGATAATTGTGTGCGCCGAGACCAATTTATCCCAGTGATGGCTTGAATTTGTCTTGGTGCATCCCAATACCAACAACATTACAAACAATAACTTAGAGGACGTTTCTCAATGAGTCTAATTTCTGTCGCTCACGCAGCAGGTGAAGGTGCACCACAAGGTGGTGGTTTCGAAATGCTGATCATGCTTGGCATGTTTGCGGTTATTTTCTATTTTATGATTTACCGCCCACAATCTAAGCGTGTTAAAGAGCATAAAAGCCTGATGGCTTCCATGGCGAAAGGGGATGAAGTACTGACTAGCGGTGGTTTAGTAGGAAAAATTACTAAAATTGCTGATGACAATGATTTTATTTCGATTGAATTAAATCACGCCAATGAAGTTGTGATCAAAAAAGACTTCGTTACTGCAGTGTTACCTAAAGGTACGCTTAAATCTCTGTAAAACAGCTAGAGGATCCTCGCTGTGTTAAACCGTTATCCGTTATGGAAGTATTTAATGGTGGTGTTTGCCATTGCCATTTCTGCTTTGTATGCGCTTCCTAATATTTACGGTGAAGATCCGGCTATTCAAGTTACAGGGGCGCGTGGCGCCTCTGTAGATATGTCAACGCTGGATGCTGTCACTCAAGCGCTCGATAAAGCGCAGCTCTCTCATAAATCCATTGCTCTCGAAAATGGTTCTATTCTTGTTCGATTTAATGATACCGATACGCAAATCAGCGCACGCGATATGATTAATGAAGCCCTTGGCAGCGATACGATTGTTGCATTAAACCTCGCGCCTTCTACACCAAATTGGTTAGAGTCTATTGGCGCCGCTCCCATGAAATTGGGGCTCGATCTCCGTGGTGGTGTACATTTCCTTATGGAAGTGGACATGGATGCGGCGATGGATAAGCTGGTGAACCAACAAGAAGAAGCCTTTCGAAGCGAACTTCGTGATGAAAAAATTCGTTATCGTGCCATTCGTGCGCAAGCCGATTCCGTTGAATTGATCTTACGAGATGCTGAACAACTGAATCAAACACGCCGAGTACTGGAAGCAAACCACCGTGATATGGTGTTCATCCCATCAGACGGTGATGGCCGTTTTATGCTGGTGGCTAAATTTACCGATGCTCGATTGCAAGAAATTCGTAATTACGCTGTTGAACAAAACATCACTATTTTACGTAACCGTGTGAATGAATTGGGGGTTGCAGAACCCTTGGTTCAACGTCAAGGTGCGACTCGAATTGTGGTTGAACTTCCTGGTGTACAAGATACGGCTCGTGCTAAAGAAATTTTAGGAGCAACGGCAACACTGGAATTCCGTGAAGTGGATTCGAGTGCTGACCTTGCCGCGGCCGCAGCAGGGCGAGTTCCGGCTGGTAGTGAAGTGAAATCGGATCGTGATGGTCGCCCTGTTGTTTTAAAAAGACGAGTGATTTTAGGTGGTTCCAGTATCACGGATGCAAGTTCTAGCACAGATGAATACGGCCGCCCACAGGTGAATATTTCTCTTGATAGTGAAGGAGGCAGCAAAATGGCCGCCTTCTCAAGAAATAATATTGGCAAGTTGATGGCCACGGTATTTGCAGAATATAAAGATAGCGGAGAACGTAATGTTGACGGTAAAGTCATTCTTGAAAAACATGAAGAAGTGATTAACCAAGCTACCATTCAGTCTGCATTAGGTCGAAATTTCCGGATCACGGGAATTAATTCTGTCGCAGAAGCGCATAACTTAGCGCTGCTACTGCGTGCCGGTGCTCTGATTGCTCCTATCTCTATTGTGGAAGAGCGTACCATTGGTCCTTCTATGGGGCAGCAAAACATCGATATGGGGATTCAGGCTTGTGTCTGGGGTTTATTAGCCGTGATGATCTTCACCGCCCTTTATTATCGTAAGTTTGGTTTAATCGCTAACGTCGCTTTAATTTCAAACCTTGTGTTGATCATCGGTATTATGTCTATGATTCCGGGGGCGACCATGACCTTACCCGGCATCGCTGGTATCGTATTAACAGTAGGTATGGCCGTCGATGCAAACGTTCTTATCTTTGAACGTATTCGTGAAGAGCTACGTGAAGGGCGAAATCCTCAGCAAGCTATTCATCAAGGTTATGCCAATGCGTTTAGTACTATTGCAGATGCCAACATCACAACTTTAATCACAGCAATCATCTTGTTTGCGGTAGGAACGGGGGCGATTAAAGGGTTTGCGGTTACGCTTTCTATTGGTATTTTAACGTCTATGTTTACTGCAATCATCGGCACTCGTTGTATTGTCAACTTGTTGTATGGTGGTAAACGCATCAACAAATTGTCGATCTAAGGCTAGGAATCATTATGTTTCAAATTCTTAAAGCAGAGAAAACGATCGACTTTATGCGTTGGTCGAAAGTGACGTTTCTCTTATCGCTATTAATGATTGGTGCCTCGGTTTTTACCTTAGCTGCGAAAGGGTTAAATTGGGGGTTAGACTTCACGGGGGGGACTCTGATTGAAGTGGGTTTTGAGCAGCCTGCACATTTGGATCAAATCAGGGATGCGCTAGAAGCACAAGGTTTTGGCGATGCGACGGTGCAGAACTTTGGTTCAGCGCGCGATGTCATGGTGCGTTTACGTCCACGAGAAGGCATTGCTGGTGAAACGCTTGGTAATCAAATCCTGAATGCGATTAAACAAGGAACGGGTGAAAATGTGGACATGCGCCGCATTGAATTCGTGGGACCGAATGTAGGAGATGAGTTGGCAGAAGCGGGAGGATTGGCGATATTGGCTTCGCTGATCTGTATCTTGCTTTATGTTTCCATGCGTTTCGAATGGCGTCTTGCTTCTGGTGCGGTACTGTCACTGGCACATGACGTCATTATCACGCTAGGCATTTTCTCATTCCTTCAAATTGAAATCGATTTGACCATTGTGGCGGCTTTACTGACCGTCGTTGGCTACTCATTAAATGATACCATCGTGGTCTTTGACCGGATTAGGGAAAATTTCCGCAAGCTACGTAAAGGTGAGTCCGCCGAGGTGATTAATAGCTCTATCACTCAGACACTGAGCCGAACGCTGATTACTTCAGGTACGACCTTGTTTGTGGTCATTGCTTTATTTGTGCAAGGTGGAGCAAATATTCATGGTTTTGCAACAGCATTATTGCTCGGCATTACCGTGGGCACCTACTCTTCTATCTATGTCGCTTCAGCTCTTTCGCTGAAATTGGGCATAACTCGTGAACACCTTTTACCTCAACAAATTGAGAAAGAAGGTGCGGAATTAGATGAGTTACCATAAATTGTCAGAAAAGTAGCCCTGCGTTATTTATACGATTTTGGGATAGATAAAGAAAAACCGCTGACTTGTGCAGCGGTTTTTTTATGAATAACATTTTAGTGAATTTATTTTAAAATCGCACTGTTGCCATTTTCACGGATGTGTTGAAGAAGTGCTTTGACTCCTCGAGGGCTTGAGCCAACAATATTGCCAGACTGCATGTAGTTTGTACCACCAGCAAAGTCTGTCAAAATTGCTCCAGCTTCACGAGCAATCAATTCTCCGGCTGCCATATCCCAAGGTTTTAAGCCTAGCTCAAAATAACCATCAACACGGTTAGAGGCTAAATAGCAAAGATCTAAAGCAGCAGAACCAGTACGACGGAAGTCAGCACATTCGACAAAAAGTGAAGAAATAATTTTGAGATAAGATTCAGAGTGCTGTTTTTGTTTAAATGGGAAACCGGTCGCCAGCACGGCACCTTGAAGATCTTTAAGAGGTTTAACTCGAATACGAGCATTGTTTAATTGAGCGCCAGAACCACGTTGAGCGGTAAATAACTCATTCAGCATTGGGTCATAAACACAAGCAACTTCCGTTCTGCCTTTCATTCGTACGGCAATAGAAACAGCAAAGTGTGGTAAGCCTTTGACAAAATTGGTGGTGCCATCCAGTGGGTCGATGATCCATTGTACGTCTTTATCTTTACCTTCGATAAGACCGCCTTCTTCAGCCACAATGCAGTGCTCAGGATAAGAGCTTTTAATGGTTGCAATGATCATTGCTTCCGCTTCTTTGTCTACGTTTGTGACAAAGTCATTCATGCCTTTTTGAATAGATTCAATTTTTTCAGCATTTTCTAGAGATTTAGCAATATGATTGCCGGCTTTTCGCGCAGCGCGAATAGCAATGTTTAGCATAGGATGCATACGAGTTTCCCAACGGATGTTAAAGAACGAAAAAGCGGAGCGCAGTATAGCAAAACTACGGTAAAAAGGAAGTGGTTATTTTTTGCTCGTTTGATGTATAAAGAGAGAAAGGGCCTGACCATTTTAGTCAAGTTTATGTTACGCTATGGCGATTAAACCTAAGCGACTTTATACCTTCTTTAGAAGGTCGTTTAGGTATATCAAACAGGCCGTGTTCACCTTATGTTAGACAATGTAAAAGTCGTTTTAGTTGGAACCTCTCACTCTGGAAATATTGGCTCTGCTGCCAGAGCAATGAAAGTGATGGGGTTAAGTCAAATGGTTCTCGTCGATCCACAATGCGAAGTGGATGCTCAGGCGATAGCTTTAGCTGCTGGGGCGAGTGATATCGCTCTCAACGCAAAAATTGTGCAAACGTTGAGTGAAGCGGTTGCTGATTGTGCTCTTGTCGTGGGCAGTAGCGCCCGCTCCCGAACCTTAGAATGGCCGATGCTGGAGCCTCGTCAATGTGGTGAAAAATTTGCTCTCGAAGGGCAAAAACACCCTGTTGCCGTTGTATTTGGGCGTGAGCGAACGGGGTTAACCAATGAAGAGCTACAACGTTGTCATTACCATGTCTGCATACCTGCAAACCCAGAGTATAGCTCATTGAATTTAGCCATGGCCGTACAAACTATTTGTTATGAAATTCGTGTTGCTTATTTAACTCTACAGCAAACACAGTATTCACCAGCAAGTGAGCTAGATTATCCCCGACATAAAGAACTCGAAATGTTTTATCAACATTTGGAAAAAGTGTTGCTATTAACCGATTTTATCTCTTATCAACAGCCTGGACAGGTTATGAATAAGTTACGTCGGTTGTTTAGTCGAACTCGGCCTGAATCTCAAGAAATTAATATATTAAGAGGGGTTTTGACCGCAGTAGAAAAGTCACTATCAGGCAAAAGAGAAGGATAATTATCCACTTAATTGCTAGGGGTGAATACCTGACTAAATTAGTCAACTTAATACTTGATTAATTTAGTCAGGTATGAAAGAATTCTAACCACATAATCAATGTGGATACGGTGTGATATGAGACTTACATCTAAAGGAAGATATGCGGTGACAGCCATGTTAGATGTGGCTCTACATTCGCAGCAAACCCCAGTACCGTTAGCCGATATTTCTGAACGGCAAGGTATATCGCTCTCATATTTAGAGCAATTATTTTCAAAGCTGCGCAAAGCAGGTCTGGTTGCTAGTGTACGAGGGCCTGGCGGTGGTTACCGTTTAGGTGCCGATGCTAATACCATTTCGATTGGTACTGTGATTGCGGCGGTAGATGAATCCGTTGATGCAACGAAATGCAGTGGTAAAGGCGATTGCCAAGGTGGAACGCGCTGTCTTACCCATACTTTATGGCGTGATTTAAGTTCACGCATCAGTGATTTCTTAAATAACATCACTCTTGGTGAGTTGATGGTAGATAATGAAGTCTTACAAATTTCCGACCGACAAGGTATGGACCTTTCGGTTAACCAAGGGTTCGGCCATAAGAATTCTAAATCAGTCACCATTGGTGCGGCACCCGTTGGTCTTAACGTTCGCTCATAGCGGCAATGTTTTACATTGGAGTAGAAAATGAAACTGCCTATTTATTTAGACTATTCAGCAACTTGCCCGGTTGATCCGCGGGTTGCTGAAAAGATGGTTCAGTACATGACGATGGATGGAACGTTTGGTAATCCAGCTTCACGATCGCACCGTTATGGCTGGCAGGCAGAAGAAGCGGTCGATACGGCTCGTGAGCAAATTGCTGATCTACTAAATGCCGATCCACGTGAAATAGTTTTCACATCAGGTGCAACGGAATCTGATAACTTAGCCATTAAAGGTGCAGCGCACTTTTATGCTAAACAAGGTAAACACATCATTACCTGCAAAACTGAGCATAAGGCGGTACTTGATACCACTCGCCAGCTTGAGCGTGAAGGGTTTGATGTCACTTACCTTGAGCCAGAAAGCAATGGTTTAATTGATTTGGCTAAGCTAGAAGCGGCCATGCGTGATGATACGGTACTGGTGTCGATTATGCATGTAAACAATGAGATTGGTGTGATTCAAGATATTGCTGCAATCGGTGAGTTATGCCGTTCACGAAAAATTATTTTCCATGTCGATGCGGCTCAGTCTGCAGGTAAAATCGATATCGATGTGCAGAGCATGAAAGTCGATTTGATTTCATTATCAGCACATAAAATTTATGGCCCTAAAGGGATTGGCGCATTGTATATTCGCCGTAAACCTCGTATTCGACTTGAAGCTCAAATGCATGGTGGTGGCCATGAACGTGGTTTCCGATCCGGAACTTTACCGACCCATCAAATTGTTGGAATGGGCGAAGCGTTCCGCATTGCAAAACAAGAAATGCAACAAGATTATGAACATGCTAAAAAGCTTCGTGAGCGACTACTTAATGGTGTGAAGGCGATGGAAGCGGTAACCATTAATGGTGATCTTGAACAGCGAGTACCTCATAATCTTAATATCAGTTTTGCGTTTGTCGAAGGCGAATCATTGCTGATGGCATTGAAAGATCTAGCAGTATCATCTGGTAGTGCTTGTACTTCTGCTAGCCTAGAACCTTCCTACGTTTTACGTGCTTTGGGCTTAGATGATGAACTAGCACATAGCTCTATTCGCTTCTCATTCGGTCGTTTTACGACGGAAGAAGAGATAGACTACGCGATCGAATTAATTCGTGTCGCGGTTAATAAATTACGCGACATGTCTCCTCTATGGGATATGTATAAAGAGGGAGTGGATTTAAACAGTGTTGAGTGGGCTCACCACTAATAATTCCACCAGTATAGAGGATGAGAGGTAACTATCATGGCATACAGCGAAAAAGTCATCGATCACTATGAGAACCCACGTAACGTTGGTTCTTTCGATAAAGAAGATCCTTCAGTAGGTAGTGGCATGGTTGGCGCACCCGCTTGTGGGGATGTTATGCGCCTACAAATCAAAGTGTCTCCTGAGGGCATTATTGAAGACGCAAAATTTAAAACTTACGGATGCGGCAGTGCTATCGCTTCTAGCTCTTTAGTCACTGAGTGGGTTAAGGGCAAATCCATTGATGAAGCGGCATCAATCAAAAACGCCGAAATCGCAGAAGAGTTAGAACTGCCACCTGTAAAAGTGCATTGTTCTATTTTAGCTGAAGATGCGATTAAAGCGGCCGTTGCCGATTATAAGAAAAAACACCAACAGTAATTTATTTTAGGGGCAGGGCTTCTGCTCCTACTCTTTCATTCATTGACAAGCAAGGTTGTAGTATGGCCATAACGTTAACAGAAACCGCAGCAAACCGAGTTCAATCGTTTCTAGATAGCCGAGGCAAAGGGCTCGGTTTACGCTTAGGCGTGAAAACCACGGGATGCTCAGGTATGGCGTATGTGCTTGAATTTGTCGATGAATTAAATGAAGACGATCAAGTTTTTGAAGATCACGGTGTTAAAGTGATCATCGATGCGAAAAGTTTAGTTTATCTTGATGGTACTGAACTCGATTATAAAAAAGAAGGCTTGAACGAAGGCTTTGAATTCAACAACCCTAATGCAAAAAGTGAATGTGGTTGTGGAGAAAGCTTCAACGTTTAATGGTAGACACCGGTAGTTTACTCATCGATCAGTAATAGGATGCTTATTGGACATTCGTGCTATTGGCATCCATTGATTTAGTATTAACGCCGGAAGAGGAACCAAAACATAATGAATTACTTCGAATTATTTGGGCTACCAACTCAGTTTCAACTGGATGGTAGCCTTCTTTCTTCTCAGTTCCGTGAGTTGCAAAAACGTTTCCATCCGGATAATTTTGCAACCGCTTCTGAGCGCGATCGTCTTATGGCAGTGCAAAAAGCAACAGAGATTAACGACGCTTATCGAGTATTGAAAAATCCCGTTTCTCGTGCTGAATACCTATTAGTACAGCACGACATCGCCTTAGCGGGAGAGCAGCAGACCTTGCAAGATCCGCTCTTTTTGATGGAACAAATGGAACTGAGAGAAGAGCTCGAATTATTGGCACAAGCTCCCGTTGAAGATGCGCTATGGGCTTTTGAAAACAAAGTCACACAATCTTATCAAATGCATTTACAACAGGTTGAGCATGAGCTGAATAGTAAACAGTGGCCTCTGGCTGCCGATACTGTTCGTAAATTAAAATTTATTGCCAAATTAAAAACTGAAATAGAACGAGTCGAAGAGAAACTACTCGGCTAATTCAAATAAAAGGACCGATCCATGGCATTACTTCAAATAGCAGAACCCGGTCAAAGTTCGGCCCCTCACCAGCATAAATTGGCCGCGGGGATCGACTTGGGGACAACCAACTCTCTAGTGGCTTCTGTTCGAAGCGGCGTAGCTGTTCCTTTCGCTGATGAACAAGGTCGAAAAATTTTACCTTCGGTTGTGCATTACTCTCATGAACAGACTTTGGTTGGCGATGTAGCGCGTGAGCACGCAGAGCATGATCCTGAGAACACCATCATTTCAGTTAAACGCCTGATTGGTCGTTCACTGCAAGATATTGAAACCCGCTACAACCAACTGCCTTATCATTTTAAACCTAGCGAGAAAGGGTTGCCCGTAATTCAAACCCCACAAGGGGATAAAAACCCAATCCAAGTCTCTGCCGAAATATTAAAAAAGCTGGCTGAGCGAGCACAGAATCATTTAGGTGGGGAACTGGCTGGGGTGGTGATTACGGTGCCAGCCTATTTTGATGATGCGCAGCGAGCGGGAACCAAAGATGCCGCTAATTTAGCCGGTTTGCATGTGTTGCGGTTATTGAACGAACCGACTGCGGCTGCGATTGCATATGGTCTTGATTCTGGTCAAGAGGGCGTCATTGTGGTTTATGACTTGGGGGGCGGAACCTTTGATATTTCGATTTTACGTTTATCAAAAGGGGTTTTTGAAGTGTTGGCGACTGGCGGGGATTCCGCTTTGGGAGGGGATGACTTTGATCATCTGATTGCCGAATACTTACAAGCCGAAATCGGGTTGACAGGACAACTGAGCGCAGATAAACGTCGAGCATTGCTGGATGTGGCAACACAAGCAAAAGAGGCGTTAACCGAGCAAAAAGAAACACAGATCGAGATTTTTGGTTGGCAAGGCAGCCTTACTCGCATCAAGCTGAACGAGCTTATTCAACCACTCATCCAAAAAACGCTTCTCTCTTGTCGTCGCGCACTGAAAGATGCACAGGTCAGTGCAGAAGAGGTTCTACAAGTTGTCATGGTGGGTGGTTCAACCCGTACGCCATTAGTACGAGAACGGGTAGGTGAATTTTTTGGTCGAACGCCTTTAACGGAGATTAATCCCGATGAAGTGGTTTCGATTGGTGCGGCGATTCAAGCGGACATTTTGGTGGGAAATAAGCCTGACTCCGAAATGTTGCTGTTGGATGTCATTCCGCTCTCATTAGGGATTGAAACCATGGGAGGGTTGGTGGAAAAGATCATTCCGCGTAACACCACGATTCCCGTTGCTCGTGCTCAAGAGTTTACCACGTTTAAAGATGGGCAAACCGCCATGAGCGTCCATGTGGTGCAGGGAGAGCGTGAACTGGTGGCTGACTGTCGTTCATTAGCTCGATTTTCATTGAAAGGCATTCCACCAATGGCGGCAGGGGCTGCTCATATTCGAGTGACGTATCAAGTCGATGCGGATGGTTTACTTTCTGTGACGGCGATGGAAAAAAGCACCGGCATTCAAGCTGAGATTCAAGTCAAGCCTTCTTATGGTTTGAGTGATAGCGAAGTTGCCGACATGCTGAAAGACTCGATGGCTTATGCCAAGCAAGATATGCAAACCCGAGCTTTAGTTGAGCAAAAAGTTGAAGCGGACCGCGTAATTGAAGGTTTGATTGCTGCGATGCAAGCAGATGGTGATGACCTTTTGACAGAGCAAGAACGCGCAACATTATTATCCGCGATTGAGTCATTAATTGAACTTCGCAATGGTGATGATGCCGATGCCATAGAGCAAGGAATTAAAGAGACGGACAAAGCGAGCCAAGCGTTTGCTTCCCGTCGTATGGATAAATCCATTCGAGCGGCATTAGCAGGCCACTCTGTTGACGAAATTTGAGAGAGAAAATATGCCGAAAATTATCGTATTACCTCATGATACTTTATGCCCTGAAGGGGCTGTTTTAGAGGCAAATAGCGGTGAAAGTGTGCTTGATGTTGCCTTGAAAAATGGCATTCATATTGAGCATGCTTGTGAAAAGTCTTGTGCGTGCACAACGTGTCATGTGGTTATTCGTGAAGGATTTGATTCTTTAGATGAGAGTGATGAACTCGAAGACGATATGCTAGATAAAGCTTGGGGATTAGAGCCTGAATCTCGTTTGAGCTGCCAAGCAAAAGTGGCAGATGACGATCTGGTGATTGAAATTCCTAAATATTCGCTTAATCACGCGAAAGAAGATCATTAATTTATGTTCAGCCCCTCATTTTTTATCGAAAGGGGATGAATTACACTAGGGAGCTTGTTATGAAATGGACAGACTCACGGGATATCGCCATTGAATTGTGCGAACAATATCCTGAAGTAGATCCTCAAAATGTACGTTTTACCGATCTACACCAATGGATTTTGGATTTAGAAGATTTTGATGATGAGCCTAACCGCTCAAATGAAAAGATTCTTGAAGCCATCATCTTGTGTTGGATGGATGAGAGAGATTAACATTCCCGCTCAAAATTTGAGTTGAGTGACCATATTAAAAAGCGGGCCTGATGGTCCGTTTTTTTATCAACTCGCCATGTTTATTAAAGAAAAAGCTACATTCGAATGTGAATGATTTGATATGGTCGATAACACTTCCCATCGGTTAGCTCAAGAAAGAGCATTGAGAGACCTAGGGATAACACCATATAGAAAGACAAGGAGAAACCATGTCTACACCAATGTTGGTATTGATTAGTTTAGAACCCGCCCAGCCTCAGTGGGGAGAAAAGGCGTTGATTTCATTTTCCGAGCAAGGGGCGGTGATCCACCTTACTGCTGCGGATGATTTAGATACCATTCAACGTGCGGCACGTAAATTTGATAGCCAAGGGTTACGTCACTTATTTTTACAAGGTGAGGGATGGACGCTTGAAACCATTTGGGCATTTTATCAAGGTTATCGTGATCCTAAGAAAAAGAATTCGTTGGAATGGAATGCCTTAGAAAACGCGGCGCAAACAGAGCTTGAAGCTCGGATAAAAGTTGCAGATTGGACTCGTGACATCATTAACAAAAGTGCAGAAGAAGTCGCTCCTCGTCAACTGGCGACGATGGCCGCGGAGTTTATCAAATCATTAGCGCCTGAGCAGGTATCTTATCGTATTGTTAAAGATAAAGATTTGTTAACAGAAGGCTGGGAAGGTATTTTTGCCGTCGGTCGTGGTTCTGAACGAACTTCTGCAATGTTACAGTTGGACTTCAACCCTACGGGTGATGAGAATGCTCCTGTTTTTGCTTGCCTTGTCGGTAAAGGCATCACGTTTGACTCGGGTGGTTACAGCTTGAAGCCTTCAAACTTCATGTCTGCGATGAAAGCCGATATGGGGGGAGCAGGGACGATCACGGGCGCGCTTGGGCTAGCGATCATGCGAGGCTTAAATCAACGAATTAAGCTTATCTTATGCTGTGCTGAAAATATGGTATCGGGTCGTGCACTTAAATTAGGCGATGTGATTACGTATAAAAATGGGAAAACGGTCGAAATCATGAATACCGATGCCGAAGGGCGATTGGTTTTGGCGGATGGACTCATTTATGCTTCAGAGCAAAACCCTACGTTGATCATTGACTGCGCTACGCTTACTGGAGCTGCAAAAAATGCCTTAGGCAATGATTACCACGCAATGCTCAGTTTTGATGAATCATTATCTTATCAAGCTCTCAATGCTGCTAAGGATGAGCATGAAGGTTTGTGGCCTCTGCCTTTAGCGGAGTTTCACCGAGAGATGTTACCCTCAAACTTTGCTGATTTATCCAATATCTCATCTGGTGATTATTCTCCAGGCGCAAGTACGGCAGCGGCATTTTTGTCTTATTTTGTCGAAAATTACCAACAAGGTTGGCTACATTTTGACTGTGCGGGAACCTACCGTAAATCTGCCAGTGATAAATGGGCTGCGGGCGCAACCGCGATGGGCGTAAAAACGCTCGCTCGTATTTTGTTAGAACAAGCGAAATAATCAAGGAATCCTCGCTGAATTACTGAGGATAGAGGAGCTGAAGCAAAAGGCTCCTCACGAATAAAATAAATAGAAGGACATCTAATGGCTCTTGAAAGAACATTTTCTATAATCAAGCCTGACGCAGTGAAACGTAATTTAATTGGTGAAATTTATCACCGTATTGAGCAAGCGGGGTTGCGTATTATTGCGGCAAAAATGCTCCAGTTAACGGAAGAACAGGCCAGTGGCTTTTATGCTGAGCATGAAGGTAAAGCCTTTTTCCCAGCATTACGAGCTTGTATGACCTCCGGTCCGATTATGGTCCAAGTACTTGAGGGGGAGAATGCGATTGCTCGTTACCGTGAATTAATGGGGAAAACGAATCCGGAAGAAGCTGCATGTGGAACACTGCGTGCTGATTATGCCTTGAATATGCGTTATAACTCTGTACATGGGAGTGATAGCTCAGAATCAGCAGCACGTGAAATAGAGTTTTTCTTTCCTGAAAGTGAAATTTGCCCACGAACAGAAGCATGATTTACATCACTGCTCGTTCAATCGAAAGCTCTCATCAGTATTGAGAGCTTTTTGATTAAGGTTTAACGTTTTTATTTACAACGCGATAAAAATAACAGCCATAATTATTGTGGGTGTTTTTTAATCAATAACTTGTTCACAACCCAGTAATCGCAAGGTTTTTCGACTCTTGTCGCCGCTGCATAAAGGCTGTACAATTCGCGCCCTTAATTCCCGTTCCATCGCTGAGAGGCCACATGACCATTGAAAAAGTCAATCTACTCGATTTTGATCGTAAAGGCTTACGTACCTACTTTGCCGAAGAGTTAGGTGAAAAAGCATTTCGTGCCGATCAAGTCATGAAGTGGATCTATCATTTTGGTTGTGATGACTTCGAAAAAATGACCAATATCAACAAGCAATTGCGTGAAAAACTGCAAGCGCATTGTGAAATACGTGCTCCCTACGTTTCTCAGGCGCAGCATTCCAGCGATGGAACCATTAAGTGGGCTATGCGTGTGGGAGATCAGGATGTTGAAACCGTGTATATTCCTGAGGAAGATCGTGCGACTTTGTGCGTTTCATCCCAAGTGGGGTGTGCTTTGGAGTGTAAGTTTTGCTCAACCGCTCAGCAAGGTTTTAACCGAAATCTTCGCGTGTCTGAAATCATTGGTCAGGTTTGGCGTGCTGCTCGTGAAATCGGTTTAGAAAAAGAAACGGGTCGCCGTCCTATCACGAATGTAGTAATGATGGGAATGGGAGAACCCTTGCTGAACATGAAAAACCTCATTCCAGCTTTGGAAATTATGTTAGATGATTTAGGGTTTGGGTTATCAAAACGCCGTGTCACAGTATCAACCTCAGGTGTTGTCTCTGGGCTGGATCAAATGACGGGACAAATCGATGTAGCCTTAGCCATTTCTCTACATGCTCCAAATGATAAACTGCGCAGCGAAATCATGCCGATTAATGATCGGTGGGATATTCAAGGCTTTTTAGCTTCTGTTCGGCGCTATATTGCTTCATCTAATGCGAATAGAGGCAAAGTAACCGTAGAATATGTTCTGCTTGATCATATTAATGATGGTACTGAACATGCGCATGAGCTGGCGCAGTTGATGAAAGAGACACCTTGTAAGATCAACTTGATTCCGTTTAACCCTTATCCTGGTTCTCCTTATAAAAAGCCGAGTAACTCAAGAATTGATCGTTTCCAAAAAACCTTAATGCAGTATGAGCATACGGTGACCGTTCGTAAAACGAGAGGTGATGATATTGATGCTGCTTGTGGTCAGTTGGTGGGCGATGTTATTGATCGAACCAAGCGGACGAAGTTAAAAGGGCAGGAAGAACAGCAGATCCCAATCAAAGCGATTTAATGGGTTACAAAGGCAGACATGGTTCTGCCTTTTTGTATTGATATCATTTCAATCACCTCAGGTATTTATCTAGAGGCATTGCTCGCTTATTTTGAGATCAACTCAACTATTGCAGCGTTTTTTGTTACTTTTTTATGTCAAATTAACGAAAAATATTGACCTAGTTGTAATTTCTTTTCCAAATCAATGTTGTTTAGCGCTTAATATCCATTAGAATGATTTCTAACACTGCGTTCGAGTTTAGTATCGAATAGAATACACACGATATCCCAATAGCTTGAGTGTTAGGGAATGGTACATTGACCCCACAGATTAAACGTGTGGAAGATAGCCTTGATTAAAGCCATTTCTTTCAAGCGAAAAGGATAACTATATTTTCCCTGTTGAAGTCACCGTTGCTTAGAGCGACTAACAATAAATATAAAAATCCAAAGCCAAAGGCATGTGACTTGAGCAAGAACACAAGAGATTAATACAGCGGATGAACACTGAACAAGACAACATCACCGAGAATACGCCGACAGTACAACCTGGAACCATACTTAAACAAAAACGTGAAGCATTAGGGTTGAGCCAAAAACAAGTGGCAGATCGTTTACGTTTACGAGTCGCTATTATTTGTAATATAGAAGATAACCAATTTGATTCTGATTTGGTCGCTACCTTTATTCGCGGTTATTTACGTTCCTATGCTAAAGCCGTTGGCCTGTCTGAAAACGAGATTATTGAAGCTTATGAAGCTAATTGTGCGGCTGAGCCTCAAGAGCAAAAAATGCAGAGCTTTTCTCGTAAAACCAAACGAGCAAAGCATGATAATCGTATTATGACGATTACTTGGATTATTGTATTGGTTATTATGGGTATGTCTTCATTGTGGTGGTGGCAAAATAATCAACAAGACAGCTTATTACCAAGCCCCCCCCCACCAGTGAGCACGAATGAAGAGGTTGCCTCATCGCCAAGCCCCGAAGGGGCCTCTGAATTTGTGACGGTGAGTGAATTAACTCAAGCCCAAGATCAAGATGCCACGATCACCGAAAGTGAATCAGAAATGGAGTCTATTTCTGTTAATGCTAATGACCGTGAAGCTGCGCACCCTGCTGAGAGCAATGAAACACCAGTGGTTGCTGTAGAAGCGACCCCCAATCATCAATTAAGCCTGACATTTTCTTCAGATTGTTGGATTCAAGTAAAAGATGCTACGGGTAAAACATTATCTACTGGGATAAAGAAAGCGGGTCAGACCGTCAATTTACAAGGGGAAACCCCCTTACAAGTTATTCTTGGTGCGCCAGAAGGCGTTTCCGTCACATTTGCGAGTGAACCTGTCGACCTTTCTGGGTATACTTCAGGCAAAGTAGCTAGATTCACCTTACCTTAGACAATATTATGCAATACGAGTCTCCTATCAAACGTCGCCCATCGACACGTATTTATGTGGGTGATGTACCTATTGGTGATGGTGCACCCATCGCCGTACAATCTATGACCAACACCCGAACAACGGATGTGATCGCTACGGTTGCTCAGATCAAAGCGTTGGAAAAAGTGGGAGCCGATATTGTACGGGTTTCCGTTCCAACCATGGATGCTGCCGAAGCATTTAGACAAATTAAGCAGCAAGTCTCGGTGCCTTTGGTCGCTGACATTCATTTCGATTATCGTATTGCGTTAAAAGTCGCAGAGTACGGTGTTGATTGTCTGCGCATTAACCCCGGCAATATTGGTAATGAAGAACGTATTCGCTCGGTGGTTGATTGTGCTCGCGATAAAGGTATCCCCATTCGCATTGGTGTGAATGGGGGATCGCTGGAAAAAGAAATTCAGATCAAATATGGCGAACCGACACCTGAAGCACTGGTGGAGTCGGCAATGCGTCATGTGGATATTCTTGACCGCCTTAATTTCGATCAATTCAAAGTCAGTGTTAAAGCCTCAGACGTATTCCTTGCGGTAGACTCCTATCGATTACTTGCTAAAAAAATCGATCAACCTCTCCATTTAGGTATTACTGAAGCCGGTGGTGCGCGTGCCGGTTCGGTGAAGTCAGCGGTTGGTTTAGGGATGTTACTCGCGGAGGGGATTGGCGACACGCTACGCATTTCTTTAGCGGCGAACCCCGTTGAAGAGATCAAAGTTGGGTTTGATATCCTTAAATCTTTGCGTATCCGTTCCCGAGGTATTAACTTCATTGCTTGTCCTAGTTGTTCTCGTCAAGAATTTGATGTGATTGGCACCGTCAATGCGCTGGAACAGCGATTAGAAGATATTTTGACGCCAATGGATGTCTCCATTATTGGTTGTGTAGTGAATGGTCCTGGAGAAGCTGAAGTTTCGCATCTTGGGCTGGCAGGCAGTAATAAGAAAAGTGCTTTTTATGAAGATGGCGTGCGTCAGAAAGAGCGTTTTGATAACGATGATCTCGTTGCTCGACTTGAAGCCAAAATTCGCGCCAAAGCCGCTCAATTAGATGCAAAAAATCGCATTGATATTCAGCAACTCGAACAAGATTAATCTCAACGATATTACGGTAAGTACTGTGGCAAAGACGATACAAGCAATCCGAGGCATGAATGACTGCCTCCCAACTCAGTCTCCGCTTTGGCAAAAAGTGGAAGGCGTAGTAAAAAACGTGATCAGCGCATATGGGTATAGTGAAGTTCGTATGCCCATCGTTGAGATGACGCATCTATTTAGCCGTGCGATTGGTGAAGTCACCGATGTGGTTGAAAAAGAAATGTACACATTTGAAGACCGCAATGGCGATAGCTTAACGCTTCGTCCTGAAGGCACGGCGGGGTGTGTCCGTTCTGGTATTGAAAATGGTTTGCTTTATAACCAAGAGCAACGCTTATGGTACATGGGGCCTATGTTCCGTCATGAACGTCCGCAAAAAGGCCGCTATCGCCAATTCCACCAGTGTGGTGTTGAAGTTTTTGGTATTGATGGACCAGATGTTGATGCTGAACTAATCATGATGACCGCCCGTTTATGGCGTGAATTAGGGATTGCTGAACATGTTCGCTTAGAACTTAACTCCATTGGATCATTGGAAGCTCGCACTAACTATCGCAGTGCGTTGATTGATTATTTAGAGCAATACCAAGAAGTCCTAGATGACGACTGTAAACGCCGGATGTATACCAATCCATTACGTGTTTTAGATACGAAAAACCCAGATGTACAAGCGGTATTAGGTGATGCACCTAAACTTTCCGATTATTTGGATTTAGATTCAAAACAACATTTTGCGGATTTATGTGAACTTCTTGATGCTGCGGGTATCGAATACACCGTGAATGAACGTTTAGTTCGTGGATTAGACTATTATAACCGAACCGTTTTTGAGTGGATAACCGAAAGCTTAGGTGCGCAAGGTACGGTATGTGGCGGCGGTCGCTATGATGGGCTTGTCGAGCAATTAGGTGGAAAATCAACACCAGCAGTTGGCTTCGCTATGGGGCTTGAGCGCTTAGTATTGATGATGGAAACCTTAGGGAATACTGAAGTTCGTCGTCCTGTGGATGTGTATATGGTTACCGCGGGTGAAGGGACAACAATGGCTGGTATGAAACTGGCTGAACAATTACGTGAACAGTTGCCAGGGCTACGAGTGATGAACCATTGTGGTGGCGGTAGCTTTAAAAAACAGTTTAAACGTGCGGATAAAGTGGGTGCTGCGGTTGCTCTTGTGTTAGGCGAAAATGAAGTGGCAGAGCAGACCGTTGTACTCAAAGATTTAATTGGTGGTGAGCAGGCCACCTTCTCTCAAAGCGAGATAGCCAGCCAGTTGGTGCATCTTGTCTAAAAACGCTAATTTTTGAGATTTCTGATTTAAGAGGACAGGAAGTGGAACTCTACGATACCGAAGAACAACAAGTTGAAGCGATCAAAGATTGGTGGAAAGAGAACGGTAAAGCCGTCATTTTAGGGGCCGTTATTGGCTTAGGTGGCCTATTTGGTTGGCGTTATTATCAACAATCAGTAACGACTAGCCAAGAAGCGGCTTCAGAAAGCTATACACAAGCAATGCAAAGTTTGGCTGCCAAAGGTATTGATGCAGAATCAGACCTACAAGGGTTTATTGATAGTAACAATAAATCAGAATATGCGGTTTTAGCCGCGATGCAGCTAGCGAAAGTTCAGGTAGAGGCGGGTAATCTAGATGAGGCCTTAGCACAACTTGAATGGGCTAAAAATGCGACGCAAGATGCTGCGTTGAAACCTCTTTTAACTTATCGTCTTGCGCGGTTACAAACCGAACAAGGGTTGTATGACAATGCGTTAGCTGAGCTTAAGACAATAAAAGCTGAGAGCTGGGCTGGCCGCGTTGCAGAGCTACGTGGTGATATTTCTTTACGCAGCGGAGATAAAGAGGCGGCTTATGCTGCTTATACCGAGGCACAACAGGCGAGTGATGCAAGTCAGACCTTGCAAATGAAACTGGATGATCTGGCCAGATAAGGGCACGAGTTGATGAAGAAAATGTTCAACAAAGTGCTTTTGTCAGCGGCAATGTTAGGATTGTTGGCAGGGTGCTCAGGCGAAGAAGAAAATATCATTATGGCCCCACTTCCTCTCGTTAAGAGTGAATTTACGCCACAATCGGTGTGGCGTAGTTCAGTCGGAGATGGGGTTGGTCACTATTTCTCAAATCTTGCTCCTGAGTATGCCTACGATAAGGTTTTTGTTGCTAGCCGAGATGGCGAAGTGAAAGCCCTGAACCCTGAAAATGGCCAGTCGCTATGGCGTGTTAATTTGCGTCAAGAGATTCCGGCTCGTCTTTCTGGTGGTATTGTTGCGGCTTATGGGCAGTTATATATTGGCAGTGAAAATGGCGAAGTTATTGCGCTCGATGCTGATACTGGTGATGTTAACTGGCGGGCGAATATTGAAGGTGAAGTTCTTGCTCCCGTTGCAGCAGACAATAACTTTATTATCGTCAATAGCAGCCGTGGTATTTTAGTTGCCCTAGATGGCTTGACGGGTGAACAAAAGTGGACGATCAGTACGGAAGTCCCGAGTTTAACACTACGGGGTGATAGCCAACCAGTTACCGCATCGGGAGGCGTCTTTTGGGGAACTCCCAGTGGGCGTTTAGCTGCCGCGATTATTGACCGAGGTCAGTTGATTTGGCAGTTACCGGTAGGCCAACCCAAAGGTGCTACTGAAATTGATCGACTCGTCGATGTGGATGCCGCTCCTCTTATCATTGGTGCAAACTTATATACGATCGGCTTTAATGGGCAGTTGATGTCCATTGATTTACGTTCAGGTAATGCGATATGGAAACGCAACTATTCATCCACAACCGATATGGTAAGTGATGGCAGTCGTCTATTTCTCATTACCGATAAAGATCACGTCGTTGCTGTTGATGCGCGAAGTGGAACGGAGTTGTGGAGCAATCAGCAATTGGAACACCGTTTGTTAACGGCTCCTAAAATCATTGATGGTTATGTGGTGGTTGGCGATAGTGAAGGTTACCTACACTGGTTTGATCGCAGCAGTGGTGAATTTGTTGCACAGCAACTCATCAACGATAGTGGCTTTGCGGTAGGACCACTAGCTTTAGATGATGGGTATCTGGTGATCACTCGTGATGGTAAAGTAAAGAAACTGACGATCCGATAATAAATCGTGATACAATTCACAATTGGCTCCTGGCTGGAAACAGTTAGGAGCCGTTTTGTTGACATAAACCTTGAGTTTATATACCCAAGTGACTTGTGAATGCTAAGCTTAGTAACAGAGTTTCGAAGTCATTTCAGTATAATTACATAAGAAAAGAATCATTATTGAGGTTGTTATGATACCTGTTGTTGCTCTTGTTGGGCGTCCTAATGTAGGTAAATCGACGTTATTTAACCGACTCACCCGTACACGAGATGCACTGGTAGCGGACTTCCCTGGTTTAACGCGTGATCGAAAATATGGTCAAGCTAAGTTAGGCGAACATGAATTTATTGTGATTGATACCGGTGGTATTGATGGCAGCGAAGAAGGCGTTGAAACAAAAATGGCTCAGCAATCGTTAGCCGCGATTGATGAAGCTGATGTTGTCCTATTTATGGTGGATGGACGTGCAGGGTTGACGGTTGCAGATGAAGCTATCGCTCAACATTTACGCCGTATTGAAAAAAATGCCATTTTAGTTGTCAATAAAGTCGATGGGATTGATGCCGATTCTGCTAGTGCCGAATTTTGGCAACTAGGTATGGGTCAACAAATGTACCATATCGCGGCGGCACATGGCCGTGGTGTGGGGGCTTTGATTGACCGTGTATTAAGCCCTTTAGCTGAGCAAATGCAGCAACAAAATGCAGAGCTAGAAGATTTAACTCAATTTGAAGACCGTGAACCAGAACAAGTTGAATATACCGAGGAAGAAGCGGAAGCTATTTATCAGCGTTTGCAAGATCAGCCAATTAAGTTAGCCATTATTGGCCGGCCTAATGTGGGTAAATCAACTCTAACCAACCGTATTCTTGGTGAAGAACGAGTCGTGGTGTATGACATGCCCGGCACCACGCGTGACTCTATTTACATCCCAATGCAGCGTGATGAACGTGAGTATGTATTAATTGATACAGCAGGGGTTCGTCGCCGAAAGCGTATCAATGAAACGGTAGAGAAATTTTCTGTCGTAAAAACTTTAAAAGCGATAGAAGATGCTAACGTCGTTTTACTTGTTGTAGATGCGCGTGAAAATATCTCCGATCAAGATTTGAGTTTATTAGGCTTCGCCCTTAATGCGGGACGTTCTATTGTTATTGCTGTGAATAAATGGGATGGGTTAACCACAGACATAAAAGAGCGAGTGAAGAAAGAGTTGGATCGTCGCTTGGGATTTGTGGATTTTGCTCGTATTCACTTTATTTCTGCTTTACATGGTACGGGCGTTGGGCATCTATTTGAGTCTGTGCAAGAAGCTTATCGTTCTGCCACAACTCGGGTTGGAACTTCAGTGTTGACGCGTATCATGAAGATGGCGACAGATGATCACCAGCCACCACTGATTCGTGGGCGACGAGTCAAACTTAAATATGCTCATGCTGGTGGCTATAACCCTCCAATTATTGTGATTCATGGTAACCAAGTAAATGACTTACCTGATTCATATAAACGTTATTTGATGAACTATTATCGTAAGTCATTAGATATTATGGGAACACCAATTCGAATTCAGTTCCAGAACAGTGAAAACCCATTTGAAACAAAATCGAACAAAATGACTTTATCTCAGGAGCGTAAACGCAAGCGCTTAATGAATATGGTTAAAGATCGACGCAAGTAAACCAACTTTATGATCCCAAACCCAAGCCTTATGCTTGGGTTTTTCTTTATCTAATTTTCTCCTTTATTCCAACCTCTTTGTCGGCTATGACTCCGCCATTTCTTATTCAACTTTGTCTCTTCGGGGGGAAACTTTGCCTTAGAGAGTGCCTTCGACGGGATAGAATATTCCATTGTTTTCAGAAGAGATCGAATAATGATCTTTTTATTAAATTCTTTTTAATCTCATAAAAAATAAATTCATTGGTTTTTTTACCTGTTTAAAATCCAAATACAGGATATGTAACTTATGCTTTCGGCGTATGGTGATATAAATGTTCTTTTTAGAGGAGATCGCTGCTCATACTAAATAAAGCAAAAGATCAGCTTGTGATCTCTTAGGTGAGGAGTGATTGAAAGAATCGATGACTTATCTGTATCAAGGCGAGAGTCGGTCAGATTTGTACTCTTAAAACGTTACCGTTATTATCTAGGAAAAAATAGCCTAGGAAAGAAACCATGAGTGCAATATGCCCACAGTGTGATCATCAACTAGAGTGGAATGGACAGTATTACTGTGTGTCATGTCAGGCGCACTATAAAAAAATAGCCTATTGCCCAGATTGTCATGTGACGTTAGAAAAACTTCAGGCGTGTGGGGCGGCTAACTATTTTTGTAATCAGTGTAATGAGTTGAAATCCAAATCACGGATTCGTGTCGAGTTTCATAAAATCGATTAATCTACCGTGGAATGTATATACCCTTTTGCAAAGCGTGTTATCAGTTTATCCCCTGTGGTGACCTCATCAGTACAGCGGATCACTTTTCCTTGCTCATTTTGAGTAATGGAATAGCCACGCGATAGTGTCGCTAATGGGCTAACCGTATTCAGTTTATCAATGAGCAAAGCATAACGATGCTGAGAGGCGAGTAAGGCTCGCTCCATGGCTGCCGTCAGTTGGCGTTCACATAAGATCAAACGATGTTTTTGTTCTCGTAGTTGTCTTTCTGGAGAAAGTAATTGTAAACGATGATGTGACCTTGCAACATGCTGATTAACGGTCGATAAATAGCGTTGAATTGCTCGCTCTGCTCGTAAATTGAGTTCGTCTAACTGCTGTTGTTGGCGCTGCAACCGATGAATAGGATGCTGTTTATCCAACTGATGTTGTCGTTGCTTTAAATGAGCCTGTTGGTGAGTAAAATAGTAGCGTATGGCACTGGCCAGTTTATGCTGATAATTAACAAAAGTTTGTTTTTTATGGCTATTATCTCTACTAACCATTTCAGCTGCAGCAGAGGGGGTCGGAGCTCGCATATCTGCGACAAAGTCGGCAATGGTGACATCAATCTCGTGTCCGACAGCACTAATAATCGGAATCTCACTGGCAGCAATGGTTCGAGCAACAATTTCATGGTTAAAGCACCACAAATCTTCCAGAGAACCACCGCCTCGTCCTACAATTAATACATCACATTCTGCACGAGAGTTAGCACAACCAATGGCTTGAGCAATGTTTAATGCGGCTTCTTCTCCTTGAACCAAGGTGGGGTAAATGATCACAGGTAGGCTAGGATCTCGCCGTTTGAGTACCTGTAAAATGTCATGCAGTGCGGCCCCTGTTTTTGAAGTAATAATGCCAACACAGTGTGGATGTTCTGGAAGCGTTTTCTTTAGCTGTTGAGAAAATAGCCCTTCTGCAGCAAGTTGCATTTTGAGTTGCTCAAATTCTTGTTGTAGCCTCCCATCTCCTTCTGGCTGCATGCTTTCGATAATAATTTGGTAATCACCACGAGGCTCATAAAGAGAGAGGCGGGCTTTGACTAAGACTTGTTGACCATTTTGTGGTTTGAAGCGAACAAGGCGATTACTGCCTTTGAACATGGCACATTTTACTTGGGCTCGACTATCTTTGAGACTGAGATACCAATGGCCCGAAACCGGAGCTGAAAAATTGGAAATTTCACCGATTAGCCATACCACGCCCATTTCATTTTCGAGCAACAAGCGAACTTCAGCATTCAGACGTGAGACGGTATAAATATTTTGATGAGTCAAGGAGGGCACCGCTAATTGAACCAGACGTGAGTATGGAAATTAGCGGCAATATAATACATAGCAAGGGGGAGATTGCAAATTAAAAATAAAAAAATGAGTGGTCAATCGATTGCTCAGGGCGTATAATCCCTCCGCAATATCAAATCTAAATCCCTTTATTATGCGAAACGATGAAGTGGATTTAATACTCTTTAACATCTATGTTGTGAGATATTGCAAATGCTACGAATTGCTAAAGAAGCACTAACCTTCGATGACGTTTTACTCGTTCCCGCACACTCTACTGTTCTTCCGAACACAGCCGATCTTCGCACTCGACTTACCAAAAACATCACGCTAAACATTCCTATGATTTCAGCGTCTATGGATACAGTAACAGAAGCGCGCCTAGCAATTGCTCTTGCACAAGAAGGTGGCCTTGGTTTTATCCATAAGAATATGTCGATTGAACAGCAAGCAGAAGAAGTTCGCCAAGTGAAAATCTTTGAAGCTGGCGTGGTAACTAACCCTGTTACGGTTCGTCCTGATGCAACCATTGCGGATGTCATGACTTTAACAGAAAAACATGGTTTTGCTGGTTTCCCTGTTGTTTCAGAAAATAATGAATTAGTTGGGATTATTACTGGTCGAGATGTGCGTTTTGTTACAGACCTTTCTAAATCTGTTTCGGATGTGATGACACCTAAAGATCGTTTAGCGACGGTTAAGGAAGGGGCTTCACGCGAAGATGTTCAAGAACGTATGCATAAAGCTCGTGTTGAAAAAGTTCTTGTTGTGAATGACGACTTTCAACTAACCGGTATGATCACCGCAAAAGACTTCTACAAAGCAGAAAGCAAACCCAATGCCTGTAAAGACGAACAAGGCCGACTACGAGTTGGGGCCGCTGTTGGTGCTGCACCTGGTAATGAAGAGCGAGTAAAAGCATTGGTTGAAGCGGGCGTGGATGTTTTACTGATCGATTCTTCTCATGGTCACTCTGAAGGTGTTTTACAACGAATCCGTGAAACGCGTGCCGCTTACCCTAACTTAGACATTATTGGCGGTAATATCGCAACGGCTGATGGTGCTCGTGCTCTGATTGAAGCAGGTGTCAGCGCTGTTAAAGTGGGTATTGGCCCAGGTTCTATCTGTACCACGCGTATTGTCACAGGGGTGGGAGTTCCTCAGGTTACCGCTATCGCAGATGCGGCAGGCGTTGCCAATGAATATGGTATTCCTGTTATTGCTGATGGTGGTATTCGTTTCTCTGGTGATATTTCAAAAGCAATTGCGGCTGGTGCCTCTTGTGTGATGGTTGGTTCTATGTTTGCCGGAACAGAAGAAGCTCCGGGTGAAGTCATCCTCTATCAAGGTCGTTCTTACAAAGCTTACCGCGGAATGGGATCGCTCGGTGCAATGTCTAAAGGATCTTCCGATCGCTACTTCCAAACAGACAACGCTGCCGATAAATTGGTACCAGAAGGTATCGAAGGTCGTATTGCTTATAAAGGCCATCTTAAAGAGATTGTACACCAGCAGATGGGCGGCCTACGCTCATGCATGGGGCTAACGGGCTCTGCAGATATTGAAGCATTACGAACTCAAGCACAGTTTGTCCGTATTTCAGGCGCAGGCATGAAAGAGTCTCACGTTCATGACGTACAGATTTCAAAAGAAGCCCCGAATTACCGTATGGGTTAAACGTAAACGTTTGCTTTTTTCCTTGATGACCTATCGAGAGGCGAGTAGACTCGCCTCCGTTTCTTAATTTAGCTGATAAGATTGCTTAATAATGACCAAGAACATTCATGATCAACGAATCCTCATTTTAGACTTCGGTTCTCAATATACTCAACTGGTTGCTCGTCGTGTCCGGGAAATCGGTGTTTACTGTGAATTATGGAGCTGGGATGTAGAAGAAGCCGATATCCGAGAATTTAACCCTGACGGTATTATCTTGTCTGGTGGCCCAGAAAGCGTTACGGAAAGCCATTCGCCTCGTGCTCCTCAATACGTATTTGATTCCGGTGTTCCTGTGCTGGGTGTTTGCTACGGAATGCAAACGATGGCAGAACAATTGGGCGGCAAAGTTTCCGGTTCAACAGAGCGTGAATTTGGTTATGCGCAAGTGAAAGTTACCGGTGAGTCTAAACTATTTGAAGGTTTGCAAGATGCACTAGCCGAAGATGGTCGCCCTTTACTTGATGTATGGATGAGCCACGGTGATAAAGTGGTCGAGATCCCAGCAGACTTCGTTCAAATCGGTTCGACCGAAACTTGCCCTTATGCGGCTATGGCGAATGAAGAGAAGAAATACTACGGCGTTCAATTTCACCCAGAAGTGACACACTCAAAACAAGGTTTAAAAATGCTGGAAAACTTTGTTCTTGGCGCTTGTGGGTGTGAACGCCTGTGGACTTCTGAGTCGATCATTGAAGATGCGATAACTCGTATCAAAGAGCAAGTAGGCGATGATGAAGTGATCCTCGGCCTTTCTGGCGGGGTTGATTCCTCTGTTGTTGCGATGCTAGTCCATCGTGCTATTGGCGATAAACTGACTTGTGTATTTGTCGACAATGGTCTGCTGCGTCTTAACGAAGGGCAGCAAGTGATGGATATGTTTGGCAATAAATTTGGTCTAAACATCATCAAAGTGGATGCAGAAGAACGTTTCTTAAAAGCGCTAGAAGGCAAATCAGATCCTGAAGATAAGCGTAAAACCATTGGTCATATATTTGTTGAAGTCTTTGATGAACAAGCAAAAAAACTGAAAAATGCGAAATGGTTGGCACAGGGTACTATCTACCCAGATGTTATCGAGTCGGCGGCATCAAAAACCGGTAAAGCGCACGTCATCAAATCACACCACAACGTGGGTGGCCTGCCTGACGATATGGAAATGGGGCTAGTTGAGCCATTACGTGAGCTATTTAAAGACGAAGTACGTAAAATTGGTCTTGAACTTGGTTTACCTTACAACATGCTTTACCGTCACCCATTCCCAGGTCCTGGTCTTGGTGTTCGAGTATTGGGTGAAATTAAGAAAGAGTACTGTGACTTGCTACGTCGTGCTGACGCTATCTTTATTGAAGAATTACACAATGCTGATTTGTACAATAAAGTGTCGCAAGCGTTTACCGTATTTTTACCAGTACGCTCTGTCGGCGTGATGGGTGATGGCCGTAAATACGACTGGGTAGTTTCACTACGAGCGGTAGAAACCATTGATTTTATGACCGCACACTGGGCGCATTTACCTTATGATTTCTTAGGTAAGGTGTCGAATCGAATCATTAATGAAGTCGATGGTATTTCTCGCGTGGTCTACGATATTTCTGGTAAACCACCTGCGACCATTGAGTGGGAATAATCCTCCTTTAAGAAAGGTCTGGCATTAACAGGCACTAAATCATACTTAAGTCCGCGTAATTGCGGACTTTTTTTGTTTTTGGCTTAGTCATTTTTGGCAATGTCTGGCAACGCCAAGCACGGTTTGACCGTGGTATTTTGATGGGTATGATTCATCGGTAATGCCATGGATTACGCCCGATACCATGCTGAGTGTTTTTGATGGGACATGGTATTAGATTTTCATATCTATCTGTTTTGTAAGTATTAATCTCTAATTTTTTAGAGGTGTTTCAGCATGGTATTAAATAAGAATAATAGGTCGAAACATGCTGACTGATACCAAGCTACGCAATCTCAAACCCAAAGATAAACTATACAAAGTCAATGACCGTGATGGCCTCTACGTTGCTGTGACGACTGCGGGTTCTATCTCATTTCGTTACAACTACTCGATCAATGGCAGACAAGAAACCATTACCTTTGGCCGCTACGGAGTAGGGGGCATCACGTTAGCAGAAGCGCGTGAGCGTCTCAATGAAGCGAAGAGAATGGTTATTGATGGAAAGTCACCGGCCAAAGAGAAAGCCCGTGCTAAGGCGAGAACCAAAGATGCTGAAACCTTTGGTGCCTGGGCTATAAAATGGCTGCGTGGCTATCAGATGGCCGATTCTACCCGAGATATGCGTCGCTCAGTCTATACCCGAGAACTTAAAGATAAATTTGGTAACTGGAAGCTTACAGAAATTACCCATGAAGATCTGCGAGCACTGACTGACGCAATAGTAGAGCGTGGAGCGCCCGCAACGGCTGTACACACACGTGATATTGTACTCCAGGTGTATCGATGGGCGATTGAGAGAGGGCAGAAAGTTGAGAACCCGGCAGACCTGGTGAGGCCCGCAAGTATCGCGCGGTTTGAGCCAAGAGACCGAACGTTAACACCGGCTGAGATTGGTTTGATGTACCGCTATATGGAAAAGGTAGGAACCACCCCTTCGATTCGTGCTGCGGTAAAGTTGCTATTGCTGACTATGGTACGCAAAAGCGAATTAACCAATGCAACCTGGAGCGAAATTAACTTTAGCGAAGCGTTGTGGACTATTCCTAAAGAGAGGATGAAACGGCGTAACCCTCACCTGGTATTTTTGTCACGCCAGGCTATGGACATTCTGATTGCCTTGAAGACATTTGCCGGTGGGTCTGATTACATTCTTCCTTCCCGTTATGACTCAGATGCTCCCATGAGTAGTGCGACGATGAACCGAGTCATGGATTTGACATACAAAGCCGCGCAAAAGGAAGGTCAGTCACTAAGTAAGTTTGGGCCGCATGACCTGCGTCGAACTGCGAGCACTTTGCTGCATGAGGCTGGATACAACACGGATTGGATAGAAAAATGCCTGGCGCACGAACAGAAAGGGGTTAGGGCAGTTTACAACAAAGCTGAGTACCGAGAACAGCGCGCGGCCATGTTGCAGGATTGGGCTGACATGATTGATGAGTGGATACTGAGTAAGGACAGTTAAGTTAATTCTATAAACGTTCGATGTCTCATTGGACCAGTAAGTTAATAGTAGGAAAGTTACCTTTATTTTAGACCTAATGCGCATCTAGTTTTCTATACTTGTGGTAGGTTATATGAATTTAGAAGACTAACTTATTAGGTAATCAATTGAAAAGCGAAGTAGAACCCAAGATTCAAGCTTTGGTGCTAAGTGGAGGCGGAGTTCGTGGACTCTATACAATCAAATTATTAGCTGAGCTAGAACAGCGTATCTCTAACGGAAATCCCAATTACAGCATAGCTAAGCATTTCGATATGATATCTGGAACATCTATAGGAGGCATATTGGCTTTAGGGCTTGCATCAGGTAAGACAGCTCGGAGTCTATATGAGCTAATTGACTCAAAACGCTGTGACATATTTCCTGCTCCCAAAAGGGGGTTTTTTGGGAAGTTATCCCGATTAAAAAAACAAGCCCTTGAAACTGCATTTGATCCCAAAGTATTAAATCAGGTGGTAACGAACTCCATTGGTGATATTAGAATAAGGGATCTAAAGACAAGAGTTATAATTCCCGCTGTAAATGGAACAACGGGACGCCCGAAAACCTTCAAAACGCCGCATCATCCTAGTTTTACATTTGATGGTGATAGGTTAGCCAGCGATGTTGCAATGTCAACGAGTGCTGCTCCAACATACCTTCCTGCGCATCCTTCAATTGATGGTTATATGCTTGATGGAGGTTTATTTGCAAACCTCCCAAGTTTTATTACTTACCATGAACTGACTTCTAGTCGCTTTCTTAATTTTGACCCCAAATTGGTACACATGCTTTGCATTGGTACTATGGGGAGTAAAACGAGAATGGATCCTAACTCTGATGGAAGCAAGGGATATATAAATGGTTGGAATAAGGGACAAGACTTGTTGAGTCTAATGATGGATGTTTCAGAGTATTGGCAAGTAACTATGGCTTCCCACTATTTGGAAGACCGTTTGGTACACATCGATGATCAAAATGTACATGCCATTGATTTAGCTGACTCAAGTGAGACATCCGCAAACTTGTTGAAGCGATATGCCGTCGATCGAGCTCAGAGTATTTTGGGAGACTCGAAACAACGAGCATTTTTTGTTCAGCAAGCACGGGAACCACAATTCTATAATCTATCTGGAGAAAAGGTATGAACTTTGATTTTACTAAAGCCTTAAATCACCCTCAAAATGGTTTTATTGTTGAGATTACCCCTGATTCCTCGAAAATAGATAAGTTAAGAAAGATTCGTGAAGTGATTAGAAATGAGCTACGGGATCAATTCGCAGAATTATCAAATAGCTTTGAGGATATTGGTGGAGTGATGCGTTATGTACCTAATGTATCGACTAGTTTTTTAGCTGAGGACCTTAAGAATTTATCCCATGAACAGAAGAAATCGCTAAATAAATTAAAACCTAAATTTGCTTCGCAGGGCTCATTTGTCTACAAAACAATGAATAGTCCATGTCAGCCCCCTCAGCAAATGGATTTAGACGATGGTATATATTTGCCGCTAGATATGTTTGAAGATAAGCCTGTAATTGGGAAAGAGTTATTTTTTAATTTTGTAGATAAGACTCTATCAAACCTAGCTAAACGTAAAGGTTGGTCGTTTTCTGATGCGAAGAATACATGTTCGCGCTTGATTATAGATGATGAGCTTCATGTAGACGTTCCGTTATATGCAGTACCAAAGGAAAGACATGCCGTTATGCTTGAAAAAGCGGCCTTGAATGCAATGGATAGTTCTTTATCTAGTGTGAAAACAAAAGTTAGGCTCGAACCGAATGAAGTGAACCTAGCTCTTCGTAACGCTGAGTCTTGGACTGTTAGTGATCCAGCAGTACTAAATGATTACTTTAAGGAGAATTTTAAATTTTACAAGGATCTAGTTGGTGGAGAGGATGTTTGTAGACGAGTAAGTAGATATTTAAAGGCTTGGCGAGATTATGCTTTTAAAACTGAAGGTCCTTCTTCTGTCTCGCTCATGATGTGTGTAGTTCTGTCTTTTCAAGAAATGTCACGTACACGCTCTATGGATAAATTAACCGATGGAGAAGCTCTCACTGAATGCGCGAAACGTTTACCTGAGCAGTTGATAAGCGGTGTCGTTAATGATGCAGAAAAAGGTAAAGAGGAAATACTATTTCCGAAAAAAGATATGACGGAACCCGAAATTGAGGAAGTTTACCAAGCTGCTAATGAGTTTTTTTCATCACTCCAAAAAGCAATGAATGCAAAATCAAAATATGATGCGATTTACTATCTACAGAATTCATTCGGTAGCCGATTCCCTAATCTACCTGAGCTGTTAATTTCATTTAGTTCTGTTGCTGCGGCTATACGTTCACAACCCGCTAAGGCTCAACCTCAGCCCAATGTTGTAAATCAGGATGCTGGTTAATGGGAAAGTTACAGTCTGCTGCAAAAGAGTTCTTAGCTCATGGATATACTTTCAGACCTAAATTTCGTACGGGAGAGTACTGTTTCGAAAAGAGCTTTCATAAAGATTCTGGTTCATATGACGTTAGATTTGAAATTGATGAAGACTCATTTAGCAAACCACCTTTTCCTATAATTGAATCATTGCCTGAGACATTGCGTAGTCGAAGACTTCCTCACTTATTATGTGGGAAGTATTGTTGTTTATTTAGTGATACGTCAGTTATAGATCCCATGAATATTAATCAGTTAGTTTCAAGCTGGTTACATAAACTGGAAGAAATTATAGAACTATGGGAGTCTGGAGATTATAGCGAAGATTATCTAACTGAATTTAGTGTTTACTGGGGAGGGATTCCTACATATTTGCTATCTTCTAGAGCTAAGGATAATGATTTGTCTGTATATAGCTTTGAACGGAAATCTATAAATGGTGAAGAATCTACGGAGTATGTGGTTTCTGATAACAGAGAACGTGCAGAGCTATGGGCTAGTCGTAGAAATACAATAGGAGTTATTGAGTATCGTAACTCTGCTGTCTTTGTTGAGTTACCTAAGCCTCCATTTATTCATTATAATCACCCTTGGCCACCGAAAAATTTAAAAGAATTTAGTCAATGGCTTCTTACATATGATAATCAGCATTTAGTGTTGGATAAACTATTGCTAGCTTTAGCTAACCTTGGTAAATGGAGCAAAAGTTGGTGTACTTTTGTTGATGTTATTTTTCATTATGGTAATGAATTTTTTGGTGTTTCTTTTAATCTTTCAAATGATAATCGTAAAGCTATTGTGAACAATTATGGTCCTAAATCACGCCGAGGAAGAGGAAGGAAAACAAGAGAAAAATTACGAAATCGTATATTTGAAAAATCTACAGAAAAAATATTTCCTCTTGATGTGATACCTAGTTCAACTGAATTTGTTTTGGATAGAAATCGTAGTGTTAATTCACCTATATTAAGTGATAAAAGAATTGCTTTGATTGGTAGTGGAACTATTGGTGGATATCTAGCTCACAGTTTATGTCAGATTGGAGCAGGATATGGTGATGGATGCATTTTTATTTATGATAATGACATACTAAAAATAGGAAATGTTGGGCGACATCTTTTGGGGATTAAATATATAGGAGAAAAAAAGAGTGATGCTATAAAGCATTATATAGATGAACAAGGGCTAAATCTAAATATCATATCTGAAGGTAAATTTAGCTTAACTTCTGATTTATCTCATTTTGATTTGATATTAGATTCGACGGGAGATCAAGCCTTTTCTCTCAACCTATCTTCAAAAGTTGCAGAATATCGTTCCAATGGAGGAAATATTCTTTTAATCCATAGCTGGGTATCAGGTTTTGGGCATACAGCTAAGTCTTTGCTAGATAATGGCTTAAGTGGTTGTTATGCATGCCAATTTGATTATTCAAATAACCTTATCAAAAGTGAACTATATCCTTCTTTCTCTGATGGAAAAGCGCCAGGCGTTATGAACACTTTTAAGAGGTCTTGTGGAGAAAATCATTTGCCGTTTGGTTCAGAGGCAAGCATGTTAGCGGCTTCGTTAGCGATTCAATTGTTAGGTAATCGTGGAAAGAAAGCCCCTACATTACTGATGAGAAGGGTATCTGACAAAGCTATTGAGTTAAAAGATAAAAAGTTAAAGAAAAGAATGGACTGTCCATCATGCATGAGTTAGTTCTTTTGGCTAACAATGGCTCTCGAATATTAATAGAAGAATGCGCGCTTTCTTCTGTCCAAAAATTTAGGCAGCTTAAACCATCTGATCCTGAAGCTGGAGGTATACTCATTGGGGAGTATCGAGGAGATGACTTAAGAATTGTGGCAGTGACTCTGCCTGGAAAAAGAGATCTTCGAAGTAGGTGTCACTTTGGTAGACGTAGTAACCACCACCAAAAGCAGGCTTACAATTCGTGGTTGTGTTCGAATCATACTCAGTCACATGTAGGGGATTGGCATACTCATCCTCAAGATTATCCAACTCCATCAGCATTAGATTATCAAGAATGGAAAAAAAAGTTACCTCATAGACCAGCATTGCTGATCATATTTGGTCGTCGATCTGACTGGTATGGTTTTTGGGATGGCTCAGAATTTATTAGCATTAAACCTGTATAGTATTAATTTTATCTTCTTTGTAATTCATAGTGTCCCTGAGTTAATCTATCAGTGTAGTAATTTCCCGTAAGCTTATTTATATCGTTGTATCCAAGCTTTAATACTGCTGTTCCATCATAAGGCGAATTTTGGTTACCATTTTTTCTTTTTGGTATATTTCTATAGATATAGAATAGAGTAGCTCGCCCAGATTCAGGATCTTTTTTAGGCTTAGCTAATAAAGTGTGAGATTCAGAGTCTTTTGAAATAACTTCCATACTGATTTTTAAAATATCCTGTTTTATATATGCTTTAGCTAAAGCGGTTCCTTTAGATTTACTAGAGAACCAGTGGATAGTCATATCCCATTCTCCATTTAGGTCAGGGAATAGAATAGTATTTAGACTAGGAAAGAGCCTCCAAATCCATCTCCAACCGATGTAAAAAGAAAATGACAATATCATGTTTAAAATCATCGAGCCTTTTAAAGAAAATAATATGTTTTCTAGGATCGTATTCTCTGTATTATAAGATATTGACAAAAATGCAACCATTATAGCGGCGTAAATTATGGCAGAAAAGGTAATTATTTTCCCAATAGGTAAAATACTAATCATTTTTTATTCCAATGCTCAGAGTATATAATTTTTCCATTATTAAAAATCGTTATTCCATTGTCTTTTGTCAATATCCCGATCAGTAATATATCTTGTAAATAAGAGCCAAACATTGCAGCCATGAACCGACCACCAAACTGATGAGAATAATCCACTTCAGCATCAGAAACTATAGGTGGTGAGAAATATTGTGAAGTATGAGTAAGTACAAAGTTTTCGGAAATGAAATGGAAACCATCGTGGTACTCACTATGATAGCTTGATATTTTGAGTAAATCGTCAACTAGGTTATTTGGATTGGTCTTGAACTTACTGGCTCTCAAAGGAAATATCGGAATATTTTTAGAGTTGTTATAAACAACAATACCGACTCCTGAAAAATCACTGGTTGCACGTTGCTTGACTCTTTGAAGAGTTTTAACAAGTTGTTCGAATAGGTTTGAGCTACACATAGGAATGTCCGATAAAATCTACAATTGTGGATGTTAAGTAGATAAATAGTCTGTCTAAAAAGTTACCATTTTAAGGGGTTACTTCTGTATAAATAAAGAGCGTTAACTACAAATATACAGTGCCTTTGTGGTTTTTGTAACAATATGTATTTATTGAAAATTATATGATATTTCATGTTTTTTGCTCGATAAGTTGGAGTCTGAGGAATTTTAGCGGCTAAAGTTTCTCATTAGTTTTGGACGTTGGTAGCTGAAATTCTTCTCGAATCGTTCCCAAGGCCTTAGACACTGCCTGGTTTGACAACTGTTTACCTGTGATTTTACCCAGCGCTATACCTATCTGTTTATTAGACATGTTTTGCTTACGAAGAACCAGCATGCGCTTTTTGTTGTCGGTCAGTCGAGAATCTACCATCTTTCGGGCTAAGTTGCGTAGTTCGGGCACATTAGTTGGATCCAGTGAAGAGTCCAGCATGAAATGATAAAAGTACTCATCAATTAATCTATCTCCGGACTTAGCGTTATGACGGTCTGGATGCGCGATTTGGCGTCGTAATCTCAAGACTTCTTGCTCAAATTGTTCTGCAGAGCGTTTGGCTTGCTTATATAGAGAATTCCAAGAACCATCATGAAGCTTGGGACGATGGTTTAGACAGTAATTCGTACTAAGATCCGGTCTCTTTTTCTTTCCTTCTTTTTCATCATTGTCACGATCATTGTTTTCTCTCTCAATATATCCGTGTTTCGTCCATGTATGCATGAACTGTGAAAACTCTGTTGGGTTTCCACACAGGGCACATAGTCGTGTTTTTTTATCCGCTTTTAAACTGATATCAGGCGCTAGTTTTGATCTATTAGGTTTCTTTCCTTCACAAATCATAAACAATGATTTGAGCATATCTTGAGTCGATATGAATAGTATGTCTTGCTCTGTGTGGGAACTCTTATCAACAAAGTTGCGTAAATAAAAGTGAATTTGGTCGGCCGTATACCGAAAACCTCTCAATTTGATGAGATCACTATAGTTACACTTTTCTCTTGAGATAGGGCAAAAGGACAAATACTGGTTTGGAAGGCTACTCAAGTATTCCGATACCACGGGATCAATCACCTGTTTAATCAAGTTTATGATGTTGTGGCTTTTAGACTCTTCCGAGTATGAATGCCATTTCTCCCTAAAAATGCGAATGGCATTTGCCACAGACTTGTCAGAATTCTCCCATACAGGGATATAAAACTGACCTAGTCGTTCTGACGCATCTACCTCAGTTTCAAATATTTTCATATCCAACTTTTTTGTCCAATGATTAATCTAATCTACAGGCAACTCCTGGCATTATCAACCCAAGAATGTTGAAAAGGAGAGGGTTATGAATCCATCAATGACAAACAAAACGCTGATTAATCGCAAGACCTTACTCAGCATGATTCCTTTGTCTGATCGAACCATCTATAACCTGGAACAGCGGGGTGAGTTTCCTCGTCGTATTGTTCTGACCAGCCGAAGTGTTGCTTGGGACTTGGCAGAAGTGGAGAACTGGATAGAAGAAAAGCGCAGGTCTGCGTTAAAAGCCGCAAGACCTGGTTTTATTTGGTAAGTCTGAGTCCACATGACGATTAAATATGTAACGGATGTTCAGGCTAAGGTAACTGCTCGGCAAAAATGTGCCTCGGTTACCAGCGGTAAGCGAGAGCTAAGCACGAAATATATCGACAACATCATAGCAATCCAGGAGCGCAGTGCTCAGGAAGCGAATGAACTCGGTTTTATCGCTCGGCTTCTGATTCAAGCAACCATACCGCATAGTAAGCCCAAATCGAATGAGTGGAGCCGCAAGAATGGTCATTTCACAATGCACATGATGGCCCCCTCATCGGTAGGTTTGCCTTACGGTTGCTATGCACGTTTGTTGTTGGTTTGGGTCAGTACACAAGCAGTAAGAAATAAGTCAAGACTAGACAATGGTTATATTACTGAACAGGAAGCGCGAAAGCTTGATCTGGGACATTCTCAAAGACGTTTTATGGAAGAGCTAGGGCTAGGTTCAACTGGAGGCGAAAATGGAACTATTGGTCCTTTTCGAGAACAAATGCGGCGATTATTTAAAACGACGATCAGTGTTAGCTATACAGAGCTAAATGATGAAAGTGGATATATTTGTGAAGATGAGACCGGAGCCAGAGTTGCTGATATTTCCCATATTTGGTGGAGTACGAAGCAGCCAGATCAAGATTCATTATGGGAATCTTGGGTGGAATTGTCACCTAAGTTTTTTCAACTGATTACTGATAAACCGGTCCCTCTGGATATGAGAGTGTTGCGGTTGATTAAGCGTTCTCCTATGGCTTTAGACATATATTGTTGGGCGACTTATCGGGTGAGTTACTTAAAGCGAGCCACAATTATTCCGTGGTCAGGTTTGATGGAGCAAATGGGGTCTAATTATGCCAATGTAAAAAGCTTTAAGCAGCGATTTAAGGATGGACTGAAAAAGGTACAGCAGGCATGGCCAGAGCTAGATGCTACTCCAACCGAAAAAGGGTTGCTTTTGAAGCCTAGTGCTCCTCAAGTACCTCGTCAGACAAAGCGACAGGTTTCATGGGATATTGAGGTGTGATGAAACAGTATCTACGCACCATTCTTGATGTTAGTAAGCCTGGGTGTTTAGAAAGTTATCCACGCATGTTTTGTTTCCCTTTAAAGGGGGGATTTTGCGCATATTCTGTTTCCGGGTGCGCATGTTTTGTTTCTGAGTACGCATGTTCTGTTTCTAGAAAGGCTAAAAAGCTTTTTAATAACATGTGGTTGCAGATCCTCCTATAGTCTTTCCTGTAGGTATACCTATATAAAAAAATTAACCTGTAGTTAAGCAAATAGATATTGTGGATAACATTGATAGAAATGAATTGCTTAAAACTGTCAATGAAATCGTTTTTTTGGAAGTTATGTTTTTTTAACTTAATGAAAATAAAATACTTTTTATTATTTTTTCCTTGGCGTCTAAACGTTTATTGACACTTGAGGGGCAGTTTGACACGAAGGCTTTAAATTTAGCCTAGAGCGGAAAGTGTTAGGAAAGCTGTGTTTTTCGGTGTCGTGATATTGAGTAAAGCCCACACACATAAATCGCTGTAAGACCGCTATTTTAGCGCTATTCAGTCGCTATAAGTGCGCTGTCATACCGCTATAAGTGTCGGATTTATCGAGTAAACATAGTTTACACAGAAATAAACAGTTAAATGCAGAGAAATGCTCACGGGCATGCATAACTTTCCGCGATAAAACCAAAGTTGAAATGTGGGCAGGATGTGTGAAGTAGGCCCACCATGCAAGCATGGCGAAGCCTCTTCACTTATGACTTATTCGCACCTTCGGCACTCAACGTTGATCCTGCCCTGCGGGGCCTGAAATAGGAGACAAACATGGCGAGCAATACGAACAAGAGCACTAGAAAGAACAGCCCACCGATTAAGGTTTACTGTCTGCCTGAGGAACGTGCGTTGATCGAATCGCTGTCCGCGCAATCAGGTCTTAGTACTTCTACTTATCTACGTGAAGTCGGCCAAGGTTATCGTATTCAAGGTATTACTGATGCAGAGCATGTACGCGAGTTAGTGCGGGTTAATGGTGACTTAGGGCGTTTAGGTGGGTTGCTAAAGTTATGGCTTAGCAATGATGCCAAGGTGGCACATGTTGGGGCCAATACCATCTTGGCAGTGCTTAATCGTATCGAGACGACGCAAGATCAAATGAGTTCACTGATGGAGTCCATTCTTCGCCCGAGGGCGGACCAATGATTGCCAAGCATGTACCGATGCGTTCACAGGGCAAATCTGACTTTGCTGGCCTGGTGAATTACATCACCGATCACCAGAGCAAAGAGCATCGACTTGGTAACGTTCGTTTAAATAACTGTGAAGCGGAAACCGTGCGCGATGCGATCAGTGAGGTGTTGGCGACTCAGTTTACGAACACCCGAGCGAAGAGTGATAAAACCTACCACCTCATAGTGAGCTTCCCTAATGGTGAACAGTTAGAAGCCCATACTTTGGCCGCGATAGAAGAGCGCATTTCCCAAGGCTTGGGTTATGGAGAACATCAGCGTGTCAGTGCTGTGCACAACGATACGGACAACCAACATATCCATATCGCAATTAACAAGATTCACCCTACTCGCAACACAATCCATGAACCGTACTACCCGCATAAGAAGCTAGCGGAAATGTGCGAGGCCATCGAGCAAGACTTTGGTTTACAACCAGATAATCACATACCACGCAAGCGCGGGGCCGAATCACGTGCGATGGATATGGAGCGGCATTCGGGTATTGAAAGCTTAGTGGGTTGGGTGAAGCGCGAATGCATGGACGAGATTAAATCAGCCAATAGCTGGCAGGCGTTGCACCAGGTTATGCAGGATAATGGTTTGCAGTTAAGAACCAGAGGAAATGGTCTAGTGATCGTTGCCGACGGTGAAGCGATTATCAAAGCGAGCACCTTGGGACGTGAGTTTTCTAAACCCAAACTCGAAGCGCGCCTTGGTCCCTTTGAAGCGACTGCATCGGATTCTGTTAAGCCGAGCCGCCAATATACACACCGACCTGTTCGCTTGAAGGTGAATACCACCGAGCTATATGCCCGTTATCAAGCAGAGCAGAAACGTGCCGCAGCGAGTAAGTCGCAAGCCCTTGAACAGGCTCGTCGTGATAAAGATCGACAAGTTGAAAACGCCAAGAGGAAAGGGCGTGGCCGTCGCGCAGCAATTAAGTTAACCGGTAGTAATAAGCTTACTAAGAAGCTTTTGTACAAACAGGCCAGCGATGCATTGAAAAGCGATCTTGAGCGCATTCACAAGCGTTACCAAGAGCAACGGCAAACGATATATCAAAGCAATAAACGCCAAGCCTGGGCGGATTGGTTAAAGAGCCAGGCATTGCAGGGAGATGGCGAAGCCCTCAAAGCGCTACGTAGCCGAGAGGCTGCACAAAAGCTTAAAGGCAATACCCTCAAAGGAGATGCCGTTCAGGCCGAGCCCAAAGCAACGGTCGATACGATTACGAAAAAAGGCACCATTATTTATCGAGTAGGTAACAGCGCTGTGCGTGATGATGGTGAGTGTCTACAAGTGTCGACGGCTTCCAATCAAACCAGTGTCTTAGCTGCGCTAAAAGTAGCAATGGAGCGTTACGGTAATCGTATTACCGTGAATGGTTCGCCTGAGTTCAAGGCGCGAGTAATCAAGGCGGCGGTAGATGGCAATCTGCCTATCAAATTTGCCGATCAAGGACTAGAACGCCGCCGTCAGGCATTAATGGCCCAGAATAAAAGGGCCAAGCGGTCTGATAAGCCTGGCGTGTTACCGATTGGCAAAGTGCCACCTTCACGCCGTGGCACTTTGCAGAATCTCTCTCAGTTAGAAGTCTTAGTTATACAGTCAGGCCCTGTAACTGAAAAAGCGGTGGTCATGCCAGCATTAGAGCAACGTAAAGCCAAGCTACAAGCTGAGCAAGCAGCTAAAAAAGCGAAACGACAACATAAGAGCCGCTCACGTTGATGTGATGGCAAAGGAATCGACGGAAGCCCTAACCGCTTCGGTTGGTAATAACACCGATGTTTAACCCTATTTGACCGCGCGTTTAACGGTGTCGCGCTGGTCGGGCACCGGGATAGTAAGTGGCGAGCTATCTCTGAAAAGGCCCACATTCACCGCTGGTAACGGCAGGAGTAGAGATCAAGTTTCTACAGGTTGGTGAATGCAACTTTTAGTCATAACAACTAGGAGTAATTAACCATGCTAAAACGAAAAATTTTAGCGGCTAAAATTCCCGTGCTTGCCATCTCCTTGGCGTTAAACCTTTCTAATCCTGCATATGCGGGGATTCCGGTTGCTGATGGTACGAATCTAGTTCAGAACATCATGTCGGCAATGGAAGCTGTTACACAGACTGCTAAACAAATTCAGCAGTATCAAACCCAGTTGCAGCAGTACGAAAATATGCTGCAAAACTCGATGGCCCCGGCTTCTTATATTTGGGACCAGGCGCAGCGCACCATCAACGATCTGAACCAGGCGACCAACACGCTCGCCTATTACCAAAACCAGCTCGGAAGCCTCGATGCATACCTAGGCAAGTTCCAGGACGTAGCCTATTACCGCAGTTCTCCGTGCTTCTCGGCTGCGGGGTGCAGCGATGCAGAACGAGCCGCGATGGCTGAGAACCGTCGCCTGGCGTCTGAATCGCAGAAGAAGGCCAACGACGCGCTGTTTAAGGGGCTGGAGCAGCAGCAAGACAATCTTGAAGCCGACGCCCGACAACTTAACCGACTGCAATCTGGTGCTCAGAGCGCGGACGGCCAACTGGCTGCGATTGGTTACGCTAATCAGCTTGCTAGCAATCAAGCTAATCAGCTTCTGCAAATCCGCAGTTTGCTGATTGCTCAGCAGAATGCTGTTGGTACTCGGATGCAGGCGGATGCCGACCGCGAAGCTCAATATCAAGCGTCTCGTGAAAGGTTGTTCGATATGGGCGAGCCAACCGACCGCTCAGAAAACAGGGGGTTTTAATCATGAAGAATATCACCCGAGTTTTTATCGTTAGCGCGTTGGCCTCTTTCGTTCTGGTGGGGTGCGGTGAAGATGACGGGCCAAAGCCTGCAACGATCAACTGTGACAACCCAAACTTAACGAAAGAACAGAGGGGAGAAGGGAACTGTCTTTGGGATATGGGCGACCCCACTGATCGCTCCAAGAACAAGGGGTTCTAATCATGAGCAAGGTATTCATTCGACTTCTCATGCTCCTAGCTGTTTTATTGACTTCACAAACTGCATCAGCGGCTATTGAGCCTAATGGTGTCTTGGATGAAGTGGCCGTGCGTTTCATGACGGCCAGTGCTACTTGGGGCACGGTAATTACAAACTATGCCGCTTGGCTATTCTGGACGCTGGGCACTATATCCCTTGTTTGGACTGGCGGGACATTAATCCTTAAACAAGCGGATATAAGGGAGTTCTTTGCCGAGTTCGTGCGCTTCATCTTGACGTTTGGTTTCTTTCTTTGGTTACTCAGAAACGGCCCAGACTTTGCCACGTCAATTATCGATTCATTGAGAACGATCGGTGCTCAAGCCGGTGGCCTTTCGAGAGACCTAACCCCGTCAGAGCCTATTAGTATTGCGTTCGACATTATTGTGAAAGCTGGCAAGTCCTACAGCATCACAAGCCCGATAGATAACTTGTCTATCTTCTTAATCACGCTGGCAATTTTGGCATGTATGGCGGTAGTGGCGGCCAATGTGTTGTTGGCTTTGGTGACGGCTTGGATATTGATCTATGCCGGTGTTTTCGTGCTGGGATTTGGTGGTTCGCGTTGGACTTCAGATATAGCAATCAACTACTTCAAAAGCGTATTGGGCGTTGCTTTGAAGTTGATGACAATGACGTTGCTCATTGGCATTGCCATGTCGATCATGGACGGTTTCTATGCCGATCTATCCAATGATGCCCCTATGCGTGAACTGCTGGTGATCTTTGTCGTTTCACTGGTTCTTGTGATGCTCATTCACTCGGTTCCCAATGTGGTCGCCAGCCTAGTTCCTGGAGGCGGCGCGGCGGCAGGTGCTGGCAGTATCAGTGCCGGAGCGATGGCCGGAGCGGCTGTTGCCACTGGCGGTATGGCTGCCGGTGTAGCAATGGCTACCGCCGGTGGTGCGTCTGCTATTCAGGCTGCATTTGCAAAAGCAGGTGAGAACGTAGCGAACAATACTGACGTTATGTCGAGCCTGGGCGGAGCAATCAGTGGCAGTGGCGATTCTGATGAGGCTGGCTCCTTCTCCCAAGCTTCCGGCCAATCTTCTAGCGGTGGCGAATCCTCTGGCGGTTTTAAAGGCAGCGCTGTAAAAGCGGGTCGTATTGCTGCGGATACCGGTGCGAATTTGATGAAGGGAATGGGTGATATGGCCGGGGATAGAATCAGCAGCACTGCTGGAGGCCGTTTAGCCAGCTCGATCAGAAACAGTACGAAAGATTACGGGGATAGTGATGACCAGGAGGGCGACTGACGACGCTTCCCCTGCATTTGACAACGATAGCTTAGGCGGTGGCGGTACTGGCTGGATGAATCAAACAGGCGGCTTTGATGGACTATCCAGTGAGGACCAGGAAGAAGCCCGCCAAGCACACGCAGAATGGCAAGAGCGCGACCCGGAAAAGCACACCTTCGACGTTGAGGACTATGTGCCGTATGCCCAGGAACGCCAGCAGGAGCGCAACGAAGAGGTTGCCAGTTTTGTTAAAAAAGGTCGCATTACCTGACTAGATAAGGATTACTGATTATGGAGTTTAGCTTTCCACCTCAAAACCTTGCGGAGATATTTGGTTTCTTCGCAGTGATGTTCATTGTGATGCTGGCCTTCTATTTTTTGGGGCAGTGGCTACACAACACCGGACACGGCCCGAAGCTGAAAGCCATTGCCGACAAAATGGAGGTATTCCAACACAGGTTGGCCGGGCGTGTTTACAAGGATATGACGGGGTCGGTCGATCAAATCGACAAAATGAGTCGCTGGCCGTTTGGCCGACGCAAGTAGTTAGAAAGTACACGGGCCGGTGATGGTGCACCGCCCCGCATTTCCACAAAAATCAAACTGATTAAGGAGACTTGAAGCTCGTTTCTGACCAGAACTTTGTCAGTTGATTTTGCTAATTTAGAAAAACACGGATTACTTCAAGTATCGAAAATTATTCCTTTCCTTAGGTAACATTTCCCAGCGACAAACAAAAATCGCACACGATAAAAGCTTTAATCTAGAACAGAGTCTTTTGAATACCCTGCTAATATTAAGACTTGTTAACTCGATATGAAAATACATATTAACTTGGGGGCGAATAGTTATTTTTATACTTCTTAACAATATTTTCATAAGAAAAAATCAATAAAAGTGTAACTATACTCAATATGGAGCAAATGAAGAACAACGTGAAATAGCCGTCATGATTTCCAAATGTCGGAATGCTTTTGTAGTTGGAAATGATAGCTGACATTATTAACGATGCGATTGGGTAAGTTAAATTGATTATGGATATATCTCTAGCTAAAAATTCCTCATCAGGTAGGGAGTTAATAGAGAATCCATTAATTACAGCGATTAAAATTCCATTAAAAATGTTGAAGATGATTGTTGCCCAAAAAGTAAATAAATATTCGTTAGAATAGGATATTAATAGGAAATAGAACGATATCGAAATGATCGATATTTTAGACAGTAATATTTTATTTTTTAAGAATCCAGATATATAGCCAAAAAAACATAACAAGAGCACTCCTAAAGTACTGTAAGCGTTTATCTCAGAAACACTGGCTTCATTTAAGTTAAATCTATTCATGTATAAAAAAGGCATAATCATTAATCCAGAACATGCCAAATGATAAAAAAGCCTTGTTAAGAAAATAATTCTGAATCTTCGTTTATTCATGTGAGTTTGTGATAAACCAAACGATTTATTGCTCTCGAATATACGGGGTTGGTGAATTACATTTGTCTGCTTTGACAGGGAGATAATAGATATTATCCCTATAAATAATTGTATTAAACAAAGATAAATTAATTTTAATGTAATATGAACATTAGATAACACCCCAAAGATTAACAAAGAAAAAATAATTAAAAATAATGGTGTGGAACTCATTAATATGCTATTTATCTTATTAATTTCGAGTTTATTGAAATTGACTGGTAACAATGCAATATAAGATGAATGAATGTTTGAAAATGACCACTTAATTAATACCCAACTTATAGTGAAGGTTATTAGGCTTTCAGAAAAAGAAAAAATCACTAAAGATGTAGTGCCAATAATTTGCATAAGTAATATGAACTTAAATCTCGTTCCAAACTTTTTGTTCAGTTGATCGGATAAATATCCCCCAATGATATTCAATACAATGGAACTTATGCTAACAAAAAATAAAGACATACCGAAACTTTCTAGTGTATCATTGCTATCAGTTATTCTCATTATATTGAAATGAGCCAAGCCGAACACAAGTAGTGTCAAACAAGCGATAGCGGAACCACTTGCTAAATAAGTAAATAAAACAATTTTTACTTTTACATTCATGTTTATTTTATACTTTTGTATTGATTGGGTGACATATTAAACCATCGTTTGAAAGCTCTTATAAATGATGATGTATTGCTATATCCAAGCTTATAACTTACATCTGAAATATTAAAGTCGGAATATTTAATAAGCTGTGCTGATTTTATCATTTTCATCTCATCAAGGATTATTTGATAGCTAGTTTCTTTCTTAGCCAAATGTCTATGTAAAGTAGCTCGACTCATGTTAAGCTTATCGGAAATGAAATCTATGGTAGGAAATTGTTCTGATAGATTAAAATATTCAAGCACAAATTGTTTTATATCATTAATTAATTCGAAGTTTCCATTAGGGTTGTAGTCCATTAGATCATTTATGTTTCTTTCATTATGATATCTAATTCTAATTTGTTCATCGAAGAAGGAATTAATGTTATTGTTGTAATTTTTGTTTGTATAGTGTAAGAGTTTTTTAGGAAAAGATAGGTAATCTTTCCCTACATTTTCTTTTATAATTCCTTTTTCAATGAATTTGTCTTCATCTAATACTGATTTTGAAAATCCGAACTCAAAATCAAAGTTTTTTACACTATTAAGAATATCTTCTATAAAGATAGATAACATATATAGTGATGCATGCGGTGAGTAGAAATGTTTCCTATCATCTAAATACTCAAAATATACAAAAACTCGTTCGCTACGTTCTTTCTTTTCTATTTTAATACCTTTTGAATTGTACTCTATAATTAGTTTTAATTTTAATAGTAAATCGTCTAAGTTTTTGCTATTTGTTAAAAATGCTCTATGAAAACCATTTTTATTAAACACCTCTAATAGTCTTGATATTTCATATCTATTTTGATAGCCATATTTATGTAATATTCTGTATAGTTTAGTACCAATTATTTCATTTTCAATAATACTATCTGTATATTTAAATTCTGAAAAAACTGAATTATTAACATCTAGAAATGCTATTTCTTGCATAAGAAAGTTTATATGTTTTTTCGAATACATTTTATTATCACCAAATATGAAATTGAAAATTATATACACTTCTTTATCATTATCATTCCGTTTAATTGTGTATATCATGAAAAAAAACTGTATATTTTCTATTATAGAATGAATAAACCCTACCAAGCAAGGCTTGGTAGGGTATACCCCCTACTTACAAAAAAGTAGGTCCCCCGTAAACTATTGTAAATTTAGAGAAAACTTATATGTATTACCTTTAGCTAGCCATTTAGGACTAGTGACAACCATTGCTGTACCAATGTATGTTAAGTCAAACTTTACAACAGCCTTCTTACCATCTGCACTAAGTTTAACATTGTCAGAGCCAGAACTAACTGAGTCGGCAACCCCTATAGCAGAAATGTCAAGTACCATTGACATGACTGTACGTGTCGGTTGCGAAGCCCAAATAGTGAGTTCTTTACCATCCAATTTGTACATGATAGACGATGAACCAGTGGCTTTAATTCCATTTGAATTACCATGGAATAACTCAGAATCAGAGGCAGCCAGTATTTGATCTGCAATACCTTGGGATAATGGAACATTTGCATTATTATTGCTTTCAAACTCATTTAATATAAGAGAGGAAGATTCTGTTATAAACTCATTACTTGGCTCATCAAAAATGTTCATTGCAAAAATTGATTTAGGTAGATATTCAACTACGTGAGTATTCTCGCTGTTCTCAATTATATCAAACATGTCAACGATATTCGTATAATTGTTGTCCAAATAGTTTTTATCGACTTCAGGAGCTAGAATATAAGCATAACTATTGTTTCCATTGTCCCCATGGTTTATATATGTTCTTAAATATTCTCGTTCTACTTTTGTGCTATCCATTAATTTGGCAGCACGATTGGACATATATAGCCAATCACCGCTTCTGTGCTCTTTTTTAAGGTTAATGTTTTCAGTATCAGGGAAAATTACACCTAAACCTTTCGATGTGTTATTTTTAATGTGCATGTAATTGACTGTAGATATGTTTTCAGAACCTCCCCATTGACTACCGTCTATAGTAACCGATGGAACTCCAGTCAGTTTTTTATTATCTATAGTGGTTTCAACGTTAGAACAATCTAGATTACATTTGATATCGCTCCCCAAGGCCAATACATAATCATCAAACATAAACCACGATTTTTTAGCCTCAACGTTAGGTTCTTGATTGCGTAGTTGTAGAAATCCCATCAAAAGGGAGCTTCCATTCCATTGCCAATCTTTATAATCTAAACCGAATACGCCAAAATTGTCATCTTGGTCAGCAACGCCACCAGACCAAGTTAAAGCAGATTTTCTTTGAAAAGCGTTGTTAGCGGACCAAGAACAGTCTTGTGGATTATCTGGTAGCAATCCGTCATTAGTTACTCCAGCGGGTCTGGTATTATCGAATGAAACCCAATAGTCAGAGTACTGGGATACATCGTTATCATAAATGTATGTCATACCATCTGCGGAGTAACATCCTTTTGCTCCTTCATATCCAACGATTTCGAAATTCGCGGTTCTATATGAATGTGAAGAAATGGCGAATGTAAAATCTTCTCTTCGATGAACTACTCTGTCCATTTCACTGAATACATAAGTAGCTATTAATGGTTCTTTTCGATAGGCATATGGTGAGCTTTTAATTATGTCAGCATATTTTATCGTTAAAGCTTGTTTTGCGTAGTTTTCAATTTTGTGATTTTTATATAAATCACTAGATGAACCAAATTTACCATAATAGTTTTCTTCATCTGTTAAAAAAGATTTAATGAAAATACCAAGCTTTGCTTTCCTCTCACTATTTACAGTCGTGTCTGATCCTAAGTCTGCTAAAGAATAAAACTTGATAAGACCTTGTACTGCCCATTGACCCTTTCCATAGTTTTGTTCAAAGCCTCGGTCGACAGCTCTTCCTGCCGTGGCATCTAAGCCTAAGCCGTCTTTTAGCCATGGTAAGTAAGAATCAAATAAACGGGTGAAGGCATCATCTAAGATTTTGTCTTTTTCTTCTTGTGTGAAATCAAATTCCGTACCATTTAATACAAAAAGCATTTCTGGTGCTCTGTTGATTAGATCTAAGCCATAACCATTGGAATAAGGGACCGAACCATGGAAAACATAACTTCCGTCTTCACGAAAACCATCATATGTTGATAACTCAAATGCTCCAGCCGTCATTGGCAATGCATTAGTTACATCTTTGTAATTATCATTTTCAAACGTTATAAATGCTTTTTTAGACTGCTCAATATCGTCATCATTCTTTGACATTAACCCCTTAGCTAACATCGTCCAAGCCATATCGACTCTATTGGCGTTTGTTTGTTTATCTTCATACCCACTACCTGTTCTCCCTGTATAAAGGGCATTGATAGAAGGCATGTAGTTTGTGATTGATGCATATATACGATCCTTCGTTTCTGGGTTTAATTCAGTGCCTATATTGGACACAATCTTCATAAGTTCTTGTGGAATGCCTATTTGCCACTCGTACCAGTTTCCGTTTGGTACGCCATCTTCTCTATAATACTTAGCTGTAAATATATTGAGAGCTGTTTCGATAGTATTCAAAAGTGACCTGTTGTATTGAAGATCACCTGGTAGAACATACGCCTGCGACATTTCTCCTAGCCTTTTGATAGAGAAGTGCGTTGAATGCATGTTCTCGCCAAGCAATGGCAAATCACTCCAAAATTCACCTTCTTTATCAAAATGAATACTATTATTGTACTTATTTGCTTCAAGAACAGTTTTAGAGAACAATGGAGTATATATAGAGTTTCCTCGTTCCCCTTTTAGTCCCAAAAACAATTCTTGGTATCTCATTAAACCTAGATCATAGTCATCATTGATGACTTGGGTTGTGCCTATAGTATCACCTGAGTCATTACATGCTGCTAGCATTGCAATGGCGATTGCACATATTGATAATTTTGCCTTCATAGGTTAACTCCAATCATTATAGTTATTAGAATGACAATCTAATTCCAGAGTTAATCAAGTAGATATCTGATGCATCTGATTTATCTAATCCAACATTTAAATAAATAAAGCTATCTCTAATAAAGAAATATTTACCTTCTACTGTTACCGCATCAGTAATATTATATTTCTCATTTTTATTCTCTAAGTATGAATAGTTTAATGATATTCTATACTTATCACCAAATTGCTTGGCGATGTATGTTTGAAATCCATCTAAATCATAGGAAAGGTTATTACTACCACTATATCCATCTACATTTTCACCTTTTGCATCTAAATCGTTTTTAGATTTTGTGTACACAAAAGCGGCATCAAAAAAATCAGCTTTATAAGCTATGCCTAAGTTAAATTGTTTTTCTTCATGTTTATAGTTTAAGTTATCTGTAAATCCATAAAAAACTTCGGATATACTGAATGGAGAATAACCATATGATGTTAAATCAGGTTGGTTATATACCCCTTTTTTGTCTAGCTCTTTCTTTCCGTATGCATATCCAGCACTGAAAATAAAGTTTGATACATTTACCTTAGCTGACAAGGCGTAGCCACTCTGTTTTTCATAGTCTTCTTCTTGGCCAATGATATATCCAGCTTCTATACCAAATCGTTCATTATTAAAGTCGTAAATAATTGAATTGTCATTACGACCAGAAATAGTTAAAGGTTCGAAGAATGAGTGACGTTCATAACCTGTTTTTTCTTCAGGTGTATATAAAGTATCTCTAACATAAGTTAGGGAGTTTTCATCACGACCAACTCTTATACTTCCGTAATTACTTGTTATACCAACATATGCATCACGCACATCATCTTCATCGTTGTCACTTGTGTGAAAATCTCTTTCATAAATGGCAAAAGCCTGTAGTTCATCATTTATTTTTTGATTAAGTGCGATTGTTAGTCTTAAATATGAGTCATCTACAGATGTATCTTTCTCTTTCCAATATGGGTTATTTTGTTTAATTTTATTGAATTCTTCTCGTGCAATTTCTTTATCAGCCTCTGAAGCTGATGGGCTATTTAGTATGGAATCTAAATTTCTTTGCGCTTTCTGTTGTGCGGATACATTATCCCAGTCTACATTATCCCCTTTATTTAAATGATATCCGCCATTTAAGAACCCTGATAAACTAAGAGTGGTGTCAGTATCTGCATGATTGTAATTAATAGCAGCTTGTGAATTTGCAGCAAATGCTAGAGTGATGGCAGCATGTAAATATTTCATCTTCATATAAACCCTTTGAGTTTCACATTGTTTGTATTTATGCCTCCATGGTATTTATTTTGAACAGCAAAACAAAAACATCTCGTTTCAGATTTTTATCATCTTGTTGCATCATTTTTGATTGGTGATAGTGGTCACACAACAAATCAGGTTTATTTGCAGAGTTTAATGAAACTAAATGACCAATCAATGGACATAGTAGGTCTTCTTTGTGTGTTAGATTGCACATGGTATTGTGGCAGGGCCGGATCATACTTTGTTTAAGAAGAAGGGAACTTATTGATTTAACAGCGATCTGATCCCATACACTACACTAAATCTACAAACTACATGTCCCTATTTGATCATCTAAGCATCATCGAAGACACCCGTTCCCGTATCAATTGGCTTCGCAAATACCGACATTTCTAAAATGGCATCCCAACACGGCACTCCATCGCACGCATTATTAAGACGGTGCACGTGGAAAGCCTGGCGCTGTTCAGTTGGGTGAGTACTCTGCGGGAGCAGGCTAGCCAGCCCGTGATCGCCATTGACGGTAAAACGCTGCGTGGCGCGGTCAACCAGAATGGTAGAGAAAAAGCGATGCACTGCACTGTAACCAGGAAACGCTGAAACAAATTCAGCAGCGCAAGGGCGACTATGTTGTCCAGGTAAAAGGCAACCAGCCCAAGCTGAGAGAGGCCATTGAAGCATCCTTCATGCCTCACTGGGGTGAGGCTGAAAATCTACTTAAGCACGATGAAAGAACTAAGGGCCATAGGCGCTCGGAACATCGCACCTTATTTCAACTACCAGCGCAACTATCTAAAGAATTGGCAATTAGTAGCCGTCAGCCAAGAGTTTTATCGCTATCGAGCGAGAGAGAGACGGAACAAGAGCAAGACAACCATCGATACGCACTTTTACATCAGTTCGCTAGGCGTTTCGCCTTCCGCAGCGTACGCCAGTATTGGTACTCAGAGAATCAGCAACACTGGGTGTTGGATGTGGTATTCCGCGAAGACCAGAACCAGATTGGTGACCGGGAAGCAACAGAGAGCATGGCGTTGTTCAGACGCATCGTACTTAATCTGGCTCAGCAACATCCGGCAAAATCGAGTAAGAAGCTGAAGATAAAGCGGGCCGGCTGGAGCGATGATTTTAGGTCAGTGCTGTTCTTTGGTTAATAGAATTAACCAAGTAAAATCCGGCCCTGAGTATTGTGGTGGCATAAAACAATTTGATCGGGTGTAAATGCAAGACTTAGTTGCCTTTGGGGATAAGCGCATAAATCTTATAGACGAATACAAGTTCGAGAATTTTTGCGTAAACCGAATCGCCACGAGTATAGTAGCTACTTTTGGTATAACTAAAAGTATGTCAAATCACCACACGTTCCAATAATAATTGAACTAGGCATAACTTCGAATGGGGCAAATGTGTGTTGCTATAGATCGGCGCTGGCACACCTCGGGGAAAATATGTGATAGGTTTACAACAAGTGTAAGTACAACATACTCTGACTCGGCACTAGTAGGGGGTTACTTGGTCGAGGATTTACTCGGCTTTAGTCTTGGAGTGTTTCCTGGCGTTTTCTTGTTGTCACGTCGACGCTGATCTGGCTTACCAGTCGACTTGGCTATTGGTTTTGGTCCTGGCTTCAAACCCATGATTTGATCTTTTTATTTAATGAGGTTCTTCCTCGTTGTATAATCTTTGGGCAGTATTGATGGCTTTCAAGATGTGTATGAAAAACAATCTAAAAATATCCCCAAGGTTTTTTGCTGGTAACTCATGTTTTGATACGCTATCTAAAATGTACAGCGACAAGTTGGAGATATAGGATGGATAGAGTTGCATCGTGCCCGCGAGTGCTCACTGCTGAAGAGAAACAAGATCTTCGTCGTGATATGGCAGAATCCTCTGCTTGGGTCAAAGCCGAACTAAAACGTCGACGAGCCGCAAAAAATCAAAAAAATTCTGCGCATGGTATAGATGATGGTATCGAGAAAAGCTAGCTTTCTAACTGGCTGTTATGTAGATATATTTTCATCTTATTGATCTTCGAGTGGGAATAATTTAATAATCGATAGTTTTTCCGATTAATAAATATTTAAATGAAAAGCCAGTCAGTTTTGCTGACTGGCTTTTTTTATGGCGTCATTACTTTCTCAAACCTGAAAAAACTTTCTTCGCTTGAAATGGGTACTTCACTGTTTGTTGGATGCTCTAGAGTATTGGTGTCTGGGTGATATTGGTTATAAAACTCGACGATGTGAAAGCCACACTTATTTACATAGAAGTGAATATTTCTTTTTTCAAAATAGGGGGTAGCGGTACTCCATATTTTTGTCTCTGGATATGCAGCTTCGATAGCTTTCCATGTGGCTTGTCCTAAACCATGGTTATGATTCTCTGGGAGAATAAAAAACAATTCGAGACGATTGCATTGTGTTTTATCATTAATATTGAGTACAACACCACCGACTTGTTTGTTATCCAATAAGATATGATTGACAATGGCTCCTTGTTCATTAAATGACTTCCAGATATCTTCATCAGATGGGATGGGTTTACTATGAGATTGCCCCCATTCTTTCACTAAAGCAGACGTAAAGGTGTCTTGCAATTTCATTTTGAATTCAGCTAAATCATCTTGTTTAACTTGTGCGAGGGCTATATTTAATTTTTTCATCGTTAAGGTTCTCTTTGGCTAATATGGTGTGTACGAAGTGGAATATATGAGGTTCAGTTTCTCTACCATCTTGAAAACATAATATTTATCGCCTGATGTGAAATTTATACCAATCTGTTCCTAAATTTTGCTATTTCAACATCCGATAGCACATTAAAAAGAAACGGCGATAAGCAATGAATAAATCGATAGCGTTAAGCTTTTGTCCGCCATTTTTGTTATTTTTTCGTTGAATACCGCCAAGTAGCGATACGCTCTTGAAAGCTTGTTACACATACGAAAAAAATAGGTACAAAGTAGATAGCAAGTACGGTAGCACTCACCATTCCCCCAAAGACACCGGTGCCAATGGCATGTTGTGTTTCTGCACTCGCACCGTTTGCGAGCATCAAAGGAACGACGCCCAAACCAAAGGCAAGTGATGTCATTAATATGGGTCGTAATCGCAATTTTGCGGCATTGATGGCTGATTGAACGATTCCGTTACCTTGCTCTCTCAATTGTTTGGCGAACTCTACGATCAGAATTGCATTCTTGGCTGAGAGCCCTATGACTGTGATCATGCCTACTTTGAAAAAGACATCATTGGGTAAGTCACGCAGCATTACGGCTACCACCGCACCAAGCAAACCCAGCGGAACCACCAACATTACTGATAAAGGAATTGCCCAGCTCTCATAGAGTGCAGCCAAAACCAAAAAGACCACTAACATTGATAGCGCCATCAGCATCGGTGCTTGTTCGGCAGATTGACGTTCTTGCAATGATTGCCCTGTCCAAGCAATCGTAAACCCAGAGGGGAGTTGGTTAGCGATATGCTCAATGTCTAGCATCGCTGTTCCACTGGAGCTCCCAGAGGCTACCGTGCCAGATATTCGTAAGGCTGGGTAGCCTTGAAAACGAATGAATTGAGGAGGCGTTTCGTCCCAAGTCGGTGTTACAAACTCAGACAAAGGCACCATACCACCGCTGAGATTACGAACGTAAAGATGAAGAATATCATCAAGTTGCATTCGTGCTGGCGCATCTGCTTGTATGATCACTTGTTGCATTCTGCCAGCATTGGGGAAATCGTTGACATATAACGACCCTAAGGCGGTTGAGAGCGTTTCGCTAATACTTGTAAATGAAACGCCAAGTGCTTCTGCTTTTTGACGATCAATATCTAAATGAATACTTGATCCTGAAGGAAGCCCATCAGAGTAAACATCGGTAAAGTGCGGACTTTTTTCAGCCAACATCAATATTTTTTCTTCGGCTGCTTTGAGTGCGCTATACCCTTGATTGCCACGATCTTGTAAGAAGAAAGTTATGTCCGAACTGGTTCCCAACTCATCAATAGCGGGAGGCAACATATGCATGACCGTTCCTTCACGCACATCCGCCATTGCCTTTTCAGCAAGCGCTAACTCTTGGCGAGTTGAGGTTTCATTTCGTGTTTCCCCATTTCGCAAAGTCGTAAAGCTTTGTGCTGTGTTTGTGCCGGAACCCGAAAAACCAAAGCCTATGATCGTCATTGTTGATTCAATAGAAGGGCGTGAGAGTATGTGCTGTTCAAATTTTTGAACTACATCTAATGTACGCTCGGTGGTGGCATCGGCAGGGAGCTGGATATTTGTCATAAAATATCCTTGATCCTCTTCAGGGAGAAAAGAGGAAGGTAATTGTTGAAATGCAAATACCAATATTGCGCATAGAATAACAAAGATCAGCATCATTCGCCCTTTACGCTTCACTAACGTATTCACGTGAACTTCGTATCGGTTGTTCATGTGAGTAAAACATCGATTAAACCATTTAAAGAATCCGTTTTTTTCGTGATGAAGAACCTTAGCTGGCTTGAGCAAGGTGGCACACAACGCTGGCGTTAATGTTAAGGCCAAAAAGGCCGAGAACAGAATGGATACCGCCATAGAGAGGGTAAATTGCTTATAGATAATACCTACTGAGTCGCTAGAAAATGCCATCGGGATAAACACAGCTGTGAGTACGAGAGTAATACCAATGATTGCACCAGTAATCTCTTTCATGGCTTTTGATGTCGCTTCTTCTGGGGATAAGCCCTTTTCCGACATCAAGCGTTCGACATTTTCTACCACCACAATAGCATCATCAACGATGATACCAATCGCTAATACCATGCCGAACATGGTTAATACGTTTATTGAAAAGCCCGTGATCAACATGATGGTAAATGTCCCCAGCAGCGCAATTGGCGCAACGATGGCAGGGATGAGTGTATAGCGAATATTTTGCAGAAAGAGAAACATGACAAAAAAGACGAGTATCATGGCCTCAATTAAGGTATGGATAACTTTGCTGATTGAAACTTTAACAAAGGGAGCGGTATTGAATGGGATCGAGTAGCTCATTCCCTCGGGGAGGCTTTGAGTCAATTCTCCCAAACGTTTTTGTATCGTTTCAGCGGTTCTTATCGCATTCGCGCCTGGCGCGAGTTGTATTGCTGCCGCTGTGGCTGTTTTACCATTTTCTCGATTTAAAAAACCGTAGGATTGAGAGCCGATCTCCACTCGTGCCACATCCCCTAATACCACTTTTGCCCCGTTAGTGTTGGCACGAAGAATGATATTGGAAAATTGTTCAGCGCTTGTTAACTGACCCTGTACGGTTAATGGTACGGTCACTCGTTGACCGGATACCGTGGGCGCAGCACCGACACTTCCGGGAGCAATTGAAACATTTTGCTGAGTAATCGCCATGGTTATGTCATTCATCGTGAAGCCTAGCGCATTTAATTTGCTAGGATCAACCCAGATCCTCATGGCTTTCTCTGAACCAAATGATTGCACGCGACCAACCCCCTCAATGCGGCGTAGTTCCTCGACCACGTGACGAGCCATATAGTCGTTGAGTGTGATTTCATCAAAGCGATGATCGTCGGACTTTAATCCGATAATCATTAGAAAATTTGATGTGGCAGACTCAACCGTTAAGCCATTTTGACGTACTGCTTGTGGTAAACGTGACTCAATAGCTTTGAGTTGGTTTTGAATATCAACTTGTGCCATATCGGGATTTGTGCCCGGTTTAAACGTTGCTGTAATAGAGGCAGAACCCGATGTGTCTGCCGATGATTCGAAATACATCAAGTTTTTTACGTTAGATAATTCACCCTCGATTAAACTAAGAACGCCATCGTTTATCGCTTTCGGGCTGGCTCCCGGGTATGTTGCCATGATATTGACGGTAGGTGGGGCAACGGATGGGTAGCGAGATATGGGTAATTTAGAAATAGAAATACATCCAAATAAGATAATGAAGAGTGCAATCACCCACGCAAAAACCGGACGTTGTATGAAAAACTGAGACATAAAAGGGCTCTCTAATCTGAATCACTTGGTGTTGGATGTGAAAAGAGCCTCAGACTCTTTCCATTTGCGTTGGTGAACGGTGACGCCGTTTTGCAGCCTTTCTTTTCCTTCAACCACAATCTTTTCACCCGGGGTTATGCCGGATTTGATGTGATAGTGACCATCTATCAGCGCCCCTAGATTTACGGGTTGCAAATGAGCGCGGTTATCGGGATCAATCGTCCAAAGATGAGGGTGCCCAGCGAGGCGAACGATCGCTTGCTGTGGTACTGTCAAGGCATGGGGGTAGCTTGAGTGAAGTATTCGTGCTTTTACGAACATGCCCGGTAGCAATACATGTGGTGTGTTATCCACTAAGAGGCGTAATAAAACATCGCCAGTGCTTGGATCTACATTGATGCCAGAGAAGAGCATTGTTCCTTTAACAGAGTAAGGCTCGCCATTACTGCGTAAAATGTCGATTTTAGCCTCGTTAGCATTATTGGTATGGGTCGATAGCGTTTCGCGTAAAGTGTCTAATGATGCCGCTGGTTGGCGGACATCTACAAAAACTTGGTCAATTTGTTGGATTCGTGCCATTGGCGTGCTATCAGTGCTACTGACTAGCGCCCCTTCTGTGACGAGACTTTGCTCTATAAGCCCTGATATGGGCGCTTCTACTTTAGCAAATTTTAAATCAAGCAAACGACGTGCAAGCGTCGCTTGGGCTTGGGCGACTTCCGCAGCAGCTTGATCGCGCAGTGAAACGACATCTTCATATTCTTGGTGACTAATCGAATCAGACTTTACCAGCAGTTTTAATCGAGCTTCCTTGTCTAAATAGCGTTTTAAGGTCACTTGCGTTTTTTGTAAATGGGCGCGTGCGGTATCAACGTCAGCTTTGAAAGGTGCGGGGTCAATTTGGAATAAGGGTTGACCAGCGTTCACTTTCGAGCCTTGCTTGAAGAATCGCTGTTGGACAATGCCACCAACTTGTGGGCGAATCTCGGCTATACGCACCGCCATGACTCTTCCTGGAAGTTCTTCAAATACATTTAAATGTTTTGGCTTTATTACCATTGTTGATACAAAAGGTTCAGGGGAAAGTGAATGGTTTTTTTTATCTGTATTCGGTGGTGTACAGCCCACTAAAAAGAAAAGAACCAATATATGTAAGCCGCTATATACACATATATTTATTGCCTTCACTGAGTTATCCTTTTTGTAATAAAAACGGGTTGACCGCTGTAGAGTTAAATGAAGTCTAACGCCCGAATGTGGAGGTTCCGCTGAGCCAATGTGGAGATTTGATGGAGATGAAAGATTTGTGCATTGAAGAGCAGAGATTGAGTTCGGACTCATGCCAAGAGGGAAACCATCAGGCACTGATTTTGATCGCAGAGGATGAATTAGAAATTGCCGATATCTTGTCTGCTTATTTAATTCGTAGTGGTATGAAAACGGTACACGCTTCTGATGGATTAAGAACGCTTGAGCTTCATTCATCAATGAAACCCGATCTGATATTGCTTGATATTCACATGCCCAAAATGGATGGATGGAAAGTGTTGTCTGAGCTACGCCAGAAAAGTAATACGCCCGTCATCATGCTGACCGCCATGGATCAAGATATCGATAAAGTCATGGCTCTCAGAATTGGTGCCGATGATTACGTCATTAAACCGTTCAACCCAGCGGAAGTGGTTGCGAGAGTTCAAGCCGTTCTTAGACGAACATTGGAAAGTAGCCAACGAAATAATAAACATATCTTACGAGTAGAGCCTTTCGACGTTGACTTAGAAAGTCATGAAATATGGATAGATGTAGCCGGAGAGCGCCATTTACTCTCTTTGACTTTAACGGAATTTAAGCTATTGACTCATTTTATTCGTTCTCCTCGTCGTGTATTTAGTCGAGGAGAGTTATTAGAGGCATGTTTACCCGAAGGGGATGCACTAGAACGAACTGTTGATAGCCATATTAGTAAAATTCGAAAAAAATTAGAGGCGGTTGGTATTCATGGCATTCCCGCTGGTGTTCGTGGAGTGGGTTATCGATTTAGGGGAGAATAATGAAATTAGCGGGTTTGAGTCGTCAGATTGCCTTATCAATGATGAAAATAGCCATAGGGACAGCATTACTCGTTATTTTAGGCTCCTTTGTTTTTTACTATCTTTGGGATAAGTATTGGCCCAATGATATGCCCAGTGATAATTACCTGACTCCTTCAGCCCCGGAATGGGTTTGGATTATATTAACCTTTGTTGTGGTGACTTTGCTGTCGGTCAGTGTTGCCATTAAGTTATCTCGACGTATTTTAGAGCCTTTAAATTCAGTTGCAGAAGGGATACGTCAAATCGCCAAAGGCGATCTGAATGTGCGAGCCACTGTGGGGGATCGTTCATTAGGTGAAGCGGCATTATTGGCTGATGATTTCAATCTTTTAGCTGAAAAATTACAGCGAATGACGGAAGAGCAAGCTTTTTGGAATGCTGCGATTGCGCATGAATTAAGAACGCCTGTTACGATATTGCGCGGTCGACTACAAGGGTTAGCGGAGGGGGTTTTTACCCCAGATGAAGCACAGTTTGTAAAACTGTTAGCACAAATTGATGGGCTATCTCGTTTAATCGAAGATTTACGAGTTGTTAGCCTTATGGAGAGCGGTGAACTCAATATCAGTATGAAGGCGGTGGATTTATCGACGGAAATCAAGTCGGTGGCTGATTTTGCCGAGAATATGCTCCAAGCGGCGGGACAGCATATTGTGCTGGATCTACAGACGCCGCTTGTTTTATGTGACCCGATTAGAATTAGGCAAGCTTTACTCGCCATATTAGACAATGTAAGTAAATATGCAGTGTCTGGTTCTGTGAGAGTAAAAACAAGGTTTCATGGTGGCTTTTACTATCTGAGTGTAGAAGATGATGGGCCGGGAATATCACCGGAGCTTATTCCTAATGTCTTTAAGGCGTTTCATCGAACAAAAGAGATTCCTCATAGTGGTAGTGGGTTAGGGCTAGCAGTAGTTTCGGCAATTGCACATGCGCATCAAGGGAATGCGACTTGCCGTATCAGTGAAGAGGGCGGAACGATTATTGAGTTATGCTGGCCATCATTAATATCATAACAATTGAATGGATCCTCAATGAGTCATGTTAGGTATTGTTTTCCATTTCTTTAATCAAAAACCTCCGGTATCCCCTGAGTTTTTTTATAGCCTGCCGGTTAAGAATGATTTGATCCGCAGATCATGAGTGTATAGGAAGGGATGTATGGAGAACATTCAGGAATGAGTCGCAAATTTACGTTTTTCAAGCCGATTTATAAATAGAGAAGCCTATGCTCACGGAGCTATTTAGCTTGTAAGAAAGGACTTTTCCATGTTTAAACGTAACATCATCATTAGTGGGATGAGCCTTGTGTTTGCTCTCCCTGTTCATGCAGCAATGACGATTCAAGTCGACCCTCAAGACAGTTCTGGTTATGTGGTATCAAGGGCAGAACTGCAAGCAGTAGAGAAAGCGAAAACAGCGAACCCGATGTATGAGGTTTGGGCTCAAGCTTTGAGAACTACATCTAACCTCATTGTTGAAGCGATTGAACCGGGATTAGCGTCAAACCCGGATAACGTCAAACGGGTTGAGCGGGTTTTTCCTGAACACGAATGGGATTTCCTCACTCATATGGCGGCTCCTGAATATACCTATACTCGCATTTTACGAGCAATAGGAAAATTCCCTGCTTTTTGTGGTGATTATAGCGATGGGCGAGATGCCGATGCGATTTGTAAAAAATCGATTGTGACTGCCTTTGCGCATTTTGCACAAGAAACAGGAGGACACATTGCGAAAGAAAACACTTCCGATAATCCACTTGGGCTTGAGGAGTGGCAGCAAGCACTGGTGCATGTGCGAGAAATGGGGTGGTCAGAAGGTCAACTGGGTTATACCACAGGGTGTGGACAAAATGATTGGCAAAATCGTAAATGGCCTTGCGGTGATGGACAAGGTTATTTTGGGCGTGGGGCTAAACAACTTTCATATCACTTTAATTATGGTGCCTTTTCTGAGGTTATGTTTGAGGGAGATGCGACAGTATTGCTCAATAACCCGGGGTTGGTTGCTGACTCTTGGCTCAATTTAGCCTCTGCTATTTGGTTTTTTTTGACACCACAAGCGCCTAAGCCTGCAATGTTACATGTTATTGATCGCACTTGGGTTCCCTCACAACGGGAACTGGATGCGGGCATCGGCTATGGATTTGGGACGACCATCAATGTCATTAATGGTGGAATCGAATGTGGTGAGCAGAATAAAGATAAAGGCCAACCTGTGAACCGTATTCGTTATTGGGAAGGCTTAGCTGAACATTATCAAATTCCGATTGAAGCGGATGAACAAAACACTTGTTGGCAACAAATGCCTTATGGCAGTTTAAACCTCAATGGTGCGACCGACGTTCTGTATACTAACTGGGATGGTAACTGGAGTTATTATCCTGACCGTCCGGGAGGGTACTCATTTGAATGTAATTTAGTGGGATTTCAGACGGCTTATTCCGCATTAGTGGAAGGGGATTATGAAAAGTGCGTAACAAATTTATACCAATCGCACGCAAGTTGGCCGAAGATTCGCGTGGTTGAGTCGTTAACGCCAACCGAGCCTGAGCAGCCGGGGGAGCCGCCTATTGATGGTGTAGAAGCTTGGGATATAAGCAAAGTGTACTATGGTGGCGATAAAGTCGCTTATCAGGGGATTGTCTATCAGGCGAAATGGTGGTCTCAGGGAAACTTGCCCACTCAAGGTGATCCTTGGGTAGCTGTTCAATCCTAAGCTATCAATTTACCTCGTTCGCCCTATTTTTTTATCGTTTGTTTGAGGAATAGGGCGAAAACTTCTTCTGTTTTCTTGCTCGTTATCCTATACAATTTGACTGTTATTTTTGGAATCTAAGTTTCCAGTAATGATTTTTCCTTTTTCACTACTTGTTCAATAGAATCCGCGCGTCTTTTTATTAACATTTTGTAAGGTAACTTGAATGTCTACTCAATTAGCCAACCCAGCACCGTTAGGTTTGATGGGGTTCGGTATGACGACCATTCTGCTTAATATCCATAATGCAGGATTCTTTCCGATCGATTCAATGATTTTAGCCATGGGGATTTTTTATGGTGGTTTAAGCCAAGTCATTGTTGGCATCATGTGTTTTAAACGAGGTGACACTTTTGGTACCACCGCTTTTACCTCTTATGGATTATTTTGGTTAACATTAGTTGGGCTGATCGTCATGCCATACATGGGGTTACCTGCTAGCCCAGCCAACTTTATGGGATGGTATTTAGCTCTGTGGGGAATCTTTACTGGCTTTATGTTTATTGGTTCACTTTGCTACCCAGTGGCAAAGCAAGTGGTGTTTGGTTCTTTAACCCTTCTTTTTGCTTTGCTGGCTCTTCGTGATTTTACGGGCAGTGAATTGATTGGCATGATTGCTGGTTTTGAAGGCATTTTTTGTGGTGCAAGTGCGATCTACTTTGCTATGGCACAGGTGATCAATAATGAATATGGTCGTACTGTGTTACCTATTGGCGCGAAGAAAAAAGTGGTCGCACCTGTGGCTCAGGAAGTCGCCGCTTAATATCTCTTTTCTTTTTAGATACATCAAACCACCGCCTTTGGCGGTGGTCATTTCGAGTTATGTTATATCTTGAGATGAGCTTATTTTTCGTTTATATCTTTCTTCCCAATAAGTTGCATTTTTAATCCCGAGCTGAACGGGGTTAAAAATATACTCATCAACCCCTTGTTTTTGCTGCGCTTCATAATCTTTCAAAGCAATCATGGTTGGTTTAGCTAAGAAAAAAATTATTAAAATCCCAATAATATTGAGCCAAGCCATCAATCCTACCCCGATATCACCAAAGGCCCAAGCAAGGTTAGCGGTTTTGACTGTGCCGTAAAAAACCACCGTGATAATAGCCAACTTTAGAATAAACATCAGCCCTTCAACTCTCAATGTGCGGCGAATATAGGCAACATTGGTTTCGGCTATGTAGTAGTAGGCTAAGATGGTGGTAAAGGCAAAGAAAAACAGGGCGAAAGCCACAAAAGGCTTACCGATCCCGGGCAGAGCGGTTTCGATGGCAAATTGAGTAAATTCTGGACTATTGGCCGCCACTTCCATCGGAAGGTTTTGTATCAGCATCATGCCATCGCCCCCTTGCACATTATAGGCTCCGGTTATTAAAATCATAAACGCGGTAGCTGAGCAGACTAATAATGTATCGATATAAATAGAGAAAGACTGGACTAAACCTTGTTGCACCGGGTGTTCTACATTGGCTGCCGCCGCCGCATGAGGTCCTGTTCCTTGACCTGCTTCATTTGAATAAACTCCACGCTTTACTCCCCAACCAATCGCGGCACCAAAGCCAGCCATGGGGGTAAACGCATCCGAAATAATCATCATAAAGATGCGCGGTACTTCATCAAGATTAAGTAAGATAATCACAAAGGCAATGATGATGTAAGCGAGAGCCATAAAGGGCACTACCACTTGAGTAAAGTGCGCAATGCGTTTCACGCCACCAAAGATAATAAAAGCCATCATGACGGAAAGAAGAGTGCCCGTGAGAATTTTTGCAAAACTGAATGTCCCCATCGTAGTTTCAATCATCGGGCCTGAACCAAAAGCGGCCTCTACAGCATTACCGATACTGTTGGACTGAACACCGGGCAGCAATAAGCCACAGGCAAAAATGGTTGATATAGCAAATAGCCATGCATACCATTTTTGTCCCGTGGCTTTTTCTATGTAATAAGCGGGTCCACCACGAAATTCACCCTCATCTTCCTCTTTATAAATCTGTGCCAATGTGGATTCTGCATAAGCGGTGGCTGCGCCAAAGAAGGCGACCATCCACATCCAAAATACAGCACCTGGGCCACCAAAACCGATGGCGGCAGCTACCCCTGCAATGTTACCTGTACCCACTCGCCCTGATAATGAAACGGCGAGCGCTTGGAAGGAGGAGATCCCCTTGGATGAGCTTTTTCCCGAAAGCAGAAGCCGCCACATTTCAAAAAAGTGGCGAATTTGAACAAAGCGTGTAAGCACAGAATAAAATAAGCCCGCACCAAGGCATAAATATACCAAGGCCGGGCTCCAAATTATTCCATTAATAAAATCAACAAATGACTGCATAGATGTATCCCTGTTAATCCGTGTTATGTGTGTTTTGCTTAAACATAGTAGGCTATTTGTAAGTTTTTTGTTAACGCATTCATTAGGGTTATGTATGGTGGCGTGATGTTTAACACAAAAAGAGTGAGCAAATGTGAGCGTGTTATCCATTTGCCTGATAGATCATTCAAAAACTTCAATCAAGTTGAACAAAAAACGGAGGATGGGGGCATGGGGATAGCAGGGTATAATGATGAAAACAGAGAAAGGAGAGAATCATGTATCACGCTCATGTCTATTTTGACTTGTCCGAACAACATCAAGCCCAAGCATTGCAGAAAAAAATTTTAACTGAGTAATCGGAGCAGATCCTTCGCCTATTTTCATTAGTCCCTCGGTTAGTTGGTCCTCATCGTAAACCGATGTTTGAAATTCATTTTTCCGATCAGCAGTCCGCTTTTATTGATTGGTTAGATAAAGCTCGTGGTGAACTCAGTGTATTGATTCACCCTGTTTCTGGGAATGATGTTTATGACCATAGTGAGTCACAAGTACGATGGTTAGGTGAAGACATCGGTGTCAACCTAGATAAGCTTCACTAGTTGTGGACAGCAATTTGGCCAGTAATAACCCCTTGTGAGCGAGCATGATTTTATTGTGTCAACAAGGTGTAAAAAATGGGTGGGCAACTCAATACTAGGTTGACTTTCAATCAGTTGAGCAATACCATTTCGCTCGCTTAAACGCGGTAGGTTGTTTTGTTTGATTTTTTCAACGCTCACCTTTTTACTAATCTACCGATTCCCGTTAATTTTTTGAGGTACAACAGAAACCTATGGACTCGTCGAGTAGTCGAATATCACAGTATGGTCTTTTCGATGGTTCGAAAATACCAATGGTTTCTTGCTAACCTGCCGCTAACTTTTTAGCTTGTGTCAGGTGAAAAAAAACCTTGGCAAAGCGAACACTTCTTTTCCTTCCATCGTTAATTCCATACGTTAATACTTTGCGCATCAAGGCCATTAGTGTCATGCGTAACCTATGACTGATGCTCATTATTTTGAGCCGACACGTCGTGGTCATAACAAGAATACAAGCAGATCCAAGCTTAGTTTGTTTGACCATTGGTTTCTTTGTCCTGAGCTCAACTCAGGAGAAACAAAGATGACAACATTTCGTATTAACCGTATTTCTGAGGTTAAAAAAGCACGCAAACCTGTGCAGCATGCAGTACAAAGTCACATCAAACGTGAGTTTTTTGGGGTAAGTATTGACTTAACGGTTGGTGAAGTCATCGCCATGTTGAAAGACTGTCCACTGTTTTCAGCAACACTACATGTTGTTGTATTAATTAATAGTCAGAGTGAATATCAAGGCCTTGTCTCGATGGAAAGCTTACTGTTTGCTGAGCCATCAGAGCCTGTCGCGTCCTTATGCCAGGGAAAGCATCATTACAGTTTTGCATTAAATGAAGATTATCCCGCAGCATTACAGTTACGCCAAAGTCGTTGGCCAGTATTGCCTGTGCTTGATAGCCGACATCGTGTCGTTGGAATGTTAGACTTACCATCAGCCCGTGCCATTATTCATCGTCAAGCTGAGCTTCATGCTCCTAAAGGGGAGCCATCATCAGGCTGGAAACGGTTTGTTCATTTTTGGAACTAATCGTACGAGGAAATTTCGATGCCCATTACTATCATGACCCAAGCTTTGATGGCGCTGCATATCAGCCAAAATCAAGAAGAGATGCAGCAGTTTATTCAGCAATATCCGCTAGCGGATTGCGCCGAAGCCTTCACTCAATTATTAACCCAACAAAAACTCACCAGTAAAGAAGTGTGTCAGTTATTACTCTTATTGCCTTTAGAAAAGCAGGCTGCTTTATTTGGTTACTTTTCTTTAGGATGGCAAGAAAAACTGGCTGAACAGTTAGATGCACAAGAGGTTGCACAACTGACCGAGTTGATGCCACATGATGAACGTGCTGACCTACTGACTCAATTGGAACCTGAATTTCAAAGCGAAGTTTTGGATCAAATGGACAGTGAAGAACGTTTAGATATTGAACGTTTAGTTTCCTATCCTGAAGATTGTGTGGGTGCGGTGATGACATCCGATTTCGCCACCTTAGAAGCACACCATACGGTTGAAGAAGCGATACGTCAGCTGCGCAGTATTGCCAGAGAGCGGGAAACCATCTATTTGGCTTACGTTGTGGATACGCAGCAGCGTTTACAAGGGACAGTATCATTGCGCGATCTTGTGGTGTCTGAACCAAGTGCAACGGTTGCTGAGATCATGACACAAGTGTTGATCTTTGTTCGAGTAGATGAGGCTCAAAATGTGGCAGCACAAGCGATCAGTAAATATGACTTATTAGCACTGCCCGTGTTAGATCATCAAAATCGAATGGTCGGTATTGTGACTTATGATGATGCGATGGACGTGGCAGAAGAAGAAGCCGATCGCCATATTCATAAATCGGCCGCTGTGGATTTTGCGGGTAACTTAAAAGAAGCCTCTGTTGGGTTAATGTACCGAAAACGGGTATTTTGGCTAGTATTATTGGTGTTTGGTAACCTGTTCTCTGGTGCCGGTATTGCCTATTTTGAAGATACCATCCAAGCCTATGTAGCACTGGTATTCTTTTTGCCGCTATTGATCGGAAGTAGTGGGAATGCGGGGGCGCAATCGGCAACCTTGATGGTGCGCGCCATCGCTACAGGGGAAGTGATCGGCAAAGATTGGGCAAAAATGTTGGCTAAAGAACTGTTTATCGCAGGCCTATTAGGAATAACGATGGCGGTGGCGGTTTCATTACTCGGTTGGTGGCGAGGTGGTCCTGAAATTGCTCTGGTGGTTGCTTTAACGATGCAAATTGTGGTGGTGGTTGGCTCAGTGATAGGTATGTCGTTACCTTTTGTTCTGAGCAAACTTAAGTTTGATCCTGCATCGGCCAGTGCGCCATTAGTGACCACGATTGCTGATGCAGTCGGTGTGATCATCTATTTCACGGTTGCAACCAGCATACTGGATTTTCCAGTGGCCGCTTAAAGGCACACAAGGCTGAACAAATACAAATGGGCGATGATGAAAATCATAGGGAAGCTTGATGAACTCTGCTAGAATCCCGCGCCCTGCCACCTTCATATAAGGAACTCATAATGATGACTGATGAAGAAAGAATTGAGTTGCAACAAAATAATCCACTCCATGGCCTGAAGTTAGAAACATTATTGCAAGAACTGGTGGATTTTTATGGTTGGGATATTTTAGATACGGCGATGCGCTTTAACTGCTTTCATACCAACCCATCAATTGCGAGTAGTGTGAAATATTTGAAGAAAACGGATTGGGCAAGAGAGAAGTTAGAGAACTTTTACCTGTATCGTTTTAAACGTATGCCAAGAGCCTCTGGTGAAGAGTATGATTTATCCCCTCGTGCTCGAACGTTTCCCCATGGGCTTCAACCCAAAGAACCGATGGAACTGACGGTTGATTCGATTTTAAAATCTCAAGCCAAGGCGGCCTCAGCACACAAAGAGCGAGCGGCTCGAGAACGTCACTTTCGGCGTTGAAAATATGGTTTATGAATGAAAAGCTCAATATGCCGTCCATATTGGGCTTTTTCTTTTTAGGGCCAAACAACTGTGATTTCCTCAACGAAATGTGTGACTGCTCTTTTGTATAGTTCTTAAATCATTTGTTTTAAGGTCTTACATGATGAAAAAATCGACGCCAATCCGTTTGTTTGCTCTGAGTGCTGCGCTGCTTTGTTCAGGAATGAATGCCAAACCACTTCCACCACCGAGTTTTCCTGATGGTCAAGCATGGCTTACTCATGCGCAGCAAGGGTTAGCGCCCTATTGGATGATGGAGAGCGCCCAAGGACGTCCGGTAGGTAACTTTCCAACCTTTCGCTGTGATAATGGACAAGTTCTGGATGTAACCAAAGTATGCCAAGAACTCAATAAAAGTTGGATTACACCGCATTTTGGCCGAGAGTATACCCGAATGAAATCACGGCAAACGTATGCTTATGGTGTGCTTTATCACTTAACGGGCGATCCTCAAGCTTTGCAATTGGCTCGGGCAGGGGCGGAGTATTTAATTCATCATTTACAAGATAAAGAACATGGTGGCTTTATCAGTTTTACCAAACATGGTCAGGTTGGGCTCGAATGGCAACAACGGACCTCACAAGACCAAGCGTACGCTTTGGTTGGGTTGGCGATGTATTATTATCTCACGCGTGATCCACAAGTAGAACAGGTACTGATTAAGCAGCAACGTTTTATTTTTGACCAGTATCGGCTTGCTGATGGTAAAGGGTTAGCTTGGGTACTAAATGATGGTGATGGCGAAAGTACCAAACAGCGAGAGCTGGTGGCGCAGCTAGATCAAATTAATGGGTATTTATTATTGGTGGCCCCTTTATTACCAGAACCACATAAAAGCCGCTGGTTAGCCGATTTATCATGGTTAACCGAAGTTATGCTGACGCATTATTACTCCCCGCAAGAACAACGTTTCTATGGGGCAATTCACCACCCCGCGGTGATGACACAACAAGCCAAACATAACGACTTTGGGCACACCATTAAAGCCTATTGGATGACTTATCTCACCGGGGCTTTATTGCAGCAAGAGGATTGGAAACAGCTGGCTAAACAAGGGATGCAACACATTATTGAACATGCACAATATGTTCCTAACTATTTGGATATTCAAGCCTTTGTCCCAGAGATGACAGAGGCGCAGTGGCAAGCCAATTCGATCAAAGTATGGCGTAATCGACCATTTAGTGATGGAATTTCATCTTGGGAATGGGCAGAGCTTGATCAAGCTGCCATGACACTGTCTTTGTTAGAGGGAGCAGCAAAGCCTGTACTCCTTTCTACCGCTCAAGCCTTTATGGATGTATGGGTAGATGAACAATATGGTGGCGTCGGGCTGAACCCAAAATCAACCAAAGCGTTTCATTGGGGTAATGCTTACCATCAGTTTGAACATGCGTTAGTGGGCTATTTAACGGCTCAGCAATTAAATCAACAGCCCGCGACACTCTATTTTGCTATTGATCATGCTCAGTCACACCCCTTGTCGCCTTATTATTTTCAAGGGAAAGTAAAAAATCAGCAGCGATTACCCTCCGCCAATGGGTTGCCACGCTGGCAAGTTGTATTTACCTCCATTCAACCATAGCTATATGACTTCGACGGTTTGACTCACCATTGACTCAATAAAGAGCCTCAGTGCATGCCAGTCAGACCGTTGGAGATCTAAGCTCATTTCAGATAGCGTGATTTTGCTCGAATAAAAAGCTTATGTTCTACAATAAAGGACAGGGATAGACCACCATTCACTTTTTGGTCATCAAGATTATGAAAGATAGCCGTTACCAAAATATTCGGATAGCGAATGGACCATTAGGATAGGGAGTCAGGGATGTTTAAATCATTTCGTGCAAAAATTACCGCAATAAGTGTTGGGTTAATCGTCATTTCACTGATTGTCACCGCAGTGTTGAGTATTCGAGTTAGTTCTGACACTTTTCGAATGCAAATTACACGTAATTTACAGCAGCAGTTGCAAACTCAGTCAAATTCAATTTCCAACTGGATGAGTGAACGTAAAGCCATGATCACGGCAACAGGCAAGGTGATAGAGCAAACCGATCCTTTTTCAGCTTTAAAACAATTAAGTGAAGGGGGCAGTTTTTTAGCTACTTACTTAGCGAGGCCGGATGGGACAGCCATCTTTTCTGATGAGTGGTTGCCTCCTAGTGATTATGACCCTCTTTCTAGGGAATGGTATCAATTAGCAGTAAAACAAAGTGGGGTGGCTACCACGGCTCCTTATCTTGATGCGGACGGAGAGAATCGCTTGGTGGTGACCTTTACTCATGGTTTAGGGACAAAGGCGAGCCGAGGGGTGATTGCCGGTGATGTTCCTTTAACGTTTATCATTGAAACTGTACGTGACATCGCTCCAACTCATAATAGTTTTGCTTTTTTAACGGATAAGACAGGGAAAATTATTGCCCACCCAAAACCTGAAATGACCTTCAGGCATTTACGCGATCTTAATAGCGGTTTAACGCAGGCTGTCTTGACCGAGATTCAACATCAAGGAGAGCGTGAACTGAGTTTGCAAGGTCAAACTATTTATCTCACCAGTCAAGCCATTCCAGGGACAGACTGGTCGCTCAATATTGCGTTAGATAAACAAGATGCCTTATCGGGGATCTACAGCATGATTCGCTGGACTGTCATTGCCGTGGTGATCATCGGTATTGTTGCCGCTAGCATCATGTGGTTTTTCAGTGCATCAGGCTTTAAACGGCTACAAGAAGTCAGCTTAGCCATGACAGATATTGGACAAGGTGAAGGCGATTTAACCCAACGAATTACCGTACAAGGGGAGGATGAAATTGCGACGATAGCTCAAGCATTTAATGCTTTTGTGGAAAAAATTCATCGATTAGTTAATGAAGTGAATCATACGGCTCAATCCGTCTCTGCGGCATCAACCACATTAGCGGAGGTGACTCAACAAAGTGCTGGTGTTGTTGCTCAGCAAAGTTCTGAAACTGAGCAAGTTGCGACAGCGATGAATGAAATGACGGCAACCGTACAAGAGGTAGCAAGCCATGCCAGTGAAGCAGCAAGTCAGGCATCCGAAGCGGATACACAAACAAAGCATGGACAAACCTTGTTACGTGAAACGTTGCAACAACTAAAGCATTTAGATGACACCTTGCAAGGCAGCAGTACAACCATTGCAGAACTACAAAGTGGAACACAAGATATTGTTGGAATGCTGGATGTGATCAGCACCGTGTCTGAGCAAACCAATTTATTGGCTTTGAATGCGGCCATTGAAGCTGCGCGAGCGGGAGAGCATGGACGAGGATTTGCTGTAGTTGCTGATGAAGTTCGAGGCCTTGCAGGGCGGACACAGGAAAGCACTCAGAAAATCCAAGAGGTGGTGGATCGACTCTTCAAACAAACTGAAAATGTGGTAGCTGTTATGTCACAAAGCCGCTCTGCTGCGCAAACAACCGTCACAAAAGCTGAAGACATGGCGGCACGTTTAGAGCAAATTAATCAAGCTGTTACCTTGATTGCCGATATGAATTTACAAATTGCGACCGCCGCTGAAGAGCAATCTTCCGTTGCTGAGTTGATTAACCAAAATGTCGTCAATATCAATGATCTTTCTTCACAGACAGAGCAGGCTTCCCATCATTTAATGGATGCCACACAGTCATTGACTGCTCAGGCGAATCAACTGCACGATCAGGTATCGCAATTTAAAATTTAACTGAGATAAATATCAAGAAAGGGGCTTAATGCCCCTTTCTTGATTAGTGAATAATCCCTTGATCTTTTGCCATTTGGTTGGCCATTTTCGGTGCTTGCCATAAGCAAGGAAGCAAAATCAGCGAAGCTGGAACCGCTGTAATGACAATAAAAGATTGCAGAGCTGAAATTCCGCCTTCTCCCATAGAAATGAGTACGATAGCCATCGCACCCATGACCATTCCCCAAAAAGCTCGAATAGCAGCATTAGGGTTAGCATCACCGCTGATCACGACACTAATGGTATAAGTCATTGAATCGCCAGTCGTCACAATAAACGTTGTCGTTAATACGAGAAATAACAAAGAAACCAACAGTGGAAAAGGCAATTGAGCGGTGATAGCGAGTAAAGCTCCGGGTAGGTTAAAGCCTTCAAAACCATCTGCAATAACACCGGGGTTTGCTAATTCAAAAGCTAAACCACTGCCACCGACAATACTAAACCAGAAACAGGTGATTAATGGAGCAGCAATGCTGATAGCTAAAATTAATTGACGCAGTGTGCGCCCGCGAGAAATTCGAGCAATAAAAACGGCCATCATGGGGCCATAACCAATAAACCATCCCCAGAAAAAGACAGTCCACCAACTTAGCCAATCCGTATCAGCTCGAAACATAGCCATAGGGACAAAATTATCCACCATAGAGGCCACACCCTGCATATAACCATCAATAATGAAGTGAGTGGGGCCGACAATAAGAATAAACAGCACTAATGCTACCGAGAGAATAATGTTATAGCGGCTAATTATTTGAATACCTTTACTTAAACCACTTAAGGCCGAAAAGGTGTACATCGCCATAGCAAATAAAATTACAATAATTTGTGTCGTGAAGCTATCCGGAATAGCAAAGAGCACATTAAGGGCGTAGCTGATTTGTAAGCCGAGAAAGCCGATTGGACCAATTGTACCGGCAGCAACAGCAATAATACTTAGCGCATCAATAGTATTCGCAACCCATCCTTGAACGGCTCGTTGTCCAAGAATTGGGTAAAGTAATGTACGTGGTTTGAGCGGCAGTCCTTTATCGTAGTGTAGGTGCATCAATACCACGGATGAAAGACAGCCTAAAATCGCCCAAGCCAAAAAGCCCCAATGCATAAATGATTGCGAGAGCGCATTAATGGCCATCTTTTGAGGGGATGCCGTGCCAAAGATAGGAGGGGCACTAATAAAGTGAGCAATCGGTTCTGCGGCGGCCCAGAAAACGCCCCCACCAGCAAGTAATGTACAAAGAATGATAGATAGCCACTTGAAGTTGTCCATTTCAGGTGCTTTTAGCCCTCCTAAACGAACAGACCCCGTTTGTGTGACAGCAAGCGTTAATCCGATGACAAAATTTGCTAAAAGTAACAGTTGCCAAAAAGCGCCAAACCCTTGGGTTGCATAGTGAAAACCTGAGTCAATCAGAGAAGTAAGAAGAGAAGGATTAACAAGCGCCAATAAAACGAACAGGGAGAGAAAGCTACCACTGAGCCATAAGACAGGATTATTAAGCTCAAGTTTTTGCTGTAATGAAAGGGAACGGGTTTGTGGGGGATGTGTGGCAGAGTAATCCGATGGTGTCATACAAGACGTTTCGGCACTCAGGTAAACTTTAGACATAAGAACTCGCTTTTGCCCCTGAATACTCAGGTGGCGTGTGAACATTCAATGCATAAATTGTGATATGCATCATAAAACGGGGCATACTAACATAAATTAGATTGATAATGCATCGGTCTTGCTAAGCGATCAATGTATGCCACGTTCTGATTGGTTCTTATTCTTGAGTGTAGGTTGGGCTGAAGAATTTTGAAGCTAGCCACTTAATGATGAGGGAGAACCCCCATCATTAAGCAAGCTGGGACTTGCCTTGATTATTATTTACTTAGCGTCAAACTCTTCAATCGCTCCTAAGGCTTGAGTGCCGTAAGTAAAGGAAGGGCCGCCACCCATCAGTACCGCAACGTTAATTACTTCTACTAACTCTGCTTTGGTTGCTCCTGCTTTGAGGGCGGCAAACACGTGAGCGGCAATGCAGCCATCACAGCGTGCTGCAATACCAATACCCAGTGCAATCATCTCTTTTGTTTTTAGATCAAGCTCACCGGGAGCCATGGCGGCTTTATGAAGCTGCATAAAGGCGGCAAGAGTATCTGGGCTTTGCTGTTTATACGCTTTGCCGAGGGTGTTTTGATCTTTCAGTAGTTCTGAATAAGATTTCATGAAAACCTCTTTGTTAGGCATATCTAAATAAGTTTTAGCTAATATAATAAGTGTGTTTAAAAAAAGCAAATATCGTTTGCCCTCTAAAATACGATTATGCCCACTTTTGGGGAATCCTTCTTAGGGTGGAAAATTCCCCACGAGACGGATATTGGATCAATCACCGCTTGCGTAATGAAATTTTATTCTTATTATAGACATCTAGATGTCTAATTTTAAAAAGAAAGGATGCCAAGAATGAAAAAGTTTAGCCAGTGGGTATTAGGGGGCGTACTACTTGTGGGGTTAACTGCTTGTGGCCAGAAAGATCACACGGAAATTAAAGTGGGCGCAACGGTTGGTCCACATGCACAAATAGTAGAAGCGGTAGCTAAAGAAGCCGCAAAGCAAGGTTTAACGGTAAAAGTTGTCGAATTTTCCGATTATATTACCCCGAACGCTGCACTGGACGATGGCAGCATTGATATCAATAGCTATCAACACCAACCATTTTTAGACAACTACAACCGTAATCATGGGGCTAACCTCGTCTCGATAGGTGAATCCATCTTGATGCGGATGGGTATCTACTCTAATAAGTATCGCTCAATTGAACAGCTACCGGATCAAGCTCGTATTGCCATCCCGAATGATCCCACTAATGGTGGGCGAGGTTTATTATTATTTGCTGACGCAAATATCATCACCTTACGTGATGGAACGGGGTTTAACGCAACACTGAATGACATTGTTGAGAACCCCAAAGGGTTTCAGTTTATCGAAGTCGATGCCGCGCAATTGCCACGCACGTTAGATGAGGTTGATGCGGCAGCGATTACGATGAACTATGTGATGTCAGCCGGGCTTGACCCAAAACAGCAGGGCATTTATTTAGAATCGAAACAAGCCCCTTTAGCGGTAATGGTGATAGCTACGCGAGAAAAGGATAAAGACAACGAGGCTTATCAAAAGTTTGTCAAAATCTATCATTCGCAAGCCATTCGTGACTTTATTGCTCAAACGTTTAATGGAACCATCGAACCCGCTCAATAGCATTGATAAAAGAACCACGAAATTAACCCAGCGTGGTTCTTTTATTTATCTCTATTATATTTTCACTTCTTGGTGAAACCTTCTATTTATTTTCTTTTTGATAGTGATTTTTATTACGAATTTTTATTTATTGTTTTATAGATATGGATCAATTTAATCACTAATTTTCATTAAACAGAATAACCACAAAATAACTATGATTACTCATAAATAAACGAGGGTGTGAAAGAAGCTTCCCCAAGCCACCTCAGATATAGGAAATGAAACCGAATTCAGGTTTCACTTAAGGAAAAGATCGAAAGGAGGGGTAATTCCTTTCGGCATCATCTCAGGAAATCCATAGCTTGTTTGGCAACCTCTCTATCACTGTGTTTGTACAGTTATACTGCGTGGGTAATGTCAATATGATCAAAAACCGATTTAAAGCCTTACTGTCACCGGATGTCACGCGACGCGGATTTATTAAATCCAGCTCGATGCTCGGTGGACTTGCGGCCGTCACCAGTTCTCTTTCTCTTCCTTTTAAATCGACGCTTGCTCAAGCCAAAGAAACACCGCCTAAAGCGGATGAAAAAGTGGTTTGGAGTGCCTGTACGGTTAACTGTGGTAGCCGTTGTCCACTGCGCATGCACGTGGTGGATGGGGAGATAAAATGGGTAGAAACCGATAATACGGGAACGGATAACTATGCGGCGAAAGACGTACAGGTTCGGGCTTGTTTGCGTGGCCGCTCAATGCGTCGTCGAGTTTACAATCCTGACCGTCTCAAATATCCATTAAAACGAGTCGGAAAACGAGGAGAAGGGAAATTTAAACGTATTAGCTGGGAAGAAGCGTACGACGAAATCGCCAACCATTTACAACGCATCATCGAAAATTACGGCAATGAAGCCGTCTACCTCAATTATGGTACCGGGACATTAGGCGGTACGGTGACTCGTTCTTGGCCTCCCGGTAACACCTTACTTGCTCGGTTAATGAATTTAAAAGGTGGGTATTTAAACCACTATGGAGATTACTCGACCGCACAAATTGCCGAAGGGCTCAATTACACCTATGGTGGTTGGGCGAATGGTAACTCGTTCTCCGACTTAGAAAATGCCAAATTGATTGTGCAATTTGGGAATAACCCCGCAGAAACTCGTATGTCTGGTGGTGGGTTAATTCACCACTATGTGGAGAGTAAAGCCAAATCTCAGGCGCGGACGATCATTATCGATCCGCGTTATACCGATACGGCAGGTGGCCGAGAAGATGAGTGGATTCCGATTCGTCCCGGTACAGACACCGCATTTATCTCTGCAATGGCGTATGTGATGATCAAAGAAGAGTTGGTCGATCAACCTTTCTTAGATAAATACTGTGTGGGTTACGATGAAAAAACATTGCCAGCATCGGCTCCAGCGAACAGTGATTATAAATCGTATATTTTAGGCCTCGGTGACGATAAAACCCCAAAAACTCCGGAATGGGCTGCAGCCATTACCGGAATTCCGGCTGACATTATTATTAAAACGGCCCGTGAAATTGGTTCGACCAAACCTTGTGCGATTCACCAAGGTTGGGGATTACAACGTACGGCCGGAGGGGAAATTGCCTCTCGTGCGGTTGCAATGTTGGCTATTTTAACCGGGAACATTGGGGTTAATGGTGGTGGAACGGGGGCTCGTGAGTCGGATTACAGCATTCCATTTGTACGTTTCCCAACCTTAGAAAACCCAGTGAAAACCTCTATTTCCATGTTCTTATGGACCGATGCCATTGTGCGTGGTCCGGAAATGACGGCATTGAAAGATGGTGTTCGCGGTAAAGACAAGTTGGATGTGCCGATTAAGTTTATTTGGAACTATGCCAGTAACTGTTTAATTAACCAACATGCGGATATCAACCGTACCCATGACATTCTGCAAGACGACACGGCTTGTGAAATGATTGTGGTGATTGATAACCATATGACCTCTTCTGCTAAATACGCTGATATCGTATTGCCAGATTTGACCACTTCTGAACAAGCCGATTTCTGTATGGATGGTAAAGCGGCCAATATGCCGTATTTCATTTATGCTGACCAAGCGATTAAACCGCAATTTGAAGCGCGGGGGATTTATGAGATTTGTTCTGAGCTAGCTAAACGCCTTGGTGTGGAAAAAGCCTTTACCGAAGGGCGAGATCAAGAAGGTTGGTTACGTCATCTGTATTCAGAAACTCGAAAATTGGACTCTAGCTTACCTGATTTTGAAACGGTTCGTCAGCAAGGCATTGTGAAGCGTACTGACCCGAACGGTCATTATGTTGCGTATAAAGCTTTCCGTGAAGATCCACAGAATAATCCGTTGTCGACACCTTCTGGAAAAATTGAAATTTATTCAGAACGGTTGGCAGAAATCGCTGCAACCTGGGAGCTTCCTGAAGGAGATGTGATTCATCCGCTACCTGTTTATACCTCAACATTTGAAGGGTGGGATGATCCTAAGCGTTCAGAATACCCACTGCAATTAACCGGGTTCCACTTTAAAGCTCGTGTCCATTCGACTTATGGCAATGTGGACATCCTTAAAGAAGCGGCACGGCAAGAGATGTGGATTAACCCGATTGACGCCCAAGCTCGTGGGATTAAAAACGGTGATCGTGTGCGTATTTTTAATGACCGTGGAGAAACGCGTATTCATGCCAAAGTGACACCACGCATTATTCCTGGTGTTGTGGCATTAGGGGAAGGCGCTTGGTACACCCCCGATGGTCGTAAAGTCGATCAATCTGGCTCAATTAATGTGCTGACGACTCAACGACCAAGTCCATTGGCGAAAGGTAACCCTCAGCACACTAACCTTGTTCAAGTTCAGCGCGTATAACCCAAGGATTAACTTATGAAACAGTATGGTTTTTATATTGATTCCAGCAAATGTACGGGCTGTAAAACGTGTCAGCTCTCTTGTAAAGACAATAAAGATTTAGGCGTTGGTGTGAACTTTCGCCGAGTGTATGACTATGAAGGGGGAAATTGGGTCGTTGAAGGGGAAACTTTCCGTCAAGACGTCTTCTCTTACTACCTTTCTATTGCTTGTAACCATTGTGATGAGCCAGCGTGTACTAAGGTTTGTCCATCGGGAGCGATGCACAAACGGGAAGATGGTTTTGTCATTGTTGATGAAAGTGTTTGTATTGGCTGTAAGTTGTGTGCGATGTCTTGCCCTTACGGTGCACCGCAATACAACGAAGAAAAAGGCCACATGACCAAGTGTGATGGCTGTTATGAACGAGTCGAGCAAGGTTTAGAACCGATTTGTGTAGGCTCTTGCCCATTACGAGCTTTGGAGTTTGGACCGATTGATGAGTTAAGAGCAAAATATGGCACCAATGCCGATGTTGCACCGTTGCCTTCTTCTCTTATTACGAAGCCAAATATTGTGATTAAACCTAATAAGAATGCTCGTCCAACGGGTGATCAAACGGGTTTCTTAGCAAATCCGAAGGAGGTATAAGATGGCTTGGCATGAATTTCCACTGGTGATCTTTACTGTTTTTGCTCAAACGGCGGTGGGTGCATTTCTACTGGTGAGCTTAACACTTTTATTTGGGCGCCCAACGAAACTGCAACAATCGAATATGGTGAAAAGCCTATTCTTTGTTTGGGTTTTGATGGGAATCGGCTTTGCGGCATCGACCTTCCATTTAGGTAGCCCACTGCGTGCTTTTAATGCCTTTAATCGAGTCGGGCACTCTTGGTTATCCAATGAAATCTTAACTGGTAGCCTATTTTTTGCGTTGGGTGGATTTTTCTGGTTAATGAGTGTACTTAACCTGGCTTCAGCCACATTGCGCAAAGGCTTGATGGTGACTGCGATGGTGATGGGCGTGGTCTTTATGTATGCCATGTCTCGTTTGTATATGATTGAGACCGTACCGACTTGGGATACAGCTTATACTCCGCTAAGCTTTGTGTTAACAGCAGTGATTGGCGGGAGTTTAGTGGCTTGTGCCCTATTAACGGGGGCAGGATATCGCACTCAAGTTGTTGAAAAACAGCTTCCTGTATTGGGAACGGTTGGCGTTGTGGTCAGTGTTCTTGCTAGCTTTATCCAACTATATGAGCTTGCCAATATTCATTCCGCGATCGTGTCAGCACAAGATCTATTGCCAAACATTGGTATGCTTAAGGGCGTACAATGGCTGCTACTCGTGGTTGCACTGGTCTTATGGTGGTGGCCAACTTGGCATCGCTCTCAACGTGCATTACTTCCTATTTTAGCGGGAACCCTCTGTGTGTTCTTGGCGGAGTTTTTGGGGCGTGGTATTTTCTATAGCTTGCACATGACTGTCGGTTTATAAACGTAACTCGACTCAATTAATAAGAAGGGGGCTAATGCCTCCTTCTTTGTTCATTAAGAGTGTTTATTATGAATGAAATTATTACCTTAAGTTCGGTTTTGGGCAGTTTGTTGTATTACCCACTTTCTCATGAACATAATCAGGCTATTTTACAGCAGCTAACGGAATGGACGGAGGCTGAACACCCGTTTTTAGGTTTACTGGAAGCGCAACAGCAAGATGCAGAGGATTCTGTGCTCGAAGACTACCAACAGCTTTTTGAAGGGCGAGAAAGTATGCCAGCGCCACCATGGGGATCGGTGTATCTCGATAAAGATCAGGTGATTTTTGGTGAATCCACGTTAGCTCTGCGCGCTTTTTTACGCCAACATCAAATTGAAATCGATACTGGGTTACGTGAGCCGGAAGATCACTTCGGCTTAATGTTGATGTCTCTTAGCCAGTTACTCAGTGATGCTCAAAGCCAAAACAGCGGTAAGGTGCTACTCTCTCACCATCTTTTACCTTGGGGTTATCGTTATCTCACCTTATTAAAACAGTCTGCAACCACCCAAACATATCAATGTTTAGCCGATATAGCTCAGCAGTGGCTAGAATATTTACAACAAGCCTTTTCAGTGCAGCCAGTGGAAATGAAAGTGTATCGTTAGTATGGGCATTTTTATTTAGGATCAACGAATGAAAATTGTGATCGCTCCAGATTCATTTAAAGAGAGTTTAACCGCCAAACAAGTGAGTCAAGCCATTAAAACGGGGTTACAACGAGTTTGGCCAAACGCGGAATTTGTTTGTATACCGGTTGCCGATGGGGGAGAAGGTACGGTTCAAGCTCTTGTTGATGCTACTGAGGGGCAGGCTATTACTACGACGGTCAATGGCCCTTTAGGTCATTCGGTCGAAGCGATTTATGGGGTGCTGGGGGATGGTCAAACAGCCGTCATCGAAATGGCACAAGCAAGTGGTTTACATTTAGTCCCGAATGAATGGCGGGATCCAAAACGAACCAGCAGTTACGGCACGGGTCAGTTGGTTAAGCATGCATTAGATGCAGGTATCAGACGTTTTATTATCGGTTTAGGCGGTAGTGCCACCAATGATGCTGGGAGCGGAATGTTGGCCGCTTTAGGGGTTAAATTTTATGATCATGATGGCCATGACATCATTCCCTCGGGGCAAGCCTTGAGCGAATTAGCCCAAATAGATCTCTCTGAGTTGGATCCTCGTTTAGCTCAATGTGAGATATCCATTGCTTGTGATGTGGATAACCCACTTTGTGGTGACAAGGGAGCCTCCGCCGTTTTTGGTCCCCAGAAAGGAGCCAGTGCGGAAGATGTTGTTTTGCTTGATCAAGCGCTATACAACTTTGGCTTATTAAGTGAACAAGTGACAGGAAAGCATGTGCTTTTCGCAAAAGGGGCGGGAGCGGCAGGAGGAATGGGCGCGGCATGGATAGCTTATACCCCTGCCAAATTAAAATCAGGGATTGATATTGTTATTGAAACCGTCAGGTTAGCGGAAAAACTACCAGATGCGGATTTGGTGTTCACTGGTGAAGGGCGCATCGATCAGCAAACCATGTATGGAAAAACCCCAGTCGGGGTGGCTAAGCTTGCCAAAGCATTCAACCTCCCTGTAATCGCAGTAGCAGGCTGCACGGGAGAAAATTATCAAGCCGTTTATCAACAGGGTATCGATGCAGTGTTTACTTGTACGCCTCGAGCAATGAGTTTACTAGAAGCGTTAGCTGAAGCAGAAGTTAACCTCACCAATACCGCTGAAAATATTGGCCGCTTATGGCAGCGTTCTCGAAGAGACTGAAAATCGCGATTGAATATGTAATGATACCCCTTTGATTGTGTTAGCGATTATGTGGTCATGGGGGGAAGCATTGGGTGGACTGAATCACGAATGATGATCGACGCTGAGGTATCGATTGCCGCTGCTTTTTTGTGTTCACCAAGAATGTTGAGAATCGCTTTCTGCGTCATTTCTTTAAGGGGAATATGCACGCTGGTTAAGCTAGGAGAAAGGTACTCACCGACATTACTGTTATCGAACCCCGTAATCGAGATATCTTCCGGTAAGTTCAATCCCGCCTTCTTGAAAGCTTTGCTTGCACCAATCGCCATATCATCATTACAAGCGAGTACCGCAGTGACTTGCACCGACGTTTCTAGCATTCGTTGTGCCGCTAAATATCCCCCTTCTAGAGTCCAGTTTCCTTGCTGTTCTCGCTCACATTGATACGGTAAGTGATATTTTGCCAGCACATCTCGGTAAGCTTGATAACGCTGCTTATCTGTACCTGAGCAGACATTACCGCGAATAATTGCAATGTGTTTATGCCCTTGCCCAACAATGTATTCCATCATCTTTACTGCGCTTTGATAGTGATCGGTGGTGATGGCGTATTGGGGCAGCTCTTCTATGTCATGGTTGATCACCATGATCGGTATATCAGCGTTCGATATAATGGAGGCGAGTTCTTTGTCATTCAGATATTTGGGATAAATAATGATGCCAGTGCAGCGCATATCCAAAAGAAAATTGATGGCGTGCCGCTCTTCAACCTTGCTGTGTTTTCCATCTGTCATCACCAGTTGATGACCTGAATCTTCACAAAATGAGGCTGCATGGTACATCAATGAAGAAAAATAAGGCCCGTCAAAGAGTACGTTTGCAATCACAAAACCAATAAAGTTCGTCTGACGTGATGAGAGGCTTTGAGCTAAAATATTGGGCCTGTATCCCGTGTCTTTAATGGCTTCAAACACTCGGCTTACCAACTCTGGGCGGACAATGTTTTTACCATTTAGCACTCTAGATACCGTTGATTTGGAGACGCCGGCTTTATTTGCTACATCTAACATCGTCACTGCCATGGAAAACCCTCAGTTATAAAAGACATCTTACGGAAAGACGCATTGGCAATAAAACCAATGCGCCACCCTTTTCAGACGGTTATCTAAAACTCAATCTTTTCACCATTGGTTGAAATCACTTGTTTATACCAGTCAAAGGATTTCTTACGTTTGCGCTCTAGAGTTCCGCTTCCATCATTATGTTTATCGACATAGATAAAGCCATAGCGTTTTTTCATTTCACCTGTAGTAAATGATACCAAATCGATACATCCCCATGGCGTATATCCGAGTAGGTCGACACCATCAATACTTACCGCTTTGCTCATTTCATGAATGTGCGCCTTGAGGTATTCGATACGATAATCATCATTGATAGAGCCATCTTGCTCGATGTTATCGACCGCACCAAAGCCATTTTCAACGATAAATAGAGGGACTTCGTATCTCTCATACAGTGCTGCTAAACAATAACGAAGGCCTGTTGGGTCGATAGGCCACCCCCAATCGCTGGATTTGATATAAGGATTTGGAACCGAATTTTCATGGCCACCATCCATACTTTCTTCCGTTGACTGTGAAGCGGTGGAATCTAGAGTGTTAGACATGTAGTAACTAAAACCCAAGTAATCCGCTTTGCCTTCTTTTAAGATTTGCTCATCCTCTGGATGCATTTCGATACGGTAACCTTTCAATTCCCAATCACGTTTGGCGTATGCCGGATAGTGACCACGGACCATAACATCAGAAAATAGGTAACGATCGCGCATGGCGCATTGCGCTAACATGACATCTTCAGGTTTTGAACTTCTTGGATAAAAAGGAACCATGGCACACATGGCGCCAATTTTCATATTAGGGTTGATCTCATGCCCTTTTTTCACGACCAATGCGCTGGCCACAAATTGGTGGTGCACGACTTGGTACATCGCTTCTTGAGGCCGCTCAAAATCGGAAAATTTAACGCCAGAACACATCCAGCCAAAAATATCGGCTGATACGTTCGCTTGGTTGTTGATTTCGTTAAACGTCATCCAATATTTAACTTTATTTTTGTATCTTTCCATCACCACCGTTGAGTAGTGAACGAAGAAATCGATCACTTTGCGGTTCATCCAGCCGCCATACTGTTTTGCTAGATGGTATGGCATTTCAAAGTGGCTCAACGTAATGACGGGTTCAATGCCATATTTTAGCAATTCATCAAAGAGATCATCATAGAAAGCTAAACCGGCTTCACAGGGCTCCATTTCATCGCCATTGGGGAAAATACGCGTCCAGGCAATGCTGGTACGAAAACACTTAAAGCCCATCTCAGCAAAAAGTTTAATGTCATCTTTGTAACGGTGATAAAAATCAATCGCAACTTGGTTTGGATAATTTTCTCCCTCCAGCACGCCGTCGGTAATTCTTCTCTGAACACCATGTTCACCAGCTGTTAAAACATCAACAACACTGACGCCTTTTCCGTTAGCGTCCCATCCGCCTTCTAGTTGGTGTGCAGCGACCGCGCCGCCCCATAGGAAATCTTCTGGAAATGTATTACTCATATTATTGCTCATTGTGTTAACTGAATTAGTGGTTGTCCGAACTGAATTTGATTGCTTTCTTGTTTATTGATATTCAAAGAAAATTCATCACTGTTCAGTACGATAAAGGGGGTTGTTAGGTCATAACCCGCATTTTTAATCGCTTGGCAATCAAATTGAATCAGAGGATCGCCAGCTTTCACTTTCTGATTTAAAACGACTTTGGTTTCAAAATATTGACCTTTTAGGTTAACGGTATCAAGCCCAACGTGAATCAGAATATTGGCACCATTTTCACAGGTCATTCCTACTGCATGGTGACTGTCAATCACCGAGGAGATGATGGCATCACAGGGGGCTTTAATTACCCCATCCACGGGTTTTATCGCTACACCATCTCCAAGTAACTTAGAAGAGAAGCTAGGATCATTGACCTCTTCTAGTGCGATTAACTCGCCTTTTGCTGGGCTAATCAGGGTCATCGTGACTTTAGGTGTTACAGTTGCCTCTGATGATGGCGCGGGTGTTTTCTGCGCGTCATCTTCAGCAATAGCATCTTGAAAACCAATAATATTGATTAGGATGAAAGTCGTGACAATGGTGACACCAACACCTAACGCCATACCGATGAAAGATTGAGGGTTATCCACATTGATTGCATTCATCGCGGTTAAAAGGCCGGGTAACCCAGCATACGCGTAGTAATATGTACCAAATAAGCTTGCAACAAGAGCGCCAGCCGCTCCTCCTACACAACCACAAATAAAGGGTTTTTTAAGACGCAGCGTCACCCCATACAGTGTTGGCTCTGTGATACCAAATATCGCAGTGATACCCGCAGAAAACGAGGTAGTTTTAAGCGCTTGATTACGGGACTTAAATGCAACGGCAAAAGCCGCCGCCATTTGAGCAATGACTGCCATAGACTGGAACGCTTGGAAAGAATCTCGACCGTACATATCAAAGTTAGCCATGATCACAGGAGTAATTCCCCAGTGAACGCCAAACACCACCACCATCTGCCAAATGCCACCAATCAGTGCCGCCGCAAGAGGAGGGAAAGCTTCAAATAGCCAGTTATAGCCATGAGCCACCCCTTCTGCAGCGGTACTAGAGACCGGGCCAATCAGAACAAGAGTTAAGGGTACCACAATAATGACACACACGAGTGGCGTCAGCAGTTCACTTACCATAGCGGGAATCACGCGTTTGGCATATCTTTCAACGTATGATAATCCCCAGATCATAAATATTGGTGGCAGCACTGATGAGGTATAAACCGTTTTGGCTAATGGAAAAGAGAGAAAAGTGATCACTTCTCCGTTGCTAATTTGGGCAGCAATGGCAGCCCAATCTGGGTTTATGAGTACGCAGCTACAGAACACGGCAATAAAAGGATTGCAATTAAAGTGTTTAGAAGCCGTAATGGCGATGAACACAGGTAAAAATGCAAAAGGGGTCCATGACATAAAATTAAGTACCGCAAATGTACCTGTTGAGGTAAATGTGGGGACAAAATATTTAACCACAATCAAGAAACCTTGCAGTAAACCTGCTGCGGCAAGAATGTACACGATAGGGGCAAAAATCGCAGACATCGATGCGATAACGGCATCTAAGATTCGAACTTTTTGGCCATCACTATTGAGTTTACTCGGGTCAACTAAGCCAACCATATGTTCGTAAACATCGGAAACATGTGTACCGATGACGACTTGAAATTGCCCTCCACTCTCAACAACCGTGATAACTCCCGTTAATTTTTCTACTTTATCTTTTGCATTTTCGGGGGTGTTTTTGAGCACCATTCGAAGACGTGTTGCACAACGTGTAAAGCTGACAACATTCTCTTGCCCACCGACATGGTTCAGGATGTCATTGGCGAGCTTTTGATAATCTCTTATTTTTGCCATTAGTTTCACCTCAGGTTGTAGGGTATGAGGTGATGGTTATTTCTGAAACCAGTTTCAGCCATTTGCCTTTTTGCGTTCCGTGCGTTAGATCACGATAAAAATCGTGTTGAGATAAAAGCTCGCTCATAAGCTAATGGTGGGGCGGACTGCTACGATGACGATCATGATTTTCTCACGATGAGGGGATTTTCGCTTTGAGGTGGTGATTCTGATAGAACTCCTTTTGAATGATTTCATTTATTTGAAAAATTTCATTCCCGTATTGTCTCTTTTTAATTGTTTTGTGTGATTATCTTCACATATGTATATGGAATTAAATTTTAATTCTATGGGGATTAATTATAAATATTTAATTTAACGTTATGATTTTATTGTTTTAATTTTTGATTTTATTTCTTTCATGTCTTTTTGATGTTTTAAATGTGAAATATCACTTACTTTTCATTTTTTTCATTATATACAATTTACGTTATGAGGTTTTGATGATTTGAGAAATAGTGTTAGGGGGATATTATCGTTGTTAACTTTTTCTCTTCTTTGTAATTTTGGCACGTAAGTGCCATTTTTTTATCATTAAAATAATAAAGAGTTATGATATGTCGCTTAATTTGATTGTTTCTAGAGTTTATTTGGGATTTTTTGTTATTATTTTTATGATGTTATTTTCTGCTGTGGTTTTATTTAGTGGTAATGAGAAGTTAACATCTAATATAGAATTTATGACACAAGAGTCTACTCCTCTGATGCTACATTCAGGTGAGCTGACCATTCGTTTTTTAAATATTAATCGAAGCTTGAATTCATACTTGTCTGCCATGTATATCGATGAGCTTGAGCCTTTAAAAGACGAGGTGAATTTGAGTGTGCAACGTTATAAAAAACAGCTTGACTGGTTTGAAACGAAAGCAAGTCAGGATCCGGGAATTCCTGATTTTCTAATAAAAATAAAAGAGAAAACAAATGAAAGTTTTAGGAATATTACTCAGATCTTAGAGAATTATGCACGTTATCTTGAATTGAGAGAAGAAAATAGTTACCAACAAACGTTGTTTCAATCTCTCGCTATTCAGTTAAATAGTAATTTACTCGGTAACCTTGCAAAAACAACGCATGATGAAGAACGTGAAGTGGTGGAAGCACTTCTTACACAAGTTGGGCTACTACTTGGAGAAGTCAATGAGGCCTTTTCATTACAAGATGTCATGGAAACTCGGGCGATAGAACGCCGTTTTAATGGCCGAAAAGAGCGATTTGATGAGGCTATCTTACAGTTTAAATCTTCATCGCCAGCATTTTTTCAGCAAAGTGAAGCATCGTTAACACTGTTGGAACAGCAAATTTTTTCTCCAAGTGGAACATTGGCTCAACATGTCGAGGTTGTTGAGCTTTATGACCAGTTACAGCATCAACGAGAAAGCATAAAACAGGATATTGACACTCAATTGAAAAATATTGATGCCTTGTCAGCCTATGCGGCCCAAACTGCTGAGCTGCGCTATCTTGAATCGTCCTCCCAAGCAGAAAAAACATTGATGACTCTCATTATTGTATCATTAGTTTCAGTCGTCATGGCGTTATTGATTGGGCTCAGTATTGCCAATATGATCCGTAAGCCAAGTCAACGCTTGCAAGAGGTTCTTGATAAAGTAGCCTCGAAGGATTTGACTCAAAGAATCCAATTATCCACAAATAATGAACTCGGTAGGGTATCAACCAAAGTCAACTTAGTCATTGATGATTTGTCTCATATCATCAGGCAAATACGAGGATCAGCGACTCAGTTAAATGGTGCCTCATTAGAGAACCAGCAAACGAGCGAGGCGTTAAATCTCACCATCGCTGAACAAACATCGCAAACGGCATTGATAGCAACAGCAATGGAAGAAATTGAATCAGCGGTAAACAACATCGCTTGTTCAGCCAATCAAACATTAGCCATAGTGACTGCCGCTGTGGGGGATTCCACTTCTGGGCAGGCCATGATGCAGAAAAATGTTCAACTATTGAACCAGTTATCACAGCGCCTTAATGACTCAACCCAAACCATCCACCAGCTAGAAAGTGAGAGCGTGGGGATAGAATCGATTCTTGATGTTATTTCTGGTATTTCTGAGCAAACCAATTTGTTAGCGCTGAATGCCGCCATCGAAGCGGCGAGGGCCGGAGAGCAAGGTCGAGGTTTTTCTGTGGTGGCGGATGAAGTCAGAGTGTTAGCCGCTAAAACAACCGCAAGTACCCAAGAAATTCAACTTAAAATTGAACAGTTACAACATTGTGCGGCTTTAGCCGTTAAGCAAATCACCACCTGTGTTAGTGATATGGCTAATTGTATTACCCACACTAATGATGTCAGCGTATCGCTGAGTCACGTACATGCACAACTGAATCAAATAGAAGATCGCAGCCATCAAATTGCCTCGGCAACGACCCAGCATCAATCGGTAGCTGAAGAAGTGACGCACAATGTGAACCATATACAGGTGCTCGCCAATCAAAACTTACTCCGTTCTAAACAATTAACTGCACACAGCCAACACCTTGAAAAGATGGCTGATCATCAAGCGCAACTTACTGAATTATTTACGTTACCTGAGTGTGTCGAGTAGGGAAATGTTATTTATATTCATTGCTTTGTGTGATGATTTTGTGGTTTATTTATTTTTATCAACTATTTATTAATGGACTTTTATACGAACATTTCTGACTGGATGAGTGGCTATGTTTATCGATGAACGGTATGCCATGAAACTCTTTCATGGCGTGAAATGAAACTGCAAGGTTTTTCAATTTTTGCGGAATCATCAAAGTTAGGCCAGATTTCCCCGTGATGAACCTCACACTCGATTGATCGTGGATCTTGAATACTTACCTTGTAAGCGATTTCAAGTATGAGGTTCTTTTGGTCACAATTAAGCATGTAGCAGAGCTCGCAGGGGTATCCCAAGCGACGGTCTCAAGAGTGGTGAATGGAACAACCCGTGTTAGTCATGATAGGAAATTGAAGGTTGAAAAAGCCATTAAAGAATTGGGTTATCGCCCCAATTCAATCGCTCAGGCATTAGCGTCTAGCCGTACAGGCAGTGTGGGCATTGTTGTTCCTGAACTGGGGGGGCCGTTTTTTTCAGGCATTTTACACAGTATTGAAGGGCACCTGCGTCGTTTGGGCTATCACGCTGTTGTTACCGCTGGTTCAAATACCGAACAAGGTCAACGTGAATCGGTAGAATTTTTATTAGGACGCCGAGTGGATGCGTTGATCCTTCATACTCAGCAGCTTTGTGATGACTATTTAATTGCGTTAGAGGAGCAGGGCATTCCGGTTGTTCTGATTAATCGGGTTATTCCAGAGATGCTCACCAGCTGTATTGATATTGATAATGAGGCGGGAGGGAAGTTGGCCACTCAATATCTATTACAAATGGGGCATACGCACATTGCTTGTATTACTGGGCCTCTTGATAAGTCCGATGCGCGGGGGCGGTTACAAGGTTATCGACGAGCTTTAGAAGAGGCTGAGCTGGAATATAGCGAGGCATTAGTCTCAGAAGCGGGCTTTACTGAAGAAACGGGCGTCAGTGCCATGAAAAAACTGCTTAAACGAGGGGGAAAGTTTACGGCGGTGTTTGCTTCAAACGATCACATGGCATTTGGCGCCTTTGAAGTACTGAAAAGAGAAGGATTTTCAGTTCCTGAGGATATTTCTTTAGTTGGCTTTGACAATATTCTGTTTACTCGTTACCTCACACCAGGATTAACCACGGTTAATTTTCCTATTGAAGAAATGAGTACAGAAGCTGTGCAGTTAACCATTCAAAAACTTAATAAAAATAAATGTGATGTGAATTTTAAACTTTCACCCGCTTTAGTGGTGAGAAATTCCGTCAAGGACTTACTTAAAACTCTATAAATATTTAAGGATAAATGATGAAACTTAAGACTCTCGTGCTATCCAGTGCCGTTGCCTTAGGGCTTGCTGCAACCGCGACGGCGGCAAATCAATCCATTCGTTTTGACGGGTTCCCTGATTTTGACAGTAGCCTAAAAGTATTATTACCGGATTTTGAAAAGAAGACCGGAATAAAGGTGGATTACTTAATGAATAATCATGGTGATCATCATACAAAGTTAACCACTAACCTCGCTACAGGTTCTGGGGCTGGAGATGTGATTGTTGTAGATGTAGAAAAAATTGGACCTTTCGTTGCTTCTGGTGGCCTTGTCAATTTATCTAAACAATATGGAGCCGATAAATATGAAGAACGTTTTGCCCCTTATGCATGGGCTCAAGGTAAAGGTGCAGATGGTGATATGTACGGTATTCCGGTGGATTTAGGGCCCGGAGTTATGTATTACCGAACGGATGTTTTTAAACAAGCCGGAATCGATATTAATGAAGTGATTAAAAGCTGGGACTCTTATATTGCCGCAGGCGAGAAGTTGAAAGCGTTAAATATTCAGTTAATTCCATCGGCGGCAGATGTTGCTCAAGCGATTATTTTTACAACGGTTCCTGAGGGTGAAGGGCTTTATTTTGATAAAGCTGGCAACCCGGTGGTGACTTCAGAACGTTTTGTTCATGCGTTTGAAGTGGCTAAAGAAATACGTGATAAAGGGCTGGATGGTCGAATTCTTGCTTGGTCTAACGAATGGTATGAAGGTTTTCGTAATGCCACTTTTGCGACTCAGTTATCTGGCGCTTGGTTGCTTGGTCATTTAAATAACTGGATTGCGCCAGATACGGCCGGTAAATGGGCCGTATCACATTTGCCAGATGGTATCTACGGCAGTTGGGGTGGCTCTTTTCTCTCGATTCCTACTCAGTCTGATCACCAAGATGAAGCGTGGAAATTGATCGAATACATGACAACCGATCGTGAAGTTCAATTAAAACACTTTGAAACGATAGCGGCCTTCCCTGCGAATACAACGACCTATGATGACGCCCTATTCGAAGAAGAAGTGGCATTTCTTGGTGGACAAAAAGCTCGGCTTGTTTTTGCTGATGTCGCAAAAAATATTAAGCCAGTACAGCCTGCAAAAGGGGATCACGTGGCCCGGTCTATCGTTCTTGAAAATGCACTGATGGAAGTCCTTGATGAAGGTAAGGATATTAAAACAGCACTTAAAGAAGCCGAACGTTTAATTAAGCGTCGTACACGTAATCTTTAAAAATAGATGGTTCAGGGAGGCTTATTCAATCGGCTTCCCTGCTTAAGAGGTCGTTATTATGAAGTTTTTAGCAAGTAATAGCATGGGAAAATTAGTGGATAATCGTTTTTTTCAATTTAATTTGAAAGCGCTTACACCGTATGGTTTTCTACTGCCGTTTTTGTGTATTTTTTCTATTTTTGGAATTTTTCCTTTACTGTTTTCAGTCTATCTCTCTTTTCATTCATGGAATCCGGTGGAAGGGTTGGAAGCGATGAATTATGTGGGGTTTGAAAACTACCACATTGCGTTAACCGACCCATGGCTTTGGCGCTCACTAAAAAATACTTTTTGGTTAGCCATTACTTCTGGCGTGGCTCAGCACTTAATCGCGATTCCTGTTGCTTATATTCTTGTTTCTATGGGCGATCGTTTACGTCATTGGTTAACCTCAGCTTATTTTTTACCCTACATCACTTCAACAGTGGCTGCATCGCTGATCTTTTTCAATATGTACTCACCCAATTCGGGGATTATTAACCAAACATTAATCGCACTAGCGGATAGTTCTTTATTGGGGTGGGCATTTTCGTGGGTAAATGACTTTCAACCGATCCGATGGCTCGATGATGCGACATTGGTAAAACCTTCTATCGCTATTATGGTGTTTTGGAAATATACGGGTTTTAACATCGTGTTATATACCACGGGGTTAATGACCATTCCTAAAGACATTTTAGAAGCGGCACGTATGGATGGTGCAAATGCTCTTCGCCGTTTCTGGAATGTATCACTCCCGATGATTCGCCCTTTTGTTTTCTTCGCTGTCACGATGACGATTATTGGTAACTTACAGTTATTCGAAGAACCCTTTGTACTGACTCGGGGTACCGGTGGAACGGGGCAATCTGGCTTAACGATTTCTATGTATCTCTACAAAGTGGGTTGGGAGTGGTTAGAAATGGGAACGGCTTCGGCGATTTCTTGGCTTCTCTTTGCCCTGATAGCGGCATGTACCATGGTTCAATTCTTCTTCTTTGGTAAGAAAGGTTTAGGGGAGCAATAAGATGTCGGTGAATTCTATAAAGACGAAAGCATGGCCTTTGAATGCGTTAAAACCAAGCGATCGAACGGTGGAAGTTTTCACGAAAGTATTGATGGTTATTTTAGCCGTGATCCTCATTGTTTCAGCCATTGTAACTGTCTTTCCATTTCTTTGGTCAGCATTATTGTCAACGCGTGATCGTACGGAAATCTTTGGGACAGGGATCAGCTTTGCGATAGGGGATAGCTTGGCCATCAACTACGCGAAATTAAAAGAGATCATGCCGTTTTGGCAAGCCATGTTTAATTCCATTTATGTGGCTTTTCTAGGGACAACCATCTCACTGCTGTTTTGTAGTATGGGAGGGTACGCTTTTGGCGTATTTCAATTTAAAGGGAAAAAGATACTGTTTGGAATGTTGGTTGGGTCAATGATGATTCCTCCTGTATTGAGCTTAATTCCTTACTTTATGATTATTAAGTTTATCGGTTTACTGGATAACCATATTGCTGTCTGGCTTCCCTTTACTACAACGCCTTTTGGCATCTTTCTTATGCGTCAACATGTGGTGGCTTCCATTCCTAAAGAGCTTTTAGAGGCGGCCAAGTTAGATGGAGCTGGTCAGCTAAGAACATACTGGAGTGTGGTATTGCCCTTGATGAAACCTGCTTTGGCTACCTTGGCTATCGTACAATTTGTTTTCTTTTGGAACATGTTTATGCAGCCATTGGTGGTATTAACCACGCCCGAAAACTATGTGATAACTCAAGCACTTCGCAGTGTACAAGGGATCCCTAATACCCCGTGGGGCGCCGTAATGCTGGGTACTACAATTTCAATTTTACCTTTAGTGGTGACTTACTTGTTTGCTTCGAAACAGATGATCAGTGGTCTCACCTCTGGTGCAGTAAAAGGTTAGATTTTTTAAAGGTTATGATAATGAATAAATATGAACTTCCTAAGACTTCTCAATTACGCAGCAGAGAATTTGTATTCGGTGTTGCCACTTCCTCTTATCAAATTGAAGGAGGCGTTACAGAAGGGGGGCGAACACCATCGATCTGGGATACGTTTTGCCAAAAACCGGGTAACGTTGATAAAGGCGATAATGGTGATATTGCGTGTGATCATTACCATCTTTGGAAGCAAGATATTAAAATGATTAGTGATTTAGGTGTAGATGCTTATCGCTTATCTATCGCCTGGCCCCGTATTCTGCCGGAGGATGGAGTGGTGAATCAGCAAGGATTAAACTTCTATGAGCAGATTATTGATGAGTGCCATGCTCGTGGTATGAAAGTGTACGTTACCCTTTATCATTGGGATCTTCCTCAATATTTAGAAGATAAAGGAGGGTGGCTTAACCGTGAAACTGCCTATAAATTTGCCCATTATGCGGATATTGTGAGCCGTTATTTTGGTAATAAAATAGAGGTTTATACCACGCTGAATGAACCTTTTGTCGCGGCTTTTCTCGGCTATCGTTGGGGCGTTCATGCCCCAGGAATAAAAGGTGAACGTGAAGGCTTTTTGGCTTCGCATCATTTGATGCTTGGCCATGGTCTGGCTATGCCAATTTTGCGTAAGAATGCACCAAAATCAAAACATGGCATCGTTTTTAATGCTTCACCGGCTTACCCTCATCGTGAGAAAGACCAAGGTGCGGCCAATTATTCCGATGCAGAAAATTACCATTGGTTTATTGATCCCGTATTAAAAGGGAAATATCCCTCATTAGTTGTTGAGCGACAACAGACCAATATGCCCATGATCTTGGAGGGCGATCTCGACATTATTTCAGCACCTGTCGACTATATCGGTATTAATTACTATACACGTAACGTCGTTCGTTATAACGAGAGTGGTGATATCGAAACAGTGAAACAATCAGAGAATGAACATACTTATATTGGGTGGGAAATTTACCCGCAAGGTTTAACCGATCTTCTGGTACGTTTAAAGGCGCGTTATAACAATTTGCCTCCTATTTATATTACGGAAAATGGTGCGGCGAATGATGATAAGTGTATTGATGGGAAAGTAAATGATGAGCAACGTGTTCGTTATTTTCAAGCACATCTCAATGCGGTGGATAAGGCAATAGAAGCAGGAGTTCGAGTTGATGGCTATTTTGCTTGGAGTTTAATGGATAACTTTGAATGGGCTTTTGGCTATTGCCAACGCTTTGGCATGGTTTATGTCGACTATCAAACACAAGAACGGACACTGAAAAATAGCGCTATTGCTTATCAGAATATGCTATTAGAGCGCGCAGAGGAGAATAAGTAATGGCTAAAGTTGAATTTAGAAATATTAAAAAATCCTTTGGTAAGGTTGATGTCGTTAAGCACTTTAATTTTACCGTGAATGATGGTGAATTTGTGGTCTTTCTTGGCCCTTCTGGTTGCGGAAAATCGACAACATTACGTATGCTCGCCGGGCTTGAAACGATTACCTCTGGTGATATTTATGTCGGGGATAAGTTAATCAATAAAGTGGATGCGAAAGACAGAGATTTAGCCATGGTATTTCAAAGTTATGCACTTTATCCTCATATGAGCGTCTATGAAAATATCGCTTTTGCTTTAAAACTTAAAGGCATGGCAAAAACGGATATTGATGTTGAAGTTCGCAGAGCAGCTAAAATGCTGGAGTTGGAACCTTTACTGGATAGAAAACCGAAAGAGTTATCTGGTGGTCAGCGACAAAGGGTGGCAATGGGGCGAGCCATGGTCCGGACGCCAAAAGTCTTTTTATTTGATGAACCACTTTCTAACCTAGATGCCAAACTGCGTGGTGTAATGCGTGAAGAAATTAAGCATCTTCACCGTGAATTAAAAACCACCACGATTTACGTCACTCATGATCAAATTGAAGCCATGACATTGGCTGATCGAATCGTGATCCTTAAAGATGGTTATGTTGCTCAAGTTGGGACGCCAACAGATGTATTTCAGAGACCTGCCAATAAATTTGTTGCCCAATTTATAGGTAGCCCATCAATGAATATGTTGGATGCCAAACTCATTAATCAAGATAATGAATTTTATATTGAGTTTGGCAATATTCATATTCCACTTCCTGAGCGATTTAAAGCGCATGCTTCAAAAAATTTGGCGCTGCATTTAGGCATTCGTCCAACGGATATTCATTTGAGAGCAGAACATATTGACCATGAACGTGTATTGCCTTTCCCGGTAAACATTAAAGATAAAGAATTATTGGGAGCGAGTATTCTTCTGAAAACAGAAATTGCAGGTCAGCCTCTGATGGTGGAAACACAGGCAGCAGAAGTAACGGTGGATGCGTTGACACTTTATTTAGATCTGGATGCGATTCATTTATTTGATGCATTAAGTGAAAACTCTTTAGCCAGTTAGTGACACTCATTTAGATCAATCATATCGATGGATTAAATAACATTTGGCTTCTTCTTCCGGGAAGAAGCTAGGGATAGTGATGATGAAATTTGGATATTTTGACGATAAAAATAAAGAATATATAGCCACTACACCATGTACACCCATTAAATGGTGTAATTATGTGGGTACGCTAAATTTTGGTGGCTTGGTCGATAGTAATGGGGGAGTGTTGTTGTGTAAGGGGGATCCCGCACTTAATCGCATCACCAAATATATCGCCCAACTGCCAAACTCTGACTTTAAAGGCTCGACCCTATATTTAAAAGTACGGACTCAAGAAGGGAAGGTCACTGTTTTCTCTCCATTTTATACGCCGACATTGAAATCGTTGGATAAGTTTGAAAACCATACAGGGCTGTCTTATACCACTATCGTTGCTGAGGCTTATGGTATTCGATGTGAAAGCACCTTTTTTGTACCCAAACATGATCCGGTTTTGCTCCAAGATATTAAAGTGACCAATATCTCAGGGGAAGAATTACATATTGATGTAGTGCCTGTTTTTGAATTCACCCATTTTGATGCATTAAAGCAATTGGTCAATGCTGATTGGGTTCCCCAGACCATGATCTTACAAGCTCACCAGCAAGAAAGTGGGCATACGGTTTTGGAGCAATACGCTTTTATGAAGCGAGATTATGCGGTGAATTTATTAACGGCTGATCGCCCTGCCACTTCATTTGATGGCGATCGTCAGGCATTTCTTGGTCATCGAGGATATGGGAGTTGGTCTGCTCCTGAAGCTTTGAATCACCTTGAATTAACGAACAGTGAATGTTTACGTGGTGATAATATCGGCGCTTTAAACCTTCGTTTAGGATGGATGGAACCACAACAAACTGAGCGTACGGTTGTGCAATTGACACAGATGGAAAGTCTTGAGGCTGCGCAGCCTATCTTGGCCAAGTATCGGAACCATACTGAGGTCGACAAGGCATTTGCAGAGCTTGCGATATTCTGGGAGGAGTATTTATCGACACTTCAAGTTGAAACCCCCGATCCTGCGATGAACTCCATGCTGAATGTGCATAATCCTCGTCAGTGTCATACCACCAAAAACTGGTCGCGCTATTTATCTCTCTATCAGTTGGGGTATGGGGCGCGTGGCATTGGATTTCGTGACTCATCACAAGACATTCTCGGTGTGATAGCCCATATGCCAGAAGAAGCTCGTGAGTTTATTGAGCGCTTATTGTCGGTTCAAAATATCGATGGCTCTGCTATGCACCAATTTTTTCCTTCCACAATGGAGGCGAATGGGGGGGACTCTCGTGAGGAAGAAGATCGACCCGATTATTATGGTGATGACCACCTGTGGATCATCTACGCTGTCACCCAGTATGTAAAAGAAACCGGTAATGCGGATTTCTTGAACAAAGTCATTCCTTATTATCAGAAAGATAAACAAGGCAATCCTATTGAAGCGGGGATCGTATGGGAACATTTATGCCGCGCCATTTTGTTTACTGAAACCCATACCGGGCAGCATGGTCTCCCTTTGTTGGGGTTTGCCGATTGGAACGATACGGTGAACTTACCTACCGGGGCCGAATCATTAATGGTCGCGAATATGTATGGTAAAGCCTTATTAGACATGTTCGACCTTTGTCAACTTCGTGGCGAGGTTTCACTCGCGCAACACTATCAGGCTCAATATGAAAAAATGCAGAGTCTTGTCAATCAATATGGTTGGGATGGTGCGTGGTTTATCCGCTATTTTGATGAAGAAGGCGCACCTATTGGCTCTCATAGTAATCAGCAAGGGCAGATCTACACGAATGCTCAAAGCTGGCCAGTTATTTCAGGGTTTGCTACGCCAGAGCGGGCAACACAAGCGCTTAATTCTGTCTATACAAAATTAAATACGGCGAACGGTATTAAGCTGTCAACACCGGGTTATAAAGGCTTTGATCCCGACCTTGGTGGTGTTTCTACCTATCCACCGGGAGCAAAAGAGAATGGGGGGATTTTCTTGCATGCGAACCCATGGGTCATGATCGCTGAAGCCAAAATGGGAAATGGAGATCGCGCCTATGAGTATTATCGGCAAATAAATCCAGCTTCGAAAAACGATCAAATAGATATTTTTGAATCAGAGCCTTATTGCTACCCCCAAAATATATTGGGCGATGAACATCCACAATTTGGGCTTGGGCGTAATGCATGGTTATCAGGAACGTCTTCATGGACATACGTCGCTGGCACTCAATGGATACTGGGGATTCGCCCTGAGATTGATGGCTTAGTGATCGATCCGTGTATTCCCTGTGATTGGCCTCAATTTAATGTTCGCCGCCAATTTCGTGGTGCCCAGTATTGCATTCAGGTGGTGAACCCTAATCGCGTGAGTAAAGGGGTATTTGAGATGCGCGTCAACGGGGTGGTGATCAAAGGAAATAAAGCTCCCGTATTTACTGATGGCGAACATCATATCGAGATTACATTAGGAGAATAATAAAAGGGCACGAAGGTGCCCTTACGACGCCCAAATCAAGCTCGGTATATGGCTTGGCATTGCCAATGAAATGTTTGTTGCTGATGTGGCGCAAGCTCTAATAACCCGAGTTGATTATTAAAGGCATCAGCAGGGCATGTCATGGGTTCAATCGCAATAGAGGCTTCGCTATTTGGTGTATAGAGCTGAAGATAAGGATAGCGAGGATCTTGTTGATAAAGCAGTACGGCAGAGTGATCGTTTCGATGGAAAGTTAATGGAATCGGTTGATGGCTATCGAATGAAAAACAGTGATTTAAAGCGACATTCTTGAGAGACGCCCCATGAGCAAATTGGCAGTAAGGTTGAAACTCTCCATTGGGAAGATCGTTAACATGCTTTACCTCATTGCACGCTGGCATGGTTAGAGTGCACTGAGCCAGAGAAACACCCAATGAAAAGTAAGGATGCCAAGCATCACCAAAAGGTAAGGATGATTGCCCTTGGTTTTTAATAGTCGTTGTGCAGCTTAATAAACCATTGGCCGTGATATGGAACCTTATATCTAACTGAAAGGCAAAGGGATATCCCGGGTGCAGACAAGGGGTAGTGAAACGAAGTGTGATTTCAGCATCTTGCTGTGTGGCATTTGAATGTATCAGTGTAAAGGGTTGATTGTAGAGTAACCCATGCACGGCATGTTCAGACCAAGGGAAGTTAGCGGGTAATTGATAATGAACCCCCGCGTAATGATAGTGGCCTTGATTGAGGCGATTGGGAAAAGGAAAGAGTTTAGCACTGCGTGAATAATAGGGATGAAAATTAAGTAATTCATCACTATTTTGATAACCAGATATAAATGAGAATGGACTATGATTTACTGTGAATTTATTCACTATTGCGCCAAACCCATTAATTATATGCAGTTCTATACCATAAATTGGATTGGTTATTATGATGTTGTCAAACAATCCAAATTTTCCTTTTTTAATTTTAAACATTGTTAGTATCTCCATTTTTTCTAGATAGTAACAAGTGAAATTAATTATTCAATATTGGATTTTGATTATGATAAATAAAATTCCCTATACAAGTTATTATGGTTTAGCCAGTGAACTGTGTAGCCAAGGAGAAGCGGCTGAATTCATTCAACCTTGGTATACCCCTATATCAACAACGCCTAATAATACAGGTATGGCCGTCGGGGGGATCGGTTCTACATTTACGCTAACTCCAAAAGGGGAAACTCCCAATTTTAGCTTTATTCCTGGTATTTATATTGACTGCTCAGAACAAGATATTAATTTTAACGATTTTTATATCTCGGTTATGGATGAGTTAGAGCTTGAGCATCTTAGTATTCATAACCTAATCGAATTAGAGCGGTTTCTTAGTTTTTATCCTGTCACATTTGATGGTGTTAGATTACGTATTGATGATGAAGAAAAAACACTAGAAAGAATTAAGTCAGGATTGAAGAATTTGAACTTCTATATTGACAATCAAGCTGAATTTGAACGCTGGAATATAGAATTTACTGAGAAAACACAACGATTGATTCATGAGAACCCTCGCTCTCTTAACACTCAACTGTGGGTCGCCATCGATTTCTTTAGTGGGCGGCTTATCAATAATTCAGCAAAGGCTTCATCACTAACGACTCAATCATTGGGAGCCATTGAGGCCTTGAGCGCCGAAGAGATTCACTACCAAGCCTTATACCCAACAGCACTGTATGACTATCAACATTTTGATGAGATACGAGTTGAGCGAAAAGTCGTTTCTCCTATTGTTAAAGGAGATAAAAAACTGTGTTCTTTGCCTTTGCATTGGAACCAGTTTGCATTTGAAAATCGCTCTACGAAAACTCAGTTAATCACCTTAGCCCAGCCTTTCGAAAACCTGATTGGCTCGACGTATCAAAAGCATCGTCAAGGCGTTCAGGATTCCGCTTGTTCCTTAGTGCGCAATACGATAAAGCAGCAACACAATCTAAAACAAATAAAGAGTAATGATGCTCAGTTTGTGGGGGTGAGCTTACGGAGTGATTCGCCTTATTCTTCTGATATTGAAGGGGAGGTGTTGTATGGCATTGTTGTGAAAAAAGAAGACTTACAAGCCGGTAGAGCCACCATCACGGTTAAACCTTCTTTGTATAAAGAGAAACTAGAGCAAGAGCTACTTTCGGCCTTAAATACGGGGCGAACCAATACTCATTTTGATGCAGGCACTTATAGTGGGCGAGAGCCTTTAACTTCTTTGGTGGTAGTTCAAATTGAATTACAACCCGGAGAATCACTAGACTTACGTTTTTTACAAGTGATGGATCACAGTAAAATCTGGCTGGATGATTGGTGGTCAGAAAAAGCCTATAGCCAGTTTTTTGCTGAGGCTCATCGAGCGACCAGCATAGTAGAATCGATCCTGCCTCAACTTGAAATGATTGAAGATAAAATAACTCAGCAGCAAGTCGATTTTTTAGATTCAGCGAATCAGCAGTTTAGTGACAAATCATGTGCCCAGCACTTTGCTACGATGGCGATGAATACTCTCTCTTTTCTTGCTGAATCGACGGTTTGGGATCGAGACGATCGTTTTTTAGTCAAAGAGTGTGTGGATTACCCTTTCTTCAACTCTTTAGATGTCTATTTTTATGGGTCATTTGCCATTCTTTACCTATTGCCTGAGCTTGATGGGCAGGTGATGCAAGCTTTTTCTCAGGCGATTTTGTCTTCCGACAATACCCCTCGGCGTTATTGGGAATATGCGGATAAGCCTTTTGCAGACCTGATGGATAAAAAATATGCGGGAGTTCGAGCCGTGTATGGTGCCGTGATCCATGACTTAGGGAGCCCCTTTGATATTAATCCAGATGCGTATAATTGGCACAATGTCAAAGAGTGGAAAGATCTTGCGCCTAAATTTGTTTTAATGGTTTACCGACATTATCAACACACAGGCAATAAACATGTTGTTGAGGTTTGCTGGTCTGCGGTGAAAGAAAGCCTCCATTATTTATCCTCTTTGATTGAAGAAGGGGATACTTTGCCTTTAGTTCATGGAACCGATGATACGTTTGATAATCTCGCCTCTCATGGCATTGCCATTTATTGTGCGAGTTTATGGGTTGCCGCTCTCCAAGTTGCTGGACAGTTAGCTGATATCATGGGAGAAAATGCCCTATCTACTGAATATCAACAGCGAGCAAGAGCAGCTTTAACTACCTTAGAGAAACATCTTTGGGATGAGCAGCAAGGGTACTACCATTTTTATGCGACACCGATTCAAGCTAACCATCTCACGGGAACGGATTTTCAACCATTAAAGCAGTTAGGGCTTTCTTTGTCGGGAGAGAAAGTCGCTGATAAGCAGTTATTGAATGACTATCTCAATGTTATCGATGAAAAAAGTACCTTGTCAAAATTCGAGCAGAGATTGGAAAAGAAACAGCGCTTATTAGCAACCGCACCATTAGCTTTTAGCCGTGAATATCAGGTGATGGTACTCGATTCTGATAATAGTTTTGGTGATGCTTTAGTGGCGGATACTTACTTAAAACTTATGGGGTTAAAGGGGCTATTTTCTGCTGAGCGAGTCAGTAGAACGTTAGACTTTATCTATCAAATCAATTTCTTAAACAATAGCCCACATCTTGGGGTTGCCAATATGACGCTGGCCGATGGGGCTCCCCATGATGCTTTTCAGGCACAAGATGTTTGGGGTGGCGTGCAATTTAGTGTTGCGAGTGCTTTAAAATTGGCAGGTAAACAACAGCAAGCTGAGCGCTTACTCAATACGGTCTATGACACGCTTTATCATTCTGCCAAAATTCCTTTTGCTGCTCCGGAAGGATTTAATGGCTCTGCCCAAGTAACAGAACGTGATTTACAGGCTCTGTTATCACTAAATGATGAGGCGGCAAAAACATGTTTACATGCGTTAAAAGCGGCCAATGCCCTGAGAGAAGATGGACGTGTTAATCCAGATCTACGTTTTACTAAAAAAGTATTTATCAGTAATTTTATTAATGATGAGTTAGATAACCTTTTGATTGAAAAGCTATATCAGTGGTTAATCCAAAATAGTATGAAGTACACTGCAGGGCGCTATTTTAGGCCAGGAATGATTTTTTCTTATCTTTATTGTTAATTTTAATAGCATAAGAGGTTGATTTTTATCAGCCCTTTTTTCTTCACTAATTCACAGTGTTATGCTAGAAGAATTAATCGATATCAACGTGATTAATGCATTAGGTCGTTATATGGATAAAACGAATAAAAATAAAGCGCCTACCGCTTACGAAGTGGCTAAGCTTGCCAATGTTTCCCCCAGTACGGTTTCTCGCTATTTTAACCGAACGTCCTATGTCTCCCATGATAAAACGGAAAAGATAGAGGATGCTATCCGCTCACTAGGATATAAACCACAAGTTTATGTTGATAAATTAGCCAAAACACGTTCAATGACGATTGGTGTTCTGGTTCAAAACCCTGATAGCCCCTATACCAGTAGTATCTTAATTGATATGGAAAAGGTGCTCGCTGAGCATGGTTATTCTTTATTAATGTCGGTTAATAGCTGGCAAGCAAGATTAGTATCCTATTCTTTGGACTATTTGCTCAAGAGCGATGTGGATGCCATCATTATTATTTCGGGGAATGTGGATAAAAAACTGATTTTTAAATGTGCAGAGAAAATACCGATTGTTGCTGTTGGGTATAATATTGTTGGTGATAATATACAATCAATCGCACTGGATAATACTATGGGCGGGTATCTTGCAACATTACACTTAATTCAGTTAGGGCATGTAAATATTGCGCATTTAAAAGGGTTGCCAAATCATGAGGATGCTATTTCTCGTTTTCATGGTTATCAAAAAGCCCTTTCTGAAGCGGGGATCGTATTCAAGAAAAAACTTGTATTAGAAGGTGACTTTAGTATCAAGACGGGTTATGAGAGAACGGTAGAGCTCATTCAATCTCAAGTCTATTTTTCGGCCATATTTGCGGCAAATGATCTCACTGCCTATGGCGCAATAAAAGCATTACATGACCATGGGTATAAAGTACCTGAAGATATTTCGGTAATTGGTTTTGATGATCTCCCTACATCTACTTATTTTACTCCGTCATTGACTACATTACGGCAGCCTCTTGATGAAATAGGGGCCATTAGTGCTCAATGTATTTTAAAATTGCTATGCGGAGAAGTCGAAATGGTTCGGCTTCCTCCTATTAGTTTAATTGCGAGAGAATCCACAAAATCTCGTTATCGATAATGATAATAAAGCCGAAAATAGATTCTATTTTCGGCTTGTTTTACTTAATGTTATTTAACTATTGAACGGTTTCATCTAAGAAGCTAACAGCCCAAAAGAAGGGAGCGTTCCAGTTGATGGTAATTTCATTGAGTGTCCATGCTCCAATATCATCTTTCCAGCAAGTTTGTCCAATGCATTTTCCTTTCATTGATGAGGCAACTGGGTCACTGAAGTTGATAGAGTTCGGGCCTCCTGACATCACACCGGGAGCCACCAATGGCGACTCACTATCAACGGGATGTGCCCAGAAACGGTGATGAGGGTTAAGTAGTGGACGGCTTCCATAACCAGAAACATAAGATTGATCGAGGGGGTTACGTCCTAAAATATAGTCCATAGCATCAATGATACCTTGTACATATTTAGGGTTCTTTGTGAAATCATAAGCAACGCCTAAGAAGATACTGCGATTCATTAAATTGGAATTTGAACCCCATGGGTATTCTTCTGTTGTGTAGGGAATGCGATAACCTTCGTTTGCTATAGACTGATAATAGTTATCCGCAGTTTGAATAATATTGGCTCGTGCTTTTTCTATCTCTTTGGCTGGTAACTTATTGGGAACAATAGCAAGCGTTAATGTTCCAGCTCCGCTCACACCTTGCCAGTACACATCTCCTGTCGCATTAATATCGCCTTTCGGTGTTGCTAAATAGTAAGGTGAAGCTTGAATCACTTGCTTGTATTCTTCTTTTCCTGTCGTGGTAAATAATTCAGCGGCTGCCCAGTAAAACTCATCATCCAGCTCGGTATCATCATATGGGCCGGATCCGACAAAGTTATCATATGCATAAATATTGTTATGTTGATTCGCGGCTTTCCATGCTTTTTCTGCAGAGGTTAAACAACGCTGAGCATAACTGGGGTCCAATTCCTTCCAAACCCTTGCACATTGAGCGGCCGTTGCTGCTAAGTTCAGTGTTGCGGCGGTTGTTGGGTAGCTTAAAAATCGATCACGAGGGTCTTTGTGCGGAGGTAAAGGCATTCCTGTCCAAGCATCATCTGCAACTTTATGGAAAGCCATTCCACTTGCATCAATTTGAGTCAGATTTAAGTTATCTAATTGATTGGATTGATCCCCCTCAGGTACCCAAATATGGTTATTTTCAGGGACTTGCATGGCCATCAAAAAGTCCATCATCCAACGAGCTTCATCAAGTAAATCATTGAATTGATTTTTATTTTCTGGGATGGCTACTTTGCCATCCGCAAATGCACTTGAACGATTTGAGTTTGCTTGCTTCTCTCTTTCGTAATAGTTGGTAAGTGTCCATACGGAGATCCCACCATTGACAACATATTTTCCATGATCTCCCGCGTCATACCAGCCACCAGTCACATCTAAAGTGAGCTCGCACCCAGGCCATGAATTCCCTTTCGCATCAGTTTGATTAAAGCAGGTAACTATTTCTGGTTGATGCCCCGCGGGTCGGGCTAGGTCGGCTCTTTGCACATATTCAGGAAGAATATCAATGCCACTTCGTTGCTGATAGAAGAAAGAAAGAGCGTCATATTTCATTTTGCTATAAATAGTATCATTAATCGCAAATGGATGACTTCGATTGCCTTCTACTTCCAGAGTGGCTTTCGTCATTGGTGTTTTGACATGGCTAAAATCAATGAGTTGGACATTCTCACCGGATGATTTATTCAAACCAAATGGAATAGTTTGACCTTCAGCCACTATGTTCTGGTTGGTATCGAATAGCTTCCAACCTACAGGCGATACTGCTTGGGTCGCTACTGTTGCATGTTTCGTGGCATTGATAAAGTAGCCGACTTGATTAACCCGGATGGTTGCGAGATTGGCATCTTTTATATATTCAGGGCCGGATAAAATAATATCTTTTACACATACCGTTGTTGGAGCTTCGGTTCCCATTTGAAACTGTAATTGAACGTTATCATCATTATTTGAAGGCTTAAATGAAAACTGAAATGGTTTAAGTTCTTGATTAAGAGAAATATCCTTGATCAAATGGTTTGTGTAAGGCGCTCCATTATGCTGAACGAGAGTTTTGACGTTTGTTGGCTGGTGTGCAAGCGCATGAAATTGTAGATGGTAGTCTTCCCCTTTTTTTACTGCAAGGCCCGATTGTCCGAGGATCACATCCCATGAATTGTTACCCTTTTCGGTAAAGGTTATACAACCCATTTCATCCGTATACTGTACTGTAGCTCCGGCTGCCCACCATCCGTCTGTTCCTTGTGAAAAGTTGCCATTGGTGAGTAAATTTTCTTGATATTTATTGGCATGACTAGGCGTTACCGAGTTTCCTGTACAACCACTGAGTCCAATAAAACCACAACTAAAAATAGCAACAATGCTTAACCGTTTTTTATTCATTTTAACCTCTTGAATTTACAAATATATAGATAGATTTTTTTTGTAATGATTGTCGCTCCCTGAAAATGAAAGGTTGCGAATTTATTTGAAATTGTATGAATAGAACATTTTGATAAAACGATATGTTGATTCGTAATGCAAGCGGTATTTTATAAAATGTGAAGGTGATTACTATTTATATTATTGGCATGAAATTGATTTTTTAAATGAATGTTGATTCCAAGAAATTATTTCATGGTGATTATGGAAGTGTGATTGAATTCTTTTTTTCATTTTTTTGCAATTAATTAAAAAATGCTTTCTAGGTATGGATATAGACAAAATTTTATAAATGTCATTAAAGTTTATTCATGAAGCCAATGGGGAAACAAAGAGATTTTGATGTTCATACTTTGTTATTGAGAACGTTCAACGTATACGCAGGGTATACATTATTCAGGATAAGAGGTTAAGAATGGTCACTACTCTTCGGTTCAGTTTTTATGCCACATTACTCAATATTTTGTTTGTTTCTTCCAGTTTTGCTTTGGATTGGAGTGGAATGAACTGGCTTGTTTCTGATGGATGGAAAAACGAAGGTAATGAATTTGATTGTTCATGGCAATCTCAAAATGTTTGGCAAGAAGCTAACTTATTAATTATGCATGCTAAATCAGAGGTTTATGGTAAGAGTTGTTCTGAAATTCGATCTCATCAATACGTTCGACAAGGACGCTATGAGGTTGAAATGCAGGCTGCGGCAGTGCCTGGAACCATTAGCTCATTTTTTACTTATACAGGAGAGGCCAGTTCAGACAGCCATTATGAAGTTGATATTGAATTGCTGGGTGGAACGAATTTATTACATACGAATATATGGATAAAAGGCCAGCAGTTTCCGCTAGATATCGATTTAGGTCAATATGGAATGTCGATTTGGAGTATGGAGAAATATGCATTTTCAATCGATGAATATGGTGTGACATGGGAAGTATTTAGTCGATACCATAATCGTTGGGTACAGGTAAGACGAGTCAATAAAAATGTGGTTAGTTATATGCAGTTATTTATTAATAATTGGATAAGCGCTAATCCTCACTTTCCACCAAGTAATTATAATGGCCATCCTGCTTATGCTAAATATCGAATGGTTCGGTTTATTCCTTATGAATAGTATTGTTAATGTTTTATTAGAAAATGAGAGTGTCAAACTATTATGAAACGAATAAATAAAATATCTATTGTTATCTCTTTGCTACCGATAATAATCGCAGGGTGTAATTTTGATAAAGAGATAAAACAGCTTGATACAAGAGCAGATCTTGGTGTGAATCAAGCACCTCCTTTAGAAGAGGGAAACCTAGCATTATATTACTCCGGCGATAGCATTCAGGCACAAGATTATACGTCATCTTACCCCATTAATTCTTTTGACTTTGTTGTCGAAGAAGTGGATCAAGTGGTGAACGTATTTTCTTCTGGTAATGGAGGGGTTTTTCTTGGAAATGATGATTCAGATAAAGATTTTTCTGAGTATAAAGATGATCTTATAACTCTAGATTTAAAAGTAAAAAGTTATGGGGAGACCGATGGTATTCAAGTTCGCATGGACGGTAAAACTGAAGATTTTGGCCTGTTTTTTAAAGTAGATAATCATATATTACCAGCAGAAAATGAATGGTATCGCTGTCAATTTCCTATCCAATCATTAATTCCTATCAAAAATTTAAATTTTGTTAAAAAGGCATTATATCTATCTGGGCCATGGGATAGTATGAATAAATTGGAATTTTCATTCTCTAATGTGGCTATAAAAAAGGAAGGTGATAACTATACCCCTACATCTCCTTGTATTAAGTTGTAAATATTAATCGTTTTTTACAGGAAGTAATAATAAATAATACCAATAACTTTAAATTCATAAAGTTAGTCGATGCTGCCTGTTCATTATACTAGTGTGGTTGGTTTATTAATTAATAAACAACCTTGCTGCTATATAAAATAACTTTCCAATAATAGGGACAAAAAATGAAAGCAATAAAATTAATTCCTGCTTGTATTGCAATGAGTACTCCTCTTTTTTCTACCACCACTCTTGCTGCAAATATAGAAGGGTTCAATTTTACAGGATATGCTCGATATGGTGCAGCATTTCAAAGCAGTGATGAAAAAAATGTAAATACAGCAGGGGCATTAAATGGAAATGCGACTGGGCGTTTAGGTAATGAGAATAATGGTGGAGAATTCAGTTTTTCGAGAACATTTACCAGTGATCAAGGGGCTAAATGGGATGTTGTGGCGATGTTTGATCATTATTCTGATGAGTCTTGGGCAACGAATGGCGGAGTTAAGCTGAAAAAAGCTTATGCAAGTGTGACAAATTTTCTTTCTTCTCAACCAGAACTGCGTGTTTGGGCTGGGCGAGATTTCCATCAACGGCCACAAACGGATCTGAATGACTATTTCTGGATGACCCATGATGGTCAAGGTGGCGGATTTTATAACCTTGATCTAGGTGGGGTTAAACTTGACCTGAGTGGTATCGCTCAAGTTCAAGGTGATATGGTTGGAGATAATGGTAAATATGCGATTACCTCTAAATTGCATGGTATGACATTATTTGATAAAGCTAATCTTTCTTTGTATGCCAACTATGGTTTTGCTTCAGATAAGGCTAAAGAGCAATCGTATTATGATACGGATGCTTATCAGGTTGCAGCTGAACTTTCTATGAGTGGACACCAATTATTGTTCCGTTATGCAAATAATTCAAAAGACAGTGTCTTTGATTTAGTTGAAGATCAAGAAGCTTGGTTAGTAAGTTTTAATGGTGCTAAAAACTTTTCTGAGAAAGCAGGTATACAATATTTAGCGGCATATCAATTTTTAGATGTCGCTGACCACAATGATCGAGCTAACTATAATGTCATTATTCGTCCAACTTATGCATGGGATAGTATTAATTCAACTTGGTTAGAGGCGGGATATAGCCTTGTTGATTATAAAGATGTTGATGCAAAAAACAGTTCATGGAAAGTGACACTTTCACAGAATATTGCAATTGGTTCACAGACGTGGGCTCGTCCAATGTTACGCTTTTATGCCACAGCTGGTAGCGCAGATAATGAATATGTTGGTTTTGATTCTTCAACCGGTGAAATGCAATCAAATCGATTAGATACTCTTACATTTGGAGCGATGTTCGAAGCTTGGTGGTAATCTTTACTATATAGTTTAAGAGATGTTTTTATCCTTTTAATCGTTAAAAATAATAAAATCAACCTTGTTTCTTTATTAAGAAGTGAGGTTGATTTTTTGATAATAATAAATTTTTCTATTTATTACCAGTGAGGCTGATAAAGGTAATCTTATGGTTTTTCGTAAAATTATTTTGCGTTGTGTGGTAATGCTTAATATTATTTTAACTGTTGCTTGTGGTTCTGGCTATTCTGAAAATAAGGATTCCATCACTTTAGATAGCCAATATTACAAGGATATCTATCACTGGAATATGAGTAAAGGACTTAGTTTTAGTCTATTTGGTCGTGGAATTAATATGGGAAATTTTCTTGAGTCCCCGACTTATGAGGGGGAGTGGAATAATGGTCTCACTATTCAAGCTAATGATTTTAAAAACATAAGCCAATCAGGTTTTGCTAGCGTCAGAATTCCTGTTCGCTGGAATGCACATACTTTATTAAATGATCCTTACACGATTGAAGAGGCTTTCATGGATCGAGTTCAAGAAATCGTTGATCAAGCGATTCAAGAAGATTTAAAAGTCATTATTAACGCACATCATTTTGATGAATTATTTTACGATAATAAAAATTTTGAGTTTCATCGTTTACGCCTGTTGAAATTTTGGGATCAAATATCTAAACATTTTCCTCTCAGTCAATATGATGAAGAACAACTGGTTTTCGAACTCCTTAATGAACCTCATGAAAACGTTAGTGTTACTGAATGGAACCATTTAGTTTCTGAATTGACGGATCTACTATGGAATAAAAATGCGAATACACAAAACAATTCGTTAGGACAACGGAAAATAATGATAGGGACCGCTGATTGGGGAGGGCCATCTAAGTTACCTGAATTAGTTTTACCCAACAGTGTCAATACGCGAAATACCATTATTACAGTACATTTTTATGAACCATTTAAATTTACTCATCAGGGCGCATCATGGGTTGATGGTGCTAAAGCATGGATTGGTACGCGCTGGGTTGGTTCAGAGTCAGAGCAACAAGTCTTATTTGATTATTTGGATGCTGTTGAGGCGTGGAATACTCAGATTGGTCATGGGTTTGAAATTAATATCGGTGAGTTTGGTGTATACAGTAAGCATTCTAGCCCAGAAGATCAGCGTGCATGGACAGCCTTTATTGCAAGAGAAGCTGAAAAACGAGGGTTTAGCTGGCATTATTGGGAATACAGTTCCGGTTTTGGCGCTTATGATCCCTATGCAGAAAAATGGAGAACGGCATTGCTTGAAGGGCTTATACCTGAAAGCACAGACCACTAGAGTAAAGCGTTACCCATCATCTGGCGTGATTGCCATTTAGTGTCATAGATTTTTGGTTATTACAGGCAAGAAAAAGACGTCCTGAGACGTCCCGTTACTAGTGATTGGTGGGCTGGCGTAAGTTGATCTTGTTTGTTAATTGGTTGAATTATATATATTTGTTTTAACTTGATTTTGTTTTTGGTTCCTAAGATGGTTCCTAAAAACAAAAGCTTGTCTATTTTCAGTGTTCATACTGGTCATATTGCAGATCTTGAATCGATACTGGTAAAAAGCTAGCCAAAGCACACAATATTGATTAATCTGATCTCATAATCGTTAGTTTTTGAGATGAAAGTGATGTCAGGTAAGTATTTGTCCCCACCAGCATGCCCATTCAGCACAATCGGTGACGTATTGTTCGAGATTGGCAGTCAGGGGTTTGATCCTAATGACTATAAAGATTATGTCGTCCCATTTACTGACGAGTACCACTCATTCAACGAGTTTAGGCGCAGGGTTAAGTCGGGCTTAGACGTCAAATATTGCTGGTGGCTAACTCGCCTGTCTCGGGATAGTACCTTAATCGATCTTACGCCCTTAGAAGATAAACTTTTGCCTCCAGACTTGCCTGAGCAAATAATCCAAGCTCTGTTGAACTCCCCTGAATATATACAATATTGCAGATTTAATAATTTGCATGAATTTGGTCGTGTGCTGTCGCAAATCGATCGCTACACCACGCACAGTGCTATGCTGGGTATCTTAGAGCAAATTGGTGAACGGGAGCATTTTGAGCACTTAGCAAATAATCTAGTGGATGATGAGGCGATATCGAGTAGTCAATTAGAAGGAGCTGCTACGACGACCATCCTTGCGAAAGAGATGATCCGAAAAAAAAGAAAGCCTCGCACTGACGATGAGCGGATGATTTTTGGTAACTTCGATCTAATGAAAAGTGCATGGGAGCTTAGGGATGAGCCGTTTAGCGTGGAACTAATCAGAAACTTGCATAGCGCCGGTACGAAAACATTAGAGCAAGAAAAATACACGTCAGGCGCATTCAGAACGACGGATGATGTTGCGGTTGTCGATGCGGAAGGTGAGATTGTCCATCAGCCCCCCAAACACGATACCATTGAGAGACTACTTACTCGCGTCGTTAAGTGGCTTAATTCCAATGACAGTGGTGTTCATCCGGTTATCCAAGCTATCACACTTCATTTTGTTATTGGTTATGTGCACCCGTTTCGAGATGGTAACGGAAGAGTCGCTAGGGTTCTATTCTACTGGTATATGTTTAAATCCGGCTATACCGGCTTCAGATATATTGCGATATCAGCATTGCTCAAGAAAGCGCCAGTTCAATATGGTATTAGCTATTTAGATACGGAGCACGATAACTTAGATCTGACTTACTTCATTAAATATCAGCTAAAGGTGATCAGCCGCGCTATTGATGAATTTGTTGCAGTTTATGAACGAGCGGCACAACGAATGTTGGAGCTAGAAGAGCGTTATTCAGGCTTAGAAGATATCGAGAGAAAGATCATCGGGTTTGTGTCTGGTGAGCCTCGTTACCGTAAAAAGCCAACGGTAACAGCGAGGGAAGTCGAGAATTTGATAGGTATTAGCTACAACAGCGCGAAGAAAAAACTTGACGATATGGTTACAGCAGGAATACTAAAATCTGCAAAAATTGGTAAATCCACAGAATATTTCTTAGCGTGAAAATTGAAATTTGAACAAGGCACCGTGTTCGTTAGTTGTAAGGAGAGCTGCCTTGCTGCCGCAGCGACTCCCACTTTCTCTGCTAGCTTCAGAGCTTCGGCTTTAAATTCAGGGGAATGGATAATACGTTTCTTTTTATTTGTCAGGCTTTGTTGCGTAATAGTGATTTCACGCAGAATTGTTACCTACATTTAGAATAAAATTCTTAGGTCACTTCATCTATCTACCAAGTCATAAGGTTTTAGTGGGCTTATCCTCTCTTGAGGAATGACTGGTGAAGTGGATTATTCTTTTACGCAACAAAGCCTATTTGTCATGGTTCACCTCGTTAGTAATTGTACCCACTTAACTCATTGTCCAAAACTGGTGGTGCGGATCATTTGGTAACAGGTGTCGTCTACTCGACAGAACCGTTTAAGGCAACCTGTTAGATCTAGTCGAGTAGAGGTAACAAAACTAACAGATTGCATTCAGACTATTTCAAGTAAGCAACAAAGTCGGGCTTGCATTAGTACGGCTCATCATTCACATAACTTTTTAATATTTTTCTTTTTTTCTTTTTATTTTCTTTTTCTAACTCTTTTATTTCTTCATATTTATCAGCCAAGTAAATGGTCATCATCGATACGATTTTATTGACAGGTTCATCAAACTCTTTCGATAAATGCTTGAGCTTTTTATCTATTATTCCATCAACAACCAAGTTCAAGGTCTTTTTATTATCCTGTTTTATTTTTTCTCTATATTTTTTTTGCCCCCAAGCTTTTTTCATATTGATTAAGAATAGTTGTTTTTCAGCATTACTTATTTCAAGAGCATGAAATATGGCAGGAATGGTTACATTAAAGTTTCTTTCATCTCTAAATAAACTTGGTATGCGTTTACATTTATTCTCTATAGTTTCATTTTTACTATAATAGTCAATACACCATCTATCCAATCCTTTGTCTTTAGTTTGTAGCCAATTGAATGAGTTTTCTTTTTTGGATTGATTATATTTATTTAACAAGTATTTTAGATAATTTTCTTTATCTATATTTGAGCATTCAATATTATTTAAAAAATCTATAATATCATTAGTGGCTTTTAAAATAGTATAGGTTTGTGATAATGATGAATAACTGTTGAATCTATAAATAGTGTGCATTACTTTTTCTGATTTATTAAATATATATTTTTCATTTACGTTGAAAACATCATTGTTGGAAAGGTGGATATAACAAAATATTGAAAATACTTTATCATTTAAAAGTAGAGAAATGTAATAATTATCAATTAAAGTCATTACGAATTTATCTAGAGTATTATTTATTTCTTTGATGTCATCTTTATGTCTATTTGTAAGTGCAGATAGAATTTTTTCGTTAATATGTTGGTCTTTAATGCTGTAACTATCAATTTCTGAGATGTAATAATGTTTGTGTAACATTGATATAATATGTTGTTTTTTATTATTGTTATAAGATGATATCTTTTTCAAAGTGTCATTTATTTCATTATTCATTTATATTATCTACATGGTTGGTTTTATGTTTGTTTTTAGTGTTGTTTATGTCGACTTATCATAGAGTATACTGGTTTGATTTTATGTGATTCCAAGCTGGTTTTATGGGTTTTTATCAATTTTATTGGCATTAACTTAGAGTGGTAGTAGTTAATGTCTTAGTTTGTTGTCTGTACTGGTTCGAGATTTTCTATTAATAACCAGTTTCTTTGGGGGTGGGATGTCTTATTTTTTCATGAAAACACTATATTACTTTAAAAAGTAACTAGATGTTGTAAAATTAAGTTTTGGTTATAGTTATATTGATCTTATATTTTAATTAACATCACACTCCCTTCCTATACCTAAATAACTAAGAGGTATAGATAATGAAACAAACCAAACATCTTACAACGATTGCTAAATCGACTTACTTGGGAAGAGAATTGTGTAAGGGTAAACGTAATAAAACCTTAGACATGTTTAAAGAGTACTTAGATAGAATTGATGATGTGATGGATAAAGCTATCAGTGACCATCCAAGAACAACAGTTATTCGAGTAGATCTTAAATTTCCTTGTACGATTAAGTATGAAATTGCCCAAGTCATGAAACGCTTTATTAGCTCTCTATCTGCACAAATTAATGCAGACATCAAAAAAAAACGTAAAGAAGGGAAAAGAACTCCCGATTGTAACGTTCGTTATGTGTGGGCAAGAGAAAATAACCTTTCGCTTAATGACCATTATCATGTAGCACTATTCTTTAATAAGGATGTGTATATGTATCTCGGCCGTTTTACGAATACTAATAACCTAGCTTATCGGATTAAAAGAGCATGGTGTAGTGCCCTTGATTTAGATGTTGATGAAGGTGGGGCCTTGGTTCATTTTCCTGATAATAGTAAATATTGGTTGGATCGCCGAGCTAATAACTTTGATGATGTTTTTAACCAAGTATTTAAACGTCTCAGTTATTTCGCAAAAACCGATACCAAAAAGATCGGAGATAGACGAAGAAATTTTGGTTACTCGCTACGATAAATAATCCTATCAAATATCCCAGTTCAAACATTCAGTACCTTCTTTTTTTACCTCAGGTTCTTATCTGTTGAAGAGAAGCAATAACGTGACTCATTAAGTTAAGAAGGTACATGTCATGATTCAATCACATTACACGCTTTATATTGGTGTTTCAGTCAATAAAGATAAAACTCAAGGAGCAGTCGGAGTGGCTATTTACGATGAGGAACATCAATTAGCTGATAGTTATACTGTGCTGGTGGATCGTAACGTTGATAGTACGGAGTTAGAGCTTACTGCTATTGTCGAGGCTTTACGCTACGCATTTGATGACGATGTCATTTATAGCACTAGTGACTTTTGTGTGCGTGGTTATAACGAATGGCTAGATGATTGGAAGAGAAGAGGTTGGCGTAAGTCGGATAAGAAGCCAGTGGCCTACCGTCAGCTTTGGCAGTTAGTGGACGAAGAGCGTAGCAAAAAGTTCGTTGATGTTCGCAAACTGCGCTCGTCTCCAGAATTAGATTTAGCCTATAGATTGGCAAAAGAGGAATTAGAAGAAGAAGCTCATTAACTTTAAAAATTGAAGAGATAGGCTCACCGATAAGGCTGGTGGCCTATTTCTCGATGGTGTTACTTTTTATAGTTAATTTCCAGTTTATCAGCCAAGGGATACTTGGCAATTTCATAGTCAGGGTTCAAGGTTGCCAACTTGTGTGCAGCGATTGAGGCGGCTGAAGCCAGTCCAAAAATGGCCGCAGGACCGGATGCTAATGCGGCGACCATAGTCGCGGAACGTCCAGCGGTATACACACGACATTTCAGTCCCTGACGTTCTATAAGGTCTTCAATTTTCTTCACGGTTTGAGAGAAGTTTTTCACGTTGGTGAGCGTGAATGATTCTCGACGAGAGATGTGCTCTTTCAGAGCGGCTTCGTCAAGGTGGTGTAATACATTGCCTTTACTCATAATTTGTCCTTAGCGCTCTCGTCTGAAAGCATGATAGTGGGTTGACGTTAGAATACGAATGAGTGAGACATAGGTTGTCTCACTGAAATTGATTGATGTGCTTTTGTGATCTCGATTGGACTTTTGAGCCCAGAGCCGATTTCTCATGGATAAATCAGCAGGGATAAGAGTGGTTTTTGTAAATGGGTGTTGCTTTAAGTTGTTGTTATTTAATGATTTTGTTATGCATAAGGAACGACCTAAGCGCTTTGCTTGAATAAGGGGGATCGGCTCCCCCATCTGTTGACTGTATTGGAGTTACTCTCTGTGCTCGGGGCTAAATGTGGCGAAGTTTTGGGTATCTTTACCTTGGGTTTCGAGCTGTGCTTTAAGCCAGTTAAAGACTTCCAGTGTGCCAACCGGACCATCTGTATGGATACGGTCATCGGGGTCAAACGCGGTTTCTATCAATGTCACGCCTGCCAATCTTTGCTTGGCCGTTTCGCGCAATTTTTCCAAATCTCGTGGGCGCACCATATCGACCTTGTTTAAACAAACGACAATCGGTTTGTTTAAGCGGGTAAGCTTATTTAAGATTTGTACATCAATATCAGAAACGCCTCTGGCAAGATCTATGACCATGACAAAGATATCGACGTTGTGCAGATGCTCGTGAGTCAGGCTGTTGACCGACGGGTTAATATCATTGAAGCCCGGAAAGTTGATTAAGTTAATCGCGTAATCTTCATCAAGTGGATAGAGCTCGGCTTCACTGGTCGCGCCAGCAATCGGATCAACATTTTGTGTATCTAACCCAAATACGGCATTAAAGAAGGCATCTTTCCCAACAGAACCATCACCGACTACGCCAATACTAATTCTGTTTAGGACGATCTGCCTTAAGACTGCAATGTGAACCACTGCTGGAATGGTTTTGCGATAGGCTGGACCTGCGAGAGCGCTAGCTGCCCATACTCCACTCGCTGTCCATCCAACAGGACCTAAAAAAGATGATACAGCTCTTGCTATCATTGGACTTGCGGCAAAAGGAAGCCCTTTACCAATAATGGCTTTGCTGAGCCAGTGCGCGACGATGATGGAATATTTATAGACGGCAAATCCGCCATACTTTTTAAGTAGTGCTTGAATGAGCAGTAGAGCGGGGCCTCCAATCGGTACTTCGGCATGTGATAACCCTAAGCTCTCTATGCAGGCTTTTTTCTCAGCGTCACTCATGTGCTCAAAAGCATCCGTGAAGAGCTTTTCTATGATTTTCTGCTCAAGTTCCTCAGTGGTGTATTCTTTCAGTGTGGATGGTGTGTCGCTGATACGCTGCATGACCTCATCCGTTTTGACGAATGTGTAAGTTTGCCATTCATCAGGATGGTCACGTTTGAATCGTTCAAATCCCCTTTCACTGCCCATAAAGCTCGGTTTGCCTTCATCTGGAAACAAATCATCAAGTTCGATTTTTGGCTTTACACCAATTTTTTGGGCTACATCGAGCACGACTGCTCGATAACCGGCGACATCGTCGTCCGTGTCTTTTCCTAAGGCTTCTTTAAGTTTGTTCTTTGCCATTCTTGTCGTGGTGGCAAGGGTATTACTGCCTGCTTTACGTAGGTGCCAAGCAATACGCTGAGCATCTTGCCGTAAGGTATCGGGTTTAAACTTGCATTCATTCTCGCTGATTTTAAGGTATTCCAGAATAGGAAGGACTTCTTCAGGACTATAGGCTAGGGCGCGTTGGAGTACGTCGACTTCACTAAGGGATTGCGGCATAGGGATGCTCCGTTGTATTAGCTATGGGGTTGCCACCAGCTTACGGATGAGTGAGACATATCGTGTCTTGCTTTTTCTGGGAGGAGTGTGTCGGGTGGGACTTGTGAAAGATATCACAAAAAAAGGTGGGAGATGTCCCACCTTGGTCGTTGGCAAGTGGTGATTAATGACCGACTAGATTTAAACAGCTAGACATGTCCATTACAGTGAGGTTGGTTTTATCCAAACCACACGACACGATATAGGTGCCATTCGCGGCAGTGTTGGTTATTATCCATAGCCCAGTCGAGCGATGCTCGGTGTAAATCATGCTGCCATCGTTTAGATATTCCCAAGCCGTACGTATCCAACTGAGCGCGCCATATCCTTCGGTTAAATCAATCTCTGGACTGATAGTGCTGACGCCATCAAAGGCGGTCGGCGCATCAATCAGTTGATTGGTCAGTGCGTAGTTCAAACCATCGACATTGGCGTTATCTCCCGGCTCAAAATCAAACTGAGCGTAAGTGATGTAACGACCGTATTGGTCTTTTGTCATCGCTGTAAGCGGCGTGCCTGAACGATTGGCATCGATATCGAGTGCTTCACATTCTGCCGCATCATTGACACCTCCTTGCGCGTTTATCGCAAACTCATAATAGACTTGCTCAGCCGTATTGCCTTTTTGATTGGCTCGCAGTTGCTTAGTGCAGTGATAGGTTGAACTTGGGTAGCTGTCCCATTTATCTTCATCCATCACCACAAATGTCTCACTGTCATTGTATTGACCAAGTGTGGTATTGGTTTTCAGGTAATGAGTCATGGTGACAACGGTGTCTAAATCATCGCTGACCTGATACACGGTTTCTTGCGCGTATTCAGGGTGACCGACATACTCTTTGCGATACCAAGTATCCGCCACACTGATGTCATCGGAGGCCGGATTACCTAGCCAATACTCTACATACGCAACATGAGCATCGGGGTAAAGGGTTTCAAAGGCGCGAGTTTCTTCATACGCTTTCGCCAGTCCTACGGTGAGCGATTGAGCCAATTGATGCTGAGCGGTATTACCTTGTTTAATGAAGTCCCCATATAAGTCACTGACTGCAATGTTATAGCGGTTTGCTAAACGGTACTCTTGCTTGGCAACGCGCTGTTTGATTTTTCCTTGCAAAGATGAATTGGCGGCCAGTGCTTGGCAGCCGTCTGCCCCAAGTTCACCGAGCTCAGTTTTTATCGCATTCCAAATCACGGTGGTAAATGGCGTCGTGTTCAAAATGTCATTGCTGTAGCTTGATGAAAATTTCGGTGGAAAGGTGAGCTGGTAGGCTTCACTGACCACACCATAGTCGGAATCGTAAGCGCCGACAGGAACATTAATAACAATTGGCGCGTAATCGGCGCAAACACCGTCTACACCTGAAAATTCAAACTGACCATTTTGGTCGGTCAGTGCCGAAGGTTCGTTGTCGTCTAACTGACCATTAAGATTGTAGTCGACGAAGGCGGTAGCTCCTTCGACATAGCCGTCAATAGCTACGCCAGTGAGGTCGGCTTGGCTACCTACTGCATTATTGCTGTCGCTACTGCCGCCTCCGCATGCGGTTAAGCTGGCAGTGACCAATGCTACTAGCACCGTATTCAATGTGAATGATTGCATAATGGTGTCCTTGAATGATGAAAAATAGGAGTAACTCAGCGAACTTATCGCTGAGTGGGAATAACCGTATCGGAGAGTGAGAAGTCACTCGGGTACTCAAAAGTGAAGGTGGATATGTCCGCCTGAATAATGTCGGAGAAGGCGAGTACGTCACGCTCGTGTTTGTGTTCGTACACAAGGTAGAGCATGCCTTTTTCCCAAATCAGGCCGAGTGGGGTGAGGTAGTCTGTCTGGGTGTCATCAATGAGTGTTAAGCGAACCTGACGCTTAGCATTAATGGCTTGGCTGAGCCGCTCGAATACATCAAAGTCGTAATCGTCTTGCTTGGGTAGCGCGAGACGCACCTCAATTTTGGCAGGCTCCATCACATCGCCAATTTGCAGTGGCATAAAGGCCTCGCAAATGCCTTGCTCAAAGTGAGCTGGCAGCAGGCCTTTCACCGATGAAAAGCACAGCCCGAGCAGCATGGTTTCCCATGAAGCAGACGAGACTTTGTTGTGGTATTTACGCTTGTAGGTGTAGCTGTTACGTGCACGTTCAAACCGTTCGACTTGGAAATAGTCGGGGTAGTACATGATGACGTTGAGGTAGCGCTGAATGGTGCGCTTAGTACGATTGACGCCCAGCTCGGATAAGCGAACTCGCAGCTCTTCAGCCGAGATTTCTCGCAATCGCGGAATGTGTGAATAGATTTCAAAGATGAGCTTAAAGTGCTCATCGGTTGAGAGTGTGTAGTCTGAGGGTTGCATGGCATCACCAACTTTCGTCTACCCAGCCACATGCACTGAGCGCAGTGCTTCAGTGAATGTCACGGATAGGGGGTAAACGAAGACTGGTGGCCACACAGTCTTAACGGGTCCTTATTGCAATGAGGCTAGGGTATGGATGAGCGAGACATATCCTGTCTCGCTTAGAGGAGAGGTTGCATATCTGTGATTGAGTTGGCATTTTGCGGCGCATTACTGCATTTCTTGACGGATTTCTTTGAGTAGATAACCGCGCTCGAGCAGTTCACGCACGGCGGCCCAGCGCAGAGCTTGCGTCGATGAGCAAGAGCGGACGAGCTCAAACAAATCATGGTCACTGTGTTCTTTCACTTCATCGCGAGCCTTTTGGTATTGAGCGTGAAGATAGCGACCACCTTTTGTGATGACTTGCAGCAAGAGCACAGACAGCACTCGGCGTAGTGATGGGGGATGCTTGTCCATGGAGTCCCTTTTGATTATTGAGCGGTGATGTTTATCTCATCAAAGGCGTCCATATCGACGTAAGCCAGAAAGTTACTTTCCCATAACTGGTACAGCTCTTTGGCATCAGGGCGGCTTTGCATGGGCAACCAACCTCGATGAGCAACAAAGAACTCACCGACACGAAAATCAAAATCTAAGCTTCGTTCAAGTTCGGGGTAGTAATTTCCGATGTAGGCAAAATCGGTGATGTACTCGATGCTCCAATCGCCGCTGGAGGTGTGACAAATGCCCATCTCAACCGGATGAAAACCGCCTTCATCCGCGCTGTAGCGCTTATCGCGAAAGTTGAACACCAGATAACGACTGGCGGCGAGTATGCCACTGCTGTCATTAACTAACTGCTTGGTGAGTTGCTCACTCAGTAGGGCATGCAGTTTGTCTGAAATCGGTAAGAGGGAAGATGTGAAGGTTAATGAAGACATAGCAAGACCTCCTTAGGTCAGGATGAAGTCGAAAAAGAAAAAGGAAATAAAGAGAAAACAGGCGCGGCGCTAAAACTCACGGACCATGGTTAACTGCACCTCATCAAACACGTTGCGTGAAAGGTGGCGAGCGAAGGCTTTCATCCACACAGTGAGTAGTTCAAGCACATCTGGGTGAGATAAATCGGCGGCCCCCGAATCGGGTTGATAGCACCAACGATTGGCGAGATGGAAATAGAGCTCAGGTTCAACCGCGATACTGCTTTCATTGGGATAGGAAAAGCTGGCAAAGCACACTACCTGCCAATCACTGGATGGTGACTCACGTTTAAACTGCACTTCAATCGGGTGTAATCCTTGTCGGTGTAAGTAATAACTTTTTTGGCGGCAGTTCAGTACGATGCGCTCAGCAGACTCTGAAATGGAGTATCGTTCAATCAACTGCTCTAGTGATCGGTGAAGGTCTCCATCGAGTTCAATGTCGCCATAACGTTGCTCAATCATAACCAGCCCCTTTCAGCAAAAGAGACACTGTCTTTCCCCACCACTATGTGGTCCAGCACTCGTACATCCACCAGCGCTAAAGCGTCTTTCAACCTTTCGGTAATGCGTCTGTCGGCTTGTGACGGTGTTGCATCCCCTGAAGGGTGGTTATGGGCCAATATTACGGCCGCGGCATTGACTTCTAACACCACTTTCACCACTTCACGCGGATAGACACTGGCCGCATCAATGGTGCCGCGGAACAGCTCTTTAAACTCAATCAATCGGTTTTGGTTATCCAATAGCAATAAGGCAAACACCTCACGCTCATAGGCCCCCAGTTTGCAGCGAATGTACTCCTTAGTGGCATCTGGATTGGTGAGCGCGTCACCGCGCACGTAACGGTGAGCAAGTATCTCAGCGGCATGTTCAAGAATTAGGTTTTCTTGATAGCGCTGCTCTTTTGTGTAATCGGTCATATCAGGCTCCGAGTGAGGTTCATTAACGGGATACACGTTAATGACATATACCTGATAATTTTTTGATTAAGCCTTGTCGCATCAAGGCTTAACACATCACCGTCTTTTTTTACGCCAGCGCTTTATCCCATGAGGACCACAGACATAGGAGAACGTCCCATGAGATTTCTAAAGCTAAAAGAAGTAATGGAAAAGACAGCACTAAGCCGTTCAGCGATTTACCGCAAGATGAATGACGGGGAGTTCCCAGAATCGGTGAGTTTGGGTGAGCGAGCGGTGGCTTGGGTGGAAAGTGAAGTTGATGAGTGGATGCAAGAGTTGCTTAAAAATAGGTGAATAGTCGCAAGTAAATCATATTTTCTGATAGGGAGAGTTAGATATTAGCTGTGCTTTTTGAGTATTGAGTCACCAATTGCTTATGAAACATGACAACATCAATGAAGTATGTATAAAAAATGCGGTATTATTTCGATATCAAATTGAAACATGTTGAGTATGAAATTTTGGACTTCAAACAAGCACTCAGTATTCTATCTAAGTCCTCCCCTTTTGCGGTCAGTACAGAGAGAGAGCAGAATCAAGATCACCTCGTTGAATTCAAGCGCTACATCTACATCCAGACAGATATAGAAGCGGATTTCAAAAAGGCACTCCTATCTGCCAAGCCCAATCAAATCATCTTCCTATGTGGAAGTAGTGGCGATGGCAAATCAGAAATCTTGACGCAGTATAGTCAAAAGCACAAAGCGACTCATGATTTCCACTTGGATGCAACACACAGTTTTTCCCCGAATCAAACGGCTATTCATGCTCTCGATCAACGATTCTCCGAGTTCAAACAAAGCAATAAACCCCTCGTGGTCGGCATCAACGTGGGTATGCTTGGCAATTATGCGGAAGAGGGGGCAGACGAGCATATCGATGTTAAGAATGCAGCTCGGCGTTTTCTCGCTCGCAATCGCTCTGACATTCCAGAGCAGTATGTGTTTTTGGATTTTGAAGACTATCCGAAGTTTAGGTTTAATAGCGAGGGTAGTGCATATGACTTTGCGGAGCAGTTTCTAAAAAAACTGACAGCTCAGACGCTTGATAACCCGTTTTATGTGCTTTACGACAAAGAGCTAAAGTCTCAAGGGCACACACGACTCACAGCAAACTTTGCATTATTGAGTCGCCCGGCAGTACAAAGGTCTCTGATCGGTTTACTGCTAAAAGCTCGCCTTATCAAAGATCAGTTTCTCACGGCTCGAGCTTTACTGGACTTCATTTTCCAACTGCTGGCAGCCGATGGTTATATGTTTGATAACTTATTTTCGGACAGTGATAACGAGCTGTTATCTCGGATTCAAAGTTTTGACCCAAGTAATCTACACACCCGCACGGTTGACGAGTTTGTTCTTCAGCATAGCTTGGGCATCGAACATGAAGGCTTTGCCGAGTTTAAAGCCAAGATCAACTCGTTGGGATTTTTTGAGGTAATTGAAGCGACGTCATTCCTTCGCCTTTTCTACGTACTCAGTGGCGATGAGGAGCTCTGTAATGACTTTGTTTTAAACATACAAACCGAGTTTACGAACAATCTGGTTGATGCCTATGCATCCGCTTGGCTTTTGCACCGTGACTTCGATGGTTCTGGAAAAATGCGCAAAGCACTCAGTAGCTTCTATAAAGAGACATTAATTGCTGCTCTCCATCGCTACTGTAATCGTCATGCCCCAACACTAGATAAAGATGAATATTTGGTTTCAGAGCTAAACGGTTACAAAACGGCAGTTTCTCTTGAAGTCAAACCTGATTTTACGGCGATACAAAATAGTGCCTTACAGAAAATCGGTACATTCAACGCTTACTTAAAAGTCGATGAGCAATCGCTTAAGCCAATGCCAATTAGTGTCAAGCTACTTGAACTGTTGGTGAAGATTGGTCAGGGATATCGGCCAAACAAGCATGACAAAAATGCCATCCTCTTACTTGATGAAGCGTTGGAGCAGATGTTGGCGGTCGCGAATCGAAAAGATACCCTGTTTATTCTGAAAGCTGACAAACGCTACAAAATTGTAAGAGAAGAAAGTGACTATTTCGAAGTGAGTGGTATGCACTAATGACGACAGATAACTTCGCATTACCCATAAAATCCGGCTTGCCGCAAACGGCGGCGGACAAGTTCCAAAACAAGAATATCCTTAACAGCTATATTCCCATTCGTACCAAGGGCAATGATTTTGACTGGTCATCCGTTGTAGGTTTAGTACTGCGTGGTTTGCTCCGCAAAAAGATTGAGAAATACAGCTATCAAGAGTTTATCGCCGATTGCAAAGCCAACTTGCAAAACAAACTCGGTGAAGAAGGTTTTTGGGACATACTTGAGGATATGTATTTCACGAATCAGGATATCTTTTCGGTAAGCCCTGAATTTCTGTTGTTTAAGAGCCAGAAAAGTGAGTGCAAAGCGGGGGACTTTCGCGTTGCGTCTCTATTCATCAACCTGTTAAATGGCCGACAAATTGAGCAGTTTGACGCCAACTTGAATTTCATCGAGCAAGAGTTTTTGCAAACACTGCGTTCGAAAGCCAAGCCAGATAATGACAAATTATTACGTGCTGATGAGTTGCCTTATTTACCGTATATCGCAGAAGCGTTTAAACGTGACCTAGAGTTTCTCACCCACTATCCGAAGTACCTGCTAGATGAGTTCGAGAAATTCTTGGCATTTTATGGATTTGCTTATACCGCACAACTGAGCCTATCGTTGTCGGATTGGAAAACCTGCGAAGCCCCAACCGCGAAACCGCTGTATTTCATCATGGATCATGAACGGGCCAGTGGTGAACGCATCCATATTAAAAAGCACGGCTATAAGCTCTTTAGTGAATCTTCGTTCAAACTGTTTCCGTTTCTCTCTATGTTGGAGAACCTTCAACCAAACGCAGAGGAATCAAAAAAGCCGTTGTGGCATTTGGCGAGAGATATCGAAAGATCTAGTAGGGAAGATCTTACTGAAAAAATGAAAAACTATTCGCTGATGTTCAGAGCCAATCGCAACTTGGATACCGCAATACCTGAGAATGCAACAACCGCCATCGACTGGCTTGAGTATGCTCTTAAGCTTGCTGAAGAACAGTTTAGAGACCCTAAAACCGACCGTCCAAGCATTATCAAAAAGTATATGTCGGAGGTCGAGAAAAACATGGCAAAGGATTTTGTTCAGGTCCGTGGTCGCTCTGGTCGAGTGTTAGTGCTTACTCAGGATCACATCATTTTGCTGACTAACCTAGTGGTGGGTAAAGCAGAAAAGCTTCGCTTCCATGAGCTGATACTTGGCTTTCAGGGAAGGGGGATTTTTGTTGATAAGCAAACGGAGCAAGAGCTTATCAAGTTTTATGAGCGAATTGGTAACGTTGAACGCATGAGTGACAGTGGAGATGCAGTATATGTGCGCAAAACAATTTGAATCGTTTCTGGTTTCGCAGTTTTTACTGCACGCGAAAGGAAACATCCGCGCAGGTTATCGCTACCAGTTTAATTCTCCCGATCATCGCAACAGTCAGCGCTTGTTTGATGCGCTTGTCGTGCGCAAAGATGGTGATATACAAGCTCGCAATGGTGTGATGCTGAGTTATCTGAGCCTAGAAGATTGCAAAGTGGTACCAGTGCTTCATAGCGAAGAAGAGTGTGACACCGGGTTTACAGAAAATTACATCTCACATCTTCGTGATGAAATCGCGAGCCAAGAAGGCCCGTTGAAGGGCTGTGCGCTGGTGGTGATTCATAACAGTCGCCTTGATACACTTATCAACTCTGCGGAAGATCTCGGTCAGCCTGGTCAGGTATGGAGCCCAGAGAAAATCAAAGTCGCACTCAGCGGTTTGATTGAGCAAACTGACAAGTCTCGAGACGTTTCACTTTGTCTTTTGGATGACCAATTTGACGCGATTGTGGAAGATGGCGCGACCATGTTTGGTTTTGAGTCATTATACAAGGCGGTTGAAGATGGCGAGCTGTGTTTCAGAGAGCTGGGCATGTTCGACGATCCTTTTGTCGTGGAGTTATCTGGTAACAAAAAGCAGATCAAACAGCGTTTGCAGGAAAACCGTGCCCTTTATCAAGAGCTGTCGTTTGAAGTGGAAAACTTTGGCCAGCAACTCGAAGAACGACTCAAAGGTTTCAGTAGCAAATTTATCAAAGCGCATTTTTCCGATGATGGCTGGAAAGATGTGGAGTTTGAAACCTATAGAGAAGAAATCAAAAAGAACAAAACTCAGCATCTAAAGCATGAGAGTGAAGAGGAGCTCAATGGCGCAGAGGTGATTGGCCGCTACCCGAAAGAAAGCAAAGCAGGTCTTCGCGATCGTCACCTCATCATTGAGTTGGATGAAGGCCAAAGCGAGTTTGAACTCAAACTGAGTTTTTCTGGCACAGGTGATCTTAGCAAAGAGCAATTTAAGATCACTCCAGTAAATGCCTTTGGCAAGCAGGAAGTGATCACGACGCGTCTTACTAGCAAAGGTGCGAATGCCACACTGGCTGCCAGATACGGCAACGAGCCTCTATTTTTTAATCTCGCTCTGAAGCGTGAAAACAGCTCAGAAAATCACAATTTTCGCTGTTTAGTGGTCAGAAAAGGCGAGTTTTCTCTCGACGAGATTAAAAATATCTTCGTGATTGAACCTGCGAAACAGCGTCTTACCCTGATGACGGCAGATAATCGCCTAGTTATCAATCCCGCTCTCGCTACAATTCGCCACCTAGACGATGTCGGCGAAGAAGTTGATCGCGCAGAAACTGGCGTCGTTGATTTTGAATCTCTGGCCAATGAGTCAGAAGAGATCGGCTTTGTGGTGAAATCAGGTGATAATTCCCTGGCATTTCGTATTGAGGGTGAGCAGGTAGAAAGCAGCCTGTCCTTTCCATTGCTGCTTAACCAATCTCGCTTCCACAAATTGTTTGATGATGACGTGTTTGGCGAGCTTTACCCGAGTAAAGATGTTGTCGCGATTGACAATAGCGAATTTCGCGTCATGGAGCCTCGCATTAGCTTACTTCGTTGGGAAGAGCGTTTCGTTCAACAAAAGCAAGTCTACCTGGCGGAATCCAACAGCATGGCGTTGGAACAGTTGAAGTCTATTGATTATGGTCTTCACTCGGCATACCGAGCTCTGCTTGACTATTTAGCGAGCCGCCGGACAACAATTTCTCTGGTTTCTTGGGGACCACAATTTACTGCACTTGTAAAAGCGACCGTTGATGCCTTCCTTGATTATTTCAACGAGATCCCAACTGGCGGCATGCTTACCAAAGAGCAAAAGCTTGTAATGCAAATCGGTTTAGTTCGCGAGAATGGCGAAGAATACTACTCGCCATTCCACCCAATGGTGATGGCTTACTACTTAAACCTTTGCAATGAAATGCAAAAAGATGACAGCTTTGCTGACTTGCCAGCTGTCACATTCAATCGTTTGGGGCCAAGTGGACTGCTTCCGTATGTTTATCATCCAAAGCATGAGTTTGCTTACAACCAGCAAGTGACTGAAAACGGATTTTGGGTTAAAAGCGTCCCTCACCAGAAAAGTTGTCTGAAGTTCGTTCGCAAGCTGGTTAAAGAGAAGATCAACGAGTTCCAAAAGGCGTTTTACCACTTGTTTACTGGCTCAGAGAAGAGTGTGCTGGTGAATGCCGTGAATCAAGATCGTGCAGAGGAGCTATTCCTCGGTTTGGTTGATTATGTAAAAGACAATTTGGATAAAGCGGCATCAATTCATGTCAACCTCTACGATGATGAGCTGGTTTTCAACGCATTTGATCAGTTTGCAGAAACGTCTAACTACGAAGAGTTAAAGTCTTGGCTTGAGCTGGACTGTGGAAAAGTGCGTGAAAATGCAGACACTATTATCGACATTCTTCGTACCCGTCTGACTTACAGTAAGTTCACTAATGCCCATAGCGAGCGTGAAGGGCAAGCTTATTCGCACCTATCATTTTTCAGAAACAACCACAACGTGAAGCTAACAACCCTAAGCGTTGACGACATGCCTAGCGGAATTGCGTGTGATGGTCTGTTGACTGGCGATGCATCTAAGAGTGATGAAGGTTCATACTTCACTGCATTTGGTTTGCAAAATGTTCAATATAATAACCAGCCGCACTTGAAAATGGCGAAGTATGTCGGTTCGCTAATGGAGCCTGCATTAAAGCCAAGTACGCAATACACTGGTGCCAATGCTCCAGCACTTGCAGTCAGTGAAGACTTTAAATCGTTATTAGAGCGCTCCTATGACAGCTCGATTTGGACCACTATCATCGACCCTAAAGTGACGTTGGACTTCTTCCACGCCAATCAAGGTATTGTGCTTATTCATTATTCAGACCAGTACACCAGCTCAGCCAGTTACGATGCGATTACCGTGACCGCACAGCGTGGATTGTTCGAAAGAGTGGTTGCGCAAAGTGGCGGTGGTCAAATTAACGAGTTCAATGCATTCAATGGTGATTGGCTGCTGAAGATGATGACTTGCAACGATACTATTCGCAAAGAACGTACTGGCATTATTGGTGCCTATAAGTTTGCGACCTGTCTTGTGCATAAATCTGACATAACCTGGGTGCCACTATCGGTAGGTGAGATGATCCGCGTGTCAGGCAACATCGGCCTAAAAATGACTGACAGCGACTTTTCACGCAATGTACAGGGTTACAAAAAAGGCGCGATTTCAGATGATGTACTGCTGGTGGGCTTTAAAGAGGGCAACCTCTACTTGCTTCCTGTCGAGGTGAAAGCTGGCTCCACGCCAGATTACAAAAAAGCGGTGCAGCAAGCGAATGAGCTTCGTCTCTACCTCACTGAACTATTGAGCGGCTTGACATTGGCATCGAAGCTTTATCGGGGCTTATTTATTCGCCAAGTTTTGATGCAAATTGATAAATATCGCCTCTACAACGTATTTAGCAATGACTACTTCGAAGCCTTGCTGGCAGAGAAAGAAGAGTGGCTACGTGGCAACTACGCAATCGCCGAGCTTGAAAACTATCCGGCAGGTCTTGTTGTTAGCCACCTTGAAAGTGGAAGCTGTTTCGAACCTGTCTACAACATGCAAGATGGCGTGCTGAAGGTTGATCTTCCAATGTCTTTGCTGCCTTCGCTGGTGCAAAACTCTCTTCAAGTGCTAATGAATGAGAAAGACATCGTGCAGATCTGCCATGTACCAGCGCAGTATATGTTGGTGGGGCAGACTGCTTTGAAAAAAGGAGAGCCACTCGTCCCATTAGAAGTTGTAGTCGACAAGCCTGAGGATTTAAAGCAGAACCTCCAAACTGAGGAGCCGTCAAAGTCAACTGTAGAGCCAACCCCAGATTTTGCGAGCGAATGCCGATTGGAGATTGGCCAGAATACGCTTACCGGAGAGAAAGTCTTCTGGGAGTACGGGCACAAGGATCTAGCAAACCGTCACCTGATCATTTTTGGCAGCTCAGGACAAGGCAAAACTTACTGTATCCAAGGTTTGCTGATGAGCTTGGCTGATGCTCAAATAAGATCACTAGTGATTGACTATACAAACGGTTTTTTACCGAATCACCTTGAAACAGAGTTTATTGAAAGAGTTAATCCCAAGTCCAACATACTTTGTAATGAGCCATTTGGTATGTCGCCATTTAGGGCCCAAAAACAAGATTTTGGTGGGATTTTCATCGAAGAGAAGCCTCATATGGTGGCAGGAAGGGTTGCCTCTGTTTTTAACAAAGTATATTCGACCATAGGTGAGCGCCAAATTGCGGTACTCAATGAAGTTATTGAGTCTGGCGTCCAGCGGTATGGCAGTGCTTACAGCTTGCAAAATATGCTGGATGATTTAAATGAAGAAGAGAGCGCCGGGCCTGCGCTGGCAACTAAACTGGCTCCCTTAGTTAAATCTAACTTGTTCTCATCGAACAGTGATAAAAGTTGGAGTGAGGTATTTGAGAGTCAAAAAAACGGCTCGACAATCATGCAGCTTGCTTCACTTAATCACGATATATCAATGCTTTGTACTGAGTTTTTGCTATGGGATCTTTATTCCTATGCGTGTAGCTATGGTAGCAAGGAAAAACCACTACCTATTGTATTGGACGAAGTACAAAACCTTGATCATCGCCTTGAGAGCCCGTTAGGCAAAATGCTAACAGAAGGGCGTAAGTTTGGTGTTTCCCTAATCCTTGCCACTCAAACACTGAGTATGCTGCGCAAAGATGAGCAAGACCGGCTGTTTCAAGCATCTCATAAGCTATTTTTCGCTCCTGCGAAAACAGAGACAAAGACTTACGCCAAAATCCTAGAGTTGAGCATGCCGGGCACAAAGCAAGCTGATTGGGAAAAGCAACTTGGTGAGCTGTCAAAGGGACAGTGTTTATCAGTCGGCTATCATCTTGAAAAAGGTCAGCTGAAAATGAGTGTGAAGAAAGTGAAGGTTTCTTCAATGTCATCACGCTTAAATAGTTTTGGTGTGTAAATGTAGGATGAGAGGAAAGTACTGAGAGATCCCCTCATAATTTCCCCAAAGCGTAGCCATGTTTGAATAGATTTTGAGCAAGCAGGGTTGCAGCCACGAGTAAGTCTTCCCTTGTTATTGTGTAGCCAGAATGCCGCAAAACTTCCATGCCTAAGCGCACTGTTGAGAGTACGTTTCGATTTCTGACTGTGTTAGCTTGGAAGTGCTTGTCCCAACCTTGTTTCTGAGCATGAACGCCCGCAAGCCAACATGTTAGTTGAAGCATCAGGGCGATTAGCAGCATGATATCAAAGCGCTCTGAGCTGCTCGTTCGGCTATGACGCAGGCCCAGACCGTAGGCAGGACTTTTCAAGTCTCGGAAGGTCTCTTCAATCTGCATTCGCTTCGAATAGATATTAACAAGTTGTTTGGGTGTTCGAATTTCAACAGGTAAGTTAGTGGCTAGAACCCATGGCTCCTTTGCCGACGCAGAGTAGATTTTAGGTGACGGGTGGTGACAATTAGTCCGTGTCGAGTGCTGATTTTTTCGGCCTTTAGGGCGAGATTTATACAATAGAATTTGGCATGAGATTGGATTGCTTTTAGTCAACCTCTTATAGCCCAAAGTCTTTGAGTGACTTGATGATATATGGTGTAAGTTGCTGATAGGTAGCCAGTTTTCCGCTCCTAGGTCTGCATATTGTACTTTCCTCTTACTCGACTTAACCAGTACCAACCCAGCTTCTCAACGGATTTATACCATGGCACTTTAAAGCCAGCATCACTGACAATGAGCGGTGTGGTGTTACTCGGTAGAATGCTTGCAAGGTCGGCTAGAAATTGGTCATGAGCTTTCTTTGAACATTGCTCTGAAAGCGGGAACGCTTTCTCATAAAGAGTAACAGAACGACCGTGTAGTGCGACTGAAGCTCGCAATACCATAAGCCGTTTTTGCTCACGAATATCAGACCAGTTAACAAGTACAATGGGCATCGTATTACCCGAACAGATAAAGCTAGCATGCCAACGGTATACAGCGAGTCGCTCTTTGTGGAGGTGACGATTACCTAACAATCGGTCGATTCATTTGATGTTATGTTTTGTTCTCGCTTTGGTTGGCAGGTTACGGCCAAGTTCGGTAAGAGTGAGAGTTTTACAGTCAAGTAATGCGTGGCAAGCCAACGTTAAGCTGTTGAGTCGTTTTAAGTGTAATTCAGGGCAGAATTGGTAAAGAGAGTCGTGTAAAATATCGAGTTCGCACATCTTGTTGTCTGATTATTGATTTTTGGCGAAACCATTTGATCATATGACAAGATGTGTATCTACCTTAACTTAATGATTTTTATCAAAATCATTAGGGGATTCCTCAGAGGAAAGTATGCTTGAAAGTTTTCAATTCAAAGGATGTGAAATTGTTCAAAGAAAATTATAGGTATTTCCCTTCGTTTACTGAAGTTGAGTCATATTAGTTAATAGCAAGTATCACACAAAGCCACCTTCTTTCGAAGGTGGCAATTTACATTCCGCTTCCGTCCAGCCGATTCCTATTTCAACGGGTTTATAGACTGAAGTACATAAGATCTATGATATCATTAACCCTGTTGCTGATTGTAAGAAAAATCTCTTTGATTTATTTAAGTTATATTATTTAGGTAATTGATATATAAATACAATAAATGCCAGTAATTGACTCGCTGGCATTTATTATACGTTGGTTGCCAATATATCATCAGAGAAAAATTAACGATTTTCTTTGACGAGCTACTGCCCTCTCATTATTGAAATGAGGTTTCGAAATCCGCCGGAATTAAGTCATTAGGTAATGCTAACACTCCCGCTGTTGCCTGTGCAGTTACTATCTCACTACTCACAGTAAAAGTTACAGGGTAAACACCATTCACATCCGATGATTTACTGATGTAAGCTTTGTACTGTCCTGGCTCAATAACCCATTGATCATTATCGGTATCAAAACTAGATAACCATTTAGCCGAAACTCCAAAATCAAGCTTTTGTGTTTCTCCCGGTGCAAGTAGCGCAGTTTTCGCAAATGCTTTCAGCTCTATCGCTGGTTTTTCTAAGTCACCTGATGGTGCAGAGATGTAAAGTTGCGCAACTTCTTTCCCTGCAACTTCTCCTGTATTGGTTACGTTTACAGAGAAGGTAACTTTGCCTAACGATTGCTGAGTATTGAGAGTATTACTTATAACTAGCGGTGAGTCATACTCAAATTTTGTGTAAGACAGTCCGTGACCAAATGGGTAGCTAACCGGTTTACCGAAAGTTGAAAAATAACGATAACCGACATATATACCTTCATTGTAATAGTGTGTATCGATACTCCCGTTGCTATCAGTGTCTACACCAGGGAAATTTGTGGCATTAGGGAAGTCCGTATAAGCAACCGGGATAGTTTGGGTCAGTTTCCCACTTGGATTGACTTGACCAGACAAAATATCCGCTACCACATTTCCTGCCTCCTGACCTGGCATATAAGCCAGCACTACCGCATCGACATTGTCTTGCCATGAGTGCATTTCAATGATTCCAGCAACGTTTAATACGACAATGACCTTTTTGCCTTGGGCATGAGCTGCTGTTGCTACGTTATCAATCAGAGTCCGTTCTTCATTAGATAGCTGATAATCGCCTGTGGTATTGGTTCTATCGTGACCCTGCATTGAGTAGCGGCCGATGCTGATCACGGCAATATCATTATTGGTGATATAGGTGTCAATCTCACTTGTAGAAAGAGGGGGTTCTTCGCATTCAATAATTGTTGAAAGTCCATTAAAATCGGTTTCTGTTTTATTGGTGGAGAAGAAATTTTCATAAAATGCTTTTAAATCGGAATCAATGTTGAATTGCGCGTTAAGCCCATCAATAATGTTTACGGTGTAAGCAGAGTGAACATCACCACTACCATAGCCACCTTTTAACGTATTGACTTGGTTAATACCAAAAGAAGCGATTGCTGTCGAAGAAGCAATAGGTAATGTATTGTCGTTATTTTTGAGTAGAACAACCCCCTCGCTAGCAACAACTCTTGATAATTGAGCATGTGCATCCATATCAGGAGCATTACTAAAGACATAGTTTTGATTTGATGGGGTTTTTAACGCTTGTGTTAAGACACGAATGGCACTTGTTTTGATGGTTTCTGCACTTAACTCACCCGCTTCATAAGCATTTTCCAGCTGTTGACGGGCATCGACTTCTCCGTATCGATAAGCCAAAGCAACACCGCCTGATTCAATCAGATCGTTACCAGACTGAATCATTTCAGGGTAATTGCCATCACCTGACCACCAGTCACTCATCACTAGGCCGTCAAACCCCCATTCATTTCTCAGCACTTTGGTATTGAGATCGGCCCATTGGCCAGTAAAGTGACCATTGACTTGGTTCATCGCGGTCATAACAGCCCAAGGATGGGCGTTATCAACCGCATACTCAAATCCTCTCATGTAAATCTCACGTAAAGCTCTTGGCGAAATTACGTTATTCACTATGTTACGTGAAGTTTCGGCATTGTTGGCAACAAAATGCTTAATCGTTGTGCCAATTCCTTGAGACTGAGCACCTATGACTTCGGCGGATGCCATGATCCCTGAAATGAGGGGATCTTCAGAAAAATACTCGAAGTTCCTGCCATTAAGTGGGTTACGTTGAATGTTTAACCCAGGAGCAAGCCAAAAGTCTAAGCCGTACTCTTTGACTTCATTTGCTATTGCTTTGCCAACATTCTTTAATAAATCTGGGTTCCAGGTTGATGCAAGTAAGGTGCTGACGGGGAAGGCAGTACCATAGTAGGTATTGCTATCACCCTCGCGGATCGGATCAATCCTTACCCCTGCAGCACCATCGGCCAGTTTTACGGCTGCAATATCTAACCCGGTTTTTTCATTGTAAACACCATTGATATAACCCACCGTTCCTGGAACATCATTCTTGATGTTGGTTAATGCATCATAATTGGTACCAAATGAGTAGTCGGGCTGCATAGCATAGCCTGGGCCTACCAGCATGTTCATTTGTTCATAAGGCGTCATCTTTGCTACAAGAAATTCAGCTTGCGCTTTGAACGAGTTTATCACTTCGCTGTTCTCTTTTGTTTCGCTGTTACAACCGAACAGTATTAGAAGCGGAATAATACTCGCCAAAATTGTTTTTTTGTTTTTCATGAATAAGTCCCTACAGAAGATACATTTCAATCTGACTGGATAATTGATATATAAATCAATTGGTTAATTGTAAAAAAATAGTCGGGGTGAGCTATTATCCAGTATACGGATACCTTAGATAAAAGCTATCCAGTGTGGAGCATGAGCTGTACATTTTGGGGTAAGTATATAAATTTAGATCATCATCACATTACTTAATAGATAAAATGAATAAATAGTGGTAGTTTACTAATTTATATTGATTTTAAATTATTTTTATCAGGCTAAGAATGAAGAGAAAAAGTGTTTCAAATGTTATCTATCAAAATATTTTTAAAAATATAAATTCTGAAAATAAAAAGATATTTTATTTATGTGATATAACTCAATATGAAATAGAAAGGAAAGGCGGTAGAATAACAGAAGATAAACATCATGCATTACAATCGTTATTAAATAATAAGCCAGAAGACGATGACTTTTTGAGTGAGTATGTTTTACAGCACTCACTACAAACTGCTTATAATTTATTCCCTGAGCTGATTGGATTTTGTATTAACCAAAAGAATGCTCAAGAAGCCATCTGTAAATTTATTGACTATTCTTGTATTATTGGTAATTGTGATACATTCAGAGTTGATAAAAATGATTACTTTACCAAAATATCTTACATATCTTCTGGACCGAGTTATATACAAAAAATAAACTCAATATCGAATATTATTCTACTATCAGATATTATTAATATTTATTCTCACAATGTAGAGTTAATGGTCAGTTTGACAGCTAGTAGATTAAATAGAAAACAACTTTTTGATGATAGGTTTAATCATAAATGTCTCATTAATCAAAATGAAAATTCAATAATTTTAAAAAATAAAAGTCTTGAAGAAGAATATAAAGAATATAATAATATCCTTAACGTATTGCAAAGCAATCAAGTTGATGGTTTAAAAAAATCTATATTAGGGAAGGAGAGTTTTTCATCTTCAGTTTCGGAAATTATATTCAATGTTATCTATTCAAATAAGGTATCAGAGCAGAATGAAGTTCTTAAAATATTGTGCGAACTGCTGAAAATTAGTCGGTGGACATTAAACCGTCGTCTTAACAGTGAAAATGTTAATTATACTATTTTATTTTTAAATGCTAAGATTAATGTATCTATAAAGTTATTGTTGGAAACAAATTTATCTATTCAAGAGATTAGTGATTGGCTGGCATTTTCATCACATTCTGCTTTTTCTCGGTTTTTTAAATCAAAGCTAGGTATTTCTCCTCGAGAGTATCGTAGCAATAATAAGAATTAATTGTTATTTTGCTTTTACTTGAGTGACAAATAAAAAAGATAAAAACGAAAAGAGAGCAAGTACGATAAAGAATAAGGTATAACCATCATCATCCATCCATGTGATTCCCCATATTAATAGAGTCGGAGTTATAAAACTAATTATGGACTTGGCTATATTATTTGTCGTGTTCATTATAGCGATATCTTTGGCATAATTGTCTTTAGATGGTAAGACATGATTTACTAACGCCAGATCTACAGAGTTAAAAACCCCAAAGCAGCATTGATAAATAAAGGATATAACAATCGCGAATAGCACTGAATCTGAAATAGAATATAAATACATGCATATTCCCATGGCTAGTGATGAAAATATAACAAATGGTTTCTTAGTATTATACTTATCGGATAGATACCCTGATATTATTCCAAATAGGACCATTAATAAAACACCGGTAGAATTTATGGCCTGAAGTTTAAATATTTTTTCTTCAGAAAGGCTAAAGCGAGCTATGTAAAATAGTGGCATCATCGTTAGCCCAGAGCTGACTAAATGTATACACAATCGGCTTAGAAGGGTCCAGGTAAAATCAGGATAATATTTAAAGCTAGGATAAATATTATGCTTGGCTATACGATTATTATCTTTTTTAGGATTAGGTGATAGCTCTTTTGATGGAATATCAATGAAATAAATAATTGCTATGTTTAATATTAGCTGTATTGATGCTGTTAGAATAATTTTGTTACTTACAGATAAAGGTGAAAATATACCCATTACAGTAATACTAATTACCATAACAACAATTGGTATTAAACTGCCAGTAAATCCAGATATTTCCCCTAAATTATTTTTTTTAAATATCTCGGGAATTAAAACAAAATAAACCAATGAAACTAGGCTGTATGAGATATTGGATGTGACCCAGAAAAAAATTAGTAATATCATATTGTTTGTATATGACAAGGATACCATAGAAATAAATCCAAATAAGCTACTGATTAGGATCCATAGTGGCCTTGAAATAAATGATAATCGGCTTTTATCAAAAATGTAACCTGCTAATGGGTTTAGAAAAATAAGACTTAGGCTCACAATGCCTAAAGTCATAGAAAACCACCAGGTAGATTGATCTTGGCCAACGATTCGAATTATGTTGAACTGTCCCATCCCGTAGGTTAATAGTATAGGAGGTGTTATCGCTGATGCACTACCAATAATGATTGAAATGATAATGGGAAATTTTTTGTTAATCATACTATGGCTGAACTCATTCTATCGATGGATGCAATATAGGGGTACGAAGCTCAACGAAACGTACATTTTCCTAATCTGTATTAATTCAGACCTAATCGACGAGTGACCCCTTAATTTTACTTTCATTGAACTTTTAAGCTGAAGTCGAGCAGTGACTTATGATTCCTAATTGAAGCAATTCCATCCTCAATATGTGCTGCCCAAGCTTGTTGATACCTTTTGGTATCTAGCTCAGGGTAGTATATTTTCAAAACTAACTCTGTGATGTCACTGGTTTCACCAAGCCAAGTATACTTATCCAACACAAGCGAGCCGTCTAACTTCGCTTCTTGACCGCTATAGCGAAATTCACTTTCTATTGAACGGAAGAAAGCAATACGTGCCGATACGTTTGGAGTGATACCAGTATAGCCCTTCAACTTTTTAAGCTGCTCTTCAGTAGTGCGAGTCAGGTTCATACGATTAGGTAGCATTACACAGCCTCCTTATTTGCTTCTCTCCAGAAGTAGCCTTCTTTAATCGTTGAAGATTTCGTTTTTCCATCAAAACAAATCTCATAAGTTCTGGCGATATCGTCTTGGATAAGGTTGGTGTAATTCCTGTCGATTTCGGTATCTGTCGATAGAATAACCACTTGATGACTCGCGGTAGGGAAATAGTTTTCAACCAACTTGTCGCGGTGATGAGAGTCTAATCGGCCAAGTGGTGTATCAATAATAATCGGCAGCTTACGGCCTGATGTACGGCCAAGCGCTTCCAATATGGAGATAGCGTAGATTTGCTTTTCTCCAGCAGACATGGCTTTACGATTGATTTTTATCCCGTACTCATCCATCAACTCAACATCAAAAGTGAGCGGATTGATGGCAGCGGTGAGCTGCACATCTTCTTTACGTGCCAGCTTTTTGTATGACAAAACAAATTCGTTTTCTAACTGTTTTACCCGTGCTTTAGTCAGTTGTTCGGCAAATTTATCGAGTAGAAGAATGGCGCTTTGTGCATTGGTTACACTCAGATCTTTATTTGATTCATCTTTATGCTTGTCGTGAAGTCTTTGAATCTGGCGAGCAGTTTCCAATGCCAGTTTCAGCTCTCGCTTCGCATTTTCCAGTAGCTCATGGTATTCGATAATCAGCTTCTCTTTCTTCTTATCGAGCTTTCTGACGTCAGAAAAAAGCCCTTGTACCAGTTCTTGCTCTGGAGCTCGTGCGATGTTGTTTGAAGCATTATCGATATCTTCTTCTACCACTTGTAGCCGTTTTCTCGCTTCATCGAATCGTACAAAAGACTCTTGAGATAGCTTAGTTAGTTGATAGTCAATAGTATTTGCTTGACGGTCGGAGATATCTAAAAGCAGCTTGGCCGAATCAAAGTCACCCACGTGTGCTTTAAAGCTATCAGCAATCGCATGTTGAGCCATTTCTGTATCAAAGCTTGGATACTTTGAGCGCAAAGTTTCTAAGAATGAATCGAGCTCATTGCCAAAGCTCTGCTTCTTCTTAATCTCTTGTTCTTGCTTGATCTGAGTTTGCAGACGCTGCATCGCGTTGGGGGCTAGTGCGAATGGAAGACTTGTCTCCATTTCCATGCGAATTTGTTTCTCAAGTTCCACTTTCTCTTTGAGTAAAGCATCTACTTTTTGTTGCTCATCTTCTCTTGTCTTAGCCCAAGCTCCACCGCTTTGAGACAGTTTATTTTCTAAATTAAGAATATCGCGTGAAACCAGCACGATTTGGGTATCCACAATATCTGCTTCACCTCTCAGTTTTTCAGCGTTCCTTTCATGTTTTATGCGCAGTTTATCGAGACTTTCCATTTCCTCTTTCAAGGATTGGCTGAGTGCTTGTGAGCCTTGCTTTTTGAGGAAAATATTGAGGTCACTTTTCAGTTTGGCAATAACATCTAATCCCAACAATCGGCGCACGGCAGTTTTTAGGACGAGCCCGGACTCATCTTCTGCGAGTTCCGCAATTTTTTCACCGTCAAAGAAGAACAAATCAGCAATGCCTGTTGGAATGAGCTCATTGAGGAAGCCCTGACACTGATCGTAGTTAAGCTCTGAAAGAGGAATTCCATCTTTTTCAAGCTGAAGGTAGTCTTTTTTGCCTCGTTGCCAACCTCTTAAAACCTTATAAGCACTCTCTTCACCATTTTGGCTGTACTTGAATTCTAATTCTATGGATGCACTATTTTGTAAGCCTCCGAGACCAACACCTTTATGGATAAGCTCGGCTAGCGCTTCCACATAATCGTTTCGGGTAAGATTTTGACTGAATGACAGGCGGCCAAATAGAGCTAGGCGAATCGCAGTAAGAATAGATGTTTTACCAGCGCCATTCAGGCCACCAAAGAGAATTATAGGTCTCTCTGTACCTACTACTGGCCCACTTTTGCTTAGGCGCGCTGGTGCCGGGCGTAAGTCAATCTCATGTACACCGCGAAACACTCGGAAATTATTTAAAGTTAACTTTGTAATCAACATATTGGTTGTTAAAACTCTTTTTGAAGCTGTTTATCGAGATCGGCAAGCTGCTGGTTGTAACGTTCAATCTCTTGCTGATGAACATCAAATTCAGCTTTGCTTTGTAGTGATGCATGCTTTTGTTTGATCTCTTCTAAGCTTCCCCAATCTTGTTTTAGTAATGAGGCGATTTTATTGGAGATGCCGTTTCGTCTACTCAAACCTTCTGTAGAAATTTCAAGCTCAATAAGCTTCATGATCATTTCAGGTTCGACGTCGAAGTCCTGACATAGCTCATGGATAAGCTGAGCGTCACCTTTTCCGAAACTCGCGTTATCGTCATAGACCCAATCGAGATCGTAACCGTAAACTTCCCTAAAGATTGTGGGTAGAGAATCATCCCAATCAGGTTCATTTGGATCGTGAATCCATTCCTGACGAATTGCGTGCAGTTCAGGAGCGGTAATTAATTCGATCTCGCGGCCTTCACTTTTGAATTTTTTGTCTAGTTCAAGTAGCTCTCTCAGCCATTGCTGGCGGTATTTAAGCCAATAGGGACCTGGAACATGCTTGCGCTCAGACGCAATATCTTCTCCCTCTTTGGCGTATTGATAGCTCACTTTTCCGGTACGGCGTTTGTAGTTTCTAAATTCTTCTTTATTCGCCGGTTCTGTCGTCATGGACAACTTGTTGCGAAACTCAAGTAGTGGTGACATCCACTCTTCGCCATTTTGGATAAGGCTTTCCATAGCGCGGTCTTTGGTCACAACGGTACAAGTCCAGCAACCAAAGCGAGAGTTACCGCAAGATGGTGTTGTCTCATCAATGACCATAGGACATTCGCCCTGACCAGAAGAGTCTTTATATAAATTCCAAAGGACTAGGTTTTTTCCTCCCCATGGATTTTCCCACTCTAGGTCATACTTATCGCTCCAGATATTTTTAGTACCGTAAGAGGTTTCTTCAGTTTCTAAATGACAAAGGCGTAGTATTTTCCAAACATCATCAACACCCCATGTGTCAATCGGCGTATAGATAAAAGCATTTGATAATGTTGTGTGGCGTGCCAGCCGTGAGCCGTCAATCTTATGTTTTGCAATGACTTGTGCACGTGATGCACTTTCTTGACTACGAGAGCCTAGTACAACGATCACTTCATCGTATTGGGACACTTTGGATTTAATAAAGTCGCTGACCGGATCAATTTTCATACGCTCCGTGCACCAACGGAAAGAACGTGTGGGGGCTGGGTAGCCCTTTCCTAAAAGGTTAGCCCAAAAAGTTTGGTTACTTTCAGGAACCACTTTATGACACGTTATAGGTAGTTGATCGCGCTTTGCGCCTTTTTCAATAGCGATTAACGAGTCTTTAATGTGGTTTACTACCACTGGTGTTTCAACAAGTGTATCTGAAGAGACCACAAAAATGGGTTTGTGGCGATCCTCTGGTTTTAGTCCAAGTAATGCCATATAGACTAGTGACATAACGGCAGATGAGTCTTTACCACCGCTATAGCCAATAACCCAAGGACGTTTGTCAGCACAATAGACGCGTTGAACGTCTGCTATGTAGTGACTCAGTTTGTTGTTGGCAAATTCTTCTGTATTGATGAAGTCTGCGTAATCCGCAAGATCTTCCGCCAATTTTAGCTCGTTTATCATGGTAACTGCTTCTCTAGAGCTTTTTCTTCAGGGGTAAGTGGTAGCCCAAGGCAAATTTTTAAGTAGTTGGCGGTGAGTTGAATATTCAATGTCGATTTACTCACTTTTCCAAGATTCATGCTACGTCTTATCCATTCCGGATTGGTTTTTAACCAATTTATTTCTCGTAGCTTTTTGAGCTTTTCTGCCCATTGTTCAGGAGCTTCACAAAGTAGACAATTTCCCATGACGCCGATCGCGTGCAAACCGACCCCGTGCGCGTGAATATATTCTTGTCTAAGTTGCGCGGGCGAAACTTGTTTAGATATCACCATCTGCCAGTCAGGCATGTTTTCTGCAACGATTTGCCAAAAGGATTCGGCAAGTGCTTTCTCATCATCACTGAAGCCATCTTTAGCCCCTTTACCAAGAAGAGCTCTAGTCGATTGTTTGATACTACTCAAAGTGAACAGCTTATTTGACTTAGGGCTAATGTTTGATTTTTCCATTTCAGTTAAACCCACAAAAGGCGTGCACTTTGTCGCTAACCTTCTAGCAAGTTCAGAGCTTTCATCTCTAAGATCGTATAAGACGCCTAAGGAAGGACTTGGTTTCACTGCATACTTGTTGAGATCGGCAAACATTTGTTGACTGCGTAGTAAGCCTTCATCAACAAAAAACAGCACTGGGATGTTGTCTTGCCCTAAGTCTGGATTTTCACGGAGAGCCTCTTCGATTGCCTTACGCCTGTGTTGACCATCATTAATCAGAATTTGAGCATCCATTGGTATTTTCAAAATGCCAAGATTTGGTGCGCCTTCATGATCTTCGAATGTGATATCAATACCAACTGAAGCGGTTAACGCCGAAAAAACGTAGTCTTTTGGATTATCAAGCAAGTACTTAACCATCTCTGGAATACGAGTTTTGTTCAGTGTACGCTGTGCTCGCAGTTCAGGTGGAACATCATCTTCGTTATAGCTAAAGATCTTAGGAATAATTCTTAGAGGGCAAGTCGCTATGTAAAATGGGCGTCCTGCTTGAATTCCTCTAACTGCAGGGAATGAGTAGCAGTAGCCTGAATCTTGATTGTGCATACGATACCTTTGAGTTTGTTGTTTTATGACAAAGTCCATAGGATTTAGCTAAGTCAACTTATTGTAGTATGTCAAATTTTAACAAACCAATCTTGGGTTTTGTTATGTATTGGTGTTGTCTATGCTAATTCTTACATAGGTATGCCAAAATAAGTGTGACATTCTACAAGGATACTGGTGAGATTTCTATTGCAGGACCGGTTTTTTCTGAAGGTTTAGTAGGATGCCGTCGTGCTTACTGTAAACCCTCTGATTTCCTTATGCTGTTTACCCAAAAGCACCTCAAATTCCGCTCGCGTCATCTGAGTTTCTTCAGTTGGTTCAAATTCCATCAACTTGGCTACTCGTTTGTCAAAGCTCAGCTGCTTTTTGTAGTCTTTGTGCTCACTTAGCAGGTAAAGATGCTTGTTTAATAAAGGCGGTCTGCGTTTTTCATCCACATAATCAAAGAAGTCTATGTCTTGCTCTGCCATTTTGATTTTGATGCGCTCGACTAAAAAGGGCACCGACTTCTCGAAATCGTCGTAAGCGGTTAATGTGAGCTTGCCTGATGTGATATGGATTTTGATAAGGTCGATCTCGTCATTCAGCTCTCCATACATTTGTAAGCCAGCGCCGACGTATGCACGCAGCAAGAGTGGTAATTCATCGATGTAATCACGATGCAGAATGAGTGAGTGTCCTTCATTCAATAAGCTTGCAGGTAAATGTTGGTGGGCCTTTTTACATTGTGTGTTGATGAGGTCCGCATCGGCAATCGCAAAAAGTAGCTCTGTCGCTAGGTTAATTGCGGTTCTGTAATCATCAAACAGAGCTTTGATATCTCGTTTGAGTGATTCCGGTTGCTGCGTGTAAGGTTTTCGCTTTTCAAATAGCCCCATAGCAAAGTAGATCAGCAGGTCTTCTTTGCGGCGTTTTTCCGCTTTTTCGAACTCATGGGTATCAAACATTTCTCTCAGTAGGCCAAACACTTTCTTGTGTGAGCCTATAAGTGCTCGGATTTTATCTGATTGTTCAAACTCTTCATTGGCAGGTATGCGCCCAAGCTCTAAACATGAATTCCAAAATGCATCGAACAGAACTTGGTTTTGGGTGATCAGGAGCTTTGCTTTGTCTTTTGCTTCGACAGGTTCAGGAGAGGTGAGCTGTTGCCATTTATGGTGGCGTTTGTATTTGCGTTGTAAGTACTGCTGCTCTTCAAGTTTATCTTTGAAGATGTAAAAAATGCCGGGCGCAACGGTAATGGCATCCTCTTGCAAACTGCGTTCAATGTAAGCCTTTATCTCTGGCTGAGTGTAATACTTTTGGAAGGTGTTGCGAGAGGTAATCACGCCATCTTTATAGGGTTTGAATTGAGCGATATAACTTTCATTGGCGAGCATGACGGAAACGACGAGAACCTGATTCGCGAGCTCCCAGGCTCCTAATAATGCTTCTAAACGTTCGTCTTGATCTTCAATCACGTTGAGCACAAAACCTAGGTTGACGATGTCTGAACTCACTTTGTCATTGTCTGGCTGAAAGTTTGGGTCCCACCCAAGTGCATCTAACCCGTGCGCTTCTAGTTCTCGTAAATCATCACCACGCCCGCAGCCATAATCAAAAATGGAGTAAGCGCCTTCGAAGTAACCGTGTTTTGCTAGGTTTTTCATTGGTGCGGAGAGTTCGTGACGGACGAGGGCAGTTTTATAGCGATCGATATCCGTTTTCGTTTCAACATGAAATGTAGAGGAGCGAAATAAACGGCCATCAACAAGCTCGTAACCATGCCGAGCGATCACATTTTCCCAAGAGCGTTTAAATCCAATGATTCGAGTGTTTTCATACAAGCCTGCATTTTCTCCCTCACGGGTTAGGGAAACAAAATGTGAATAGTATTCGCTGGTGGGCAATACCATGGTTTCTTTTCGATGCAAGATGGGAGGGTTATCAGAATCATCGTAGCAAGTTAGCTTGTGACTCAATTTGGTAAGGTCGACGTTTAGGCTTTGTTTAAGGGCAGGGTAAGAATCACGATAAAAATAAGGGTAATGTAGTAGAGAGAGTCGAAACTCTCGTTTAAATATTTTTACGAGGTTCCATTGTTCATCTGGCAGTTTAAGGGCTTTAGCAACATCAGAAATAAACTTAGCTAATTCTGGTGGGATAGCACTGAAGGCATCTCTATGAAGATAGACAGCCTCCGGCAGTTGTTTGCCAACTTGAATTTGTATCACCAGTTTTGGGTATAGTGTTGCATTCATCTAATTAAGTCTCCTCCGATTCATGAACCTAAGTTTCAGAAGGTTAACTAATGACTTTTAGTTGCTTAGTCCCTGTCACAGAGAGGCTTCCTTTGGCTGCCTCTTCTATATGTCCGCTCCACCAGCTCATCATTGGGCGGCGGCGTTCAAGGTAGTCAGTACGGTTATAAGCACTACGTACTTGGTTATCATCAACGTGGGCTAGTGATGCCTCGATTAAGTCACGGTCAAAGCCTTGTTCATTGAGAGTGGTGCTCGCTAGCGAGCGTAGACCGTGGCTAACAAGTCGACCTGCAAACCCCATACGTTTCAGAGCCATATTTGCCGTTTGGCTATTGCATGGTTTCTTCGGATCACGATCTGAAGGAAAGATAAATTCACGATGGCCGCTTATCGGCTTCATTACTTCTAATAGCGCCAGCATCTGCTCTGTGAGCGGGATGCGGTGCTCTCTTCTTTTTTTCATTTTCTCGGCTGGAATGGTCCATATCTTTTCTTCCCACTCAATCTCATCCCATCTAGCGCCTGCGGCTTCAGAAGGTCGTGTCATGGTGTGAAGTTGCCACTCAATTAAACAACGAGTAGTACGCTTTATACTGGCATTGGCGATGGCTCCCATGAGCTCAGGGAGTTCTGTCGGTGCCAATGCTGCCATATTTTCTTTTTTGGGCTTTTTGAAAGCCGCACGAATACCGGTCAACGGGTTGGCTTGGATGAGGCCACAGTTGGCAGAATAGTTCATTACTTCATTCAGTCTTTGAACTAAGCGCTTAACCGTTTCTAGACTACCCTTGGCCTCTATTGGCTTAAGAAGGTCTATGACTTGTGGTGCAGTAATTTGTTTAACCGGTGTATCAGCAAGGGAGGGGAAAATGTGCAAATCAAGAGAACGCCAAATATCAACGGCATAGTCAGGAGTGATATCGTGCTTTTTGATTTCAAACCATTCTTTAGAAACATTTAAAAATGTATGTTCATGAATCGCTTTGTGTTCCTGTAACTTTTGCTCTTTATATTCCTGAGGATCAATTCTTTGTGCGATCAACTCTCTTGCTTCTAGAGCACTTTTTCGTGCTTGTACGAGAGAAACATCTGGATAGCGTCCTAAGTTGAGATTTGCTCGTTTGCCATTTGTTGGTCTGTAGTAATTGAGTTGCCATTGTTTAGAGCCACTTGGCAAAACTCGCAACTTTAGACCTTGGCCGTCAACAAGGCTGTATTCTTTTTCCTTGGGCTTCGCGTTTTTGACTTCTGTTGCAGTGAGCGGCTTCGTTTGTCTAGGCATGTTAGGAACCAAAAGTAAGGAACATAATACTAAGGTTCCTACAATGGTTACTAAAAGTCAAAGATGTAGTGAAACGTCTTGAGATGCTATAAGACGCTAAGTTATTGATTTTTGGTTGTAGCAGGCAAGAAAAAAGACGTCCTGAGACGTCTTTAAACTATGAGTTGGTGGAGCTGGCGGGATTTGAACCCGCGTCCGAAAATCATTCATCATTGGTACTACATGCTTAGTCGATCTTTAATTTCACCATCCACCTGCGAACCGACACGCTAATGAATGACTAACCTGAATTATAATTCGCCGTTCATCTCTCAGGTGGGAAAATCCGGGCTAGCGCGTTTGGTTTTGACTCTCTGTTATTCCCCGTCTTACGTGCGGAAGCTAGGGCAGAGAGGCTCTCAGCAGGGTATTAAGCTGCTAGTGCGTAGTTTTCGTCGTTTGCGACTATTTTTTTGCGGTTTGTTAACGAGGCCTACCGCACCTCGGCATGCACCTCAGACTTCAAAATTCCCGTCGAATCCAGAATCAGCCCCAGAGGTAGTTGGTGCATAGTACCAGAATCGAAGATTCTGTCTAGCATCAATTGGTTAAGTGGTTACAATTAACGCAACGCACTTTTCATAACACGCGCTTTTTGGCGCTGCCAATCTTTATCTTTTAGATCATCTCGCTTATCGTGCAGTTTTTTACCTTTAGCTACACCGATTTTAAGTTTGACCCAAGAGCGCGACCAATATAAAGAGAGGGCGACAAGCGTCATTCCTTCACGGTTAATACGGCCAAATAAGTTATCTAACTCACGGCGTGACAGCAGTAACTTTCTAACACGAGTTGGGTTTGCCACGACATGGGTTGAGGCTTGCTGCAATGGTGTAATGCTCATGCCAGAAACAAAAGCCTCTCCGTCTCGCAAGAAAACATAGCTTTCTGCAATATTGGCTTTTCCTTGGCGAAGGGATTTTACTTCCCAGCCTTGAAGCTCCAACCCTGTTTCTACTTCATCTTCAATAAAGTATTCATGGCGAGCTTTTTTATTGAGCGCGATAGTGTTGCTACCCGCTTTTTTCGTTGATTTTTTCTTTACCATAGTGGGTGCATTATACGGATTGGTCAAAAGTAAGGGAATGTTTTTCTTGATGTAGCATAAGGATATCGTTCGATAACTTCAAGCTGTTCACTGCTTACTCTTAATTACACTATGATAGCGGTTCTCAACTTGAGGTGTACTAGGGATAAACGTACAATCAGCCGCAAGCGTGGTTTAGGGTTTATAAAGGGGATAACAATGAAGCAAGTGAGTCGTTCTGCTCTAGTTGCTTTTAGTGCAGAGCAAATGTTTCATTTAGTTAATGATGTAGAAAGTTATCCAGATTTTTTGCCCGGCTGTTCTGGAACGCGAGTGCTGGAATCCGCTCCTGATAAAATGGTAGCTTCTGTCGATGTTGCGAAAGCGGGAATCAGTAAAACTTTTACAACGGAAAACCATCTGAATCACGGTCAATCAATTATTATGAATTTAGTTGATGGTCCATTTCAGACTTTACGAGGTGGATGGTATTTTACTCCGTTGGATGAACAAGCGTGTAAGGTTGAATTGAAACTGGAGTTTGAATTTTCCAGTAAAATGATTGAGCTTGCCTTTGGAAAAGTTTTCAATGAATTGACGAGTAATATGGTGAATGCTTTCACTAAGCGAGCCAAGCAGGTATATACGTTATGAGTATTGAATCAGAAATGATACACGTTGAGGTAGTGTATGCGTTACCTCATGATCAGCGTGTGATTACTTTAGTGGTGAATTCGTCTATGACCGTGGAAGAGATCATTCGAGAGTCAGGCATTTTACAAGCATTTCCAGAGATTGATTTGGCTAAAAATAAAGTGGGTATTTTTAGTCGTAATGTAAAACTTGATGCTACGGTGCGAGATCATGATCGAATTGAAATCTATCGCCCTTTATTAGCTGACCCGAAAGAGATTCGCCGCAAGCGTGCAGAGCAAGCCAAAGCCGAGAAAAATCATACAACAAAGTGATGAATACGCGATCCCCGATGATGATAAACAGGCATGATCGGGGAAGGTTTAGATGATTAAATATGGTAAGTGACGAGTTCTCTTTTATAGGCAGTAGTCAATTCAAATGCTGATTAGGCTCTACTCGAGCCTAGATAAATGAACGCTCTTTAGTTTAGACCTTCAAAGAATGCATCACTTTGTTGAAAATCTCCCGAAATGGTTACTAATGTTCCGGAATCATTGAAATCAACGATCAAATTCTTCTGAATGGATGGGTTATGCCCTGGTGTATGGTGGTAGATGTAATACCAAGTATTCGGGTAACCATTTTCAATGAGCATTGGTGAACCAAGAACGAAACGGACTTGTTCTTTGGTCATGCCAAATTTCAATTGTTCTACGGCTTGTTGTTCAACATAATTGCCTTGATTTATATCAATTCGGTATACCAATCGTTCAAGTACAGAGCAGCCAGATAACAATGTGACTGCGAGGGGGATGGCAACAAGCCACTTGGTTAACTGCATATTAAAATTCTACTGCCAGTAAGAGTTAAAACTAGGTTGATAATAAACAAGCTCTGAGCAGATGTAAAAACTTCACTCAGCTCAGAGCCTATTAAGACTACGAATTTTGAATTAGGTTGCAAAGATTCTTTTAAACGATGAATTTTTAAGCAGCAACCAGTAACTCTTTTGCGTTAGCGAGTGTTGATTCTGTTATTTGGCTGCCACCGAGCAAGCGAGCCAGTTCTGTGATTCGTTGGTCGATATCTAATTTTATCATTTGTGTTTCTGTCTTACCGGCTTTGGTTTGTTTTGCCACAAAAAGTTGATGATGTCCGCAGCCCGCAACTTGAGGGAGGTGGGTGACGCAGAGTACCTGAGTGGATTCCCCTAATTTTCGTAGCATTTTTCCCACAACAGCGGCTGTTGGTCCCGAAATACCTACATCGACTTCATCAAAGATTAGGCTAGGTGTTTCTACTTTCTGCGCAGTAATAACTTGAATGGCAAGGGAAATCCGTGAGAGTTCTCCACCGGAAGCAACTTTGGCAATGGGTTGTAAGGGCTGGCCTGGGTTTGTTGAAACGAAGAAAGTGACATCATCAAATCCCAGTGGGGATGGCTGACCATTTTGCTGATTTACATTAATTTTAAATTGGGCTTTTTCCATACTGAGCTCATGCATGCTCAAGCTAATCAATTTATTCAATTCTTTCGCATAGCGGCAGCGAGATTTATGCAACTTTTCTGCACAGCTTAAGAATGTTTGATAGTAATGAGTTACCGCTTCTTCTTGCTCTTGTATTTTTTCTTCTGAGCTATCGAGTTGAGCAATGTGTTGTAATAAAGTTTGATGATGTGCATAAAGATCTTCAGGAAGTACATGATGCTTACGTGCTAATGAAAGTACTCGTGAATAGCGCTCTTCTACATAGGCCATTCGTTCTGGATCAACATCAATATTATCAAGGTAAGTACGTAGTTCATTATTGGCTTCTTCTAGCTGAATTACAGCATCACTCAGCATGGTGGGAATGCTAGCTAATTGACTATCCATTTCGGCTAGTTCAATCACCGTTTGGCTGATGGATTGAAGTAAGTTGAGTACGTTGACTTCCTCACCTTCATAAAGCAAGTTGATGGCTTTTTGGCAACTGATGGCGAGATCGCCGCTGTTGGCTAAACGTTTATGCTCTTGTTCTAATTCGAGAAATTCATCTTCACCGATCGCCAATTCATTCAGCTCTTTAATTTGATATTCCAGCAATTGGAGCTGAGCTTGATTTTGTTGGCTATTTTCTTGTAATTGTTTTAAGCGGTTATGAGCTTGACGCCAATGTTGATAAGCGAGGCGCGTTTGTTTTAAAAGGTCATGGTGGCCTGCATATTGGTCCAGCATGGCCAGTTGTTGTTCAGGTTTCATTAATTGCTGATGAGCGTGCTGCCCATGAATATTAATAAGTCGTTGTCCGAGTGATTTTAATTGGGAAAGAGGGACGGGGCTGCCATTAATAAACGCTCTGGATCGTCCATCTTTATTGATTATGCGACGCAAAATACATTCTTGCCCATCAAGTAAATCATTATCTTCTAACCAGCGAGTGGCGTGCAGGTTATTATCAAGCAGAAAAGCGGCACTCACTTCGGTTTTCTCTTCATTTTGGCGAACCATACTGGCTTCGGCTCGGCCACCAAGACACAAGCTAAGAGCATCAATAGCGATGGATTTACCCGCTCCAGTTTCGCCGGTAATGGTCGTCATTCCTTTTGAGAGTTCAAGTTGAAGAGATTTGACAATCGCAAAGTTATTTACACTTAAATGAGCCAGCATTTTAGCACCTGTACAATTTAACAATACTGTATAAAGAAACAGTATATACTGTTTCTTTATACAGTAAAGTTATCTAGGTGAAAATTTTTACGCTGTATGATGGAGTGTGAGGTTTTTCAAAACAACTTGCTGGACCACCCGAGCTTATTACGCAGAACATGGTAATAACTGTAGTCTTGTGGGTGGATCAGCTTTAACACATTAGTACTTTGGTAAATATGAACTTCATCACCCGGTGAAACCGGTAAAGAGACTTGCCCATCACAGCTGACTTCTTGTGTTCCTCGGTTATCGGGCGACACCACTAATTTTATGCGACGTTCGCTATCGACCACGATAGGTCGAGAAGAGAGGGTGTGAGGAAACATAGGAACCAAGGTGATTGCATTTAAGCTGGGGGATAAAATTGGTCCTCCTCCTGATAGGGAGTATGCCGTCGAACCCGTCGGGGTGGAAATAATTAAGCCATCTGAACGTTGAGAAAAAGCAAAATTGTTATCAATGTAGACTTCAAATTCAATCATATGAGCGATTTTACCCGGGTGTAAAACAGCTTCATTCAGGGCTGAATTATGACTTTTGATTTGTCCGTGACGATGGATTTCAGCTTCAAGCAAAAAACGGGTTTCTTGCAAATAATGCCCATCCAGTACACTGCCTAACTCGTTTTGGAAGTTGTCAGGGTTGAGGTCGGTTAAAAAGCCTAAGTTACCGCGATTAACACCGATGACGGAGATATCGAAACGGGAAAGTACACGTGCAGCCCCCAACATATTCCCATCACCACCTACGACAATGGCCAAATCGGCTTTATTCCCTAATTCAATGAGGCTAGCAAAATGTTCTTGAGGGATATCGGTTAGAATTTCACGTAAACGATCATCAATAAAAACAGACTTTCCGATCGCAGTAAGCCAGAGATAAATCTCCTTATGTGTTTGAATAGCTTGTTGATCTCTTGGTTTCCCAATGATAGCGATCACGTCAAATGGATTTTTCATACGCTTTCCAACCGAATTAGGCTTGAATCAGAATTCTTCATCCCCATAATAAAGGCAAGTTACGCTTTTATGCGAATTTTTGTGTCAGGAAACGAAGAGAATTTGATTCTTAAACACAATTGTGATGAGAATTCTGGAGATATCATGAGCAACGAAGAAAATAAAATCAAAGAGGAAGATCTGCAGCAAGAAGCGGTAGAAGTGGAAGCGGATGTCGTCGGCAGTGATGAAGATATCGATTGGAATCAAGACGTTGAACCAGAAGAGTTAGATGAGCAAGAAAGTAAGATTGCTCAATTAGAAGCGGCTTTGCTGGCTAGTGAAGCTCGGATTAAAGAACAGCAAGAAGGCGTGCTTCGTGCTCGTGCTGATGTCGAGAATATGCGTCGCCGTTCTGAGCAAGAAATTGATAAAGCTCGTAAATACGCCTTAGGACGTTTCGTTGAAGAATTATTGCCAGTGTTGGATAACTTAGAGCGTGCTATCCAAGCGGCTGATAATGAAAACGAAGTGATTAAACCCTTTTTAGAAGGGGTTGAGCTGACCCATAAAACCTTTGTTGATGCCGTAGCAAAATTTGGGGTAAGCGTAATTAACCCTGAAGGTGAAACCTTTAACCCTGAATATCATCAGGCGATGTCCATTCAAGAAAGCCCAGATCACGAATCGAATACAGTGATGTTCGTCATGCAAAAAGGGTATGAACTGAATGGTCGTGTGGTTCGTCCTGCGATGGTGATGGTGGCTAAATAAGCCTTCATCGTGAGAGGGGGCTATTTATTAAAAAGAAGCGAGGTCAATTAAGGCTTCGCTTTTTATTATAAAATTCAAAAATTTTTTTACTTTCCCCTTGAAAAGAGGTTCTTTGCCCCTATCTAAGGGGCATACGAGAAACAAACATCCACGTTTTTGTTTGTGAATGGGGTTGAAACCCAGTTCTCCATCCCCACATTAGGGATATACAGCAAAACGAACATATAGAATTATTTCGGAGATAGCCTGATGGGTAAAATCATTGGTATTGACTTAGGTACTACTAACTCATGTGTAGCCGTACTAGACGGTGACAAACCTCGCGTTATTGAAAATGCTGAGGGTGAGCGCACCACCCCTTCTGTTATTGCTTATACAGATGGTGAAACACTCGTTGGTCAACCAGCAAAACGTCAAGCTGTAACCAACCCTGAAAATACATTATTTGCCATTAAACGTTTGATTGGTCGTCGTTTTGAAGACGAAGAAGTTCAGCGTGATATTGAAATCATGCCGTACAAAATCGTTCGTGCAGACAACGGTGATGCTTGGGTTGAAGCGAAAGGTCAAAAAATGGCCGCACCTCAAGTTTCTGCTGAAATTTTGAAAAAAATGAAGAAAACAGCAGAAGATTACCTTGGTGAAAAAGTAACAGGTGCTGTTATTACTGTTCCTGCTTACTTTAACGATGCTCAGCGTCAAGCAACTAAAGATGCTGGCCGTATCGCTGGTCTTGAAGTTAAACGTATTATCAACGAACCAACGGCAGCTGCTCTGGCTTATGGTCTTGATAAACAAGGCGGCGATCGCGTTATCGCGGTTTATGACCTCGGTGGTGGTACGTTTGATATTTCTATCATCGAAATTGATGAAGTTGAAGGCGAAAAAACGTTTGAAGTTCTGGCTACCAATGGTGACACTCACTTGGGTGGTGAAGACTTTGACAACCGCATGATCAACTACTTGGTTGACGAATTTAATAAAGAGCAAGGGATCAACCTGAAAAATGACCCACTTGCTATGCAACGCCTAAAAGAAGCGGCAGAGAAAGCGAAAATCGAGCTTTCTTCAGCACAGCAAACCGATGTAAACCTGCCTTACATTACGGCAGATGCAACGGGTCCTAAGCACATGAACATTAAAGTGACTCGTGCTAAGTTAGAGTCGTTGGTTGAAGATTTAGTACAACGTTCTCTAGATCCATTGAAAGTGGCGCTAGCCGATGCTGATTTGTCCGTTAATGACATTACAGACGTTATTCTTGTTGGTGGCCAAACTCGTATGCCTCTGGTTCAAAAGAAAGTGGCAGAGTTCTTTGGTAAAGAAGCACGTAAAGATGTAAACCCTGATGAAGCAGTTGCCGTAGGGGCTGCTGTTCAAGGTGGCGTTCTAGCGGGTGATGTGAAAGACGTTCTACTACTTGACGTAACGCCACTGTCTCTAGGTATTGAGACCATGGGCGGCGTAATGACTAAACTGATTGAGAAAAACACTACGATTCCAACCAAAGCAAATCAAGTGTTCTCAACAGCAGAAGATAACCAAAGCGCGGTAACCATCCATGTTTTACAAGGTGAACGTAAGCAAGCGATGTATAACAAGTCTCTTGGTCAATTTAACCTTGAAGGCATTAATGCTGCTCCACGTGGTATGCCTCAAATCGAAGTGACATTTGACTTGGATGCCGATGGTATCTTGCATGTGTCCGCTAAAGATAAACAAACGGGTAAAGAACAAAACATCACTATCCAAGCTTCTGGTGGTTTGAGTGATGAAGAAATCGAAAAAATGGTTCAAGAAGCGGAAGCAAACAAAGAAGCGGACAAAAAGTTCGAAGAGTTAGCGACCGTACGTAACCAAGCGGACCAAATGATTCACGCAACGCGTAAACAGATAGAAGAAGCGGGTGATGCACTGCCTGCTGATGAGAAAGAGAAAATTGAAGCTGCGATTAGTGAATTAGAAACAGCGAAGAAAGGTGAAGATAAAGCCGAAATCGACGCTAAAGTTCAAGCTCTAATGACGGCCGCACAAAAATTGATGGAAATCGCTCAACAACAAGCTCAAGCACAAGGTGCGAATGCTGAACAGCAATCAGCACAAGACGATGTGGTGGATGCTGAGTTTGAAGAAGTCAAAGACGATAAAAAATAATCGTTTTTAGCCCCGTTAGCCCTCGTGGCTAACGGGAGTCTAGATTGTCTTGCTTGCGGGCGTTTGGGGTAACTCTTACGCCCGTAAGTTTGTCATTATTCTTGTGTCTATAAAGATAAAGGACAAGCCTAAAGCCTTTATCTATATCGATACAACCACCAAGCGGTCAGTCCGTTTGCAGTAACAATTGGTGACTTAAAACATGTCAAAACGTGATTTTTACGAAGTATTAGGCGTTAGCCGTGATGCCTCAGAGCGCGATATTAAAAAGGCCTATAAGCGCCTAGCGATGAAATTCCACCCAGACCGTAATCCGGGTGATGCCAGTGCTGCGGATAAGTTTAAAGAAGTAAAAGAAGCGTATGAAATTCTGACCGATCCGCAGAAAAAAGCCGCTTATGATCAATATGGTCACCGAGCCTTTGAGCAAGGGGCGGGTGGTTTTGGCGGTGGCGGCTTTAGTGGCGGCGGGGCTGATTTTGGCGATATCTTTGGTGATGTCTTCGGTGATATTTTTGGAGGAGGACGCCGTGGCGGCGGCTCACCTCGCCCTCAACGTGGCTCTGACTTACGTTACAATATGGAACTTACCCTTGAAGAGGCTGTTCGAGGTTGTAGCAAAGAAATTGAAGTCCCAACACTGGTGCATTGTGACAGTTGTGACGGCTCTGGTGCGAAAAAAGGCACTACTCCTGAAACGTGTCCGACCTGTCATGGTCATGGTCAGGTTCAGATGCGACAAGGTTTCTTCGCGGTTCAGCAAACCTGTCCAACTTGTCATGGTAAAGGTAAGATCATTAAAGACCCATGCAATGTTTGTCATGGGCAAGGCCGTAAGCAGAAGAGCAAAACCCTGAATGTCAAAATCCCTGCGGGTGTCGATACTGGGGATCGTATTCGTCTAGCCAATGAAGGTGAAGCGGGGGAAATGGGAGCTCCAGCCGGTGATTTATATGTACAAGTGCATGTAAAAGAGCACCATATCTTTGAGCGTGACGGTAATAATCTGTACTGTGAAGTTCCGGTGAGCTTTGCGATGGCGGCATTAGGTGGGGAAGTTGAAGTTCCTACGCTTGATGGCCGAGTTAACCTGAAAGTGCCTGAAGAAACACAGACTGGGCGTATGTTCCGTATGCGTGGTAAAGGGGTCAAAAGTGTTCGTGGTGGTGCTGTCGGTGACTTGATCGTCAAGTTGGTTGTTGAAACACCAGTAAAACTGAGTGCTCGACAAAAAGAGCTACTGCGTGAGTTGGAAGAGTCATGTGGTGGTGAGGCAGCCAATAAGCACAAGCCAAAGTCTGAAGGTTTCTTCAATGGTGTGAAGAAGTTTTTTGATGATTTAACTAGCTAATCTATTAGCGCTCAAATATATAAGCCCCAATCTTAGCTTCACCTAAGGTTGGGGCTTTCTGTTTCTACCAAAAGCTACCAACACGAAGTCGGGGTTCTCTCTCCAGTACTTTTTAGTTCAAGCTTGGTATAACGGTGGCCTCGACATTCATCCGTGCTTTGGCCTTTATTTGCGATGGGAGTGGCTGAAATGGTGTAACTTGCACTACTGACTTCTACTGCTAGGGTGTAGCGATTTGGGTCAGAATCACACAATAGACAGCGAGACCCAGAAATAATGCCATTGATTGAGTAGCCTAAATCATAATGTTCTTCTAAATAGAGTTGTATTTTTGCCATATCCGCCATTGCTTGGTTGCGATGAGCTTCTTTGACGTATTGGGTGTAGGCTGGGTAAGCCATACCCGAAAGGACTCCAATGATGACTACGGCGATCATTAATTCGATCAACGTCATACCCTGAGAGAATTTGGTCGATTTGTTGCACCTATTTGTTCGAATCATGTCCATTCGTTCCGTTAACCTGTCTTTTCCTATTGTTAGTAGCTGTTAGCATCAAAGCAAGTTGATTCAGTTTTATCTCACTGTTTGCAAAGGATTTTGGGAAATGGCTCGCGGCTTTACCTTATTAGAACTTCTTATAACCGTCAGTGTTCTGGCCGTAATGCTTGCTTTTGCTGCGCCGAATTTCACGCAAATGAACCAGCAGACGAAGATGATCTCACTGGCGAATGAGCTGCAAGGTTTTTTTATTCAAGCTAAGTCTGAATCGGTGTTTCGTAGTCAAAATTTATGGGTACATATTGAAGGAATGCCATCGACAACCGGAGAGTGGCGGTTGATGTTATCTTCTTCCTCGGCTTTGCCAGCAGCGAATTCACCGGAGATCATTGCAGTATTGTCTGGTGAACGTTATCGAAATTTGTTTATAGACCATACCGATTCAATTAACTCGGTGAAATTTGATCATGTCATGGGAAATCCGGCTCAGGCAGGAAGCCTTACGCTGAAGAAGCATTTTCAAGATAGCGATGGCATTAAAGTGATTATCCATAATCGAGCCGGTCGCATTAAAGTTTGTGGAATCTCTGGGGAAAGCTATGGTTTTGCTGGGTGCTAAAAATAAGCAATTAGGCAGTAGTTTGATTGAATTTATGATTGCCAGTTTGGTTGGAGCGATTGCTCTAGGAATGATTGGCAGTCTGTTTTTATCCAATCAGAAAGCTTCACTCCAACGTAGTAAAGAGATTATGTTACTCCAACAAATGAGTGTGGTGTTACACCAAATGAAAAGTGATGTGTTGCGTGCTGGCTATAATTATTTGGATAATCACTCGATCAAACTCTCTGGGGCTACTCACCTTCTTTTTGTTGAACCTGAGCAGATAGGTTATGTGTACCAAAACCCGATGGCTGTGAGTGCCAGTGTGAGCAATACGGTTTATCGCTTAGATAACAGTAGCCTTAAATACTGCCAAAATAATAGTTTTCAACCATTATCAACGACTTCAGCTGAAACTAAGTGTTTTAATCTTTTTGATCCAAAGCAGATCAAAGTCACTCGGTTTTCCGTCCAGCATGAATCGGTATCCGGTGAGAGCGTACAAAGTGGCGTGATCTCGATTTATTTGTCGGCCGCTTTAGTTAAGACTCCCTCTGTATCTCAGAATATGAACTTACGTCTTATGCAAAGGAACTGGCAATGAAGCATCAACAAGGTGTTGCAACATTACTGATTACCTCTGTGTTACTTTCAGTCGCTTTGGTCATCACACTTGGGTCATATAAAACGTTGTTTTATCAAATTAAGCGAGCCCAGAATGAAGTGAAAGCTCGTCAACAATATTGGGTTGCAGAAGGTGGGCTTGAGTGTGTTTTTAGCTTAACGAAAGCCACGAAAACCTTACCAGAAGAAAGCCATTATGCCGAATGTAATCCACTGGGCCTTATTACTTATCACTATACACAGCCAACACGAAATCAACGCAATGTGACGGCACAATATGGTTTTAGTCGAGTTCAGAAAACCATTACGTATCCGGCAGCAGCTTCAGGTGTGCTCAGAGCTACTTCAAATTTATATTTTTCTGGGGGGTTATCGATGTTAGCCGACCCTGGGCACAACTTGGGTGATAATCAGTGGGCTTGTACCATGTTGCGCTACAGTCAAGATTTTTTAGCCAACGGAACGATCCAAAATAAGGGGTTGAGTGATACTCATCCGCCTTATGCCGGATTTCCTAGTGGTCAATCTTGTGATTCAGATTATGTGACCAATACGAGTGTGAATTATGCGATGCCAAGTACTTTGAAGAAGGATTTTATTCAGGATGTTGATCAGACACCGTTTGAAGACTTATTTGGTGAAAATCGTCAAGATTGGTTCAAAATCATGTCCGATAGTCAGTTTAGTAAAATCTCGGCAAGTAACTTGGTTGATAACAATGGAAAGATGTTATTTAACCAGCACAACTTACCCCCACCAGCGGTGGTTTCTCATTGTGGTAGCAAAATCGTGAACCAAATACAAGCGGGCCAAGACCTCATTTGGATCTATGGTAGTTGCCATCTGGGGGAGAGCGATTTAACCGATATTGGTCAGGCAATTAGCTCAGCGAGCGGATTAGATGGGGTTATTTTGATGGTGCATAATGGCCTGTTCTCGACGAAAGGCGCCTTAACCTTTAAAGGGATGATTTATCACTTTATTTCTAACGCCTCGGATGGAACGCCGGAATTTACCCCTAGTACGGCATTATGGAACAGTTTAAATACAGACCAAGCGGATCAATTAAAAGGGACGGTTGATCATGAAAGCTTACCCTTGCCGAATGTCTCTGTCGACAATACCGCATACTTCCAAAATGGCGCTTTTTATCCAACGGGAGGGTATGTGATGGATGCTCCCGAAACCTATGCTGTATTTACCTCTGCGATGGATTTTTTGTTTAATCGAGATGCCATTGATATTCCATTGCGTAAAATTCGTAAGTTCAAATGGCAGCAGGGATCATGGTATGCGCAATAAACAGTCTGGATTTAGCTTAATTGAAGTAATGATTTCATTTGTTTTGATCGGCGTTGGCGCGTTGGGGCTTGTCAAACTACAAGCTTATATTGAGCAAAGAGCCGATTTTGCAATGCATAGTATTCAGGCACTGAACCTCGCAGAGCAAAAACTGGAGTGGTTTCGTACACGTGGTGCATCAAGCGCGGTATCAACATCTCCGGTTGCGGACTATACTGATGACCTCGTGGCGGGCGAAGATACAAGCCACCCTATTTATACCTTGCAATGGGAGATCCCTTCGATTGAATTATCAGGTGCATTGAAGACGGTCTTGATAACCGCTTCTTGGTCTGATCGCCACGGAAAAAAACAACACATTGAATTTAAAACGATGATATCTCAATATAGTGAGTTTGATTGATTTTTCCTCAATGTATTGGTTTTTTATCTTATTGATGTCTGTCGCCCATTTTTACCCCACAAAACCATGCCCATTTTGTGGTTTAGTTATCGGTTTGTTCTTGATTTGAGGGTGAGTTGCATTACCTTTGTTGCTATATTATCTCATTGATTTGAAATGTGTCTCTGGATGTTTCTAGTGAATTGAAACATTATGCTTGTTTATTGGTTATTTTATAGAATATCTGAATAACTCAATCTGCTATAAAAAAGTCTCAGCAATAGACAAGGAAGAGACATCAATAATTCAAGGCCGTCAGGATAGTTATAACAAGGCCTACAGCAACAACATCTAATTAGGAGTTACTTATGAGTAACCAAGCCGTAAATTTATCACCATCAGGTAAACCTAGCCGTATTGATGGTTTTTTAAACGTAATTGAACGGGTCGGAAATAAGATTCCTGATCCTGCTATTCTATTCTTTTGGGCTCTTGTCATTGTTTGGCTTTCTTCTGCATTACTTTCTCATGTGACATTTGATTTAGTGAACCCTAGAACGGGGGAGGCACTACAGGTGACAAACCTATTAACGGGGACGGCACTGGCAAACTTTTTAGCTAATATGGTCACAACGTTTACCAGTTTTGCTCCATTAGGGATTGTTCTGGTTGCGATGCTTGGGGTTGGCGTAGCTGATTCATCTGGTTTTATTACGACTGGATTGAAAAAAATGCTTAACTTTACTCCAGCTCGATTGCTGACACCGATGTTGATCTTAGTTGCGATCGTCTCTCATACTGCTGCCGATGCCGGATATGTATTAGTTATCCCTCTTGGGGGGATTATTTTCCATGCGGCTGGGCGTCATCCTCTTGCTGGTATTGCTGCGGCTTTTGCTGGGGTATCGGGGGGCTTTTCTGCTAACTTTATTCCATCGGGAATTGACCCTCTTTTAGCGGGGTTTACTCAAACCTCGGCTCAAGTTTTGGATCAAGCTTATCAAGTTAACCCTTTAGCCAATATTTTCTTTACGGGTCTTTCCTCAATTATCATTGTGGCTATCGGCTGGTATGTGACAGAAAAAGTGATCGAACCACGGTTAAGTCAAATTCCAGTGGATGACGATGCAGAAACAGCCCCGGATCTCGGGTCATTTTCTGCTGCTGAGTCAAAAGCTTTTCGCTATGCAGGCGGAGCTATGTTACTTGGGATTGCACTGTTGGTTGCCGCTTTATGGCCTGAAACATCGGCATTACGTTCACCGGAAGGCGAACTTACGGCATTTTCAGCCCCCATTATGAAATCGATTGTGCCGCTTATCTTTGTGCTTTTTATTATCCCCGGTATTGTTTATGGCCGTGTAACGGGGAATTTCCGTAATAGTAATGATGTTATCAAAGCCATGTCTTCGACCATGTCGACCATGGGAGCCTATATTGTAATGTCTTTCTTCTGTGCTCAGTTTTTGTCTGCATTTAGTCATTCAAATATAGGCACAATGCTGGCTTTATATGGTGCAGAAGGGTTGAAAGCACTCAATTTACCGGGGCAAGCGACCATTGTTGGCATGATCTTATTAACGGCGATGGTTAACCTATTGGTGGGCTCTGCTTCAGCAAAATGGGCACTCATTGGCCCTATTTTGGTTCCTATGTTGATGGCGGTTGGCATTTCGCCTGAACTGTCTCAAGCGGCTTATCGTGTTGGAGACTCTGTCTCAAATATCATTTCTCCCCTTATGGTGTTCTTCCCTCTGGTCGTGGTTTATTGTCAGCGTTATGTAAAAGGGACGGGGATTGGTACGTTAGCCTCATTGATGATGCCGTATTCGATTGCGATGTTGATTGGCTGGACCATTTTCCTACTGATTTATTGGGCCCTTGGCATTCCATTAGGTATCCAAGCCCCGTATATCTATTCACTGTAAAGTTATAAAAAGCCCGTTTTTACGGGCTTTTTTAATTAGTGAACAACGAATTAGAGCGAAAAATAATGAGCATGAAATTCTAGATGATCATCTATGAAACTTTGAATAAAGAAGTAGCTGTGATCGTATTCTGGGTGCATTCGTAGTGTCACAGGCAACGCGTGCTGTTTTGCAATGTGCTGAAAAGTATCGGGCTGAAGTTGCTCCTTTAAGAAAGGATCGGCTTCACCTTGGTCAATCAAGATAGGAAGCGTTGTTTTCTGGCTTTTTAATAGCTCCACCGCATCATATGATAACCAATTTGAGGTGTCTTCACCTAAATAATGACGGAAGGCTTTTTGTCCCCAAGGTACCGATATTGGATGGCAGATCGGGCTAAATGCTGAAATGGAGCTATAACGATGCGGGTTTTTTATGCCAATCGTGAGTGCGCCATGCCCCCCCATACTGTGCCCACTGATGGCTCTTTCTTGGGTGACAGGAAAGTGTTGCTCTATCAGGGATGGTAACTCATCAACAATGTAGCTATACATTTGATAATGGGCTTTCCAAGGGGATTGAGTTGCATTGAGATAAAAGCCTGCACCAAGCCCTAAATCATAAGCGCCATCAGGTGCATCTGCGACAGATTCCCCCCTTGGGCTAGTATCGGGTGCCACAATAGCGATACCAAGTTGAGCGGCTTTGCGAAAAGCAGCCGCTTTTTGCATAAAATTTTCATCGGTACAGGTTAAACCTGATAACCAATAGAGAACTGGCACGGGGCGGAGCGAGGAAGCGTGCGGTGGGAGAAAAATAGCAAAACGCATGTCACAGTTGAGGGATGGTGAGTAGTGCTGATACTGTTGATGCCAGCCAGAACAGACTTTTGCCTGACTAAGAAGGGTAAGGCTCATTCTTTACTCCTGTAGCGGGCTTATTGCCCGCTAGCGTTGATATGAAATAGGAGACGGTTATTTAAAATGAATAACAGAACGAATACTGTCACCAGAATGCATGAGATCAAACGCATCATTGATTTTATCCAGTGACATGGTATGCGTAATAAACTCTTGTAGGCCAAATTCGCCGGCTAAGTATTGCTCAACAATGCCAGGAAGTTGTGAGCGACCTTTTACACCACCAAAAGCACTGCCTCGCCATACTCGACCAGTCACTAACTGGAAGGGACGTGTCGAAATTTCCTGTCCGGCCCCAGCGACACCAATAATAACGGACTCTCCCCATCCTTTATGACAACACTCCAGTGCTTGGCGCATCACATTGACATTTCCGATACATTCAAAAGAAAAATCAACGCCACCATCGGTCATCTCGATGATTACATCCTGAATCGGCTTATCAAACTGTTGAGGGTTGAGACAATCGGTCGCTCCTAGCTGTTTGGCTAACGAAAACTTTTTTTCATTGATATCAATACCAATAATTCGGCTGGCACCGACCATACGAGCGCCAATAATGGCGGAAAGTCCGATACCACCGAGTCCAAAAATAGCGACTGTATCGCCTTTTTTGACCTTGGCCGTATTCATTACTGCCCCCATGCCCGTGGTCACGCCGCAGCCAAGTAAACACACCTCTTCTAACGGGGCTTCTTTATTCACTTTTGCCAATGAAATTTCAGGAAGAACGGTATATTCAGAAAAAGTAGAACATCCCATATAGTGATAAATTGGCTGGCCATCTTTATAGAAACGAGTGGTGCCATCTGGCATTAGCCCTTTGCCTTGTGTGGTTCGTACTGCTTGGCATAAATTGGTTTTGCCCGATAAGCAGAACTTACATTCACCACATTCTGCGGTGTAAAGGGGAATAACATGATCTCCGACTTCGACGCTAGTCACTCCTTCGCCGACCATTTCGACCACACCACCACCTTCATGGCCGAGAATGGTCGGAAAGACACCTTCCGGATCTTCACCTGAGAGCGTAAAGGCATCCGTATGGCAGACGCCTGAGGCGAGAATTCGGACTAGAACTTCACCTTGACGAGGAAGCATGACATCCACTTCTTCAATACTGAGTGGTTGATTCGGGCCCCAAGCAACAGCGGCGCGAGATTTAATAAATTTATCTAGTGACATGGTGTATTCCTTACCGATAAGTTAGGAGAGCAGGGTTTTATTTGTCAGGTTGTTAGTATAGTTCTTTCTCTATCAGAGATAATTGGGGCAAAATGAGAATGACTTTTACAAATAAGTAATAATGAGGGGTTATGGCGAGTTGGGAAGGTGTGAGTGAATTTGTGGCGGTTGCTGAGGCGGGAAGTTTTACGCTCGCAGCGCAGCGTCTATCGACTTCTATTGCTAATATTAGCCGCCGAGTATTGCAGCTAGAAGAACGTTTAGGCGTTAAGTTATTAGTCAGAACCACTCGCAAAGTTTCTTTAACTGAAGCTGGGGGCGTTTATTACCAGCAATGTAGAGTGTTGGTTGATGGGCTACAACAAGCGGAGCAAGCCGTGACTCAGATGCAACATTCTCCAAGCGGTAAAATCAAAGTGACAGCTCCGGTCACGTATGGAGAGCAGAAAATTGCACCGTTATTGCATGATTTTTTATTACTTTATCCTCAATTAGAGTTAGAACTGATTTTAACCAATCGAAAGTTGGACTTAATTGAACAAGGCATCGATTTAGCCGTGAGGTTAGGCAAACTAGAAGACTCTAGTTTTATGGCTCGTAAACTGAATCATCGCCAGTTGCATGTTTGTGCTAGTGAGTCCTATTTTTCACAATTCAAACGCCCAACCCGCTTATCGGAGTTAATCGAGCATCATTGTTTGGTGGGGACTTATGATCATTGGCGTTTTAAAGAAGCGTCTCAGTCTCGTGAAGTACGGGTAAAGGGGCGAGTGCGTTGTAGCAGTGGTATTGTATTGCTGGATGCTGCTTTAAAAGGGATGGGGCTAGCACAATTACCAGATTACTACGTGGAAGATTATTTAGCGAATGGGCGTTTGATCGAAGTGCTCGCTGATTATCGAGATGATCGAGAAGGTGTGTGGGCAATTTATCCACAAAATCGACATTTATCCACTAAGGTTCGATTGTTGGTCGATCACTTCGCACTGCATTTACCGTCTTAACCTACGGTAATCTTGTCGGTATACTCTCGCTCAATGAATTTAAGAGGCGATTATGACAGATTCACACTATAGCTTTTCTCCCCAAGATCATGCATTTATGCATCGGGCCATGCAACTGGCTAAAAAAGCAGAAGAGGAAGGCGAAGTCCCTGTTGGAGCGGTGTTAGTTAAAGATGGCGAAGTGATCGCTGAAGGTTGGAACCGCTCAATTGGCCACCATGATGCAACCGCTCATGCAGAAATTCAAGTGATTCGCCAAGCGGGGCTGGTATTACAAAATTACCGGCTTCTCGATACCACTTTGTATGTAACTTTAGAGCCTTGCCCTATGTGTGCAGGGGCCTTACTGCATAGCAGAGTGAAGCGAATCGTCTATGGTGCGCCGGATCTCAAAGCGGGGGCGGCTGGGACAGTACTTGATCTTTTTGCCAGCCAAGCGGCATATCATTATGCCTGTATTGAAAAAGGATTATTGGAAGAAGAGTGTCGAGAGCAGCTACAGGCTTTTTTCAAACGGCGAAGAAAAGAAATTAAAGCAAGAAAAGAGCAACAGAAACCAATAAAGGGAAGTTAGGTGGTAAGCAAACACCTAATGGCGTAGATGTTTGCTTTTTATGTCAGTCGGCTAACTGAACAAATGCTCGATGACGAGCCAACACTTTCTTCTTTGTATTGGCCAGCATACGTCGGCGACGGTTGGCTGATACGGCTTTATTAAAGAGTTTTGATTGACGTTTACGTCGTAGCATAAAACCCCCTCCTACTACTGATAAATAAAAACAACCTTACCCAGATACCTCTGCCTTTATGATGTTGTGTCATCGTGAATGGGGTTGAAGTCATGTATGTAAGGAACCAAGAACAAAAGCTTATCAATGTTTTATTGCAGTTGATTTTCACTGGTTTTTTATTTTTGACAAGCGATCGTGCTCACACTATGAATGAACACTATATCTGAATATGTATGATTTTTAGCAATAAAAATCAAGGGGGGAGAATCGGGTAAATATCAGCTATAAAAGCGTGGATATTTACCCTGAGCCATACGCCGTTCTATTCGTTATGTATCTCATTATCTGGAACAGGGCTATCTGGCTCTTCTACTGGGTTATCATTATTGGTCGTTTCTTCGGCAACGGTAATCACAATGAGATCATCAGTTCCAGACTCTAAGCTGGTGTTAGGATGCTGCTCCATATGACCAATAATACTTTGGTAATAACGTCGGATATTTTCTACATAAGTTCGGGCCTCATCGCCACGAGCATAACCATAACGAGTTTGAGTAAAGAATTTTTTCTGACGTAAAAGTGGTAAGCGATCTTTAACATCCGACCATGCATCTGGTGATCCCCCTTGTTGACGGGTTAGACGACGTGCATCCATCATATGTCCGTAGCCTACGTTATAGGAGGCAAGTGCAAACCAAATTTTTTCATGTTGTGGGACACTGTCAGGAATCCGGGCTACCATTCGGCGTAAATATTCAACGCCTCCTCGTACCGATTGTTCTGCATTCAGGCGGTTGGTTACCCCCACGCTTCGGGCGGTTGGTAGTGTCAGCATCATCATTCCACGGACACCCGTCGGCGATTTAGCATTTGGGTTCCAATGTGATTCTTGATAGGCCACTGCCGCAATCAGTCGCCAGTCAAATTCTTCCGAATATTTTTGAAATAGAGGGACCCATTTCGGTAAGCGAGTTTCTAAAGCTCGGATAAATGCTCGGGTATCAACGTAGTCAAAATTACCGACATGACCGATGTATTTTTCTTCGAGTGAAGCCAGCATGCCGGACTGTTTCAGATTACCAAAAAATTCAATCATTAATGCATAAAGGCTTTCATCATCAGAACGGCGCATAAACCAAGAAATGGGTTGGTCCTCCGTCATTTCGAAAGCAGTGGCAATGTCTGGATAGATACGCTGTGATAGAGACACTTCCACGGAGTCTGCCATCGTAAAGAGTAATTCCCCCTTCGAGACCTGTTTAAGTAGCTCACTGACATCGGCATTATTATCAATCTGATATTGAAACTCAGGATTTAAGGCTTTAATTGCTGCAAGTGTACTGGTGAAATGGGTGTCGTTGACAATCTTAAATATGGGGTGCTGATCATTTTGTGCCAGTAATTCCTCTTGTTTTGCCAGTAATTGCTCAATGTTTCGAGGACGCCATTGACCGGGTTTGTACACCACTTGCTGAGAAACATAGTAGTAAGCAGGCCCAGCGCGGTAATCTTTTAAACGAGATTCAGATTGGCTTAACCCTGCTGCGATAATATCTATTTCGCCATTTTTTAGAGCGGGAAAAAGGCTAGAGAGGCGGTAAGCGGGTTTCATCTCTAACCGAACCCCTAATTCACGGGCAAATTCACGGGCGAGTTCATAATCAAGCCCTGATGGGCCTTCAGGACCAATGTAGTAAGACAACTGATTATTGAGCGTTCCAACTCGGAGTACACCACGAGCGCGAATTTGTTCCAACTCACTTTGAGGTTCGGAATCAATCTGACAACCCGTCATCAAGAGTGCCAAACAAATGAGAAATAAGGTGCGACTGAAAGACGCGAAAGGAAATACGGTCATTAATTCGAGTTCTCTTACATCAAGTACTGCCTTTATATCAAACCCCAGCGCCAAGGCAAAGTTTAGACTTTATTCTTTGCTGGACCCGTAATTAAAGAGAGCGGAATGCGCAATAACTCAAATTTAAGCAAAAAAATGACGCAAACGGTTGCTTTTGGTGTTACGTCACAAAAAGAAATCCTCTATAATGCCCACGCAATGACGAGGTGACATTGGCATACGCTTTATAAAATACCGTTAACTTATTGTAATTTATTAAACTTATGCCAATTCCATCTTAATCACTTGTATATAGAGACCTAAGCACATGAGAATTTTGCGTGGCTCCCCAGCTCTTTCTGAGTTTCGAGTTCAAAAACTGCTTGAAACATGTCGTGAACAAAACCTACCTGTGACTGGCATCTATGCTGAGTTTATGCATTTTGCTGATCTAAAAGCAGAGTTAGAGGCTCCTGAGCTGAGTAAGCTAGAGAAGCTTTTGACTTACGGTCCCACTATTCAAGAACACCAGCCCCAAGGCTTGCTTCTTCTCGTTACTCCTCGTCCGGGTACTATTTCTCCTTGGTCTTCTAAAGCGACCGATATTGCTCATAACTGTGGCTTAGCCCAAGTAAAACGCCTTGAGCGAGGAACCGCTTACTATGTAGAAAGCGAAAGCACTTTATCTGAATTACAGCAGGCAGCGCTGCAATCGCTTCTCCATGATCGAATGATGGAAACGGTGTTTACTGAACTGGATGCGGCGGCTGCTTTGTTCAGTGTGGCTGAACCGGCTCCTATGTCTCAAGTCGATATCTTAACCGGTGGTCGTGTTGCACTTGAAGAGGCAAACGTTTCCCTTGGCTTGGCGTTAGCTGAAGATGAAATTGATTATTTGGTGGAAAGCTTTACTAAGTTAGGGCGTAATCCGAATGATATTGAGTTGATGATGTTTGCTCAGGCAAACTCAGAACACTGCCGCCACAAAATTTTCAATGCTGATTGGACTATTGATGGGGTTGAGCAGCCGAAATCTCTGTTCAAGATGATTAAAAATACTTTCGAAGTCACACCCGATCATGTGCTTTCTGCTTATAAAGATAACGCTGCAGTCATGACGGGTTCAAAGGTTGGTCGCTTCTTCCCTGATCCTAATTCTCGGCAGTATGCTTACCACCATGAAGATGCGCATATCTTAATGAAGGTGGAAACCCATAACCACCCAACAGCGATCTCACCTTGGCCGGGAGCGGCAACGGGTTCTGGTGGTGAAATTCGTGACGAAGGCGCAACCGGAATTGGTGGTAAGCCGAAAGCTGGTCTGGTTGGGTTTACCGTTTCTAACTTACGTATTCCTGAGTTTGTTCAACCATGGGAGAGTGATTTTGGCAAGCCAAGCCGAATTGTTACGGCTTTGGATATCATGATTGAAGGTCCGCTAGGCGGCGCCGCATTTAACAACGAATTTGGTCGCCCGAACTTATTAGGATATTTCCGTACTTATGAAGAAAAAGTGATTTCGCATGCAGGGGAAGAGGTGCGTGGTTATCACAAGCCGATCATGATCGCTGGCGGGATGGGAAATATCCGTGATGAGCATGTGCAGAAAAAAGAGATCCCTGTCGGTGCGAAACTGATTGTGTTGGGTGGACCTGCGATGAACATTGGTCTTGGTGGTGGTGCTGCCTCATCCATGGCTTCAGGTCAGTCAGCCGAAGATCTCGATTTTGCCTCCGTTCAACGTGAAAACCCAGAAATGGAACGTCGTTGTCAAGAAGTGATCGACCGCTGTTGGCAAATGGGTGATGCTAACCCTATCGCCTTTATTCATGATGTGGGCGCTGGTGGTATTTCAAATGCGCTGCCTGAATTAGTCAATGATGGTGATCGTGGTGGTGTTTTCCAACTGCGTGACGTACCGAATGATGAACCCGGCATGAGCCCGCTGGAAATCTGGTGTAATGAGTCACAAGAGCGTTATGTGATGGCGGTGGCTCCTGAAAATATGCCGGTGTTTGATGCGATATGTCGACGTGAACGTGCTCCTTATGCTGTGGTGGGCGAAGCCACTGAAACGCGTCATTTGACGCTGGAAGACAGCCACTTCGACAATACACCGATTGATATGCCAATGGACATTTTATTGGGTAAACCACCGAAAATGTACCGTGATGCGGTGACTCAGAAAGCCGTTAGTCCTGCACTTGACCGCCGTGGCATTGAAGTAAATGAAGCACTGGATCGTGTACTGCGTTTACCTGCCGTAGCGGAAAAAACGTTCTTAATTACCATTGGTGACCGTTCTGTGACTGGTTTGGTGGCTCGTGACCAAATGGTGGGACCATGGCAAATTCCAGTGGCAAACTGCGCGGTAACCGCAGCCAGTTTCGATACTTATCATGGCGAAGCCATGTCAATGGGTGAGCGTACGCCTGTTGCTTTGCTTGATTTTGGTGCTTCGGCTCGTTTAGCGGTCGGTGAGTCGCTAACTAACATTGCCTCGACCGATATCGGGGATATTAAACACATTAAACTCTCGGCTAACTGGATGTCGCCAGCGGGTCACCCCGGTGAAGATGCCGGTCTTTATGAAGCGGTTAAAGCGGTAGGCGAAGAGCTGTGTCCTGCGCTAGGGTTAACCATTCCGGTTGGTAAAGACTCCATGTCGATGAAGACCAAGTGGCAAGAAAATGGTGAGCAAAAAGAGGTGACCTCGCCCCTTTCATTGATCATCACCGCTTTTGCTCGTGTTGAAGATGTGCGCAATACCGTAACGCCACAGCTTAGAACCGATCAAGGTGATAGTCGCTTGCTGCTGATTGATTTAGGTAATGGTAAAAATCGTCTGGGGGCTACGGCATTAGCACAAGTCTATAAGCAGCTTGGTGATAAACCTGCTGATGTGGATAACGCTGAGCAGCTCAAAGGATTCTTTGATGCGATGCAAACCCTCGTTCGTACCCAGCAACTACTCGCTTATCATGATAAAGGGGATGGCGGTTTATTGGTGACGCTAGCTGAAATGGCCTTTGCTGGGCATTGTGGAATCACCGCTAACATTGAAGCTTTGGGAGACGATGCGCTTGCGGCGTTATTCAATGAGGAGCTAGGCGCGGTTATCCAAGTGAAGAGTGATGGACTGAATGATGTACTTTCTGTTCTGGCTGAGTATGGATTAGCCGACTGCTCACATGTGATTGGTGCAGTTGAATGCTCTGATAAGTTTGTGATTAACCAAGGTATTCAAACCTTGATTGATCGTTCTCGAACTGAATTACGGACTATCTGGGCAGAAACGACGCATAAGATGCAAGCGCTGCGTGATAACCCTGCTTGTGCTGATCAAGAATTTTTCGCTAAACAAGAGAATAATGACCCTGGTTTGAACGTCTCACTCCCTTTTGATGTGAACCAAGACATTGCTGCACCTTATATTGCGAAAGGGATAAAACCTAAAATGGCCATTTTGCGTGAGCAAGGGGTTAACTCTCATGTTGAAATGGCGGCCGCCTTTGATCGCGCTGGCTTTCATGCCGTCGATGTACATATGAGTGATATTTTAACAGGTCAAGCGGTATTGGATGAGTATCAAGGTCTGGTGGCTTGTGGTGGCTTCTCTTATGGCGACGTGTTAGGAGCCGGTGAAGGATGGGCAAAATCGGTGTTGTTCAATGCACAAGCGCGTGATCAGTTTGAAGGGTTTTTTAATCGTCAAGATACCTTCTCACTCGGTGTGTGTAATGGTTGTCAGATGCTCTCTAACTTAAAAGAGTTAATTCCCGGTGCAGATTTATGGCCACGGTTTGTACGTAATGAATCAGAACGGTTTGAAGCTCGCTTTAGCTTAGTGGAAGTGCAAAAATCTGATTCATTATTCTTTGCGGATATGGTGGGCTCTCGCATGCCGATTGCGGTTTCTCATGGCGAAGGTCGTGTGGAAGTTCGTGATGATGCGCATTTAGCCGCTATTGAACAGTCTGGTACGGTTGCGGTACGTTTTGTCGATAACTTAGGTCAGCCGACTCAACAGTACCCGAATAACCCGAACGGTTCACCAAATGCGATTACTGGCTTAACCACGCAAGATGGTCGAGTCACCATCATGATGCCGCACCCTGAACGAGTGTTCCGCACCGTTGCCAACTCATGGCATCCTGATAACTGGGGTGAAAATGGCGCTTGGATGCGTATGTTCCAAAATGCCCGTAAATATTTAGGGTAATGGATGAGGGCCTAGGTTTCTAGGCCCTTTCTTTTGTTAGCGAAATTGTCCAACTTCAGGTAAAAATTCAAAGCCAGCACTGGCTAAACGCGCTTCGAGTTTTGTGCGGTCGAGATCAAAATAAGTAACAAGCTTATCTAAATCCCCCTCAAATTCATCACGCAATTTCATGTTGATAATACTCATTAGCATGATGGGATCCATACTGGCAAAGTTGTTGAGATTCATTTTTAGTCCTCAAAATCAGAAATCAGTAGGTTTGCCGCTGCGAATGCGGCTTTTTCGCGGGTCTCTTTCGGTAAAGAGGTATCGGCAGCCACTTCATTGAGTGCTCGAATGGCACAGGAAATGGCTTGTGGGATATAGGCTTGATCGCCACTGCCAATTTGTGCGTAGAGTTCGCGTACTAAGTCACAACAACCGTAAACTTGCATGGTTTATTCCTATCTTAATAAATGATAACTGCTCTCGATAATACTACAGAGAGCAGAAGGAACACAAAAATCTCACTTTGCGCTGGAGCAAAGTAAGGCTGGAATAGGTGAACTAATCAACCGCTCATGCTGATGATTGTTGAGGTTATTGGATACCGAGGTTTTGATTCAATAAGGATGAGAACCATAAGCTGCTTCTGGCTTTTTATGGGCTAAAAGTGGGGAATGGGTTAAAGATAAATAAAAAGGCTGCGATTCAGCAGCCTTTATGAGTCACAACAGGGGGATTACGCCAATTGAGCTTGAATAAAGCTCACCATGTTGGCCATCGGTACGGCGGATTTCTCACCACTACGGCGATGTTTATATTCGAAATTCCCTTCATCCATACTGCGATCACCAATGATGATTGTATGAGGAATACCGATCAATTCCATATCCGAGAACATAACACCTGGACGTTCTTTACGATCGTCAAATAGAACATCGATACCGGCTGCGGTTAGTTCTTTGTACAATGTTTCTGCCGCTTCTTGAACGCGCTCAGATTTGTGCATGTTCATCGGTACGATAGCCACTTGGAAAGGAGCAATGGCATCAGGCCAGATGATGCCGTATTTATCGTTGTTTTGTTCGATAGCCGAGGCAACCACACGAGAGACGCCAATACCGTAACAACCCATTTCTAGAATGGTGTTCTTGCCGTTTGAGTCCAGCACACCGCAGTTCATCTTCTCTGAATAGTTGGTACCCAGTTGGAAGATATGACCGACTTCAATACCACGTTTGAGTAGAAGTGTACCTTTACCACATGGGCTAGGATCGCCTTCAACGACATTACGCAAATCTTCCACTTTGCCCAGTTCAACATCACGCCCCCAGTTGATACCAAAGTAGTGTTTGCCATCTATGTTTGCGCCAGCGCCAAAATCGCTCATCACCGCGACGCTACGATCGACGATAAAGGGTAATTTTAGGCCAACAGGACCAAGCGAACCTGGGCCTGCACCAATCAGAGCGCGGATTTCTTCTTCATTTGCCATTTCAAGCGGTGAAGCCACTTCTGGAAGATTTTCTGCTTTAATTTCGTTCAGTTCATGATCGCCCCGGATGATTAGCGCGATGATGGGGGCTTCAATGTCATCCGACGCTTTCACAAACAGCGTTTTAACGGTTTTTTCGATAGGCAGGCCATGTTGCTCAACCAATTCTGCGATGGTTTTTGCATTCGGTGTATCAACCAGCGTCATTGTTTGAGTTGGTGCTGCACGTTCAACCTCAGGGGCAACTGCCTCTGCTTTTTCAATGTTCGCGGCATAATCCGACTCGGTTGAGAAGGCAATAATATCTTCACCGCTTTCTGCCAATACGTGGAATTCGTGTGAGCCATTACCACCGATAGCGCCGGTATCGGCTAATACTGGGCGGTAATCAAGGCCCATGCGGTCGAAAGCTTTACAGTAAGCTTGGTGCATGGCTTGGTAAGATTTTTCTAATCCAGCTTTGTCGATATCGAAGCTGTAAGCATCCATCATGCAGAATTCACGAGCACGCATCACCCCAAAACGAGGGCGACGTTCATCACGGAACTTAGTCTGGATTTGGTACAGATTCAGAGGCAGTTGTTTATAAGAGCTTACCTCATTACGAACCAAGCTAGTGATGACTTCCTCAGCGGTTGGGCTAAGTACAAACGGACGAACATGGCGGTCAGTAAAGCGAAGTAGCTCGGGGCCCATTTTTTCAGAGCGTCCTGTTTCTTCCCACAGTTCAAATGGTTGAACAACGGGCATCAGGGTTTCAATAGCACCGGCATTGTCGATCTCTTGACGAACAATATTTTCGACTTTACGCAATACGCGCAGACCAGTAGGTAGCCAAGTATAAAGACCTGAAGCTAGCTTACGGATCATACCTGCACGTAGCATGAGCTGGTGGCTCACAACTTCTGCGTCGTTTGGAGTCTCCTTCAGAGTAGAAAGAAGATATTTACTGGTACGCATTTAGGTATCCGTTCATTAAAAGTTTAAAGGATTACCACCGAGAGGGTGATAAAAATACATGAGCTGCTAATAATATCAGTCAAACGCTCATGTCAAAAGCGTTCTATTGCTGTGACCGTTACTAACTGCTCATTGACGATGAATTTTACGTTAAGGTCGTACAAATTTACCGCATACTCCCGGGAGTCAGGGCGATTTTTCTTATAAGCCGGGCGAGGATCTTGGGCTAACACTTCCGCAATGACCGCTTGTTGAGTTTGCCCTTGGGGTAAGTTTCGGAGTGTATTGAGTGCTGATTGACTAAATATCACGTCACTGCGGCTGGGTTCATTATCAGCATATCCCCCTTTTGCTTCTGGAATCGCATCGGAATAGGGAATATAGGGTTTAATATCAACAATGGGGGTTCCGTTAACCAAATCAACACTCCCCAGTTCTAAGTAAATTTGTTCTCCTTGTTTCTTTACACCTTTGAGTTCTACCGCTGACATGCCAATTCCATTGGGGCGAAAGGTGGATCGAGAAGCCAGTACGCCGATGCGTTCATTTCCACCCAAACGAGGGGGGCGAACGGTGGGTTTCCAGCCTGAGGATAAATTCTTATCAAACAAAAAAAGCAGCCAGAGGTGACTAAATTGTTCAATACCTCGTACGGCTTCTAAGCAATTCAGTTCTCCAAGTAATTTGACTCGGGCTGTCGCACTGGGAACAAGGCGAGGCTGACGGGGTACAGCAAATTTCTCTTGATAAGGGCTTTCTATTATCGCAATGGGATCAAGGTTATACATTATCGTGATATTAGGCAAAAAACAGAGCTAACAAAATATCACAGCCTTAATCATAAATCGCTTGCAAAATCTTTGATAATCATTCTTAATTGTATTGTTATAACATAACAATATTGTGGGGGGGGAGACATGAAAGAGGGCATTCATCCGGAATATCGGCCAGTGGTATTCCATGATACGAGCGTTGATCACTACTTTGTGATTGGTTCGACGTTGAAAACGGATAGGACGATTGAATTTGAAGGGGAAATCTATCCTTATTTTACGATTGAAGTGTCATCACAGTCACACCCGTTCTACACCGGAAAACAGAGAGTTGTTCAAAAAGAAGGACGCGTTGCAAACTTCAATCGTCGATTTTCTCGTTTTAGTGAATAAGGAAAAGTAAGTGAAAGTATTAAGTTCGTTAAAGAGTGCCAAGAGTCGCCACCCTGATTGTCAAGTGGTTCGTCGTCGTGGTCGTCTATATGTGATTTGTAAAACGAATCCACGTTTTAAAGCGGTGCAGCGTTAGCGGGGGGAGTAAACTCGAAGCGATTTATAAGGATTTGAACAATAAGGGAAGTGAATATCGCGCTTCCCTTATTGTTATTTAGCGCCGTTTGGTTAGCCATTTGTCGAGGTGATTGGCAAACTCGCGTCGCTCTGTTTGTGAAAGGGCGCTGGGGCCACCCGTTTGAATGCCACTTGAGCGCATGGTATCGAGGAAGTCTCGAATATTTAAACGTGCTTTAATGGTTTCGGTGGTGAAAAGCTCACCTCTTGGGCTTAACGCGAGTGCCCCTTTGCTGATCACCTCATCGGCTAGAGGGATATCTGATGTGATGACTAGATCATGGGCATTCACACGTTTAACGATTTCGTTATCAGCAATGTCGAACCCTGCAGGTACTTGCACTGCGAAAATATTGTCGCGTTTAGGGAGAGGAATCAGGTGGTTTGCAACAAAAGTACATACCACTCCTGTACGCTCTGCAGCTCGAATCAAAGTTTCCCGAATCACTTTCGGACAAGCATCGGCATCAACCCAAATTTTCATACGGATTCCTTATTCAGTAATGCGATTTCCAGTTGTTCTACACGGGCAATGAGAGCGAGAACGGTTTGTTCGAGCTCTTGAATTCGTTGTTGATCGTCATTTTTTGATTTAGCGATTTCCACTTTGGGGACCCGTTGGCTATTTTTCCAACTTTTGATGGCTGCAATTATCGCTGGCATTGGAACGCTGGAGGATAACCGGGCTTTCACTAAGGCGACGGTAGGCTCTTTCCCTTGCTGCTGTAGCTGAGCCAAAATGGTGGCTAACTCGTGGGTGACGTCTTTGGTGAGCATAATGGATCCTTGTATTTAGTCTGACTGCATCTTACTGATAAATCACCGTTAGCAAAAGAGGGAACTTGATGTAAGAGATCTCTCACAAAACCTGTGAGAGAAGAACGTTTTTTTATGATTTTTGGGGATGTGATTGTTTTTAATTTATTGAATTTATGGAATTTTATTGTTTTTTTGGGGAGGTGGGCCAGTGTCGCTCCTTTATTGAAGGGATTGTAAAAAGGGGGCAAAGGGGTAAATTAAACCTTGTCGACAGGAAAGTGACACGGAATTGGAACGATTCACGGAAGAACACTTCAGGATGAATACGGCGAGTAAGGATATTCGCTGAGCAGGATAGACGGACCAATAAGGATATAACCATTAACAAGATGTTGATGGGCATGGATCGCAAGGACCCTATGGATGAGGCAGGGACACCATCAGGATGATGGAAGGACACCGCTCAGGGAACAAGTGATGAAAGCTGACCGGGATTGGTAAGCGAAAAGGATTATTAGGACACCGCCAAGGTGGCGATGCAGAGGATTTGGTTGCAGGATTCAACCACTATTAAGGATGATGCAGGGAGCAACCATCTGTAGCCGGATAGCTACGAGTAAGACTTAAGCCCCGATACATTAGTGTCGGGGCTTTTCTTGATATTTTTTAAGAGAGCCATCTCGGTTTGAAAAGCTCATTGAGCAAATAAATAGAATAATGACTTGATGTGGAAAAAACCTTATCAAGATCAATACAGCATCGTCAGCATTGGTTTACTTTTTCGCACGTTTCTTAAAGCTTGGTCTTTAAGCTCGGGGTGAGTTCTAGAATATCTGCAAACAAAGGATTGTCAGTGACGATAGTGACACGTAGAACATTAATTGTTCCTTATACCGATGCGTTTGAATCTGACTTTTTAATGCTCAATTGTTGTGTGAAAAATCGGGCCCAAATGAATGGCCCGAAAACAGTAGCCTCGGCTCGGCAGCTTTTTCAACGTATCTTACGTGATGATCATTTGCATGCTATGGCGGTATTAGACAACTATAACCGAGAGTACATGGGGCATATGTATATTGAGGTGAGCGATGAACACGCAGAACTGGGCTTTTTATTTGATAAAGCTTATTGGGGGCAAGGATTGGCGAGCGAAGCTTTGAGTGCTTTCTTTCCTAATATCTGCCAACGCTTGAAGCTAAAACAAGTGATCTCCATGGTGAATGTTGAACATGCTTCGGCTATTGCCATTTTACATAAGTTGGGTTTTCATCATCAACACACTCAAGAAGAGATGTTTGGTCATTTCCACCAATACCAATGGGAATCAACGGAGCTTGAATAAGTGCTATCACTATATTCGGTATGGTGGCAGTTGAATTTTTAATGGGTAGAATCCTACCATCACTAACTCTCCTTGATAACAATCATCACCGAGAGCTGAAAACTCAAAATAGTAGATCGTATGCCAACGCCAGCCTTTGTCTGGCGTTTTCCATTTATGATGCCCGAAAGAGACACTGAGAAGCTGCAACTCTAGGTTTGAACAGTGACGAGTAATGTATCGTTTCGCTATCTCAGATTGGCGACGTTGCTGCCAAAAGGCAAAGCAGAGTAAGCTAAGTAAAAGGATATGAATGAGGTTACTCGTCATGAACACTTCTTCCTTGGTTTATGATGATCGTTTTGTTGCATGCTGTAACCGGATCAAGGCTTCGGCTAATTCAGGTGATGGGCTTGTATGTAGTAAAGGTAATAACACCATGCGTAGTTCCGGTAACATCACTAAATCTGAAAAGAGTTGGTTAAACAGGGCTTGATTACCGGTTTGTGCTAAGCGAAGTAAAAAACGCTGAGCACGACCACTCTCTTTGAGTGTTGACCAAGATCGTCCGGCAAGGCCAATCAACACTTCTTGATGGCAATTGTCAGGTGTCGCTAGGATGGCGTCAGTTAATTTGTCTAAATAGTTTGGTGTAGCGCCGGAGAGGGCTCTTACCAAGGCTGAAAGCAAAAAGAGATCCGTGTGTGAGTGGGTCATTTGCTCTTTAGCCATCTCGTACAGTTTACTCGCAATGTTATCGGGAATGCTGACATGCTCAAGAATCCCAAGTAGAGCATACAGTGGTGGGCTGGGGAGATGCTTAAGTGCTTTACGAATTAATACACTATTATTTTGTTGCCCTAAGCGAGCGCCAATATCACTGATGCCTTGCAGACCGACAGTTTGCCAATTTTTCCATCCAAGCCCTCCTGAAAAATAGTGTTGAGCATGTTCATAATATTGGCTGGTAGGTAAATGAAGTTGGGCTCGAATTTGGCTATGGAAAACGGCCATTTTTTCTTCGGTTGGTGTAAAAGTGTAGGGGTTATTTGCTAATTTTTGTTGCTGATCTTCGGTGAGCGTGTGTTGTAAACGGGAGCCCATTGCTTCGATCACATACTTGATAAACTGATCCACTTCGGCTTGGATGAGTAAGCCGCGTTCGTCCAGTGGAAATTTTGTGAACCAGATCCATGGCTGCTGATGTTCATTCCAATACACAATGGCTAATTGAGCCTGACGTTGTAAAGGGTAAGGGTAGGGCTGCTGGCCTTGTTCAATTTTTTGAAATTGTTTTGCTTCGATTGGCTGAATTCTCCGGCCAAGATCAAACACCAAGTATTGGCAGCCACTGTGATGAAGCAGTGCCGTAAGGGTATGGATAGGTTGCATAGCGATCAATTTGGTCCTAACTTTTTGTCATAAATAGATGGTATCATCTGCCGCTAATTCAAGGCTAGCGATGTAAAGTTATCATGATAAACCGAACGGACATCACCGTTTTATTACCCGCACTGGAAAGGGAGCTTAAAGCGGCAGCTTTATGGCAAGCTCAGCGACCAGATGATCAATATCTGCAAAGTACAGAACCCTTTTCATTGGATACATTGCATCCCCATGAGTGGTTGCAATGGATTTTTTTACCGCGTATGCAGCAGTTATTGGTGGATCAGTCGTCATTACCGAAAAGCATTTTACTCTCCCCTTATTTCGATGAAGTGTGGAAAGAACATGCACAATATCAGGCAATATTGACGGTGTTACACCAGATAGATAAGGCAGTGGCATCATGTTAGAGATCATTTATCAAGATGATTACTTGGTGGCGGTGAACAAACCGGCGGGTATGTTAGTACACCGCTCTTGGTTAGATAAACATGAAACACAATTTGTGATGCAGACGTTGCGTGATCAAATTGGTCAGCATGTTTATCCTTTACATCGTTTAGATAGGCCAACATCGGGTGTGTTGGTCTTTGCTTTATCGAGTGAAATTGCAGCCACGGTAATGCCGATGTTTGCTGAGCATCAAATGGAAAAAACCTACCATGCTATTGTTCGGGGTTGGATAGAACAAGGTGCGGTATTAGATTATCCACTGAAAGAAGAGCTTGATAAAATTGCCGATAAATTTGCTCGGCAGGATAAAGCGCCTCAGTCTGCCATTACGGCTTATCAGCCCATTAATAAAATAGAAGTTCCATATTCAACGGGCACTTTTCCAACCACGCGTTACTGCTTAATGGAGCTAAAACCGCAAACCGGGCGTAAACATCAGTTACGTCGTCATATGGCTCATTTACGTCATCCAATTGTGGGGGATACCACGCATGGAGATGGAAAGCATAACCGTTTGTATCGAGAGCAATATCAGGTACCACGTTTGATGCTACATGCCAGCGAACTGACATTTGTTCACCCTTATACAAAGCAACCGATAGTGCTCTCGGCACCTTTTGATGAGCATTGGCAACGGCTATTCAGTTTATTCGCTTGGCAAAATCCATTACAAAGAGGCCTTCTCGAATAAGAAGGCCTGAGTCTTATTTTGCTAAATAGGCTTCAATGGCCCTTTGAATCCCGGGGCCATCTAATCCCAATTCAGTATGCATCTCTTCTTGCGAACCTTGAGCGATAAATTGATCGGGCAAACCGAGGTTCAAAACGGGCTTGAGTAATTTATGGTGCATTAAAAATTCAACCACACCCGTTCCTGCTCCTCCAGCAAGTACATTCTCTTCTAGAGTAACCAGAATATCATGAGAATGAGCTAATTCTTCAATGAGCGTTTCATCAAGCGGTTTAACAAAACGCATATCGGCAACCGTTACATTCAATGCTTCAGCCGCTTCCAGAGCATAAGGAAGTAAAGTACCAAAGTTGAGAATGGCGACTTTTTCTCCACGGCGTATCATTCGTCCTTTACCGAGTTCTAATGCAGAAAATGTTTTATTGATAGCAACGCCCATGCCGTTACCTCGAGGATAACGCACGGCACTAGGACCTTGATGTAAATGGCCGGTATAGAGCATTTGCCGACATTCATTCTCATCAGCGGGGGCCATGATCAACATATTAGGAATACAACGCATAAAGCTAAGGTCAAATGCCCCTTGATGGGTTTGGCCATCAGCTCCCACTAAGCCTGCGCGATCAATTGCAAACATAATGGGTAAGTTCATAATTGCCACATCATGGATCAGTTGATCATAAGCGCGTTGTAAAAAGGTGGAGTAAATAGCAACAATCGGATGATAACCACTGATCGCCATACCGGTTGCGAGAGTCACTGCATGTTGCTCAGCAATCGCCACATCAAAATATTGGCTTGGGTATTCTTTGGAAAAACGAACCATACCCGAACCTTCACGCATAGCCGGGGTGATCGCCATTAGTTTAGGATCTTGTGCGGCCATATCACACAGAAAGTCACCAAAAATTTTTGAAAAAGTGGGTTGGTTATTCGTGCTTTTCGGTAAGCTGGTATGGTTTAGATCAAACTTAGGCACCCCATGGTAACCGATAGGATCCTTCTCTGCGGGTTCATAACCTTTGCCTTTTTTGGTCATCACATGCAAAAACTGTGGTCCTTTGAGATCACGCATATTTTTGATGGTTTTGATCAATTCAAGTACATCATGCCCATCGACCGGACCAATATAGTTAAAGCCCAATTCTTCAAATAAAGTGCCAGGAACTACCATTCCTTTTAAGTGCTCTTCTGTTCGACGAACGAGTTCTTTTATGGGGGGAATGCCCGACAGAACTTTTTTCCCACCTTCTCGAATAGAGGTATACAGGCTGCCAGATAACACTTGAGCAAGATGGTTGTTAAGCGCTCCCACATTTTCAGAAATAGACATTTCATTATCATTGAGAATAACCAGCATATCGGGGTTGACATCCCCTGCATGATTCATGGCTTCAAATGCCATTCCAGCAGTAATCGCACCATCACCAATTACACTGACAACTTTACGGTTTTTACCTTCTTTTTCTGCGCAGATAGCCATGCCAAGTGCGGCGCTGATCGAAGTTGAAGAGTGGCCAACGGACAGCGTGTCATACTCACTTTCTTCTCGCCATGGAAAAGGGTGGAGCCCCTCTTTTTGACGAATGGTTGACATTTGCTCGCGGCGTCCGGTAAGAATTTTATGTGGATAGGCTTGATGGCCGACATCCCAAATCAACTGATCAAACGGCGTTTGGTACACATAATGCAGCGCTACGGTTAATTCTACCGTTCCTAAGCCCGAAGCAAGGTGACCGCTGGATCGGCTAACTGAATTGAGTAAATAGGTTCGCAGTTCCTCACACAGTTTAGGGAGGACCTCTTTTGGCATGCTACGCAATTCATCAGGAGTATTTGCTAGTGCCAGTGTTGGATATTTCGAAATATCAAGAGTCATAGTTATGCGCGCTTATAGTGTTAGTTTTTGCGCTCGATGACGTATCGGGCGAACGCTTCAAGATGCTCTGTATTATAGGGAATTGCACGTAATGCTTCGAGCGCTTCTTCAAACAGAGCTTGAGCTTTATTGATGGCACCTTCCAATCCCAATAGTGCGGGATAGGTACTTTTATTCAATTGTTGATCTGAGCCTTGTGGCTTACCCAGCGTTTCGGTATCACTAATGATATCTAAAATATCGTCTTGTACTTGAAAAGCGAGGCCAATCGCTGCAGCGTAGCGATCTAACTGCGGTAAAATCTCTAATCCAGCTTGGCCGGCAGCCATCGCGCCAGTTCGAATCGCACAGCGCATTAATGCACCGGTTTTGTTGTGATGAATGGTTTCTAACTCTTGTAAAGTCACCGTTCGGTTTTCTGCCGCTAAATCTAACGCTTGACCCAAGCACATACCTTGAGCACCTGAGGCTTGAGCAAGAGTTTGAATCATTTTAATACGGTTACTTTCCCCTTGGGCAGAAAGTGGCCCTTCAGACAGAATAGTAAAAGCCAATGTTTGTAGGGCATCCCCTGTCAAAATAGCGGTCGATTCATCAAACTTAATATGGCAAGTTGGTTTACCGCGGCGCAGTTCATCATCATCCATAGCGGGTAAGTCATCATGGATTAATGAATAAGCGTGAATACACTCCACAGCGCAAGCGGGCGTATCAAGGTCGGATAATTTACAACCAAGCATCTGCCCTGTGATGTAAACAAGATAAGGGCGCGCCCGTTTGCCACCGAGCAATAGGCCATAACGCATTGCTTCGATCAAAGGAAGATGTTGGTAGGGTAAACGATTTAACCATCCATCCAGTTGTTGATTATTTCTCTGCTGGAGAGAGGAAAGCGCCTCAATCATAGAACACTCATTAACCTTAGTTATTCAGGTAAGTCAGTAAACTCGGTCAGTGGCGCATCGTCACTGTTGCGAAGTAAAATTTTCACCCGTTGCTCCGCTTCATCGAGCTTAGTTTGTCCACTGCGAGCAAGCGCGATACCACGCTCAAATTTTTTCAGTGCTTCATCTAATGCAATGTCACCACTTTCAAGTTGTTCAACAAGGTTATCCAACTCTTCAATGGTGGCTTCGAAAGACATGTTTTCAGGTTTTTTGCTCGCCATAATCATTTTGCCTTAGAAAAGATGCACGAAAGTTACCTTAGGGCGTGGAGATGGTCAAATTTAACCAAGTAAATTTGTTAGAAATGGAGCGCTTTTTATTGTTGCCATGACGTCATAAAACCATCAGTAGTGCAATGGATTGGCTCACATTTGTTACTGTAGCCACCGCTTTATCTCGAGTGACAAGAGAAAAATGCGCAATAACGCGATTGAAGCGTGATGCCTGCTTGGGGATAGAAGACTTTAAGTATAAACTTACCGATAATTTAGTTAAAGATTTTACTCTCTTGCCGATAACGAGAGTAATCGGAGAAAACGCGGATGACAAGCATGAGGAGCGCTTCGTGGATTTAGCAACGCTGATAGGCCTGATAGGTGGCTTAGCTTTCGTCGTTATGGCAATGGTCGTAGGTGGAAGTCTGATAATGTTCGTCGATGTCACCTCGATCTTGATTGTAATAGGGGGCACAACGTTTGTTGTCTTGGTCAAATTCACGGCAGGACAGTTTTTCGGTGCAGCAAAAGTTGCCGCCAAAGCGTTTATGTTCAAAATTGAAGAGCCAGAAGAACTGATCGCAAAAATTGTTGAGATGGCTGATGCGGCTCGTAAAGGTGGGTTCTTAGCCTTAGAAGAGATGGAAATTTCCAACTCGTTTATGCAAAAAGGTATCGATTTACTGGTTGATGGCCATGATGCCGATGTGGTTCGATCAGCATTACAAAAAGACATTATGTTGACTGATGAACGACATGAAATGGGAACCGGCGTATTTCGTGCATTTGGTGATGTTGCGCCTGCGATGGGAATGATCGGAACCTTGATTGGCCTCGTTGCCATGCTTTCTAACATGGACGACCCCAAATCAATCGGCCCTGCGATGGCCGTAGCCTTGTTGACAACCTTATACGGTGCCGTGATGGCCAACATGATCTTTTTCCCCATTGCCGATAAATTGGCGCTTCGTCGGGGGCAAGAAACGTTAAATCGTCGGTTAATCATGGACGGTGTTCTTGCTATTCAAGATGGGCAAAATCCACGCGTTATTGATGGTTATTTGAAAAATTACCTAAATGAAGGCAAACGGTCGCTTGATGTTGATAACGAATAAGCGGAGTGAATGATGGATGAGCAAAAATGCAAATGTCCACCTCCCGGCGCTCCTGCGTGGTTAGGAACATTTGCTGATCTAATGTCACTGCTATTGTGCTTTTTTGTACTGCTACTTTCTTTCTCAGAAATGGATGTACTGAAGTTTAAGCAAATAGCAGGCTCAATGAAGTTTGCATTCGGGGTACAAAACCGCCTTGAAGTGAAAGACATCCCGAAAGGCACCAGTGTTATAGCACAGGAATTTCGTCCCGGTCGGCCAGAGCCTACGCCGATCGATGTCATTATGCAGCAAACCATCGATATTACTCAGCAAACCTTAGAGTTTCATGAAGGTGATTCTGATCGAGCGGGGGGGACGCAGCGTGATTATGGTCAGTTAACCGGGGGTGAGTCACCTGAAACCTCCACGCAAAACAGCCAAGATGACGAGCAAGAACAGCAACAGCAGCAGGCGCAACAAGCGCAACAAGCGCAGGAGTCGATGTCTGAAGAACTAGAAATTATTTCTGAAAACATCAAAAAAGCATTACAAAGAGAAATTGACCAAGGTGCGGTTGAAGTGGAGAACCTTGGGCAACAAATCGTCATTCGTATTCGTGAGCGTGGTGCATTTCCAGAAGGCTCGGCATTTTTACAGCCTAAGTTTCGTCCTTTGGTACGACAAATTGCTGAGTTAGTCAAAGATGTTCCGGGTATCGTACAAGTGTCAGGTCATACCGATAACCAACGCTTGGAGTCTGAGCTTTATCGCTCTAATTGGGATTTATCTGCTCAGCGAGCCGTTTCCGTGGCTCAAGAGATGGAAAATGTTCAAGGGTTTGACCATATGCGATTAAAGGTTCAAGGACTGGCCGATACAGCGCCTGTTGGGCCCAATGATACCGAAGCTCAACGTTCCCGTAACCGTCGGGTGGAAATCAGCATTATGCAAGGTAAGCCTTTGTATAGTGAAGAAGTGCCGTCTTTACCTCAACCATAAGGTTTTTAGAAGGCACATTCTTGGAGATGGATAAAGGCAAGCTTGTGGGCTTGCCTTTTTCTATTCTTTTCTCTCCGGTGACAGATCGTGTATAATCTCGCCCCTTTAGTAACGCCAGCGGTGGACAAAGTGTCCGAAAACTGAGCGCTAACGTTGTTCAAACCTGATTGCGAATAGCCTTATGAAATTTATCGTTAAGCCCCATCCAGAAATTTTTATTAAAAGTGAATCTGTCCGTAAGCGTTTCACTAAGATTCTCGAATCCAATATTCGCAACATAATTAAGAAGCGGACCCAAGGTGTCGTGGTGTTTAATCGCCGTGACCATATTGAGGTAACGGCAAATAACGATGATTTCTACGCACAAACCTTGGAGGTGTTGACGACAACGCCAGGGATTCAACAAGTGTTAGAGGTGAAGCAGTCACACTTTGAAGATATGCATGATATTTATCTACAAGTGTTAGAACAAAGTCACCACCTTATTGAAAATAAAACCTTTGTTGTACGAGCGAAGCGTCGAGGAAAACACGATTTCTCTTCCATTGAACTTGAACGCTATGTTGGTGGTGGTTTGAACCAAGCGGTTGAATCGGCCAAAGTTAAGCTGACAAAACCAGAGGTAACCATTCAAATTGAAGTGGCTGATGAGCTGCTCAACCAAGTGATTACCCGTTATAAAGGGCTTGGTGGCTTCCCTCTTGGTACTCAAGAAGACGTATTAAGCTTAATTTCGGGTGGGTTTGATTCGGGTGTCTCTAGCTATCTACACATCAAACGCGGCTCTAAAGTGCATTACTGCTTTTTTAATCTGGGTGGCCCTGCTCATGAAATTGGAGTTAAACAGGTCGCACATTATCTGTGGAATAAATATGGATCTTCTGCCAAGGTCCGCTTTATCTCTGTCGATTTTGAACCGGTTGTGGCAGAGATTTTAGAAAAAGTTGAGGATGGCCAGATGGGGGTAATCCTTAAGCGTATGTTTATGCGTGCAGCTGGCATGATTGCTGAAAAATTGGGTATTCAAGCATTGGTAACTGGAGAAGCGCTAGGGCAGGTTTCTAGCCAAACGCTGACCAACCTACGTCATATTGATGGGGTTACTGATGCGTTAATTCTTCGCCCGCTGATTAACTGGGATAAAGGCGATATTATTGATGTGGCGCGTGAAATTGGTACGGAAGATTTTGCGAAAACCATGCCGGAATATTGTGGCGTGATTTCTAAAAGCCCGACAGTCAAAGCGGTAAAAGCGAAACTGGAAGAAGAGGAAGCGAAATTTGATTTCTCTATCCTTGAGCAGGTGGTGTATAACGCTCGACAAATGGATATTCGCAACATAGAAAAAGAGAGTCAGCAGCAAGCTCCTGAAGTGGAGCAAGTCGATGTTGTTCAGGAACACGCGATTGTGCTTGATATTCGTAGCCCAGATGAAGAAGATGATAAGCCGTTACAGATTGATGGCGTAGAAATAAAGCATTTACCTTTCTATAAGCTAGCGACACATTTTGGTGATCTTGATCAGTCTAAGACTTACTTATTGTATTGTGAACGAGGCGTTATGAGCCGTTTACAAGCCTTGTACCTAAAAGAACAAGGCTTTAATAATATAAAAGTCTACCGCCCATAAAAAACTTCTCCTTGAGCCCGGCCAAATGGTGGGGCTCAATTTTTTTCATCTGTCCCTTAATTTTTCGTACATAAAAAAACACCGCCGAAAGGCGGTGCTAAACATTTGACAGACAGGTCAAAAATAAATACAGGAAGTATATGTTCTGTACAGGGGATAACTGTACAAAACAGGATGGTAGAAACTACCTAACTCGAATTCCGAGTTTGCAAACACAACATCGCAACAGCAAAGCCTATTGATTCTCGGAAGAATCAAGCCGTTCAGGCTCGCGTTACGGGGTGAAATATAGATTTTCTCTGGCTGGTTAGCAATGGACAATTTATAATGTTTCAGATTAAAAAAACTAATCTGCCATAGAGTGTTCCCATGTCCAGAAGATTACCCCCGCTAAACTCATTGAAAGTGTTTGAGGCGGCCGCTCGCCACTTGAGTTTTACCCGTGCGGCAGAAGAACTGTTTGTCACTCAAGCTGCCGTCAGCCACCAAATTAAAGCATTGGAAGAGTTTCTTGGCTTAAAACTTTTTCGACGTCGTAACCGCTCCTTATTACTCACTGAAGAGGGGCAAAGCTATTTTCTCGATATTAAAGATATTTTTGGCTCACTTGCAGAAGCCACGGACAAATTACTAGAACGCAGTGAGAAGGGAGCACTAACCATTAGTTTACCTCCTAGCTTTGCTATTCAGTGGCTTGTTCCTCGTTTGGCTGATTTTAATCAACAAGAACCAGATATTGATGTTCGAATTAAAGCGGTGGATATGGAAGAAGGATCGTTGACTGATGATGTTGATGTTGCGATTTACTATGGGCGAGGTCATTGGCCGGGTTTACGTGCCGATAAGCTTTATCAAGAATTCTTAATTCCGCTGTGTTCTCCCACTTTGTTGCTAGGGAGTAAACCATTAGCCTGTTTGAGTGATTTAGCGCAGCACACCTTATTGCATGATACCTCTCGTAAGGATTGGAAACAGTTTGCTAAAGAGAATGGATTGGACTCGGTTAATGTTAACCACGGGCCTATTTTTAGCCATTCTACCATGGTGTTACAAGCCGCGGCTCATGGCCAAGGGGTCGCTTTAGGTAACAATGTGCTTGCCCAACCTGAATTGGAATCTGGCCGATTGATTGCTCCTTTTGATCAAGTTTTAATGACCAAAAATGCTTTTTATGTCGTCTGTCATGAGAAACAGGCCGATATGGGGCGTATTGCAACGTTTCGTGACTGGATGCTCAATAAGGCGCGTCGTGAACAAGAGGTGATCTTAGAAGAGGTGATGACGTCTCATGAATGAGTGGGTGACGGTGAATGAGCCGCCGAATGCAGGTGAAAATGCTTCGATCCCGACATGGATTTTTGCTCACGGTGCGGGGGCAGATAAAGATCATGAATTTATGTCACAGGTTGCAACAGGGTTAGTCACGCGGGGGATCCGTGTTGTGCGTTTTAATTTTCCTTATATGGTCAAGCGAAGCCAAGATGGTAAGCGTCGCCCGCCCGACAAAGCCGCCACGTTACTGTCGACCTATATTCAAGTGATTGAGCAATGGGCAGATAAACCCGTGGTCATTGGTGGTAAATCTATGGGGGGGCGTATGGCCTCTTTGCTTGCAGAACATCCTAATGTTCGAGCCATTGCTTGCTTAGGATTTCCTTTTCATCCACCTGGAAAAGCAGATAATTATAAAGGGGGACACCTTGCTTCCCTCATGAAACCTTGTCTTATTTTGCAAGGCGCAAGAGACCGGTTTGGCAGTGAAGAAGAGTGCCAACATTTTATGCTGAGTGAGGCTATTCAACTGCATTTTATTCCTGATGGCGATCATAGTTTTGTTCCAAGAAAGCGTTCGGGTTATCACTTTGAAAGCAACATGACTTTAGCACTGGATCTATTAGCTCAGTTTATTTGGGAGGTTTATGATGAAAAGTAAGTCCTTACTTATGTTTGGTGGTTTTTCTTCTGGAGTTTCGGTTGCGCTAGGGGCTTTTGCGGCTCATGCGCTTAATTCTCAGCTTTCAACCCATTTATTATCCGTGTTTCAAACTGGGGTGAATTATCAATTTATCCACAGTGCCGCTTTGTTGATGTGTGGTGTTTTACTGCAATTTCCTTTGAGTGAAAAAGCCCGAAAACATTTTAGCCAAGCAGCCATTTGCTTTATGATCGGCATCTTTTGCTTTAGCGGCAGCCTTTACGCGCTAGCGTTGACTGGTGTGAAATGGTTTGGACCGATTACTCCATTGGGTGGGGTATTGTTTTTATTTGGTTGGGGGATGTTTACCCTAGCTGCCATGAATATGAAAGAGGTGAAACGGTGAAACAAGTGATGCTCTATTGTCGCGCTGGCTTTGAAAAAGAGTGCGCTGGCGAAATTCAAGACAAAGCGAGCCAACTGGAAGTGTATGGTTTTCCTCGTTTAAAAAGTAATACCGGGTATGTTTTGTTTGAATGCTACCAAGATGAAGATGCCGATAAATTGATCAAACAGATCGACTTTCAGGCATTGATTTTTGCTCGGCAGATGTTTGCTGTTGAAGCTGAATTCGTAGATTTACCCAAAGATGACCGCATCTCGCCCATTTTGTCACAGCTGTCAGCAATTGATTATTTGCCGCTTTGTGGGGATCTTCGCATTGAAACACCAGATACTAATGAAGCGAAAGAGTTACTGAAATTTTGCCGTAAATTTACCGTTCCTTTGCGCCAAGCATTACGAGGAAAAGGGTTATTACTGGCTAAAGATAATGCTAAGAAACCCGTTTTTCATGTTTGCTTTATTGCTCCCGGCCATTGCTATATAGGCTATTCTTACAGCCAGAATAATTCGCCTTTCTTTATGGGCATTCCTCGTTTGAAATTTCCTGCCGATGCACCGAGCCGTTCAACGCTGAAATTAGAAGAGGCCTTTCATGTTTTTATACCTCGAGAGGAGTGGGAAACGCGTCTTGCATCGGGGATGTGGGCGGTCGATTTAGGAGCTTGTCCGGGAGGGTGGACTTATCAACTGGTGAAACGCTCGATGTTTGTTTATGCCGTTGATAATGGCATGATGGCGGAAAGTTTGATGGAAACTGGCCAAGTGAAACACCACATGGAAGATGGCTTTAAATTTGAGCCTCCTCGTAAAAATGTGACTTGGCTGGTGTGTGATATGATCGAAAAGCCTTCACGAGTGGCTCAACTTATGGGTGAGTGGCTGATCAGTGGCTGGGCGAAAGAGGCCATATTTAATCTCAAATTGCCGATGAAAGGGCGCTATGATGAAGTGCTAGAAGATATCGAAAATCTGAAACGATTCCTTAAAGAGCATCAGGTGAAGTTCAGATTACAAGCCAAGCATTTGTATCATGATCGTGAAGAAATCACCGTTCACGTACAAAGCTTATCTCATATTTCGCCTTACTAATTTGGCCTGTTAGCCTTGTGTTATTCGATTTTGGGGTCTCGAAGAGGCTGAAATCGAATGTCTTGCAAGTTAAAGCCTAACTCAATATCGGTTTTGAGTTGGGCGACTTGCTTACAGATTCTCGCCATTTCTATCTGTTCATCGAGCTTTTTTCGATATTTATCAGCTAACTGGCCACTGGCATAGGCTTCTTCAATGCTCGTAAATTGATGCAAAATGGCTTGAGCAGCTTTTGGGCCTATCCCTGTAACGCCGGGGACTTGGCTGGAGCTGATTCCTGTTAACCCCCAGAAATCAGCCAGTTGTCTTGGCTGGACACCAAACTCTTTTTCAATAAAAGGGGCATCAAGCCAACGCTGTTGAAAGTAGTCTCTAATTTGTAACGTGGGTGAAAGAAGCTGGCAATAGCCTTTATCGGTAGAAATGATGGTGACTTTTTCTTGATGATTTGCCACCTTACAGGCGAGGGTGGCAACTAAATCATCGGCTTCATCACCATCGGAAAGTAAAGCGTCGATACCCAATTCCCACCAAGCTTGTTGAATGGACTCTAACCCTTCTTGTAGCGGTGTGGGCATGGGCTTACGCCCTTGTTTATAGGTGGGGAGCAACTGGGCTCGCCAGCCTCTGTCTTGCAGGTAGTGATCAAAGACGGCAATGATATGGGTTGGCGCTGATTCATCAATGATACGTTGTAGCGTCCGACACGTTGTTGCCGTTGTCCGGCTGATATCGGTGGGATCGGGCTGAGCTGAATGCACTCGACGAATGAGGTTTAACGCATCAATAATCACAAGATGAAGAGACATAAGTACCAAAAAAATAAGGGCCGATAAGCCCTTATTGTAATGAAATAAACTCAGATGACTATCCCTGTTCTTTTGGTGTTCAGGGATAACGCGATTAAGTGGTGATACGATAACAAGGCACATAAGCGGTGCCACCCGGTAGTTTCATCCGGTGTTGGTGTACAAAGTCACTGAGTAGTTTATCCATTTTTTTCATGAGCATAGGATCACCATGCAGTTCAAATGGCCCTTTGCGCTCGATTTCTCGAATACCTTCTGCTTTTACGTTACCCGCCACTATGCCTGAGAAGGCTTGACGTAGATTTGCTGCAAGCACTTCAGGACGTTGGTTGAGGTGCAAGTCTAAACTTGCCATATTGTCATGGCTGGGTTCGAAAGGCAGTTGGAATTCTGGCTCAATTTTGAGAGACCAGTTAAAGCTATAAGCATCATCATGATCTCGTCGATGTTGGCGAACCAATGGCATCGCATCTTTCATAATGCGTGCAGCTTGAGCGGGATCATCAATTACAATCGTATAATGTTTTCTTGCCTCTTCCCCTAGCGTTGCTGCAATAAATTGGTCAATAGACTGGAAGTAGGCTTCGCTTTCCTTCGGACCGGTGAGGACGATAGGCATGGGTTGTTCTGCATTATCTGGGTGCATCATAATGCCCAAAATATACAGCAGTTCTTCTGCTGTGCCTGGGCCACCAGGGAAGATAATAATACCATGGGCCATACGTGCGAACGCTTCTAGCCGTTTTTCAATATCTGGCATGATGATCAATTCATTGACGATCGGGTTGGGTGGCTCAGCGGCGATAATTGATGGTTCAGTTAGGCCAAGGTAACGCTGTTGACGATAATGCTGTTTTGCGTGGCCAATCGCTGCTCCTTTCATTGGCCCTTCCATGGCTCCGGGCCCACAACCAGTACAGATATTGAGTTCACGCAACCCTAGCTCATGGCCAACGGCCCGCGTGTACTGATATTCAGTTTCATTGATAGAGTGACCACCCCAGCAAACAATCAAATTAGGCTCAATGCCCGGAACCAATGCTCCTGCATTACGCAAAATACCAAACACAAGGTTAGTAATATGGCTGGCATTGGTGAGGTTTAATCGTTGTTGATCCGATAAATGCATGTTGACGTAGACAATGTCACGCAATACGGCAAACAGGTGTTCTTGAATTCCCTTGATGATTTGCCCATCAACAAACGCTTGCTCAGGGGGATTGGTCAGTTCAAGCTTAATGCCTCGCTCTCGACGCAACACCGTGATATCAAAATTTTTGTACTGATCAAGTAACTCTTTTGAGTTATCGGTGTGGCTACCTGAGTTCAAGACAGCAAGGCTGCAATTACGATACAGTTGATAGAGATCACTGGACGCGGTTTTTTTTAGTCGTTCTACCTCAAGCTGAGACAGTAAATCCATACTGCCCGCTGGGCTAACTTGAGTGATCATCGAGACCTCCTTAATTGAGTTACCATCTACGCGATAAGGTGAATTGATTCATGGATTGAATCAAGGGGGAGCCTAATATAACGAGCTTGCAACTCATTGACATACGGCTATCAATCTTGTGCGCTTCCTCTGCATTGGGGAATCTTCTGCCACGCAAGATGTGAGTTCAGTCACTAAGTTTTCTTGCTTTATCATCGATTCGTATGAAAAAACACCGAATGGCTTATTTCCACGCCAATTGGTTAGGGCCGTATTTTTTTACTTCTTGCAAAGCACGATAAAGACGATCGAGAACAATCTCAGGGGTATCGGATTCTTTAAATGCAGTAGTGGCACCACTGAGAGTTATCGTAATGTTTTTATCTCGGAATTTGAATGGTAAACGGGCAATGTTGCGCTGTATTTGCTGGACAAGTTGGTGGCATTCATTGTCACTGCGCTCGGGGAGGAGAAGAATAAACTCTTCCCCAGCAAAACGGGCTAAAGTGTCCGTTTTATTTAACTCTTTATGGATGGTTCGTGCGATGATTTTTAAGGCTTTGTCACCCGCTAAATAACCAAAGCTTTCATTGATACTTTTAAATTTATCAATATCGAAAACGACTACGCGTAAGGGATGTTGAGAGCGAATCCAGCGTCGATATTCCAGCTCTAGGTGGTCATTAAAGGCGGTACGATTGTACACTTTCGTTAATGGATCTTGCAGCATTCGTTGAGCTTGGTCTTCCAAGCGACGTCGGTAGTCTTGCGTCAGTTCAAACAGCGCTTCCATTTGATGTTGGGTGTAATGCATACGTTCAATTAGCGCTTGCTCACGTTGTTGAGCTTGTTCAAGGCGCTCAGATAATGATGTCATATCATTTAAAACAGCATCAAGTGCTTCGGTTGCTGTGCTCGACTCTACCTTCTTTAATTCATGATGTCCACGAGCCACCAACTGATGTAATTCTTGGTTCATCTCTTGGCGATGAGTTTGGTATTGAAGGCTTTGCTGTAGGTTTTGCCCGGTACTTTTTAAGTTTTTTGCTAATGAAGCGTTGACTTGCTCTAAGAATTTTTCTGAGCTTTTTCGCTCATATTGTGTCCCATCAATCACCAGCTTTAACACTTGAAGCGCCAGTTCTAATAGAGTTTGGGTATTCACACCCAGTAAGAGCTTGGTTCGAATATCCGACAGCAAATCTCCCGACTCACCTTCAAAATCTAGCTCGGTGATCAGGTTTTGTAATTCATGGTTTAGTTCAGCGAGTAAGGCGTGATCGGCCGTAGATGGTAATTCATGACTGGTGGTGTGTGAGTTATGAGTGAGAATTTTTACCGCTCGTTCATAGAGGCTAAGCAGATGGATGGCTTGTGCGGTTTTAGACAGTGACTGAGCGCTGGGTTGGCTAAACAGTTCTCGAAGATCGCGTTTGATTTTTACGGGTATCCCAGGAATGTGTAGCAAAATATCACGGCTATGTTTAATTTGTGCATCCAGATGGTGAGTCTGTTCTTCCGTTGCTAACGAGTTTGGTTTCAACATGCGCTCCAGTACAGCTAAACGAGGGAGAGTGAAAAACCTGTATTCGTTGGTTGAGAGCAGAGCTTTGTTCTTGTGAACCAGAACAAAGCCGTTCTCTATGTTGGGAGATGAAAGATGAAATCATCTTTTATGTTAATCCCATATTTTCCTGAGCTAAACGTATTGATCCAAAGCGACAATAGACTTGCGCTGGCTTAATGGATACTGGATACCTCTAGAACGCTCATCAACAACATACGAATGAGGTTGTAACCCTGATCCTATTTACTTATTTGTCGATAATAACAAATAATTTTCTAGCGTCACCTAGCTTAAGTCATTAACCGTACAGTATTTACCCATCTTTTAAGAGTTTTTTGATGTTCTCCTCATTCTTACAAGAAGAGTGAACTTTTATTAGGCCCTGACTGATCGCTTGCTGACAACATTTGCGGATATTGTTGGAGGCAAAGCTGGCAGCTGGCGCATTATCGATGGCTTTGAAATAGACCCAATGGCTGGTTTTATCTTTTAAGCTTAATTCACGAGCTACGCTGGTTGCCATCAGTAAGATATCTAGCAGCTCTTTGTCGTTAATCGCAGTATAAGCTCTTGGTAAGAATGGATAATCAGCAATGCCAACCCGAATGGTTCGATTCAGGGGACGTTCTGGTTGAAATTGTTCAACCCAAGCTTGAATCTTATTAAATAGGACTTCCGGTGGCCGTTCACGATCGATATTGGGTTCAATATACAATAGGTTTGCATCTGAGAAGTGATAGAGACGAGTTGGGTCTGCTAAGTTGGTTTTTAAAAAAGCGCCAAAAGCATGTTCCATTTCCACTCCGGCACTATAACCATGTTGTAGATACATATTACGCAGGAAGGGAAGGTCGATCATCACAAAGCGTAAGCGATCATTGAGAGGTTCATGAATCAGTTCCCCAATGTGCCATTGTTCATAATTATGGCTACTGCGCTGCAACGAAGAAAGCAGTTTGGTATTAAGCATCCGTAAATTAGGAAGCCGTGAGCGAGAGTGGGTAAATAAATTGTTGTTGAGTTCATCAATTTCATCTTGTTGGCGTTGGATGATGTAGCCTCGGCGCATCAAAAATAGAAATAAAATGATGCTGGTGACAAACAACGAAAAAGCAATTTTTTGAAATTTATTGTATTCCCGCTGAGTGGCTAATAAAGCTTTCTCTTGCCCCACTAAATGTAATGCTTGTTCGGCAAACTCTTTTTGCCGACGAAAAGCATCTTCACTGATTTGATTGAGTTTATTTTGGCGAATTTGTGTAATTGTATTGCTCTGTTTAATGCTATCCAAAGCGTTAGCGTATTGCCCTTTTTGCTCATAACCTAATGAAAGTAATCGATAAGCTTGTTCTTCGGTAGTTAAATCACTCAATGATTGGGCTAACTGCAGAGCTTGTTGAGCGTATTGAATGACCCGTTGACTGTCTTTTTGTGAGTAGGCGAGCCCTGCGTTGAGCAATGCGGCTTGGCCTTGAAGTTTTGGTATAGGGTGCGATTGCAGTAACTCTTCAGCTAAAAGCAAATACTGCTCGGCCAATGGGTAGTTGTACAACTGCAAATAGGTTGCCGCTAAGTTTAATCGAACCTCAATCACACTGGTGATGTTGAGCTCACTATTTTCATGGTCAATGGCATTGAAATAATGAACCAAGGCTAAATTGTATTTGCCTTGTTGGTAATAGACATCTCCCATCCGTTTTAATACCGCAGCCAATATGGGGGATTTTTCATAATTACCGTAAAATTCAGCAGCTTGAGAGAGGTGTATTAAGGTTTTATCGAAGACTCTACGCTCATAGAAAAGTTGTGCGAGTAATGTGTTGGTTTTTGCCAGTTGAGCACTAGCATCAATTTCAATCGCTTTCCAATAAGCGACGAGCAGATCGGATAAAGCCAGGTTATACAACTCATGTCTTAGGTAGTGCTCGCCTACGATAATATGATAATCAATCATCGGTTTTTGCGCCGTTAACGACTCAATATACGGTTTTACTTCAAGAAATAGCCGGTTCGCTAGTTGAATATCATTGGCCTGAGAAGCAATCTCAGCCCTTAACATGGTGGTTTGATAATCAATATCTTTAGTAAGTCGGCTACTCTCTTTTAAGGCTTCATATCGGGCGGTAATATCACGCAATTGTTTGCGGGCAGTGCTGGCATCGCCATCAAAACGCCAGTGCAAGCGAACCGTTAATATATCCACATCCAATTCTAAATAGGGCAATTGATATTGAATGGCGAGCTGCTTGGCATGCGCCAATTGCTGAAAAGCCGTATCACTATGCCCAAGTCGAAACTCGGCACTGGCTAAGATTTTTATCGCATCAATACTGCTGCTCGGTGTTCGAATTCGACTATCGGTTTCATCTCGGCTAATGCTGGATGGGTTTTTCTCCGTTTTATCGGCCAATTTACGTTGCTGTAGATATTCTTGCGCTAACTCTTTTGCTTGCATCGGCGATATATCGATCAAGCTATAGGCTTCATTTAGCATCGGAGAAGAGTAAACCGCGGCCTGACCCCAAGTTGGTAGACAAAGGAGTAATGTAATCAAACAGCGAGACATCCAACGGAAAAATTGCATCCTGAACTGATTCCTTTTACTGACGAGCCATGCGTAAATGATGAGCTGGGGCGGCATGATGAGTCGATCGGAATGGATTGATATCCAAACCGCCACGGCGAGTATAACGAGCTAGAACCGTGAGATGCTCAGGGTGGCAATAGCGATGAATATCGGTGAAGATTCGTTCGACACATTGCTCATGGAACTCATTGTGTTCACGGAATGAAACAAGATAACGCAATAAGGCTTCTCTGTGTATTTGTGGTCCTCGATACGTGATCTCTACGCTTCCCCAATCGGGTTGATTGGTGATTAAACAATTAGATTTGAGTAGATGGCTATGCAGTGTTTCTTCGACAATCACGTCACGGGTCGCTTGACGCAATAAGTCAGCGTTAAATTGATAATCGGTGATTGTAATGTCTTGCTCATCAATGCATTCCCCTTGCATGTTGGCGATGGGTTGATGAGTATAATGAGCTAGAGGGAACAACTGCACGCTTACCGCTTCGCCTGCGCACAGGGAGAGATCGTGAGTTAAGCACTCATGCACGGCCAGCCAAGAGTCAAATTGGGTTTGATTCAAGCTATTGAGGTAGAGCTTAAAAGATTTTGACTCAATTAAATTCGTACTGGTTGCGGGAATGTTTACTTCTCCAATCGCCACTTGTGGGAGCCCTTTTTCGTTTAGCCAAGAAAGCTCATATAAGGTCCAAGTGTCGCAACCGGTAAAGGGTAATGATTCACCAAGGTTGAGTTGTTCTCGATTTAAACGACGAGGTACAGGCTGCAATAAACGGGGATCGTATTGGTGGGTATAGTCGGTTTTTTTCCCTAGCGTTAGCCCTGCTAGTTCTTTTGCCTCAGAATATTTGCTCATCATTTGCCGTCAATTCGATTAGAATATCAGGAATTTTACGCAATATGACCGCTGGTGTCACTGGCCGTCTGTGGTTTGCTTCGTAATGGAGAACGTCATGGCTCATTTAGTCGCCCCTGCCTTATTATCTTTTACGCAACGTTATTGTGACGCCTACCAACAACAGCATCAAAGTTTACCCTGTAGTGATGCTTTCGTGGGCTTACCTTCGCTGTGTATTCAAAAGCAAGAGGGGGAGAACGTGTACTGGCGAGCTTATCAACGGGATAGTGTCGCCTCTTTGCAAGCGGTTGAACAAGGGATTGAGTTAACGCTTCATCCTGACATCGCCCCTTTCTATGGCTCTCAATATTGTGCAGATATGCCAGCGAGATGGCGTGATGTAGCATTAACCTTGCTACAAGTCTGGAATGAGGATGACTACGTTAGGCTTCAAGAAAATATGCTTGGCCATCTGGTGATGCAGCGACGCCTCAAGCAAAAACCGACCGTTTTTATTGCGACAACAGATGATGACATGGTGGTCATTTCAATCTGTAACCTAACAGGAAATGTTATTCGGGAAACGTTAGGACGTTCACAACGAGAAGTATTGTGTGCGGATGTGGCCGACTTTTTAGATCAACTTGAACCCGTGGTGTAGTTTTTATGTATGTGGTGGAACTGGAATTTGAGTGCTTTGACAACACAACCATCAGCGCGGTGGATAAAGCGGTTAATGGATTAATGGAAGCGCTGCGTTTTAATGGTCAAGTCCTTGGCCGGGAGTTCCCTCTGGTATTAGGGGAAGGTGAATTTTTCTTGCGTGCGGTATGCCCTGAGAAAGATAGCTTGCATCCTAAGTACCATTCAGACTTTGTTAAAAGCAGCTTAGCGCGCTTATCTGAGGCGAGCTTATTGGCACCGAAAATCCGTTTATTGGGGCGAGATATTAATTCTGAGCAAGCGGCGGATACTACACCGCCTACTTGGCAAGTGCTTTATACCACTTATGTGCATACTTGTTCACCACTACGCAGTGGGGAAACCTTATTACCCATTCCTTTATATCGTAATCCGGCGACATTTAATGGCGATCATAAAGCAGTGATTAAGTGGCAGACGGAATGGCAAGCATGTGATGAAATTCAGATGGCAGGAGGCTGTAAAGCAGAGCATGCCGCATTATATGAGTTGTGTGAAATCGGCAGCGATTTATTTCGTCGCGGTTGGGATTTACGAGGGAGAATTGAGTATTTAACGAAAATTCCGACGTACTACTACCAATACCGAGTAGGGGGAACGAGTTTGGCCTCTGAAAAAGCGCGCCCCTGCCCTAAGTGTGGTGGAGCTTGGTTACTCAGCGAACCTTTGCATGAGATCTTCCATTTTAAGTGTGAACAATGTCGTATCGTGTCAAATATTTCGTGGGACCATCTGAAAAACTAACGTCTGGCCGGGGGGTTCATCGCGTAAATAGGGCGATGAAATAGATAAAAGGAGATAAAACTCAGATGGGTTTTATCTCCTTACTATATCTATATTAGTCGTGTTTTAACTTACCAGCCTTTAACTGAACCGCCATGGAAAATGGTTGAAGCGGCTTCTGCTACTTCGTCGGTTTGGTACGCTTTTAGGAAGTTCTGCACGTTTTCAGCATTGATGTTGTCTTGACGAGCCACCAGTAAATTCACATAAGGAGACTCTTTGTCTTCGACAAAAATACCATCTTTTTCAGGGGTCAAGTTGATAGAGCTGGCGTAAGTGGTATTGATGATAGCCAGTGTTACATCATCCAGTGAACGAGGCAGTTGCGCTGCATCCAGTTCCATAATGCGAAGATCGTTCGGATTTTCGGTGATGTCACGAACGGTAGCTAATAGGCCAACATTCTCACGTAGAGTAATTAACCCTTGTTGCTCAAGCAGTAGGAGAGATCGACCGAGATTGGTTGGGTCATTCGGTACCGCAATGCGTGCGCCTTGTTTAATCTCATCAACACTTTTAATTTCTTTTGAGTAGCCAGCGATAGGATAAACAAAGGTGTTGCCAACAATGGCTAACTTATAGCCACGATCTGCCATCTGTTTTTCTAGATAAGGTTTGTGCTGAAAAGCATTCGCATCAATAGAACCATCATCCAACGCAGCATTTGGGGTTACGTAGTCGGTAAAGGTGACCAATTCGACATTAAGGTTGTATTTCTCTTTAGCAATTTTAGCTGCCACTTCTGCGACTTGAGCTTCGGCTCCCGCAATTACCCCAACTTTAACGCTATTGACATCCGCGCTTTTTTCTCCGCAGCCTGATAAAATCAGAGCCGATGCAGCGGCAGTGATCGCTAGTAACCCTTTTAAACTCAACTTCATATCTATTCTCCTTGTTATAAAACGATACTTTTACTTATTTGTGATCCACTCGGCGCACTAAAAAATCACCGATAGATTGAATGACTTGTACTAAAACGATCAGCATGACGACGGTCACGGCCATGATCGTGACATCATAACGGTGGAATCCGTAGCGAATCGCCACATCCCCTAAACCACCACCACCAACAGTGCCTGCCATAGCAGAATAGCTCACCAGCGTGACTAAAGTAATCGTTACTGAATTTAAAATGGTTGGCATGGCTTCAGGCAGTAAGACTTTGCTGATGATCTGCATGGGGGTTGCTCCCATCGATTGGGCCGCTTCCACCAAACCACTGGGGACTTCGATTAACGCCCCTTCGATCAATCGGGCGACAAAAGGGATAGCACCAATGGTTAAAGGAACAATCGCGGCGGTTGTCCCAATGAAGGTACCGACCAGCATTTTTGTGACCGGGATAATCGCAACCATTAATACTAAAAAGGGAACGGAGCGGCCAATGTTAACGATCGCCCCCAATATTTTATTGAAGCGGGAGTTTTCTAGCAGGCCACCTTTTTTCGTAATATGCAGAATAACACCAAGCGGGATCCCTATGGCGAAACCCACAATGCCGGCCACTGCGACCATGTATATCGTTTGCCAAGTTGCGGTTAATAATAAGTCGCTGTTAAAGCTCAGCCAATTTGTAATGGTATTAAAGGACATAACCGAGCACCTCGACTTTTACATTGTTGTCTCGTAGATATTGAATAGCAGCGGTATCATTTTGCTCATCACCAAAAATTTCTGCCACCATCATGCCAAATTTCACGCCTCCCGCGTAATCGAGATCGGAACTTAGGATGCTGACATCAATATTAAATTTGCGAGCAATCTGTGACATCAACGGTGCATCGACGGTTGCGCCTGTAAATTCAAGGCGAACTAATGGGTAGCTGCCAACCGTACGCTCAGGTTGTAAGCGAACTTGGTAATCATCTGGAATGGAGAGATCCAACGTTGAGCGGATAAACTGATGAGCCAGTGTCGTCTTCGGATGAGCAAAAATTTCTCCAACGCTGCCTTTTTCCACCAATTGTCCATCACCGATAATCGCAACTTCATGACAAATACTTTTAACTACATCCATTTCATGAGTGATAAGCAAAATGGTGATGTGTAATTTACGGTTAATTTCTTTGAGTAATTCAAGGATAGATTGCGTGGTGGCCGGATCTAATGCGCTGGTTGCCTCATCACAAAGTAGAACTTTAGGATCAGAGGCTAAAGCACGAGCAATCGCAACGCGTTGCTTTTGACCGCCACTTAAGTTAGCGGGGTAGGAATCTCGTTTATCCGATAGGCCTACTAACGCCAAAAGTTCGGTTACTTTGGTTGTGATATGCGCAGAGGTATGACCCGCAAGTTCAAGGGGCAATGCGATATTTTCAAATACAGTACGAGAAGAAAGTAGATTAAAGTGCTGGAAAATCATCCCAATATTGCGTCTTGCTTGGCACAGCTGTTTGTGGCTTAGAGTGGTTAAATCGACCCCATCAACAATAACTCGACCACTGGTCGGCTTTTCTAACATATTTACGCAGCGTATGAGCGTACTTTTCCCTGCTCCTGATGAGCCGATAACACCAAAGATGGTACCTTGTGCAATATTGAGGTTAATCTCCTTCAAGGCATGTATCTCTTTATTACCTTGGTAGAACACCTTATTTACTTGATTAATTTGAATCATAAAACCATGCCGCGTTCTTTCTCACTTGTCGATTGATGCTATGAGTTATGTTCTTTTAAGTCAATAGATATTTTTACGTCTAGATGGCTAAATGACTATTGTCCCTCATGCTCATCAGGTGAGTCGGCGAAGTCGTTAGTCCATTCTACCATTGGTCTTTCAACCTAGCATATTAGCGTTAGTTGAGTATAATTCTTGGAAAAATACGTCATTAGAGAGCAATATTTTGGCCAAACCCGCTGTGTTTTTAGACCGTGATGGGGTGATCAACCTCGACACGGGTTACGTGCATGATGAGCACGACTTCCATTTCATTGATGGTGTTTTTGAAGCAACCAAACAATTAAAAGAAATGGGCTATTTATTGGTGCTGGTCACCAATCAGTCTGGGATTGCGCGAGGTCTGTTTAGTGAAGATCGATTCCTTTCTCTGACTCAATGGATGGATTGGAATTTTGTGGATAATGGGGTGGAATTTGATGGTGTTTACTACTGTCCACATCATGCCGAACAAGGGATCGGTGACTATAAGCAGGTGTGTGATTGTCGTAAACCGAAACCTGGCATGTTTATTTCTGCTCGTGATTTTTTGAACATTGATATGGCAAACTCAGTGATGGTCGGTGATAAAGCCGAAGATATGATGGCTGCAGAGGCCGCAGGCGTGGGGCATAAAATTCTAGTACGAACAGGAAAACCGATAACCGATCAAGGTGAAGTTTTAGCCAATGCTGTGCTTGATAGCATAGCCAATGTCCCCGCTTATCTTCGCTCTTTACCATAGGTTGTTGAGCAACGATGAGTAAAAAGCTGACCATCCTTGATATTGCAAAACTTTCTGGTGTGGGAAAGTCTACGGTATCACGTGTGCTGACTAATGATCCCAAAGTAAGGCCAGAAACTCGTGCGCGGGTTGAGCAAGTCATTGCTGAATCTGGCTATGTACCATCCAAATCCGCACAATCTATGCGTGGCGGGAGCCAAAAAGTGATTGGCGTTATTATTTCTCGTCTGGATTCACCATCGGAAAACCGAGCTGTCAGCCGTATGCTGCAAGTGCTTTATCAGCATGGGTATGATGTGGTGATTATGGAGAGCCAGTTTGATCGGGAGAAAACGCAGGCTCACCTGAATGTGCTGGCAAAGCGCAATGTGGATGGGGTCATTGTTTTTGGTTTTACCGATATGGACGTATCAGCATTAGCGGATTGGAAAAATCGAGCCGTACTTGTTGCTATGGATTGTGAATTTGTCTCATCGATTAATTACGATAACCGAGGCATTATCAATCAAGCTTTGCGCTACTTACAGCAAAAGCAGCGATCACAAATTGCTTTTATTGGTGTTAATCCGCAAGATAAGACGACAGGTTTGATGCGTTTACAGGCATATTTAGATTGGTGTGAAGCCAATGGACAAGAACCCAACTATCAAACAGGAGCACTTCACCATGAGAGTGCTTATCAATTGGTTGATCATGTTTTGCAGGAAGAGACACAAGCGATTGTGTGTGCCAGTGATACTTTGGCGTTAGGCGTTATCAAACGTTTACAAGAGCGACAACGCGAGGATATTGCTGTGACAGGCGTGGGGGGGAATGAGCTGCTTTCTTTCCTCTTTCCGAATGTATACAGTGTTGATCCTGGTTATCATCAAGCCGGTGAACAAGCGGCCCAGCTATTGATTCATCAACTCTCAAGTGAAAGCCTTGACTGTGTTCATCTCACTCAACAACCTGCATCCAGTTTATAATCGGCGAGCACGTTTTTACCTATTCATTGCTCGTCTTCTCCTTACTTCTAGTCTTTGCGCTATGCAAGCCCTCTTTCTTGTCATTCTCTGCCTAGCAAAACCAGTGTGAGATCTCACTTTTCTCGTCTAAATATTGAGCAGTTCGTGATCGCTTTCAATTAATGGGACTGTTCCCATTTTGTATTAATATCGAATATGCCAATATCTCTTTATCTAATTGGGATTGTTCCCATAAGAAGATCAACTATGATAAATGGAAAACCAAACAGGGTGGATGGGATATGACTAAGATAGCGAAACAAGACGTTATTCGTCTGATTGAGCTGGTTGGTGGTAACGAGAATATTGCCAGTGTCAGTCACTGCTTAACACGTTTACGTTTTGTATTGAATGATACTGAGAAAGCGGATATCAAACAGATTGAAACACTGAGCATGGTTAAGGGGTGTTTTACTAATGCAGGGCAGTTTCAGGTTGTGATTGGGACCGACGTTGATGAGGTTTATAAAGTTTTATTGGCATTAACGGGAAAATCTGAAGCATCCAAAGATGAGGCAAAACTTGCGGCTCGGCAAAATATGAATGTACTGGAACGCGGGATTTCCCATTTAGCTGAAATTTTTGTCCCTTTGTTACCGGCGATCATCACTGGCGGGCTTATTCTTGGCTTCCGCAATGTGATTGGCGACATCAAAATGTTCGACGGGCAAACCTTGACTGAAATTAGCCAGTTTTGGGCCAGTGTACATGCTTTTCTATGGCTAATTGGTGAAGCCATTTTCTTCTTCCTTCCTGTTGGTGTGTGTTGGTCTACGGTTAAAAAACTGGGAGGAACACCGATTCTTGGGATTACTCTTGGGGTGACCTTAGTTTCCCCTCAACTGATGAACGCTTACTTAATTGGTACTCAGGTTCCAGAAGTGTGGGACTTTGGCTGGTTTGCGATTGAGAAAGTCGGGTATCAAGCTCAGGTGATTCCCGCTATTTTAGCGGGTGTCGTGCTGGCTTTTATCGAAACCAATTTAAAGCGCATTATTCCTTCTTATCTCTATCTTGTGGTGGTTCCCTTTATTTCCATCATTCTAGCAGTGATTCTAGCCCATGCCTTTATTGGTCCATTTGGACGAATCATTGGTGATGGGGTTGCTTATGCTGCAAAAGCAGCGATGACGGGAGATTTTGCAGTACTTGGCTCTATGGTATTTGGTTTCTTATACGCGCCATTAGTTATCACTGGGATTCACCACACGACCAATGCGGTCGATTTACAATTGATGCAAGAGCTGGGGGGAACGCCTATCTGGCCACTCATTGCGTTATCCAATATTGCGCAGGCGTCTGCGGTTGTGGGTATCATTATTATCAGTAAAAAGCAGGGTGAGCGGGACATTTCTATTCCTGCGGCTATTTCGGCTTACCTTGGGGTAACAGAGCCTGCAATGTACGGTATTAACTTGAAGTATAAGTTTCCAATGCTGAGTGCAATGATCGGTAGTGCCTTAGCCGCGGCTATTTGTGGCAGTGCTGGTGTGATGGCAAATGGGATTGGTGTGGGAGGGCTTCCGGGCATTCTTTCTATCCAACCTCAGTATTGGGTTACTTATTTATTGGCGATGTTGATTGCGATTGCTGTTCCTGCGGCATTGACATTATTGATGTACAAACGTGCCCAGACAAAAGGTGAACTGGCGACAATGAGCGCTGAATAAACCTATTTTTAGAGTGGTGGATTACCACTCTTTTTCTCCATTTTCGGTGAGTGAGTAGAGAGCAGATGACGACAGTAAATAAAGATCATGAATGGTGGAAAACGGCCACCATTTACCAGATTTATCCGAAAAGTTTTTGTGACAGTGGGGCGAAAGGAACCGGTGACCTACAAGGTATTATTGGGAAGCTGGACTATTTGAAGCGATTGGGAATTGAAGCTATTTGGTTGACCCCCATTTATCCTTCGCCGATGGTCGATAATGGGTATGATATCGCTGATTATTATGCCATTAATCCAGATTTTGGGTCTATGGAAGACTTTGAGCAACTGCTCGATGAAGCCCATCAACGTAGTATTCGCATCATCATGGATATTGTGGTTAACCACACCTCAACAGATCATGCTTGGTTTCAGTCTGCCATCGGCGATAAAGCTAGCCCTTACCGAGATTATTATATTTGGCAAGCTCCGGTTGATGGCCAAGTTCCCAATAATTGGCAGTCTAAGTTTGGTGGCAGTGCTTGGGCCTTGGACGAACAAACCCATGAATACTATTTGCACCTTTTTGCAAAAGAACAGGCCGATTTAAACTGGGAAAACCCCAAAGTTCGTCAAGAAGTGAAGGAGATTATTCATTTTTGGGCTCAAAAAGGGGTGGATGGTTTTCGGTTAGATGTCATTAACCTTATTTCCAAACAGCAAGACTTCCCTAATGACGAACAAGGAGATGGTCGCCGTTTTTATACCGATGGTCCAAGAGTTCATGAATATTTACAAGAAATCAGTCGTGATGTTTTTCAACGTTACGGCAGTGTGACTGTGGGGGAAATGTCCTCAACCACATTAGAACATTGCCAGCAATACTCGGCATTGGATGGCAAAGAATTGTCGATGGTGTTTAATTTTCATCATTTAAAAGTGGATTATCCCAATGGTGAAAAATGGGCCCAAGCACCGTTTGATTTTTTGCAACTTAAACAGATTTTTAATCATTGGCAAACTGGGCTTAATGGTCAAGGGTGGGGCGCTTTATTTTGGTGTAACCATGATCAACCTCGAGTAGTCAGTCGATTTGGCAATGATCTGCAATATCGAGTGGAATCGGCCAAAATGCTGGCAGCATCGATACATATGATGCAAGGGACTCCGTATGTTTATCAAGGAGAAGAGCTTGGTATGACTAATCCGGGTTATACCTCTATTGAGCAATATCGGGATGTCGAAAGCACCAATATGTATCAGATCATGGTGAACCAAAAAGGTGTGAGTAAAGCAGACATGTTGGCTATTTTAGCCGATAAATCCCGAGACAATTCACGGACACCCATGCAATGGGATGGTTCTTTGTATGCTGGATTTAGCCAAGCAGAACCTTGGTTGGCTGTGGCGGAAAATTACTCGAAGGTAAATGCTGAGCAAGCCTTAGCGGATAAAAATTCGGTCTTTTATTTTTACCAAAGCTTAATTGCGTTACGCAAAACCGTTCCTGTGATCACACTGGGAAATTACCTCGACCTTTTACCGGATCATCCAGCTATTTTTGCTTATCAAAGAAAGAGCGATAAACAGACCTTGTTCTGCCTCAATAATTTCTACGGACAGGAAGAAGAGTGTGTTTTACCCGAAGGGATTGCGCTAGAAAAAGCGCGTTATTTGCTGGGAAATTATCCTCAGCCAGCAGAGCAAAGAGTTGCCGTGCATCAAATTCTTCGTCCTTATGAAACTCGGATCATTTTGATTGATCATTAAATCCTGATTGAGTCTAAAAGTGGATTCAATGGTTTGGCTTCAAGGGGGAATTGACTTGGAGCCTTTTTTATTTATAGGTAAAGCCGCTGTGGAGTAGGGAAGACAGCTAAAAATAGATGAACACAAAAAAGCCTGCTCATTGAGCAGGCTTTTTATAGATGGTGGAGGGGGACGGATTCGAACCATCGAAGGCGGAGCCGGCAGATTTACAGTCTGCTCCCTTTAGCCACTCGGG